>NZ_JBFRGJ010000004.1:0-412566 GCF_052115265.1 Terrabacter sp. 2RAF25
CGGCAGACTCGGCAGACTCGGCAGACTCGGCAGACTCGGCAGACTCGGCAGACTCGGCAGACTCGGCAGACTCGGCAGACTCGGCAGACTCGGCAGACTCGGCAGACTCGGCAGACTCGGCAGACTCGGCAGCGGGCTCAGCGGCCGACTCGTCTGCGACCGGCTCTGTGACCGCCGGTGCCGCTGCTTCCGGCTCGGCCACGGGGGCGGCCTGCTCGGTCTCGGGCGCCACCACGGGAGCAGGCTGCTCCCCGACGGCGACCTGTCCGGACTCAGCTGCCGCCCCTTCCACGACCGGCTCTGTGACCGCGGGTGCCGCTGCTTCTGGCTCGGCCACGGGGGCGGCCTGCTCGGTCTCGGGCGCCACCAAGGCAGCCTGATCGGCACCGGACTCGGCAGCTGCCTCGGCGGCAGGCTCGTGAGACTCATCGGCCTCGGCTGCCGCGACCTCCACCGCGTCGCCCGACTCGGTCGCGGCCACGGACGCGACGGCATCCGCGGTGGCTGCCGCCGCGGCATCGTTTACCGGCGTCGGCGTCTCGGATGTGTCCGCGGGAACGGCCGGGACCTCGGTGCCGGTGGTCTCGTCGGACTCGGGCTGGTTCATGTCGGTCATGCCTTCTTCTCCGTCACACTGACGCTGAGGATGCTGATCGGGTTCACTGGCGTCGGCTGGCCTGCTGTGACCAGGCCGCCCGCCGCAATCTTGTCGACGATGTCCATGCCCTTGGTCACCTTTCCGAAGATCGTGTAGCCGCCGGTGTCGGTGGGCAACTGGGTTTCCTTGTAGGTGATGAAGAACTGGCCTCCGTTGGTGTCCGGGGCCTGGCCTCGGGCCATGGCCAGCGTGCCACGCGGGTACTTGCCACTGGCCGGAGCGTTCTCGATGCCGAACTGGTAGCCGGGGTCGCCCGAACCCGTGCCCGTGGGGTCACCGCACTGGAGCACGAAGATGCCCTCGGTGGTGAGACGGTGGCAGGGGCTCGGCGCCCAGTAGCCGGTCTTGGCGAGGTTGAGGAACGAGGCGACCGTCTGGGGTGCCTTCGTTCCGTCGAGGTCGAGCACCAGGTCGCCGCAGGTCGTCTTCACCGTGGCGACGAACGTCTTGCCGGCAGCCGTCGCCTTGGCAGGCACCGTGGTCTGCTGCTTGGGGCTGGTCTGGTTGGCCGGCGGAGCGGAGCAGCCGGCAGCCAGCTTCTGGCCCGCCTGCAGGCCGCCGGTCGAGGTGCCCTTCGGCGTCGAGGTGGCACCCGGGGTCGAGGACGCTGCCGCGGGTTCGGGCGTGTCGGAGCTGCCGATGAACCTCGGCACGACGATCACGGCGGCGATGACGAGGATGACCGCGAAGATCACGCCGAAGACCTGCTTGTCGCGCGTCGAGTCGCTCACCGACGGCTTCGCTGTCCTTTGCTGCTCTTCGTGGCGGCGGCGCGCACGTGCGCGTTCCTGCTCTTTGGTCACTGACCTCTCCTCGTACGGGCCGCATGGGCTGTCCCCGGGCGTTCGGTCATTTTATGGAACGACTGCGGTGCGTACGCAGCGGGACGGGTCACGAGTCCGTGACAACTCCCCTCTGACGGGCGGATTTACGCCCGGAAGCCCGCCACACGGCATACGCAATCAGGGAATGGGTCTCCCGACCACGTATGCCGTGTGCCCCGCACACGCCCCCGTGGCTAGGCTCCGAACGTGCTGACGATCGCGTTCCCCGCCCAGGCGTTCGACACGAACTGCTACGTCCTGGCGCCCGGGGCAGGGGAGGAGTGCCTCATCGTCGACCCCGGTGTCGGGGTGGAGGAGACCCTGCGCGAGGTGCTGAGCGAGCACCACCTCCGTCCCGCCGCAGTCCTGCTCACGCACGGTCATGTCGACCATGTCTACTCGGTGACGCCGGTGTGCGGTGCCGACACCGCGGCGTACATCCACCCGGACGACCGCTACCGGCTCCACGACCTGCTGGCACGGAGCAACCCGGGCCTGGTCGCCATGCTCGAGCAGCAGTTCGGCACCGCGGCGCAGTGGAGCGAGCCGACGAACGTCGTCGAGATCGTCGACGGCACCAGGCTCACCCTGGCCGGTATGGACGTCGACGTCCTGCACGCGCCGGGGCACACCGAGGGCTCGGTGATGTTCGGTCTCGACCGAGTGCCCGACGGCATCCGCGACCAGGTCGACGTCGACCGCACCATGGTCACCGGCGACGTGCTCTTCGCCGGTTCCATCGGGCGCACCGACCTTCCCGGAGGTGACGCGGCTGCGATGCAGCGCAGCCTGCGCGACGTCGTGCTGCCCCTTCCCGACACCACACTCGTGCTGCCCGGCCACTACCAGGCGACGACGATGGCCCACGAACGCGCCACCAACCCGTACCTGAAAGACTTGTCCGCGTGAGCACCCCGCAGCCCAAGGCCACCAAGGTCCTGCCGATCAGTGGCTTTCCCGAGTACCTCCCGTCCGAGCGCATCGTCGAGCAGCGCTTCCTCGACGTCATCCGCGAGACGTTCGAGCTGCACGGCTTCTCCTCGGTCGAGACGCGCTCCATCGAGCCGATCGAGCGGCTCAGCTCGCAGGGCGAGGACGCCGACAAGGAGATCTACGCGGTCTCGCGCCTGGCCGGTGGCAGCGACGACGACGCGCGCTGGGGTCTGCACTTCGACATGACGGTGCCGTTCGCGCGCTACGTGCTCGAGAACGCCGGCAAGCTCTCGTTTCCCTTCCGGCGCTACCAGATCCAGAAGGCGTGGCGCGGAGAGCGCCCGCAGGAGGGCCGCTACCGCGAGTTCACGCAGGCCGACATCGACGTGGTCGACGTCGGTGAGCTCTCGCCGCACTTCGAGGCGGAGATGCCGCTCGTCATCGCCGACGTGTTCAGCAAGTTCCCCGTCGGTGACTTCATCATCCAGGTCAACGACCGCAAGATCCCCAACGGCTTCTACCAGGGCATCGGCATCACCGACGTCATCGGCACCCTGCGCATCGTCGACAAGCTCGACAAGGTCGGCCCCGACAAGGTCAAGGCGATGCTTCTCGAGGCGGGAGCCACCGACGCCCAGGCCGACCAGTGCCTGGCCCTCGCCGAGATCCGCTCGACCGACCTCGGCTTCGTCGAGCAGGTGCGCGCGTTGGGCGTCGAGCACCCCCTTCTCGAGGAGGGGCTCGAGTCGCTCGCCAACGTCATCCGCACTGGATTGGCCCACGCGCCAGGCAAGCTCGTCGCCGACCTTCGCATCGCGCGCGGTCTTGACTACTACACCGGGACCGTCTACGAGACCCAGTTCGTCGGGCATGAGTCGTGGGGGTCCTTCTGCTCCGGCGGTCGCTACGACGCGCTGGCCAGCGACGGCCGCACCACCTACCCGGGCGTCGGCATCTCGATCGGCGTCACGCGCATCCTCGGCCTGCTCATCGGTCGCGGGCTCGTGACCGCTTCGCGCTCGACTCCGGCGGCGGCGCTCGTCGCCCTCAAGGACGACCAGTCGCGTGACGACGCCGTTGCCGTCGCCACGGCCCTGCGCCGCAGGGGGATCGCGTGCGAGGTCGCCCCCTCGGCCGCCAAGTTCGGCAAGCAGATCCGGTATGCCGAGCGCCGGGGCATCCCGTACGTCTGGTTCCCCGGGGCGGGGGAGTCGGGTGACGAGGTCAAGGACATCCGCAGCGGCGAGCAGGTGCCGGCCGCTGCCGACACGTGGGCGCCCCCGGCCGAGGACCTCGCCCCGGTCGTCAGCCGCACCGACGCCGAGAGCTGACCCCCTCGACCTGAGACCCCAGTCGAGTGCCCCATCGACGACGTCAGGAGCCGAGCTCTCGCCGAGAAGCCCATCGAGCGCTCACTTTCCGACGTGGGCAACTGAGCACTCGATGGGTGGGGAGCGTCGGGAACTGAGCACTCGATGGGTGGGGAGCGTCGGGCTCAGTAGCCGGGTGGGGGCGCAGGCCCTGGTCGCGCAGCTCGAGCAGGGCGAGCTGACGGATCACGTCGCGGTCGCGACGGCGCCAGGCTCCTGCCGGGTCGTCGGACACCTTCGCGAGAGCGCCCATCGGCTGCGTCGCCATGGCCCGGAGGGCGAACAGGTCGAGGTCCTCGCCCGCGTCGATGAATCGCTGCGAGCGGGTTGCGTTGCGCACGAAGCGAACCCGGGCCCAGAGCCACACCGTGAGCACGAGCAGGATCGGGACGAGGGCTGTCGCGAGACCGAGTCCGAGCGCCAGCGTCTCGACCGTGCCGGCCATCGACGTGCCCGCCCGCTCGAGCGTCGTGCCCGAACCGGCAGCCTGGGTCAGCCACGTCCTCAACTGGTCACCGACGAGGGGAATCTGGCCGGCCTGGTCGCCGGCGCCGGTGAGGGCACCGTTGACCGACCGTCCCGCCGACGTGATCGAGTCGGCGGGCCCCCGCAGGCCCTGCACGGTGTCGTGGACCTGGCGTCCGGCATACACCCAGACGCCGATCCACAGGAGCATCAGCACGTCGGCGAGGATCTGTCGGGTGCGGCGGGCAGGGGTGTCTGCGTAGAGCTTCACGGTCCCATGGTGTCGAACACCGCGATCAGCAGCACCATGAGGAGCACGTCGCGAGCCGCGTCGGCGTGCGCGCCCCGATGGTCGCGATGGTCGACGGCGCGGAGTCCCGGCGTCGGGGACGCCGAGAGCCGGCCGGCACGGGCCGGGTTCGCACACTCCGCCAGGGACGGCAGACGGCCCGGCGGGACTTGCGCGAGGACGTGACCTGGTCGTGACGGCCGTGGATACAGTTGGCTCGCGGCCCCGAGAGGGACCCTCGTCCGCCACGGCAACGGAGCCCGGCGGCGACATTCCGGAAGGAAGTGCAACAGCATGAAGGTCGGCATCCCTCGCGAGGTCAAGAACCACGAGTACCGCGTGGCCATCACCCCGTCCGGCGTGCACGAGCTCACCGACCACGGGCACGAGGTGTTCGTCGAGAAGGACGCCGGCGTCGGGTCGCAGATCAGCGACGACGCCTACGTCGCAGCGGGCGCTCGCATCATCGGCTCGGCCGACGACGTGTGGGGCGACGCCGACATGGTGCTCAAGGTCAAGGAGCCCGTGGCCGAGGAGTACCACCGCATGCGAGAGGGCCTCACCCTCTTCACCTACCTGCACCTCGCCGCCGACAAACCGCTCACCGAAGAGCTCGTCAAGCGCAAGGTCACCGGCATCGCGTACGAGACCGTGCAGCTCACCTCGGGCGCGCTGCCGCTGCTGTACCCGATGTCCGAGGTGGCCGGCTGCCTCGCACCCCAGGTCGGCGCGCACGCACTCATGCGCGCCCAGGGCGGGCGGGGCGTGCTCATGGGCGGCGTCGGCGGCGTGGCGAACGCCAAGATCGTCATCCTCGGCGCTGGCGTGTCGGGCCAGAACGCCGCGAACATCGCTCTCGGCATGGGCGCTGACGTGACGCTGCTCGACACCGACCTCGACAAGCTGCGCATGTCGTTCTGGCGCTACGACAACCAGGTCCACGGGCTCGCGTCGTCGAAGCTGACGGTCCAGGAGCAGGTGCTGCAGGCCGACATGGTCATCGGCGCGGTGCTCATCCCCGGTGCCGCGGCGCCCAAGCTCGTCTCCAACGAGCTGGTGTCGCAGATGAAGCCGGGCTCGGTGCTCGTCGACATCGCCATCGACCAGGGCGGCTGCTTCGAGGACAGCCACGCCACCACGCACGCCGACCCGACGTACATGGTGCACAACTCGGTCTTCTACTGCGTCGCCAACATGCCGGGGGCCGTGCCCAACACGTCGACGTACGCCCTGACGAACTCGACGCTCCCGTATGCCGTCAAGCTCGCCAACCAGGGGTGGCGTGACGCCCTGCGCACCGACCACGCCCTCGGCCTCGGGCTCAACACCCACGACGGCCACGTCACCTACGGAGGCGTCGCCGAGGCGCACGGCATGTCGGCGGTCAGCCTCGACGAGGCCCTGTCCTGACCCAGCCGGTCGCCACCGAGCCACCCGCGGCACGGGCCACGCGCCTCGAGCGCGACGTCCGCGGGTGGCTCGACCACGTCCGCGTGGAGAAGGGCGCCTCGGACAACACGCTGAAGTCCTACGCCCGTGACCTGCGTGGCTACTGCACGTTCCTGGCTGCCAAGGGCATCGACGACCCTGCACGCGTCGCCGAGACCGACGTCGCCGACTTCCTCGCCTCGCTCCGCGAGCGTGGCCTGGCGGCGTCCTCGGCGGCCCGCACGCTCGTGGCCGTGCGTGGCTTCCACCGCTTCCTGGCCCTCGAGGGCGAGGTGGCCGGCGACCCTGCCGCCAACGTCGCCCCGCCCAAGCCACCCGCGCGCCTCCCGAAGGCCATCCCCGTCGGGGCCGTCGAGCGGCTGCTCGCGGCGGCGTCGGTCGGCGACACGCCCGAGTCGCTCCGCGACCGGGCGCTGCTCGAAGTGCTGTACGGCGTGGGCGCGCGCATCAGCGAGGCCGTCGGCCTCGACGTCGACGACATCGAGAGCGCGGACCCGACCGACCCCGTGGCAGGCGCCCCATCGCGTGGGGGAGTCGGCTCCGTCCGGCTGCAGGGCAAGGGCGGCAAGGAGCGGGTCGTCCCGGTCGGCCGGTACGCGCTCGAGGCGGTGACGGCATACCTCGTCAGGGGCCGTCCGGCCCTGGCCACGCACGGAAGAGGGGGTCCGGCGCTCTTCCTCAACCAGCGCGGCGCCCGGCTCTCACGCCAGTCGGCGTGGGCGATCATCCAGCGTGCGGCCACCCGCGCGGACCTCGAGCACGTGTCACCGCACACGCTGCGCCATTCCTTCGCCACCCACCTGCTCGACGGGGGCGCCGACGTACGCGTCGTGCAGGAGCTGCTCGGGCACGCCTCGGTCACCACGACGCAGATCTACACGATGGTCTCCGTGCACCGCCTTCGCGAGGTGTATGCGGGCGCCCACCCCCGTGCCCGCTGATAGGGTCACACCTGATCAGCGAGAGGCTGACCGCAGCATCCCAGCGGCAACGCCGAGCGGAGTGGAACACCCGGTGAACGAGGAGTCACAGCAGAGCATGCAGTCCGTGCGGTCCGAAGACCCCGCCCCGCCTCGCCACCCCACCCTCAGCTCCGTCCCCGTCGCCCAGCTCCCCGGCACCGAGACGGCCGGCTCCGGCGCGATGGGGCCCACCGGGCGCCCGCTGCCCGACTTCGCGAACCCGGCACCCCTCTCGAGCCACGGCCCGGCGCGGATCATCGCCATGTGCAACCAGAAGGGCGGCGTCGGCAAGACCACGACGACGATCAACCTCGGTGCGGCGCTGGCCGAGCTGGGGCGCAAGGTGCTCGTCATCGACTTCGACCCGCAGGGTGCCCTGTCGGTCGGTCTGGGCGTCAACGCCCAAGAGCTCGACACGACGATCTACAACCTCCTCATCGAGCGTGGCCACGAGATCCACGACGTCATCCAGCCGACCCGCACGGCCAACCTCGACCTCGTGCCGGCCAACATCGACCTGTCGGCAGCCGAGGTGCAGCTCGTCGGAGAGGTCGCCCGCGAGCAGATCCTGGCCCGTGTGCTGCGACCCGTCGTCGACGAGTACGACGTCATCCTCATCGACTGCCAGCCGTCGCTCGGCCTGCTCACCGTCAACGCCCTCACCGCGGCGCACGGGGTCATCGTCCCGCTCGAGTGCGAGTTCTTCGCGATGCGCGGCGTGGCGCTGCTCATCGACACCATCGACAAGATCACCGACCGCCTCAACCCGCGCCTGCAGGTCGACGGCATCCTCGCGACGATGTACGACAGCCGCACGCTGCACAGCCGCGAGGTCGTGCGCTCGGTCGTCGACCACTTCGGCGACCAGGTCTTCCACACCGTCATCAGCCGCACGGTGAAGTTCCCCGACGCGACGCTCGCCGCCGAGCCGATCACCTCCTACTCGTCCGACCACTCCGGCGCCAACGCCTACCGCCAGCTCGCCCGCGAGCTGATCTCGCGCGGTGGCGCAGCCTGATCCGCAGTGAGCTGATGGTCGGGCAGGACACCGTCGACCGCGGCGCGGTCGACCCCCACGCCGGCGTGCCCTCGGGCGGGCCGATGAACGAGCAGGTCACCGCACCTGCGGCCGACGCGGACACCGAGCCCGGCCGCGGGCCCGACGAGACCGCCGCTGCCGCCAACGCCGGACCGCCCAGCAGGGCGAGCGACGACCTCGTCCCAGGCGGCGTCATCACGCGACGTTCGGCTGTCCCGTTCGAGGTCCACCTCGACGTGTTCTCGGGCCCCTTCGACCTGCTCCTCGGCCTGATCAGCAAGCACAAGCTCGACATCACCGAGGTCGCGCTGGCCCGGGTCACCGACGAGTTCGTCGCACACATCAAGGCCGCCCAGGCCGCCGACGCCGACTGGGACCTCGGGCAGGCGTCGGAGTTCCTCCTCGTCGCGGCGACCCTGCTCGACCTCAAGGCCTCCAGGCTGCTGCCCCAGTCGGGGCCGCAGGACGACGAGGACCTCGCCCTCATCGAGGCCCGCGACCTGCTCTTCGCGCGCCTGCTCCAGTACCGCGCGTACAAGGAGATCGCGAACACCTTCCGCGACCGCATGGCCACCGCCGGGCGCATCACGCCACGGCAGGCCGGCCTCGAGGCGGAGTTCACGAGCCTGCTCCCCGAGCTCATCATCGCTGTCACACCAGAGCAGTTCGCGCGGATCGCCGCCCGCGCGATGACGCCCAAGATCCCGCCGACCGTCGGTCTCGACCACCTGCACGCGCCCCAGGTCAGCGTGCGCGAGCAGGCGGCGATCATCGTCGAGCGGGTGCGCAGCCGGGGCCAGGTGTCGTTCCGGAGCCTGGTGGCCGACGCCGACAGCACCCTGGTCATCGTGGCCCGCTTCCTGGCACTCCTCGAGCTGTTCAAGGAGGCCGCGATCGCGTTCGAGCAGGCCGAGGCGCTCGGTGAGCTCGACATCCGCTGGACCGGCACCGACGACGGTGACGTCGCCATCGACGACGAGTTCGACGAGCCGGACGAGGTCGACGGCGAGCCCGCCGAGGCGGACGATGGGGCAGAGGACGACGCAGGGGACGACGCAGAGGACGACGCAGAGGACGGGGCGCCCGGGTCCGATGCACCTGGGTCCGGCGCGGCAGAGCACGACACGGCACGGAACGACGTGGGTGGATCCGCTGCCCTCGGAGGAGGAACAGACGATGAGTGACCAGTCGGCGCAGGGGCCCGACGCGACCGACGAGCCGGTGCTCGACGACCGCGAGGGTGCCGACGAGCAGATCGCCTTCGACATCAACGACTTCCCGGGCGGCGCCCGATCGGCTCTCGAAGCCGTGCTCATGGTCGTCGACGAGCCGGTGACCGAGGTCGCGCTCGCGTCGGCCCTGGAGCTGCCGGTCGACGACGTCCGCGGGCACCTCGAGGCCCTCGAGGAGGAGTATGCCGCCGCGCAACGCGGGTTCACTTTGCGCAGCGTGGCCGGGGGCTGGCGGGTCTACAGCCGCTCGGACTTCGCGCCTGTCGTCGAGAAGTTCGTGCTCGACGGCCAGCAGGCCAAGCTCACCCAGGCCTCGCTCGAGACGCTTGCCGTCATCGCCTACCGCCAGCCCGTGTCGCGCGCCCGCGTCAGCGCCGTCCGCGGCGTCAACGTCGACGGGGTCGTGCGCACCCTGACGTCCCGAGGCCTGATCGAGGAGGTCGAAGACGTCGGCGAGAGCGGCGCCGTCCTCTACCGCACCACCCCCTACTTCCTGCAGCGGATGGGGCTCTCGTCGATCGACGACCTCCCGGCCCTCGCGCCGTACCTGCCGGACGCCGACGTCATCGACGAGCTCATCGAGGAAGGACACGCATGAGCGAGTACTCCAGGTCCCCCCGCCAGCCCCGCAAGAAGGGCTCACCGGCAGGTGGCGCCAAGGGCCGAGGAGCCCCGACCCGCAGCGGCGCAGCCCGCGGCGGCAGGGCGGGCAAGGGCGGTGCGGCCGCAGGCCCACGGTTCGCCGGCTCCACGAAGGCGAGCCAGCCCACGAAGCTGCCGGAGCGCCGGGCGACACCCGAGATCGACGTCCACGACCCCGAGGGCGTCCGGCTGCAGAAGCTGATGGCCGCCGGGGGAGTCGGCTCACGCCGCGTCTGCGAGAACCTCATCGAGCAGGGCCGCGTCGAAGTCGACGGGCAGGTCGTCACCGAGCTCGGGGTGCGCATCAACCCGCGCACCCAGGTGGTCCACGTCGACGGGGTCCGCGTCAACCTCGACGAGGACCGCGTCTACCTCGCCTTCAACAAGCCCAAGGGCGTCGTCACCACCATGCACGACGAGCTCGGCCGCATCTCGCTCGCCGACTACGTCGGCAACCGGGAGGAGCGCCTCTTCCACGTCGGTCGCCTCGACGCCGACACCGAGGGTCTGCTGCTGCTCACGAACGACGGCGACCTCGCCCACCGCCTGCAGCACCCGGCATACGGCGTCCTGAAGACGTACATCGCCACGATCCGTGGGCCGGTGCAGCGTGACGTGGGCAAGCGCCTGCGCGAGGGCGTCGAGCTCGACGACGGTCCGGTCACCGTCGACTCGTTCCGCATCGTCGACCACCAGCCGGGCAAGGCGATGGTCGAGGTCGTGCTGCACGAGGGACGCAAGCACGTCGTGCGACGCATGCTCGAGGCGGTCGGACACCCGGTGGTCGAGCTCGTGCGCACCGAGGTCGGCCCGATCCGCCTCGCCGACCTCAAGTCGGGGCGCACGCGGCGTCTCAACAAGGCGGAGATCGGCGCGCTCTACAAGGCCGCCGGTCTCTGAGCCGGACGTCCCGTCGACGACGCGGCAGCATCGCTACGCTGACGGGGTGACCACGCACGTCCGCATCATCGGGGTTGGCCTGATCGGCGCCAGCCTCGGAATCTCGTTGTCCGGCAACGGTTTCCGCGTCTCGCTCGAAGACCCGTCGCCGACAGCCATGCGGCTGGCCCGCGACCTGCAGGCCGGAGCGATCGCCGACGAGGACACCGACGCCCCCGACGTCGTCGTCGTCGCCGCGCCGCCCGACGTGGCGGCCAAGACGGTCGTCGCCGCGCTCAACCGGTGGCCCGACGCCGTCGTCACCGACGTCGCTTCGGTCAAGGAGGCGGTGCTGGCCGACGTCCTCGACTCGGGCGCCGACTCCAGCCGCTACGTCGGCTCGCACCCGATGGCCGGACGCGAGAGATCCGGCACCGCAGCAGCCCGCGGCGACCTCTTCGACGGTCGGGCCTGGGTGGTCGTGCCGCACGAGGCCTCGACGGACGCAGCCATCCGGCGCGTGCGCGAGATCGCGACAGCGGTCGGGAGTGCCGTGCGCGTCATGCCCGCCCACGAGCACGACGAGGCCGTGGCCGCCGTCTCACACGTGCCGCAGCTCGCTGCGAGCATCGTCGCCGCGTGCCTGCGCGAGCTTCCCGAGTCGGCCGTCGGCCTCGCCGGGCAGGGCCTGCGCGACGTGACCCGCATCGCCGCCAGCGACCCCCGTCTCTGGACCCAGATCCTCGCCGGCAACGCGCCCGCGGTGCGCGACGTCCTGCGCCAGGTCCGCGACCAGGTCGACGACGTCGTCGGCGCCCTGGACTCGCTCGTCGAATCCGACGGCGAAGGGTCGCTCGGCACCTTGAGCCGGGTCCTCGAGGCCGGAAACCTCGGCCACGCGCGCATCCCCGGCAAGCACGGTGCTGCCCCCGCGGCATACGAGGTCGTGTCGGTCATCGTGCCCGACGAGCCCGGCTCGCTCGGGCGGCTGTTCGGCGACATGGGCAACGCCGGCATCAACCTCGAGGACCTGCACCTCGAGCACGGGCTCGGCCAGGCTGTCGGCGTGGCCGAGGTCTCGGTCGTGCCGGCGTCCGTGGAGCCACTGCGGGCCGAGCTCACGCGCCTCGGCTGGAGACTGCACGACTGACCCCCTGAGGGTGGTGCGCAGGGTGCGGCGGCCGCCGGTCACCGGTCGGGCGGCTCGCGACGAGGCACTATCCTCGGGCGCATGTCTGAGAGCCCCGAGGAGCACCTGTCCGGTTTCGTCATCGCGGTCGACGGCCCCTCGGGCTCGGGCAAGTCCAGCGTCAGCAAGCAGGTCGCGCGGTCCCTCGGCTACGGCTTCCTCGACACCGGCGCGATGTACCGCGCCCTCACCTGGTGGTGCCTGCACGAGGCTGTCGACCTCGCGGATGCCGGGGCGGTCACCACGGCCGCGGAGCGGTTCCCGCTCTCGATCGGCACCGACCCCGACGCCCCGACCGTCCAGGTCGACGGCACTGATGTCTCTGCCGCGATCCGCGAGACGCGCATCTCGACCAACGTCTCGGCCGTGGCCACCGTGATCCCGGTCCGCGAGATCCTCCGCGTGCTCCAGCGGCGCCTCATCTCCGACGCCGGGCGCGCCAACGGCGGCGTCGTGGCGGAGGGTCGCGACATCACGACGGTCGTGGCGCCCGACGCCCCGGTGCGCATCCTGCTGACCGCCTCGGAGGAGGCTCGGCTCGCTCGACGCTCGAAGGAGCTGCACGGTGCGGCCGACGCCGACGCGGTCGCGGCGACCCGCTCGCAGATCGTCGACCGTGACAAGGCCGACTCGGCCGTGTCCGAGTTCACCGTCGCCGCCGACGGGGTGACGACCATCGACACCTCCCACCTCGACTTCGAGGGCTCGGTCGAGGCAGTGCTCCAGGTGGTCGAGGCGGCACGCGGATGAGCCAGCCGGTCGCTCCTCACCCGAACCGGGCCCGGATCGGCCGCCCGATCGGAAAGCTCATCTTCAGCACCTTCTACCGCGGCGCCGCCCTGCACCCCGAGCGCGTGCCCGTGACCGGGCCCGTGATCCTGGTGGCCAACCATGCGGCGTTCCTCGATGGCCCGCTCGTCTTCGGGCTGGCACCGCGCCCGGTCAGCTTCCTCGTCAAGCAGGAGGCGTTCTCGGGCTTCTTCGGGTGGACGATCCGCAACGTCGGGCAGATCCCGATCGACCGCAGCGTCGGCGACCGCGCGGCCCTGGCGTCCGCCACTGCCGTCCTCGAGCGCGGGGGAGCGGTGGGCATCTTTCCCGAGGGCAACCGTGGTGACGGCGAGGTGCAGCAGGTCAACGCGGGGGCGGCGTGGATCGCGCTCCGCACGGAGGCCCAGATCGTCCCGGTCGCCGTGCTCGGGACACGCGTGCCGGGTGCCGGCAAGGACGACTGGCCCTCGTTGCGCTCCCGCCTCCTCGTCGACTTCGGTGACACCTTCCGGCTCGTCATCGACCCGGCGGTGCCGGGCCGAGACCGGCTCAGACTGGCCAGCGAGCAGCTGCGCGACGCCCTCGCGTCACATGTACGCCGTTCGCGGGTGGAGAATGGTGCGTCAACAGACGTTCACTGATTCGAGGACACCGTGACTGACGAGACCGCCCGCCCCATCGATGAGGGCGCTCCGATCTCGACCTCCGCCCCCGCCGTCGACGACGCCTCCGTGGAGCGCGCGCTCCGAGCGGGGCTCGACGACTTCGAGCTGAGCCCCGAGGACCAGGCCCTGCTCGACGCCGCGGGGCCGTATGCCGCAGACGCCGCCGAGCAGGGGCCGCTGCCGGTCGTGGCCGTCGTCGGTCGCCCCAACGTGGGCAAGTCGAGCCTGGTGAACCGGATCCTGCGCCGCCGCGAGGCGGTCGTGGAGGACGTGCCCGGGGTCACCCGCGACCGGGTGTCCTACGAGGCCGAGTGGGGCGGCCGCCGCTTCACCATCGTCGACACCGGCGGCTGGGAGGCGGATGCCACCGGCATCCGCCTGCGCGTCGCCGAGCAGGCCGAGATCGCCATCGACCTGGCCGACGTCGTGATGTTCGTCGTGGACGCCACCGTGGGCGCCACCGACGACGACGAGGCCGTCGTCAAGCTGCTGCGCCGCTCCGGCAAGCCGGTCGTCCTCGTCGCCAACAAGGTCGACGACCAGCGCGGCGAGGCCGACGCCGCGATGCTCTGGAGCCTCGGGCTCGGACAGCCGTGGCCGGTGTCGGCCGCGCACGGCCGCGGCAGCGGCGATGCCCTCGACGCAGTGCTCGAGGTCCTGCCCGACGTCTCGGCGCACGGCGCGTACGCCCAGGGCGGCCCGCGTCGCGTGGCCCTCATCGGCCGGCCCAACGTCGGCAAGTCCAGCCTGCTCAACCGCCTCGCGGGGTCCGAGCGCGTCGTCGTCGACAACGTCGCCGGCACGACCCGCGACCCCGTCGACGAGATGATCGAGCTCGGCGGCAAGACGTGGCGCTTCGTCGACACGGCCGGCATCCGACGCCGCGTGCACCAGTCCCGTGGCGCCGACTTCTACGCCTCCCTGCGCACCCAGACCGCCCTCGAGAAGGCGGAGGTCGCGGTGGTGCTCATCGACGCCGAGGAGCCGATCGCCGAGCAGGACGTACGCGTCGTGCAGCAGGTCATCGACGCGGGCCGCGCCCTGGTCATCGCCTACAACAAGTGGGACACGCTCGACGAGGAGCGTCGCTACTACCTCGAGCGCGAGATCGAGAAGGAGCTCGTCCAGGTCCCGTGGGCTCCGCGGGCCAACGTGTCGGCACGCACCGGACGCCACATGGACCGGCTGGTGCCCGCCATCGAGACGGCCCTCGAGTCCTGGGACACCCGCATCCCGACGGGTCGCCTCAACGCGTTCCTCGGCGAGATCGTCGCCGCGCACCCGCACCCGATCCGGGGCGGCAAGCAACCGCGCATCCTCTTCGCCACGCAGGCGTCCACCCGTCCACCGCGGTTCGTGATCTTCGCCTCCGGCTTCATCGAGGCCGGCTACCGGCGCTTCATCGAGCGCCGGTTGCGCGAGCAGTTCGGCTTCGAGGGCACCCCGATCGAGGTCTCCGTGCGCGTTCGCGAGAAGCGTCGGCGCTGACGCCGACCGCCCAGGTGGGCCGATTGGGACGGGCGGCACACGGTGCGCTAAGGTTTCGTCTCGTTCGCCCCACGGGGCAAACGGGCTGTGGCGCAGCTTGGTAGCGCACTTGACTGGGGGTCAAGGGGTCGCAGGTTCAAATCCTGTCAGCCCGACCGACACGAAGGGGCCTGCCGGAACGACGACGTCGTCCGGCAGGCCCCTTCGTCGTCCCGTCGATCGACCAGCCCGCGACGTCACACGTGACGATCCCGCCCCCACCGCCACCACAGGCGTACTCGGCGGATGGCGTGTTGCGGGTGCCTGCCCTGCTTCCTGCCGGGCGGGCACCGCAACCCGCACGAGCGAATCCGCCTCTGGCGCAAGGTAACCCGGCCGCGGGTGCAAGAGCACCCGAACTTGCACAAGTGATCCGCAAGGAATGTGCAACTTTGCCCGACTTGAGCGTTGCGCGGTGATTTGGAATGGCATGGTCCAGACCAACAGATCACCAAGAAACGGTAAAGAAAGGTCCCGGATCCCCATGGGCACGCAGAAGCAGAAGAAGAGCTCGAAGAAGAAGGCCGCAGCCATCGTCACCGCGGGTGTCCTCGGCCTCGCGACCGCCGGTGGGGCGTATGCCTACTGGACGTCCGCCGGCGGCGGCTCGAGTGCCGCCACCACCCGTGACGGGGCGAGCAGCGTCTTCGCCGTGACGGGCGGAACCGCCACGGCAATGTTCCCCGGTGACAGCGCTCAGACCATCACGGCGACCGTCAAGAACAACGGCACCGAGAACTACACCGTCTCCGCGCTGAAGGCGTACGTCACGACCGACAAGAGCGGCTGCGACGGCACCGACTACCTGCTGAAGGGCGCCGCGGCCCCCGTGGACGCTGCCGGCGCGGTCTCGCTCGACCTGGTCGCGAAGGACCTCGCGCCCGCTGGCACGACGACGGTCGACTTCAGCCTCCAGTTCAACAACAAGGCGAACACCAACCAGAACGCCTGCCAGAACGCGAAGGTGACGGTTCACTACCTCGCCAGCTGATCCAGGAAGGGATGGTCGTCGGTCTCGACCGGCGGCCATCCCTTCGCTCGCGAGGCGCCCGGCACCCACGACAGCAACGACACCGGAGGATCCATGAAGACGAGGACGAAGGCCAAGCCGGCGGCGCTGCTGCTGCTCGCGCTCGTCGTCGCCCTCGTCGTGGCCGTCCACGGGATGCCCGGCGTGGCCACGGGCACCTCCGCCGCAGTTCCCTCCACCGTTCCCTCCACCGTCCCTTCCGCCGCAGTCCCCTCCGACGCAGTCCCCTCCGTCACGGCCCAGCCGGGCGCATCGGGCCGCGCCGTGAAGCCGATGGCACCGTCCGCCGAGGGCGGTCTCACCACCTCGGTCGGTCTCGGGTCGGCGGGCGCCGCCGTCGGTCTGCCGTTCTCCGTCACCGGCAGCGTCACGGGTCTGGCTCCGGGGCTGTGGCGACCGGTCGCCGTGACCGTGCACAACCCGAACGGCGTCGCCATCCGGATGACCTCGCTGGTGCTGTCGGTCGCCGCCGACAGCACCCCTCCTGGCTGCCGCACCGCTACCAACCTCGAGATCCAGCAGGTCAGCATGGGCTCGGGTCGCGGGATCACGATCCCCGCGGGACGCAGCGTCGTCCTCGCCGAGCAGGGCGCCACGAACCCGCGCATTCGTCTGCGCAACCTGCCGGCAGTCAACCAGGACGTCTGCAAGGGCAAGTCCTTCAGCCTGGTCTGGTCGGGAACGGCGACCAGCTGATGCTCCGAGCAACTCTTCGCCACAGGCGCGAGCGTCGCGCGGCCCCGAGCCGCGGCGTTCGCGCCCTGCGCGTCGGCGTGCTGTTCCTGGCCCTCATGACCATCTCTGCTCCCAGCTACGCCTTCTGGACACAGGCCGCGGTCGCCGCGGCCTCCGGGACAGGTTCGGGGAGCACCAGCACCCTCTCGGCGCCGACCGCGGTGAACGCCTCGGTCCCGAACGGGGGCACCAGCGTCTCGCTCACCTGGAGCGCCCCGACGACCGGAGTGTCGCCCGGCGGCTACCGCGTGATTCGCACCGACACCGCGACGAGCTCTGCCGTCGCGGCCTGCGGCACGTCCGCCACCTCCCCGGTCACCACGACCTCGTGCGTCGACGGGGCGGTTCCCGACGGAACCTACCGCTACACGGTCGTCGCACTGCGCTCCGGCTGGACGGCGACGAGCGCCGACAGCAACTCCGTGACCGTGCTGCAGATCATCGCGACCACGACGGCGCTCACGACGTCGGCCAGTCCCAGCCTCGTCGGTCAGCCCGTCACGTTCACGGCGACCGTCGCCGCGGCATCCGGCGCGCCGTCGGGCCTGGTGGCCTTCCGCTCCGGTGGCTCCGCCATCTCCTGCTCCGGCGGGAGCCAGACGTTGAGCTCCGGCGTCGCCACGTGCGTCACCACGTTCGGGTCCACCGGCACCCGTTCGATCACCGCGGTGTATGCCGGTTCGGCGCCCTTCGCGGCCTCCACCTCGTCCGCGCTGAGCCAGGTCGTCAACCAGCAGACGCAGACGATCACGTTCACGTCGTCGGCGCCCACCAGCGAGACCGTGGGAGGCCCGACGTATGCCGTCGCTGCCAGCGCGACGTCGAGCCTGCCCGTCACGTTCACGTCCGGGACCTCCGCCGTGTGCAGCGTCAACGGGTCGACAGTGACGTTCGTGGGCAGCGGGACGTGCACCGTGCTGGCCGACCAGGCCGGCAACGCGGCATACGCCCCCGCTACCCAGGCAACCCAGTCGTTCACCGTGGCCAAGGCGTCCCAGGCGATCACCATCACCTCTGCCGCCCCCACGAACGCCACCCGCGGCGGCACCTACACGGTCGCCGCGACCGCGACGTCAGGCCTCGCCGTCACGTTCTCCTCGGCCACGTCGTCCGTCTGCACGGTCAGCGGCTCGACGGTGACGTTCGTCGGCGCAGGCACCTGCACGATCCAGGCGGACCAGCCCGGCAACGGGACCTATGCGGCCGCCGCCCAGAAGCTCCAGTCGTTCCAGGTGGTGAAGGCCGCCCAGTCGATCACGATCACGTCGACCGCGCCGACCAGCGCCGCTGCGGGCGGTGCGATCTACACGGTGACGGCCTCCAGCACCTCAGGCCTGCCCGTCAGCATCTCGAGCGGAACGACCTCCGTGTGCACGGTCAGCGGCTCGACGGTCACCTTCGTCGGTGGCGGCACCTGCGTCGTTCTCGCCGACCAGCCCGGTGACGCGGCATACGCCCCCGCGGCGCAGAAGTCGCAGTCGTTCGCCGTCACCGTCACACCGACGACGCCCACGATGCTCGTCGTCGTGCCGATCCCCGGCGGGGTGACCGCCACCTGGGTGCCGGTGGCAGGCCTGACCTACGAGTGCCAGGTCACCAACGGTGCCAGCCCTCCCGGAGCCACGAGCTGGACCGCGTGCAGCTCTGGGGTCACCGTCACGGGCACCAAGAACGGCACCTCGACCTTCTACGTGCGAAGCGTTCGCGGCGGAGTGGCGAGCACGCCCGCCTCGGCGAGCTTCTCGGGCATCTGAGGCGGACGCCCCGGTCAGGCAAAGGCTATGAGCCGGTGCGCGACATGCGGGCGCGGGCCTCGGCTCTGGTCGTCGGGGGACGGGGACCGCCCGCCGCGGTCATCAGGTCGGCAGCCGTGGGTCCGTTCCGCTCGTCGTGCGCGTGCACGGGGATGGAGCCGTCCGGCTCGTGCGTCTCGGCACCCCGAGCTGCGACGGGTTCCTGGGCCGCACCCACCGTGAGGACGGCGATCGCCGTGGTGACGGGCACCGCGAGCACGAGCCCGATCGCACTGGCCAGCGTGCGCACGATCTCCTCGGACATCGACTCCGTCTGGAGCAGGTCGAGCACGGGCCGCTCGTACAGGAAGAGGAGCAGGAGCACGGGAAGGGCCGCGCCGGCATACGCGAAGACGATCGTGTAGATCGTCGACGCGATGTGGTCGCGACCGATGCGCATGCCCGAGCGGAAAAGGTCACGACGTCCGAGCGAGGGCGCGGCGGCCCGCAGCTCCCAGACGGCGGAGGACTGCGTGATGGTCACGTCGTTGAGCACCCCGAGGCCGGCGACGATGATCGCGCAGGTGAGCAGCTCCTGCGGCTTCATGGAGGTGACGAACCCGGCCAGCAGGGCGCCCTCGTCGTCGGCGACCCCGCTGAGCCTCGCGAGGTCGACGGCCAGCAGGCCGAGCCCCGCGGTGATCGCGACGCCGAACAGCGTGCCAGCGAGTGCGGTGCTCGTCCGGATCGAGAGGCCGTGCGCAAGATAGAGGACGACGAACATGATCGCCGAGGAGCCGATGAGGGCCACGAGCAGGCCCGACTGCCCGGACACCAGCGCCGGCAGCATGAACTTCACGACGACGAGGCCACCGATTCCGAGCCCGACCAGGGCCAGCACCCCACGCCAGCGGGCGACGACCGCCACGACGACGAGGAACAGCGCGAGCATGAGCGACAGGGGCGCACCGCGTTGCACCTGCAGGAACGAGTACGCCTCGGGCTGACCCTTCTCGGTCGGCATGCGCAGCAGCTGCACGGTGTCGCCCTGCTGCAGGCCCGACGTGGACACCGCCGGGGGGATCGACACGGACACCGTGGGCCGCACGTCGCCCGACGTCGCCGACGGCTGCTCCAGCTGGACCGTCATGGCGCCACAGGTCGCGTCCGACGACACGACGTCGCCGCCCTGTCCCGGCGCCGGCTTCGCCCCGGTCGTGGCGTCTGCTCCCTCGCACAGTGGGAGCACCTTCACCACCTCGGCCACCGGGAACGTGACGCCGGGGGCCGCGTAGTCGGCGGTGCCGACCTGGTTGGTTGCGCGGGTGTCGCCCGGCCAGTGGGTCACGAGGCCGAAGACCGTCGCCGCGGCCGCGACGACGAGCAGGAGCGTCATCGCGACGCGCGACAGCACGCTCACGGCGACGGACCCGTGGGGTCCGCCGTGAGCGTGCGCGTGAGGGTGTCCGCCCGACATGCGCCCGAGTGTGCCAGAGGCGCACGAGGCCATCGACGGGCCACCGACGGGCCACCGACGGGCCACCGACCTTCGGGTCGGGCGGCCGTGTCCGGATCGATGCGGACCGTGCGCGGCGGCCACCCGGTGCGGCCGTTAGGCTTGCCGCCGTGGAGGTCGAGAACGCGGGGGAGCGGCATGTCGTGTCGGAGCGCCTGCTGACGATCCCCAACGTGCTCTCGGTGCTCCGCCTGCTCGGCGTCCCGGTCTTCCTCTGGGCCATCCTGGCGGAGCACGACGGTCTGGCCCTCCTGCTCCTGCTCTTCTCCGGCGTCACCGACTACCTCGACGGCAAGATCGCCCGCCAGTTCAACATGGAGAGCCGGCTCGGGCAGTTCCTCGACCCGATCGCCGACCGCCTGTACATCCTCACGACCCTCGTCGGGCTGGCCTGGCGCGAGATCATCCCGGTCTGGCTCGTCGTGGTGCTCCTCGCCCGCGAGGCCGTCATGGCGCTGATGCTCGTCTACCTGAAGTCCAAGGGTCAGGTCGGCCTGCCCGTGCACTTCGTCGGGAAGGCCGCGACCTTCAACCTGCTGTACGCCTTCCCGCTGCTCCTGCTGGCCCACCGAGACGACTGGGTGGGCGACATCGCCAGGCCCGTCGGCTGGGGCTTCGCGTGGTGGGGTGTCGTCCTCTACTGGCTCGCGGCCGTGCTGTATGCCGTCCACGCCAGGATCGTGCTGTCGCAACGCACCCGGGTGGCCACCCCG
This sequence comes from Terrabacter sp. 2RAF25, assembly GCF_052115265.1. NCBI lineage: Bacteria > Bacillati > Actinomycetota > Actinomycetes > Micrococcales > Intrasporangiaceae > Terrabacter > Terrabacter sp. 2RAF25. The sequence continues at coordinate 20,622 of NZ_JBFRGJ010000004.1, forward strand.
TGACGCCCGCCCGCCGCCCGGATGCGTCGATGACGCTGCTGACCACGATGATGGAGCGGCCCCTCGACGCCGGCTACCAGGAGGCCGCCGACCGCAGGGTCGCGGCAGGGCTTCCCCGGGCGACCTCGACCCGCACCGTCCTGGTCGTCGTGCTGGCGATCCTCACCGGCTTCCTCTTCGCCGTCGCCGCCCAGTCGCTGCGGCCCAAGCCGACCGCCGCAGCAGCGGTCAAGGGCGAGCTGGTGACCCGCATCGAGGCGCTCCAGGAGCACGGCGTGCAGCAGGAGGCCAAGGCCGCGGCCCTCGGCAAGCAGGTGCGCGACTACGAGGCACTCGCGCTGCAGCAGTCGGGCGGTGCAGACCTCACCGCCGCGATCAAGAGCCTCGAGGTGCAGGCTGGAGCCGTGGCCCTCAAGGGGCCGGGCCTCACCCTGACGCTCGACGACGCCGCCTCCACCGTGGCCGACGCCAATGCCGGCATCCGCCCGAGCGGCGGCTTCGAGGCGGGGCGCGTGACCTCTGCCGACCTGCAGATCGTCGTCAACGGTCTGTGGGGGGCCGGCGCCGAGGCGATCTCGATCAACGGCCACAGGCTCAGCTCGACCGCGGCGATCCGCTTCGCCGGACAGGCGATCATCGTCGACTTCCGGCCGCTGGCACGGCCCTACGTCATCACCGCACTCGGCGACAGCCAGGCGATGCAGCAGCTCTTCGAGCCCTCGTTCGCGGGTGTCTACCTCTCGCAGCTGACCGAGGAGTTCAAGATCCGCTCGATCCTCGCAGGGAGCGACAACCTGACCGTGCCGGCCGACTCGGCGGCCCGGCTCGAGATCGCGGAACCGGTCGGGCCGACCGTAGGCTCGTCCGCGCCCAGCGTGCCGGGGCTGCAGCAGGGCACCACCAACCCGCAGCGGAGCTCGGGATCCACCGGGAGCGACACTCCCGCACCACCGACCAGTCAGGAGCGTCCCTCGTGATCCCAGTTCTCGGCCTCCTGGCCGGACTCGCGGTGGGGCTCTTCCTGGATCCGTCGGTGCCGGTGTGGCTGCAGCCCTACCTGCCGATCGCCGTCATCGCCGCGCTCGACGCCGTCTTCGGCGCGATCCGCGCCATCCTCGACGGGATCTTCAACGACAAGGTCTTCGTCGTGTCGTTCCTGTCCAACGTCGTCGTCGCCGCCTTCATCGTCTTCCTGGGCGACCAGCTCGGCGTCGGCGCGCAGCTGTCCACCGGCGTGGTGGTCGTGCTGGGGGTCCGCATCTTCTCCAACGTGGCCTCGATCCGGCGCCATCTCTTCAGGGCCTGACCGATGGCCGATCGCAAGCAGGACCATGACGTCGACCCCGTCGACGAGGTCGAGGCCGTCGAACCGGAGGTCGAGGAGGTCGAGGCCGGCGACGATGCCGACGCGCCCGCGCCGCCGGCCCCCGTCTTCGGCACGGAGCCGGACGACGGCGCCGACCCCGACTTCACCTCTCCGGAGGCACGCGAGCTGGTGAGCCCGCGCCCACCCGTCGAGGGAAAGGACGCCTGGGGCCGGCTGTTCAAGATGAGCCGGCCGCGAGCTACCCGGGCCAACCTGCTGGCCGCGATCCTGGCCATCCTGCTCGGGGCCGCGATCGCCGCCCAGGTGCAGCTGACCAACCAGCGCGGGCTCGACGAGCTGAGCCAGTCCGACCTCGTTCGCGTGCTCGACGACGTGTCCGCGCGATCGTCGCGACTCGACCAGCAGGTCCGCGAGCTCGAGACCACCCGAGACCGGCTCAAGAGCGGAACGGGAACGGCCGGCGAAGCCCTGGAGCAGGCGCAGAAGCGGGTCGACACGCTGGGCATCCTCGCCGGCACGATCGCCACCAAGGGGCCCGGCATCACGCTGCGCATCACCGACCCGGACCGGCAGGTCAACGGTCCGATCGTCCTCGACCTCATCCAGGAGCTGCGCGACGCCGGTGCGGAGTCGATCGACGTCGGCGGAGTGCGGATCGTCGCCTCGTCGTTCATCGGCGACCGCAACGGCGACCTCGTCGTCGATGGCACCCCGGTGAGCCGTCCGCTGGTGGTCAAGGTGATCGGTGACTCCAAGACCCTGTCATCGGCCATGACCATCCCCGGCGGCATCGTCGAGACGGTGCGCCAGAAAGGTGCCAACGCCACCGTCACCGAGTCGAGCCTCGTCGAGATCACCTCCGTGCACCGCCCCACCGAGATGACGCACGCCAAGCCTGTCGAGTGACCCTCAGCGGGCAGACGATGTCCGCATGGGAGCAGATCGGTGCGACTCGCTGGGCACCACCTCCTGCGCACGGGCCACGGGTCTGGCATCCTCTCAGGTGCCGGCGCATCGACGTCGACAACGGCCCCGCGAAGCCACCGCAGCCACCCCGGCCCCTCCCGGAGCCCGGCCACCGACGAAGGAGCGACATGAGCGACCTGGACTACCCCTCCGACCTGCGCTACACCAGCGACCACGAGTGGGTCCGCGTCGGCGACGACGGCGTGGTCCGCATCGGCATCACCGCCTTCGCCCAGGACGCCCTCGGCGACGTCGTCTACGTCTCGCTCCCGGCCGTCGGCGACACCGTTGCGCCGGGCGACTCCTGCGGCGAGGTCGAGTCCACCAAGTCGGTCAGCGACGTCTACGCGCCCCTCGAGGGCGAGGTGACGGCGACGAACGCGGCGCTCGACGCCTCTCCCGAGCTGATCAACTCCGACCCCTACGGCGAGGGCTGGATGTTCGAGATGCGCCTGGCCGATGCCTCCGTCGTCGACGGGCTCATGGACGCTGCCGCATACACCGCTTCGCTGTCCTGACCACCCTCGGGCCACCGTCACGCTCGACCCGGGCAGGAGCTCCTCCTGCCCGGGTCAACTAGAGTGGACAGAGCCCGATCCGCCCGCACCACAGAGGAGGACCGCATGTCGAGCGACCTGCCCGACCCCGACGACATGAACGTCGAACCCCGCACCATGCGGTTCCAAGGCGTCCCGGCCCAGGAGAACACCGAGACCGCCACGCCGCGCGGACTGAGTGCCGAGGACTCCGCCACGATCGATGCCCTCCGTCCCGGCACGGCCCTGCTCGTCGTGCTCCGCGGCCCCAACACGGGGGCGCGCTTCTTGCTCGACGACCAGGAGGTCGCTGCGGGCCGGCACCCCGACTCCGACATCTTCCTCGACGACGTCACGGTCTCTCGCAAGCACGCGCTCTTCGTCGCCGAGGGTGGCGGCTACACCGTGCGCGACTCCGGCTCGCTCAACGGCACCTACGTCAACCGTGAGCGCATCGACGAGGCGCCGCTCCACCAGGGTGACGAGGTCCAGATCGGCAAGTTCCGTCTCGTCTACTACTCGTCCGGGGCGCCTCAGCACTCTGCCTCATGACCGCAGGCACCGCCTCGGGGCTGCCCCCGGCGGCGGGCGAGGGTGACACACCCACGCCTGCGCCGCGACGGCTCACCATCGGCAAGGTCCTGGCGGCCCTGTCCGAGGACTTCCCCGACGTGACGGCGTCCAAGATCCGCTTCCTCGAGACCGAAGGTCTCGTCCTGCCGCACCGCACTGCCTCGGGCTACCGCACGTTCACCGACGACGACGTACGCCGCCTCCGCTACGTCCTCGCGGCACAGCGCGATCGCTACTGGCCGCTCAAGGTCATCCGCGAGGCACTGGACGCCCTCGACCGCGGACTTTCCGACCCGGGCGACGACACGGACGGCCGTCCCCGCCCTCCGGTGCCCGTGCCAGACCCCGACGTGCCCGGCCCCGAGGCGCTGGTGGGCCACCGCGACGTCGCCCTGACCGGTCCCGAGCTGCGCGAGGCGACAGGCATCGACCGCGACACGATGCACGCCCTCGAGACCTACGGTCTGCTGCAGGCAGACGCCAACGGGCGCTTCGGGCACGAGTCGCTGGCCGTCGCGGCAGCGGCCCGCGCGCTGGCCGCGCACGGGCTCGAGGCTCGCCACCTGAGACCGTTCCGCACTGCCGCCGACCGCGAGATCGGGCTCGTCGAGCAGGTGCTGGCGACACGCCGGGGGAGCGGGGCACGAGAAGAGCGGGCGGCCGAGATCGCTTCTGCCTGCATCGCGCTCCACGTGGCGCTGGTCCGCGCCGGCCTCCCGCGCTGAGCCCGTCCCGGTCGCTCGGACCGCGGGGTACGGTGGAGGAGTGAGAGAGGTCGATGTCCTGGGCGTCCGTGTCGAGATGCCCACGAACCAGCCGATCGTCCTGCTGCGCGAGAGGGACGGCGGCCGTTACCTGCCGATCTGGATCGGCGCCGCCGAGGCAGCCGCGATCACCTACGCCCAGCAGGGGGTGGTGCCGCCCCGACCGCTGACGCACGACCTCATGCGCGACGTGCTCACGGTGCTCGGACACGAGCTGACCGAGGTGCGCATCGTCGCGCTCAAGGACTCCGTCTTCCACGCCGCTCTCATCATCGACGGCAAGTCCGAGGTCAGCTCGCGAGCCAGCGACGCCATCGCGCTGGCCCTGCGCACCGGCGCCAAGGTGCTCGTCGAGCCCTCGATCCTCGACGAGGCGGCCATCGTCGTCTCCTCGGAGGAGGACGACGAGGTCGAGCGCTTCAAGGAGTTCCTCGACCACGTGTCGGCGGAGGACTTCGAGGGTGAGCCCGGTGACGCGCCGGACCAGCCCGGTGACGCACCGGACCAGCCGGACCGTCCCGACCTGCCCGACCGTCCGGACTGAGCCCTGCGGCACGCGGCGGCTTGACCTTCAACTGAAAGGTCAAGGTTTCGCCTGCCGGTCCGACACGCCGTCGCACCGGCCCTCGGGTGATTGACCGGGAGGGTCCCTCGGCCTACCGTCAGAGAACGACGTGACTGTAGTTATCTTCATGTCGTCTGCGGCTCGCACCACGCGACCGCAGCCCGAGCAGGAGGAGGACGGCATGGCCGCCATCGAGGACGCGCGTGACGCCGGTCGGGCACTGCCCGTCGGGTCTCAGGGCCTGCTGTTCACCGACGACCTGCCCGAGCTCGCCGAGGACTCGGGCTACCGCGGTCCGACGGCCTGCAAGGCCGCCGGCATCACCTACCGCCAGCTCGACTACTGGGCCCGCACCGGGCTCGTCGAGCCGTCCGTGCGCAGTGCCACCGGTTCCGGCACGCAGCGGCTCTACGGCTTCCGCGACATCCTCGTGCTCAAGGTCGTCAAGCGACTGCTCGACACCGGGGTCTCGCTCCAGCAGATCCGCGTCGCCATCGGCCACCTGCGCGAGCGGGGCGTCGAGGACCTCGCGCAGATCACGCTGATGAGCGACGGCGCCTCCGTCTACGAGTGCACGTCGGCCGACGAGGTCATCGACCTGGTCCAGGGTGGTCAGGGCGTCTTCGGCATCGCGGTGGGTCGCGTGTGGCGCGAGGTCGAGGGTGAGCTCGCGCAGCTGCCCAGCGAGCGCGCCGAGGACCCCGCGGCCGAGCACCCGGACGACGAGCTCACCGCGCGTCGGCAGGCGCGCCGCATGGCCTGAGCCGGCCCCCGCCCGGCCGCACGGCCCACGACGCTCCGTACGGCTCGACCGGACCATCCCCGGTCGGGCCGTCGGCGTTCCGCCACCCTGTCGCGCTGCTGGTAGATTTGGCGTTGCCGATCGACCCTGCGTGGGAGAGTCCTCGGGGTGCCACGCACCTGCGAGGCGCCGAAGGGGCAACATCCCCGGAACCTCTCAGGCGCCAGGACCACGCGGGCGAGGCAACTCTGGAGGCACCGCGCGGTGCTCGACAGACGGGGAGCGTGTGTCGTCCGCTCGAATCCCGCCAGGAGCCCCGCATGTCGATCGACCAGCTCGTCCCCGTGACCACCGGAGCGTCCAGCGAGACCCCGATGGCCGACTTCGTCAGCCGTCACGTCGGCCCGGCCGGCGACGACGTGCGTCGCATGCTCGAGGTGGTGGGCCAGCCCAGCCTCGATGCCATGTGCGACCGCGCCATCCCGGGCGCGATCCGCTCCGAGTCGCCGCTCCGCGTGCAGGCCGCCCCGAGCGAGAGCGCCGTCATCGAGGAGCTGCGTGGCTTCGCATCGCGCAACACGGTCCTCACCTCACTCATCGGTCTCGGCTACTACGGCACGGTCACCCCGCCGGTCGTGCGCCGCAACGTGCTCGAGAACCCCGCCTGGTACACCGCCTACACGCCCTACCAGCCGGAGATCTCCCAAGGTCGCCTCGAGGCCCTGCTCAACTTCCAGACGGTCGTGACCGACCTCACCGGCCTCGACGTCGCCGGGGCCTCCCTGCTCGACGAGGCCACCGCTGCCGCGGAGGCGATGTCGCTGATGCGCCGGGCCGGCCGCGCCGCCGACGACGCCGTCGTTCTCGTCGACGAGCGGCTGTTCCCGCAGACCATCGCCGTCATGCGGACCCGGGCCGAGGCGATCGGCCTGCCTGTCGTCGTCGCCGACCTGCGAGGCGTCGCCGACGCCGACTCGCTCTCGTCCGCGGCCGGCGGCAAGCCCGTGGCAGGCGTCATGGTGCAGTACCCCGACGCGACGGGCGAGCTCGTGGACTGGGCCCCCCTCACCGCCGCCGTCCACGAGGCCAAGGGACTCGTGACCGCGTGCGCCGACCTGCTGGCACTGACCCTCGCCACCGCCCCCGGCGAGTGGGGCGCCGACATCGCCGTCGGCAGCGCCCAGCGCTTCGGGGTGCCGATGGGCTTCGGCGGACCGCACGCCGGCTACATGGCCGTGCACCGCGGCCTCGAGCGCCAGCTCCCCGGCCGCCTCGTCGGTGTCTCGGTCGACGCCGAGGGCCACCAGGCCTACCGCCTCGCGCTCCAGACGCGCGAGCAGCACATCCGCCGCGAGAAGGCGACCTCCAACATCTGCACCGCCCAGGTGCTCCTCGCCGTGATGGCGAGCATGTACGCCGTGTGGCACGGCCCCGTGGGCCTGACGACGATCGCTCGTCGCGTCACCGGCCTCACAGCCGGCCTGCGCCAGGCGCTGGTCGCGGGTGGCGTCGACGTCGAGACGACGGCCTTCTTCGACACCGTTACCGTGGTCGTCCCGGGGCGCGCCGCGGACGTCACCACCACCTTCGCCGACCGTGGCATGAACGTGCGGCGTGTCGACGCCGACCGCATCTCCGTCAGCCTCGACGAGACCTCCTCTCCGGCGACGGTGCTCGCGGTCCTCGACGCGCTGGGTGTCGCCGCCTCCGACGACGCGAAGGCAGCGCTCGGCGCCCCCGAGGGCACCGGCGTGCCTGCGGCGCTCACGCGTACGTCGGACTTCCTCACCCACCCGGTCTTCCACGCGCACCACTCTGAGACGGCGATGCTCCGCTACCTGCGCCGCCTCTCCGACCGCGACTTCGCCCTCGACCGCGGGATGATCCCGCTCGGCTCCTGCACGATGAAGCTCAACGCCACCACCGAGATGGAGGCGGTCACCTGGCCCGAGTTCGCCAACCTCCACCCGTTCGCGCCGGCCGACCAGACCGAGGGCATCCGCGGCCTCATCGACGACCTCGCCGGCTGGCTCTGCGAGATCACCGGCTACGACGCCGTGTCGCTCCAGCCCAACGCCGGCTCGCAGGGCGAGTTCGCGGGCCTCCTCGCGATCCACGCCTACCACCAGGCCCGGGGCGAGGGGCACCGCCGTGCCTGCCTCATCCCCGCCAGCGCGCACGGCACCAACGCCGCGTCCGCCGTCATGGCCGGTCTCAAGGTCGTCGTCGTCAAGACGGCCGCCGGCGGCACGGTCGACATGGACGACCTGCGCGCGAAGATCGAGACGCACCGCGACGACCTCGCCGCGATCATGGTCACCTACCCCTCCACGCACGGCGTGTACGAGGACACCATCTCCGAGCTCTGCGAGCTCGTCCACGAAGCCGGCGGCCAGGTCTACGTCGACGGGGCCAACCTCAACGCCCTCGTCGGCCTCGCCCAGCCGGGCAAGTTCGGCGCCGACGTCAGCCACCTCAACCTGCACAAGACGTTCTGCATCCCGCACGGCGGCGGTGGCCCCGGCGTCGGCCCGGTCGCGGTCCGCTCGCACCTCGCGCCGCACCTGCCCAACCACCCGCTCGCGGCCGAGGCCGGCCCCGAGTCGGGTGTCGGTCCGGTGTCAGCGGCCCCCTACGGCTCGGCGAGCATCCTGCCCATCTCGTGGGCGTACGTCCGCCTGATGGGCGGCGACGGCCTGCGCCACGCCACCCAGATGGCCGTGCTCGGCGCCAACTACATCGCCGCACGGCTGCGCGAGCACTACCCCGTGCTCTACTCGGGCCTCGACGGGCTCGTCGCCCACGAGTGCATCCTCGACGTGCGGCAGATCACCGCCGAGACCGGCGTCACCGTCGACGACATCGCCAAGCGCCTCGTCGACTACGGCTTCCACGCACCGACGATGAGCTTCCCCGTCGCGGGCACGCTCATGGTCGAGCCCACCGAGTCGGAGAACCTCTACGAGCTCGACCGCTTCTGCGACGCGATGATCGCGATCCGGGGCGAGATCGAGGCGGTTCGTGCCGGCGAGGTGGCTGTCGGCGACAGCATGCTGCGCCACGCGCCCCACACGGCCCTCAACATCGCCGGCCCGTGGGACCACCCGTACGACCGCACCGAGGCCGCCTTCCCGGTCGGGATCAACGCCGCCGACAAGTACTGGCCGCCGGTCAGCCGCATCGACGGCGCCTACGGCGACCGCAACCTCGTCTGCTCGTGCCCGCCGCCGGAGGCGTTCGAGAGCTGAACTCTTCGGGCGCGCTAGTCGCGCGGAGCACCCGGAGTGTGGTTGTCTCGGCACGTGGGAGCCGACGTCGAGCAGGCCAGGTACACACGCGAGCAGCGGCAGCAGTACCGGGAGAAGGTGCGCCGCGACCTCGACGTGTTCGAACGCATGCTCGGCAAGAGCGAGTTCGAGTTCGACCGACCGATGACGGGTCTCGAGATCGAGCTCAACCTCGTCAACGAGGACCTCGGGCCCAAGCTCGACAACAAGTCGGTGCTCGAGCAGATCGCCGACGAGGACTACCAGACCGAGCTGGCGCGCTACAACATCGAGCTCAACGTGCACCCGAGGCCGCTCCCGGGCGACTCGGCCATCGAGCTCGAGGGCCTCCTGCGCGAGTCGCTCAACCGGGCCTCCGCGAAGGCTGCCGAGCTGCACACCGGCATCGTGGCGATCGGCATCCTGCCCACGGTCATGCCCGAGCATTTCGAGGGTGACTGGATCAGCGAGAACATCCGCTATGCCGCCCTCAACAACGCCGTGCTCGACGCCCGCGGCGAGGACGTCTGGCTCGAGCTCGAGGGCCCGACGGGTGAGCGGATCGCCCGCTACTCCGACAGCCTCGCGCCCGAGTCGGCCTGCACCTCGATCCAGCTGCACCTGCAGGTACAGCCCGAACGTTTCGCCGACCACTGGAACGCCGCCCAGGTGCTCGCCGGCCCGCAGCTCGCGCTCGGCGCCAACTCGCCGTTCTTCCTCGGGCAGCGGCTCTGGGCCGAGACGCGCATCCCGCTCTTCACCCAGGCCACCGACACGAGGTCGGTCGAGCTGAAGACCCAGGGCGTGCGGCCCCGGGTCTGGTTCGGCGAGCGGTGGATCACCTCGATCTTCGACCTCTTCGAGGAGAACGTCCGCTACTTCCCGGCGCTGCTCCCCGAGCTCTACGACGAGGAGCCCGAGGAGGTCTTCGAGCGGGGCGACGTGCCCGAGCTCAAGGAGCTGCGGCTGCACAACGGCACCGTCTACCGCTGGAACCGTCCGATCTACGACATCGTCAGCGGCCGCCCGCACCTGCGCGTCGAGAACCGCGTCCTGCCGGCCGGTCCGAGCATCGCCGACGTCATGGCCAACGCCGCGTTCTACTACGGCACCATGCGGGTGCTCGCCGAGGAGGACCGTCCGGTGTGGACCCGGATGAGCTTCTCGGCAGCCGAGTCGAACTTCGAGGAGGGCGCCCGCCTCGGCATCGACGCCCGCACCTACTGGCCCGGACTGGGCGAGGTGCCTTCCACCGAGCTCGTCCTGCGCCGGCTGCTCCCGATGGCCCACGAGGGCCTCGAGCGGTGGGGCGTCTCGGCGGCCGTGCGTGACCGCTTCCTCACGATCATCGAGCAGCGCTGCCTCACCGGCGTCAACGGCGCCTCCTGGCAGACCGAGTGCGTGTCCCGGCTCGAGGCCCAGGGGCTCACCCGCGACAAGGCACTGCGCGAGATGCTCAGCCGCTACATCGAGGGAATGATGGCCAACGAGCCGGTCCACACCTGGGAGCTGCCGAGCGACTGACCCGGGCGTTCCTGCGCCCCAGCGCAGCTCGCGTATGCCGTCTGGTGGCGTGCCGGCATACGCAAAGGGACGTGGGTGGCTCGGTCGGGCGCGGTGGGTGCATCCCGCCCGGCTCAGTCGTCTGAGAGCAGACGCCAGGGCGACAGGTTGAACATCCCGATGCAGCGGGTCGAGCGGTGGTGGGTCAGCACGCTCATCGAGCCGGCGTCGAGGACGAGGTTCTGGCCGAAGCGCGGGTCGAGCCGGAGGTAGGTGGCGGTGAGGACGCGCAGCGCGTGCCCGTGGCCGAAGAGGGCGACGTCGCCGTGCTCGAGGTCGGGCCACACCTTGTCTATGACCTGCTGCGCCCGCGCGGACACCTCCTCGACCGTCTCGCCGGGCGTGACCCCGGGCTTCACCCCGTCGACGAAGACCTCCCAGGGGTGGCCGATCTCCTCGCTGATCTGCTTCGTCGTGACGCCCTCGTAGGCGCCGTAGTCCCACTCACGCAACAGCGGCTCGACCTCGAAGTCGCCGAGGCCGGCCAGCTCGGCGGTGCGCTTGGCGCGCTGGAGCGGGGAGACGAGCACCCGCTGGAAACGGTGCTTGCGCAGCACGTCCGCCAGCTCGCGCGCGGCGGCCTCGCCCTCGGGAAGCAGCGGCAGATCGGTGGTGCCCGTGTGCTGGCCGCTCAGCGACCACTCGGTCTCGCCGTGCCGGAAGAGGTAGATGTTGCCCGGGTAGATGCCGTCGGGGGAGGCCATACCGGTCATCAAACCACCTGCACCCCGCTTCGGGCCCGCGTCGACGGGACTGCGAGACTCGCCGCCATGGAGCTGCCCTTCCGCATCGTCAACGTGTTCGGGATCGAGGGTGACCCGTTCTCGGGCAACGCCCTGGCGGTGTTCGAAGAGGCGTCGGGGCTCGACGACAGCGAGATGCAGGCCTGGGCACGACAGTTCAACCTCAGCGAGGTGACCTTCGTCGACGACGGCGCGTCCACCGACACAGCGCGCGCCGACGGTCCGGCACGGGCATCGGTGCGCATCTTCACGGCCACCTACGAGATGCCCTTCGCCGGCCACCCGACCCTCGGCACGGCCCACGTCGTCGCCGATCGGGCCGCTGCACACGTCGGGGGTCCCGTCGACCAGGTGCTCCTGACGATGCCCGCCGGTGACATCCCGGTTCGGCGCACCTCCGACGGCTGGCAGCTGCAGGCCAACCCGCCGCAGCACCGGCAGGCGCGAGCCACGCCCCGGCAGGTGGCGGCTGCGCTCGGGGTTCCCGTCACGGCGCTCGTGACCGGTGCGACCCAGTGGGTCAGCTGCGGCGTCGAGTCGCTCGTCGTGCAGGTGGACGACCTCGAGGCCCTCCGGTCTGCGGCCCCGAACCCGACCCTGATGCTCGAGCACCTGGCGATGCCGGAGCGCCCGCCGCACGCGTACCTCTGGGCGTGGACCGGACCCGACACCATCGAAGCCCGGATGTTCGCCGCTGCGGGCACGACCCTGGAGGAGGACCCGGCCACCGGGTCGGCGTGCAGCAGCCTGGGCGGCTGGTTCGTCGGTCAGGGGCGCACCGCGCTCGAGGTGGTGGTGTCACAGGGCGCCCAGACCGGCCGGCCGTCGCGGCTCGTGCTCACGGTCGACTCCGACGCGACCATCCGGGTGGCGGGGAGGGTGGCCGAGGTCGGTTCCGGCACCGTCTCGCGAGGCTGACTCGGCATGCTCCGCCCTTGTGCGACGATCGGCACGTGCCGACCTACATAGGGTTCCTCCGTGCCGTCAACCTCGGCGGCACGCGGAAGGTGAAGATGGCTGCCCTGCGTGAGCTGCTGGAGTCCGAGGGTTACGAGGACGTCGAGACGCACATCCAGAGCGGCAACCTCAAGGTGCGGTCGACCACGCGGAGCGCAGCCAGGGTCGAGACCGACCTGCGAAGGGCGATCAGCGCCGAGTTCGGCTTCGACGTGCCCGTCGTCGTGCGCACGCCTGCCCAGCTGCGCAGGCTCGCCGACGACGCCGAGGCGCTCGACTCACCGGTGCCCGGGGACGCCCGCCGCTACATCACGTTCATGACGGGCACGCTCGACCCCGCGGGCGTCGAGGCGCTGCACGCGTGGGACGTCGAGACCGAAGGGGCGCTGGTCGTCGGCAGCGACATCGTGCTCTTCCTCGCGGCAGGGGTGCAGGGCGCCAGGCTGACCAACGCCCGCATAGAGAAGCTGACCGGTGCCGTGGGCACCGCCCGCAACATCACCGTCGTCCGGGCGCTCGCCGACAAGTGGGGCGGCTGACGCCCCGACGCCTCCACCGACGGACCGCCACGACCTCGTGCGGACGCACACCCGCGTGCTGCGCCGGCGACGCGGCATACGTTCGTGGCGGTCCGTCGGCCGATCGGTTCAGAGGCGGGCGCGGCGCACGAGCTCGAAGCAGACGACGGCGGCGGCCGCCGACACGTTGAGCGACTCCACCCCGGCCGCCATCGGGATGGACACCCACGTGTCGACGAGCGCGGCGACGTCGGGGGACAGCCCTGCGGTCTCGCTGCCCAGGACGAACGCCACCGGCTCGGGCAGGTGCGCGGAGAAGAGGTCGTCGTCACCGCGCGCATCGAGCCCGACGACGTGGAAGCCGGCCTCCTTGAGCGTCTCGACGGCCTCGCCGGCTGTGAAGGCCTTGAGGATCGGTGCCCGGAACGCGACTCCCGCCGACGCCTTGACGACCAGCGGGTCGATCGAGGCGACTCCCTTGCGCGGCACCACGATGCCGTCGACGCCCGCGGCCGTAGCCGAGCGAAGGATCATCCCGACGTTGGCGGGAGTCGTGACGCCGTCGAGCACCAGCACGGTCCGGAGCGAACCGGAGCGGTCCCGGGAGAGGGCCATGTCGAGAGGGCGCATCCGCGGTGCCACGACGTCCGCGAAGACACCCTGGTCCTGACGGCCGTTGCCGGCCAGCTTCTTGACCCGCTCGGCGCTGGCGTACTGCACGTCGACGCGCCGACGGCGGGCAGCCTGCTGGATCTCGCGCAGGCCGGCCCCGCGAGCGCCCTCGGCGATGACGACCTTGTCGACGTGGAGGTCGTCGTCGAGGAGCACCTCGTGCACCGGGTTGCGGCCGTAGACCGTGATGAAGCGGTCCTTGGGGGAGATCTCGTCGGTCACGCGGTCAGGATGCCATGCCGTGGCCGTTGGGGCGCCGGCGGCTGGGGTGCCAGCGCGAGGTCGATGACGGGTCCGCTCGGCTCGTAGCGCACGAGAGCGCAGTTGTGCTTGAGCAGCTCCTCGCCCACCGCGCGGCCGGTCCGCTTGTCGATGACCGTGCGCCAGATCTCGTTGCGCCGGAAGATCTCGGCGCCCGAGCGGATGAACTGCTCGTCACGGGCATCCACCTTGTACGAGTGCGCGGCCGGCGCGTCCGACCTGAGCTCACCCTCGAGGTGGCGCTCGCCGACGGTGACGAGCAGCTGGAAGGTCGACGTCGTGTCGTGCGCACGACGAGGTCGACGTAGTTGTAGACGATGGAGCACCCGACGCCCCACGGCAGCACGCGCGCCTTGTCGGGGAAGGGGTCGAAGGAGTGCTCGGAGCGCTCGAGGATCGTGAGCTCGCTGTGCAGGAACATCCAGTGCAGCAGGTTGGCGAGCTGGCAGATGCCGCCACCGACGCCGGCCCGCGCCTCACCGTTGGACAGCCGCATGCCCTCGACGTAGCCCCGCCGGCGCGTGCAGCTGCCGACCACCTTGTTGAACGAGAAGGTCTCGCCGGGGCGGATCAGCAGGGTGTCGACCCGGCGGGAGGCGAGCCGGAGGTTGACCACCTTGTTGCGCTGCAGGTGCATCTCGTCCTCCGACAGCTCCCGCATGAGCAGAGAGCCGTGCGCCTTGACGCGGTGTGCCAGAGGGTCGGCCAGGCGTTCCCCGGCCCACTCCGTGCCGCCGCGCATCCAGACGAGAAGCCGCCGGCACCGGTGTGCCCACACCGCGAGGGGGTAGAGAGCCGGAAGGTTCTGGGCCGGGCGCCTGCGGGCGACGACACGGGCGGGGGCGACGAAGCCCTCGGGTGGTGCGATGAGCTGCATGGGACTGTCCCTGGTTCTCGTTCAGAAGCCCGGCGCCCCTGTGGCAGCCGGCTGTCCATGGAGATGCTCACCGGAGCCCGAAAGTTGCCGCCGCCCGACAGCCCCGCCTCGTCGCCGGTCAGGCCTCGGCGACGACGTAGGCGGCTGAGGTCTGCAGCGTCAGCACACCGTCGACCGAAAGGGGCTCCGTCGCTTCACGGAATCGTGCCTCGGCGGCGGCGCGCACGCCGGGTGTCTGCGCCAGCAGGGTCCGTCCTGCGACCCCGACGCCACCGGCGATCCCGCGCCACAACGCCTCGCGCGCGATGGTCCAGGGCATCCGCAGCTCCGTGGCGACGACCGGGGCGAGGTCCGCCGACGAGGCCAGTCCACGGAGGCCCTCCACCGACCGGGCGAAGTCGAGCTCGGGGCTCAGGCGCTGGCCGGGTAGCGAGACGACCCCCGCGGCGCTGAAGGCATCGGCCACCAGACGTGCCCACTGCGGGGTGCCTGACGTCCAGATCGTGAGGGCGACACGCCCGCCCGGCCGGGTGACGCGGGCAAGCTCGCTCACGGCAGCGCGAGGGTCGGCGACGTGGTTGACCACGAAGTTGGCCGTGACGGCGTCGAACGCGCCGTCACCGAAAGGCAGGTCGGGCAGGGCGGCCCGCAGGACGGCACCCGGAGACAGGTCGCTCGACAGCGCCACCATCTGGGGGTCGGCGTCGACGGCCGCGACGGTGCGTCCCCTCGCCGCGGCTGCGGCGGCGAGGGCACCGGTTCCGGAGCCGACGTCGAGGTGGTGCCCTTCGGGAGTGTCGGACAGCAGGCGGGGGACGGTGCCCTCGCACATGGTCGCGAAGGACCTCCGGTAGGCCTCGGCGACGCCGTCCCACGTGCTCACCGGGCCATCCAACACGATCCTCGGGCCGCGCGCCGAGCGCAGCGGGAATGGGGGAGGGGTCACCGGCGTTCGGTATGATTGAAACGTCAATCACTGAGGAGTTGGGACACATGCAGTTCGGGATCTTCACCGTCGGCGACGTCACCACCGACCCGACCACGGGCCGTACGCCGACCGAGAACGAGCGCATCAAGGCCACCGTCGCCATAGCGAAGAAGGCCGAGGAGGTGGGTCTCGACGTCTTCGCGACGGGTGAGCACCACAACCCGCCGTTCGCCGCGCCGGCGAACCCGCCCGTCCTGCTCGCCGCCATCGCCGCTCAGACCGAGCACCTCATCCTGTCGACGTCGACGACGCTGATCACGACGAACGACCCGGTGCGCCTCGCCCAGGACTACGCGTACCTCCAGCACCTGAGCGACGGACGCATGGACGTCATGCTCGGCCGCGGCAACACCGGCCCCGTCTACCCGTGGTTCGGCAAGGACATCCGCGAGGGCATCCCGCTCGCCATCGAGAACTACGCGCTGCTGCACCAGCTGTGGCGTGAGGACGTCGTCGACTGGCAGGGCAAGTACCGCACGCCCCTGCAGGGCTTCACCTCGACGCCGCGCCCTCTCGACGGCGTGCCGCCGTTCGTGTGGCACGGCTCGATCCGCAGCCCCGAGATCGCCGAGCAGGCGGCGTACTACGGCGACGGCTTCTTCTCCAACCACATCTTCTGGCCGGCCAGCCACACGAAGCAGATGGTGCAGCTCTACCGCCGCCGCTTCGAGCACTACGGCCACGGCCAGGCCGATCAGGCCATCGTGGGCCTGGGTGGGCAGATCTTCATGCGCAAGAACAGCCAGGACGCCGTGCGCGAGTTCCGGCCCTACTTCGACAACGCACCGGTCTACGGACACGGCCCGACGCTGGAGGAGTTCACCAGCCAGACGCCGCTGACCGTGGGAAGCCCGCAGGAGGTCATCGAGCGCACCCTCGGTTTCCGTGACTACGTCGGCGACTACCAGCGCCAGCTGTGGCTCGTCGACCATGCCGGCCTGCCGCTCAAGACGGTCCTGGAGCAGCTGGACCTCCTCGGCGAGGAGGTCGTCCCGGTGCTCCGCAAGGAGTTCGCCGCCCTGAAGCCCGCCCACGTGCCGGACGCCCCCGACCACGCGAGCCGCGTCGCGGCCGCGGGTGGGGCCCACGACACGACCGTGTACGCCGACGGTGACGACGTCACCGGAGCGTCCCCCCAGCCCACCGACAGCACGTCCACCGACAACACGTCCACCGTGGAGGTGACCAGGTGACGACCCAGACCCCGTTCCATCTCGCCGTCATCACCGCCGGCGTGACCCAGCCGTCGTCCACGCGCCTGCTCGCCGACCGTCTCACCGAGGCGACCGTGCGTGCCCTCGCCGGACACGATGTCGGCGAGGTCGTCGTCGAGGTGATCGACGTGCGGGACGTCGCCCACGACCTGACGAACAACGTGCTCACCGGCTTCGCATCGCCCGAGCTGCAGGTGCGGCTCGACGCCATCGCGGAGGCGGACGCGGTCATCGTCGCCACGCCGGTGTATGCCGCGTCGTACAGCGGGCTGTTCAAGATGCTCGTCGACGTGCTCCCGAAGGACGCCCTGCGCGACACCCCGGTGCTGCTCGGTGCGACAGGGGGCACGGCGCGCCACTCGCTCGCCATCGACCACGCGCTACGTCCCCTCTTCGCGCACCTCGGTGCCCTCGTCGCCCCGGTCGCGGTCTTCGCAGCGAGCGAGGACTGGGGGAGCACTGACGCCGGTCGGCTCGGTGAGCGCATCGACCGCGCCGGACGGTCGTTCGCCGCTCTCGTCGTGGGCAGCCCGCGTGAGGCCCGGGTCGACCCCTTCGACGACGTGACCCCGTTCGCGTCGCTGCTCAGCGACCTGCGCGCCTGAGCCGCGGCGCTGCAGCCCTCCACCGTCCTCGTCCTCGTCCTCGTCCTCCACGCCGTGCCGTGCCGCGAGTCCCACCAGGTCTCGCGGTCGCGCGAGCGTCGCCGCGACACGCGGGGAGGGCTCCCCATCGACGGAGGGCCGCACGCAACCTAACGTCAGGCGCACCGTCGACAGGAGGCCAACGTGCTCTACCGCAAGGGCGCCGACCCCGAAGCCCTCGAACGCACCGCACGTGAGCTCACTGCGTGCGCCGGCGAGGTCGACGGCATCCGTGCCACCGGCACGCGGGCCCTTGCCGCGCTCGGCCGGTCGTGGGGCGGTGACGACGCGCAGGCCGCCCAGGAGACCTGGCGGTCCGCGTCGTCTGCGCTCGTCGCGCTGGGGTCCTCGCTCGACTCGATGTCCCGGCGACTCGCCGAGAACGCGCGAGCACAACGAGGCGCCAGCGGCCACGGGCAGGCTTCGCTCCCGCCGTGGCTGGCGCCCGGCTTCGGCGCCTCGTCCGGTCCGGGCGGCGGGACCGTCGACGAGCTGGACTTCGCGGACGACGTCCGGGGCACCGAACCCCACGACGTCGACCTCGAGCTCGCCGAGCTGGCGAAGGGCGTCTATGACGGCACGGGCACTGACAGCTTCGACCCGGTCAGCGCCGACGAGCTCGAGAAGCTCGGCATCGACCCCGCCTCCCTCACCGGGCGCGGTGGTTTCCAGGCGAACATCTACCGCGACGACCACGGCCGCTACGTCCTGGCCTTCGCCGGGACGGACCCCAAGAGCGTGAGCGACTGGGGCACCAACGCCCAGCAGGGCCTCGGCGCACTCAGCAGCCAGCACCTGCAGGCCATCGCCCTGGCCCACCACCTCGCCGCGGCGGTCGGGAGCGACAACGTGGTCCTGACGGGGCACTCGCTCGGCGGTGGCCTCGCGAGCACGGCATCGGTCGCCACGGGCGTCCCCGCGGTCACCTTCAACGCGGCCGGCGTGCATCCCAACACCGTCGTCGCCGCCGCGGCCCTGGGCCATCACTCGGCGAGCCTCGACCAGGGGCAGGTGCGCAACTACCACGTGCGGGGCGAGATCCTCACGACCGTGCAGAACCCTCTCGGCTCGTTCGTCGACCACGTGCCCTTCATCGGTGACGACCCCCTGCCGAACGCCCTCGGAACCCAGATCGCCCTCGACCCGGCGAAGGGCCCCGACGTCCATGTCTCGCCGTGGTCGATGGTGAGCCCGGTGGTCGGACTCGTCGACACCGCGATCGACCTGGGCAGCTACTCGGTCGGACAACACGGCGCGCCGTCGGTCATCGAGGCCATGGAGGCCAGCGAGTACTTCGGCAAGAGCTGACGGCCCCTCCGTCACCGACCGTGGCCGCGGCGGGTGCACCGAGGGTGCGCCGAGGGTGCCGCGGGGGGCGGGCGACGTCAGTCGAGGTCCAGCCGGTCGACCACGAGGTCGGCGATGGCGAGTGAGGCGGTCGCTGCGGGGGACGGGGCGTTGCGGACGCAGAGCACGGCCCCGACCCTGCTGAAGCGGAAGTCCTCGACGAGCGACCCGTCAGCGTCCATCGCCTGCGCGCGCACTCCCGAGCCGGCGGGCACGACGTCGTCGTCCGTGATGGCGGGCACGTACCGCCGCGCGCGAGAGACGAAGGCATGCCTGCTGACCGACCCCGCGATCTCGCGCAGGCCGGTGCCGAGGTTGGCCCGGGCGAACCGCCGGAAGCCGCGCGAGGTCGCGAGTGCCCGGAGCACGCGTGGGTCGACGTCGCGGCGGCGGTAGCCCTCGCGCGCCGTCGCGAGCACGGCATTCGGTCCGAGCAGCACGTCGTCGCCGACGGTGCGCGTCAGGTGCACCCCGAGGAAGGGGTAGCGCGGGTCGGGCACCGGGTAGACCAGGCCGCGCACCAGGTGCGTGGCCGACGGGGCGAGCCGGTGGTACTCGCCCCGGAAGGGCACGATCGCCGGGCTCGGCCCGTCGCCGGCGAGGACGGCCAGCCGGTCGGCGTGCAGTCCCCCCGCGATGACCACCCGGTCGGCCCGGAGCCGGCGCCCGTCCGCTGCCCGGACGTCGACCTGCCCGCCGCTCTGGTCGAGACCGGTCACCTCGAAGTCGGTGACGACCCGGGCGTCGCGGCCCATGGCATCCTCGAGCATCGCGGCTGCGACGAGGGAGAAGTCGGTGATCGCAGTCGTGGGGGAGTGCAGCGCAGCCAGTCCGACGGTGTGAGGCTCGAGCTCGCGCAGGGCCACCGGATCGAGCCGGCGCAGGCCGGGCACGCCGTTCGCCTGCGCCCGTGCCTCGATCTCGCGCAGCCGACCGAGCTCGACCTCGTCCAGGGCGACGACGACCTTCCCGACCTCTTCGTACGGCAGTCCACGCTCGTGGCAGTATGCGCGCAGACGACGCACCCCTTCCCGCGAGAGCGTGGCCTTGGCGGAACCCGCCGCGTAGTAGATGCCGGCGTGCACGACGCCGCTGTTGCGCGACGTCTGGTGCCGGGCGGGTGCCGACTCCTTCTCGACGACGGTGACGTCGGGCCGAGGGTCGGAAAGGGTGAGGCGTCGGGCCACGGCCGACCCGACGATGCCGCCACCCACGACGACGACGTGGGGACGCGTCACCCGGCAGCCGCGCGAGCGGCCTCGTCGGCCGCCTCGACATCAGCCTCCGTGGGAGTCACGACGTGGGCGGCATACGGCTCGGGGTGCCTTCGGAGGTAGACCTTGATGTACGGGCACAGCGCCACGATGCGACGACCGGACGCGACGGTCGAGGACAGCGCAAAGTCGGCGAGGCGCCCGGCGAGGCCCTGCCCCTCGTACGCCGGGTCGACCTCCGTGTGGAAGAAGACGACCCGGTCGGGCTCGGCACCGCCCTCGCCGCCCTCGCCGCCCTCGCCGCCGTCGCCACGGACGACCGCGTAGCTGGCGATGCCGATCACCCGGTCGCCGTCGAACAGCTCGAACCGGCCGCGGCCGGGGTTGTCGACGACCCGGATGGCAGCTGTCGACTCGTCGGTGGGATCGTCGATGCCGTCACCCGTGCGCTCCGTCATCGCTCCAGCATGGCAGGGTGAGGTCATGGCGAAGTACTTCGACGTCCACCCGGTGGACCCCCAGCCCCGGGCGATCGGCCAGGCGGTCGAGATCCTTCGGACGGGCGGCCTCATCGCCTACCCGACCGACTCGTGCTTCGCCCTCGGCTGCTCGCTCGACAACCCCGAGGGCAAGGAGCGCATCCTGCGCATCCGGCACCTCGACGACAAGCACCACTTCACGCTGGTCTGTTCGGACTTCGCGCAGCTCGGCCAGTTCGTGCACCTCGACAACTCGGTGTTCCGCGCCATCAAGGCCGCGACGCCTGGCCCCTACACGTTCATCCTCCCGGCGACGAAGGAGGTGCCGCGACGCCTGCTCCATGCCAAGAAGAAGACCGTGGGCGTCCGCATCCCCGAGCACCCGGTGGTGCGCGAGCTGCTGAAGGCGATGGGCGAGCCGATCCTGTCGAGCACGCTGCTCATGCCCGACGACGACGAGCCGATGACCGAGGGCTGGGAGATCAAGGACCGCCTCGACCACGTCGTCGACGCCGTCATCGACTCGGGGGAGTGCGGCCTCGAGCCCACGACCGTCGTCGACTGGTCCGACGGCTACCCCGTCGTGACCAGGGTGGGCGCGGGGGACCCCAGCCCGTTCGAGTGAGGGCACGGCCGGCGGTCACGGCGAACCGTCTGGTCGTGGCGTGCCCCTGTCGCACCGGGTCGTGGTGCTGTTCAATCGGGCCATGAGCCAAGGCGCCCGAGACGTGAGCCCGACTCCCGAGTCCGTGGACTCGCTGCTGGCCGGTCTCGTCGAGGCCGATCGCGAGACCCTGGGGCTGCGGCTCGAGCGATGGTCCGACGACCTCGTCGCGGCGTTGCGGGTGCTCTATCCGGAGCAGGACGTCTCGGCCATCGCCCTGCGTCTCGTCGAACGGGCCGTGTCGGCCCACACCGAGAGGTCGCCCGAGCTGCGCCGCCTCGACCAACGCCGGCTGCTGCGCCCGGATTGGCTACAGCAGCCCGAGATGTTCGGGTACGCCTGCTACACCGAGCGTTTCGCCGGTGATCTCCGAGGGCTCGGCGGCCACCTCGACCACCTGCGCGATCTCGGGGTGACCTACCTGCACCTCATGCCGCTGCTGCTGCCCCGCGACGGGGACAACGACGGCGGCTACGCCGTGCAGGACTTCCGCACCGTGCGACCAGACCTCGGCGACGTCGACGACCTGCGCTCGTTGGCGAGCGACCTTCGCGCACAGGGCATCTCGCTCGTGCTGGACCTTGTGCTGAACCACGTGGCGCGTGAGCACGAGTGGGCACGACGGGCCCGGGCGGGGGAGTCGCACTACCGCGACTACTTCCACGTCTACCCCGACCGCGTCATGCCCGACGCGTACGAACGCACGCTGCCCGAGGTGTTCCCCGACTTCGCCCCGGGCAACTTCACGTGGGACGACGAGCTGGGCGGCTGGGCCTGGACGACCTTCAACGAGTGGCAGTGGGATGTCAACTGGTCCAACCCTGACGTGCTCGTCGAGTACGCCGACATCGTGCTCTACCTCGCGAACGTCGGTGTCGAGGTGCTTCGTCTCGACGCCATCGCCTTCACCTGGAAGCGCCTCGGGACGAACTGCCAGAACCAACCCGAGGTGCACGCGGTCACGCAGGCTCTGCGCACGGTCGCGCGGATCGCCTGCCCCGCTCTCGCCTTCAAGGCCGAGGCCATCGTCGGGCCACGCGACCTCGTGCAGTACCTGGGACAGGGCGAGCACGCCGGGAGGGTCAGCGACATCGCCTACCACAACAGCCTCATGGTGCAGGTGTGGTCGATGCTGGCGACCGGCAGCACCGGCCTGACCAAGCAGGCCCTGACGGCACTGCCGCCGACCCCGCCGAGCGGCACGTGGATCTGCTACGTCCGCTGCCACGACGACATCGGCTGGGCCATCGACGACGGCGACGCGGCCGCCGCCGGCCTCGACGGGTTTGCCCACCGCCGCTTCCTCTCCGACTGGTATGCCGGTGACCAGCCGGGGTCGTGGGCGCACGGACTGGTCTTCCAGCACAACCCGGCCACTGGTGACAAGCGCATCAGCGGCACGGCAGCAGCCCTGACCGGGCTGTCGGACGCGGAGCGGCGCCGTGACGCAGGGGGTGTCGGGCTGGGTCTGGCCCGGCTCTTCCTCGCACACGCGGTCGTGTCCGGCTGGGGCGGCATACCGGTGGTGTGGAGCGGTGACGAGCTCGGGATGCCGAACGACCCACACTGGGCCGAGGAGCCCGGGCACGAGGACGACAACCGGTGGGCCCACCGCGAGCGCATCGACTGGGCGCTGGCGGAGCGCCGGGGCGACCTGGGCACGACCGCCGGCAAGGTCTTCCAGGGCCTGCGACACCTGGCAGCCGTGCGCCGCACCCTTCCCCAGCTCCACGCCTCGGCGCAGACCCGCGTGGTGCTCGAGACCGACGACGGCGTGCTCGCGGTGGTGCGCACGCACCCGAGCGGCTCCATGGTCTGCGTCTACAACGTGACGGCGTCGTGGCAGACCGTCCCGGTCCGGCTCTTCAGCGACGCCGGCATCACGCACGCCCACGACGCGCTGGGCGGCCACCCCGTGTTCGGTGACGCCCGCGGGCTCGCATCGCTGAGCCCGTATGCCGCCTGGTGGGTCGTCGAGGCACCTGTAGAGGTCTCACGCGTCTGATGTTGCCCGCTCTTTCATAAAGGTTGTGCGATAACCTTTACCAAGGAGGTGGACGACGCATGGCACAGACCTGGCCCGCGCTCGAGTCGCGCACGGTTGCGTGGCGACCTGTCGAAGGCCTGCTCGGGTTGTCCCGCCGCGCTCAGCGGGCCAGCCCGCGCAGCTACGCGGCCGCGGTCGTGCCGCCGATCGCGGGCGTCAGCCTGGCGCTCGACGGTGACCTCGCGGCCGACCTCGACGAGGCCACGCGACTGCTCACCGCGTTCGACGCCGGGGGAGCGGGGGAGATCGCACCCTTCGCGTCGGTGCTGCTCCGCTCCGAGAGCGCCGCCAGCTCCCAGATCGAGAACCTCACGTCCTCCGCCCGCGCCCTCGCCGAGGCCGAGATCGGCGAGGGCAACCGGGCCAATGCCGCGGTCATCCTCGGCAACGTGCGCACCATGCAGGCGGCGCTCGATCTCGCCGGACGGCTCGACGAGCACGCCGTGCTCGCCATGCACCGCGCCCTCATGGCCCAGCAGACGCAGCACCCGGCGGGGCTCTGGCGCGACCAGCAGGTCTGGGTCGGCGGCTCCGCGGCGCACCCCGGCGACGCGCACTACGTGCCGCCGGTGGCCGACGACGTGCCCGGCCTGATGGCCGACCTCGTCGCCTTCATGGACCGCGACGACCTGCCGCCGCTCGCGCACGCCGCACTGGCCCACGCCCAGTTCGAGACGATCCACCCTTTCACCGACGGCAACGGGCGCACCGGGCGCGCCCTGCTGCACTCGGTCCTGCTCCACACCGGGGTGATCCGCCGGGTCACGGTCCCGATCTCCGCCGGCCTGCTGGCCATCCGCGACGACTACGTCGAAGCCCTCATGGCCTACCGCCAGGGAGACACCGAGCCCATCCTGCGCTGCGTCGCCGAGGCCGCGCGCAACGGCACCCACATCGGCGAGCGGCTCGTGGCGACCCTGCGCCAGGTGCGCGCCGACTGGGCCGAGCGCCTCACCGCCCGGGCCGGCTCGGCGTCGTGGGCGATGCTCGACCTCCTGCTGCGCCAGCCGGTCGTCACCGCGCGGGTCGTGGTGCGCGAGCTCCACGTCTCGGCCCCCACTGCCCAGTCGGCCCTCCATCGGCTCGTTGACGACGGCATCCTGCTCGAGTCCACCGGACACCGCCGCAACCGCGTCTACCGCGCCCCGGCCGCGCTCCGAGCGCTCGACGCGTATGCCGCCGGGCTGGGTCGGCGCGCTCGCTGACGGTCGCGACTCTGCGGGAGTGACGCACCCGCTTTGAAGGCACGCGAATTCCATTGTGCGACAGTGCAATTCGCCGGTAATCGACATATGATGTTTGCCGACTGAGCCCCTCGAAGCTCAGATCCACCCACGCGCCGTGCGGGTGGCAGGTGCCGAGCGTCACTGGTCCACGCTCGCGACCGTCACGCCAACGACGCAGCCCGACGACGGTTCCACCGGCGTCGACACCCGATGGCGGCTCGATCCCCGGGGCGCACGCCGGCGGCTCGGCCGTGAGCCACGACAGCGCCTCACACCCCCCGGCGAGGGAGCGCACCTCGGCCTCGAGGTCCGTGCGTCTGGACGGGTCGACGTAGGTCAGCGCCCACGAGCTGAAGACGACGACGTGTGCCCCGGCGCCTGCTTGGCTGCGCGCCTGCGCGACGGCCGCAGGCAGCCCATCGACCATGTCGTCGCGCAGCACGCTCGGTTGCTGCACTCTCAGCAGGTCACGCGCGGCGCGGAACCGCTCGACCCTGCCGGGCACCTCGGGCCAGAGGCACGCCTCGAGCCACCGAACGGCATCGTCGTCGGCCAGGTCGACCGGGTCGAGGTCCACCCCCACACGACCCCGCACCGGGGGGAGGGCGAACACCCAGGACCCGAGGGCAGCCACCTTGCCCGACCGGTCCAGGCCTGCGCAAGGGACGGTGGACGCGGGGTCACCCAGCACCACCTCGCCTGCCGGCGAGTCGACGCGGACGGCATACCGGTCGACGGCGAGGAGCAGTCCGGCGCTCGCGCCGAGCTCGACCAGGGCGAGCGGACGCTCACGCGTGTCGTATGCCGCGGCCGCAAGACCGAGCGCGACGTACACGGCCCGGTTCACCTCGTTCGTCTGCGTCCCGTGCGTGGAGATCCGCTCGACCAGCTCGTCCCGGTGCTCGAGGACCGTGCGCCGCACATCGGGCCACGGGTCGCCGATCGGCAGGCGATCCGTCCCGACGACGCTCGGATACCACCGGGCTGCAGGGGTTTCCGGGCTTCGCAGCACGAGCTCGTGCAGCGCTGCCAGCCACAGGACGGGCCGGGCCTGGCCGGCCCGGGCCGCCAGAAGCAACGACGCGAGGTCGTCGTCACCCGCGAGGTGGCGGCTCAGGGTCGAGTAGAGCGGGAGGGCGGCATACTCGGTCGCGAACTCGGCGAAACGTCGCTGGATCCGGGCGAGCCGCGCGGAGTCGTGCGACGCTTCGTCGCTCTCATTGGCTGTGCTCTGACTCATCGCTGAGCACCTCTGTATACGGGTTGTTCTGTGAGAGACAGCGATTCACGCTGCAACAGCACGATCACCTCGTGATGGGTCGTCTGCGGAAACATGTCGTGCAGACGTGCCTGTCGCGCGACGTAGGACGGCATACGGGCGAGGTCGCGGGCGAGGCTGTCGACGTTGCAACTGGAGTAGGTCACGTGGTCGGCACCCGAGCGCTCGATCCAGGCCGCCAGGTCGGCGCCGATGCCACGTCGCGGCGGGTTGACGACCACCATGGACGTGCCGTCGCCGAGCACTGTCGGCTCGAGTGCGGAGACGTCGGTGGCGTCGCCGGTCCGGAAGCTGAGGTCGACAGCGCGAGGCGAGGCCGCCCAGAACCGGTCGGCGCTCAGCTCCGCGCTGAGCACGGCCTCGGGGGACACCTCCACGCCGAGCACCCGCCGTGGGGCCCCCTGGCCGTCCGTGGCGCAGTGCAGGGCGAAACCGCCCACACCGCAGTAGAGGTCGAGCACGGTGTCGGGCCGCACCTCGAGCGCCCAGTCGCGGGCCTGGCGGTAGAGGCCCGCGGCCACAACGGTGTTGGTCTGGAAGAAGCTGTTGGGTCGCAGGTTGAGCGTGACGTCGTTGACGGGCATCTCGAGCATGGACTGCTCGGTGAGCACGACCTCGGTCGAGCCCTCGAGGACGGCCTTGTGCTCGGGCTGGAGGTTCACCGACACGACTCGCACCTCGGACAGGTGTTCGAGCAGCCGAGGCAGTCGCGACTGGAGCAGCGCGAGGTGCTTCCTCGAGCGGAGCACGAGGCGCAGCATCACCTCACCGGTGGGGGAGAGGGTGAGGATCAGGTGCTTGAGCTCGCCACGCCGGGCCGCCACGTCGTAGGGCTCCAGACCGATTTCGTCGACGACGTCTGCGAGCCGGGGGATCAGTCGCTGGAGCGGCTCCTCGTGCAACCCGCAGGCTCGCAGGTCGACGCCGCCCAGCTGCGGGTCGAGGATCCCGAGGGTGACGGCGCCGGCGCGGCCACCGACGACGAGCTTGGCCTTGTTGCGGAAGGCGGACTCGCGGCTGGCGAACGGCTCCAGCCAGGTGACGTCCGGAGCGACGGCCGCCAGTGCCTGCTGACAGCGCTCGTGCTTCTCGGCGAGCTGGACGGCATACGGCACGCCCATGAGGGCGCACGAGCGACAGCGTCCCGCGTCGAAGTAGTCGCACTGCACCGGGCAAGGCTACGGCTCGAGGAGCGTCTCTAGCACGACGGGTAGACCGCTCAGGGGAGGTCGCGGAAACAGCAAAGTGACATAATGTCGATTATCGGCGTTTAACGTAGTCAGGGCTCGGGCACCGGCGCTCCGGATGCCACATGCGACGAACGCCGTCCAGACCTCGCCGCGCGGCGCCGCTGCAACGGGCCGCGCGACGAGCTCTGCGACTACCGTCGCGCGAGGGCCGGGCCTTCCACCATCGGACCTTCGACCTAGTTCCCCGGCCGTCGCAGCGCCCGAAAGGCGCCTCGTGGCCCTCGTCAGGGCTCGGTTCGTGCCAGCCAGTCGCCGAGCACACGCTCCAACGTCGACCGCTCGGCCGACGTCAGTCCTGCCAGCAGCTCCTCGTCGCCGGCCATCACGTCACCGAGGATGCGGTCGACCGCAACCAGTCCGTCGGCGGTGAGCTGCACGTGGACCGTTCGCCGGTCGGGCTCCTCGCGCACGCGTTCGACGAGCCCGAGCCGCTCCATGGCCTGCACCCGCTGGGTCGTCGCGCCGGCCGTGACCCGGCAGCGACGCGTGAGCTCGCCGGCCGTCAGCCGGTGCGGCGACCCGGCCCTGCGCAGGGTCGCCAGGACGTCGAGATGGCTCTGCTCCGCGCCGAGCTCGGCGAGCACCCGCGTCCGGTTCTCGGTGGCACGTGCGGCCAGACGCCACAGCGGTGTGAGCACGGCGATGGAAGAGACGTCGACGTCCGGCCGTTCACGCCCCCAGGCCTCGACGATCTCCGCGACCCGCTCCCCCGATGACTCGTGCACGAGAAACACTTTAGCGCTAAAGGGCAGCCCCCTGGGGGGACTCGCCCTCCGTGATGATGGCGCGGGATCCTGCGGCGTGTTGGGGCCGGTCCCGGTGCCCTCGCCGACGCGTTGTGGGACCGTTGCGCCATGTCGCACGCCGTCGTCAACGCCGCCCGCCCCGAGACTCGGGAGCAGCGCGCCTGGTACTGGTACGACTGGGCCAACTCCGCCTACGTCACGACCACCGCAACGGTGCTCATGAGCCCCTACCTGACGTCGGTCGCCGAGGAGGCCGCCTGCCCCGGGCTGGCGGACGGCCAGGACTGCACGACGACGCTGTCGGTGTTCGGCATCCCCGTCGCGCCGGGCTCGCTGTGGTTCTTCACCGTGACCTTCACGACCATCCTCTCGGCGGTCGTGCTCATCTTCATCGGGGCCATCGCCGACCGCAGCCCGCGCCCGACCAAGCTCTTCGGGGCGTTCGCGTGGGTCGGCGCCACCGCGGCGAGCCTCATGTTCCTCGTCGCCGGCACGAACTGGCAGTTGGGAGCAGCGCTCGTCGTCGTGGCAGGAATCTGCCTCGGCGCCTCGCTCGTCATCTACGACTCCATCCTCGTGCGAATCGCCAACGAGAACGAGCGAGACCGGGTCTCCTCCAAGGGGTGGGCCTTCGGCTACCTCGGCGGTGGCATCCTGCTCGCCCTCAACTTCGCGCTGGACTTCTTCCACGAGGACCTCGGCCTCGACCGCGCCATGAGCACCCGCATCAGCATCCTGTCCGCGGGCCTCTGGTGGGCCGGCTTCACGCTCATCCCCTACCTCGGGCTGCGCCACCTCACGGGCACCGTCGAGACTCCCGTCGAGCGCTCGGCCGGTGTGGTCCGCGGCAGCATCGCCCAGCTGCGCAGCACCTTCCGCGACCTGGCCCGCTACCCGCAGACGAAGATGTTCCTGCTCGCCTACCTCTTCTTCAACGACGGCATCCAGACCGTCATCGGCAGCTCGAGCATCTACGGTTCCAAGGAGCTCGGCTTCTCCGAGACGACGGTGCTCGGGGTCTTCCTCTTCGTGCAGTTCGTCGCGTTCTTCGGCGCGCGGCTCTTCGGGCGCGTCGCTGCGACCATCGGCGCGTGGCGCACCGTGCTCTACGGCATCGGCCTCTGGACCGTGGTGGTCGTGTTCGCCTTCCTCGTGCCGTCGAAGTCGCTCGTCATCTTCCTCGCCCTGGCCCTGCTCATCGGCATCGTGCTCGGCGGCACCCAGGCACTGTCCCGCTCGCTCTACAGCCAGCTGATCCCCCGGGGTCGCGAGGCGGAGTACTTCAGCCTCTACCAGGCCATGGAACGTGGCACGAGCTGGTTCGGGACGCTCATCTTCGGTCTGGTCTACCAGGTCACCCTCAGCTACCGCTGGGCCATCATCGCCCTGATCATCTTCTTCGCCATCGGGGGCGTGCTGCTCTCCCGCGTGCGCATGCGTGAGGGCATCGAGCAGGCCGGCAACCCTGTCCCAGCCGTGATCTGAGACGCGATTACAATCCGGGCAACTCCGGGGAACAAGTCAACCGTTTCGCTCGTTCAAGCGTCTGTGAGGGTATGACACCAACGGGTGTCACAGCGGCAGAAGTTCTGGAGGGGTCCACATGGCCGATCGAGCACTACGCGGTTCCAACCTCGGCGCGAGGAGCATGGAATCCGACGAGAACGTCGTACCGAGTGAGCGTCAGCTCACCGTCTACGTCTGCCCTGACGGTCACCGCACCGAGCTGCCCTTCTCGATCGAGGCCGACGTGCCCGCCACCTGGGAGTGCCGATGCGGCCTCGACGCCAGGCTGCAGGGCGGCCCCGAGCCCGAGGCCAAGCAGGTCAAGCACCAGCGCACGCACTGGGACATGCTGCTCGAGCGTCGGTCCATCCCCGAGCTCGAGGAGCTGCTCGAGGAGCGCCTGACGCTCCTGCGCGAGTCGCGCGGTGAGAAGCCTCGCCGCCGCAAGAGCGCCTGACAGACGTACCACCGAGAAGCCCGCCCCGTTCGTGGAGGCGGGCTTCTCGCTGTCGAGCCCCCGAGTCGCGTGCTGTGGCCCGAGTCGAGTGCCCACCTCTCGACGCGTGCCCACAGACAGATCGAGTCCCCACTTTTCTACGCCCACCCACCAGTCGAGTGCTCATCTTCCTGCGCCGAAGCGTCGGGAAGTGAGCACTCGACTGAGGGGTGTCAGTCCTCGTCGATGATCTCGCCCTCGACGACCTCGTCACTCGAGGACGACCGACGCGGGCCCTGCGGCGTCTGCTGGTCCCAGCCCGGCTGGCCGGTGACGGTGGGGCCGGTGAAGCGCTCGGTCTGGGCGATCATCCGGCGTGAGATGACGGCTGCCAGCATGCTGCGCGCGACCGGTCGCGTGAACGGCAGCACCAGCAGCAGGCCCAGCACGTCGGAGACGAAGCCCGGGGCGAGCAGCAGGCTCCCGCCGACCAGCACGACGACGCCGTCAGCGATCTCGCGGGCCGGCATGCGACCACTGCGCACCGCCTGCTCCAGGGCACGCCACGCCTTTGCGCCCTCTCGACGGATCAGCCAGGCGCCGAGCAGCGACGTCGCCACGAGGAGCAGGAACGTGGGCCAGCCGCCGATGGCCTGGCCGACCGCGACGACGACCACGATCTCGATGATCGGCAGCACCATCAGGGCCACCAACGCGAGCCGGGTCAGTCGCACCTTCCGGGCACGGGGTGCGCCGGGAGCGCTGGTCATGGTCGGTCACCCACCGGCTCGCCATGCCGGGCCTTCTGTGTCACGGAGCGCAGCTGGCCCAACCGGTGCTCGAACCCCCAGCGCGTGACGCTCGTCAGGGCCTCGCGGACGATGTCCTTGCCCATCTTGGAGACCCCGACCTCGCGCTCGACGAACGTGATGGGCACCTCGACGACGGTGAGTCCCGCTCGGACCGCCCGGAGCGTCAGGTCGATCTGGAAGCAGTAGCCCTGCGACTCGACACCCTGCAGCCCCATGGTGCGAAGGGCGCTGGCGCGGTAGGCCCGGTAGCCGGCCGTGGCGTCGTTGACCGCCATCCCGAGCATCAGCTTGGTGTAGACGTTGGCCCCGACCGAGAGGACCTTGCGGTGGGCCGGCCAGTTGCGCACCTCTCCCCCGCGCACCCAGCGCGCACCGATGACGACATCGGCCTCGCCGAGGGCGGCGAGCAGCGACGGGAGCTGCTCGGGCAGGTGCGAGCCGTCTGCGTCCATCTCGACGGCGGCGTCGTAGCCCCGCTCGAGCACGATCGCGAAGCCCGCGAGGTACGCCTTGCCGAGGCCCTCCTTGCCGGCGCGGTGCACCACGTGGACCTGGGGGTCGGAGGCGGCGATGCCGTCGGCGACCTGCCCGGTGCCGTCAGGCGAGGCGTCGTCGAGCACGAAGACGTCGACGGACGGGGCGCTCGCCCGCACCCGGGCGATGATGCCGGGCAGGTTGTCACGCTCGTTGTACGTCGGGATGAGCACGGCCACCCTGGTCACCGGCTCACGCTGAGTCGTCGTCATCCTCTTCCTTCGTCGTCTCTGCCGCCGCACGCCCCCGGCGGATTCCGAGGGCCAGCATCATCAGCAGCGCGGCGGCGGCGACCCATTCGGGGGCCTCGCCCACCCGGGTCGCCAGTGTCGTGGCGTCCCGCAATGGTAGGGCCCCTCGAACGACCGCCTGCGTGAACAACGACGTGACCTGGTGGGCGGTTCCATCGGGCGTGATGAGGGCGCTCTGCCCCACCGTCGAGACGTGCACGACCGAGCGCCCGAACTCCATGGCGCGCAGGCGGCTGATGGCCAGCTGCTGCGGCGACTCGGCGGTGAAGCCGAAGGTCGCGTTGTTCGTCTGCACGACCAGCACGTTGGCGCCCGTCTGCACCGCATCGCGCATGATGTCGTCGTAGGCGACCTCGAAGCAGATCGCGAGACCGGCCCGGATCGACTGCCCGCCCTGCGACGTGACGTGGAACACACCGGGGGCGTCGCCGGGTGCGAAGTCGTTGCGGACGAGGTCGACCTCCTTGCTGAAGTTGCGCCAGAAGGCCCTGTTGGGGATGTACTCCGCGAACGGCACCGGATGACGCTTCACGTAGCGGTCGGTGTTGCCCTT
Source organism: Terrabacter sp. 2RAF25 (assembly GCF_052115265.1). Lineage (NCBI taxonomy): Bacteria > Bacillati > Actinomycetota > Actinomycetes > Micrococcales > Intrasporangiaceae > Terrabacter > Terrabacter sp. 2RAF25. The sequence goes on from NZ_JBFRGJ010000004.1 coordinate 52,142, forward strand.
GCCCGGCTCGAAGAGCAACGCGACGTTCGACAGGAACCCGACGGGCTCCTCGAGCAGGCCTCCGACGATGAGCGGTCGCTGGAGCGTCTCGACGGTCTGCAGGATCAGCGACTTCGCGTCGGCGTTGCGCAACGGGTCGATGTCCGACGCGTTCTCGGGCCAGACGACGAGGTCGGGCGCCGGGGCACGGCCGGCCGTCACGTCCTCCTGGGCCTTCAGGGTGGCTGCGACGTGGTTGTCGAGCACCGCGCGCCGCTCGGCGTTGAACTCGAGACCGGCACGCGGCACGTTGCCCTGCACCCCGAGGAACTGCGCGGTCGGCCCGTCGGTCGGCAGGGGCACGGCCAGCCCGGCGACGCCGAGCACGAGCGCGGCGGCCACGGGCAGCGTGACGGCACGAGACGGCATACGCGATCGGTGGGGTCTGGCGGCGAACGCTCGCTGGGCCGCCAGCGCGAGGAACGCGCCGGCCAGGGCGATGACGAAGCCGACGAAGGGTGCGCCGCCCAGAGCGACGAGACGCCCGAACGGCGAGTCAGCCTGCCCGAAAGCGATCTTGACCCAGGGGAATCCGCCGTAGGGTGCACGCGCCCGGAACCCCTCGGTCACGACCCACACGAGGGCGAACCCGACGGGCCGCACCCTGCCGTCGCGACAGAGCCATCCGACGAGTGAGCCCGCGAGACCGACGAACAGCGCCTCCAGCGTCGCCAGGGCGATCCACGGGACCGCGCCGACGTAGATGCCCGACCAGCTGAGGGTCGGCACGAAGAAGACGAGCCCCCCGGCGAACCCGAGTGCGAGACCGCGGCCGGCGCCGGCCCCCGACCAGGCCCACGCCCACAGACCCAGGGCGAGCGGCGCGGCGACCCAGACGTCGAACGTCGGGAACGCGAAGCAGAGGAGCCCGCCCGCGAGCAGGGACACGAGAAGACGCCGCACGGGGTTCACCGTATGCCGTGCGGCCGTGACGTCAGACCTCAGGGGACGACGACGACCCCGCGGGCCGTGGTGGCGACGACCGCCGGGTCGAGCACGTCGGCCGCGGACTCACCACGCCCTGGGTTGCCGCGCCCCACGACCCTCACCTCGAACTCCATCTCGCGCGAGCGTGAGCCGACGCGGACCAGCTCGGCGGAGATCTCGATGACGTCGCCGGCGCGCACCGGGGCCTTGAACTGCACGTCGCTGTAGGACGCGAAGAGACCCTCGTCGCCGTCGGTGACGATGCACATCTCGGTCGCGACGTCGCCGAACGCGGCGAGGGAGTACGCGCCGTCGACGAGGTTGCCGGCGTAGTGGGCGTGGCTGTAGGGGACGTAGCGGCGGTGCGTCACCCGCTGGCCGACAGTCGCTGTGGTGGTGCGCTCGGTCATGACTTCCTCGCCTTCCGCTGGGTCATCTCGTGGACGAGGTAGCTGGCGACCTCGCCGGGGGTGGTGCCGCGCCCGAAGATGCGGTCGACGCCGAGGGCCTTCTCCGAGCCGTCCTCGAAGCGGGGGCCCCCGGCGATGAGGACCGGGACCTGTCCGGCCGGGTAGGCCTCGCGGAACGCCGCGGACATCTGCGTCGTGTTGTGGATGTGGGCGTCCTTCTGCGTCACGACCTGGCTGACGAGCACGGCGTCGGCCTTCTCGGCGCGAGCCCTCGCCACGAGGTCGGGCACGAGCACCTGGGCGCCGAGGTTCACCACCTTGATCTCGCGGTAGTACTCGAGGCCCTTCTCGCCCGCGAAGCCCTTGATGTTGAGGATCGCGTCGATGCCGACCGTGTGCGCGTCGGTGCCGATGCAGGCGCCGACGACGACGAGCTTGCGCCGCAGGTGCTTCTTGATCGCCATGTTGGCGTCCTTGGCGGACAGCAAGGGGTACTCGCGCTCGACGACGTGCACGTCGTCGAGGTTGACCAGGTGCGTCGAGCTGCCGTAGACGACGAAGAAGGTGAAGTCGGGGCCCATCGCCTTGGCGTGCACGAGTAGTGCCGGGTCGAGGCCCATCTTGCGGGCGAGCTGCAGCGCGGCGCCCTCGGCCTTCTTGTCGTGCGGGACGGGCAGCGTGAACGACATCTGCACCATGCCGTCGCCGGTGGTGTCGCCGTAGGGCCGGATGATGCTGCCCTGGGCGGGCGCGTCAGGGCTCACCTTCGGGCTGGTCTGCGGGCTCATCGGTGACCTCCCTTCGTGGGCGGGGTCCACGCGTCGAGCGAGGTGATCGCTGGGTTGTCGTATGCCGCAGCCCGCTCGACGACGCCGTCGAGGCCCTTGCCGCCGGTGGCCGGACGCTTCATCAGGCCGAACGTGCCGTCGGCGATGGCCGCGAGCAGAGGCGCGTCCCCGGCCGCGTCCTTGTCAGCGACGATGCGCTCGAGCAGGTCGACGGCCTCGGAGAGCACCTGGCGGGCTCGGGTCTGGATGAAGCCGTCGCGAGGCGGGTGGAAGTCCTCGGTCAGGCCGCTCGCCGCGTTCATGACGTAGCGGACGTTCTGGAGGGCGAGGTCGCGGTCCGACAGGAAGGGCGTCACGACGGCCTCGGTCATCATCCCGACGAGCAGGATGCCCTGGCCGGTCATCGCCCCGACGAGGTTGAAGAAGCCGTCGAGCAGGTAGCCGCGGAAGACGTCGCCCGTCATGTGCTTGGTCGGCGGCATCCACTTGAGCGGCGCGTCGGGGAACAGCTGGCGCGCGAGCATCGCGTGGGCCAGCTCCATGCGGAAGCTGTCGGGGATCTCGGGGTTGATCTCGAAGGCGTGGCCGAGGCCGAGCTGCCAGTCCTCGAGGCCGGCCTCCTTGGCGAACCGCTCGTTGAGCAGTTGGCTCACCGTGACGGTGTGCGCGGCCTCGACGGCATCGGCCGTCGTGAGGTAGTTGTCCTCGCCGGTGTTGATGATGATGCCGGCGCGGGCATGCACCTGCCGCGAGAACCGTTGGTCCACAAAGGTTCTGATCGGGTTGATGTCGCGGAAAAGGATGCCGTACATCGAGTCGTTGAGCATCATGTCGAGACGCTCCATCCCCGCCAGGGCGGCGATCTCGGGCATGCAGAGACCCGACGCGTAGTTCGTGAGCCGGACATAGCGCCCGAGCTCCTTGCTGACGTCGTCGAGGGCCGCGCGCATGAGACGGAAGTTCTCCTGCGTCGCGTACGTGCCGGCGAAACCCTCGCGGGTGGCGCCCTCGGGCACGTAGTCGAGCAGCGACTGCCCGGTGGAGCGGATGACCGCGATGATGTCGGCGCCCTCGCGGGCCGCGGCCTGGGCCTGCGGGATGTCCTCGTAGATGTCGCCGGTCGCGACGATGAGGTAGATCCACGGCTTGGTCTTCGGGTCGCCGTGCCGCTTGATGAGCTGGTCGCGAGTGGCGCGGGAGCGGTCGACGGCCTTGAGGCCGACCCCGACCCCCTTGGCCGCCGCACGCTGCGCGGCCGTGGCGTCGCGGCCCGCGGGTAGCCGGAACGAGACGCTGCCGCTGGCGGCCTTCTGGGCGAGCGTGGTGAGGTCGGGCGCCTCGCCGCGCAGCAGCGCGTCGTAGACCGGGGTGGTCACACCGTGCTCGAGGCCGACCTCGTCGCGGACGGCCGTGACGAGGTGGTTGACCCACGGCACCCGCTCGTGGTCGGCGCCGGCGAGGCCGGCGAGACGCAGCGTCGCGCGCTCGACCGAGACGGTGGTGTGGCTCTTGGCGATCTTGACGACCGGGGCCGCAGCCTTGCGGGCGAGCGAGCGCGCCTTGCGCACCACAGCCGGGTCGAGCTCGAGCATGGCGTTCGGGCGGCTCATGCGCCGGCCCCCGCGGCCTCGGAGGCACGTGGGCTCTCGGCAGCGAGCCGGCCCTCGAAGAGGGCCCGGACCGCCGGCACCTCACGCACGAGGCGCAGGGCGGTCTCGGCATGGCCGGGCACGTAGCCGTTGCCGACGAGCATGCGCACGTCGGCGGCCAGGCCCTCCGCCCCGAGAGCTGCTGCCGCGAAGTTCGTGGCCATGCTGAAGAAGATGATCGTGCCGCCCTGGGCGGTCGCAAGGATCGCAGGCTGTTCACAGCCGGGCACGTCGACGCAGACGACGGTGACGTCGGCGGGTCCACCGGCCGACTCGACGGCGGCCGCCAGCCCGAGCGGCGAGCGGGCGTCGGCGAGCACGACCGCATCGGCCAGGCCGCTCTGCTCGAGCACCGAGCGCTCGCGCTCGACGGGCACGACACCGATCGTGCGACCGGCGCCGGCGGCGCGTGCCGCGGCCAGCGAGAGCGATCCGGACTTCCCGGCCCCCCCGAGCACCGCCACGATCGGCGCGACGCCCCGGGCGGCATACTCCCCCACCACGCGCTCGACGAGCGCCGGCGCCCCGCAGACGTCCATGACCATGAGCGCGAGGTGGGCGTCCAGGTCGTCGGGCAGGGTGGCAGCGATGCTGCGGCCGAAGAGGATGGCGTGGCCGGCGGCCGGCACCTGCTCCGAGAGTCCGTCCCAGCGCTCGAGCCCGTCGGAGATCGCGAGCGGGGTCAGCGAGAGGGAGACGAGGGTGGCGACGCGGTCGCCGGGGGCGAGCCCCAGGGTGCTCTGGGGACCCACTTCCTCGACCGTGCCGATGAGCATGCCGCCGGACCCGGTGACGGGGTTCTGCATCTTCCCCCGGGTCGCCACGATGTCGAGCACCTCGGCACGCACCGCCGCACCGTCCACGTGGCCGTCGGTGGTGTGCTTCTCGGCGAGCTGCCGGTAGGAGGCGGCGTCGAGGTTCAGCGTCTCGACCACGATGCGGACCTCGTCGGGCCACAGCTCCGGGCGGGCGTCGAGCCGCCGTGCGGCCTGCGGCAGCATGATCGCGTCGCCGGTGGGCTCGAGGACGCGGTGCAGGCCCACGGGGGACGAGGGGGTCGGCATGGTCACCTAGAGATCCTTCGGTTCGTGAGGTGTCTGGCAGAAGATCCTTCAGCATCATATGGGGCTGAGCGGTGATGCTTCGGTTATCCTCGCCTCATGATCAAGGTTGAGCAGCCCTACGCCTACCGGCGCCGAGAGCTCGTCGAGCCCGACTGGACCCGCTTCCCCGGCTGGCGCGACGTCACCCAGGAGGACTGGGACAGCGCCCAGTGGCAGCGCGTCAACTGTGTCAGGAACATCAAGCAGCTGCGCGCCCTGATGGGCGAGCTGCTCGACGACCGCTTCTACGACGACCTCATCAAGGACCAGTCCGAGCGCGCCACGATGTCGATGCTCGTGCCGCCGCAGATGCTCAACACGATGGTTCCTGCCACCGACTCCCCGATGCCGCCGACCGGCCACGACTTCACCGAGGCCTTCTACGCCGACCCGATCCGCCGCTACATGCTGCCGGTCTTCTCCGACCGCCGCACCGACTGGCCGTCGCACCCGCACGCCTCGCGCGACTCCCTCCACGAGCACGACATGTGGGTCGCCGAGGGCCTCACCCACCGCTACCCCACCAAGGTCCTGGCCGAGCTGCTGCCGACGTGCCCGCAGTACTGCGGCCACTGCACGCGCATGGACCTCGTCGGCAACTCCACGCCGCAGATCGCGAAGCTCAAGTTCGACCTCAAGCCGGTCGACCGCTACGCCGCGATGCTCGACTACCTCCGCGAGACGCCCGCAGTGCGCGACGTGGTCGTCTCGGGCGGCGACGTCGCCAACATGCCGTGGAAGAACCTCGAGGCCTTCCTCGATCAGCTGCTCGAGATCGACAACATCCGCGACATCCGGCTCGCCACCAAGGCCCTCATGGGCCTGCCGCAGCACTGGTTCGCCGACGACGTCGTCGAGGGTGTCGGCCGTGTCGCCACCAAGGCCCGCTCGCGCGGCGTCTCGCTCGCGATCCACACGCACGTCAACAACGCCCAGTCGGTCACCCCGTCGGTGGCCCGCGCGTCGAAGGCGATGCTCGACGCCGGCGTGCGTGACGTCCGCAACCAGGGCGTCCTCATGCGCGGCGTCAACGACACGACCGAGCAGCTGCTCGACCTCTGCTTCGCACTCGCCGACGGCGCCTCGATCACGCCGTACTACTTCTACATGTGCGACATGATCCCGTTCGCCGAGCACTGGCGCCTCTCGCTCGCCGAGGCCCAGCACCTGCAGCACTCGATGATGGGCTACCTGCCCGGCTTCTCGACGCCGCGCATCGTCTGTGACGTGCCGTTCGTCGGCAAGCGCTGGGTCCACCAGGTCGAGGAGTACGACACCGAGCGCGGAATCTCCTACTGGCGCAAGAACTACCGCACCTCGATCGAGGGCGCCGACACCGACGCACTCTCGCGCGAGTACGTCTACTACGACCCGATCTACACCCTGCCCGAGGCGGGCCAGAAGTGGTGGCACGACTCCGTCGACCACGAGTCGGTCATCGCCGAGGCAGCCGAGCAGGCCGCGACCAGCCGCGCCGCTGCAGAGTCACAGCTCGTCTGAGGCTCATCCCCTCCCGTATGCCGGGTGGCCCGGTTCCCCGTGCGGGAACCTTGCCACCGCTGAGGACCGACCTCGGGCATCCGCCCGGGGCCGGTCCTCAGCGTCCATCGCCCGATCAGGTCACGGCGACGTCGCTCGCCGCGCGTGCGCCCCGGTCCACGGCCGGGAGGCCCAGCGCCATCACGACGTAGAGCAGGGTCGCGACCTTGGGCAGCGCGCTCGGCTCGAAACCTCGGGTCCCCACCACGAGCCCGTTGAGGACGAGGAGGACGCCGGCCAGGGCTCCACTGACGCCGGCGAGACGGGTCAGGGTGCTGTGGTGCGCGCTCCGCAGCAGTGCGACGGCGAAGATCACGACGGTCACCCCGAGCAGCAGGGTGAAGAAGGAGTTCACTCCCCACTCGAGCCAGCGGATCGCCTCGGCGGCCGCAAAGCGGACAGCCTTGTCGTCCGGCCCGGCGACAGCCCAGGCGTCGACGGCACCTTTGAGCGCGACTCCGTCGACCGCCATGTTCACGGCGATCAGGGCCACGGTGGCTGCAGCGGCGGTGTTGCCGAGACGAGCCAGCACCGACGGAGCCCCGGCCCGCACCAGGGCGCCACCGACGACCACGAACCCCGCTGCCACCACGGCTGCGGACAGGAACTGGAGGTCGTGCACCCACACCCAGTCCGTGCTCTCGGCGTACTCCGCGAAGACGGCCACGTGCGAGTTCGGCGCCTCGGTGTGCGGATGCAGCAGACCACCGACCACCGCCAGCACCGCGCCGCCCACGAGCAGCAGCGCGGCCACGAGACCTCGCCGCGACGCGTGCCGGCGAGCCGCACTGTCGGTCCGGGCGAGGGCCGGGTGGGCGCCGGCGGCGTGGGGACGCAACCACAGGTATGCCGCCATGAGCACGAACATCGCGACGTGCCCCCACGTGATCACCGCGTCTCCCGACAGGATGCCGAGGTGGAAGGGCACGAGCAGGACGAGGAAGGGCAGCACCATCACGGCCGACATCTCGAGGATGTGTCGCGTCGAGTGACGTCGCACCCACATCCAGGCCGCCATGCCGGCGGTCATGTCGAACGCCATCGAGAGCGCCATGACGTCAGGCCGAAGAGTCAGACCCGGCCAGACACCGTCCCAGACGGCACCGAGGACACCCATGCCGACGACCATCGACACGGTCATCTCGACGAAGGCGCCGAGGAAGCGGCCGAACCGCGTACGAAGGATCCGGACGACCCTGGCTCGGGGTGCCAGGCCTGCTGGAGAAGTACTGAGCGTTGTCATGCCGACGAGGATCCGCCGCGAGCCCGACGTCACGGACGTGCCAGAGGTCATGCCCGGGGTCACCTTCGGGGCATGACCCGGTCGAAACCGGCACCCCCCACCCCGTCGCCACGGGTCAGAGCAGGCCGAGGCCCCTCGCACGCAGTGCCGCCTGGGTGCGGTCCCGCACGCCGAGCTTGGCAAGCACGTTGGTGACGTGGTTCTTCACCGTTCCCTCGGACAGGTAGAGGCGAGACGCGATCTCGCGGTTGCTGAGCCCCTCGGCGAGCTCGTGCAGCACCTCGAGCTCGCGAGGGCTGAGCGGGTCGACGAGTGGCTGCGGACGCGGGGAGGCCGGCGTGTCGGGCAGCCGGCTCATCATCGCCAGCACCTTCGCGGCCACCGACGGCTGGAGCACCGACTCGCCTCGTGCCGCGGCCTGGACGCCCTCGACGAGGCGCGCGACAGTCGCGTCCTTGAGCAGGTAGCCGACAGCGCCGGCACGCAGCGCCGGAAACACCTCGTCGTCCCCGTCGAACGTCGTCAGCACGAGGACCCGGACGTGGGGGTGCTCCACGCGTAGACGTCGCGTCGTGGACACCCCGTCGAGACCGGGCATCCGCAGGTCCATCAGGACGACGTCCGGCTGCAGCGCTGCCACGGCCTCCAGAGCCTCTGCGCCGTCCGAGGCCCCGCCCACGACCTCCACCTCGTCGCGGGCGTCGAGGAGGGTCGTCAGGGCCTCGCGGAAGAGGGTCTGGTCGTCGACCACGAGCACCCGCACCGGCCGCGCGGTGCTCATCCGGGCAGCTCGACTCGCACGGCGACGCCCGCGCCGGGTCTCGAGTCGACGACCACAGAACCGCCCAGGTGCTCGGCCCGCTCACGGATGCCGGTCAGGCCGAAGCCGCTGGGCCGCGGCGCGTCCCCGACGATGCCGCACCCGTCGTCGCACACCTCGAGGGTCATGCGGTCGGGCAGGTACGCCAGTCGCAGCACGGCAGCGTGGGCGTGCGCGTGCTTGCGGACGTTGGTGAGTCCCTCCTGGGCCGCCCGGTAGAGCGCCGACTGCACCTCCTCGCCGAGCCGGCGCTCCTCACCGTCCACCGCGACCGACGTCGGCAGACCGGCCGCGGCGCTCTCGTCGGCGAGCGCCCGGAGCCGATCGGGCAGGCGAGGCACTCGGGTGCCGCGCAGCGCGCCGACCGACTCGCGCACCGACGTGAGCGCCTGTCGGGCCTGGTCCTCCGCCTGGGCCAGCAGGGCGTCCGCGCGGGTGGGGTCGGCGGCCAGCACCGCCCGTGCGGCCTGGACCTGCATGCCGACCACGGTGAGGTGGTGGCCGAGGCCGTCATGGATGTCGCGCGCCACCCGGGTGCGCTCGCGCATCGTGGCCAGCTCCTCGGCCTGGGCGCCGAGCTCCAGCAGCCGCTCGTTGGCCACGGCCAGGGCCTCCCGGGCCCGCTGCTCGCGCACGTGCAGGGCCGCCAGCACGAAGGCGAACGCGCACGCGAGCCCGGTGCTGACCACCTCTCGGAGCCCGTCCGCCATCGGCATGCCGACGTGGACGAGGGGAACCAGCGCCGCGACCACGACCGACCACCCGAGCGGCAGCAGCAGGACCGCCTGCACCACGACCAGCACCAGCAGCACGGTGCTGCCGACCCCGGCCCCGGCAGCGTCGAAGACGAGGAAGCCGAGCACGAGCGCGACGGCGAGGTAGCCGGTCGCGGCGAGGCGGCCGCGTACGCGTGCCCACCGGAAACCGACCACCGACCAGCCGACGAACGCGGCCCCGAGCACACCGGCCGGCAGCCACCGACCGCTGGGTGCGGCCTCGAGCAGCATCACCAGCAGGGCAGCCGTTGCCAGCGTCGGGAGCGCCCGGTTCACCGCTCAAATGTCGCGCCGGCCCACCACGGAGTCAACAGCCCCGCGCCCCGCGGGCCCACGGGAGCGCCGACGACGCCCCCGTAGACTGCCGCGGTGACCTCCCGCTCCCCCGGTACCCGTGTGCGCATGCCCCGAGCCGAACGGGAGGCGCAGATGCTCGCGGTGGCCGAGCAGGTGTTCTCCGCCCGCGGCATCCAGGCCGCGACGATGGACGAGATAGCGGAGCTCGTGGGGGTGACCAAGCCGCTCATCTACGACTACTTCGGCTCCAAGGAGGGCCTGCTCGCCGCGACGATCGAGCGGGCGCGTGGCCAGCTGCTCAGCGCCCTCATCGACGCGTGGGTGGCCCAGCCGCTGACGCCCGCACGCGACCGGGTCGCCGGCGTGGTCCACGCGTTCTTCGCCTTCATCGACGAGCACGAGCAGGCCTTCACGCTGCTGCGCACCGAGGGCGCCCTCATCGGCGAGGCGTCCGCCTCGGTCGAGCGCATCCGGCAGCAGACCGCGAAGGCTTTCGCAGAGGGCCTGCGCACCCTGCCGGCGTTCGCGGCGCTGGAGCCGCGGCGGGTGACCGCCATGGCCGAGATCCTCATCGGCGGCTGCGAGCGGCTGGCCGTCTGGCGCACCACCCACCCCGGCACGACCGCCGACGAGGCCACCCAGCTCGTCGTCACGACGATCTGGGACGGGCTCGCCTCCGTGTCCGGCGTGTGATGGGCCGCCACCGCCAGTCCGGTCCGTCCACCCCTGCCACGGTCGCCCTCGACCGGGCCGGAGTCTCCTACACCAAGCACCCCTACGACCATGACCCGTCCGCCCCGAGCTACGGCCGCGAGGCCGCCCAGGCGCTGGGCGTCGAGCCCGCACGCGTGTTCAAGACGCTGCTCGTCGACACCGGCCAGGGCCTCGGCGTAGGCATCGTCCCGGTCGACGGTCAGCTCGACCTGAAGGCCGTGGCTGCCGCCCTCGGCGCGAAGAGCGTCACGATGGCCGACCCGGCGGCGGCCGAACGCAGCACGGGCTACGTCGTGGGCGGCATCTCCCCGGTGGGTCAGAAGCGCGCGCTCCCCACGGTGCTCGACGAGACGGCATACGGCTTCGAGCTCGTCTACGTCTCCGGTGGGCGGCGCGGCTTCGACATCGGCCTGACGCCGGCTGACCTCGCTCAGGTCACCGGCGCCGTGCGGGCCCGGATCGGTCGGGCATGACGGCCGCGCACCCCCGTCCCGAGGTCACGTCGTCGCGTGTCCCGCGGGCGAGGCTCGTGCTCATCCTCGCTGCGCTGACGATGGTCGGGCCGTTCACCATCGACGCGATCTTCCCCGCGTTCGAGGTGATGGGCCACGAGCTCGGCGCCGACAAGGTCGCGATGCAGCAGACGATGAGCGTCTACCTGGTCGCCTTCGCGGTCGCGAGTCTCTTCCACGGTTCCCTGTCCGACGCCCTCGGACGACGTCCGGTGATCATCGCCGGCTCACTCCTGTATGCCGTCACCAGCGCCGTCTGCGCGCTGGCGCCCAACCTGCCGATGCTGCTCGGCGCGCGAGCCGCCCAGGGCCTGGTCGCGGGCGCCGGCATGATCGTCGGCCGCACCGTGGTGCGCGACCTCTTCGACGGAGCCCACGCCCAGCGCTTCATGAGCCACATCTCGATGATCTTCGCGGTCGCGCCGGCGCTCGCACCGATCGTCGGCGGGTGGATCCTCGGCTGGGGGTCGTGGCGCACGATCTTCTGGGTGCTCGCGGCATACGGCCTCGTGCTCGTCGCGCTGACACTGACGTCCCTGCCGGAGACCCACCCGGCCGACCGGCGCGTGGCCTTCCACCCCCGTCTGCTGCTCGCGTCGTTCGCATCGGCCGCAGGCGACGGCGGCGTGCTGCGACTCAGCTCGGCGATCGCGCTGAACTTCGGGGCGCTCTTCCTCTACATCTCGTCGGCGCCGGCCATCGTCGTCGACCACCTGCACCTGGGCGAGCGCGACTTCGGCGTGCTGTTCGTGCCGCTGGTGCTCACGATGATGGTCGGCTCGTTCCTCACCGGCCGCCTCGCAGGCCGTGTGCGACAGGGCGTGTTCGTGCTGTCCGGCTTCGCGATCGCCCTCGCGGGTGGGGTCTTCGCCTTCGCCTACCAGTCGCTCGTCGACGTCCCGACCGTCGCCTGGACCGTGGTCCCCGCGGCCACCGCCTCGCTCGGGGTGTCGCTCGTGTTCCCGATCCTCACGATCGCCCTGCTCGACCTCCGGCCGCGCGAGCGCGGGGCCGTGTCGTCCTTCCAGTCCTTCCTCAGCACCTGCCTCAACGCGGTCGTGGCCGGAGTCCTCTCGCCGCTCGTCAGCGGCTCGCTGACGACGCTCGCGCTGGTCGCCGGCGCCATGACCGCTGGCGCGCTCGCGCTGTGGTGGTGGCACCGCGCCCGCACCCACGCCAAGGCGCTGCGGCACGACGACCACGTCCACATCGAGGGGCTGGCCCCCGAGCCGACCGACCAGCTCTGACGCTCCCCCGTACGCACGTCAGTCGGTCAGTCCACGGCGGGAACCTCGGAGGGCACCGCGCCGAGCACCCTCGGCGACCATCCGGAGCCCCTGGGCCTCGAACTGCTCGTCGCCGACGGCATGCGCCCACGCGGCCGTGCCGATCGCCTCACGGACGCGTTGGCGCAGCCAGGCCTCGGGTTCACGGGGATCACTGCCGTAGCCCTCGAGAAAGGCTTGCTCGAGCGCTGGGTCCCGTCTGAAGTCCTGGGCAGCGAGCCGGGCGAAGTCGGTCAGGGCCGGGCGCAGTGCCGCGCGGCCGAAGTCGATCACCGAGATGACCCCGTCATCGACGAGCCAGTTGCGCGGCTGCCAGTCTCCGTGGGTGGGCACGACCGTCGCCGCGGGCGCGGGCCACGAAGCGATCTGCTCGCGCAGGCGTTCCTCGCTGCGGGCGTCGATGCGGTGCGGCTCGTCGAGCCACGCGAGCGCCTTGGCGTTCTCGGTGCGCTCGTGGTCCGGCGCGACGTGGCTCTCCTGGCCGTGGAAGGCGGCCAGGAGCTCACCCGCCTGCCGGTACGTCCCCGGGTCGTCGGCACTGACGTCGCCCAGGACGAGGCGACCGGGCAGGTAGCGGGTCACGACGAGCTTCGCTCCGACGTCACCGTGGACCAGCACCGGAGCACGGCCGCGGGCCGTCCACGGCGCCAACCACTTCCGGTGCGCATCGAGCTCACGAGCGATGTGGCCGTCGCGCTCGCCGCCTGCCTTGACGATCAGGTGGTCGCCGCCGTGGACGACCTCGAGGACCGTCGTCGCGACGAGTCCCCAGCCGTGGTCACGCACCACGTCGGCGTCCGGCAGCCAGGTGTCGAGCAGCGCCACCTGTCGGTCGGACAGCGCGTCGCACGCGGCGAAGGTCATCGCGCGATCCTAGGGCGGTCACCGACCGATCCTCCACGCGGCGTGGGGGCGCCCCTAGGCTCAGGAGGTGATCCAGCGCTCCGACGTCGACGAGGCCCGCGACCGCGTTCGTGACCATGTCCGCACCACTCCGGTGCTGGAGGTCGAGCGCGAGGCCCTCGGCGTCCGCGCGTACTTCAAGCTCGAGTACCTCCAGCACACCGGCTCGTTCAAGGCCCGCGGCGCGTTCAACCGCATCCTCGGAGCGCGAGAGAAGGGCCTGCTCGACCCTCGTGTGGGCATCGTCGTGGCGTCCGGAGGCAACGCCGGCATGGCCAACGCGTATGCCGCCTCGAGCCTCGGCGTGCCCGCGACGGTGTTCGTTCCCGAGACCGCGCCGGCGGTGAAGGTCGCCCGCCTGAAGGCCTACGGCGCCCGAGTCGTCCTGTCCGGCTCCGAGTACGCCGCCGCGTACGAGGCTGCGCAACACGAGGTGGAGCGCTCTGGCGCGCTGCACTGCCACGCCTACGACCAACCCGAGATCGCAGCGGGCGCAGGCACGCTCGCGCTCGAGCTCGGTGAACAGGTGCCGTCAGCAGTCGACACGGTGATCGTGGCGGTGGGTGGGGGTGGCCTCCTCGCCGGCGTGACCGCGGCCCTCGAAGGGACCGCCCGCGTCGTCGGCGTGGAACCCGCCGGAGCCCCGACGTTGCGTTCGGCCCTCGAGTCCGGACTCCCGGTCGACGTCCCGGTCTCGGGCATCGCGGCCGACTCGCTCGGTGCCCGTCGGCTCGGCGACATCGCCTTCGAGGTCAGCTCACGGCTGCCCGTCCACAGCGTCGTGGTCACCGACGGGGACATCGTCGCCGCCCGCTCACTGCTCTGGGAGCGGTGGCGCGTCGTGGTCGAGCACGGCGCCGCCACGGCCCTCGCCGCCCTGACGTCCGGGGCCTACGTTCCCGAGCCGGACGAGACGATCGCGATCGTCCTGTGCGGGGCCAACACGGACCCGACCGGGCTGTGACGCGGCGTCAGCGCTGCTTCGGTCAGGCGTCGTCGCGCGGCTCGGCCGAGGCGCTGCGCCCCTCCCACGGGGTGGAGAGCACGACAGTGGTGCGTGTCGCGACGTTGGCGGCCGAGCGGATTCGCGCGAGCAGGTCCTCGAGGGCGCCCGGGGTGGCCACACGCACCTTGAGGATGTAGCTCTCCACGCCGGCGACCGAGTGGCAGTCCTCGATCTCGCCGATGTGCCGGAGCCGCTCAGGCACGTCGTCGGGGGCGCTGGGGTCGAAGGGCGTCACGGAGATGAGCGCCGTGAGCGACAGTCCGAGAGCCTCGGGAGAGACCTGCGCCGTGTAGCCGGTGACGACCCCACGCTCCTCGAGCCGCCGGACCCGCTGGTGGACCGCCGACGTCGACAGGCCCGTGGCCTTGCCGAGGTCGGTGTAGCTCATCCGGCCGTCGGCGAGCAGCAGTCCGACGAGGCGCCGGTCGAGATCTTCCATGGCCGAAGGGTAGACCAGGGGTTACGCGCAAGGTGGTCCATTCCTCATGCCGGTACCTCCTGCGCCGGCGCGCACGTCGCGGCCGGGCGGTCACCCACCCCCGGTAGCCTCTCGCGTATGCCGTCCCACGCACCCCGGTTGCTGCTGCTCGACTCCGCGTCCCTCTACTTCCGAGCGTTCTTCGGCGTGCCCGAGGTGATCGGCCCCAGCGGAGTCCCGACCAACGCCGTACGCGGCCTGCTCGACATGATCGCCTCTCTCGTCGACCGTTCCCACCCGACGCACCTGGTCGCGTGCTGGGACAACGACTGGAGGCCGGCCTTCCGCGTCGAGGCCATCCCGTCGTACAAGGCCCACCGCGTCGCCGAGGCGGGCGACGACGAGCTGGCAGGCGAGCAGGTCCCCGAGGCGCTCGGCGTCCAGGTGCCGATCATCGAGGACGCCCTGCTGGCGCTCGGCATCGCGCGGGTCGGCTTCGACGGCCACGAGGCCGACGACGTGATCGGCACGTACGCGACGGCGTACTCCGGTCGTATGCCGGTCGACATCGTCACGGGCGACCGCGACCTCTTCCAGCTCGTCGACGACGCCAACGAGATCCGTGTCGTCTACACCGCGCGCGGAGGTGTGCGCTCCCCCGACGTCGTCGACCAGTCGTTCATCGCCGAGAAGTACGGCGTGCCCACGGGCCTGGCCTACGCCGACATGGCGGTGCTGCGCGGCGACACCAGCGACGGGCTGCCGGGCGTCGCAGGCATCGGAGAGAAGACGGCGGCCAAGCTCATCACGACCTACGGCACGCTCGAGGCACTCCGCGCCGCCATCGACGGCGGCGACACAGCACTGAAGGGTGCCCAGCGCGCTCGGCTCGAGGCCGCCACCGACTACCTCGACGCGGCTCCTCGCGTCGTCGCGGTGGTCAAGGACGCGCCCCTGCCCGACGTCGACGTCTCGGTCCCGGCGACGGTGGCCGACCCGGCACTCATGTCCAAGCTCGCGGTCGAGCACGGGCTCACATCGTCCTTCGACCGCGTGATCTCGGCCCTCGGCCTCGCCTGACGGAGGACGAGACGCGTCACCGCCGAGACCGACGCCTGTCGGCGCCGTCCCGACGATGGACGGACACCGGTCGTCACGGCGTCGACCGGCTCACCGGAGGGACGACATGCCACACGTGCACCACGCGATCGACTACATCGAGCTCGGCGCCCCCGACCTCGCCGCGTCCCAGGCGTTCTACGCCGCGGCGTTCGGCTGGACGTTCAACGACTACGGCCCTGCCTACTCAGGCATCCAGGCGCCCGACGGGGACGGTGAGGTGGGCGGCCTCGACCCGGATGGGCCCGTCGGGGCCTCCGGCCCGCTCGTGCTCCTCTACTCGGACGACCTCGACGCCACGGTCGCGGCGGTCCTCGCGGCCGGCGGTGCCGTGACCCGCGACCCGTACGCGTTCCCGGGCGGTCGACGGTTCTACTTCACCGACCCTGCAGGCAACCAGCTCGGCGCCTGGCAGCCTGCCGCCGCACCGGAGCACACCTGACGGGGAGCGTGGCGTCGGCCGCCCACCGCTGCGGCGACCGTCACGAAACGGTCACGTCTGGCAGGTCCAGACGCTCGGACGGCCCCCTGGCCGCTCCCCCGGTCATCGGCCGGCCACCGGAGGGCGCATACTGAAGGGTGCCCACCCACGGATCGCCCGACCGCCGTCGCCACCTCTCCAGCAGCCCGTTCAGGCCGGATCCGGCGCGCGTCATCGAGGAGTTCGCGGTCGGCGACCGCGTCTCCCACCTGCGTCACGGGCTTGGGGTCGTGGTCGCGTGCAGCCAGTCGACCGTCACGCTGAAGTTCGAGTCGGGCGTGATCCGGGTGAACAGCCCCTTCGACCGCCTGACGCGCCTCTAGCAGTCGACGGGCCCCGACTCGGCATGGCGCCGGCTCCGGGCCGCACCAACGGCTCCAACGGGCCACACCAACGGGCCACATCAGCCTGGTCCGGTGCTCGCCGGACATGACGAAGGCCGGTCCCCGCTGGGGACCGGCCTTCGCCGTGCGGACCTTGGGTCCGGCGAGATCAGAGAGCGCGGACGCGCATCGCCTGCGGGCCCTTGGGGCCCTGCTCGACGTCGAACTCGACGGCCTGGTTCTCCTCGAGGCTGCGGTAGCCGTTGCCCGTGATCTCCGAGTAGTGGACGAACACGTCAGGACCCTCGGTGGGGGCGATGAAGCCGAAGCCCTTCTCCGAGTTGAACCACTTGACAGTACCCTGCGCCATGACTGGCTCCTTCAGGTTGAGAGTTGAGGTCACCCGGTCGGGGACCCCGTGTCGAAAAGACGCAACCCTTCAAACTGAAGAAACTGCGCTCGCTGGTCGTTCCTGCGAGCGTGCGAACACGAGCACCAAAAACGTCGACGGTTCGCCAAGACTAGCCGACTTCGCCCTGGAACGACGATTCGACCCACGCAGGCGCGCCGGCAGCGACCGTGCCGCGCGCTGTCAGTCGAGCCGGTCCGCCGCGACGACGCCTCGCAGAACGCCCTCGCTGGCCCTGCGCGCTGTGACGGCAAGGTGAGGGTCGGCCGCGTCGGTCAGCTGCCCGAGCAGGTCGATGACCTGCTTGCACCGCCGCACGAAGTCTCCCGCGGCGAGATCGGTGCCACGCAGGACGTCCTCGAGCCGCTGCCCGCTGGCCCAGCGGTGCATGGCCCAGGCGATGCCGCCGTCGGGCATGCCCGTGCGTGGCAGGGCCAGCGCGCCCTCGGCGTCCTCGAGGTCGGACCAGATCGTGATCATCCGGTCGTACGCCTCGCGCACGTCGTCGTTCGGCCAGCGCGGGGTGAGACCGCCCTCCTCGCGCCTCGGCTCGTGCACGAGGGTCGACACGATGGCCGCCAGGGACGGACCGTCGAGACGCCGCCACGTGCCTTCGCGGAGGCACTCGGCGGCGAGGAGGTCCTTCTCCGTGTAGAGCTGGCGCAGCCGGTCACCGTGGGCGGTCACCGACTCACCGCCGTCGTTGAGGTAGCCCATCTCGACGAGCAGGTCGCAGATGCGGTCGAAGGTCTTGGCGACGGAGTTGGTGCGCCCGTCGATCTTGCGCTGGAGCCCGTCGGTCTCGCGTCGGAGCCGCCACCAGCGCTCGGCCCAGCGCGCGTGGTTCTCGCGGTCGGGGCAACGGTGGCACGGATGCGCCTTCATGCGGCGCCGCAGATCGTCGAGGCGGTCGTCCGACGGCTCGGGATCGGCAACCCGACGGCGGGCCGGCGGGTCGTGCGGCATGGTCGCCCGCAGAGTGGCTGCAAGATCACGTCGCGCCTTCGGGTTGCGCGCGTTGAACTGCTTCGGCACCCGCATCGAGCCCAGCGGCTCGATCGCCGTCGGGACGTCGTGCAGGGTCAACCGGCGCAGCTGGTGGTCCTCGGTCACGACGGCCGGCGACGCTGCCTCACCCTTGCCGCCGCGGTTGGGCATGACGACGACCGCGAGCCCGCTGTGCCGTCCGGCTGGGATGCGCACGATGTCGCCGATCCGCAACGACTCCAGGGAGATCGCGGCGGCCGCCCGCGTTGAGGCGGAGCGCGCCTTCGCGCCTTCCTTCTCGATGGCGCGGATCTCGGCGCGGATGGCGGCATACTCGGCGAAGTCGCCGAGATGGCAGCTCATCTGCTCGGCGTAGCCGGCGAGGGCCTCTTCGTTGCGCCGGACGGTGCGGACGAAGCCGACGACGGCGCGGTCGGCCTGGAACTGCGCGAACGACGTCTCGAGGATCTCGCGCGCGCTCTCGCGGCCGAACTGGCGCACCAGGTTGACAGCCATGTTGTAGGTCGGGCGGAAGCTGGAGCGCAGCGGGTAGGTGCGGGTCGAGGCCAGGCCCGCGACCCCGGCGGGGTCCAGGCCGCGGTTCCAGATGACGACCGCGTGGCCCTCCACGTCGATGCCCCGGCGTCCCGCCCGTCCGGTCAGCTGGGTGTACTCGGCGGGAGAGATGTCGACGTGGTTCTCGCCGTTGAACTTGACCAGCTTCTCGAGCACGACGGTGCGCGCGGGCATGTTGATGCCGAGGGCCAGCGTCTCGGTGGCGAAGACCGCCCGGATGCGACCCGCGGTGAAGAGCTCCTCGACGATCTCGCGGAAGGTCGGCAGCATGCCGGCGTGGTGGGCGGCGAAGCCACGTGAGATGCCGTCGACGAAGTCCCAGTAGCCGAGCACCGTGAGGTCCTCCTCGGCCAGGCCCTGGATGCGTTCCTCGACGACGCGACGGTTGGCCTCACCCTCGGTCTCGGGCACGAGCCGCATGCCGCTCGAGAGCAGCTGCGCGACCGCGGCGTCACAGCCGGCGCGGCTGAAGATGAAGGTGATCGCGGGAAGCAGCCCTTCGCGTTCGAGGCGCTCGATGACCTCCGAGCGCGTCGCCCCACCACCCGGTCGGCCCCCGCGTGCGAAGCCACGACCA
This sequence comes from Terrabacter sp. 2RAF25, assembly GCF_052115265.1. Classification (NCBI taxonomy): domain Bacteria; kingdom Bacillati; phylum Actinomycetota; class Actinomycetes; order Micrococcales; family Intrasporangiaceae; genus Terrabacter; species Terrabacter sp. 2RAF25. The sequence continues at coordinate 71,044 of NZ_JBFRGJ010000004.1, forward strand.
CCGTCGCCGCCACCGGGCCCACGGCCGCCGGAGGCGTCACCCCCGCGTCGGCCCCGGCCGGCCCAGTCGTCGCGGCCACGCCCGGCCCGCCCGTTCTTGCCCTTGGGATGACCCTTGTCGCGACCGCCACGGTTGCTCACCCAGCGGGAGTCCCACGCACCTCGCCCCTCGGTGCCACGGATCGCGTGGACGAGATCGGGGTTGACGCTCACGGAGTAGTGGGACGGGCTGCCCCGGAAGTGCTCGTCGCCGGCGTCGGCGTCCTGCTCCTCGACGAAGAGGTCGAAGAGGGTCTGCCCGACCATCATGTGCTGCCACAGCGGCACGGGTCGGTGCTCGGAGACGATGACCTCCGTGTCGCCGCGCACCTCACCGAGCCAGGCTCCGAACTCCTCCGCGTTGCTGACCGTGGCCGACAGCGAGACGACGCTGACGTCGGGTGGCAGGTGGATGATGACCTCCTCCCACACCGCCCCGCGGAACCGGTCGGCGAGGTAGTGGACCTCGTCCATGACGACCCAGCCGAGGCCACGCAGCGTGGTCGACCCGGCATACATCATGTTGCGCAGCACCTCGGTCGTCATGACGACGATCGGTGCCTCACCGTTGATCGAGGCGTCGCCCGTGAGCAGACCGACCTTGTCGGACCCGTGGCGGCGCACGAGGTCGGCGTACTTCTGGTTGGACAGGGCCTTGATCGGCGTCGTGTAGAAGGCCTTGCGCCCGGTGGCGATGGCCATGTGCACGGCGAACTCACCGACGATCGTCTTGCCCGCGCCGGTCGGGGCGGCGACCAGGACCCCGCGCCCCTCCTCGACCGCCCGGCAGGCCTCGGTCTGGAAGTCGTCGAGCGGGAAGTCGACCTCCGCCGCGAAGTCGGCCAGGTGCGGCCAGGACGGCATCATGCGGCCACCTCCGTGGGCGACACGACACGGAGGGCACCGGGCACGACCTCGGCGTCGACGGGCAGCTCGGCGAACGACTCGCCATCTGCTTGGGACTGGATACCGCTCGCCTCCAAGCGAACTCGCCGGGCGCGATGGATCTCGACGGCCGGATGGGTGGTGTGCGAGCCGGAGTAGACCTTCGGGAAGACCCGCAGAAAGGCCGGGACCGACAGCGCGTGGACGATCATGACGTCGAAGAGCCCGTCGGCCACGTCGGCGTCGGGACAGACCCGCATACCGCCACCGAAGGACGTCGTGTTGGCGACAGCCACCAGCATGGCGCGGGTCTCGATGCGGTGTCCGTCGAGCTCGATCGCGTAGGGGATGGGGCGGAAGACGGGCAGCTCGCGCAGCACCGCGAGGTTGTAGCGCATCTGGCCCCGCGGCCACGTCATGCGCTGCGCGCGCGCGTTGACGACCGCGTCGAACCCGGCCCCGAGCACCCCGCCGAACCATTTCTCGCCCGCGACCCCGTGGCTCACGCGCCCCAGGTCGACCTGGCGGGTGCGGCCGTCGGTGAGCAGGGCGACGGCGGCCGGCGCATCGCGCACCGGCAGTCCGAGGTTGCGAGCGAAGTCGTTGCCCGTGCCGGCGGCCACCACGGCGAGCCTCGTCGATGACCCGGCGCACACGTTGACGCCGAGGTGCACCATGCCGTCACCACCGACGACCACCATCGTGTCGACCCCGTCGGAGACCGCCGACAGGGCCTGCGAGCGAGCCTGCTGGTAGGTGTCGCCGGAGACGTCGACGACGTCGTGGCCCGCATCGCTCAACAGTCGGCGGGTCTGCGCGCCCACCTCGCGCCCGACGCCCTTGCCCGAGGTGGGGTTGACGATCAGGGCGACGCGTTGGGACACACCCGAAACCTACAGGGGCGACGGCTTGTCGTCGGGGACGTCGAGCCAGTCGGGCTGGTGCTCCTCCTTGCGGCGGTCGAAGAGGAATGCCAGGCCGACCGAGGCGAAGTAGAGCAGCACCATCGGGCTGGCGAGGAAGAGCATCGTGTAGGCGTCGGGGGTCGGCGTCATGATCGCCGCGAAGACGAGGATGATCATGACCGCCGGACGCCAGCCCTTGAGCATCACCTGCGCCGAGAGGACGCCCACCAGGTTGAGGGCGACCAGGAAGACCGGCAGCAGGAACGCGCAGCCGAACGCGACGATGAACTTGAGCACGAAGTTGAGGTACTGCGCGCCGTCCTGGAGGTTGTAGGCGCCCTCGGGGGTGAAGCCGAGAAGGACCGCGACCGCCTTCGGCACCATGATGAAGGCGAAGAAGCAACCGGCGAGGAAGAGCGGCACGGCGGCCACGACGAAGAGCCGCGCGACGAGCTTCTCCTTCTTCGTCAGGCCCGGGACGATGAAGCCCCAGATCTGCGAGAGCCAGACCGGCGAGGCGAGGATGAGGCCCACGAAGAGCGACGTCGTCAGTTGCAGTGCGAAGGCGTCGGTCATCCCGTTGAAGTTGATGTTGACCACGCCCTCGCGGCCCTTCTGCAGGTCCTTCAGGGGTCGCGTCAGGGCGTCGATGACGCGGTTGTAGTTGACCCAGCCCACGACGCCACCGATGACGATGGCGATCGCGCTGATGGTGATGCGGTTGCGCAGCTCGCGAAGGTGGTCGCCGAGCGACATCCGTCCTTCGGGATCACGCTGGCGTCGGAGTGAGGGCATTCAGATGATTCCGTGCACGAGGTCGAGCAAGGTCGCGCGAGGTGTCCGGGCGACGATCAGAGCGTCGTGTCGCGACGGACGTCGCTCTCGGTGGTGCCCGTCGCGCTCGACGGGCTCGACGGGCCGGCTCCGCGCAGGCGGTCGGCCTCGGCACGGGCCTCGGCGGCGCGGCGCTCGGCGTCGGCGATGCGGGCTTCGGTGTCGCGGCGGTCGGCTGCGCGACGCTCTGCGTCGGCGTCGTAGGCCTGACCCTGCACCGTGCTCTGGGAGGCGTCGCTGGGGGCGGGCTTGCCGTCCTTCTTCAGCTCGTCGACCTCGGACTTGAAGACGCGGGCGGAACGGCCGAGGCTGCGGGCCATGTCGGGGAGCTTCTTCCAGCCGAACAGGGCGATGAGCACGACCGCGATGATGATGAGTTCGGGGGCACCCAGGTTGGGCATGGTGATGTCTCCTCGTCGAAAGCCGGCCCCGTGCGGACCGTCAGGTTGCAGCCTCGGGGCTGCAGATGTCCAGCATACGTGCGTGCGGTGAACGCCACCCGTGGGATCGCCCGACGGAACGCCGCTGCCCACTCAGTGGACGGAGGCGTACGCGTCCAGCGCCGAGCGTGCCTCGTCGGCGACCGCGTCGGCCAGCTCGCGCGGCTCCACCACTCTGACCTCTCCCCCGAGTCGAAGCACGAGACGACGCACGAGCGCGGGGTCGGCCACCTTGAGCGTGACCCGCAGCGAGCCGTCCGGCCGTCGGTCCACACCCTCGTTGGGGTAGTAGTCGGCGATCCAGGCCGCCCAGCGGCTGGCGTCCAGCACGACGGTCAGGTCGTTCTCGCCTGGGACGAAGACGTCGTCGAGGTCGCGCGGGGTGACGCCTTCCGGAGGGGTGCCGTCGACGTCGAGCACGGCGACGTCCTCGATGCGGTCGAGGCGGAACAGCCGGACGTCACGGGCGCGATGGCAGTAGCCCTCGACGTACCACTGCGAGTCGAGGTTGAGGATGCGCATGATGTCGACGTCGCGCTCGGTCGACTCGTCGCGGGTCGCCACGTAGTAGCGCAGGTGGACGCGGCGGCCGCGCGAGAACGCGTCCTTGAGGGGTGCCATGGCCGGGTGCTGGCCCCCGTCGTCGAGGTCGAGGTCGATGCGGCCCGTCGGCTCGTCGACCGCGCCGCCGGCGGCGTCGCGGATCTTCTGGAGCGTGCGCTCGGCCACGTCGGAACCCACGATGGTCGACCCGAGTGCCTGGAGACCGGCCGTGAGCGTCACGGCCTCGTCGCGGGAGAGCCGCATCGGGGCGGCGATGTCGTCGGCGTTGTCGAGGTAGATGTGGCCGCTGTCCCACTGCGCGTCGATGAGCTCGGCGTGGCCGTAGCCGGGCGTACCACACACGAAGAGCAGCTCGAGGTCCTCGACCACCTGGTCCTCGCTGACGCCGAACTCGTGCGCAGCGTCGGCGATCGGCACCCCACGGTGCTGGAGCAGCCAGGGCACCATGTCGAGCAGCCGGCCCAGTCGCTGCGTCGCGGTCTCGGGAGCCCGGCGCGGGGCCGGGCGTCGGGTGTCACTCATGCGGGCTCCCCCGTCGCATCGGTCCCGGTCGTGGTGTGAACGGTGTGGCCGGAGTGCGCGTCCGCCACGGCCTGCAGGGCCGATCGCACCCCGACGACGAGCTCGGGCGGCGAGACCGCGACGGCGTGCGTGCCCAGCGCGACCACATCGCGCTCGGTCGTGCCGCGCTGGTAGGGCACCTCGATCTCGGCCCAGCGCTCGTCGATCTCGGTGGTGCGGACGGCGGCGCGGCGAAGCGTGTGGCCCCGGCCGTGACGGACCCGGACGACCGCGGTGCCGACCGGCTCGGGCGGCTGCGCCTCGAGCGCGACCTCGGGCACGTGGTCGGACGGGACGGCATACGACCCCGCCCGCCCCTTGCGCCGGACCGCGCCCTCGAACCGGCTGAGGCGGAAGGCCCGCTCGTCACCACGGTCGACGTCGAACGCGGTGAGGTACCAGCGCCCGTGCCAGTTCTTCAGGGCCCATGGCTGGACGTGACGGGTGGAGAGCTCGCCGTCGTTCTTGCGGTAGTCGAAGGTGATCGGCTGCAGAGCCGACACGGCGGCGTGCACCGCCTCGAAGGCCGGCTCCTTGGTGCGGATGCGCGGCTCGGCACCCGCCGCGACGGACTCGTCGATCTCGACGCCGGAGAGCCGCAGCTTGCGCAACCCGGCCGAGGCGGCGCCGGAGATGCTCGCCGTCGACCAGGCTCGCGCGGCCAGGGCGAGGGCCGCGACCTCGTCGGGCGCGAAGCTGATGGCCGGGAGCGTGGTCTCGCTCGAGTCGATGCGGTAGCCGACCTCGTCGTCGAAGAGCACGTCGATGACGGTCGTCGAAATCGGGATCCCCATCTCGCGCAGCTCGTCCTTGTCGCGCTCGAACATGCGGTCGAACGCCTCGTCGGAGGTGGCCGCGGCGTAGGCGGGCAGCGACTCACGGATCTTCTGCTTCGAGACCGGACGACGCGCGGACTTGAGCGCGAGGATGAGGTTGAGCAGCCGTTCGGTCTTGTCGGCCGAGGCAGACGCAGGACTCATCGAGACCTTCCTGGGAGGCGGCGGCGCGGGCGGGCAGTCCGACGCTACCCGAACATGCGATCGATAGGGTCACCCCATGATCCAGTGGCGCCGGGGTGTCGTCGTCGAGGTGCGGTCCCGCTGGGCGGGGGCCGTCGAGTATGCCGTCCGGCTCGCGTCGGGTGACGTGGTGCGCGCGCTCGGCTACGTGGAGCTCGTCGGTGCGCTGGAGCCCGGGACCGAGGTGCTCCTCAACACCACCGCCCTCGAGCGTGGCCTCGGCACCGGCGGCCTCGCGATCGTGGTCGCGGCTCCCGACGCGCTCCCCGATCCCGTCGACGACGTCGGCGCGGTGCCGGGCCATGTCGTCAAGGCCCGCTACACGCCGACCCAGACGATGGTGCTGGGCGTCGACGAGCAGGACAGCGAGCACCACGCGTTGCTCGCCGAGGCGGACGACCTCGCCGGGCTGCCGGTGGTCGTCGCCGACCTGCACTCCGCGTTGCCCGCCGTCCTCGCCGGGATCCGTGAGGCGGACCCGCACCTGCGCGTCGCCTACGTGATGACCGACGGCGGCGCGCTGCCGGTCGACTTCTCCCGCACGGTCGCGGGCCTGCGCGAGGCCGGGTGGCTGGCCGCCTCGGTCACGGTGGGACAGGCGTTCGGCGGTGACCTGGAGGCGGTCAACGTCCACACCGGACTGCTGGCGGCGCACCACGTCGTCGGGGCCGACGTCGTGGTGGTCGCGCAGGGGCCCGGCAACCTCGGCACCGGCACGCGGTGGGGCTTCTCCGGCACCTCCGCCGGCGAGGCGGTCAACGCGGCCGCAACGCTCGGCGGTCGCGCCGTCTGCTCGCTGCGCATCTCCCAGTCCGACCCCCGCGAACGCCACCTCGGCGTCTCGCACCACAGCCTCACGGCATACGGCCGCGTGTCTCTTGTGCCGGCCGACGTGCCGGTGCCACTCCTACCCGGCGACCTCGGGGAGCGCGTGCTCGCCCAGGCCCGCGAGCTGGGGACCGCGAGCAGCGGCCGGCTTCGCCTGCACGAGGTGTCGTGCGACGGCCTCGAGGCCGCGCTGCGCACGAGCCCTGTGACGCTGCGCACGATGGGCCGCGGATACGACGACGACCGCGCCAGTTTCCTGGGCGCGGCCGTCGCCGGGCGTTTCGCTGCCGGGCTGGTTCGGCGCGCGCCGAACCCGGCGAGCGAAGCGAGCCCATGAGCATGGTTCGGCGCGCGTCACGCCTGGACTGACGAGCAAGCGAGCCGGAGTTGTTTGCTACTTAACGTCGTCGAGGTCGACGACGAAGATGAGCGTCTCGCCGGGCTTGATGGCGCCACCGGCTCCGCGCTCGCCGTAGGCGAGGTGCGACGGGATGGTCAGCTTGCGCCGGCCGCCGACCTTCATCCCCTCGATGCCCTTGTCCCAGCCGGGGATGACCATGCCGACACCGAGGCGGAAGTCGAGCGGCGCGCCGCGGTTCCACGACGAGTCGAACTCCTCACCGGTCGAGTGCGCGACGCCGACATAGTGGGCGCTCACGGTGTCACCGGCCTTGGCCTCGCGGCCGTCACCGTCGATGAGGTCCTCGACGACGAGGTCGGCGGGAGCCTCGCCCTCCGGGAAGTCGATCTCGGGCTTGGAGCGGTTCGGGTCGAGTGCCATGCTGCGTGTCCCTTCGTTGGTGGTCGTGCGTGCGTGTGGCCGCGCCGTCGGTCAGTATGCGTCGAGGATGTCGACGACGAACACCAGGGTGTCCGTGCCCGAGATCTTGGGCGGGCTGCCGGCGTTGCCGTAGCCGTCCTTCGGCGGGATGACGATGAGAACGCGGCTGCCGACCTTCTTGCCCACCAGGGTCTTGTCCCAGCCCGGGATGACCCCGCCGACGCCGATCGGGAAGTCGGCCGCGGCGCCACGCTGCCACGAGGAGTCGAAGACGCTGCCGTCCTTCCAGAGCACACCGTGGTACTGAGCGCTGATCGTCTGGCCCTTCTGGACCGTCGCGCCGGTGCCCTCGATGAGGGTCGCCTGCTGCGTCGTCGTGGGGGCCGCGGACTTCGGCACCGTGACAGTCGGCTCCTTGGTCGGGCCGTTCTTGAACTCGACCGTCGGGAGGCCGGCCGGAGCCGCGGTCTGCGTGCCGTCGATCTTGGCGAGCGGCGTGTGCACGTCGGCGATGTCGGCGACGACCACGATGGTGTCGGTGCCCTTGACGCCGAGCTGCTGGTTGCCGGCGGAGCCGAAGCCCTTCTCCGGCGGGATGGTGAAGGCCATGCGCGAGCCCTTGGTGGCGCCGAGCAGCCCCTCGGTGAAACCGGCGATGAGGTCGGCACGGCCCAGGCGGTAGCCCTCGGCCTTGCGGCCGGCCGCGTAGCCGTCGTCGAGGAGCTTGCCGGTCGTGCCGTTGTAGATGGTGGCACGCAGGCTCACGGCGTCGGCCTTCGTGGCTGCCTTGCCGCTGCCCGGCGTCAGCACCTTGTGCTCGACCGTCTTGGAGCTGATCGGCGTCTTGCCGAGCGCCACCTTGGGGGCGGTCTTGAAGTCGACCGCGCCCGTGGCGGTCACTCCGGCCAGCGCGACAGAAGTGGGTGCGGTGGTCGCCGAGCCGTTGGAGCCGCTCGAGGTCGAGCCGCAGGCGGCGACGGTGGTGAGCCCGAGGGCAGCGATCAGGGCAGCGGCCGTGCGAGCGGCCGGACGGTTGGGACGCACAGGTGAGACTTTCGGTCGGGGGCGGGCGGGTGTGGAGGTCCCGCTGGGCAAATCCCGGCCACTGTAACGCCCACCCTTGTGGACGGTTCACAGCGCGTTGACAGGTTCACGCCGCTCCCCCGGGGCCCGGAGGGGACGAAGAGGGAGTCAGAGGGGACGCTGGACCGTCGGCGACCGGTCGATGGTCTCCATCAGCCGCTCGACCCGCTCGTCGACGGCCCGGAACGGGTCCTTGCAGAGGACGGTGCGCTGCGCCTGGTCGTTGAGCTTGAGGTGCACCCAGTCGACCGTGAAGTCGCGACCGTGCGCCTGGGCGGCCCGGATGAAGTCGCCGCGCAGCTTCGCACGCGTCGTCTGGGGTGGGCGCACCTTGGCCTCGAAGATCTCGACGTCGGAGGCGACGCGCGCCGTGCGGCCGTGGCGCTGCAGCAAGTAGAAGAGCCCTCGCCTCCGGTTGATGTCGTGGTATGCGAGGTCGAGCTGCTGCACCCGGGCGTCGGTCAGGGCGAGCCCGTGGCGCTCGCGGTAGCGCTCGATGAGCCGGTGCTTGATCACCCAGTCGATCTCGGTGTCGATCGCGTCGAGGTCGCCGCTGCCGATGGCGTCGAGAGCGCGACCCCAGAGGTCGATCACCTGCTTGGTGTCAGGGCTGGTCACCCCTTCGCGGTCGATGAACTCGATGGCCTTGTCGAGGTACTCGCGCTGCATGTCCAGGGCCGAGATCTCGCGGCCGTTGTTCAGCCGGACGGTGGCACGTCCCGTCGGGTCGTGGCTCATCGTGCGGATCGCGCGGATGGGGTTCTCCATCGACAGGTCACGCATCACCACCCCGGCCTCGATCATGCGCAGCACGAGGTCGGCGCTGCCCACCTTGAGGAGGTTGGTCGTCTCGGACATGTTCGAGTCGCCGACGATGACGTGGAGCCTGCGGTACTTCTCGGCGTCGGCGTGCGGCTCGTCGCGGGTGTTGATGATCGGGCGGCTGCGCGTCGTGGCGGACGAGACCCCCTCCCAGATGTGGTCGGCGCGCTGGCTCACCGCGAAGCTCGCGCCGTGGGCGGTCGCGACGACCTTGCCAGCGCCGCAGACGATCTGTCTGCTGATGAGGAACGGGATGAACATGTCGGACACACGCTGGAAGTCACCGGTGCGCCCGTAGCAGTAGTTCTCGTGGCAGCCGTAGGAGTTGCCGGCCGAGTCGGTGTTGTTCTTGAAGACGAAGATCTCGCCCTCCACCCCGTCGTCGCGCAGCCGGCCCTGGGCGTCCTCGACGAGTCCCTCGAGGATGCGCTCCCCCGCCTTGTCCTGGATGACGAGCTCACGCACCGAGTCGCACTCGGCCGTGGCGTACTCGGGGTGCGAGCCGACGTCGAGGTAGAGCCGCGCGCCGTTGCCGAGGAAGACGTTGCTCGAGCGTCCCCATGCCACGACACGACGGAACAGGTAGCGGGCGACCTCGTCGGGAGTCAGGCGCCGCTGGCCCTGCGTGGTGCAGGTGACGCCGTACTCGTTCTCGATCCCGAAGATCCGCCGCTCCATGAACCAACTCTAGGCGGACGGCCCGCATCCGGTCGGCGTCGTCCGTGAGGTCGCGCGTGTCATCACGGCGGGTGACCATGACGCCGCCGTGCAGCCGGCCGACATCGATGCCGAGCTGGATGACCGCGGCCGCGTCGGATGCCGTCGTGGCACCGGACATCGTGGTCGACATCCCGTATCCCGACTGGCCCGACGTGCCCGAGAGGCACGAGAATGTGGCTGCCACAATGGTTGTTGCTGATCCCCTCACGGCCGGCCCCACACCCTCCCCTGCATTGGACGGAAATGATCGACAGACCGCACTTCAAGTCCTCCCGCCGCGGCTACGAGCCCGAGGAGGTCGACGCCTTCATCGAGTCGCAGAACCGCATCCTCCAGGCAGCGAAGAAGGACGCCGCCGAGCGCAGCGTCGAGCTGACCAAGCTCAACGCCGCCCTGACCGACCTGCGGGGCCAGCTGGGGCAGCAGTCGCGGGTCATGGCCGACCTGAAGAAGAACAGCAGCCCGTCGCCGGCGCAGACGTTCACCGACCTCGGTGAGCGCATCGGCCAGATCCTCTCGCTCGCCGAAGAGGAGGCCGCCGACATGCGCAAGCGGGCCAGCTCCGACGCCGACGACATCCGCGAGCGCGCCAACCGCGGCGCGAGCGACCTCAAGGCGACCACCAGCACCTACGCCGAGCAGGCCCGCGCCCGTGCCGACGAGGAGTCGGTGCGCATCATCGCCCAGGCCAACCGTGAGGCGCAGGCCATCGTCGCTGAGGCGCAGAGCGTCACCGCGGCCCAGCGCCAGGAGGTTGCCGCCGAGTTCGAGGCGCACCGGCTCAAGGCCTCCACGGCCTCTGCCGAGCTCGAGGTCAAGCTCGCCGCCCGTCGCGAGTCGGCAGACCTCGAGTTCGAGGTGCGCCGCCAGCAGCAGGAGGCCGCCCTCGGCGAGAGCGAGTCGCGACTGCGCCAGCTGACCGAGCGGGCCGAGCACGACGCGCACGAGATGCGCGCGCGTGCCGAGCGGCTGCTCGAGAACGCCCAGGCTCAAGCGGACCAGATCGTCTCCGAGGCCCGCGACCACGCCTCCCGGCTGCGCGAGGAGTCCGACCGCGAGCTCTCGGCCGCCTCGGCCCAGCGCGACGCCATCACGGCCCAGCTCGGCAACGTCCGGCAGATGCTCGCCACGCTCGGCGGCGGGGCTCTCATGGACTCCCTCGGTGCCCCCGACAAGCCCGCCCAGCCCGCTCCCCCGGCCGACGCGACGCAGGCGCTGCCGGCCGTCGCGGCTGCCGACACTCCCGCCCAGGCAGCCGGAGATGCAGCAGGCGGCGACGAGACGGAGGCCTCCAACGACGAGGGCACCGCCGACGACGCCGACGCCCACCATCCCGCAGCCTCCGCGAGCGCCGACGCCGACGGTGCGGCCAAGGCATCCGACGAGGTCACGACGGAGGCCACGGACGCCGCCGACGCCGACGCCGACGCCGACGCCGACGCCGACGAAGGTGCCGACCAGAAGGCGGGCGCCGCGAACGGCTCGTCGTACTACCAGCGCAAGCCCGTCGACGGCAAGGTCGCTGCGTCACGCCGCTGAGACGCTCCCGAGTGCCTGAGCACTCGGCCGTGAACGACGGAGGCCGCCCACCTGTCAGGTGGGCGGCCTCCGCGTTGTGCACCGGGGGCAAGTTCCGTCACGGGTGGGGCGACTCGTCACGGGTGCGCAGTGCAGAGAGCACTCGTCAGGGAGTCGCGCACCTCTGAGGTGGACGTCCACCGACGGGCGGCGCCTAGGGCGTGGACGGGCTGTCGGGCTCGCCTTCGGGAAGGGGGCCGTCGGCGGCCGTGGCTGCGCCGTCGGACACGTCGGACGCCTCGGAGCCGGCCGGGCCGCCCAGCACCTCAGCCGGCGCGTCACTCGTCTCGCGCGGCTCGATCAGCCTCGTGAGCAGGGGCCCGACGATCCTGCGGAACGACCGGCGCGGCCGGTCGCGGTCCAGAACGGCGACCTCGAGCTGCGCCGCGTCGAGCACGCGACGCTCGCCGTTGTCGCCAGCACCGAGCACGTCGACAGCGAGGCGCAGCACCTCGCTCAAGGTCATGCCCGGCCGCCAGGCCGTGCCCAGTCGCTCCTCGGCAGCGTCACTCGCGCCGCCCATCGCCACGAAGCCGTGCTCGTCGGCGACAGACCCGTCGTAGGTGAGCCGGAAGATCTGGTCGGCGTCGCTGTCGAGCCCGACCTCGGCCACGACGATCTCGATCTCGAAGGGCTTCGACTCCTGCGTGAAGACCGCGCCGAGCGTCTGGGCGTACGTGTTGGCCAGGGCCCGCGCCGTGACGTCGGTGCGGTCGTAGGAGTAGCCGCGCAGGTCGGCATAGCGGATGCCGGCGACCCGGAGGCTCTCGAACTCGTTGTAGCGACCGACTGCAGCGAAGGCGATGCGGTCGTAGATCTCGGAGACCTTGTGCAGGGCGCGAGACGGGTTCTCGGCCACGAAGGCGACGCCCCGGTCGTAGCCGACCACGATGACCGACCGGCCACGAGCAATTCCCTTGCGCGCGAAGTCGGCCCGGTCCTTCATGACCTGCTCGGGCGGGACGTAGAACGGCATGCTCATCGGGCACCTCCCGGGTTGTCTCGGCGCGCGACCACGACCCGTTCGACGTGCCCCTCGAGGATGTCCTGGGCCACGAACCGGGCGCCGGCGTGGTCGACGAGCGCGACGGTGGGCCAGATCTGCCGGCCGAGGTCGGGTCCGCCCGTGGCGGAGTCGTCGTCGGCGGCGTCGTAGAGCGCCTCGATGGCGACCGAGACCGCCTGCTGCTCCTCGAGGCCCGGACGCCAGAGCTTCTTCAGGGCGCCTCGCGCGAAGACCGACCCGGAGCCGGTCGAGTGGTGGCCTCCCTCGATGTAGCAGCCACCGGTCACGTCGTAGGAGTAGATGCGTCCGGTGGCGGACTCGAGGTCGAAGCCGGCATACGTCGGGACGACCGTCAGTCCCTGCATCGCGAGACCCAGGTTGCCGCGGATCATCGAGGCGAGGCGGTTGGCCTTGCCCTCGAGCGACATGATCGCGCCCTCGATCTTCTCGTAGTGCTCGAGCTCGACCTGGTAGAGCCGGACCAGCTCGATCGCGATGCCCGCCGTGCCGGCGATGCCGACAACGCTGAAGTCGTCGGCGGCGAAGACCTTCTCCATGTCGCGGTTGGCGATGACGTTGCCCATCGTGGCGCGGCGGTCGCCGGCCATGACGACCCCACCGTCGTAGAGGAGGGCCACGATCGTCGTGCCGTGTGGCGCTTCGAGGCTGGCGCCCGACGGAAGGCGGCGCCCGGCGGGCAGCAGCTCGGGGCGGTAGGCGGAGACGAACTCGGTGAAGGACGACGAGCCTGCGCTCATGAAGGCGTCATCGAGCCGACGCGACCGTCCGGGCAGCGAGTCGGTCACTGGCCGCCCTTCTGGACGAAGCCCCGCACGAACTCCTCGGCGTTGGACTCGAGCACGCCGTCGATCTCGTCGAGGACGCTGTCGATGTCGTCGGAGAGACCTTCCTTGACGGCGGCGCCGGCGGGTGCGGCAGGCGGTGCCTCAGGGGCCTCGGGGGGCTCCTCGTCACGACGCTGCGGCTTGGCGTGCTCCTGACCCGGCATGGCTACCTCCCAGACGTGAAAGACCTCGTTGGCTCGACCCTAACCCGTGCGAGCGCGCGTTCCGAGCACCGCCCCGGAAGGGGCAGACGGCATACGTGATCGGGCGCACGACGGGACGGGCCGGGAGGTCAGGTGTCAGTCGGGAGTGGCGAGCCCGCGGAGCAGCTCCGCGACGTCGGCGCTCTCCTCCAGCAGGGCGCCGACCTGCGCCCTGGTGCCTCGCTCGGGCTCGAGGATCGGCACGCGCTGCAGGCTGGCGCGGCCCGGCACGTCGAAGACCACGGAGTCCCAGCTCGCCGAGAACACCTGCCCGGTGAAGCGACGCACGCACTCGCCCCGGAACCACGCCCGGGTGTCCTCGGGTGGAGTCGTCTGCGCGGCCTTGACCTCCTCGGGCGTGACGAGGTCGCGCAGCATGCCCCGGTCGCGCAGGCGGTGCACGAGGCCCTTCTCGGGGCGCACGTCGGCCCACTGGATGTCGATGGCGGCCAGGCGGTGGTCGTCCCAGCCGAGGCCGTCACGCGCCCGGTAGCCCTCGAGCACCTTGAGCTTGGCCACCCAGTCGAGCAGCGGCGAGCACGACATGACGTCGCGGCCGAGGCCGGTGAGGACCTCCTCCCAGAGAGCCATCACCTCGGCCGTGGCCTCGGGCTCGGGGTCGTCGCCACGGCGGTCGAGCCAGCTCCGGGCGGCCTCGAGGTACATCCACTGGACGTCGATGGCGGTGACGGTGCGCCCGTCGACGAGCTCGACCGTCGCCTGCAGCGCGGGGTCGTGCGAGATGGTCTGCAGCGCCGCGACGGGCCGACGGATCGACCAGTCCTCGCTGAGGTGGCCGTCCTCGATCATCCCCAGCACCAGAGACGTCGTACCGGTCTTGAGCAGGGTCGCCACGTCGAGCTGGTTGGCGTCGCCGATGATGACGTGCAGGCGCCGGTAGCGGTCGGCCACGGCGTGCGGCTCGTCGCGGGTGTTGATGATCGGCCGCTTGAGCGTCGTCTCGAGCCCGACCTCGGTCTCGAAGAAGTCGGCGCGCTGTGAGATCTGGTAGCCCGCTCCCCTGCTGTCGACGCCGAGGCCGACGCGCCCTGCGCCGCAGACGATCTGGCGCGTGACGAAGAAGGGGATGAGGTGTCGCACGATGTCGGGGAAGGCCGTGCGGCGAGGCATCAGGTAGTTCTCGTGAGTGCCGTAGGACTGGCCCTTGCCGTCGGCGTTGTTCTTGTAGAGGTTCACCGGCGGCTGGCCGGGTCGTGCGGCGAGCAGTCGCACCGACTCCAGCGCGATGGCGTCTCCGGCCCGGTCCCACGTGACGGCGTCGCGCGGCACCGTGACCTCGGGCGAGCTGTACTCGGGGTGGGCGTGGTCGACGTAGTAGCGCGCCCCGTTCGTCAGCACGACGTTCGCGAGCGTGGGGTCCTCGACGTCGGTCAGCTGGCTCGGGTCGGCGGTCTGCCGGTCGAGCTGCCAGCCGCGGGCGTCGCGCAGGGGGTCCTCGAAGGCGTAGTCCCAGCTGGACTGGTTCGACCGGATGCCCTGCGCCGCGGCGTAGACGCTGATGACCTGACCGGACAGGAACATCGGGTTGGCCATCGGGTCGCCCGGCACGGAGATGCCGTACTCGGTCTCGAGCCCCATGATCCGCCGCACCGTCATGGCCCGACCCTAACGGGAGCGCTGGCCGCGGCTCGTCGCCACCCGGCCCGCGTACGCGGGTGGTGGCGCCTCAGAGCGCCCCGACCTTCTGGAGGCGGTTGAGCGAGAACCAGCCGAACGGGATCGGCAGCCAATACGTCGCGAGGCGGTAGAGGATCACCGCGGGCACGGCCACGGCGCTGTCGACGCCGATCTGGACGAGGCCGAACGACATCGCCGCCTCGATGCCGCCGAGGCCACCCGGCGTCGGGACGGCCGAGCCGACGATCGCCCCGGCGAAGTAGACGACCGCCACCGACGCCACCGACGGCTCGGCACCGAAGGCCCGGGTGGCGCACACGAGGGCCGCGACGAAGGACGCGTCGAGCAGGAGCGCCCCACCGAGCAGCTGGACGAGGCGACGCGGGTGCTGGAAGGTCTCGAGCACCTGGGGCAGGGCCGAGCGCACCTGTGGCATGACCCGTTCGGTGAGGAAGCCCCGGATCTTGGGGACCGCCAGCAGCCCGAGGGCGATGATGACGACCGCCAGGATGGCGGCCACCAGCACGGGCGAGGGGCTGAAGGACACCGACGGTCCGGTGCCGGCGAGCACTCCCGAGACCACGAGCAGCACGAAGTACGAGCAGAACTGGGCGACCTGCGCGACACCGACGCTGGCACCGGCCAGGGTGGGCGTGAGGCCCGTGGTCTGCAGGTAGCGCGTGTTGAGGGCGATGTTCCCCACTGCTGCGGGTGCCACGAGCCCGCTGAACGCGACGGCCAGCTGTGTCATGTACGTCCGGATGAACCGCAGGTGCACGGGCGCCGCCCCGGCGAGCGCGATGGAGGCGCCGGCGAAGGTTGCGCCGGCGAACACGACCAGGGCGACCATCCAGCGCCAGTCGGCCTGCCGGAACACCGTGGCGAGGTCGAACCGGGTGAGCTGGGTGAGGATGAAGTACGCCGCGACTGCGGCGCCGATGACGGTGAGGACCGCGCGGGCCGAGACCCGGCGCAGCTGCACGGGCTCGACGTGCTCGATCGAGGGCCGCAGCTCGACGAGGCGGCTGCGCAGCTCCTTGAGGACCCCCTTGCGCTCGCGCAGCGCCTCCCGGGTCTCGGGCGTGAGCGCCACCGACTGGAGCAGCGGCACGGCCCGCAGGACCGCCTCCTCACCGAGAGTCTCGGTGGCGGCCCGAACGGTCCGCTCCGGCCCGACGGCGAGGGCGACGGTCGTCAGCAGCTGGGCCAGGTCGATGCGCAGGCTGATGTCGTCGGCCGCGACGTCGCCGCTGCCGAGGCTGGCGAGCGCAACCGTGTCGCCGTCGACGAGAACGTGGTGGGGACTCAGGGAGCGGTGCGCCACGCGCCGTTGGTGCAGGGTCTCCGAGAGCCGGAACACCGCGGTGAGCTGGGCATCGGTGAGGTCGGACCCGACCTCGGCGAGTGGCCGGCCCTGCGGTTCGACGTAGGCGATGACCGCCGAGAAGGGCCCCACCTCGGCGATGGACACCGGCCTCGGGGCCGGGATGCCGAGGTCCTCGAGAACCAAGCCCATGAGCGTGCGGTGCTCGATCTCGGAGCGCAGGGTGAGCGCCGGTGGCCGCGTGAACCCGCTCCGCAGCCTGAGCACGCGCAGGAAACGACGCCCCGAGGCGAGCCCGAAGGTGTCGCGGTCGATGACGTGCACGTCGACGGCGCGCGCACCGTCGGAGCTCTCGGTCGTGCCCAGGTAACGCCGGTCCCCGGCGTCGTTCGCGTCGATGAGCTCGAGCCGGCGCAGGGGAACCCCGGTGGCGACGAGTACGTCGGCGACGTCGCGGCCCGGCGCCCGCGTGGCGGTCACGCCGAAGGCGAGCCGGAAGGCGACGCCGACGAGCCAGCCGAGCAGGAGCGACGCCGTGAGGGCGGCCAGGGTCATGGCGCCCGAGAGGAGGGTCGTGACCAGGGTCGCGATCACGACGGTGACCGCGATCGGCCAGATCCACTTGCGGCCGGAGATGTCGGCCACCGTGAGCAGCGAGACGGTCGAGACGATGACGATGTCGAGGGGGCCGGTGTGTCCGGTCGGCGTGGGCCGCGTGAGGACCTCGGTGACGAAGCCGCCGTTGTCCGACTGGACGAGCACCGCGAGCACGATGACGATGACGCCGGCGACGACGGCGGCCCCGAGCGCCTGGATCAGCTGCAGTCCTCGGCGGCGGACCACGAGGTCGATGCCCACGCCGATCGGCACGAGGAGGACCCCGATGCCGCTCACAAGCGAGAGCAGGGTCAGCAGCACCCGGGGCAGTCCGCTGGTGACGTCGGTGAGGTCCTGCTCGACGGCGCCACGCGTGCCCGCCGCCAGGTCGGCCACGAGCAGACCGAGCACGAGCAGCAGCAGGGCCACGACGAGCCGGACGACGTCCGCGGGGCGCCGCACCCGCTCGGGGATGGCCGGCTCGACGACGTCGACGTCTGCGGGGGGCACCGGTGTCGGCGCCTCCGGGTCGAGCGCCTCGGCGCGTTCCGCAGGCGCCGCGGACGCACTCTGCGTCTCGGTCTCGTCGACCGCCTCCTGCTCCGCGGTCGGTCGCATGTGTTCCCCCGTGCTCTCGTCAGCGCGCTCCCGACGACCTTCGTCGACGGCGTGACCTGAGGGTCGCGCGCGTTCGCTGTCGTCGGGCATGGGGTCAATCCTGCCTGAGCCGCGCCCGGATTGGACGCACCTACGCCGTCCGGGTGGATCGGGGCTGCCGATCCACACGGGTCGGGGTGCGAGACTGGCGACTGTGACGGCCACCGGCTCTTGGGACATGCCCCTGCGAACCAAGCTCCTCGCTCGGGCGCTGCAGCGTTGGCGCGGCGGCATCGCCACGCTCACTCCGCACGGAATCGCCCGCAGCAGAGCGCTGTTCACGCCACCTCGACCCCCATACACCTGGGTGACAGGACCCGTCCCGTCGTCGGTGCTGGTCGGCGCCACGGCGTTCACCGCCCGCGACGGCGCCTCGATCGCAGTCCGCACCTACCGTCGCCGGGACGCCGGCGGCGACACGCTGCCGGCTCTGCTGTGGTTCCACGGCGGCGGGTGGGTGCTCGGCAACACTCGCGGCTACGACCCGATCTGCGCGTGGCTCGCCGACACCTGCCGGGTCGTCGTGCTGAACGTGGACTACCGGCTGGCGCCGGAGCACCGCGCACCGCAGGCCGCGCACGACTGCGTCGATGCGGTCCGTTGGGTGTCGTCCCTCGGGCCGGCGGACGGCATCCGCCCCACGGGGATCGGCCTTGCCGGCGACTCGGCAGGCGGCAACCTCGCCGCCGTGGCGGCGCACGTGCTCCGTGACGACCCCGCCGACGTCACGTACCAGGCGCTGCTCTACCCCGCGGTCGACGCCACGATGAGCAGCCCGTCCGTCGCCCAGCACGCGCAGGCGCCGATCCTCACGCGGCCCGACATGGACGCGTTCCTCGCGCACTACCTCGGCGACGGCGAGGATGCGCTCGACCGTCGCGACCCCCTCGTGTCGCCCCTGCACGCACCGGACCACGAGCGACTCCCGGCGACCCTCGTGCAGACGGCTGACCTCGACCCGCTGCGCGACGAGGGCCGTCGCTACGCCACGGTGCTGCGCGAGGCAGGCACGACCGTGCGTCACACGAACTACCCCCGGGTGCCACATGGCTTCATGAGCTTCCCGGGCGCCACCCGGGCCGGGGGCGCCGCCCGTCTCGAGCTCGCTCAGTGGGTCTCGGGCCACGCACATCCCGGGAGCGTCGGATAGTCTGCGGAGGCACGCGAGTCTCGTGAGGGATGGTCTCGAAGTGAACGATGTCGTCGTGTTCAGCGGCTCCGCGCACCCTGCGTTCGCCGACCGCATCTGCTCCCACCTCGGGGTGACGCGTTCCCCCGTCGACATCAAGCGGTTCAGCAACGACTGCCTCCAGGCGCAGCTGCTCGCCAACTGCCGCCAGCGAGACGTCTACATCGTGCAGCCGCTCGTGCCGCCCACCCAGGAGCACCTCATGGAGCTGCTCCTCATGATCGACGCGGCGCGGGGCGCCTCGGCGGCGCAGATCACTGCCGTCATGCCGCACTACGCCTACGCGAGGTCCGACAAGAAGGACGCGTCCCGCATCTCCCTCGGGGGCCGTCTTGTCGCCGACATGATCTCGACGGCCGGCGCGCACCGTGTGCTGACGATGGCGCTCCACGCCCCGCAGGTGCACGGCTTCTTCTCGACCCCCGTCGACCACCTCACCGCGATCGGCGTGCTCGCCGACCACTTCCGCGACGCCGACCTCACGAACTCGATCGTGGTCAGCCCCGACCTCGGCAACGCCAAGGTTGCCACCCAGTTCGCCCGCCTGCTGGGCCTGCCCGTCGCGGCGGGCTCGAAGCAGCGCGTTGCCGACGACCGCGTCGTCATCGAGTCGATCGTCGGAGACGTCTCCGGGCGGCGAGCGATCATCCTCGACGACGAGATCGCCACCGGCGGCTCGATGCTCGAGCTCATGGACCGCCTCAAGGACGCCGGCGCCACCGAGGCCGCCATCGTCTGCACCCACGGCCTCTTCGCCGGCAAGGCCGTCGAGCGGCTCAGCGACCACCCCTTCGTCACCGAGGTCGTCACCACCGACACGGTGCCGGCGCCCGAGGGTTGGCCCGAGCTCAAGGTGCGGTCGGTCTCGGCCCTCTTCGCCGAGACGATCAGCCGTATTCACCACGGCCGTTCGGTCAGCTCCCTGTTCGAGGGCGTCGACCCGACCCACGCTCCGCCCCAGGCCAAGCTGCCGTTCGAGACGCACGCATGACGGGCACCCCCTGGTGGCGCCGCCCCGGGCCGGCCCTCCTCGTCGACGCGGCGCTCGTCGTCGTCTTCGCGGCCGTCGGACGCGCCAGCCACGACGAGACCAACCCCGTCGTCGGCGCGCTCAGCACCGCGTGGCCCTTCCTCGTGGGCACGGCACTGGGCTGGCTCGTCGTCCGCGCCATGCGGCGGACGTGGCCGGTGGATGTCGCTCCCGGCGTCACGGTGTGGTTCGCCACGGTGCTCGTCGGGATGGTGCTGCGGCGCGCGGTCGGCTCCGGCACCGCGGTCAGCTTCGTCGTCGTGGCCTCGGTCGTGCTGGCGGTGTTCCTGCTCGGCTGGCGGGCCCTGGGGGCGTATGCCGCCCGCCGCACCCCCGCACGCACCTGACCCCACCCGTCGAGAGGCCAAAATTCGCCCCCTCGCGAACGTCGAGAGGCCAAGATTTGCCCTCCGCAAGCGACGAAAGGCCCAGCCCCGCCTCAGCGTCGAGGGGGCGCACACGTGTGCCGTGTGGACCGCCTCGCGGACCACACGGCATACGTGAGGTGTCAGAGGTACTGACCGGTGTTGGCCGTGGCGATCGAACGACCCGGCTCGGTGCCGTCCTTGCCCTTGATGAGCGTGCGGATGTAGACGATGCGCTCGCCCTTCTTGCCGCTGATGCGCGCCCAGTCGTCGGGGTTGGTCGTGTTGGGCAGGTCCTCGTTCTCCTTGAACTCGTCGACGCAGCTGGCCAGCAGGTGCTCGACGCGGATGCCCTTCTGGCCCGTGAGGAGGAAGTCCTTGATCGCGAGCTTCTTGGCCCGGTCGACGATGTTCTGGATCATCGCGCCCGAGTTGAAGTCCTTGAAGTAGAGGATCTCCTTGTCGCCGCCCTGGTAGGTGACCTCGAGGAAGCGGTTCTCCTCCATCTCGGAGTACATGCGCTCGACGGCCGCCGTGATCATCGCCTCGACCGTCGCCTCGCGGTCTCCGCCGTTGACGGCGAGGTCGTGCTCGTGCAGCGGCAGCGTGTGGGTGAGGTACTTGCTGAAGATGTCACGCGCGCTCTCGGCGTCGGGCCGCTCGATCTTGATCTTCGCGTCGAGCCGGCCGGGCCGCAGGATCGCGGGGTCGATCATGTCCTCACGGTTCGAGGCTCCGATGACGATGACGTTCTCGAGCCGCTCGACGCCGTCGATCTCGGCGAGCAGCTGCGGCACGATGGTCGTCTCGACGTCGCTGCTCACACCCGAACCGCGCGTGCGGAAGAGGGAGTCCATCTCGTCGAAGAAGACGACGACGGGCGTTCCGTCAGAAGCCTTTTCGCGGGCGCGCTGGAAGATCAGGCGGATGTGCCGCTCGGTCTCACCGACGTACTTGTTGAGCAGCTCGGGGCCCTTGATGTTGAGGAAGTAGCTCTTCTCGGTCTGCTTGCCGGTGCGCGCCGCGACCTGGCGCGCGAGCGAGGCAGCCACCGCCTTGGCGATGAGCGTCTTGCCACAGCCGGGCGGCCCGTAGAGCAGCACTCCCTTGGGTGGCTTGAGGGCGTGCTCCTTGTAGAGCTCGGGGTGCAGGAACGGCAGCTCGACGGCGTCGCGGATCTGCTCGATCTGCCCGGCGAGACCACCGATGTCGGCGTAGTCGACGTCGGGCACCTCCTCGAGGACGAGCTCCTCGACCTCGAGCTTCGGGATCAGCTCGTGGACGAAGTTGGACCGGGGGTCGAGGGTGAGGGAGTCGCCGACCCGAATGTGCTCGGCGAGGAGGGGCGTGGCGATGCGGCACACCCGCTCCTCGTCACCGTGCGTCACCACGACGACTCGGTCGTACTCGAGGCGCTCCTTGACCGTGACGACCTCGCCGACGCGCTCGTAGCCGTGGACCGACACGACGTTGAGAGCCTCGTTCAGCATCACCTCGCGGCCCAGGCCCAGCTGCTGCTGGTCGACGGACGGGCTGATGGCGACCCGCATCTTGCGGCCACCGGTGAGGATGTCGATCGCTCCGTCGTCGGGCGCGTCGACCACCAGGCCGTAGGTGCTCGGGGGCTGCGCGAGACGGTCGACCTCCTTCTTGAGCGTGACGATCTGCTCGCGAGCGTCCTTGAGCGTGCGCACGAGGCGCTCGTTCTGCGACGAGAGCGTCGACAGGCTGGTCTGCACGTGCGCCAGCCGTGCCTCCAGCTCGCGGGTGCGCTGCGGCGAGTGCCGTGCCACCTCGCGAAGAGACTCGACCTCGGCGCGCAGGGCCGCGAGCTCGCGGTCCCCCACGTCGGGAACTCCGGCGCCGGCGGCACTCTCAGGGTCTGGGTTGCGGACGTCGTCAGACATCGTGGCCTCCTCATCCGTCACTCGCACACAGTGACGATTCGACCCTAACCCCGCGTCAGCCCAAGTCGTCGGACGTTTCAGCCACTGATCGGCGTAGGCGTCGGATCGTCTTGTCGCTCTTGACCCGTTCGCCGAGCGCCTCGGGGGTCCAGGCGTCGGCCGGGATGTCGGTGGCGGCAGTGGAACCGGGGATCGGAGCGGGCCCGTCGACGGCCCCGGCGATGGAGACGTCGGTGCCGTTGCCGTCGCTGTAGGCCCCCTTGGCCGGGCGTCGCTTGCGCTCGGGTGCGTCGACACCCGGCGCCAGGCGGCGGGTGGTGATGAGGAAGCCGGTGTGCCCGTGCATGCGGTGCTGGGGGCGCACGGCGAGCCCCTCGAGGTGCCAGCCACGCACGAGCGACTCCCAGGCAGAGGGCTCGGTGAAGCCGCCGTGGGCACGGATGCCCTCGGCGACCCGGCTCAGCTGGGTGGTCGTGGCCACGTAGCAGATGAGCACCCCACCGGGGATCAACGCCTCCGAGACGGCGTCGAGGCACTCCCACGGCGCGAGCATGTCGAGCACCACGCGGTCGATGGTGCCGGACTCGGCCACCTCCGGCAGCGACTCGACGAGGTCGCCGACCGTCACGGTCCAGGCCGGGTGGTCCCCGCCGAAGAAGGCGCGCCCGTTGCCTCGGGCGATGTCTGCGAAGTCCTCGCGACGCTCGAACGACAGCAGCCGGCCGCTCTCGCCGATGGCCCGCAGCAGCGACATCGACAGCGCCCCGCTGCCGACGCCGGCCTCGACCACCGTCGCCCCCGGGAAGATGTCGGCCATCTGGACGATCTGGCCCGAGTCCTTGGGGTAGACGACCGCGGCCCCGCGAGGCATCGACATGACGTAGTCGCTGAGGAGCGGGCGGAGCGCGAGGTACTCGACGCCGGCTGTGTTGGTCACGACGGAGCCGTCGTGCGAGCCGATGAGGTCGTCGTGGCGCAGGAAGCCGCGGTGGGTGTGGAACTCGCGGCCGGGCTCGAGCGTGATGGTGTGCAGACGGCCCTTCGGGTCTGTCAGCTGCACCCGCTCCCCCACCTCGAAGACGCCGCGACGGTTGTGGGCTGCACCGGTGACGAGGGACTGCGCGGCGTCGGTCATGGGAGCACAGTCTAGGTGCCCGTCGAGCGGCGTCCGGACACGCGACGGAGGGCGCCCGCCTCGACCTCGTAGCGGCTCTGTCGACCGGTGGGGCCACCGAAGAACCGCCGACGCAGGGACCCGTCGAGCTCCACCAGGTCACCCGCCTGCAGCCGCAGGGCGGTGCGACGGGTCGTGGCCGTCCAGCACACGACGTCGATGGTGTCGACGGTGGCACGGCGGGGCCCGTCAGCGGCGTCCTTGCGGCGGCGGGGCGGGTCTGCGCGCGGAACCACCACGCGCAGGGTGACGATGCGGTCGCCGCTCGGCAGCTCGCGCTCGTCGGGCGGGGCAGCGACCCTGCCCGCGAGCCCGACTTCGTTCCTTCCCGCCGGCGGGTCGGTCGGCGTCTCGTTCGGCGTCTCGGTCGGCGTCCTGCTCGTGCCCATGGTCACTCCCTTCGGCCCGCCCATCGGGCTCTGGGCCCACGCTCGCCGACCTCTCCGCCCGGTGCACCCGGGCGGCCCTCTTGTGGAAAGCCGCACCTGAGGTCAGGGGGATGTGGACAGCCCGGTCAGGTCAGCGCTGGTCAGGGCCGGTCAGCGCCGACCGCGGCGTCCCAGCTCGGCGCCCACGACCGCGTTGATGCGCTCGGCCGTGGCCAGTCCACGCACGTCGCGCGTGGCCTCGTCGATGACGACGGCCTGGGAAAGGTCACGCTCGCTCATCACGCGGATCAGGTCGGTCAGCACTGCGTCGTCCGCCAGGGCGACCACCCACGAGACGGGCTGGGCGATGGTGACCGACGCGACGGCCGTGCGGCCGCGGGCCTCCTCCGGCACACCGACCGCGGACGCCGCGTCGACGAGCCCCAACGGCCACCCCGCAGGGTCTGCGGCGGCCACGTGAACACCCTGTGAGACAGCCGTCTCGACCTCGGAGACCGTCGTGCTGCCGGCGACGAGCACGACCGGCTCGAGCACGTCGGTCGCCAGCCCGGAGGTGACCTCCTGGATGTGACCGGCCCGGACGGCCGCCGTCGCGCCCTGCCACAGGAAGAAGGCGATCGCCACCGGCCAGACGATGTCGAAGATCTCGGGGGCGCGTCCCTCGACCAGAGGCCGCACGGCGAACCAGGCCACCGTCAGCACCGCGACCACGCGGCCGAGCCACCCGGCGGCGACGAGCCCGCGCCCCCGGCTGCCGGTGGCCCGCCAGACGAGGGCGCTCACGATCTGGCCGCCGTCGAGGGGCAGTCCCGGCAGCAGGTTGAACAGGCCGACCAGCAGGTTCGCGAACGCCACGATGCCCAGGAGCGTCAGGGCCGTCTCGTTCGTGGTGAGCGCCCGGACGCCCCAGACAACCGCCGCCAGGAGCAGGTTCGACAGCGGACCGACGACGGCCACGAGGGCGGTCGTGCCCGGCGAGCTGCGGGTCGCGTCGTAAACGGTGTGGCCGCCCCAGACGTCGGCCACGATGCGGCTGACCGGGTGACCGCGCCACTGTGCCACCAGGGCGTGGGCCGCCTCGTGCACGAGCACCGACACGAGCAGCAGCACGGCGTAGCCGGCAGCCAGCAGGTAGCCATAGGCCGGGCCCCGGTCGGCGCGCGCGAGGTTGGGGCCGAACACCACGACGATGAGCACGGCGATGAGCGGCCACGATCGGCCGAGGTACACCGGGGTGCCGGCGAGGCTGCCGATCCGCCACCCGTGGGAGGTGCCCCGGCGGGCGGGAGTGCTCATGCTCCAACCCTAGGGCCTGCGCGCCGGACCGACCTGTGCCGGTGCGATCCGCTGCCTGTGGGTCGCGTCAGTGCCCTGTCGCCGCCGCGGCATACAGTCGGGACATGGTCTCAGCGCTGTCCCCGAGTCGGGCCTCCGACTTCATGTCGTGCCCGATGCTCTATCGCTTCCGGGTCATCGACAAGCTCCCCTCGCCGCCGACCCAGGCGACGGCTCGGGGCACGCTCGTCCACGCCGTCCTCGAGCGACTCTTCGACCTCCCGGCGGCCGAGCGCACCATCGACGCCGCTGTCGGTCTCGTCCCCCAGGAGTGGGATCGGCTCGCCGAGGAAGAGCCGGCGATGCTCGAGCTGCTGACCGAGCAGCAGGGCCGCACCGACGAGTGGTTCGCCGGCGCGGCGTCGCTGCTCCAGACGTGGTTCGGGCTCGAGGACCCCACCCGGCTCGAGCCCGCCGAGCGCGAGCTCTACGTCGAGACCGAGATCGACGGCCTGGTCCTGCGGGGCTACGTCGACCGCCTCGACGTAGCCCCGGGGGGAGCCATGCGCGTCGTCGACTACAAGACGGGACGCTCGCCGTCCGAGCACTTCGAGGCCAAGGCCCTCTTCCAGATGAAGTTCTACGCGCTCGTCCTCTGGCGCCAGCGGGGCGTCATTCCCAAGCGCCTCCAGCTCGTCTACCTCGGCAACAGCGAGATCGTCGCCTACGAGCCCGACGAGCAGGACCTCCTCGGCACCGAGCGCAAGGTCAAGGCGCTCTGGGCCGCGATCGAGCGCGCAGCCACCACCGGTGACTGGCGCCCCAGTCCCAGCCGCCTCTGCGACTGGTGCGAGCACCGGGCGCTGTGCCCGGCCTGGGGCGGCACCCCGCCCCCGCTGCCGGTCGACGCCGCCGACCGAGCCGTCGACCCCACCGTCACGGGGCTGGTCGAGATCGACGCCTGACCGGCGACGCAACGCGTCCCCGAGGGCGTACGCCGTCCCCTGCCATCCCCGCCAGGTGGCGTATGCCGTCACTCGGCAGCGCGGCGCGCCTGCCGTCCGGTGTGGACCCGCGGTCCGCGCCCGACGGCATACGCCCTCCCCGCTCGTTCCGGTCAGGCGGTGAACTCGTCGGCGACGTCGAGCGCCGCGTCGAGCACGGCGAGCCCCTCCTCGGCCTCCGCGGGCGTGGTCGTGCAGGGCGGGACGACATGCGTGCGGTTGAAGTGGGTGAACGGCCACAGGCCGCGTTCCTTGCACGCAGCCGCGAAAGCGGTCATCGGGGCAGCCGCCTCCCCGCCGGCGTTGTACGGCACGAGCGGCTCGCGGGTCTCGCGGTCGCGCACGAGCTCGACGGCCCAGAACACGCCGAGTCCCCGCACCTCGCCCACGCTGGGGTGCCTCGCCGCGATCTCGCGCAGCCGTGGGCCGATGACGTCGGTGCCGAGCATGCGGGCGTTCTCGATGATGCCCTCGTCGCGGAAGGCGTTGATCGAGGCGACTGCGGACGCGCACGCCAGGGGATGACCTGAGTAGGTGAGTCCCCCGGGGAAGGCGCGCTCGTCGAAGGTGGCGCGGATCTCGTCGGAGATGATGACGCCTCCGAGCGGCACGTAGCCGGAGTTCACCCCCTTGGCGAAGGTGATGAGGTCGGGACGCACGCCCCAGTGGTCGACTGCGAACCACTCGCCGCAGCGCCCGAAGCCGGCCATGACCTCGTCGGCGATGAGGATGATGCCGTGTTCGTCGCACAGGTCGCGCACGCCCTGCAGGTAGCCGTCCGGCGGCACGAGGATGCCGTTGGTGCCGACGACCGTCTCGAGGATGATCGCGGCGATGGTGTGGGCGCCCTCGACCATGATCGTGTCGCGGAGGTGCTGGAGCGCCCGGTCGCGCTCCTGCTCGTCGTCCTGGGCGTGGAAGGCCGAACGGTAGGTGTAGGGGCCCCAGAAGTGCACGACCCCGGGGTAGCCGGGCTCGGACGGCCAGCGGCGGGGGTCGCCGGTGAGGGTGATCGAGCCGGCGGTGGCGCCGTGGTAGCTGCGGTAGGTGGCCAGCACCTTGTGGCGCCCGGTGTGCAGGCGTGCCATCCGCATCGCGTTCTCGTTGGCCTCTGCACCGCCGTTGGTGAAGAACACCGCCGACAGGCCCTCGGGGGCGACCTCGGTGATGAGCCGGGCGGCCTCGCTGCGGGCGTCGTTGGCGAACGACGGCTGGATGGTCGCGAGCCGGCCCGCCTGCTCCTGGATCGCGGCCACGACCTTGGGATGGTTGTAGCCGATGTTGACGTTGACGAGCTGGCTGCTGAAGTCAAGATAGCGCTTGCCGGCGTAGTCCCAGAAGTACGACCCGTCGGCGCGGGCGATGGGCAGCGGGTCGATGAGCCCCTGGGCGGACCACGAGTGGAAGACGTGGGCTCGGTCGAGGGCTCGCACCTCGTCCTCGCCCATCTGGTCGAGCAGGTCCTTGACGACGGTGCGGCGGTCCAGGTCGGTCATGGTGGGAATGCTCCTGTCTGTAGCGCGCTCAGCGGGTGCGAGGGAAGCCGAGGTCGACGGTGGACGTCGCCGGGTCGGGCCAGCGCTGCGTGACCACCTTGCCGCGCGTGTAGAAGCTGATCCCCTCGGGTCCGTACATGTGGGTGTCGCCGAAGAGAGAGTCCTTCCAGCCGCCGAACGAGTAGTAGGCGACGGGCACGGGGATCGGCACGTTGATGCCGACCATGCCGACCTCGACCTCGTTCTGGAAGCGGCGAGCCGCGCCGCCGTCGCGGGTGAAGATCGCGGTGCCGTTGGCGTACTGGTTGCGGTTGATGAGGGCCAGGCCCTCCTCGTAGGTGTCGACCCGCACGACGGAGAGCACCGGACCGAAGATCTCGTCGCGGTAGACGGTCATGTCGGGTGTCACGTCGTCGAGCAGCGTCATGCCGAGGAAGAAGCCGTCGGCCGGCACGTGCTGGTCGCGGCCGTCGACGACGACGGTGGCCCCGGCGGCCGCGCCCTCAGCGACGTAGCCGGCGACCTTGTCGCGGTGCTCGGCCGTGATGAGCGGGCCCATGTCGGTCCCCTGGGCGGCGCCGGGCCCCACCGTGAGCGCGGGCAGCCGGTCGGAGACGGCGCGCACCAGCTCGTCACCGATGCCGCCGACCGCGACGGCGACCGAGAGCGCCATGCACCGCTCGCCCGCCGCCCCGTAGGCAGCCGACACGATGGCGTCGGCCGCCATGTCGATGTCGGCGTCGGGCAGCACCAGGGCGTGGTTCTTGGCTCCGCCCAGCGCCTGGACCCGCTTGCCGTTGGCAGTGCCGCGCTCGTAGATGTACTTGGCGACCGGGGTCGACCCGACGAAGCTGACCGCGGCGACGTCCTTGTGGTCGAGGATCGCGTCCACGGCCGCCTTGTCGCCGTGCACGACGGTGAAGACGCCGTCCGGCAGGCCAGCCCGCTTCCACAGCTCGGCGAGGAACAGAGCGGCCGACGGGTCCTTCTCACTGGGCTTGAGCACGAACGTGTTGCCACAGGCGATCGCGTTGGCGCACATCCAGAGCGGCACCATGACGGGGAAGTTGAACGGCGTGATGCCGGCGACCACGCCGAGCGGCTGCCGGATGCTGTAGACGTCGACTCCGGTGGTGGCCTGCTCGGAGAAGCCGCCCTTGAGCAGCTGCGGTACGCCGGTGGCGAACTCGACGTTCTCGAGGCCGCGGGCGATCTCGCCGACGGCGTCGGAGAGCACCTTGCCGTGCTCCGCGGTCACGATCGCGGCGAGTTCGTCGGTGTGCGTGTGGAGCAGCTCGCGGAAGGCAAAGAGCACCGCCGCCCGCTTCGAGAGCGAGCTCGTACGCCAGTCGCGACTCGCGGCGGCAGCGGTCTTGACCGCGGCATCGACCTCGGCGGCCGAAGCGAGGGCGACCTCACCTGTCTGCCGGCCGGTCGCAGGGTCGTGGACGGGCGCGGTGCGGCCTGATTCGCCGGGCACCCGCACACCCTGGATCCAGTGGTCGATGACGTTCACGGTGGGGCTGGTCATGCGGCAACGCTACGTGCCAGCACCGACCCACACAAAGCGCACATTGCTATGTTACGAACATGCGAGCCCAGATCTCCGCCATCGAGGAGCGCCTCGACGCGCCGACGGCGAAGGGTCTGGCACAGGCGGTGTCGCGGGCGATCCGCGACGCCACCCTGCTGCCCGGTGACCACCTGCCGCCGATCCGTCGGGTCGCCGAGGAGCTGATGATGTCGCCCACCACGGTCAGCGCCGCCTGGCAGCTGCTCGCCCGGTCGGGCACGATCCGGTCCGACGGCCGCCGCGGCACCACGGTCGCTCCGACGACGCGCGGCGGCGAGCGCTACAGCCGCGCCCTGCGCCACGAGTCACCGGTCAGCCTCGACCTGTCGACGGGCATCCCCGACGGTCGGCTGCTGCCGTCGCTGCACTCGGTGCTGGCCCGTCTCGACGACCTGACGACCCCGAGCAGCTATCTCGACGACCCACTCCTCGACGGCCTGCGAAGCGCGTTGCTCCACGACTGGCCGTATGCCGCCGAGGAGCTCCTCGTGGTCGATGGCGCCATGGACGCCCTCGACCTCGTCACGCGCGTTCTGCTCCGGCCGGGCGACCTGGTCGTGGTCGAGAACCCAGGGTTCCCACCGTTGCTCGACCTGCTCGAGGACAGGGGCGTCGACGTGGTGGGTGTGCCGCTCGACGAGACCGGCATCGACCTCGATCGGGTCGAGGCCCTGCTCCCCCGCCGGCCGGTCGCCGTGGTGATCCAGCCGCGCGGTCAGAACCCCACCGGCATCTCTATGTCACCCACCCGGGCCCGTCGCCTCGCCACGCTCCTCAAGGGACAGGACTGCATCGTCATCGAGGACGACTCCAGCGGCCCCATCTCCACCTCGTCCCCGATCAGCCTCGGGACCTGGATGCCCGACCAGGTGCTGCACATCCGCAGCTACAGCAAGTCCCACGGTCCCGACCTGCGCATCGCGGCCCTGAGCGGCCCAGCGGCGCTGCTCGCCCCGGTGCGTCACTCGCGCGCCCTCGGCCAGGGGTGGACGAGCCGGCTGCTCCAACGCGTCCTCGAATCGCTGCTCAGCGACCAGGCGTGTCAGCGTCAGATCGCCTCTGCCAGAGCGGAGTACGCGCGCCGCCGCGAGCTCGTCGTGACGCGACTCACCGAGCACGGCATCACCGTTCCCGGCTCCGATGGGCTCAACATCTGGGTGCCCGTGCGCGACGAGGCGGCCGCCGTCCTCCGGCTGGCCAGCCATGGCATCGCCGTCACCCCGGGCTCACCGTTCTCGGTCGAGCCGGTCAGCGGCACCGCCGGCCACGTCCGGGTGACCACGGGGCTCGTGCGCCACGACCACGTCGAGGTGGCCGACCTCGTCGCCGAAGCGGCAGTGGCCGGGGCGTGGACCGCCCAGCACCGCTGAGTCCGAAAACCGCTGCGCCTCAGTCGCGCTCGGCGTTGCGGGCCTGCACGCGGGCGTCCTCGGCGCGAACCTGGGTGAGGATGTCGCGCTCGGCCACCAGCCACGACGGCATCTCTTCGAGGAGCGTCTTGATCTCGTCGGTCGTCAGGTGCTCTCCCACGCCGGCGCGCACGAGCCCGCTTCCGGAGACGCCCAGGCGCCGGGCCGACTCCTGTCGGGTGTGCGGCCCGTTGCGGCGCAGCGACGCGAGCCACTCGGGCGGGTCGGCCTGCAGCGCGTTGAGCTCGTCACGGCTGACGACGCCGTCCTGGAAGTCCGCAGGTGTCTCCGACAGCAGCACCCCGAGCTTCTTGGCGGCCGTCTGGGGCTTCATCGTCTGCGACTTGGGCGAGGGCATGGCTCCAGCCTAGGGCGTGCGCGGGGGCCGACGTGACACCGTGGCGGTCCCTCGGGCGTGGTCCTCTACGCTCGTGAGGTGTCCGAAGCCGCAGCAGGGAGCCCGCCGGACGGCGGGCCGCCGTTCCGCGTCGAGTTCGTCCCCGGCGTGACGCCCGACAAGTGGCTGCGGGTGTGGGAGCGGCGACTGCCCGACTCCCCCATCGAGGCCGTCCCGGTGGACGACGACGAGGCCGTGGGCCACCTGCGCGACGGCACGGCCTCGATGGCGTTGCTCCGCCTGCCTGTCGAGCGTGATGGCCTGCACGTCATCCCCCTGTACGAGGAGGTCCCGGTCGTCGTGGTGGCGAAGGAGCACGTCGTCGCCGCGTTCGACGAGGTGGACGTCGCCGACCTCGCCACCGAGGTGCTGATGCAGCAGCCGGGCACGGTGCCCGAGTGGGCAGCGGTGGCGGCACCCGAGGCGCGCGAGCGATCGTCCGCGATGCCGCCGATGACGGCCAAGCAGGCGATCTCGGTGGTCGCGAGCGGCTCCGGCATCGTCATCCTCCCCATGTCGGTGGCCCGACTGCACCACCGCAAGGACGTCGTGCACCGGCCGGTGGCCGGTGTCGCACCCTCGGGCGTGGGGCTCGCCTGGCGGGTGGACGACGACGACCCGCGCGTCGAGGACTTCATCGGCATCGTCCGCGGGCGCACCGAGCGCAGCACGCGCGGAGCCCACGGCGCCCCGGCCGGCGAGGTGCCCGCCAAGGGTGCCCGGGACGGGTCGGCCGGCAGCGGCAAGGACGGCGGCAAGGCCAGCGCCCGCCACCCGCGTACGCGCCAGAAGCCGAACAGCGCGAAGGGCTCGTCGGCCGGCGGGGCGGCACGCCGTGGGCGCGGTGGTCCGGCGGCAGGACGCAGCCGACGCAAGGGCCGCTGACCCCGGGCTCCGACCTGGGCAGCCCTGGGCTGCCCTGAGCTGACCTGAGCTGCCTCAGCGTCCGGCGCGCACCGACGCGACGATCCGCGTGAGGTCTGCGGCCGAGACTCCCGCCAGGGTGTCGATGTGCACCGCGCCCTCGACCTCGGGCACCGGGACGACGTGCGGGATCGCGATCGTGGGCACGCCCGCGGCGGTCGCTGAACGGACGCCGGCGGGCGAGTCCTCCAGCGCCACACAGTCGGACGGTTCGGCACCGACCAGGCGGGCGGCCGCCAGGTAGGGCTCGGGATGCGGCTTGCCGTGGCTGACCTCGTCACCGGTCACGAGAGCCTGGAACGCCCCCTCGGGCAGGCGCCCCACGACCATGTCGGCGAGAGTGCGCCACGACATGGTGACGAGCAACGAGGGCACCCCGAGCGCGCCGAGCTCGAGCAGCAGCTCACGGGCACCCGGTCGCCACGGCACGCGCTGCTCCACCTGCGAGATGACGCGCGCCAGCAGCGCGTCGATGATCTCGGGCACCGTCAGCGCGATGCCGGACTGGTCGATGATCAGCTGCGCCGACACCTCGAGCGCGTTGCCCACCAGCTTGTGAGCGAACTCGTCGTTCCAGACGCCGCCGTGCTCGGCGACGACCTCGTGCTCGGCCTGGATCCAGTACGGCTCGGTGTCGACGAGGGTGCCGTCCATGTCCCAGAGGACCGCTGCGGGGTAGGTGGGCGCGGCGCTCTCGGTGTGCGCGGCCTGCGAGATGGTCACCGGGTCAGTCCTCCGGGTCGTAGGCGAGGTTGGCGGAGAGCCAGCGCTCGGCCTCGGCGAGCGTCCAGCCCTTGCGCTCGGCGTAGTCCTGCACCTGGTCGCGGCCGAGGCGACCGACGACGAAGTACTGCGACTGCGGGTGCGAGAAGTACCAGCCGGAGACCGATGCGCCCGGGGCCATGGCCATGCTCTCGGTGAGGGTCATGCCCGTGTTGGCCTCGACGTCGAGCAGGCGCCACAGCGTCTGCTTCTCGGTGTGCTCGGGGCACGCGGGATAGCCGGGAGCAGGCCGGATGCCGGCGTACTGCTCCTTGATCAAGGCGACGTTGTCGAGGTGCTCGTCGGGCGCGTAGCCCCAGAACTCCTTGCGTACGCGTTCGTGCAGGCGCTCGGCGAAGGCCTCGGCGAGGCGGTCGGCCAGCGACTCGAGCAGGATCGCGTCGTAGTCGTCGAGGTCGGCCCGGAACTTCGCCACGCGCTCCTGGCTGCCGAGGCCGGCCGTCACGGCGAAACCGCCGACCCAGTCGCGCGAGCCCTTCGGGGCGACGTAGTCGGCCAGCGAGCGGTTCGGCACTCCGGCGCGGTGGTCACCCTGCTGACGCAGGTGGTGCAGCACCGCCAGGGGCTCGGTGCGCTGGTCGTCGAGGTAGACCTCGACGTCGTCGCCGGTCGAGTTGGCCGGCCAGAACCCGATGACGCCGTTGGCGCGCAGCCAACGCTCGTCGACGATGCGGTCGAGCATCGCCTGCGCGTCCTCGTAGAGCTTGCGCGCCGCCTGCCCACTCGCCGGGTTGTTGAGGATGTCGGGGAAGCTGCCCTTGAGCTCCCAGGCGTTGAAGAACGGCTGCCAGTCGATGTAGCGACGCAGCTCGCCGAGCGAGTAGTCGTGGAACACCTTGACGTGCTGGGAGGCCCGATGCGAGCGCGTGATCGACGAGACGTCGTGGTCCTGCTGGAGCAACAGGTGCGGGTGCGGCGGCCGGTAGCCGGACCAGTCGATCTCGCTGCGCCGCTCGCGCGCCTGCTCGAGCGTCAGCAGTGGCCGCTCGTGCTTCGTCGCGTGCCGGGCCCGAAGGGCGTCGTAGTCGTCCTTGACCTTGGCCATCAGCTTCGGACGCAGCTCGTCGCTCAGCAGGGCTGCTGCGGTGGGCACCGAGCGCGAGGCGTCCTTGACCCAGACGACGGGCCCGTCGTAGCGCTGGTCGACCTTGACGGCCGTGTGGGCACGGGACGTCGTCGCTCCACCGATGAGGAGCGGGATCGTGAGGCCTTGGCGCTGCATCTCCGCGGCGAAGCCGACCATCTCGTCGAGGGAGGGGGTGATGAGGCCCGAGAGCCCGATGATGTCGGCGTCGTGCTCCTTGGCGGCGTCGAGGATCTTCTGGGCGGGCACCATGACCCCGAGGTCGATGACCTCGTAGTTGTTGCACTGGAGCACGACGCCGACGATGTTCTTGCCGATGTCGTGGACGTCGCCCTTGACGGTCGCCATGACGATCGTGCCGTTGGTGTCTTTGGCCTTGGCCAGCGCGGGGTCCTTGGCCTTCTCCTCCTCGATGAACGGGATGAGGTAGGCGACAGCCTTCTTCATGACCCGGGCGCTCTTGACCACCTGCGGAAGGAACATCTTGCCCGACCCGAAGAGGTCGCCCACGACGTTCATGCCGTCCATCAGGGGCCCCTCGATCACCTCGATCGGCCGGCCGCCCCGCTCGGCGATGTCGGCGCGGAGCAGCTCGGTGTCGGCCTCGATGTGCGCGTCGATGCCCTTGACGAGGGAGTGCGTGATGCGCTCACCGAGCGGGAGCGCGCGCCACTCCTCCTCACTCACCTCGGCCGCCTGACCGACCTTGTTGTACTCCTCGGCGATCTCGAGGAGCCGCTCCGCGGCATCCGGCCGGCGGTTGAGCACGACGTCCTCAATGCGCTCACGCAGCTCGGCGTCGACCTCGTCGTAGACCGCGAGGGCACCGGCGTTGACGATGCCCATGTCGAGGCCGGCCGCGATCGCGTGGTAGAGGAAGACCGCGTGGATCGCCTCGCGCACCGGGTTGTTGCCGCGGAAGCTGAACGAGACGTTCGAGATGCCGCCCGACACCTTGGCGCCCGGGAGGTTCTCCTTGATCCACCGGGTCGCCTCGATGAAGTCGAGTCCGTAGGAGGCATGCTCCTCGATGCCCGTCGCGACGGCGAAGACGTTGGGGTCGAAGATGATGTCCTCGGCCGGGAAGCCGACCTGTTCGGTCAGCAGCCGGTACGCGCGTGAGCAGATCTGCTTGCGGCGCTCGAGAGAGTCGGCCTGGCCGTCCTCGTCGAAGGCCATCACGACCGCCGCTGCGCCGTACTTGCGCACGAGGCGGGCGTGCTCGAGGAAGGACTCCTCCCCCTCCTTGAGCGAGATCGAGTTGACGATCGCCTTGCCCTGGACGCACTTGAGGCCCGCCTCGATGACCTCCCACTTCGAGGAGTCGACCATGACCGGCACCCGGCTGATGTCGGGCTCGCTCGCGACGAGCTTGAGGAAGCGGTCCATCGCCGCGACCCCGTCGATCATCCCCTCGTCCATGTTGACGTCGATGACCTGCGCGCCGCTCTCGACCTGCTGGGCGGCCACCGAGAGCGCGGTGTCGTAGTCGCCGTCCTTGATCAGCGTGCGGAAGCGAGCCGATCCGGTGATGTTGGTGCGCTCGCCGACGTTGACGAAGAGGCTGTCGTCGGTGATGGTGAACGGCTCGAGGCCCGAGAGGCGCATGGCCGGCTCGATGGTGCCGAGCTCACGCACCGCCTTGCCGTCGACGGCCTTGGCGATCGCCGCGATGTGCTCGGGCGTCGTGCCGCAGCAGCCGCCCACGAGGTTGACCAGCCCGGCCTCGGCGAACTCGCCGACGATGGCCGCCGTCTCGTCGGGCGCCTCGTCGTACTCACCGAATGCGTTGGGCAGGCCGGCGTTGGGGTAGCAGGACACGAACGAGTCGGCGAGGCGGGCCATCTCGGCGATGTAGGGCCGCATCTCCTTGGCGCCCAAGGCACAGTTGAGCCCGACGGCGAGCGGGGAGACGTGCCGGATCGAGTCCCAGAACGCCTCGGTCACCTGACCGGAGAGGGTGCGCCCCGAGGCGTCGGTGATCGTGCCCGAGACGACGACGGGCCAGCGCCGCCCCTGCTGCTCGAAGAGGGTCTCGACGGCGAAGATCGCGGCCTTGGCGTTGAGGGTGTCGAAGATCGTCTCGATGAAGATGAGGTCGCTGCCCCCGTCGATGAGCCCACGGGCCGCCTCGAGGTACGCGGACACGAGCTGGTCGTAGCTGACGTTGCGCGCGCCGGGGTCGTTGACGTCGGGGGAGATCGAGGCCGTACGCGTCGTCGGGCCGAGAGCGCCCGCGACGTAGCGCGGCTGGTCGGGAGTGCGCCCGGCCATGGCGTCGGCCTCACGGCGGGCCAGCGCGGCGGCCTCGAAGTTGAGCTCGTACGCGAGCTCCTCCATGCCGTAGTCGGACAGCGAGATGGCGTTGGCGTTGAACGTGTTGGTCTCGATGATGTCGGCCCCGGCCTCGAGGTACTCGCGGTGGATGCCGGCGATGATGTCGGGAGCCGTCAGCGTCAGGAGGTCGTTGTTGCCCTGCACGTCGCTCGGCCAGTCGGCGAAGCGCTCGCCGCGGTAGCCCGCCTCGTCGGGGCGGTCGCGCTGGATGGCCGTGCCCATGGCGCCGTCGAGGATCATGATGCGCTGCCCGAGGATCGCGGTCAGGGTCTCGGTGGCGTCGGGTCGCTGCTGCGACGGTGACACGATGGCTCCTCTCTGCGGCGCGGGGTGTGCGCCGTGGGACGGGACCGCCCTGATTCTACGGACCTCACGCGTCGCATGCTCTTCCGCCCGCAGTGCGGGCACCCCGGCCGGCGCGCGACGACGCCGCTCCGGATCGGAGCCGGCCCACCGGCATACGGCGGCACGCCCGGCAACCCCAGCGACTCCCGCGCCGTGGGGCGGCAGGTCCTAGGCTGAAGGTGTGGACGCGAGGGCGGCCACGGTGAAGGAGATGACGTGCTGGAGTTCGAGGACGTGCCGGAGCTGACCAACCCGGTGCTCATCGCGGCCTTCGAAGGCTGGAACGACGCCGGCGAGGCCGCCACGAGCGCCGTCCGGCACCTCGCCGAGGTCTGGGACGCCGAGGTCGTGGCCGCGTTCGACCCCGAGGAGTACTACGACTTCCAGGTCAACCGGCCCCGGGTCTCCCTCGAGGACGGCCGGCGCATGCTGTCGTGGCCGACCACGCGCATCCTCGTCGCCACCGAGACGGGCGTCGGCCGTGACGTCGTGCTCGTGCAGGGCATCGAGCCGTCGATGCGCTGGCGCGCGTTCTCCATCGAGCTGCTCGAGCTCGCCGAGCAGCTCGGCGTCACGACCATCGTCACGATCGGTGCGCTCCTCGCCGACGTGCCGCACACCCGACCCATCCCGGTGACTGCCACGGCCGAGGACGAGGCGGCCATCCACCGCTTCGACGTCGAGGCGTCGCGCTATGAAGGGCCGACCGGCATCGTCGGAGTGCTGAGCAACACCGCCAGCGACAGCGGCATCCCGACGGTCTCCGCATGGGCGGCCGTGCCGCACTACGCCGGGGCCGCTCCGTCGCCCAAGGCGACCCTGAGCCTGCTGCGCCGCCTCGAGTCGCTGCTCGGCATCACCGTGCCGCACGGCGACCTCGAGGAGAACGCCCGCGCCTGGGAGCGCGGCGTCGACGAGCTCGCGCAGTCCGACGAGGAGGTCGCCGAGTACGTCCAGTCACTCGAGGAGGCCCAGGACACCGCAGAGCTGCCGGAGGCCAGCGGTGACGCGATCGCCCGCGAGTTCGAGCGCTACCTGCGTGGCCGCGACGACGACCAGACCGGCCGCTGACCCGGCGGCAGGTCAGCCCGCTCACATATGCCGGGTGGCGACGATCAGCCTGCAGATCAGTCTGCATGTCATGTCGTCAGGGCAGCACCTCCCGCCGACTGATCCGCAGACAGATCCGAAAACCCATCAGCCTGCAGATCAGTCTGCATGGGATGTCGTCAGGACAGCACCTACCGCCGACTGATCCGCAGACAGATCTGAAAACCCATCAGCCTGCAGATCAGTCTGCATGGGATGTCGTCAGGGCAGCACCTGCCGCCGACTGATCTGCAGGCAGGTCGGCGTCGGTCAGAGGCGGACGCCGAGGAGGGCGTCGAGGGCACGTCCGAGCACTCCGGGTGCGCCCGGGTCGTCACCGCCGCGCGACAGCGCCTGACTCGCCCACCGGTCGACGGCGTCGAGCGCGCGCGGGCTGTCGAGGTCGTCGGCGAGGGCGGCGCGGATGTCGTCGACGGTCTGGTCGGCGACCGGACCCCCGTTGCCCGACAGCGCCTTTCGCCACGTGTCGAGCCGCTGCTGCGCCTCGACGAGCTGGTCGTCGTGCCAGATCCAGTCGTTCGAGTGGTGCCGGGCAAGAAGCGCGAGCCGGATCGCCATCGGGTCGACACCCTCGCGGCGCAGCTCTGACACGAGCACGAGGTTGCCCTTGCTCTTGCTCATCTTCTCGCCGTCGAGGCCCACCATCCCCTGGTGCACGAAGGCTCCGGCGAAAGAAGCCGACCCGCTGAGCGCACGCCCGTGGGCCGCGCTCATCTCGTGGTGCGGGAAGACGAGGTCGGTGCCGCCGCCCTGCACGTCGACGGGGACGCCGAGGTGGTCCAGGGCGATGCAGGCGCACTCGATGTGCCAACCGGGGCGGCCGGAGCCGAGCGAGCCACCGTCCCACTCGGGCTCGCCTTCGCGATGGGCGCGCCAGAGCAGCGCGTCGAGCCGGTTGCGCTTGCCGGGACGGTCAGGGTCTCCCCCACGCTCCTCGAACACCTCGAGCATGCCGGCCTCGTCGAGGTGGCTCACCGATCCGAACCGCGGGTCCTTGGCGACGTCGAAGTAGTAGTCGAGCCCGCCATCGCGAGACGCGTCGGGCGCCGGCACGGCATACGCCCACCCGTCGGCGACGAGCCTCTCGATCGGCCCGACGAACGTCGGGATGCTCTCGACGGCGCCGAGGTACTCGTCGGGCGGGATCACCGCGAGAGCGGTCATGTCCTCGCGGAAGAGGGCGATCTCGCGGGTGGCGAGGTCCTGCCAGTCAACGCCGTCGCGCTCGGCCCGCTCGAGCAGCGGGTCGTCG
Organism: Terrabacter sp. 2RAF25; assembly: GCF_052115265.1. Classification (NCBI taxonomy): domain Bacteria; kingdom Bacillati; phylum Actinomycetota; class Actinomycetes; order Micrococcales; family Intrasporangiaceae; genus Terrabacter; species Terrabacter sp. 2RAF25. The sequence goes on from NZ_JBFRGJ010000004.1 coordinate 109,415, forward strand.
ATGTCGGTGATGTTCTGGACGTAGCGCACGCTGTGGCCGCTGTCGCGGAGCACGCGGCCGAGCAGGTCGAAGGTGACGTAGGTGGCGGCGTGGCCGAGGTGCGTGGCGTCGTAGGGCGTGATGCCGCAGACGTAGATCGTCGCGGCGTCACCGCCGGCGGCGGGCACGAACTCGCCGGATGCCGTGTCGCGGACCCGCACCTCGGGTGCACTGCCGGGGACCTGGGGGATGAACGGCATCGGCCAGCTTCTCACCCCGAGACTCTATCCCGCGGCACGAGGCAGACCCCGCAGGGGTTCGCCGGGCGAAACGGCGACGCCGTCGGTCGTGGGGAGGGCTCGGTCAGAGCGGCGGCCAGGGCACCGAAGGCCAGTCGGGGTCGGGGAACGGGTGCACGCCGCGGGCGAGGAGGCGGGTGACCCGTCGGGCCAGCGCCTCGACGTCGCCCTCGGGCAGGAGGTCGTCGAGCCGGGACCTCGCGACGTCGTCCTCGAGGGCACCCAGCAGCTGACGGAGGTGACCGATGTCGGTCTCGGTGAGCGGCTCGCCGGCCCAGCCCCACAGCACGGTGCGCAGCTTCGGCGTCGGAGAGAAGGTGAGGCCGTGGTCGATGGCCCAGAGCCGCCCGTCGCCGTCACGCAGACAGTGCGAGCCCTTGCGGTCGGAGTTGTTGAGGGCGGCGTCGAGCACCGCGAGCGAGCGCACGTCGTCGGCGCCGCTGTGCACCACCGTGACGGAGGCGCCACCCGGGGTCTCGCCGTCGAAGACCGCGCGCCACCCGGCCGGGGTGCGCCCCGCGGGGACGAGGTCGACGACCCGGTCGTCTGCGACGGGGTCGAACGGGTCGCCGATCCACAGCTGGACCGACCCCGGTCCGAGCGGCCCGTCGCGCAGGACGGTCGTCGGCACGACGTCCCAGCCACCGAGCTGCGACACGACGTGGGTCGCGACCTCGCGCCCGGCGAGCGTGCCGTCGGGAAAGTCCCAGAGAGGCCGTTCGCCGCGCACCGGCTTGTAGATGACGTGGCCGGCCGGCAGCGTCGACACCGTGGCCAGCACGGCGAGGTTGGAGGAGTCGGTGATGCGCCCCACCACCTCGATCTCGCCCGTCAGGTCGACCGGCGACGGCGTCTGCTCAGCGCTTGTAGCCATTGGCCCGCGGGCAGACGTGGCCCGTGGGGTCGAGCGGGTTGCCGCAGAACGGGCACGGAGGGCGCCCGGCAGCGACGAGGGCGTTGCTGCGGCGGGCGAAGGCACGGGCCTCGGCCGGTGCCAGGCTGACTCGGATCGAGTTGTGCGCGAGCGGACCCGCCTCGTCGTCGGCCTCTTCGTCGTCGTCGTCGGGGTCATGGTCGTGGCACTCGATGACGACCTTCTGGCGGTCTTCGTCCCAGGCGAGCGAGAGCGTCTGCACCCGCCAGTCCTCGTCGAACGGCGTCCGGAGCGGCTCGGTGTCCTCGGGCACGCCACCCGGCTCGCCGGGCTCGACGGCGGCGACCGGCGCGAGCTGGTCGAGCACGTCGTTGATGCGGTCGGCGAGGATCGACACCTGCTGCTTCTCGACCCCCACGGTGACGACCAGTGGCCCGGAGCTCGCCTGGAGGTAGAAGGCTCTCTGGCCGGCCGGGCCGACCGTCCCGGCGACGAACCGGTCAGCGGGATCGAAGTCCTGGACCGTCATGGCACCGACCCTATCCGACGGCGTCGGAGGCACCGGCGCCCCCGCCCACGACCGCGTCGCCCTCCTCGGCGGCCGCCTTCTCGGGCGGTCGCAGCCCCGCGAGGTCTCCCCCGACGTCGTTGAGACGAAGCACGAACGGCTTGCGGCTCGTGTAGCGCACGACGCTCACCGAGGCCGGGTCGACGTTGATCCGCTGGAAGTCGTCGAGGTGCGCGCCGGTGGCGTGCGACAGGATCGACTTGATGACGTCGCCGTGTGACACGGCGACCCAGACGGCGTCCTTGCCGTGCGTCTCGAGAATGCGGGCGTCGGTCTCGCGGACGGCGCGCAGCGCCCGGTCCTGCATCTCGACCATCGACTCCGCCGGGTATGCCGCCGAGTCGGGGAAGCGCGCCTCGCTCGGTCGGTCCTGCACCACCTTCCAGAGCTCCTCGCGGGCCAGCTCCGCGATCGGACGCCCTGTCCAGGCCCCGTAGCGGCACTCGCCGAAGCCCTCGTGCACGCTGCGGGCGACGTGACCCGGCAGCGCTGCCGACAGCAGGTCTGCGGTCTGCACGCAGCGGTCGAGCGGCGAGCTGACCACCTCGGCGACGGGCAGCACCGCGGACGCGAGCCGCTGGCCGACCGCAGCGGCCTGGGCCTCGCCGGTCTCGTCGAGGAAGACGCCGGGCATCCAGCCGGCGAGCACGCCGGAGGTGTTGGCGCTCGATCGCCCGTGGCGCACGAAGAGAACGGTGGGCACGCCCGTCAGCCTAGACGCGTGCCCGCGCAGGACGGCATACGGCCGCGTCGACGTCCACCTCACGACTGCTCCCAGCGAGCCGTGGTCACATAGGCAGGTGATCGTGGACAAAGCCATCTACCGCAACGGCCGGCGTCAGGGGTGCGGCGACCTCAGCGACGAGCTCGACGTGCTGCGCCTGACCCAGGACGGCTTCCTCTGGATCGGCCTCAAGGACCCCACCGACGCCGAGTTCGACCTCGTCAACGAGGAGCTCCACCTGCACCCGCTCGCCGTCGAGGACGCCGTCAACGGCCACCAGCGAGCGAAGATCGAGAAGTACGAGTCGTCGGTCTTCGTCGTGCTGAAGACCCTGCGCTACATCGAGTCGACGAGCGACATCGAGACCGGCGAGGTGATGCTCTTCATCGGCGACCGCTTCGTCGTCACCGTGCGACACGGCGAGGGCAACCCGCTCGCCGGAGTGCGCCAGCGGCTCGAGACCGAACCCGACCGGCTGGGTCACGGTTCGCTGACGGTGCTGCACGCGGTGATGGACTCGGTCGTCGACAACTACCTCGTCGTCGACCGCGAGGTGCGCAAGGACCTCGAGCGCATCGAGGAGCAGATCTTCGCCTCCGACGAGGGCGGCGACGCCAACACGATCTACCGGCTCAAGCGCGAGGTCCTCGAGTTCCGCCGGGCCAGCCAGCCGCTCGCCGACACCCTTGCGCAGTTCATGGAGCGTGGGCCCGTCGGGATGCTCTCGCCCGCGATCATGCCGTTCTTCCGCGACGTCGCCGACCACCTGCGGCTCGTCAACGACCACGTCGAGTCCTACGACCGCCTGCTGACCGACGTGCTCTCGGCGCACCTGGCCAGCGTCTCGGTCAAGCAGAACGAGGACATGCGGCGCATCTCGGCCTGGGTCGCCATCGCCGCGGTGCCGACGATGATCGCCGGCATCTACGGCATGAACTTCGACCACATGCCCGAGCTGACGGCCAGCGTCCACGTCGGCGGCTCGGAGTTCCACTACGGCTACTTCCTCGTGCTGGCCGTCATGGCCGCCGCCTGCGTCGGCCTCTACCGGGCCTTCAAACGCTCAGGCTGGCTGTAGGAGCCGGCTCTGGGAGCACGACACCGCCACAGCCCTGCAGCCTGACACCGCGACGCCGTCACCCGACAGGTCGAGTGACGGCATCGAGGGTGCAGTTGCCGGCGCGTCAGGTCGCGGAGATGACCGTCGTGACGAGCCCAACGACCAGGACCAGGCCGAGCGCCACGCGGTACCAGACGAACGGCAGAAGGCTGTTGCTCGCGACGAACTTCAGCAGCCAGGCGATCGAGGCGTAGGCGACGATGAAGGCGACGACGAGCCCCACGATGACCGGGCCGATGCCGAGTGCCGAGAGGCCGTCCTTCTCCTGGACCGCCTGGAAGAGGCCCGCAGCGGTGAGAGCGGGGATGGCGAGGAAGAAGCTGAGCCGGGTGGCCGTGACCCGGTCGATGCCTCGCGCCAAGCCGGCGGAGATCGTCGCACCCGACCGGGACACCCCGGGGATCAGCGAGAAGCACTGGACGAGGCCGATCACGACGCCGTCCATCGGGCGCACCGAGTGCTCGCCGCGGACCTCGCCGCGTGACTCGAAGCGGGTGTGGATGCGTTCTGCGACGACCATCACGACGCTCCACAGCACGAGCGCGGCGGCGACGACCCACAGGCTGCGCAGGGCGCCGGAGATGACATCGCGCGCGAGGAAGCCGACGATGCCCACGGGGATCGAGCCGACCACGACCGCCCAGGCAAGGCCGTAGTCGGGGTCCTTGCGGGCCTCGGCGCTGCCCAGGCCGCGGAACCAGGCGACCGCGAAGCGGACGATGTCGCGGAAGAAGTAGAGGAGGGTCGCCGCGATGGCGCCGAGCTGGATGACGGCGGTGTATGCCGTCACGGCGGGGTCGTCGACCTTGAGCCCGAGCAGCTGCTCGGTGATCGTCAGGTGCCCGGTCGAGGACACCGGGAGGTACTCGGTCAGGCCTTCGACGACACCGAGGATGACGGAGTCGAGGTAGCTGAGGTCAGCCATGGGTCAGGGAGAACCTTCTGCGCAGAGGGACAGGTCGGGCCGCCCCCCGCAGGGTCCGGCGGCCACGCGGCACAATGTCGCACCCTATCCAGAACGTCGGCTGGGAGGCCTGCCGGGGCGCGGCGCGAGGCACGACCGGCTGGGTCCGGTCAGCCGGCGCCCTCGCCGGCGGCCGGTGGCTGGAGGCCGGCGACCCCGGCGACGACGTGGAGGGTGGCGAGGGCCTGGTCCTGCGTCATTCCGCCGCCGACGGCCACGGCCAGCGTCGTGACGCCTGCCTGCTCGTAGCGGCCGATGCGCTCGGCGACTCGAGCCGGCGAGCCGAGCAGTGCCGTCTCGTCGATGAACTCGAGCGGCACGGCGGCCGCCGCCTCACGGGGTCGGCCCGCCAGGTAGAGGTCCTGGATGCGCGCCGCAGCGTTCTCGAAGCCCATGCGGCAGGCCAGCTGGTTGTAGAAGTTCTGTTCACGCGAACCCATGCCACCGATGTAGAGGGCGCAGTAGTCCCGCACGTGGTTCGCCGCCTCCTCGACGTCGTCGACGAGGACCACCGGCGTGGTCGCCACGACGTCGAAGCCGGCCATCGGGTCCTCCGCCGTGCCGTGGCCGCCCGTACGCCGGCCCTTCGCGAGCGTGGCCAGCTGGTCGGCAGCGTGCTCGGGGCTGAAGAAGATGGCCAGCCAGCCGTCGGCGACCTCTCCGGTCAGCTCGAGGTTCTTCGGCCCCACGGCGGCCAAATAGACGGGGACGTCGGGACGCACCGGTCGCGCGGACAGCTTGAGCGCCTTGCCGGGACCGCCGGGCAGTGGCAGCGGGTAGTGCGGTCCGGCGTGGGTGACCGTGTCGCGGCGCAGGGCCGCCCTCACGATCTCGACGTAGTCGCGCGTGCGCCCGAGCGGGCTGCGGAACGGCACGCCGTGCCATCCCTCGCTCACCTGCGGACCGGAGACGCCCAGGCCCAGACGGAAGCGACCGCCCGACATCGTGTCGATGGTGGCGGCGGTCATCGCCGTCATCGCCGGGGTGCGTCCGGGGATCTGCATGACCGCCGACCCGAGGCCGACGTGCTCGGTCAGTGCGCCGATCCACGCGAGCATCGACGGGCTGTCCGAGCCGTACGCCTCCGCGACCCACACGCTGTCGTAGCCGAGCCGGTCTGCTGCCCGAGCGACAGCCACCTGGTCGGCACCCGTCGTCCCGCGCCCCCAGTAGCCAAGGTTCACACCGATCCTCATGCTGCGCAGGCTATCGGCGTGGCGCCTGCCGTGGCGGGCGGCGGGAGCGAGGCGTCGCCCACTACCGTTCGGGACATGCGCAGGCGTCTCGGCTCGTCCGGTCTCTCGGTCACCCCCCTCGCCCTCGGGACCATGCTCTGGGGCAACGCCGTCGACCGACACGAGGCCGGCGACCACCTGCGGGCGTTCGTCGAGGCCGGCGGCAACCTCGTCGACACGGCATACGGCTACGGCGGCGGCGACGCCGAGACGATCCTGGGCGCGCTGCTCGACGGCACGGTGCCGCGCGACGACCTCGTCATCTGCACCAAGGCGGGCATCTCGCGCTCCCGGGGCGAGCGGCAGGTCGACGTCTCGCGTCGGGGCCTGATGGCGCAGCTCGAGAGCTCCCTGCGACGGCTGGGCACCGACCACGTCGACCTGTGGCTGGTGCACACCTGGTCGGACGACGTGCCGCTCTCGGAGACCCTTTCCACCCTCGAGTGGGCCGCCTCGTCAGGGCGGGCTCGCTACGTCGGGGTGTCAAACTACTCCGGATGGCAGTCCGCGAGGGCCTTCAGCCTGCTCGAGTCTGCTCGGATCCCATTGGTGGCCAACGAGATCGAGTACTCCCTCGTATGCCGGACGCCTGAGGTCGAAGTCACCTCGGCGGCCACGGCACTCGGGTTCGGGCTGCTTCCCTGGTCACCGCTGGGTCGGGGCGTCCTCACGGGCAAGTACCGCAACGGAATCCCGTCAGGGTCGCGCGCGGCCTCCGACGACTTCCCCGGGTTCGCCGAGCGCTTCCTCGGCGGGCAGTCCTCACGCGTGGCCGAGGCCGTGGCGATGGCGGCACGCGGGCTGGGCGTCAAGCCCGGCGAGGTGGCCCTGGCGTGGGTGCGCGACCGCCCCGGCGTGGCCGCACCCATCGTCGGGGCGCGCACCGCGGCCCAGCTGCGCTCGTCGCTGGCCAGCCTCGAGGTGGTGCTGCCGGACGAGATCGTCGCCGCGCTGGACGACGTGTCGGCGTAGGGGCCGGCTCAGGTGCGGGCACCCGCGCCGTTGCTCACCTCGACGTCGTCGTCCTCATCGTCATCGTCCTCGTAGTCGTCGTCGAGGTCGTCGTCCAGCTCGTCGTCATCGTCATCGTCGAGGTCGTCGTCATCGTCATCGTCGAGGTCGTCGTCATCGTCGTCGTCATCGTCGTCATCGTCGTCGTCGTCGTCGTCGTCGTCGTCGTCGTCGTCGTCGTCGTCGTCGTCGTCGTCGTCGTCGTCGTCGTAGTCGTCCGAGTCGAGGCCGGCGTAGACGCGCCCCTCGGTGCCGTCCTCGTCCTCGTGGCCGTCGAAGTCGTCGCCGTAGATGGCGAGCGGCGTTGCGACCTCGGTCGACTCGTAGAGCGCCTCGTCGTAGTCGTCGAACGCCTCGGCGAGGTCCTGGGTCGCCGCCATGACCATCGGGTGGTCGGGGTCCCGGCTCGCGTTGGCGGCCTCGAAGTGTCGTTCCAGGGCGGCGATCAGCTGCTCGAGGGCGGAGCGGGGATCCACTGTCATGCCTCGACGGTAGTCGGTCGCGCGCACGGTGGGCAGTGATTCCCGGCGGTCAAACCGCCCGCGGACCGTGCGCGGACGCAACGGTCCCGCAGCGGGCCGTGCTCGCTGCGGGACCGTCACGCGTTGTTGGCGGTGCGTTCACCCGCGCTCGTCGTCGACGGTCAGAGCGGAGCCTTGACCGTGTCGGCGGCGGCCGGGGCCGTGATGTCGACCGGCTCGCCGTACTTGCCCATCGTCATGTTCGCCTTGACGCCCATCAGGTCGAAGGTCACCTTGCGCAGCTGGTCCTTCTCGTCGAGCCACGCGGTGTACTTGATGGTGTCGGGCAGCTTGGTCTTGTCGGCGGCCGGCAGCTGGGCCTGCATGGCCTTCGTGTCGAGCGTCAGGTCGTACTTGAAGGCCTTCGCCCCGTCGACGGTGTCCTCACCGACGTACTTCACGTCGGACACGGCCGCGCCGAACTGGTCGTACATCTTCGTCGGGTCGGCCTGGTTCAGTGACTCGGCGAGCTGCTTGCCCACCGTCGAGCTGCTGTCGATGACGGCCCACTTGCCGGCAGCGAGGCCGGGCATGCCCTTCATGAAGATCTTCTTGTCGACGAGGATCATGTCGAGCTTCATCGACGGTCCCATGTCCATCGACATCTTCATCGCCGGGTTGGCCGTGTCGATCTTCGTGTCGCCCGTGATGGCGATCTTCTGCCCGGCCGCGTCCATGTCCATCGTCACGTGGGCGGTCGTGGTGTTCTTGCCGGCGGCCTTCATCGCGGCGACGAACGAGGCCTTGTCCTGGTACGGCTGGCCCGCCGCCGGCGCGTCGGACGTCGCCGCGGCGGACGACTGGCTCGCCGTCTGGCCGGTGGTCGCGGCGGGCGTCTCGCTCTTGCCACAGGCGGCGACACCCAGGACGACGGGAAGGACGATGACTGCTGCCGCGGTGCGGCGGATGTTCCACTTCATGTTTGGTGACCTCCTGGGCCCTTGACGCCGAGCCCTGCCCGGCGGTTCCCCCGCGCCGTGGCCGACGCGAGTGGGCGTCGGCGACCTCGGATGACCCAGCGACGGTATCGCGGCACGGTGACCGCGACGCAACGGCATACGGTCTCGTTGGGATCACGGTTGATGTCAGAATGGCAGCGATGACGGAGTACGAGTACCGGGTCCTGACGTTCGACCGCCACACGTCAAAGGCCCAGGCGCGGCAGGCGGTGCGCGAGCACGCCGAGTACGGCCGGTGGGAGCTGTCCCGCACCGTCATCTACGAGGGCGGCGTGCGCCGGATGTGGCTGCGCCGACGCATCATGCGGGTCGAGCGCACGGCCTGAGCCGCAGGGCGCGCCCTCAGCAGGTGCGGAGGAAGTCGCCGAGCACGCGCGCCCCGAAACGCAGCGAGTCGACCGGCACCCGCTCGTCGATGCCGTGGAACATCGGGGCGAAGTCGAGGTCCGCCGGAAGCCGCAGGGGCGCAAAGCCGTAGCCGCTGATGCCCAGGCGGCCCAGGGCCTTGTTGTCGGTGCCTCCCGAAAGGCAGTAGGGCAGGACGGCGGCATCGGGGTCCTCGCGCAGCAGCGACTGCTTCATCGACTCGACGAGATCGCCCGAGAAGGGCGCCTCGAGCGCGACGTCGCGGTGCACGACCTCGATCTCGACGTGCTCCCCCGCCAGCTCGCGGATCGTGGCCATGAGCGACTCCTCGTGACCCGGCAGGAAGCGGCAGTCGACGGCGGCGGACGCGGTCTGCGGGATGACGTTGTGCTTGTAGCCCGACTCGAGCATCGTCACGTTGGCGGTGTCGCGCAGGGTGCCCCGCACGAACCCCTGGGCGCCGCCGAGCGTGCCGAGCAGCGGCTCGAGGTCCTCGCCGGCCGGGATGCCGGTCATCGTTCCGAGTCTGTCGAGCAGCTCGCGCACGGACGCGATGTACTCGCGCGGCCACTCGTGTGCGGCGATGCGGCCGATGGCCGCGGCCAGGCGCACGATGGCGTTCTCGTCGTTGGGCACCGAGCCGTGACCGGCCCGTCCGTGGGCGTGCAGCCGCAGCCACGCGATGCCCTTCTCGGCCGTCTGCAACAGGTACGCGCGCTGCTGGCCCTCCGGCGTCGGCACCGTGACGCTGTAGCCGCCGACCTCGCTGATGGCTTCGGTGACGCCCTCGAACCACTGCGGGTGGTGGTCGACGAGCCAGTGGCTGCCCAGCGTGCCGCCGGCCTCCTCGTCGGCGAAGAAGACGAACGTGGTGTCGCGTGCCGGCCGGGTGCCGGTGCGGGCGAAGTGGCGGATGTTCGCGAGGATCATCGCGTCCATGTCCTTCATGTCGACGGCGCCGCGACCCCAGATGCAGCCGTCGCGCTCCTCGGCCGCGAAGGGGTCGACCTGCCAGTCGGCTGCGTTGGCCGGCACGACGTCGAGGTGGCCGTGGACGGCGAGGCCGGGGCGTGCCGAGTCCTCGCCCTCCAGGCGCACGACGACGGTGGCGCGGCCCGGCTCGCTCTCGAGAAGCGTTCCATCGAGGCCTACCTCGGCCAGCTCGCCCATGACGTACTCGGCGGCCTTGCGCTCCCCGGGACCCGTGCCGTCGCCGTAGTTGGAGGAGTCGATGCGGATGAGCTCCGCGCAGATCCGGGCGACCTCGTCCTCGGGGACGAGGGTGCTCGGCGCGGTGCGGTCGGCGTCGTCGTGGCTCATGCGAGCCAGCGTATGCCGCCGCCTCTGCAGCCGCGGGTCCGGTCCGTTCCCAAGGGGCTCCCACCGGCCGGGGTCGTTTGGTCTTTTCGGGTGGCCCCGTGCTAACGTTTCGCCTCGCCGCAAGGGAATCCCACGAGCCCCTTGCACACCTTGTCGGGGTGGCGGAATGGCAGACGCGCTAGCTTGAGGTGCTAGTGCCCTTAACGGGCGTGGGGGTTCAAGTCCCCCCCTCGACACCAACGAAGGCCCTCGGGTTCCTGCAGGTCAGGAGCCGGGGGGCCTTTCTCGTGTCCGGCGTCGGCGCTGCGGCGGCGGTGCTGCGTCGGCCGGGTGCGCCGGGTCGGGCGCGGGTGCGGTCAGGAGGCGACGTCCGCCTGGACGTCGTCGTCGTAGAGGGCCGCAAGCCGACGCTCCGGGTCGAGCCGGGGCAGCACCGCGTCGGCGATGGCGTGCAGCTGGGCGACCTGCTCCGCGCTCAGGGCGTCGAGCACCGTCGCGCGCACCGTGCCCACGTGGCCGGGGGCAGCCTGCACGACGGTCTCCCACCCCTTCTGGGTGAGGCTGGCGTTGGTGGCGCGGCCGTCCTCCGGGCACTGGAACCGAGCGATGAGCCCGCGCTCCTCGAGACGCCGCGACACGTGTGACAGGCGCGTCAACGTCGCGTTCGTCAGGCGTCCCAGCTGGGTCATCCGCAGCGTCCGGTCAGGCGCCTCGGAGAGCATCGCGAGGACGAAGTACTCGAAGTGCGAGAGCCGGGAGTCCCGACGCAGCTGGGTGTCGAGCGCTCCGGGCAGCAGCTCCACCACTGCCATCAGCCTGAGCCATGCCGCACGCTCGTCGTCGTCGAGCCATCTCGTCTCCATGGCCCCATCCTACGCTTTAGTTGACGCTACAACCAAACCGTGTCATCGTTAGTTGAACCAGCAACTACCTTTCAGGAGTCGTCATGACCACGTCGTTCGCCCCACCCGCCGTCGCGTACGCCGGGAGCGACGACCCCGACGCCCCCTTGGTGGTCCTGCTCCACGGGCGCGGCTCGCACGAGCGCGAGATCATCTCGCTGGCAGGGCACCTGCCTCGTGGAGCGGCATACGCCGCGGTGCGTGCCCCGATCGCCGAGGGCGGCGGGTTCGCCTGGTTCGCCAACCGCGGCATCGGCAGGCCGGTCGCCGAGTCGCTGGCCGACACGATGTCCTGGTTCAGGACCTGGCTCGACGAGGTCGCGCCCGCCGGGCGCCCCGTGCTCCTCGCCGGCTTCAGCGGAGGCGCGGCTTTCGCGGGCGGCCTCGTCCTCGCCGACCCCGCACGCTACGTCGGCGCCGCCATCCTCTACGGCACGCTGCCGTTCGACGCCGGCGTCCCGGTGACCCCGTCGAGGCTCGCCAACCTGCCGATGTTCGTGGCCCAGGGGGACGCCGATCGCGTGATCCCGGGCGAGCTGCTCGAGCGGACGTGGTCCTACCTGCTCGGTGAGTCGGGTGCACCGACATGGGCTCACCGCGACCCCGGCGGTCACGGCATCACACCGGCGTCGCTGCGACAGCTGGCCGAGTGGATCCAGGCCCGGCTCTCCCGGGTCCTGCAGAAGGGCTCGGTCTCCGTGGGCGTGCCGGCCGACGTCGCGTGGCCCACGCTCGCCGGCGGCACGCTCCCCCGCCGGGACGGCGCCAGACCCGACGTCGCGTGGTCGATCCCCCAGCAGCAGCAGTCGGACACCGCGCCCACCGAGCTGCAAGAGCTGCTCTACGCACGGGTCAGCGCCCTCGTCGGCGTCTCCGCGGGGCCGTCCCGCATCTCCGTTCCGGGGGCCCGCGGGTTCCTGCTCGAGAACGGCGCCGGACCCGACGAGGCGTTCCTGGTTCCCCAGGCGCGGGAGTTCGCCCATCTCCACCCCGCCTACGACGGCTCGTTGCACCTGGCCCTCCCGACCGACCAGGCGGCAGACCTGGTCGCCCGCGGATGGGGCACTCCCCACCCGTGGGCAGGCGGACGGCTCACGCCTGGCTTCGTGATGGTCTTCGGCCCCCGTGACGACGCCGAGCTCGAGGTCGTCGCAGGGATCGTGGCCGCCAGCCACGCGTTCGCGTCGGCTCCGGTCGACGCCGAATCGTCGTCACTCCCTCAGCGAGCTCCGTCGGCGAACTAGGCTGGTGGTGTGAGCAGAGCGCAGCGTAGCGAGAGCCCCACCCACACGCTCGCGGACGACCTCTACGACGTCCTCGGCCTGGTGCGCCGGCGCTCGCGCCGACTCGTCGGCCCGCCGCTCCCCGAGCTCGACCTCTCGGGTGCCCAGCTCGAGCTCGTCCGCGTGATCCGCCGCAACCCGGGCGTGGCCGTGGCCGATGCCGCCGCAGCCCTCGGCCTCGCCCCGAACACCGTCTCCACACTCGTCGGACAGCTCGTGGCTCTCGACGTCGTCGTCCGCGCGCGCGACGAGCGCGACCGACGCGTCGCGCGCCTGCACCTGACCGCCCACGCGCGGGCTGCGGTCGAGCTGTGGCGCGACCAACGGGCCCACGCGATGGTCTCGGCCCTCGACTCGCTCGACCCACTCACGCGCGCTCGCATCGCCGAGGCCGTCCCCCTCATCGCCGAGCTGGCCGCCCGGCTCCCCGACGTGCCCCGGGCAAGCCATGCGTCGGGCCTCCACCCCGCCGGCCAGGCCGTGCTCGACAGCAGCGCCTGACCGTCGTCCGCCGCGCTGGCGCCCCGGCCCTCGGGCGACGCGGAGCCGCCGGGCCCTAGTCTGTGCCGCGTGACCTTCCTCCGCGCCCTGTGGACCCTGCTCAGGGGCCGTGGATTCAGACGCCTGTTCGTCGCCCGTGTCACCTCGTCGTTCAGCGACGGCATCTTCCAGGTGGCGCTCGCGAGCCACGTCCTGTTCAACCCCGAGAAGGCTGCCGACGCCCAGGGCATCGCCGTGGCGTTCGCCCTCGTGCTGCTGCCCTACAGCGCACTGGGCCCCTTCGTCGGGGTGCTGCTGGACCGCTGGCCACGCCGTCGGGTCCTCGTCGTCAGCCAGGTCGTGCGGGCTGCCGCGATCCTCGGGGTCACCGGCCTCGTCACGGGGGCAGAGACTGGCACTGCCTTCTTCGCACTGGTCCTCGTCGTCTTCTCCGTCAACCGGTTCATCCTCGCGGGACTCGGGTCAGCGATGCCCCACGTCGTGCCTCGCTCGTCCCTCGTGAGCGCGAACTCCGTTGCGCCGACGTGCGGTTCGCTCGCCTACCTGCTGGGCGGCGGCATCGGCACGGGGCTCCGTGCGGCGGGAGGCAGTGACGTCCTCGACGTGCTGCTCGCGGCCGTCGGAGTGCTAGTGGCCGCGTGGGCCGCGACTCGCCTGCCCTTCATCGGCCCCGACGACACGAGCGGGGCGCCCTCGATCGGCCACATCACCCGCTCGGTCGTCAGCGGTCTCGCCGAGGCGGTGCGAACGCTGCCGCGCAAGGCGCGCCTGCTGCTCGTCCTCGTCTTCCTGACCCGGCTGCCGTTCGGCTTCCTCCTGCTCCAGACCCTGCTGCTCTTCCGCGGTCCGTTCGAGCAGGGCCGCGGCGCCCTCGGCTTCGGGATCGCCGCCGGGGCCTCGGCCGTCGGCTTCGCCTCGGCCGCCTTCGTCACCCCGTGGCTGGCCCCCCGCCTCACGGCCGTGCCGTATGCCGCCCGCATGCTCGCGCTCGGAGCCGGGGTGTGCGCGGTGCTCGGCCCGTTCCTCAGCCCGTGGAGCATCGTCGTCGTCGCGTTCGTCGTCGCGTTCACCTCGCAGTGCGTCAAGATCACCGTCGACTCCCTCATGCAGGCCCACGTGGACGACCACCTCCTGGGCCGCGCCTTCTCGGCCTACGACGTCGTCTACAACGCCGGCATGGTGGCAGCGGCCGCCCTCGGGGCGGTCGTGCTGCCGGCGACCGGCCTGGCGTGGTGGCCGCTCGTGGCGTTCGCCTGCCTCTACGGTGCCGCGGCGATGCTGCTCGGACGGCTGTGGGCCCGGGCCACGGTGCTCGACCTCGAGCGGCCACTAGGCTGACCGGGTGCTGCCCGAGCTGACCGCCACCCGTTACGTGACGCCGCTCAAGGAGGGCGGGTCGCTGCCCGGCATCGTCGAGGCCGACGACGACGGAACCTACGTGCTCAAGTTCCGTGGCGCCGGCCAGGGCCTCAAGGTGCTCGTGGCCGAGGTGCTCGTCGCCGGGATCGCACGGCTGCTCGAGGTGCCGGTGCCAGACCTCGCCGTCGTCAGGCTCGACCCGAGGATCGCGCGGTACGAGGCCGACGAGGAGGTCCAGGACCTGCTCACGGCATCCGTCGGCACGAACCTCGGTGTCGACTTCCTGCCGGGCTCGCTCGGCTACGACGGGTCGCGCCCACCGGATGCCGACCTCGCCGAGCGGATCATCTGGCTCGACGCCCTGACGGCCAACGTCGACCGCACGTGGGCCAACCCCAACCTCCTGGTCTGGCACGGACGCACCTGGGCGATCGACCACGGGGCTGCTCTCTACTTCCACCACTCGTGGCCGAGCAAGCCGCCCTCACCCGAACGCTTCGCGGCCCAGCCGTTCGACGCGAGCCGGCACGTCCTGCGCGACGTCGCCGGCGAGGTCGGGCGCCGCCACGACGAGCTGGCAGCGCGGCTCGACCAGGCCTCGGTCGAGGCTGTCGTCGCCGAGGTGCCGGCGGAGTGGCTCGAGCCGACGCCCTACCTGGCGGACGCGCCCGCGGTTCGGGCGGCATACGCGGAGATGCTGCGCGCGCGCCTCGACGGGCCACTGTCGTGGGTGCCGTCGGGAGTCGCTGCGTGAACGCGTACCAGTACGTCGTGCTCCGCCTGGTCCCCCGCGTCGACCGCGAGGAGTTCATCAACGTCGGGGTCGTGCTCTACTCCCAGGACGTTGCCTTCCTCGACGCGGCCTGGGAGCTCGACGACGCCCGGGCCGCAGCCCTGTGCCCGACGTGCGACCTCGACGGGGTCCGCTCGATGCTCGACCGCGTTCGCGCCGTCTGCCGCGGCGAGACCGGCCGCGGCCTGCCGACGCTCGAGAAGCAGGGCCAGCGCTTCGGGTGGATCATCGCGCCGAGGTCGACCGTGGTGCAGCCGGGGCCGGTCCACGGTGGCCTGTGCGACGACCCTGACGTCGAGCTGCAGCGACTGCTCGAGCTGCTCGTGCGCGCCTGAGCCACAAGACTGCTCGCCCTCAACGCGCCCTCAGCGCCCACATCGCGACGGCGCTGGCGGCTGCCACGTTCAGTGAGTCGACACCGCCGGCCATCGGGATGCGCACGGTCACGTCGGCACCGTCCACCGTGCGACGCGAGAGTCCGTCACCCTCGGTGCCGAGCACCAGGGCGACGCGCTCGGGTGGGTCGGCCTCGAGCTCGTCGAGCGACACGGAGTCGTCGGTCAGGGCCATCGCGACGATGGTGAGGCCGGCCTCTCGAAGGAGATCGAGCCCGCCGGGCCACGGGTCGATGCGCGTCCACGGCACCTGGAACACGGTGCCCATCGACACCCGGATCGAGCGACGGTAGAGCGGGTCGGCGCAGCTGGGCGTGATGAGGACGGCGTCGACGCCGAGGGCGGCGGCGCTGCGGAAGATCGCTCCGACGTTGGTGTGGTCGACGACGTCCTCGAGCACGACGACGCGCCGCGCGCCGGCCAGGAGGGACTCGACGTCGGGCAGCACCGGACGCTGCATGGCGGCCAGCGCGCCGCGGTGGAGGTGGAAGCCGGTCAGCTGCTCGATTACGTCGTGCTCACCGAAGTAGACCGGGATCTCCTCGGCCTCGGCGTCGGCGACGATGTCCGCGAGGTCGTCGAGCCAGCGCCGGGCCATGAGGTAGGAACGCGGCCGGTGCCCGGCGCGCAGCGCCCTGCGGATCACCTTCTGGCTCTCGGCGATGTACAGACCGCGCTCGGGCTCGGTGCGCCGGCGCAGCACGACGTCGGTCAGTGCGACGTAGTCGGCGAGCCGAGGGTCGGCAGGGTCGGTGATCTCGATCGGCACGCCCGTCAGGCTAGTGCCGCCGGCCGCCGGTGCCCGCACCGGCCGCTCGCCCACCCGACGCTGGTCAGGGGAACCAGACGAGCTTGACCACGGCGACGAGGCCGATCGCGATGATGAGGGCACGGAGCGCGTTGGGCGGGATCCGCCGCCCGACGCGCGCACCGATGATGCCGCCGGTGAAGGCGCCCACGGCGATGAGCAGGACGACGAGCCAGTCGATGTGGTCGCGGGCGAAGACGACGAAGACCGCGGCCGCCACGAAGTTCACGACGAGGGCCAGCACGTTCTTGTAGCCGTTGAGCCGCTGCAACGGCTCCAGGCTGAGAGCGCTGAACAGGCCCATCAGCAGGACGCCCTGCGCCGCACCGAAGTAGCCGCCGTAGACGCCCGCGACGAAGACGCCGACGCCCATCGCCGGGGCGTGCCAGGCGGGCGTCGGGGTGCCGCCACCCTCCGGGTGGGCCCGTGCCTGGATGCGCGGGCCGGCCAGCACGAGCACGAGCGCGATGAGGATGAGCCCGGGCACGATCGCGCGGAAGGCCGTCGCGGGCAGCACGAGCAGCAGACCGGCGCCGACCACGGAACCGACGAACGACAACGGCATGAGCCGGCGCAACGCGGGGGCCTGTCCGCCGAGCTCGTGCCGGTAGCCCCAGGAGCCGGTGACGCCGCCGGCCACCATGCCGATGTTGTTGGAGACGTTGGCGACGAGCGGGTTGACACCGAAGAACAAGAGGGTCGGGAAGGTGATCAGGGTCCCCGAGCCGACGATCGTGTTGATCAGGCCTGCGCCGGTGCCGGCGAGCGTGATGGCGACCGCGGACCAGAACGACACCCGGCCACCCTACAGAGGGTGACCGGGTGTCGTTCGGGTGGTCCGTGGAGCTCGGGACGGGGTGCGGTCAGCGCTGGTCCGGCGCTTCGGGGGCGGATCCGGGCAGGTCCTCAGGGGCAACGATGTCGGCCGGAGGGCCGGCCGGAGGCAGGGCCGCCGGGGTGGGCGGAGCGGCCGCGGGCGGCGGGGGCATCTCAGGCTCGGCAGGGTGGACAGACGCCCGTTCGCGCCAGATGGGCCCGGTGCGCTCGGTGGACTCGGCGCTGGCGGCGGCCGCCTGGCCGCGGGCCTCCGCGAGGGCCTTGGCGGAGTCCTCGAGGATCGTCTCGGCGAAGGCGTTCTCCTCGGCGTCGGTCGTCGGCACCCACGGCTCCTCCTCCTCGGCACCGGGTCGCGGATCGGTGCCGCCGAGGGCGTTGCCGATGCCCTTGAGGGCGTCGGTCAGCTCCGAGGGGATGATCCACATCTTGTTCGAGTCGCCGCGCGCGAGCTGCGGGAGCACCTGGAGGTACTGGTAGGCGAGCAGCTTCTGCGTCGGCTTGCCGCGGTGGATGGCCGAGAAGACCTGCTGGATGGCGCGGGCCTGACCCTGGGCCTCGAGGATGCGTGCCTGGGCGGAACCCTCGGCTCGCAGGATCTGGCTCTGCTTCTCACCCTCGGCGGTCAGGATCGCCGACTGCTTGACGCCCTCGGCGGTGAGGATCGCGGCACGACGGTCACGCTCGGCGCGCATCTGCTTCTCCATCGAGTCCTGCACCGAGTGGGGCGGGTCGATGGCCTTGAGCTCGACGCGGTTGACGCGGATGCCCCACTTGCCGGTGGCCTCGTCGAGGACACCACGGAGCTGGCCGTTGATCTGGTCGCGGCTCGTCAGGGTCTGCTCGAGGTCGAGCGAACCGATGACGTTGCGGAGCGTGGTGACCGTCAGCTGCTCGATGCCCTGGATGAAGTTGGCGATCTCGTAGACGGCCGCCTTCGCGTCGATGACGGAGTAGTAGATGACGGTGTCGATGCTCACGACGAGGTTGTCGGAGGTGATGACGGGCTGGGGCGGGAACGAGACGACCTGCTCACGGAGGTCGATGTTGGCCCTGACCTTGTCGACGAACGGCACCAGGAAGTGGATGCCGGCCGTGAGGGTCTTGTTGTAGCTGCCGAGCCGCTCGACGATCTGCGCCGTCTGCTGCGGCACGATGCGCACCGTGCGCAGCACCACGACGATGGCCACGATCACGATGAGGATCGGGATGATGAGTACCGGGTCCACGGACTACTCCCTGTTCTGTGCGCCCCCGAGGACGCGTCTTCTCTGCGCCCGGACCGGGCGGTCCGGACGGTTCGTCGGTCTCACTCGCCGACGAGGCGAGCGCGGCTGACGACGGCAGTGGCGCCGTCGATCGAGTCGA
Source organism: Terrabacter sp. 2RAF25 (assembly GCF_052115265.1). Classification (NCBI taxonomy): domain Bacteria; kingdom Bacillati; phylum Actinomycetota; class Actinomycetes; order Micrococcales; family Intrasporangiaceae; genus Terrabacter; species Terrabacter sp. 2RAF25. Next base: position 127,598 of record NZ_JBFRGJ010000004.1, read on the forward strand.
CGACCACCTCCTCACCCGGCTCGATGCTGTCGCCGAGGGTGCGAGCCGACCAGGTCTCGCCGGCGAGCTTGACCGTGCCGCCGGCGGGGCTGACGCGGTCGATGGCGACCGCTGAGCGGCCCACGTTGGCAGCCGCACCCATCAGCTGTTGCGGGGTGTTGGCCTGGAAGCGTTTCATCAGCCAGGGACGCACGATGGCGAGCAGGGCGACCGCGACGAGCGCCGCGACCACCGCCTGCACGACGGGTGGTGCACCGAAGGCTGCAGCGAGGGAGCCGCCGACCGCGCCGCCGGCGAGCATCAGGAAGGTGAAGTCGACGGTCACGGCCTCGATGGCGACGAGGACGAGCGCCACCCCCAACCACACCAGCCACACGTAGCCCTCGAACACCGTCCACCCCGTATCGTCGAGCCGGCACCGTGAAGAAACCGACGTCTCGTGCGTCACACCTGTGACGTCTCCGATTCTGCCTCAGTTCCCTTCGCGGACCTATGAGTTGCGCTAGAGGCTGAGGTTGCGATCAGGACTCGGCCCGCGCCGACCACCGCTCGCCGTGCTGCTCGAGGACCAGCGGCAGCCCGAAGGTGGCGCTGAGGTTCTCGGCGGTGAGCGTGACCGGGATGGGGCCGGCGGCGACCACCTTGCCGTCGCGGATCATGAGGACATCGGTGAACGAGGGCGGGATCTCCTCGACGTGGTGCGTGACGAGCACCATGGCGGGGGCCTCGGTGTCGGCGGCGAGGTCGCCGAGGCGACGAACGAGGTCCTCTCGACCACCGAGGTCGAGCCCGGCAGCCGGCTCGTCGAGCAGCATCAGCTCGGGGTCGGTCATCAGGGCCCGGGCGATCTGCACCCGCTTGCGCTCACCCTCGCTCAAGGTGCCGAAGGCACGGTCGGCGAGGTGGTCGGCGCCCAGGGCCTTGAGCAGCTCCATCGCGCGGACGTAGTCCATGTGGTCGTAGGTCTCGCGCCAGCGCCCGATGATGCCGTAGGACGCGGTGACCACGACGTTGCCGACCAGCTCGGACGGCGGGATGCGCTCGGCCATGGCGGAGCTGGCGAGCCCGACGCGCGGCCGCAGCTCGAAGACGTCGACGGCGCCGAGGACCTCACCGAGGATGCCGGCGACACCGGACGTCGGGTGCATGCGGGCAGCAGCGATCTGGAGCAGCGTCGTCTTGCCGGCACCGTTGGCGCCCAGGACGACCCAGCGCTCGCCCTCCTCGACCTCCCAGGTGACGTCGTCGAGCAGCGTCGTCGCACCGCGGCGAACGGTGACTCCGGCGAAGGCGAGGACGTCGCTCATGGGACCGACCCTATGACACCGTCACCGGGCGCCGGCGCAGCGCACCCCTACGATGACGACGTGCCCGAGCTGCCCGCCTCCGTCCGCCTCTCCCTGTGGGTCACGGCGTCCTGGCACGGCGGGCCCGGGACGACGGCGGCACTGGCGCGGGCCTTTCCCGACCTCGACCACGTGGCCGGAGACCTGGCCCGGCTCGACGTGTGGCGCGACCTCGGCGAGCAGGCGCTCTTCGTCGCTCTCCCCCGCCCGGGCGACCTCAGCCGTATGCCGCGGGGCTCGACCGCTGCCACGGCCCACGCGGCCGACGCCGGGGAGTGCGTCTTCGTCGCCGGCATCGGCGGCGTCCTGGTGCCGGCGCTGTCGGAGTTCGGCCCAGAGGGCGACGTCGGGGTGCGCGTCGACTGGACCGCATACGAAGCAGATCCGGTGCCGCGCCACCGCATGGAGATGCTCGACCTGCGCGAGATCGAGCGCGACCTGATGAGGCAGCTGCGCGAACACACTGCACGCTTCGAGGAGGTCGGTGGCCACCCGTGGGGAGACGAGGCCCGCGCCGAGGCGCTGGCCGAGCTCGACACCGCCCTGTGGGGGATCCCACCGGCGACGTCGGGAAGGGCGCTGCGCATCATGGCCCTCGCCGCGAACCTGTCCCGGCTGGCGCACCGGACCGCCGGTCTCACCTCGCTCGGATCGAGCGGCCTCGACGCCGGCACCGCCGCCGACCGTGGAATCCTGCTGCGCAACCTCGCCGCCGACGCAGACAACGCGCTGGCCGACGCGACCAACGTCGCTGTCATGTCGATCGCCGGCTGGCGACCCGCCTAGCCAGAGTTCCGGCGCGCCAGGGACAGACGCGGGCAGCGCGGCCGCTCTAGGCGGAGCGTTCCTCGCCGGGTGCCGCGGAGCCGAGTCGGGCCGCCACGGCTCGCGCGTAGGCGCGCTCGGCGTCGATGTCGACGTGACGCTCGGGGTCGTCGCCCTCCCCACGGATCGTGACGGCATACCCACCCTCGAGTCGTTCGAGCGACACGAACGCGTCGCCGAGGAGGTCACGCAGCTGGTCCTCGCGGGGCAGCCAGATGACCTTGTCCCGCTCGACGCTGTCGAGGGCCCACTCGGTGGTGCCGTTGAAGCCGATGACGTCACCCGTCGTGAAGTGGTGGACGTCGACGGTGATCTCACTGATGACGAAGACGTCCTCCTCCATGCCTTTGACCGACACGACGAAGCGGTCGCCGGAGCGGGGCTCCCAGACGAGTCCGGCCTCGGTGAGCCGGCGGGCGAGGTCGATGGTCAGCATGCTCCATCGTCACATCCGACCGGGCGCAGGCCAAGAAACCCTAGATTGGGTGGCGTGACCGAGCAGACAGAGCGTCCCCGGCTGACAACCCTCGACGAGGCGACCTTCGACACGGTGCTGTGCGTGGTCGCGCACCCCGACGACCTCGAGTACGGAACGGCAGCTGCGGTCGACAAGTGGGTGCGGGCCGGCAAGACGGTGACCTACCTGCTCGTCACCCGGGGCGAGGCCGGCATCGGCACCATGGCACCGGCGGAGGCCGGTCCGCTGCGTGAGGCAGAGGAGCGCGACGGCGCGGCGCGGGTCGGTGTCGACGTGGTGGAGTTCCTCGACGACTTCGCCGACGGAGTCGTCGAGTACGGCCTGCCCCTGCGCCGCGCCATCGCGCGCGAGATGCGCATTCGGCGTCCGGACCTCGTGGTCACCTCGACGTACGCTGACCGCTTTCCGGGTGGTTTCGTCAACCAGGCCGACCATCGTGCCGTCGGGCTCGCCGTCATCGACGCCAAGGCCGACGCGGGCAACCGCTGGATCTTCCCCGACCTCGTCGACGAGGGCCACGAGCCGTGGCAGGTGTCGCAGGTCTTCATCGGGATGGACCCCGAACCGACTCACTTCGTCGATGTCTCAGGGCATTTCGACGCAGCGGTCGCCTCGCTGTCGGCGCACGACGCGTACCTCTCGGCGCTCGGGGCCGACTACCCGAAGCCTGCGGACCTGCTCGAGAGGATCCTGGGGGGTCCCGCGGAGGTCACGGGAACGGCACACTCCCTGACGGGACGACTCATCGGGTGACGAGGGTCTCCACCAGAGGTCGCAGCGAACGGGCTCGGTCGGCCTGCCAGGCGCGCAACGTCGGTGCCGTAGACACCGGCTCGCGCAGCGAGTTGTGGCGAAACATCCCGGTCATCGCGACGACGAACCTCTTTGCCTCGAAAGGGAGTCCGGCAAGAATGCCCGTGGCGGCACGGAGGGCGACAGCCTCTCCCCCGACGTGACCACAGGCCACCACGTCGGCGGCGAGGCACGCTGCGTCCAGCCATTTCGCTCCAGATGCCGCATGTGCCCAGTCGACCAGCCACACGCCGTCGTCGTGCTCGACGACGTTGTCGCAGCGCACGTCCAGGTGCACCGCGTGGGAGCCCGCCGTCCAGGTGCGCCAGCCGCGGCTCATGGCCACGAGGGTGTGGATGCGATCGCGCTCCCAGCCATCGAGCACGTTACCGGCGTCGGGTCGCTCGGCGAGCAGCTCCCAGCCGTCCAGTGTCGGCAGCCGATCGACTGCCGGGGCGAGGCCGTCGACATCGGTGTGCGCGGAGAGGACGGCGACCGCATCGGTGGTCGCGGCGACGTGCTGCGATCGCCACGGCGGACCCACCGCTGCTCCCGATGCGGCATCGGTCACGATCACGATCCAGTCGTCGCGGACCACGTGGGTGACGAGGCGGGCGTGCGGAACGTCCGCCGGGAGGCGGGGCAGCACCTCGGCCTCGCGCGCATACAAGGCGTGTGCCTTCGCACTCTGTTGCGCCGCAACGGCTTTGGCGAACACCTGTCGGCCGTCGTCCAGGCTGAGGACGGCCGCGGGCCCGGGCGACATGCCGCCGTGGACGGCCTCGATGCCGACGACCGTCGTGGCCAGGGCCCGCTCGACGGCACGGACCAGTGGTCGCGGCGCGTCGGGCCACTCGGTGCGCGGGGTGAAGCCTGTCGGCATCAGCCGCCGAGGACTGCCCGGTAGACCTCGAGCGTGCGGTCACCGATCGAGTGCCACGAGAACGACTCGACGGCCCGGGCGCGTCCGGCCTCCCCGAAGCGACGAGCCCGCTCGACGTCGGAGACGGCGTCGGTGAGCGTCGCGGCGAGGTCGGCGACGAACCGGTCGGGGTCGACCGGGATGCCCGTGCCGTCCGCCACCTGCTCGATCGGCACGAGCCAGCCGGTCTCGCCGTCGACGACGACCTCGGGGATGCCACCGGTCGCGGTCGCGACCACGGCCAGCTCGCACGCCATCGCCTCGAGGTTGACGATGCCGAGCGGTTCGTAGACCGACGGGCAGGCGAAGACCGTGCCGTGGCTGAGCAGGGCGACGACCTCGTTGCGCGGCAGCATGTCGGGGATCCAGACGACGCCCTCGCGCTGTGCCCGCAGCTCGTTCATCAGCCCCTCGACCTCGGCCAGGATCTCCGGGGTGTCAGGAGCGCCCGCGCAGAGCACGAGCTGGACGTCGGGCGGCAGCTGGGCACAGGCCCGCAGCAGGTAGGGCAGGCCCTTCTGGCGGGTGATGCGCCCGACGAAGACGACGGAACGCCTGTCGGGGTCGACACCGTGCTTGCGCACGACCTCGGTGGCCGCGGGCGACCGGTCGGCCTGCCACAGCTGCGCGTCGATCCCGTTGTGCACCACGTGGACTCGTGACGGGTCGAGCGACGGGTAGCTCCTCAGTATGTCGTCGCGCATGCCCGCACTCACCGCGACGACACCACCAGCGGACTCGTAGGCCGTGCGCTCGGCCCACGACGACACGCGGTAGCCACCACCGAGCTGTTCGGCCTTCCAGGGCCGCATCGGCTCGAGCGAGTGCGCGGTCACGACGTGCGGCATACCTCCGAGCAGGGAGGCGAGGTGACCGGCCATGTTGGCGTACCACGTGTGGGAGTGGACGAGGTCGGCGCCGACGCAGTCGCCGGCCATCGCGACGTCGACCCCGAGGGTCTGCATGGCTGCGTTGCTGCCGGCCAGCTCGGACAGGTCGGCGTATGCCGTCGTGCCCGCCTCGTCGCGCTGCGCGCCGAAGCAGCGCACCTGCACGTCGATGTCGCCGCGGGCGCGCAGGGCCCGGACGAGCTCGGCCACGTGGACACCGGCGCCTCCGTAGATGGCGGGCGGGTACTCCTTGCTGAGGATGTCGACGCGCACACCCCGACCCTAGTGCCGTCGCAATCCCAGGGAGCGGAAAGCTCTGGCGATCTTGCGTGCTGAACCTGTCCGGCGGGGAGAGGCTGCCCTAGGGTGGCGAGCATGGCCCGACGAAGCCCAGCCGCTGGTCCGAAGGTTCTTGCGATCGTGCTCGCGGGCGGTGAGGGAAAGCGGTTGATGCCACTCACCGCCGACCGGGCCAAACCGGCGGTGCCGTTCGCCGGCATCTACCGCCTCATCGACCTCGCCCTGTCCAACGTCGTCAACTCCGGCTACCTCCAGGTCGTCGTGCTGACGCAGTACAAGTCGCACAGCCTCGACGCCCACGTCACCAAGACGTGGCGCATGTCGACGCTGCTCGGCAACTACGTGACGACCGTCCCGGCCCAGCAGCGCGTCGACAAGAACTGGTACCTCGGCAGCGCGGACGCCATCTACCAGAGCCTCAACCTCATGCACGACGAGCGACCCGACATCGTCGTGGTCGTCGGCGCCGACCACGTCTACCGCATGGACTTCAGCGCGATGGTCGAGCAGCACATCGAGTCCGGCGCGGCGTGCACGGTCGCCGCGATCCGCCAGCCGATCTCGCTGGCCAACCAGTTCGGTGTGATCGAGGTCGACGACCACGATCCGTCGAAGATCGCCGCGTTCCTCGAGAAGCCGAGCGACCCGAAGGGCCTGCCCGACAACCCCGAAGAGGTGCTCGCCTCGATGGGCAACTACGTCTTCACGGCCGACGCGCTCGAGGCGGCCGTCACGGCCGACCACGACGACACCGGCTCGAACCACGACATGGGCGGCGACATCGTCCCCTACTTCGTCGGGCGCGGTGAGGCCGGCGTCTACGACTTCAAGGACAACGAGGTGCCCGGTGCGACCGACCGCGACCGCGGCTACTGGCGCGACGTCGGCACCATCGAGTCCTACTACGACGCCCACATGGACCTGATCTCGATCCACCCGGTGTTCAACCTCTACAACTACGAGTGGCCGATCTACACTCAGCACAGCCCCTACCCGCCCGCGAAGTTCGTGCACGGCAGCGGTGACCGCATCGGTGAGGCGCTCAACTCCGCCGTCTCCCCCGGCGTCGTGGTCTCGGGCGCCCACATCTACGCGTCCGTGCTCTCGCCGCTCGTGCACGTGCACTCCTACGCGAGCATCCAGGGGTCCGTGCTGCTCGACGGCGTCCAGGTGCAGCGCCACGCGCAGATCCGGCGCGCGATCATCGACAAGAACGTCATCGTCCCCGAGGGGTGCCAGATCGGCATCGACCACGAGTACGACAAGGCGCGGGGCTTCCACGTCACCGAGACCGGCATCGTCGTCGTCGGCAAGGGCCAGGTCGTCACCCGGTGAGTCCCGACACCCCTGAGGCGCAGCCGGCGCTGGCGAGCTCCGCCGACCCTCGGCCGGCCCGCGTCGGCATCCAGATCCCGCCGCAGCACGCGACATGGGCCCAGATCCGCAGCACCGCGGCGGCCCTCGAGGAGATGGGTGTCGACGTCCTGCTCAACTGGGACCACTTCTACCCGCTCAGCGGTGACGCGGGCGGCCCGCACTTCGAGTGCTGGACGATGCTGGGCGCCTGGGCCGAGTCGACCCAGAACGTCGAGATCGGCGCGCTCGTCACGTGCAACAGCTACCGCAACCCGAACCTGCTCGCCGACATGGCCCGCACGGTCGACCACATGAGCGGTGGCCGGCTCATCCTGGGCATCGGATCGGGGTGGAAGCAGCTCGACTACGACGAGTACGGCTACGAGTTCGGCACCGCCGGCGGGCGTCTCGACAACCTGGCCCGGGACCTGCCGATCATCCGCGACCGCTGGAGCCGGCTCAACCCGGCACCGACCCGCGACATCCCGATCCTCATCGGCGGGGGTGGCGAGAAGAAGACCCTGCGCATCGTCGCCGAGCACGCCTCGATCTGGCACGGCTTCGGCGGCCCTGCAGAGATCGCCCACAAGCACCGCGTGCTCGACGACTGGTGCGCTCGCCGAGGACGCGACCCGCTCGAGATCGAGCGCTCTGCCGGGGTCGCCTTCGTGCCGGGTCGCAACCCCGACCAGTCCGGCGACTACGCCGGCAACGCCCAGCAGCTCCACGAGATCGGCACCCGCCTGTTCACGGCGAGCGTTGCCGCTGCCCACCCGGACCTGGCGCGCGTGCGCGACCTGCTCCAGTGGCGCGACGAGGTGAACGCGGCGGCGATGCCAGCGGCGCCCACCCCGGGCTGACCCTGGACGCAGCCGCCGGCACACGTTTCGCTGAGGCCGTATGCCGGATGGCGTGGTCGCGCCCAGCCGCGCGCTCAGTACGCTGACGCGCGTGACCGACGCGAGCCGCACCGACGGCACCAACGGACCGGACCTCCACACCCTCAGCGTCACGGTGACCGGGGACGACCGCCCCGGTGTCACCGGCACGCTGCTCGGCGCATTGTCCGGTGTGGACGCCGAGGTGCTCGACATCCAGCAGGTCGTCGTCCACGGCCACCTCACCCTGACCGTCCTGCTTCGCCCCGGCGCCCACGTCGACCAGCTCCGTGACGCCGCCGCAGTGGCGGCGCACCGCCTGGGACTCACGCTCACCGTCGTCGAGGGCACCGGCGACAACGCCCGCCCCCGGCAGGGCCGGGCCGCAGTCGTCGTGCTAGGCGCGCCGCTGAGCGCCGATGCCGTGTCACTCGTCACGACCCAGATCGCCGACCACGGCGCCAACATCGACCGCATCCGCCGGCTCTCGCGCTACCCCGTCACGACCGTCGAGTTCGACGTGTCGGGCGCCGACGTGCCCTCGCTGCGCCGGGACATGGCACTCGTCGCCGCGTCGGAGGCCATCGACATCGCCGTGGCCCCGGGCGGTCTCGCCCGGCGAGGGCGCCGCCTGGTCGTGCTCGACGTCGACTCGACCTTGATCCAGCAGGAGGTCATCGAGCTGCTCGCCGCCCACTGCGGACGCGAGGCCGAGGTGGCGGAGGTCACGGCCCGTGCCATGTCCGGCGAGCTCGACTTCGAGGAGTCGCTGCGCGCGCGCGTCGCAACCCTCGCCGGCCTGCCCGCCACCGTCCTCGACGAGGTCCGTGCATCCGTGCAGCTGACGCCGGGGGCGCGCACCCTCGTGCGCACACTCAAGCGACTCGGCTTCACCGTCGGCCTCGTCAGCGGCGGCTTCATCGAGATCGTCGGCGACCTCGCGGCCGAGCTCGGCATCGACCACGCCCGCGCCAACCAACTGGAGATCGAGGACGGCTACCTCACCGGTCGGATCCTCGGTGAGGTCGTCGACCGGGCCGGCAAGGCACGCGCCCTGCGCGAGTTCGCCGAGCAGGAGGGCCTGCCCCTCAGCCGCACCGTCGCGATCGGCGACGGCGCGAACGACCTCGACATGCTCGACGCGGCCGGCCTGGGAGTCGCCTTCAACGCCAAGCCGATCGTGCAGGAGCAGGCGCAGACCTCGGTCAACGTGCCCTACCTCGACTCGGTGCTCTACCTGCTGGGCATCTCCCGCGAGGAGATCGAGGAGGCCGACATCGACGACGGCACGCCGACCCAGGCTCCGCCGGTCCCCCACGCCGGTCACTAGGCTGGCGCGATGCAGACCGCGCCTCCCTCGTCAGCAGCCCCGCACCCTGACGGCATCCGGCGCACGCTGCTCGTCATCGGCGGCGCCGAGGACCGCATCGGCCGGTCGGTCGTGCTCAAGCGCTTCGTCAAGCTCGCCGGTGGTCGTCGCTCGCACATCGTCGTGATCCCCACGGCGTCCTCGTTCGCCGACGAGGTGGCCGAGGCCTACCGCGACGTCTTCACTCGGCTTCGCGGCGGCGACGTCTCGGTGGTCAACCCGGCGACGCGGCGCGACTCGAGCGACCCCGCGATGGTCGAGGCCCTCGACACCGCCACCGGGGTCTTCCTCACCGGCGGCAGCCAGGTCAAGCTCTCCCAGAACATCGTCGGCACCCCGGTCGGCGACGCCATCGTGCGCGCGTACGAACGCGGAGCCGTCGTCGCCGGCACGTCGGCGGGCGCGTCGATCATGAGCCGCTACATGATCTCGCTCGGCGAGGAGGGGCTCACGCCACGGCAGCGCGCCAGCCAGATCTCGGCCGGCCTCGGTCTCGTCGAGGACGTCATCATCGACCAGCACTTCGACCAGCGCGGTCGCTACGGCCGGCTCATGTCGATGGTCGCTGCGTCGCCGAACCTGCTCGGCATGGGCATCGACGAGAACACGGCCGCCGAGATCCGTGGCGGCACGGTGCTGTCGGTCATCGGGGCCGGGTCGATCTTCGTCGTCAACGCCCGCAACGCCATCACCGACGCCCCCGACGCCAGGCGCGGTGCGCCGCTGCTCGTCTCGGGCGCTGTGGTGCACTCGCTGCCGACGGGCAGTACGTTCGACCTGGGCCACGTCGAGCTGACCGCGTTCGTCGAACGTCACCCCGACATCGAGGGCGCGGTCGTCCCGGCGAAGGTCCGCGCGGCGCGCTCGTCGACGAGCAGCGCCGCTCACTAGTCCAGCCAGTCCCGCCCGTCCCTGAGAGTACGGTCGAGCGCGAGGTGCCCCTGCGGCATACGGCACGACCACGTAGGAGGAGATCCATGGCCATCGAGGTCCCCACCCCCACAGGCCCGGCCCGACCGGACCTGACGATCCTCGAGACCCGGATCTACCGTGGCCCCAACGTCTGGTCGTACCAGCAGGCCATCCACCTCGTCGTCGACCTCGGCAGCCTCGAGGAGTACCCCACGGTCTCCCTCGACGGCTTCACCGACCGGCTCGTCGAGCTGGTGCCGGGGCTCGAGCGGCACACGTGCTCACTCGGCCGGCGCGGCGGCTTCATCGAGCGGCTGCGCGAGGGCACCTGGCTCGGCCACGTCGCCGAGCACGTCGCCCTCCAGCTGCAGACCCTCGCCGGTCACGACTCGCGTCGGGGCAAGACGCGCGCGGTCAAGGGCCGGCCCGGGCACTACAACGTCGTCTACAGCTACATCGACGAGACGGTCGGTGTCGCAGCAGGCAAGCTCGCGGTGCGCCTCATCAACCACCTCGTCGACTCCGAGGACGGCTTCGACTTCGAGACCGAGTTCGACGCGTTCCTCAAGCAGGCCGAACGGGTCGCCTTCGGCCCGTCGACGGCAGCCATCCTCGAAGAGGCGGCCTCGCGCGACATCCCGTTCATCCGGCTCAACTCGGGGTCGCTCGTCCAGCTGGGCCAAGGCGTCCACGCGCAGCGCATCCGCGCCACGATGACCTCCAAGACCGGGGCCCTCGCCGTCGACATCGCCGGCGACAAGGACCTCACGACCCGCCTCCTCGGCTCCGCCGGGCTCCCCGTGCCCAAGCAGGAGGCCGTACGCACCCTGCGCGGCACGCTCGACGCGGCCCGGCGCATCGGCTTTCCCGTGGTGGTCAAGCCGCTCGACGGCAACCACGGCCGCGGCGTGTGCCTCAACCTTCAGAGCGACGAGGAGGTCGAGAAGGCGTACGACATCGCCAAGGGCGAGTCGCGCCGCGGCACCATCATCGTCGAGTCGTTCGTCACGGGGCGCGACTACCGGTGCCTCATCGTCGGTGGGCGTATGCAGGCCATCGCCGAGCGCGTGCCGGCGCACGTCGTCGGCGACGGCACGCACACCGTCGGCGAGCTCGTCGACATCACGAACTCCGACCCCCGCCGCGGAGTGGGCCACGAGAAGGTGCTGACCAAGATCAAGGTCGACGGCAACGCGCTCGAGATCCTCGCCGGCCAGGGGCACACGCTCGAGTCGGTGCCGCCCGAGGGCGAGATGGTCAAGCTCGCGCTGACGGGCAACATGTCGACCGGCGGCATCTCCATCGACCGCACCTTCGACGCCCACCCCGACAACGTCGAGATCGCCGAGGAGGCCGCGCGCATGGTCGGACTCGACGTCGCCGGCATCGACTTCATCTGCCCCGACATCACCTACCCCGTACGCGAGACCGGTGGGGCGATCTGCGAGGTCAACGCGGCCCCGGGGTTCCGCATGCACACGCACCCCACGGTCGGCGAACCGCAGTTCATCGCCAAGCCCGTCGTCGACCTCCTCTTCCCGCCGGGTGCCCAGGCCCGCGTGCCGATCGTCGCCGTCACCGGCACCAACGGCAAGACGACCACCTCGCGCATGATCGCCCACATCTTCAAGGGCCTCGGCCGCAAGGTGGGCATGACCTCGACCGACGGCGTCGTCATCGACGAGCGCCTCGTCATCAAGGCCGACGCGTCGGGCCCGCGGTCAGCGCGCATGGTCCTGCAGAACCCGCGCGTCGACTTCGCGGTCATGGAGGTCGCCCGCGGAGGCATCCTGCGCGAGGGACTCGGCTACGACCGCAACGACATCGCTGTCGTCACCAACATCGCGCCGGATCACCTGGGAATGAAGGGAATCGACACCCTCCGCCAGCTCGCCGACGTCAAGGCCGTCATCGTCGAGGCCGTGCCGCGCGACGGGTTCGCGGTGCTCAACGCCGACGACCCGCACGTGCGCAACATGCGCCGCCGGTGCTCGGGCGGCATCGTCTGGTTCACGATGTCCGAGCCCGGCAGCGAGGTGCGCGAGTTCGTCGACGACTACTGCCGCCGAGGCGGTCGAGCGCTGGTGCTCGAGCCGAGCGAGCGCGGCGAGATGATCGTCATCAAGCACGGCCGCCGCAGCATGCAGCTCGCGTGGACGCACCTGCTGCCGTCCACGTTCGGTGGTGCTGCCCGCTTCAACGTGGCCAACGCCCTCGCCGCGGCCGGTGCTGCCTTCGCCGCCGGTGCACCCCTGCACGACATCCGTCAGGGCCTGCGCACGTTCGCCACGACGTACTACCTCTCGCCGGGGCGCCTCAACCTCGTCCAGGTGGGCAACGCCGACGTGTTCGTCGACTACTGCCACAATGCGGCCGGCATGAAGGAGCTCGGTGCCTTCGTCGACCGCTACGCCGAGCAGAAGCAGGGACAGGCCGACCTCGGACGCACGTCACGCATCGGCATGATCGGCGCGGCCGGTGACCGGCGTGACGACGACATCCGCGAGCTCGGCGCCGTCGCCGCCCAGCACTTCGACGTCATCGTGGTGCGTGAGGACGCACGCCTGCGTGGTCGCAAGCCCGGAGTCTGCGCCGAGCTCGTGGCGGAGGGTGCACGCCAGGCCATGGCCGAGGGTGCCCGCTGCCGCCAGGTCGAGATCGTGCTCGACGAGCTGGAGGCCACGAGGCACGTGCTGGCGCGCACCAACCCGGGCGACCTCGTCGTCATGTGCGTCGACCAGCACTCGATGGTCGTCGCCGAGCTCGAGGAGCGCACGAAGCACGCTCAGGCAGGGGCCCGCATCGGCACCCCGGCTGCCGCCACGAGCGACCCCGACCTCGACCCGAGCACGCTCACCGAGACGGCCGAGGCCGAGGGCGACGAGGCGGAGGGGGAGGCACTCGGTGCCGTCCCGGCCGAGGCCCAGGCCGAGATGGCCGACGACACCGCCGTCTGACCCGCTCCGGGCTGCCTACGCGCCGTCGGTGGGTTCGAGCCAGACGTCCCAACGCAGACTGATCCGCGGAATGATCCACGACAGGGTCAGTCCCCGGATCAGTCTGCGATCGCTGCTGCCCCGACGACAGCTACTGCCGACTGATCCGCAGCCTGACGCACCGGGACGGTCAGTCTGCAGATCAGTCGGCGGATCAGTCGGCGGGTCAGTCGGACGCGGGGGCGAGCTCGTCGGCATAGGCGCGTAGGGCCCGGCGGTAGCTCTGGGTGTCGACGTCGGTCGTCGCCTCCAGCGTCGCCCGGATGAGGTCGGCCACCGCCTGGCGCTCCTGCCCGAGGTCGGCCTGGACCAGCGCCCGCAGCATGAGTGCGGCGGTGTTGTGGGATCGAGCCTCGAGCACGTCGTTGACGAGGGCCAGGGCCTCCGCGGCACGCCCGACGACGCGCAGGCTCGACGCGAGCTGCAGCTGCGCCCGGTGGCGGTGCGGCTCGCGCAGACCGCCGGCGAGGGCCTCCTCGTAGAGCCCGATCGCGCCCTGCTCGTCACCGGTCGCGTCCTTGGCGCCGGCGAGCTCGAAGACGAGGCGTGGGTCGCCCGGGTGCGCGTCGACCAGACGCTGTGCGGCGGCGATCCTGGCCGGCTCGTCGTCGGTCTCCCAGAGCGCAGCGATCTCGGCCTCGAGCTCGTGCTCTCCGCGTGCGGCCACGACCTTGCGCCGGATCGCGCGGGCGTCGTCGACCTTGCCGCCGTGGTCGCGGATCCAGCGGTCGACCTCGGTGCGCTCGGCGTGGCACATCAGGGCGATGACGTCACCGTCGAGCGCGTGCGGCACGAGGGCCTCCACCGCCCCGAGCTCCGTGTCGTATTCGGGCACGTCGAGCACTCCGACCTTGGCGAGACCGTCGCGGAAGAGCCCGAGCAGCTCGTCGGGCTGGCGTCCACGGAGGTAGTGGCGGGCGATCTTGAGGACGACCTCCTCAGCGCCGTGACCGGCGATCTCACCCATCGCGGTGATCGCCTCGTCGGCACGGTCGCCCGCGCAACCGAGCCCCAGCCGTACGGCCCCACCCGGAGCAGCGAGACCGCGCGCGACGTCGAGGAGGGCCTCGAGGCCGGCCTCGTTGTGCGCCATGTCGACGATCACGGTCGCCTTGCCACCCTGCGCCAGCGGCAGCGAGTAGGTGTTGAGGCGACCCCAGTTGTGCTGGGGATCAGGCGCGAAGGTGCGCAGCCCCTCGACCACCGCGGCACGCGGCACGCCGAGGCCGAGGGCGGCGGCCGCACCGGCCAGGGCATTCGCGATGTTGTTCTGCGACAGGCCGCTGAGCGTCATCGGGACGTCGACGATCTTCACGAGGCGGTCGGGGTCGCCGTTCTGCGACAGGACCACGATCTCGCCGTCGAGCACCGTGATGCCCCGCCCACCCGCGTTGATCGACTCCCACAGAGCCGGCGACGCCGGGTCCAGACTGAAGGCCCACGGCTTGGCCTTGATCCCGAAACGCATCGCCCAGACCCGGGGGTCGTCGCCGTTGAGCACCACCCAGCCCTGCGGCTTCGTGACGGTCGTGACAATCGCCTTGACCTCGGCGAGCTGATCGAGGGTGTCGATGCCCTGGAGTCCGAGGTGGTCGGCGCTGACGTTCGTCACGACGCTGACGTCGTTGGCCGTCACGCCCATGCCCTTGAGCAACATGCCGCCGCGGGCCGTCTCGAGGATGCCGATGTCGAGACCGGGGGTCTCGAGCACGCCGCGCGCACCGGCGGGACCGGAGAAGTCGCCCTCCTCCTTCGTCTCGCCCATCACGACGACACCGTCGGTCGAGCTCCACGCCGTCGTCAGGCCAGCCGTCATGCACATGTGCGCCATCAGGCGGGTCGTCGTCGTCTTGCCGTTGGTGCCGGTGACCGACGCGACGGGAACCGTGGGCGTGATGACGCTGGGCCCCGGCCCGTCAGGGGCGGCCATGATGACGGAGGCGACCTCCTCGATGACGTCGTCGACGCGACGCGAGCTGTCGAGCAGGCCCGCCATGACGGCACCGAACTGCTCGCCCGCAACCCGTCCGCGGGTGCGGTGCACCCACGGGAACGCGAGCACGACGTCCTCGACCGTCTGCCCCGCCCGGACGCGTACGCCGAGACGCCCGGCACCGATCTCGGTGCCGACGCGACGCGTGACGTTGCGGATCAGGCGCATGACGAAGCGCTGGCGCAACGCCGTGCCGCGCCTGCCCGGGCGGGCCGAGCGCATGCCCAGTCGACGAGCCAGGGTCTCGGCCTCGGTGCGCTTGAGGTCTAGGTAGCCGGGCAGGTGCAGGATGACCTTGATGGCGGGCCGCGCGAAGTAGAGGTTGGGTCCGTCGAGGACCCGCACCTCCTCCACACGGACCGGTGCCACCGTGTCGGGGTCGTTCGTCGTCAGGGTGCTGGACTCGGTCCCGGCGTGAGGCATGGGCAGGACTCTAGCGAGAGCAGCCGGGCCATCGCCCGGGCACCTGCGCGGTCACTGCCCCATCGCGTGGACGCCGCCGTCGACGTGCACGATCTCGCCGGTCGTGGCCGGGAACCAGTCGGAGAGCAGCGCGGCGCACGCCTTCGCAGCCGGCACCGGGTCGTTGACGTCCCACCCGAGGGGCGCGCGCTCGTCCCAGATCTGCTCGAACTGCTCGAACCCCGGGATCGACTTCGCCGCGGTCGTGCGGATCGGGCCGGCCGCGACGAGGTTGCAGCGCACCGACTTCGGACCGAGGTCGCGGGCCAGGTAGCGGTTGGTCGACTCGAAGGCGGCCTTGGCGACGCCCATCCAGTCGTAGACCGGCCAGGCGAACTTGGCGTCGAAGGTCAGACCGACGACGCTGCCGCCATCGGGCATGAGCGGCAGCGCGGCGACGGCCAGCGCCTTGAGGCTGTAGGCGGAGATCTGCAGTGCGGTCGAGACGTCCTCCCACGTGCCCTCGAGGAAGTTGAAGGCACCCTGAGGCGCGAATCCGATCGAGTGGAGCACGCCGTCCAGCCCGTCGACGTGCTCACGCAGCCGGTCGGCGAGCGTGTCGAGGTGCTCCTGGTCGGCGACGTCGAGCTCGATCACGACCGGCGTCTCGGGAAGTCGCCTGGCGATGGTCTGCGTGATCTTCATCGTGCGGCCGAACGAGGTGAGGATGACGGTCGCACCCTCCTCCTGCGCCAGCTTGGCGACGTGGAACGCGATGGAGCTGTCCATGAGGACGCCGGTGATGAGGAGCTTCTTGCCTTCGAGTATTCCCATGCCTGCAACTTTCTCGAGTAGGTGGGGACGCTTGGTGCGCAACGACATCGACGGCATACGGCCGTATGCCGTCGGGTGGGCTCAGTGCCCCATGCCGAGGCCGCCGTCGACGGGGATGACGGCGCCCGTGATGTAGGCGGCGTCGTCGCTGGCGACGAAACGCACGACCGACGCGACCTCCTCGGGCGTCGCGAAGCGGCCGGCAGGGATGTTGGAGAGGTACTGCTTCTTCTGGTCGTCGGGAAGCACCGCGGTCATCTCGGTGTCGATGAACCCCGGCGCGACGACGTTGGCGGTGATGCCGCGGCCGCCGAGCTCGCGCGAGATCGAGCGGGCGAGGCCGACGAGGCCCGACTTGGAGGCGGCGTAGTTGCTCTGACCCGGCGAGCCGTAGAGGCCGACGACACTGCTGATGAGGATGATGCGGCCACGGCGCTTGCGGATCATGCCGGTGGCGGCCCGGCGGGCGCAGCGGAAGGCGCCGGCGAGGTTGGTGTCGATGACGGAGTCGAACTCGTCGTCGCTCATGCGCATCAGGAGGGTGTCGCGCGTGATTCCGGCGTTGGCCACGAGCACCTCGACCGGCCCGCCGAAGATCTCCTCGGCGGCGGTGAACGCCGCATCGACGGACGCCGAGTCGGTCACCTCGCAGGTGACGCCCTGAAGGCCCTCAGGTGGCTGGCCCGACCGGTGGGTGATGACGACGCTGTCGCCGGCCTCGGCAAAAGCCCGTGCGATCGCGAGGCCGATGCCGCGGTTTCCCCCGGTGACGAGCACGTTGCGCGCCGTGGTTGCCGTCTCCGCCGTCGTTGACACAGTGCGTTCCTCCATCCGTCCGGCCGTGCCGGAGTCTCGGTCCTGCCCCGAAACCTAACGGACTACCGAAGGGTAGACAGCACGCTGCATGCGTGCTGGACGGGCTTATGGTTGAGGGGTGCCAAGAGCCCACCACGAACCCGTCGTGCACAGCGTCACGTCGGCGCCGACCTCCACGACCGACGACCAGGACAAGCGCATCAAGCGCTACCTGACGATGATGGGCATCCGTGTGGCCCTCTTCGGGCTCGTCTTCGTGACGTCGGGCTGGGTCCGCTGGGCGGCCGTGATCGGCGCCGTGATCATCCCCTACATCGCCGTGGTCATCGCCAACGCGGTCGCGCCGCAACAGCCGGGCGACCTGCAGGCGGTCACGCCGCGAGACGACACCCGCCGCATCGAGCAGTGAGCGACCTGTTCGGCACGCCTCCCCCGGCGGGCGTCGCAGAGCACGTATGCAGCGCGAAGGGGTGCCGCGCGCGGGCTCGGCACGCGGTGGTCTGGAACAACCCCAAGCTGCACAAGCCCGAACGCCGCAAGGTGTGGCTCGCGTGCGACGAGCACGAGACGTCGCTGGCAGACTTCGTGGCGCTGCGCGGCTTCCTCATCGAGATCGTTCCGGTCGAGGCGCTCACCGACGCCGACGGGTAGACAGGTCCTGCGCCGAAGGCCGCGGCCGGGAGGGCCCGGCGCGGGGTCAGCCGCCGATGGCGGACATCGGCCGGTCGGGCTGGACGAAGTCGGGGTCGCCGATGCCGTGGCCCTTCCGCTTGCGCCACATCTCGCCACGCATCAGGGCGAGCAGCTCGTCGTCGGTGGCACCCTCGCGCATCGGACCGCGCAGGTCGGTCTCGGTGTTGGAGAAGAGACAGTTGCGCACCTGCCCGTCGGCGGTCAGACGGGTGCGGTCGCAGGCCGCACAGAAGGGAGAGGAGACGCTCGCGATGATGCCGACGGTCTCGGGACCACCGTCGATGAGGAAGCGTTCGGCGGGGGCGCTCCCCCGGTCCGCTGCGGGCAGCGCCGTCAGCTCCCACCGTTCCGAGAGGCGGGCATGGATCTCGCCCGCGCTGATCATGCTGCTGCGGTCCCAGGCGTGCTGCGCGTCGAGCGGCATCTGCTCGATGAACCGCAGCTCGTAGCCACGCTCGAGACACCACGCGAGCACGTCGGCGACCGAGTCGTCGTTGATGCCGCGCATGGCGACCGCGTTGACCTTGACCGGCGTGAGCCGGGCGTCGGCGGCCGCCTTGAGGCCTGCCTCGACGTCGGCCAGCCGGTCGCGGCGGGTCAGCTGGGTGAAGGTCTCGGAGTCGATCGTGTCGAGGCTGACGTTGACGCGGTCGAGCCCGGCGCTCTTGAGCCCGATCGCCACGCGCTCGAGACCGACGCCGTTGGTCGTCATCGCGATCCTGGGCCGAGGCTCGAGCGCCGCGATGCCGGCCACGAGCTCGACGAGGGAACGTCGGAGCAGCGGCTCGCCGCCGGTCAGACGCACCTGGGTGACACCGTCGTGCACGAAGAGGCCGATGAGCCGGAGCATCTCCTCGTCGGTGAGCATCTCGGCCCGCGGCATCCACGGCAGGCCCTCGGCGGGCATGCAGTAGGTGCAGCGAAGGTTGCAGCGGTCGGTCACCGACACGCGCAGATCACGCGCCACCCGGCCGAACTGGTCGGCCAGGCCTGCCGGTCGAACACTCGGGTCGGGAAGGGCGGTCATGGGCTCCACTCTAAGCCGGGGACGGCACGGTCTCGCAGACCTCGTGGTTCGTCTGAACGGCCCGGGCTCTGAGACAGTCCTCTGGATGGACCGTCGGGTGCCGGCCGCGCTCCTCATCACCGAGAAGACAGCACGTGCCCACCACGGGCGGGTGCTCACCCAGCTCCGGGCGGCGTACCGGTCCCTGGACCGGCCCTCCGGCGTGACTAGCGCGTCCAGTCGTAGAGGGCGTCGGCCAGCCGGTGCGCCAGGTCAGCGGTGCCGATGATCGCGACGGCCAGGAGGGCCAACGCGATGATGAGAGGCACGTAGTAGGCGAACCGCCTTGACCTGTCTCGGGCCACACACCATTGAACCTCCCTCGGACGCAGCGGCGCCACGACTGCCCGAGCTCGTGGGCCGGAAGCTCGTTCCACACGGCCCGACGTAGAGTTGCCGGGTCGGTTCAGTCGAGAGGATCGCGCCATGCATCCCGACAGCTCTCTGAGTGACACCACCAGGGCCGCGCTCTACCACAGCCAGCTCATCGACCTCACGACGACGGGTCGGCGGACCGGTCGTCAACGGCGCATCGAGATCTTCCTGCACCACGACGACGACCGCTTGTTCATCACCGGGATGCCGCGGGCCGATCGAACGCGGGACTGGATCCGCAACATCGAGGCGGATCCCCATGTCGTGCTCCACCTGAAGCAGTCGGTCGTCGCCGACGTGCCGGCCACGGCGCGGGTCGTCACCGATCTCGACGAACGCCGACCTCTCATCGAGGCGGCTGCAAGGCGGTGGCGGCGCACCGACGTGCCGGAGATGCTCCGGCACAGTCCACTCATCGTCCTCACGGTCGATCGGACCGGTGAGCAGTTGGGACGTCAGCACCAGTGACGACGAGGGGCTGACGCGGCCACGGCCACAACCGCGATGTGCACTGCTGGCATGTGTCCACCCCGGTCGGACCTGCGGGCATAGAGTCCCAAGCAGGGCGCTGACGTGGAAGGGGGCCCGATCCGATGGCTGAGCCCGCACCCGCCGAGGAGAGCCAGTGGGCCGCTGACAAGCGCGACTTCGTCGCCGATCGTCGAGACGAGCTCGCCGCCGAGCGAGATGCTGCTGCCGACGCGCGGGACCTCACGGCCGATGAGCGGGAGTCGGCTCTCGACGAGCGGGAACGGCGACTCGATGCGCGCGCGGCCGAGCTCACGGTCAGTCCCGACACCGCCGAGCGAGCGGAGCGTGCCGAGGCGCGTGCAGCTCGGGAGGAGGCCAGGCGCAGCCGCGGGGAGGCGCACGCTGATCGTGAGGTGGCCGCTGACGCGCGTGACGAGGCCGCCGAGCGACGGCTGGCGGAGACGCCGACGACGAAGTTGGCGGCGACGTTCGCCGCCATCGCCGAGAACCTCTACGGCGCGGACTCGTACGACGCGGTCCTCCTGCGCATCGCCGAGGCCGCGGTCAGCACCGTGGCCGGCTGCGAGATGGCCAGTGTCACCCTCGGTGAGAGGGGTGTCTACCGGACGGCGGCCTCGACGGCAGCAGAGGCATCGGCTGCCGACCAGGCGCAGTACGACGCCGGCGAGGGGCCCTGCCTGGACGCCGCTGGCACCCCGCTCGTCTACGCGCCGACGTTCCCGGACCCCCGCTGGCCGTCGCTGGGGACCCGGCCGGTCGAGCTGGGTGTGCGGTCTGCGGCCTCCTACCGACTCGCGGCGGCGCACTCTCCGATCGCCGGCACCAGTGGCTCGTTGAACCTCTACGGCACCGAGACGACTGCCTTCAGCGCCGAGGCGCAGGAGATCGGGCTCATCCTGGCGGCGCACGCCTCGATGGCGGCGGCGGTGGTGCGCGAGCGCGGCCACCTGCAGGACCAGGCGCAGAACCTGAGCGAGGCCCTGTTGACCCGAGATGTCATCGGTCAGGCCAAGGGCATCCTCATGGAGCGCCTCAAGCTCACACCGGAGCAGGCGTTCGACGCCCTTCGCCACTCGTCGAACCGTCTGAACGAGAAGCTCCAGGCGGTGGCTCGCCTCATCACCGAGACCGGCGAGTACGACACCAGCGAGATCACCCGGACCTGATCGACCACCTGCAGACCGAGGCGTCGGCGAGGGCATCGGCGAGGGCGTCGGCGAGGCACTGGGGCACATCGAGGTCACCCCGCGGCGGAGACCGGTATCCGAGGCCGCCTCGACGACGGGTACCGTCGATGCGTGCTTCGACTCTGGCTCACGCGGCGGTGGCTGCTGGGCACGCTCGTCGCGGTCCTCTTCGGGGTCGCCTGCTTCTACCTCGGCCTCTGGCAGTGGCACCGCCACGTCGAGCAGCGCACCAAGGTCGACGCCATCGCACGCAACTACGGCGCGTCCCCGATCGCGTTCTCGCCTGGCCTGGTCGGCACGGGTCTCCCTCAGGAGCGGCAGTGGACCCGCGTCTCCCTGACGGGCGCGTATGCCGCGGGCACCGACCTGCTCGTGCGCAACCGCACGCTCGACCAGACGGTGGGCTTCGAGGTGCTGACGCCGTTCCAGGCGGACGGCGTCACGATCCTCGTCGACCGGGGCTGGGTGCCGAACGCGGAGGATGCCGAGACGAGCCCGCCCGTGGACCCGCCGCCGAGCGGCACCGTCGAGCTGACGGGCTGGCTCCGGACCGGCGAGGTCAGCCTCGGCCGCGACCTGCCCCGCCCGCAGCTGGCCAGCATCAACGTCGCCGACGCGCGAGTGCAGGTGCCCGCGCTGGGTGACCTCGACGCGTACGTCGTGCTGGGCACGCAGGCGCCCGCGCCTTCGACCGGGGGTCACCCCGTACGCGTGCTCCCCCGCCCGGAGGAGGACCTCGGCCCGCACCAGGCGTACGCGTACCAGTGGTGGCTCTTCATGCCGGGCGGTCTCGTCTTCGTCGTCCTCGCGATCCGCAGGGAGGCCGAGGCTGCGCGGGAGGAGAATGAGCCGACCGGGTCGCGACCCGCCAAGCCGAAGAAGGTCCGCATCTGGGACGAGGAGGATGCCTGAGTGACACCCCGCTCCGATGGCGCACACCTGATGGCCTCGAACCCGTGACGACACCACCGGCCGTCCTCGAGAGGCTGCTCGTGCGCCCCACGCCGGGCGAGAGAGAGGCAGCACTGCCCGGGGACGGGCTCGTGGCGGCCGACGTGGTGATGGATCGCGCCTTCACCGTCTCCGCACCTCCCGTACGCGTGTGGCCGTGGCTGGTGCAGCTCGGCAAGGAGCGCGCGGGCTGGTACCTGCCGCGTTCCGTCGAGGGGGTGGTCCCGTCGTCGCGGCGCGCCCTGCGGCGCATCGAGCCGGAGCTCCAAGGTCTCTCGGTCGGCGACGTCATCCCGGACTGGGGCGGGGCGGACGCGACCTTCACCGTCGCCGAGCTCGAGCCGGCCTCGCACGTGCTCTTCACCTCGACACGCGGTCGGATGCACCTCACCTGGTGCATCCGCCTCAAGGCAGCTGGGCCGGACAGCACCCGGGTGCACCTCAGGCTGCGGCTCGGGCCGGTGCGGCACCGGCGGGTTGCCCACAGCCTCGGCGGGCTCGTCGACCTCGCGACCATCGCAGGGCTGGCCGCCGGCCTCGAGGAGCGGGTCACGAACGAGGCCGCCTGAGCCGCGCCTCAGACCGGGCCCCTCGCACTCGTGCAGGACGTCGACACGGCGCAGGCCGAACCGCTCGTTGGTGCGCTGCATCGCCACGTTGCCCTGCTCGGTGTAGGTCTGCAGCCATCGTCCTTCGACGAGGTCACCCGCCGACGACGCCTCTGGTCAGACGTGGTCGAGCGCGTCGGTCGGGCGGTCGGGAGCCAGCACTCGCCCGTCGCGGTTGGCGTGCTCGACGGCCCGCTCGTCGAACTGGGTGGCGTGCAGGTCGGCGTAGAGACCACCCGCCGCGAGCAGCTCGGCGTGCCGGCCGGTCTCGACGACGCGGCCGTGGTCGAGCACGACGATGAGATCGGCTTGGCGAATGGTCGAGAGGCGGTGCGCGATGACGATCGACGTACGGCCCTCGAGAGCGGCGTCCAGCGCCCGCTGCACCGCGACCTCGGACTCGGAGTCGAGGTGCGCGGTGGCCTCGTCGAGGACGACGACGTCGGGAGCCTTGAGCAGCAGGCGGGCGATGGCCAGGCGCTGCTTCTCGCCCCCGCTGAGGCGGTGCCCGCGGTCGCCGACGACGGTGTCGAGCCCCTCGGGCAGCTCGGCGACGAGGTCGCTGATCTGCGCCGCGCGCAGCGCAGCGTGGATCTCTTCGTCGGTCGCCTCGGGACGTGCGTAGAGCAGGTTGGCCCGG
This sequence comes from Terrabacter sp. 2RAF25, assembly GCF_052115265.1. Classification (NCBI taxonomy): domain Bacteria; kingdom Bacillati; phylum Actinomycetota; class Actinomycetes; order Micrococcales; family Intrasporangiaceae; genus Terrabacter; species Terrabacter sp. 2RAF25. The sequence continues at coordinate 150,719 of NZ_JBFRGJ010000004.1, forward strand.
ATGGTGTCGTGAAAGAGGTGTGCCTCCTGGGTGACGACGCCGATGCGGTCGCGCAGTGACGACATCGTCACCTCGCGCAGGTCACGGCCGCCCACGACGACCGAGCCGTCGCTGGGGTCGTAGAGCCGGGAGACGAGGGAGGTCAGGGTGGTCTTGCCCGCCCCCGAGGGGCCGACTAGGGCGATCAGGTGCCCGGCCGGCGCCGTCAGCGACACGTCGTGGAGCACCACACCGCTCCCCCGCCGGTCGCCGGAAGCGACGGACTCGAGCGACGCGAGCGAGACCTCGTCGGCGGAGGGGTAGCGGAAAGAGACGTCGTCGAGCTCGACCGCGAGCGGGCCCGGCGGCAGGTCCACGGCCCCGGGGCGCTCCTTGACGAGGGGCTCGAGGTCGAGCACCTCGAAGACCCGCTCGAAGGAGATGAGGGCGGTCATGATGTCGACCCGCACGTTGGACAGCGAGGTGAGCGGTCCGTAGAGGCGGGCGAGCAGCGCTGCGAGGGCGAGCAGCGTGCCCACGGACAGGCTGCCGCTGACGGCCATGACGCCGCCGAAGCCGTAGACCATCGCGGTGGCCAACGCCGCGACCGTCGTGAGGGCGGTCATGAAGACGGTGCGGTTGAGAGCGATCTGGATGCCGATGTCACGGACTCGGCCGGCGCGCTCGGCGTACTCGGCCTCCTCTCGTACGGGGTTGCCGAAGAGCTTCACCAGCAGCGCACCCGCGACGTTGAAGCGTTCGGTCATGCGCGTGCCCATGTCGGCGTTGAGCGTCATCTGGCGGTGGGCCAGGCCGGCCAGCCGCTTGCCCATGAGCTTGGCCGGCACGAGGAAGAGGGGCACGAGCAGCAGCGAGCCGAGGGTCAGCTGCCACGAGAGGGCGAGCATGGCACCGATGACGAGCGCGACCGAGACGATGTTGGACACGACGTTCGACAGCACCGAGGTGAAGGCCTGCTGGGCCCCGACGACGTCGTTGTTGAGGCGCGACACGAGCGAGCCGGTCTGGGCGCGCGTGAAGAAGGCGATCGGCTGGCGCAGCACGTGGCCGAAGACCTGGGTGCGGAGGTCGTTGATCAGGCCCTCGCCGATGCGTGAGGAGTACCACCGCGACACGACCGTGAGCAGGGCGTCGAGCACGGCGATGCCGGCCACGACGAGCGCGAGCCGCACCACCACCGAGGAGTCCTTGGGGATGACGCCGTCGTCGACGAGGCTCTTGAGCAGGAGCGGCACGGTGACGACGAGCACCGAGTCGAGCACCACGACCGCGAGGAAGGCGGCGATCGCCCGTTTGTACGGCGCCGCATACGTCAGGACGCGACGGCGCGTGCCCGGGCGCAGCGACAGCTCGGCCACCGACGAGTCACGCGACATCGACCTCATCGCCATCCACGGCTGCATGCCCACGCCACCACCTCCTGTTCTCCTCCGATCCAACCGCAAGGCGGTGACAGCGATTCCCCAAGCCACGCCCGATCCGCCGTGGACCCCGAGCTGGAGGCCTCGACGGCGCACGGTGTCAAGCGCCGAAGCCCCCGAGCATCGCCTGCAGGAGCGCGGTCTGCGCGTCGCGCTCGCGACCGAGCTGGGTGGCGCGGTCGGCGTCGACCGCGCTGCGCAGCAGGGGCTTGAGGGCGCGGAGCGCCGGGGCTGGTGCGGCCAGGAGTGCCTCGACGAGCGACCCCGTGGCCTCGGTGAGGTCGGCAGCGGGCGCGAGCGACCCGACGAGTCCGATGTTCAGCGCCTCCGGGGCAGAGACCTTGCGACCTGTCGCGCAGATCTCGAGCGCCCGGGCGTAGCCGACGAGGTGCACCAGGGGGCCTGTTCCGCCGAGGTCGGGCACGAGACCGAGGCTGGTCTCGCGCATGGCGAACCAGGCGTCGAGAGCTGCCACCCGCAGGTCGGCGGCCAGCGCGAGCTGAAAACCCGCGCCGATCGCGTAGCCGTGCACCTCGGCCACCACGACCGCAGGGCACTCCCCCCACGCCGTGAAGCCGTTCTGGTAGGCCGCGATGCCCCGTTGGATCGCCTCGGGTCCCCCGGCGGCCAGCTGGGCCACGCTCTCCTCGCCGGGCACCCCAACCGGTGTGAACATCGCCATGTCGATGCCGGCGGAGAAGGCGTCGCCCGCGCCGCGGAGGACGACCACGCGTACGTCCTCGGGGAGGGACCGCGCCTCGTCGGCGAGTGCCGACCAGAGGGAGGGCGTCTGCGCGTTGCGCTTCTCGGGGTGGTCGAGAGTGACCGTTCGGACCGGCCCGTCGGTCTCGACCCGGAGGTGGGGGTGCGTCATGGACGCAGGCTACCGACCGGTCACCTCACGCCGCAGCGGGCGTCCCCTCTGCCGTCACCGACGACGCGGCGGCCAGAGGCACGACGCGCATGATCCCCCAGCCGTTGACCGACGCCGGCTGCACGACCTCGACCCGGAAGACGCGCGCACAGTCCAGGCACGACCATGCGGCGGTCGGGTCGGGGAACGGCGTCACGTCGTCGCCCGCGCAGAACGGGCAGCTGAGGTGGTGGTCGCTGGGCATGCCAGCCAGTGTGGCGAGCCAGGTCGTCGAAGACAATAACCATCCAGCATGTGATCCCAAACGTCTGCTTATCTGAGCCAGGCTCAGGCCAGAGAGATCAGGTCCATGTAGTCCGGCCCCCAGAGGTCCTCGACACCGTCCGGCAGCAGGAGGATGCGCTCGGGCTCGAGCGCCTCGACGGCGCCCTCGTCGTGGGTGACGAGCACCACCGCGCCCTCGAAGGTGGACAGGGCCCCGAGGATCTCGGCACGCGAGGCCGGGTCGAGGTTGTTCGTGGGCTCGTCGAGGAGCAGCACGTTGGCCGCCGAGACGACGAGCAGGGCGAGCGACAGGCGCGTCTTCTCGCCGCCCGAGAGCACGCCCGCGGGCTTGTGCACGTCGTCGCCCGAGAAGAGGAACGAGCCGAGCACCTTGCGCACCTCGGTCTCGCCGAGCTCTGGCGCTGCCGACTTCATGTTCTCGAGGACGGTGCGGCCGACGTCGAGGTTCTCGTGCTCCTGGGCGTAGTAGCCGAGGCGCAGCCCGTGACCGGGCTCGACCTCGCCGGTGTCGGGGGTGTCGACGCCGGCGAGCATCCGCAGCAGGGTCGTCTTGCCGGCACCGTTGAGGCCGAGCACGACGACCTTGCTGCCTCGGTCGATCGCGAGGTCGACGTCGGTGAAGACCTCGAGTGAGCCGTACGAGCGGGAGAGCCCGGACGCACGCAGGGGCGTCTTGCCGCAGGCGGCCGGCTTGGGGAAGCGGAGCTTGGCCACCTTGTCCTGGACCCGCTCGCCCTCGACGCCGGCGAGGAGCCGCTCGGCGCGCTTGGCCATGTTCTGTGCCGCCGTTGCCTTGGTCGCCTTGGCGCGCATCTTGTCGGCCTGCGCCAGGAGCGCTCCGGCCTTCTTCTGGGCGTTCTGCAGCTCGCGTCGGCGGCGCTTCTCGTCGGTCTCGCGTGCTTGGAGGTAGGTCTTCCAGCTGACGTTGTAGACGTCGAGCGCGGAGCGGTTCGCGTCGAGGTGGTAGACCTTGTTGACGACCGCGTCGAGCATCTCGGCGTCGTGGCTGATGATGATGAGGCCGCCCTTGTAGGCGCGGAGGTACTCCCTGAGCCAGATGATCGAGTCGGCGTCGAGGTGGTTGGTCGGTTCGTCGAGCAGCAGGGTCTCGTTGCCGGAGAAGAGGATCCGCGACAGCTCGACGCGGCGACGCTGGCCACCCGAGAGGGTGCCGAGCGGCTGGCCGAGGATGCGTTCCTCGAGGTTGAGGGCGCTGGCGATGGACGCGGCCTCGGACTCGGCGGCATACCCGCCCTGGGCCTCGAACTCCGCCTCGAGCCGGGTGTAGGCGCGCATCGCCTTGTCCCGCACCTTCTCGTCGTCGCTGCCCATCCGGGCCTCGGCGTCGGATCGCTGGCGCACGATGGCGTCCAGTCCGCGAGCGGAGAGGATGCGGTCGCGGGCGAGCATCTCGAGGTCGCCGGTGCGGGGGTCCTGAGGGAGGTAGCCGACGGCGCCCGTGCGGGTGACCGTGCCCGCAGCGGGCTGGCCCTCTCCGGCGAGCACCTTGGTCAAGGTCGTCTTGCCGGCACCGTTGCGACCGACGAGACCGATGCGGTCGCCCGCGTCGATCCTGAAGCTGGCGTCCTCGACGAGCAGGCGCGCCCCGGCGCGCAGCTCGATCCCGGTGGCGACGATCACGGCATTCCTCCTATCGGTGCCGCACTACGTCAGCGGCCGGACAACCCCTCCAGTCTAGGAGCCGCGACGGGGTGCTCTCGACGCATGTGCCTCCTGGGACACGGCCGGGGTCCGTACGCGGGTGACTGGTCGGGACGGCCGGCGCACCCCGCGTCGGAGGCATCAACCCGCGGACCGGCCCGGTCCGCGCCGGTCCGCGAGCATCGTGGCCCAGACGACGGCCGCCCCGGCGAGCGAGACCGCAGCCGTGACCCAGGCCGCGGCGTTCCAGCCCGAGAGCAACCCCGCCGCACCTGCGCCACTCGAGGCGTGCGCGGCCACGACGACGGACACGACCGTGACGCCCACCGAGGAGCCGAGGTAGCGCGCCGTGTTGTTGGCGCCGCTACCCATGCCACCGCGGCCGGGGGGCACGCTCGCGACGGCTTCACGCCCCAGCGCGGCGTTGAGGACGCCGCTGCCGATGCCGGCGATGACCAGGCCCGGCACGAACCTGGCCCACGACTCCCCCGGTGTCAGGCCCGACAGCGCCACCTGTCCGATCGCCACGACGGCGAGGGAGCCGGCGAGCTGGCCCCGTCCCGACCACGATGCAGGCAGGCGGCGGGCGAGCAGGGCGAACACCACGCTCGTTCCGGACCAGGTGAGGAAGAGGACGGCGGCCGTGGTCGGTGGCAGTCCGAGCGCGAGGGCGAGGAAGCCGGGGAGGAAGGACAGGAGTCCGATGATCCCGGCTCCGGTCGCCAGCCCTGCGACGGTCGCGGCCATGAAGCGCCCGTCGCGCAGCATGGCCGGATCGACCATCGGCGACGGGATCCGGCCCTCCACCACCGTGAAGGCGATCGCCGCCACGGCAGCGACCCCGAGCAGGACGAGGACGTCGGGACGGCCCCACCCGGTGCGCCCCTCGACGAGGGCCGCGAGGAAGGTGACGGTCGCGAGCGCCAGGAGGAGCGCACCCGGCACGTCGAGTGGGCGACGGTCGTGCGAGCGGGTCTCCTCGAGCCCGCGCTGGGCGAGGGCGGCCAGGACGAGGGACGCAACGGCGAGGAGCCAGTAGACCTCTCGCCACGACGTCCAGTGGTCGAGGAAGCTGGCGAGCAGCGGCCCGAGCGCGATGCCCGCGCCGACGCTCGCACCCCAGACCCCGCTCGCGGCGGCCCGTGCCGAGCCGGGCTCGAACCAGTGCGCGACGAGACCGAGGCTCGCCGCGACGACGGCTGCCGCGCCGACCCCTTGGGCGACGCGAGCCAGCACGAACGTGAGGGTGCCGCCGGCAAGCGCGGCGGCGAGGCTCGAGGCGGCGAGCACGACCAGACCCACCACGAGCACCCGGCGGCGGCCGCGGTCGTCGGCGAGCGCACCCGCGGTGAGCAGCGCGGCCCCGAGGCCGATCCCCATCGAGCTGAGGATCCAGGTGCGTCCCGCCACGTCGGCGCCCACGGCTGCTGCGACCGAGCCGACCGTGGCGAGGGGCGCCGTGAAGGCGACGAGCGCGAGTGCCGTCGCCACGGCGGCGACGGCCAGGGCGCGGCGGGGCTGCGTGCCGGACGAGTCACCCTCTCCAGTGACGACAGTGCCAGACGGAACAGGCGCGCGAGCGACGGACGGTTCGGCCGGCGCCGTGTTCGCGTCGGTCGCGGCGGGTCGGGCTCGGTTCATGACGTCCTCCATCGGTCCGGCAAGTTGGTCTTATGAACAGACCACGACGTATCTTCATTCCGTGCCCCTCGGAACGGACTACGCCGGACAGGACTGCTCGCTCGCCAAGGCCCTCGAGATCGTCGGCGAGCGCTGGTCGCTGCTGCTCGTCCGTGATGCCTTCCTCGGCGTCACCCGCTTCAGCGACTTCAGCCGCCGGCTCGGCATCTCCAAGGCCGTGCTCACGCAGCGGCTCGGATCGCTCGTCGTCGCCGGCGTGCTCGAGCGGCACGCGCACGAGGGACACGAYGCGTACGCCCTCACCCCGTCCGGAGAGGCGCTCTGGCCCGCCGTCCACGCCCTCATGCGGTGGGGCGACGACGAGACGTCGCCTCGCGGCCCTCGGCGGCTCTTCCGCCACGTGACGTGCGACGCCGACCTCGACGCATCGGGCCGCTGCCCCGTCTGCGGCGCGACCCCACCGGCCCGCGAGCTCGAGACGCGACCGGGCCCCGGCGCACGCACCGACCCGCCGACCCACCCGCTGTCCGCCCTGCTGCGCTCACCGCACCGGCTCCTCACCCCGCTGCGCGACACACCACCTCGCGACGGGTCGTAACGCACCTGATACCTCGATGCGTCACCATGTGCGGATGAACAGCCCGCTCGACCCGGACGAGCCGCCCAGCCCCGAGCACGCTCGGCTCGCCGACTCCTCCGGCCACGACGCCCCGTGGCGCCTCTGGGGCCCCTACCTGTCCGGGCGCCAGTGGGGCACGGTCCGCGAGGACTACTCCGCGGGCGGCAACGCATGGTCCGAGTTCCCCTTCGACCAAGCGGTCTCGCGGGCCTACCGGTGGGGCGAGGACGGGCTCGGCGGCATCAGCGACCGGTTCGGATTCCTCAACTTCTCCGTCGCCCTCTGGAACGGCAAGGACCCGATCCTCAAGGAGCGCCTCTTCGGCCTGACGAACGAGGAGGGCAACCACGGCGAGGACGCCAAGGAGTACTGGTGGGCCCTCGACGGCACGCCCACCCACTCGTGGATGCAGTGGCTCTACCGCTACCCGCAGGCCGAGTTCCCCTACGAGCAGCTGCGCCGCGAGAACCGCGAGCGCAGCCGCCACGAGCGCGAGTACGAGCTCGGCGACACCGGGATCCTCGACGGCAACGAGTTCTTCGACGTGCTCCTGACGTACGCGAAGGCCGGACCCGACGACATCTGCATCCGCATCACCGCGACGAACCACGGCCCCGAGGCCGCACCGCTGCACGTGCTGCCGACGATCTGGCTGCGCAACACGTGGTCGTGGGGCACCGACAACCGCGTCACGGAGCTGCACGAGATCCGGCGCAACGGCCGCCCGCCGCGCGGCTACCGCGCCGCGGAGGTCACGCACGGGTTCCTCGGCCGCTACGTGCTCGCGGCCTCGGGGTCACCGACGACGCTCTTCTGCGACAACGAGACCAACGCCAAGCACCTGTTCGGTGACGCCGCCCCCGCGAACCACTCGCTCTACCCGAAGGACGCCATCAACCAGCGTGTCGTCCACGGGCGCACCAAGGCGACCAACCCGGGTGGCTACGGCAGCAAGTGCTCGTTCTGGTACCGCTTCGACACCGTCGAGCCCGGTGAGACCGTGACTGTCGACCTGCGCCTCGCCACCGGCGACCCCGACTCGGCGTGGTTCGGTGACGACTTCGAGGAGCGGCTCACGACCCGCGCCTACGAGGCGGACGAGTTCTACGAGCACGTCATCGACCCGTCGCTGGGCGCCGAGGACCGGCACGTCGCCCGCCGGGCGTACGCCGGGCTGCTCTGGGGCAAGCAGCTCTACCGCTACGACGTACGCCAGTGGCTCGACGGCGACCCCGTCGGCCACCGCGCCCCCGAGTCGCGCAAGCAGGGCCGCAACGAGCACTGGAGGCACCTGGCGCTCGCCGACGTCATCTCGATGCCCGACGAGTGGGAGTACCCGTGGTTCGCCGCGTGGGACCTCGCCTTCCACTGCCTCCCCCTCGCCCACGTCGACCCGGAGTTCGCCAAGGAGCAGCTGCTCCTCATGTGCCGCGAATGGGCGATGGCCCCCAACGGCCAGCTGCCGGCATACGAGTGGGAGTTCGGTGACGTCAACCCGCCCGTCCACGCGTGGGCGGCGTGGCACGTCTACCGCATCGACGGCTACCGCGACCGCGAGTTCCTCGTACGCGTCTTCACCAAGCTGCTGCTCAACTTCGCGTGGTGGGTCAACCGCAAGGACGCCAACGGCAGCAACCTCTTCGAGGGCGGCTTCCTCGGCATGGACAACATCGGCCTGTTCAACCGGTCGGCGCCCCTGCCGCCCGGCTTCCGCCTCGAGCAGTCCGACGCGACGAGCTGGATGGCCTTCTACTGCCAGCAGATGCTCAAGATCGCGCTCGAGCTGGCGCGCACCGACAAGGCGTGGGACGACGTCGCGACGAAGTTCCTCGAACACTTCCTCTCGATCGCCCAGGCGATGCGCCACTTCGGCTCGAGCGACAAGAGCCTCTGGCACGAGGAGGACGGCTTCTACTACGACGTGCTCGTGCAGCCCAACGGCAGCGCACCGCACATGCGGGTGCGCTCGATGGTGGGCCTGCTGCCGATCCTCGGCGCGACCGAGATCCCGTCGTGGGTCGTCGAGGAGTGCCCCGACGTCACGAGCCGGTTCACGTGGCTCCAGGAACGCCGGCCCGAGCTCGTCAAGCCGATGCTCGCACGCCCGGACGGCAAGATGCTGCTCACCCTCGTGCCGCCGAAGCGGCTGCGGCGCATCCTGCAGCGCATGTTCGACAGCGAGGAGTTCTTGTCCCCCTACGGAATTCGCTCCCTGTCGGCGGCCCAGCGACAGGCGGTGACCGCGCGTGTCGGCAACGAGACCGTGTCGATCGAGTACGAGCCGGGCGAGTCGCGCACCGGCATGTTCGGCGGCAACTCCAACTGGCGCGGGCCCGTCTGGTTCCCCGTCAACGTCCTGCTCGCCGACAAGCTGCGCACCTACGGCCGCTACTTCGGCGACTCGTTCACCATCGAGGTGCCGACCGGGTCCGGCAACTGGTGCACCCTCGACCAGGCGGCCGACGTCATCGACAGCGGGCTGACCGCGCTCTTCCGGCCCGTCGACGGGCGACGCCCCTCGGACGGCAAGCGCATCGAGTCGAGCCCCGACCCGCTGTGGTCGGACCACCCGACGTTCTCCGAGTACTTCGACGGCGACACGGGCGAGGGGCTCGGTGCCACGCACCAGACCGGCTGGACCGCGCTCGTCGCGCACCTGCTCAACCCACGACTGCCTCCCGACCCCCGCAGCATGGGCTGGGGCTGAGGCAGGCGGCACACGCGAGCCGATGGCGTACGCCGGGTGCTGGCGGCCCCGGCGTGGCGGGGGCGCGCTCGGGCAGGGCGAGGCATGTCGGACGCGGGCGCCCGCTCGGGTAGCGTGAGCGACCGTGAGCGCGCCCATCACCGTCCGTGACATCACCGCAGCCGAGCACCTCGCGTGGCTGCGCACCCAGCCGTCGGCGAGCTTCCTGCAGACGCCGGCCTGGGCCGACGTGAAGAAGGAGTGGCGCTCCGAGTCGGTCGGCTGGTTCGAGGGTGAGCAGATGGTGGGCGCCGCGCTCGTGCTGCACCGGTCGCTGCCGAAGATCCGCCGCTCGCTCGCCTACGTCCCTGAGGGGCCGTGCCTCGACTGGTCCTCCCCGCGGCTCGTCGAGCTGCTGCGAGCCCTGCGCGACCACCTCAAGGCCAAGGGCGCGTTCGCGCTTCGTCTCGGGCCACCCGTCGCGACGCACCGTTGGCACGCCGCGACCATCAAGGCCGCGATCGGCGACAGCTCGGTGCGCCGCTACGACGAGGCGACCCCCGATGTCGTCGAGCCGGTCGGCACGGCCGTCGTCGGCGAGCTGCGTCGCCTCGGCTTCCGGCACCTCTCCCCCGAGGACGGCTTCGCCGCCGGGCAGCCCGAGTACGTCTTCCAGGTGCCGCTCGCCGGCCGCTCCCAGGCCGATGTCCTCTCCGGCATGAACCAGCTGTGGCGGCGCAACATCAAGAAGACCGTCAAGAACGGCGTCACCGTCCGCGTCGGGGACGCCTCCGACCTGCCGGCCTTCCACCGCACCTACGTCGAGACCGCCGAGCGCGACCGGTTCACCCCGCGTGGCCTCGCGTACTTCGAGCAGATGTATGCCGCCCTGTCGGCCGAGGACCCCGACCGCATCCGGGTCTACCTGGCCGAGCACGAGGGAGACGTGCTCGCGGCGACGGTCTTCATCCGGGTCGGCGAGCACGCCTGGTACTCCTACGGCGCGTCAACCTCGGCGAAGCGCGAGCTGCAGGGCTCGACGGCGATCCAGTGGCGGATGATGCAGGACTCGATCGCTGCCGGTGCCTCGGTCTACGACCTTCGCGGCATCACCAACACCGTCGACGAGGCCAACCCGCACATCGGGCTGATCCGCTTCAAGGTCGGCACGGGTGGCGAGGCGGTGCGGCTCGCAGGCGAATGGGACCTGCCGCTGAACCGCTTGCTGTTCAAGGCTTTCGACCTCTACATGAAGCGGCGGTGATCCCTCGTGTCGTTCGTGCTGCACATCGACGGTGAGCGCTGGCGAGCTGGTCACGACCAGTTCGTGGCCGACCGGCCAGGCATCGTGCCGGTCATCAAGGGCAACGGCTACGGCTTCGGTCGCGACCTGCTCTGCGCCGAGGCGTCCCGGCTCGGCGTCTCGATGGTGGCCGTCGGCACCTACACCGAGCTGCCCGAGGCGCTCGCGGCCTACGGCGGCGACGTCCTGGTCATGGAGCCCTACCGCGCCGCGATCCACGGCGCCGTGCCCGACCTCGCGAACCGGCGTGCGGTGCACACGATGACGACGCACGAGGACCTCGAGGACCTGCGGCGGGCCTCCCCGGACGCGCGGGTGGTCGTCGAGGGGCTGACGACGATGAACCGCTTCGGCGCACCAGCCGCCGACGTCGCAGAGCTCGCCGGCGCGGCCGACGCGGTGGGGGTCACGCTCCACCTGCCCCTGGGCACCGGCCACGTCGACGAGATCACGCGGTTCATCGCCGCAGTGCCGGGCGTTCGATCGTGGTTCGTCTCGCACGTCTCCGCAGCCGAGCTCGCGACCCTGGCCGCCCGACACCCGGAGCACGAGTTCCGCCCTCGCATCGGCACCGACCTGTGGTACTCCGACAAGGGGTCCTACGAGGTGTGGGCCCACGTGCTCGACGTCCGGCCCGTGGCGAAGGGGACCCGGGTGGGCTACCGACAGCGGCCACTGTCGGCCGGCCACGTCGTCGTCGTCAGCGGCGGCACGTCGCACGGGGTCGCGATGGAGAGCCCGTCGTCCGCCGCGACCGCGCGGACACGGGCCATCGCGATCACCGAGGGCGTGCTCGAGGCCGCGCACCGGGTGCGTTCGCCGTTCACCGTCTCGGGCGTCATGCCCCGGTTCGCCGAGCCACCGCACATGCAGTGCAGCCTGCTGTCGCTGCCCGCCGGCGTCGCCCCACCCCGCATCGGCGACGAGGTCACCGTGCGCATGCGCCTCACCACGACCACCCCCGACGCCGTCGTCGTCTCCTGACGGGCGGCTGTGACGATGACGCCCTCGACCCCGGCCGACCTCACGCACCCCGACGGGCGGGCGCTGGTGCTCGCAGGCGCAGGCGCTGCCGGGAACGCGTGGGAAACAGGGGTCATCGCCGGTCTGCTAGCCGGCGGCGTCGACGTGACGCGGGCCGAGCTCGTCATCGGCACATCGGCAGGCTCGACGGTGGCCGCCCAGGTGACGAGCGGCACGTCGCCCGCCGTGCTGTATGCCGCCCTGGCCGCCATGGCGCCACCGGCGGCGGGCAGCGCCACGCGGGATGGGCCGCCGCGAGGGGCCAACGTCTCGGGCCCCAGCTACCTCCAGTGGTCCGACGCCATCATCGCGTCGGCCGCTGACCCGGCCGACATGCGTCGCCGACTCGGTGCCGCGGCCCTCGAGCTGGACGCGTCAGTGGGCCCGGGCCCTTCCCGCTGGCGCGACATCGTCGCCTCGCGTCTGCCGAGCCACGATTGGCCGTCGCAGGACGTCCACATCGTCGCCGTCAACGCCCGCACGGGTGAGCCGGTCGTCTTCGAGCGGCGCAGCGGCGTCGACCTCGTCGACGCGGTCGCCGCCAGCACATCGGCGCTGACGCCCTATCCCATCGGCGAGGAGCGCTACCTCAACGGCGGCTACCGCCGCAGCGAGAACGCCGATCTGGCAACGGGATTCGGGCGCGTCCTTGTGATGTCACCCTTCAGCGGCCGATCGCGCATGCCGTCCGGCTGGGGCATGGACCTCGCGACCCAGGTCGCCGAGCTCCGCGCCGGCGGCAGCACGGTCGAGACGGTGTTTCCCGACGAGCGCTCCGGCGACGTGTTCGACGCGAACGCGCTGGACCCCTCGACGATGCCGCAGGCGGCGCGCGGCGGGCACGCACAGGGACTCGAGCTCGCCGAGCAGCTCGCCGGCTTCTGGGGCTGACGAGCCGGCCGGCATACGGCGTCAGGTCAACGGCAGCAGGGATCGGGCGGCCTCCACGCCGCGGAGCCGGATGTCGGCGCGCCGTCGCAGCTCCCAGGTCTCCCTGGTCAGCCGCCACCTGTTGAGCAGGGCCGGCTGGCCCTGGCGCGTCGCCCACTCGGACCCGTTGGGCTCGTAGCCGAGGGCGCGAGAGACGGCGTTGGAGCCCTCGTTGTCGACGAAGGCATCACTGGAGGCCTCCTTGGCGCCGAGGCCGTGGAACGCGAGGTGCAGGATCGCCTCACGCATCTCGCGTCCGAGGCCTCGGCCTCGCAGGTCGGCGGAGAGCCACGAGAACGTCGTGACGGTGCCCAGGGTCGCGAAGTCGACCCCGCTCAGCGTCTGCTCGCCGACCGGCCGACCGTCGACCATGACCACGAAGTAGAGGCGCCAGGCCTCCGGTTCGACGCGGCCACGGCCGCGCCAGATCGCCCGCAGCCATGTGGCCACGCGCAGGTCGGGGTCCTTCTCGTAGAACGACATCGGGTCGTCGTAGGGAGCCGGCTCGGCATGGGTCTTGCCGGAGCGCACGAGCTCGGAGAGATCGTCCAGCAGCTCGTCGGTGGCGCTGCGCAGCTCCAGGGTCGGTGTGCTGACCCTCATACCGAGGAGCGGGTAGCTCTTCATCGTCGGTCGCCCTGCTCTCGTCGTCGTGGCCGGGCGGTCCACCGCCCGGCGACCGTCGGCCGGCCGCCGACACGATCCAACCCCACGAGCCACCGACGGCGCAGGTGGTTTTGCCGTGCCGGCCGGCCGGGGGGTGCCCTGCCCGCGCTCAGGCGGGCGAGCCCGCCTGAGCCTGGCGACCGCGCTCCTCGGCCGCGACGATCTGCTCGGTGAGCACCGGGTCGAAGTCCGAGGCGTCGAGGATCTTGCGGATCTCGACCTCGCTGTCGCGTAGGGGCGAACGCTTCACCCACTCGACCGCCTCCTCGATCGAGGCCACCTCCCAGATGCCGTAGCCGGCGACGACCTCTTTCGTCTCGGCGAAGGGTCCGTCGAGAACCGTGGGGCGACCATCGCGGTCGAACGAGACCCGCTTTCCCTTGCTCGACGGCTGGAGCCCGTCGCCGGCCAGCACGATGCCGGCTTCGACGAGCTGCTCGTTGAACGCATTCATCGCCGCGAACTCCTCGGGGCTGCCGAGCTCGCCCGACTCGGACGCCGCCGTCGCCTTGCCCAGGATCATGACCTTCATCGCTGTACTCCTTCGGGTCAGTCAGGCTCGGTCCTGTCGACCGACAACACCCTGACTCACCGAGACGTCGAACGGGAAGGGGCAGGGTTCGACAACGTCGCCGACGATCCCTTTCGGCTCAGGGGGCCATGGCGGCATACCCGCTGGCGCTGTGGATCGCGAGGCCGGCGTAGGAGGCGTATGCCGCGGCACCGACGTTCACCTGCGCGAGCTGCGTCTCCATGTTCGTGCGGGTCCAGCCGTAGAAGGTCTGCTTCGCGTCGACCGGGGTGTCGCCGAGGTAGGTCGTCTCCTGGCCGAGCCGCACGGGCTTGCCCAGGGCGGCGCCTGCCGTGAGCGCGGCAGCAGCGATGTCGAGTGTCCCGTCGGGTCCGCTCGCGGTGTTGCGGTAGGCCATCACCGTCACCCCTGCCGTGCGCTTCATGATCTCGCGGTCGAGGCTCGACGCGCCTCCCCCGGTCGCGGTGGCGGGAATCGTGTTGAACCAGAAGGGGATGTCGGCCTCGATGGGGTAGGTCCCGGCGTTCGCCTTGAGCTTGTCGAGGAGGGCCAGGTACTTCGCCACGACCGTGGGCCGGTCCGACGTCCAGGCCGGCGTGGAGTAGGGCTCGATGTCGATGTGGACGCCGGTGAACAGACCGCTGCTCCTGGCCGGCTTGAGCCAGTAGGTGACGACCCACGTCGGGTTGTCGACCCAGCCTGGGTCGCCGCCGAGGGCGTCCACACGGATTCCCGCGGCCCTGGCGCGGTCGGCCAGGGTGCGGATGGCCGGCAGCTGGCTCGATGTCGTGAGGTTCGGCGGGACCGCCACGAAGAGCTGGTCGATGCCAGCGCTCACGGCCAGGTCGACCGTCGCCGTGGGAGTGCTGGTGTCCCAGACCCACATCGCCCGCGTGTCGTTCGTCGAGGAGGTCGTCACCGTGGTGCTCGCAGACGTGGTCGCCGCGCGCGCCTTCGACGCTGCAGCCGCGCCCGGTGCGACTGCCAGGGTGGCAGCGGCCACGCCGATGGCGACGAGCAACGAGCCGGCGACGCGGGCAAGGACGTGGCGAGGGCGGCGGACGCGAGGGTTGGTGGACATGTGATGACTCCGGAGACTAGGAGGACGACTCTCCGAATTGTCCGGATCTTGCTATTTGTGGGCAGCCTTTTCGCAAGAAATGCGCAAGCGTCGCGGGTGGCCTGCGCCCGTCGGAGCGGACGCTCGCCACGCGTGCGCTGCGTCCGACCCCAGGGATCGACGGACGCGATAGCGTCGTTCCGGACGAAACGCGTCCGCAACGGAGGAGCACATGCGGCATGACACCAGTCCCACCGCTCGGGCCCTGCTCGCCCTCGAGGCGATCCAGGACTCCCCCGGCATCAGCGCGCAGCGGCTCGGCGAGCTCCTCGGGGTGACCGAGCGTGCGGCCCGTCGCTACGTCGCCATCCTGCGCGAGGCCGACCTGCCCATCGACTCGGCGACCGGGCCGAGCGGCGGCTACCGTGTCGGCCGCGGCCTTCGCCTGCCGCCCCTCATGTTCTCGGCTGCCGAGGCCCTGGGTCTGGTCATGGCCGTTCTCGAGGGCCACCGTGACGCCGCGGACCCGACCGAGCTCGTCGGTGCCGCACTGTCGAAGATCCTGCGGGTGCTCCCCCAGCCTGTGGCCGAGCCGCTCCGGGCCGTCCGCCGCGAACCCGGACCGGCGCCGGAGGAGAGCCGTCCCGTCGACGCCGCGATCACAGGCCGGCTCGTCGAGGCCTGCACCAGGGCGCGGCGCGTCCACCTGACCTACAGCCTCGGCCCCGACACCGAGCGACCGATGGAGGTCGACCCGTGGGCGGTCGTGCTGCGTCACGGCCGCTGGTACCTCCTCGGGTTCTCCCACACCCGCCAGGCCGTCCGCGCCCTGCGCGTCGACCGGATCGTGTCCGTGTTCACGACCTCCCAGACGTTCACCCCGCCGGCGGACCTCGACGCCCTGCGGGCGCTCGAGGAGCACCTGTCCCAGGGGTGGCGCCACCCGGTCGAGGTGCTCTTCCGCGCATCCTTCGACGACACCGCACGCTGGGTGCCGCGCAGCCTCGGCCGCCTCGAGGCCGCCGAGGGCGGGGTGCTGCTCCGGGCGACGACCGACAACCCGGAGTGGTACGCCCGACAGCTCGCCGTGACCCCCCTCGACTTCGAGGTGCAGGGCTCCCAGGCCCTCGTCGACGCCGTCACAGAACTCGGCGCGCGGCTGTCGCGGTCAGCCCGTGTCCCGCGGCCCGCACCGCGCGCTCCCGAGGCTCGAACCGGGTACGACCCCGATGCAGCAGAGGACGAATCCGAGGCGCCGCGCACTAGGGTGATCTCGACCGGACCGGGGAGCCCCCGGTCCCGATCCCGAGGAGCGGTGACATGAGCTTCAACGACAACGTCCAGCTCGACACCTCGCAGGTCGAGAGCGGCTCGAGCGGCGGCTTCGGCGGCGGTGGCGGTGGTGGTGGCGGCGGCTTCCCGGGAGGCATCCAGGTCGGCGGCGGCATCGGCGGGCTGATCCTGCTCGTGCTGATGCTCATCTTCGGCGGTGGCAAGATCCTCGGCGGCGGCGACTCCGGCGGATCGGCCGGCGGCCTCCAGACCCAGCAGCTCGACAGCAGCCAGGTCGCCGCGGCCGGCCAGGTCAACCAGAGCCAGTTCTCGCAGTGCAAGACCGGCGCCGACGCCAACAAGAACGACGTGTGCCTCATCGTCGCCACGGTCAACAGCGTGCAGGACTACTGGCAGAAGACGCTGCCGAAGTACCAGATGAACTACGAGCCGGTGAAGACCGTGATCTACCAGGGCCAGACGCCGTCGGGGTGCGGCACGGCCAACTCGCAGGTCGGCCCCTTCTACTGCCCGCTCGACTCCAAGGTCTACGTCGACGCGAGCTTCTTCCAGGAGCTGCAGAGCAAGTTCGGTGCCGACGGCGGCCAGCTCGCGAAGGAGTACGTCCTCGCCCACGAGTACGGCCACCACGTGCAGAACCTCCTCGGCATCCTGAACCGCGCCCAGCAGGACCCCCAGGGCCCGAACTCCGGCGCCGTCCGCATCGAGCTCATGGCCGACTGCCTCGCGGGCACGTGGGTCAAGCACGCCACCGAGACGACCGACGCGTCCGGCACCCCGTTGCTCAAGGCCATCACCGAGCAGGACATCCAGTCGGCCCTGTCCGCCGCATCCGCCGTGGGCGACGACCGCATCCAGGAGAAGATGCAGGGCCGCGTCACCCCCGAGAACTGGACCCACGGCTCGGCCGAGGCCCGGACCAAGTGGTTCACGCAGGGCTGGCAGACCGGCGACATCAACCAGTGCAACACCTTCGGGGTCGACACCGTCAGCTGACCCCAGACGAAGGAACTGCTCGACCCGGCAATCGAAAGAACATTCCGTTCCTACGGAGTGTTCTTTCGATTGCCGGGTCGGTCGTTCGACGGGTCAGGCGGGCTCGGTGAGCTCGAGCCGCACTGCACGTCCGCGGCGGAGCGCCGCCTCCAGCACGTCGCGCTTCGGGTCGGGCAGGTCGTAGAGCTCGCGCACCGGCAGCCCGGCCAGGGCGCGCAGTGCATGGTCACCGACGACCGCGCGGACGAGGGTGCGGTCTCCCCCGACGACGAGACCACGAGGTATGCCGTCGGCCCCCGCGGGCGGTGACTCGTCGTCGCCGAGCAGCACCCTGCGCGCATGTCCCACGACGGCGTCGACCAGCTCGTCGGCCTGCTTGCCGCGACGCCGCGCGAACCGTTGCTGGGACCAGCCGCCTGCGGCCGTGCGCGACTGGACGTGCCGGGTGCCGACCTTCGAGGCGGTCAGGACGCCGGCCGAAGCCAGCCCGACGGCATACCCGCCGCGCCTGACGAGCACGATCCCCACCGGGTCGAAGGTGAAGGGCGTTGCCACGACGGTGGATCCGTCGGCGGCGCGTGCAGAGACGACGACGCCGCCGGGAGTGGGCTCCTGGGCGGCGTCGTAGGCTCCGTGCCGCTCGGCGAAGCCGGCCATCCACCGGTCGAACCGCTCCGGGTCGACCTCGATGACGCGCATCGTCACGAGCGCTGGTGGAGCTGGCTCAGAGGTTGAAGCCGAGCGCGCGCAGCTGCTCGCGGCCGTCCTCGGTGATCTTGTCGGGGCCCCACGGCGGCATCCACACCCAGTTGATGCGGTGCGTCGTGACGAGCCCCTCGAGGGCCTGCGCGGTCTGGTCCTCGATGACGTCGGTGAGCGGGCAGGCCGCCGACGTGAGCGTCATGTCGATGACGGCGTGAGACTGGGCGTCGACGGTGATGCCGTAGACGAGGCCGAGGTCGACCACGTTGATGCCGAGCTCGGGGTCGACCACGTCGCGCATGGCCTCCTCGACGTCGGCCACGTTGGGCGGGGTGGACGCGGGAACGGTCTGGGTCATGACGAAACTCCTTGTGGGGAGGCGGAACTCGTGTTGGTGGTCGTCGAGATGTCGACACCGGCGCGAGCCAGGGCATCGGTGAAGGCGGTCCAGCCGAGCAGCGCGCACTTGACTCGTGCGGGGTACTTGGAGACGCCGGCGAAGGCCACGCCGTCGCCGATGACGTTCTCGTCGCCGGCGACCTTGCCCTTGGACGTCAACATCTCACGCATGGCCTCGAACGTCTCGAGCGCCTCGGACACCGGGTGGCCGATGACCTCCTCGGCCAGCACCGAGGTGCTGGCGACGGAGATCGAGCACCCCTGGGCGGCATACGAGATGTCGGTGACGACGGCGTCGGGTCCGGAGCCGGTGACGTCGACGCGGAGGGTGACCTCATCGCCGCAGGTCGGGTTGATGTGGTGCACCTCGGCGTCGAAGGGCTCGCGGAGCCCGGCCCGGTGCGGACGCTTGGAGTGCTCGAGGATCAGCTCCTGGTAGAGGTCCATCAGCTGGCCTCCTTCGCGCTCTCGTGCTCGCCGCGCAGGGCGCGCGCGTCGTGGCGGGCGTCCAGGTCGGCGTCGGGGTCGGTGACGTCCACGTCGATGCCGAAGATCTCGGGCACCCGGTCGAGGGCCGCGAGCAGCGCCTCGACGTCGCCCACGGTGCTGTGCACGGAGAACGACGCCCGGGTGGTCGCGGCGGCGCCGAGCGCACGGTGCAGAGGCCACGCGCAGTGGTGCCCGACGCGGACGGCCACGCCGGCGTCGTCGAGCACCTGGCCCACGTCGTGGGCGTGCACGCCGTCCACCACGAAGGCGACCGCGCCGCCGCGCGGGGTGCCGACGGCCGGGCCGACCACTCGCACCCAGGGGCGCTCGGCGAGACCACGCTGGAGCAGGTCGACGAGGACGGCCTCGTGGGCGTGGATGCGGTCGATGCCCTGGGCCTCGATCCACCGCACGGCGGCGGCGAGTCCCACGGCCTGGGCCGCGTTGGGCACTCCCGCCTCGAACTTCTGCGGTGCCGGGGCGTAGGTCGACCGCTCCATGGTGACGAGCTCGATCATCGAGCCGCCCGTCAGGAACGGGGGCATGACGTCGAGCAGCTCGGCACGCCCCCACAGCACACCGACTCCCATCGGGCCGTACATCTTGTGGCCGCTGAAGGCGATGAAGTCGGCACCGAGGGTGGCCACGTCGACTGCAAGGTGCGGCACCGACTGGCACGCGTCGACGACGACGAGCGCCCCGACCGCATGCGCCCGCCGGGCGAGCTCGGTGACCGGGTTGACCGTGCCGAGCACGTTGGAGACGTGCGTGAACGCGAAGACCTTGGTGAGTTCGGAGAGCAGGAAGTCCAGACCCGACAGGTCGAGCGAGCCGTCCGCCGCGACGGGCACCCAGCGAAGGGTGGCGCCGGTGCGGCGACACAGCTCCTGCCACGGCACGAGGTTGGCGTGGTGCTCCATCTCGGTGACGAGCACCTCGTCATCCGGGCCGAGCACGAAACGGTCGTCCTTGGGCTCGTCGGTGGGCGCGGCGTTGGAGAAGGCGTACGCGACGAGGTTCAGGGCCTCGGTCGCGTTCTTCGTGAAGACGACCTCGTCGGCCGGCGCCCCGACGAACGACGCGATCGTCGCGCGCGCCGCCTCGAAGTCGTCGGTGGCCTCCTCGGCGAGCTGGTGCGCGCCCCGGTGGACAGCCGCGTTGTGCTGCTCGTAGAAGGCGCGCTCGGCGTCGAGAACCGGCGTCGGCTTGTGCGACGTCGCCCCGGCGTCGAGGTAGACGAGCGGCCTGCCGTCGCGCACCGTGCGCGCCAGGATGGGGAACTCACCGCGGATCGCGGCGAGCTCCCCGTCCGTGAACGGCAGGACGTGTGTCATGCGGCTCAGGCCTCCACGCCGGCGGCCGGCGCGGCAGCGAGGTAGCGGTCGTAGCCCTCGTCCTCGAGGCGGTCGGCGAGCTCGGGGCCACCCTCCTCGACGATCTTGCCGTCGACGAAGACGTGCACGAAGTCGGGCTTGATGTAGCGCAGGATGCGCGTGTAGTGCGTGATGAGCAGGACCCCGAGGTCGCTGGCGTCCTTGGCGCGGTTGACGCCCTCGGACACGATCTTCAGCGCGTCGACGTCGAGGCCTGAGTCGGTCTCGTCGAGCACGGCCACCTTGGGCTTGAGCAGCTCCATCTGGAGGATCTCGTGGCGCTTCTTCTCGCCGCCGGAGAAGCCCTCGTTGACGTTGCGCTCGGCGAACACGGGGTCCATGCGCAGGTTGCCCATGGCCTCCTTGACGTCCTTGACCCACGTGCGCAGCTTGGGCGCCTCGCCGTCGATGGCCGTCTTGGCCGTGCGGAGGAAGTTGCTGACCGTGACACCCGGGACCTCGACGGGGTACTGCATCGCGAGGAAGAGGCCGGCGCGGGCGCGCTCGTCGACCTTCATCGCGAGGACGTCCTCGCCGTCGAGCGTCACGGTGCCGCCGGTGACGGTGTACTTCGGGTGGCCGGCGATGCTGTAGGCCAGGGTCGACTTGCCGGAGCCGTTGGGCCCCATGATCGCGTGGGTCTCCCCGGACTTCACGGTGAGGTCGACCCCGCGCAGGATCTCCTTGGGGCCGTCCTCGGTGTCGACCGACACCGTCAGTCCCTTGATCTCGAGCGTGCTCATTGGGTCAGTTCTCCTTGTTCGTGGTGCTGGGGGTGTGCTGCGTCGGAGCCGCGTATGCCGTGGACGCGAGCTCTTCCTCGATGGCCGCGGTGACCTCGTCGCGCAGGTCGGCGAGCGGGATCTCGCGGATGATGTCAGCGAAGAAGCCGCGCACGACGAGGCGCTTCGCCTCGTCCTCGCTGATGCCGCGCGACTGGAGGTAGAACAGCTGAAGGTCGTCGAATCGGCCTGTGGCAGAAGCGTGTCCGGCACCCTCGATCTCGCCGGTCTCGATCTCGAGGTTGGGCACCGAGTCGGCGCGAGCCCCGTCGGTGAGGATCAGGTTGCGGTTGAGCTCGTAGGTGTCGGTGCCTTCGGCCTCGGCACGGATGAGCACGTCGCCGACCCACACGGTGCGGGCCGTGGCGCCCTGGAGCGCGCCCTTGTAGGTGGCGCGGCTCTTGCAGTGGGCCGCGTTGTGGTCGATGTAGGAGCGGTGCTCGAGGTGCTGGCCCGAGTCGGCGAAGTAGACGCCGAGCAGGGTCGCGTCGCCGCCGGGGCCGGCGTAGCGCACGTTCGAGTTCACGCGCACGACCTCACCGCCCAGCGTCACCGAGACGTGCTTGTAGCTGGCGTCGCGACCGACGAGCGCGTCGTGCTGGGCGAGGTGCTGGGCGTCGTCGGCCCAGCGCTGGACGGACACCACGGTGAGGTCGGACCCGTCGCCGGTCACGACCGAGACGAGCTGCGAGTAGCGGCCCGAGCCGGTGTGCTCGACGACGACCGTCGCCTTCGAGAAGCGTCCGGCGCGCACGACCAGGTGGCCGTGGACGGGCTCGCCGCCCTGACCCGCGAGCGAGAGCCGGATCGGCTCGTCGAGCTCAGCCTCGGCCGGGATGTCGAGCAGCAGGGCGCCGTCTGCGGCTGCCGCGGCCACGACCGCGGCGCGGTCCTGCGGGGGCAGGATGCCGAGACCCCGGGCGTCGGCCGCCGAGACGGTCGACGTCGTGACACCCTCGGGCAGCTGCGTCGAGAGGTCGAGCCGCCCGGCGGCACCCTCGGCCAGCAGGTCGCGGAGCTTCTTCACGGGGGTGAAGCGCCAGTCCTCCTCGCGGCCCGAGGGCAGCGGGAAGTCCGCGACGTCGAAGGACGCCGTGCGCTCGGCGCGCGACTGGTCGGGCACGAAGGCCGCGGCCGAGTCGGTGTGCGCGCTGGCGCCGGGGATGGTTGCGGTCGGGGCGGCGTCGGGCACCGTTGTCTCGCTCTGCTGGGTCTCGGGGGTGTCGGTGGTCGTGTCAGCCAGAAGGCTCATCAGCCGACGGCTCCTTCCATCTGCAGCTCGATGAGGCGGTTGAGCTCGAGGGCGTACTCCATCGGCAGCTCGCGCGCGATCGGCTCGATGAAGCCGCGCACGATCATCGCCATGGCCTCGTCCTCGGCCATGCCGCGGGACATGAGGTAGAAGAGCTGGTCCTCGGACACCTTCGAGACGGTGGCCTCGTGGCCCATCGAGACGTCGTCCTCGCGGATGTCGACGTAGGGGTAGGTGTCGGACCGGCTGATCGTGTCGACGAGCAGGGCGTCGCAGCGGACCGTCGAGGCCGAGTGCGAGGCGCCCTCGAGCACCTGCACGAGGCCGCGGTAGCTCGCACGACCACCACCACGGGCGACCGACTTGCTGATGATCGAGCTCTTCGTGTTGGGAGCCGCGTGGACCATCTTGGAGCCGGTGTCCTGGTGCTGGCCCTCGCCGGCGAAGGCGATGGAGAGCGTCTCGCCCTTGGCGTGCTCCCCCATGAGGAAGACCGCTGGGTACTTCATCGTCACCTTGGAGCCGATGTTGCCGTCGACCCACTCCATGGTCGCGCCGGCCTCACAGGTCGCGCGCTTCGTGACGAGGTTGTAGACGTTGTTGGACCAGTTCTGGATCGTCGTGTAGCGCACGCGGGCGTTCTTCTTGACGATGATCTCGACGACGGCCGAGTGGAGCGAGTCCGACTTGTAGATCGGGGCGGTGCAACCCTCGACGTAGTGCACGTACGAGCCCTCGTCGGCGATGATCAGCGTCCGCTCGAACTGGCCCATGTTCTCGGTGTTGATGCGGAAGTACGCCTGGAGCGGGATGTCGACGTGGACACCCTTGGGCACGTAGATGAACGAGCCGCCCGACCACACGGCGGTGTTGAGCGCGGCGAACTTGTTGTCGCCGGCCGGGATGACGGTCGCGAAGTGCTCGCGGAAGAGGTCCTCGTGCTCCTTCAGGGCCGTGTCGGTGTCGAGGAAGATGACGCCCTGGGCCTCGAGGTCCTCACGGATCTGGTGGTAGACCACCTCCGACTCGTACTGCGCCGCGACACCCGAGACGAGGCGCTGCTTCTCGGCCTCGGGGATGCCCAGACGGTCGTAGGTGTTCTTGATGTCCTCGGGCAGGTCGTCCCACGTGGCGGCCTGCTTCTCGGTGGACTTCACGAAGTACTTGATGTTCTGGAAGTCGATGCCGGTGAGGTCGGACCCCCACGAGGGCATGGGCTTCTTGCCGAAGAGGCTGAGGCTCTTCAGGCGCAGCTTCGTCATCCACTCCGGCTCGCTCTTGCGGGCCGAGATGTCGCGCACGACGTCCTCGTTGAGCCCTCGACGCGCCGTGGAGCCGGCCACGTCGCTGTCGGCCCAGCCGTACTCGTAGGTGCCGATGCCCTTGAGGCCGGGGTTCAGCTCTTCGATGTGGGTGGTCATGAGGAACCTTCCTTGACGTGCGTGAGCGTGTCGGTTCGGGGGGTCGTGCTCGTGCGGGTGCCCGTCGGGCGGTCGGCGCTCGTGTCGGCGTCAACAGCGCCGGTCGCCTCGGTCTTCCGGGGTCGTGCGGTCATTCCACCGGTCGGGACGAAGGTGGTGCAGACGTGGTGGCCGCCGGCGAGGGTCGCGAGCCGCTGCACGTGCACGCCGAGCAGGCGTGAGAACGCGTCGGTCTCTGCCTCGCAGAAGGCGGGGAACTCGGTGGCGACGTGCTGGACGGGGCAGTGGCCCTGGCACAGCTGCACGCCGGTCAGGCTGCCCGCGCCGACGGGCCGCGCCGTGGCCGCGAAGCCGTCCTCGCTGAGCGCCTCGACGAGGGCGGTCGTCCGTGCACTCGGGTCGTCGCCCGCCGCAGCCAGCCGGGCGGCATACCGCTGCTCGAGGGCGGCCACGCGCGTGCGCGCGAAGTCGGTGACGGCGGCCTGCCCGGCCGCGCCCTCGAGGTAGCGCAGCACCTCGACGGCGAGCGAGTCGTAGTCGGCCTCGAGCGAGCCGTGGCCGATCTCCGAGACGACGTACGCGCGTGCCGGGCGTCCGCGACCGCGTCGGCCGCCGGTGGGCTCGTGGGGGACGACGGCTCCCTGCTCGACGAGCGCGTCGAGGTGTCGGCGTACGGCGGCGGGGGTCAGGTCGAGGTGACGACCGAGCTCGGCGGCCGTGATCGGCCCGTCGGCGGAGACCATGTGCAGCACTCGGGAGCGCGTGCGGGACTCGAGCGGCGAGACGTGCTGGCCGTCGTCACCGTCCTTCGTCTCACGCGGTGCGTGCTCTCCGAAAAACACAACACCATTGTGACGTAATTGCCGACGACACTCCAGTTAGGTGCGCCTAACCGCGTGGACGCTTGTCCTGGTCGCCGTTCTCGGCGTCGTTCTCGGCGTCGTTGTCGTCGTTCTCGTCGTGGTCGAGGTCGATCTCGTCGTCGCAGTCGTCGTCACCGTCGTCCTCGTCGTCGAGGTCGGGCGGCATGATCACGGACGGCAGCCTGGTGCGAGGCGGAGCCACGGCACCGGCACCGAACCAGCGCCGACGCAGCGGGGCGGTGAGCCAGCCGAGCGGGCAGGTGAGGACGTAGCCGTAGGCGATGACCATGCCGGTGATGCCGGGGACGAAGGCGAGCCCCACGACGATGAGGACCGCCAGCGGCACCGAGATGCGCAGGTGCCTCGGCGAGAGCAGGTCGCGGAACGAGCGGAAGCGGAACGACGAGGCCATCAGGGCGGCCGGCACGACTCCCGCAGCGATGGGCAGCAGGGGCGCCCAGTCGTAGAGGGGCTCGCCGATCGCCATCACCGTGGCGATGACGACGCCCGCGGCGCCCGGGCTGGCGAGGCCGACGAAGTAGCGCTTGTCGGCGAGCGGGTCGATGGTGACGTTGAACCGCGCGAGGCGGTAGGCGGCGCACGCGAGCCAGAACATCGCGCCGGCCCAGGCCCACACCGGGTGCGCAGGCAGCGCCCAGGTGTAGACGAGCACGGCCGGTGCGATGCCGAACGAGATGAGGTCGGCGAGCGAGTCGAACTGCAGCCCGAACGGCGTGATGGCCCCGACGGCGCGGGCCACGGCACCGTCGCAGATGTCGAGCACGATGGAGATGCCGACGAGGACGGCCGCGGCACGGAAGTGGCCCTGGAACGACAGCAGCACGGCCGAGAACCCGCAGAGCATGTTGCCCAGGGTGAACAGGCTGGGCAGGGTGGCTCGCGCGCGGACGCGCGGGTTGAGCCGGTCGAGCGGGATGACCCGCGCCCCGGTGGCGGAGACCAGGCGGATGCGCCGGGTCACCCGGTCACGGCGGCGGGGGCGTTCGCCGCCGTCCGAGAGCGCCGCCGCGTCGCCGGTGGGGTCGCCGTTCACGACAGGTCCGCGGCCGGGAACCGCCCGAGCACCGTCTCGCCGCCGATGGCGCGCTTGCCCTTGGAGACCTCGAGCTGCACCTCCGGCGGCACGAAGACGTCCATGCGCGAACCGAACTTCATCAGGCCCATCCGCTCCCCCGTCGCGACGTCGTCGCCCGGCTGGATGCGGGTGACGATGCGCCGGGCGAGCTGCCCGACGAGCTGGCGGTAGATGATGCGGCGCGGCCGGCCCGCGACGACGCGCTCGACGATGATCTCGCTGCGCTCGTTCTTCGTCGCGCTCTCGGCGCGGTATGCCGCCAGGAAGCGCCCGGGCGTGTGGGTGACGTCGATGACGCGGCCGCCGTAGGGCGAGCGGTTCATGTGCACGTCGAGCAGCGACAGGAAGATGCTGACCTGCTGCCACTGCCCGGGCGGGGCGATGCCCGGCTGCGGCTCGCCGACGTGCATCACGATGCCGTCTGCGGGGGCCAGGATGACGTCGGGGTCGGCCACCGGCGCGTGGTCGGGGGTGCGGTCGGGGTCGCGGAAGAAGAGCGTCACGCCCGCGGTGAGCAGGCCGAGGGCGGCTGTCGTGCGAGGCCGCCGGGCCATCGCGGCGATCACGGTCGGCACGGCAGCCATCAGGGTGAAGGGTCTGGCGGCTGGGTCGATCTTCACGGGTGGGGTCTCCGTCAGGGGCGAGGCGGGTACGGGGGGCGTCGGCTCCGAGCCTAGACTCATGGGCCATGACCGACGCGGTGACACTGTCCGGCCTGCACCGCGCCTTCGGTCGGGTCACGGCGCTCGACGGCCTGATCTGGAGCGCCCCCTCCGGACGCATCACGGCGGTGCTCGGACCCAACGGAGCCGGCAAGACCACGGCCATCGAGTGTGCGGTCGGCCTCGGCCGACCCGACCGGGGCACGGTCCGGGTGCTCGGCACCGACCCGTGGCTGGCCGGCGCCGACCACCGGGCCCGGGTGGGCGTCATGCTCCAGTCCGGCGGCCTGCCCAACGGCACGAAGCCCCTTCGCCTGCTGCACCACCTCGCCCGGCTCTATGCCGACCCCGTCGACGTCGACGAGGTCGCACAGCGGCTCGGCGTCACCGACTTCGCATCCACGACGGTGCGCCGGCTCTCCGGCGGCCAGAAACAGCGGCTGGCCCTTGCCGCATCGCTCCTCGGCCGCCCTGAGGTGCTCTTCCTCGACGAGCCCGCCGCGGGCCTCGACCCGCACGGGCGGCTCGACGTGTGGGACCTCGTCGCCGAGCAGCGCGACAGCGGCACCACGGTCGTGGTCACCACGCACTCCTTCGAGGAGGCGGCGCGGCTCGCCGACCACCTCGTCATCATGAACGCCGGCCGCACGGTCGCCGAGGGCACACCCGAGTCCGTGACGGGCGGCCGCCCGCTCGAGGACGTCTACTTCAGCCTGACCCGCAAGGGAGCCGCGTGACCACCGACGCCACCACGACACCCGCTCGTGCAGCCTCTCCCCGGCGCAGGGTGATGGCCCAGGCGGCCTTCGAGCTCGGCAGCCTGCTGCGCAACGGCGAGCAGCTGCTCGTCTCGCTCGTGCTCCCCTCGCTCGCGCTCGTCGGGCTGAGCCTCACGTCCTCACCGTCGCTCGGGCCGGGCCGACGCGTCGACGTCGCCACCGCTGGGGTCATCGCGCTCTGCGTCATCTCGGCCGCGTTCACGGCCCAGGCCATCTCGACCGGCTTCGACCGGCGCTACGCGGTGCTGCGCTACCTGGGCGTCACGCCCCTCGGCCGCGGCGGCCTCGTCGCCGGCAAGGTGCTCGCCACCCTCGCCGTCGAGGTGGTCCAGATCGCGGTGATCGCCGTCCTGGGTCTCGTGCTGGGCTGGCACCCGGCGGCCGCCGGCATCGCGTATGCCGTCCTCTTCGTCGTCGCGGGCACGTGGGCCTTTGTGGCTCTCGCCCTGCTCCTCGCGGGCACCCTGCGGGCCGAGGCGGTGCTGGCGATCGCGAACCTCGTCTGGGTGCTGCTGCTAGCGGTGGGTGGCGTCATCGTGCCGCGCGGCGAACTGCCGGGCGGTGTGGGGCAGGCCGTTGCGTTCCTGCCGTCGGCCGGGCTCGCCGACGGGCTGAGGTCTGCGCTGGTGGACGGCGACCTGAACCTTCTCGCCCTGGCGGTCGTCCTCGCGTGGGGAGTGGTGTCGACGGCCCTGGCGGCGCGTCTGTTCCGCTTCGACGACTGAACCAGACAGACTGACCGCAGCGCGGGCGACCCGACCGTCCGACGACCCGACGAGCCTGGAGGCGACGTGTTCGACATCATCCTCGGTCTTCCCGTGCACGCCCTCGTGATCCACGCCGTGGTGGTCTTCGTCCCACTGGCAGCCCTCAGCGCTGTCGCCTACGTCGTGCGCCCGGCCTGGCGTCGGGTGCTGCGCTGGCCCACCGCCGCAGGTGCCGTCATCGCCCGCGGGTCCGCGTTCGTCGCCGCCGAGAGCGGTGAGGCGCTCCAGCGCAGGATCTCGCAGGCCCGGGCCAGCACGACGAACTTCGACCTGCTCAACACCCACACCGAATGGGGCAGCCGCGCCCGACTCTTCTGCCTCGTCTTCATGGTGCTGACCCTCGTGGCCCTCTGGTTCGTGAGGCCGCCGGAGGAGGAGGCGCCCCGAGGGCACGCGCTCGACATGCTCATCGGCACGCTCGTCGTCCTCTCGGCCGTCGCGGCGCTCGTGACCGTGGTCGTCGCGGGCCACGCCGGTTCGACCGTCGTGTGGACCGGGCTCGCCTGAGCCTGGCAGCACGCCGCCCGCGGCGAGCGCCGGATTCGGCGCTCCCGACCCGGCGGCATACCCTTGCGGGGTGTCCTCCACCCCCACCCTGACGGGCGCAGACGCGGCGCCCGGCGCGAGTCGTCTCGCGCGTGCCGCAGGCCGCCTCCCGGCCGCTCCCGCCCGCTGGGTCCGCCCGCTCCTGCTCGCCAACCTCGTCGGTGAGGTCGGCATCGTCGTCACCGGCGGCATCGTCCGGCTGACCGGAAGCGGCCTTGGCTGCACGACCTGGCCCGAGTGCCAGCCGGGCTCGTTCACGCCGGTGCGCACCCCCGAGAGCGCGTACCACGACCTCGTCGAGTTCGGGAACCGCACGCTCACCGGCGTGGTCGGCGTCCTCGCCCTCGTGTCCCTCTTCGTCGTGCTGAGGACCTGGCCACGGCGCAGACGGCTGCACGCCGTGGCGATCGGCGTGCTCGCCGGCATCCCGGCGCAGGCCGTGCTCGGTGGCATCACCGTGCTGACCGGGCTCAACCCGTGGACCGTCATGGGGCACTTCCTGCTCTCCATGGTCCTGATCGCCCTGTCGACGGCGCTCGTGCGCGGCGCCCGCGACGACGTGTCGGGCCCGGGCGATCTCGTCGTCCACCCTCTGGCGCGGCGGCTCGCCCTGGGCACGAGCGCCGTCGGGGCCGTCGTGCTCCTGCTGGGCACGATCGTCACCGGCTCGGGTCCGCACTCCGGCGACGCCGACAAACCAGCACGCACCGGCTTCGACCCGCGGTTCGTGTCGTGGATGCACGCCGACGCGGTCATGCTCTTCTGCGGCCTCGTCATCGCCACTCTCGTCGCGGTGCGCATCACTGCGACCACCGACGAGGCGAAGCGCGCGTGGGACATGGTGCTGGTCGTCACGGTCGCTCAGGGGCTCATCGGCTACGTCCAGTACTTCACGAAGCTGCCCGAGCTCCTCGTCCTGGTGCACATGCTCGGCGCGAGCCTCCTCGTGGTCTCACTGACGTTCGGGGTGCTCGCCACGCGCCGCCACCCGGTCTGAGGCTGCCGGCCGCTCAGCCGGTACCGCTGCTGCCTAGGCTGTGGTAGTGACCGACCAGCCCACCCTGCGCGACGGCGACCTCGTCCTCCGACCGTGGGCTCCCGAGGACAGCGACGCCACCCGGACGCTCCACGACGCCGAGATCGCGCGCTGGTTCGACTTCCCGGGCGTCGTGCCGCCCGAGCAGCAGCACCTCGACTGGATCGCGCAGACCGGCGTGGAGTGGACCGAGCGACGCAAGGCGACCTTCCTCGTCGAATGGCGTGGGCGACCGGCCGGGTCGGTCGACGTGCGCGTCAGCGACCCCGGGGTGGGTGTGCTCTCGTGGGCCGTCTACGCGCCGTACCGCGGGCGAGGACTCGCCTGGCGCGCGGTCCGCGTGCTCGTGGAGTGGGCGTTCGAGGCGCTCGACCTCGAACGGGTCGAGGCCCACGTCAACCCCGAGAACCGAGCCTCCCTGCGCACCGCCCTGCGCGCCGGGCTGCGGCGCGAAGGGCTGCTGCGCGGCAACGCGACACTCGGCGGCATACGCCAGGACACCGTCGTGCTGGGACGCCGTCGTGAGGACGCCCACCCCGACACCCGCGACGGCTTCACCGCGATGCTCGACTCCACGCTGCCGACCAAGCGCGCCATCGCCCAGGGGATGCTGCGCTCCCCCGCCGGTGAGCTGCTGCTCTGCGAGCTCGCCTACAAGGGCGAGTGGGACCTACCCGGCGGCGTCGTCGACCGGCACGAGTCACCGGCGGCCTGCGTCGTGCGTGAGATCCGCGAGGAGCTCGACCTCGTCGTGCGGGCCGGGCCGCTCCTTGCCGTCAACTGGCTCCCCGCGCTGCACGGCTGGACCGACGCGACCGTGTTCGTCTTCGACCTCGGCACCGTCGACCCCTCGGTCGTCGAGGGGGCCCACCTGCAGACTCGAGAGATCCGCGCCGTGCACTGGACGTCACCGGGCGACTGGGCCGGGCGCGTGGCGCCCTACAACGAGCGCCTGCTCAGCGTGCTCGACGGCCACACCGGGGGCACCCTCTACCTCGAGGGCGGCTCCCCCGTCGGCTGACCCCTCCCCAATCGAGAGAACACTCCGTCACCTGACGAAGTGTTCTCTCGATTGCTGAGGGGCCGCCGGGCTCAGGAGAAGAACGGGAGCGGCAGGTGCCAGATGGGGTCGAGGGCCACGCCGACGAACAGGATCGTCAGGTACGTGATGGAGAAGTGGAAGAGGCGCATCGGCTTGAGCACGTCCTCGGCGGCGCCGGCGCGAGCCCGCGACAGCAGGCGGTGCGCCTCACCCAGGAACAGCACGCCCGAGACGACGGCTGCGACGGCATACACCCAGCCGACCTGCTGGACGGGGATGAGGGCGAGCGACGTCAGGACCATCGCCCACGAGTAGGCCACGACCTGCTTGGCCACGACGACGAAACGCTCGACGACGGGCAGCATCGGCACGTGCGCGGCGGTGTAGTCGTCCTTGTAGCGCATGGACAACGGCCAGTAGTGCGGCGGCGTCCAGAAGAAGATCACCATGAAGAGGATGAACGCCGACCAGCTGAGCGAGTCGGTGACCGCCGACCACCCGATGAGCACCGGCATGCAACCTGCGGCACCGCCCCAGACGATGTTCTGAGCCGTGCGCCGCTTGAGCAGCAGCGTGTAGCCGAACACGTAGAAGAGGAGCGCACCGAGCGCGAGCCACGCGCTGAGCCAGTTGACGAGCAGCCCGAGCCACAGCGTCGACGCCACCGCGAGGGCCGCGCCGAACACGAGGGCACCCCGCGGGCTGATCGTGCCGGTCACCAGGGGCCGTCGGCTCGTGCGGTGCATCACCGCGTCGATGTCGCGGTCGATGTAGCAGTTGAGGGTGTTGGCCGCGCCGGCCGAGAGCGTGCCACCCACGACGGTGGCGACGACCAGCCAGAGGTCGGGCACGCCCTGCTCGGCAAGGAACATCACGGGGATGGTCGTGATGAGGAGCAGCTCGATGATCCGCGGCTTCATCAGCGAGACGTACTGTCCCAGGAGGAACTTCAGCCCACTGCCGTCCGGACCGTGCAGCGCCGACAGGTCGGCGCGGGGGTCCACCGTTGTCACTGAGATCCTCACCGCTGGTACGTCGCTCCGACCCGTTGGGTACGTGAGCATTGCGTCGCAAGTCTAGACCGTCGCCAGAGCCGGTCGACACGCGCCGGTCCCCAGCCGACGCGCATCCTCCACCGTCCGGCGGCACGCCGGTACCGCCCCTCGGGCGAGGTGTCGTCGCTCACAACGCACGGACTAGGCTCGGGACCGTACGCGATCCACGTTTTCCGAAGGAGACCCGTTCCGTGCCCACCGCTGCGTCCAGCACCGCCACCACCAAGGCGAAGAAGCCCACCCCATCCAGCAGCACGCGGACGACGAAGACGAAGGGCGTGCTGGCACAGCGTGACCCGGGTCTCCCGATGCCCGTCGCGAAGAAGGCCGGGTGGAGCGACCTCGATGTCCGCGCCGTCGACACGACCCGTCTGCTGGCAGCAGACGCCGTGCAGAAGGTCGGCAACGGCCACCCCGGCACGGCCATGTCGCTCGCGCCGCTCGCGTACCTGCTCTACCAGAACGTCATGACGCACGACCCGTCCGACCCCAGCTGGCTCGGCCGCGACCGCTTCGTGCTCTCGTGCGGGCACTCGAGCCTCACGCAGTACGTCCAGCTCTACCTCTCCGGCTACGGCCTCTCGCTCGACGACCTGAAGTCGCTGCGCACGTGGGGATCCCTGACGCCGGGCCACCCCGAGGTCCACCACACGCCCGGTGTCGAGATCACCACGGGTCCGCTGGGCTCGGGCCTCGCGTCGGCGGTGGGCATGGCCATGGCACAGCGTCGCCAGCGCGGGCTCTTCGACCCCGACGCGAAGGCCGGCACCAGCCCGTTCGACCACAACATCTACGTCATCGCCTCCGACGGCGACATGCAGGAGGGCGTCTCGCACGAGGCGTGCGCGCTGGCCGGCCACCAGGAGCTCGGCAACCTGACGGTCGTCTACGACGCCAACCAGATCTCCATCGAGGACGACACCGACATCGCGTTCAGCGAGGACGTCGGCGCCCGGTTCGAGGCCTACGGCTGGCACGTCGTCGAGGTCGACTGGCGCAAGGACGCCGACGGCGCCACCTACGTCGAGGACGTCGACGCCCTCCTGGCCGCCATCAGGAGCGGCGAGAAGGTGAGCAACAAGCCGACCCTCGTCGTGCTCCACACGATCATCGCGTGGCCCGCCCCGACGAAGCAGAACACCGGCAAGTCCCACGGCTCCGCCCTCGGCGACGCCGAGATCGGCGCCACCAAGGAGCTGCTCGGCTTCGACCCGAAGAAGTCCTTCGCCGTCGAGCCCGCCGTGCTCAAGCACGCCCGCGACGTCGTCAAGCGTGGCAAGGCCGCCCACCGCGAGTGGGACAAGGCGTACAAGGCGTGGCGCAAGGCCAACCCCGACCGTGCCGCACTGCTCGACCGCGTCGTCTCCGGCAAGGCACCCGCCGGCCTCGCCAGGGCCCTGCCGACCTTCCCGGCCGACGCCAAGGGCATCGCCACCCGCGCCGCGTCCGGCAAGGTGCTCAGCGCCCTCGCCGAGGTCATGCCCGAGCTCTGGGGCGGGTCGGCCGACCTCGCCGAGTCGAACAACACCACGATGGAGGGTGAGCCGTCGTTCATCCCCAGCGGCAAGCAGACCCGCGAGTGGAAGGGCGGCCCCTACGGCCGCACCCTGCACTTCGGCATCCGCGAGAACGGGATGGGCATGATCCTCAACGGGATCGCGCTCGAGGGCCTGACCCGCCCGTACGGCGGCACGTTCCTCGTCTTCTCCGACTACATGCGCCCCGCCGTGCGTCTCGCCTCGATCCAGCAGGCGCCCGTCACCTACGTGTGGACCCACGACTCGATCGGTCTCGGCGAGGACGGCCCGACGCACCAGCCGATCGAGCACCTCGCCGCCCTGCGGGCCATCCCCGGCCTCGACGTCGTGCGCCCTGCGGACGCCAACGAGACCGCTGCGGCGTGGGCCCAGATCCTCACCCGCACCGACGGTCCGGCCGCCATGTGCCTGACGCGTCAGCCGGTGCCCACCTGGGACCGCTCGACCTACGGCAAGGTGAGCGGTGTCGCCAAGGGCGCCTACGTGCTCGTCGAGGAGTCCGGCGCCGGCGATCCCGACGTCGTCCTCGTCGCCACCGGCTCCGAGGTGCAGCTCGCCGTGCAGGCCGCCGAGAAGCTCGAGAAGTCGAAGATCTCGACGCGTGTCGTGTCGATGCCGTGCCGCGAGTGGTTCGAGAAGCAGCCCCGCTCCTACCAGGACAAGGTGCTGCCGCCGTCCGTGCGCGCCCGCGTCAGCGTCGAGGCCGGTGTCTCGATGGGCTGGCACGACATCGTCGGCGATGCCGGCCGCGTCGTCAGCATCGAGCACTTCGGCG
Organism: Terrabacter sp. 2RAF25; assembly: GCF_052115265.1. Lineage (NCBI taxonomy): Bacteria > Bacillati > Actinomycetota > Actinomycetes > Micrococcales > Intrasporangiaceae > Terrabacter > Terrabacter sp. 2RAF25. Next base: position 184,287 of record NZ_JBFRGJ010000004.1, read on the forward strand.
CCTCCGCCGACTTCCAGACGCTCTACCGCGAGTTCGGCATCACCGCCGAAGCCGTCGTCAAGGCGGCCAAGGACTCCGTCAAGGCCGCGAAGGCCGCCGCGTCGTTGGCCCCCGGTGTCACCGAGACCAACCCGGCCCGCGCCGCCCAGAGCGCCGCCACCGATGTCATGGGTGCCGAGCTCGGCACCCCGGCAGCGAAGAAGGCTGCAGCCTCCGCCACCAGCAAGGGGAAGTGAACATGACCAACCCGAACACCAAGGCCCTATCCGACGCCGGAGTCTCGATCTGGCTCGACGACCTGTCGCGCGACCTCCTCGAGACCGGCAAGATCTCCGACCTCATCGAGGAGCGCAACGTCGTCGGTCTCACCTCGAACCCGTCGATCTTCCAGGCGGCCATGTCCAAGGGCGACCGCTACAACGACGACCTCGCCAAACTCACCAAGGATGGCAACGACGTCGAGCACGTCGTCTTCGAGCTGACCACCGCCGACGTGCGCGAGGCCTGCGACCTGTTCCTGCCGATCTACGAGTCGAGCAAGGGCGTCGACGGCCGAGCGTCCATCGAGGTCGACCCCCGACTCGCGCACGACACCGACAAGACGGTCGAGCAGGCCAAGCAGATGTATGCCGCCGTCGACCGCCCGAACGTCCTCATCAAGATCCCCGCGACCAAGGCGGGGCTGCCGGCCATCACGGCGACGATCGCCGAGGGCATCAGCGTCAACGTGACCCTGATCTTCTCGCTCGAGCGCTACCGAGCCGTCATGAACGCCTACCTCGAGGGGCTCGAGAAGGCACAGGCGAACGGCCACGACCTGTCGAAGATCCACTCCGTCGCCTCGTTCTTCGTCTCCCGGGTAGACACCGAGATCGACAAGCGCCTCGACGCCATCGGCACCGACGAGGCCGTGGCGCTCAAGGGCAAGGCCGGCGTCGCCAACGCGCGCCTGGCCTACCAGGCCTACGAGGAGGTGTTCTCGACGCCGCGCTGGACGTCGCTGGCCGATGCCGGTGCCAACCCCCAGCGTCCGCTGTGGGCCTCCACCGGCGTCAAGGACCCGGCCTACCCCGACACGCTCTACGTCACCGAGCTGGTCGCCCCGGGCATCGTCAACACGATGCCGGAGAAGACGCTCGAGGCCACGGCCGACCACGGGAAGGTCACCGGCGACACGATCACCGGCGGCTACGCCGAGGCGTCCAAGGTGCTCGACGACCTCGAGGGAGTCGGAGTCTCCTACAACGAGGTCGTCGACCTGCTCGAGGTCGAGGGGGTCGACAAGTTCGAGAAGGCGTGGGGCGAGCTGCTCGACGGCGTCACGGCGGAGATGGAGAAGGTGAGCGCATGAGCTCACTGTCCGTCAGCGCGTCAGGTGCAGCGGCGGACGCGATCGGGCAGCACGTGCCGACCCTCGTCGAGGACGCCGTCGCGAGCAAGCTCTTCGCCCAGGACGCGACCCTGTGGGGCCCCGACGCCGAGTCCGAGTCACGGATCCGCCTCTCCTGGGTCGGGCTACCGCGCTCGTCCCGGCCGCTCGTCGGAGAGATCGCCGCCCTGCGCGACTCGTTCGCCGAGCAGGGTCTCGACCACGTCGTGCTCTGCGGCATGGGTGGGTCGTCGCTCGCGCCCGAGGTCATCTGCGCCACCGCGGGCAAGCCCATCGTCATCCTCGACTCGTCCGACCCCGACTACGTACGCCGTGCGCTGGGTGACGATCTCGAGCGCACCGTCGTCGTGGTGTCGAGCAAGTCGGGCTCCACGGTCGAGACGGACTCGCAGCGACGCGCGTACGAAGGGGCGTTCAGCGACGCCGGCATCGACCCCGCGTCGCGCATCGTCATCGTCACCGACCCGGGCAGCCCGCTCGACAAGGAGTCACGCGAGAAGGGTTACCGCGTCGTCAACGCCGACCCGAACGTCGGGGGGCGCTACTCGGCGCTCACGGCCTTCGGCCTCGTGCCCAGCGGGCTCGCCGGCGTCGACGTCGAGGCCCTCCTCGACGAGGCCGAGTCGGTCGCCGACCTGCTCGCCGCTGACGACGACGCCAACCCCGGGCTTCGCCTCGGCGCCGCGATGGGGGGCACCGCCCCACTGCGCGACAAGCTCGTGCTCGTCGACGACGGCTCGGGCATCGTCGGGTTCGCCGACTGGGCAGAGCAGCTCATCGCCGAGTCCACGGGCAAGAACGGCACCGGCGTGCTGCCCGTCGTCGCCGGCGGTGACGACGACCCCGAGGTCAGGTGGCCCGCCGACGACGTCACCGTGGCCCGGCTCGTCGCGTCCGACACCGACGACGACGGACCCTCGGGCGACGCCGCCTCCGAGGTACGCGTGGGCGGCGCCCTCGGCGCCCAGCTGCTCCTGTGGGAGGTCGCGACAGCCGTCGCGGGCCGTCTGCTCGGCATCAACCCGTTCGACCAGCCCGACGTCGAGAGCGCCAAGAAGGCGGCGCGCGAGCTCCTCGACCAGGGCACCGGCTCGACGGAGGCGCCCGCCGCGACCGACGGGGCGATCGAGATCCGCGCGCTCGGCGGTGACGGCTCGTGGCTCGGCGACGCCCAGACGGTTGCGACGGCGCTCGACGCCCTGTTCGCGCAGCTCGACCGGGCCCGGGGCTACGTCGCCGTGATGGCCTACCTCGACCGGCTCGCCGACGCAGACCTGGCCCAGTGCCGGGTGTCGTTGGGGCGCCGCACTGAGCGGCCGGTGACGTTCGGCTGGGGCCCGCGCTTCCTGCACTCCACCGGCCAGTTCCACAAGGGCGGCCCGGCCGTCGGCGTCTACCTGCAGGTCACGGCGACGCCGAAGCAGGACCTCTCGATCCCCGGTCGCGAGTTCACGTTCGGAGACTTCATCGCCTCGCAGGCCGGCGGCGACGCTGCGGTGCTCGCCGACCACGGTCGCCCGGTGCTGCAGCTGCACCTCACCGACCACGACGCAGGGCTGGTTCAGCTGCGCAAGGCCCTCTCTGACTCGTCCCCAGAAGGAGGTCGTGGATGAGTCCAGCGCGGATCGCCCACGGACACAACCCGCTTCGCACGGCCGAGGACAAGCGCATCCCGCGCATCGCCGGCCCCTGTGGGCTCGTGCTCTTCGGGGTCACCGGCGACCTCGCCCGCAAGAAGCTCATGCCGGCGATCTACGACCTCGCCAACCGCGGCCTCCTGCCGCCGGGCTTCTCGCTCGTCGGCTTCGCCCGCCGAGACTGGGCCACCCAGGACTTCGGGCAGGTCGTCCACGACGCGGTGAAGCAGCACGCGCGCACGCCGTTCAGCGAGGACGTCTGGCGCAACCTCTCCGAGGGATTCCGTTTCGTGCCAGGCACCTTCGACGACCCGGCGGCGTTCGACCTGCTCGCCAAGACCGTCGAGGAGCTCGATCGCGACCGCGGCACCGGCGGCAACCACGCGTTCTACCTCTCCATCCCGCCGGGCTTCTTCGCGACGGTCTGCGAGCAGCTCGAGCGCTGCGGACTGACGCGGGCCGAGGGCGACAGCTGGCGACGCGTCATCATCGAGAAGCCGTTCGGCCACGACCTCAAGAGCGCCCAGGAGCTCAACGAGATCGTCGAGGGCGTCTTCACGCCCGACTCGGTCTTCCGCATCGACCACTACCTCGGCAAGGAGACGGTCCAGAACCTGTTGGCCCTGCGCTTCGCCAACCAGCTCTTCGAGCCGGTGTGGAACGCCAACTACGTCGACCACGTGCAGATCACGATGGCCGAGGACATCGGCATCGCGGGCCGCGCCGGCTACTACGACGGCATCGGCGCGGCCCGTGACGTCATCCAGAACCACCTGATCCAGCTGCTCGCGCTGACGGCCATGGAGGAGCCGGTCTCCTTCGACGCCAAGGACCTTCGTGCCGAGAAGGAGAAGGTGCTCTCGGCCGTTCGCCTGCCGGCCGACCTCGACAAGGGCGCTGCGCGCGGGCAGTACGCCCGTGGCTGGCAGGGCGCCGAGGAGGTCGTCGGCTATCTCGAGGAGGACGGCGTCGACCCCAAGTCGGTGACCGAGACCTTCGCCGCGGTGACGCTCGAGGTCGACACCCGACGCTGGGCGGGCGTGCCGTTCTACCTGCGCACCGGCAAGCGCCTGGGCAAGCGGGTCACCGAGATCGCCGTCGTGTTCAAACGGGCGCCGCACCTGCCGTTCGAGCACACCGCCACGGAGGAGCTCGGCCAGAACGCCATCGTCATCCGCGTGCAGCCCGACGAGGGCGTCACGCTGCGCTTCGGCTCCAAGGTGCCCGGCGCGCAGATGGAGGTGCGTGACGTGACGATGGACTTCGGCTACGGCTCGTCGTTCACGGAGGCGTCGCCCGAGGCGTACGAACGCCTCATCCTCGACGTGCTCCTCGGGGACCCGCCGCTCTTCCCCCGGCACGAGGAGGTCGAGTCGTCCTGGCGCATTCTCGACCCGCTCATGCGCCACTGGGCCAAGGGCGGCAAGCCGGAGCAGTACCCCGCGGGGACGTGGGGACCGCCATCGGCCGACCGGATGCTCGAACGCGACAGACGCACGTGGAGGATGCCGTGATCCGCGACCTGACCGACACCAGCACCACAGGGATCAGCAAGACCTTGGTGCGGCTGCGCAACGAGGTGGGCGCCCTCGCACTCGGGCGGGTGCTGACCCTCGTCGTCGTCGTCGAGGACACCGATGCCCAGAACGCCATCGAGGTCGCCAACCAGGCGAGCCGACAGCACCCCTGCCGCATCATCGTGGTCATCGCCGGCGACCGCCGCGGCAAGAACCGCCTCGATGCCCAGATCCGTCTCGGCGGCGACGCGGGGGCGAGCGAGATCGTCGTGCTGCGCCTCTACGGAGCCCTGGCCAACCACGGCCCGAGCGTCGTCGTGCCGCTCCTGCTGCCCGACTCCCCCATCGTCGCCTGGTGGCCCGGCGAGGCCCCCTCCGACGTCGCCAAGGACCCCATCGGCGCCATGGCCCAACGTCGCATCACCGACGTCGCCGAGCACCGCAACCCCCGGCTCATGCTCAAGAAGCGCGCAGCGACCTACGCGCCCGGCGACACCGACCTCGCGTGGACCCGCATCACCCGCTGGCGTGGCCTGCTCGCAGCAGCGCTCGACCAGCCGCCGTACGAGCCGATCACCGGCGCCGTCGTGAGTGGCGCGCCCGACTCCCCGTCGTCCGACCTGCTCGCGGCGTGGCTGTCGCGGAGGCTCAGGGTGCCGGTGCACCGCGTGTCGACGCCACGCGGGTCGGGGATCGCCGCGGTGCGCCTCGAGCGCAAGAGCGGGCCCATCGACCTCGTCCGCCCCGGCGACGCGGTCGCGACCCTGTCGCAGTCGGGCCAGCCCGACCGTCGGATCAGCCTTCCGCGCCGTGAGCTGCCGGAGTGCCTGGCCGACGAGCTGCGTCGCCTCGACCCCGACGACGCCTACGAGGACGCGCTCCTGCACGGCTTGGTCGCCCTCCAGCCGGTGCGGCTCACGGCAGCCGCCGCCGCCAAGGCCGGCAAGGCGCCTGACCCGGCCGAGTCGCGCCGTCTCGCCGCACGCCTGAGCCGCGACGAGTCGGCGCAGGAGGCGAGCGCGATGATCACGGCCGCGGCGCCCCCCGAGCACGCCGAGACCGCCGACGTGCGGGCCGCCACCGTGCGCAAGCTCGCCGGCAAGCGCACGCCGCGCGAGAAGCAGGCCGCCAAGGACCGCAAGAAGGCGGTCAAGACGGGCGCGGCGTCCGGTGGCGCCGCGAGGACGGCGGGCACCCGCAAGGCCGCTGCCAGGAAGTCGAGTGCCGCATCGACGAGCAGCACCAGGACGGCGGCCACGAAGGTGACCGCGAAGAAGACGTCGACGCCGCGGAAGTCTGGCGCCGGCCCGACGGCCACGGGCTCGTCGCCCGCTCGCACGACCACGGCGCGTAAGACGACCGCGCGCAAGACGACGGCGCGCAAGACGAGCGCACGCACCTCGACCGCTACGAAGGCGGCGACCACCGAGGCCGGCACGTGAGCGCGGAGCCGCGCGTCGTCGTCCACCCCGACAAGCAGTCGCTCGCCGACGCAGCGGCCGCGCGGCTCGTCACCGCGGTCATCGACGCACAGTCACGCCAGCCCGAGGCACAGCTCGCGCTGACCGGAGGGTCGATGGGCTCCGCGATCATCGCTGCGATCGCGAAGGTCCCCGGCCGGTCCGCGGTCGACTGGACCCGAGTACGCGTGTGGTGGGGCGACGAGCGCTACCTGCCGGCAGGTGACCCCGACCGCAACGACACCCAGAACGACGCGGCCGGGCTCTCGGCATTGGGGCTCGACCCCGCCAAGGTGCATCGGGTGGCCGGCCCCGAGGCGTCCGCGGACGCCGAGGCCAGCGCGACGGCATACGCCCAGACGATCCGCGAGCACGGCCAGAAGGCCTGGGACGTCGTGCTCTTCGGCGTCGGGCCCGACGGCCACGTCGCGTCGCTCTTCCCGCACCACCCGGCTCAGCGCATCGAGGACGCGATCGCGGTCGCGGTGCACGACTCCCCCAAGCCGCCGCCCGACCGGGTCAGCCTCACCTTCGAGTGCTTCGACCGCAGCCACGAGGTCTGGTTCCTCGTCTCGGGTGACGACAAGGCCGAGTCGGTCGCGGCAGCTCTCGCCCCCGGCGCCGACCGCTGGGACGTGCCGGCCGCCGGGGTGCGCGGCACCGACGCCACCCTCTGGCTACTCGACACCGCCGCCGCCGCCAACCTCAACTCCCCCGACTCCCCGCCCCCCGCAGACTGATCCGCAGGCTGATCGATGCGCGCTCTGGCGGCGGATCAGTCTGCCTTGGCGGTCGTCCTGACAGCACCATCCGCGGACTGATCCGCAGGCTGATCGATGCGCGCCCTGGCGGCGGATCAGTCTGCCCTGGCGGTCGTCCTGACAGCACCATCAGCGGACTGATCCGCAGACTGAGGCGGCGGGACCCTCCTGACGTGCAATGACGAAGGGCCCGGGAGGATCTCCCGGGCCCTTCGGCGTGCGTCGATCGGTGACCCTCAGGTCACTGGATGAGGCCGCGCTCGCGCAGGGTGCTCAGGGCCTCGTCGAGGATCGCGGCGCCGTCTGCGTCGCTGCGGCGCTCCTTCACGTAGGCGAGGTGCGTCTTGTAGGGCTCGACCTTCGGCGGGGCCGGAGGGTTGTCCTTGTCCTGCCCGGCCGGGAAGCCGCAGCGCGGGCAGTCCCAGGTCTCGGGGAGCACCATTCCGGGCTCCTCGGCGAAGCTGGGACGCGTCTCGTGCCCGTTGGAGCACCAGTAGGAGATGTGGACGCGAGGGGCGGCGTCGCCGCGCTCCGCCTCGCCCATCGGGCCGGCACCGACCCGGCTTCCACGAATGGCGTTACCGCTGGCCATCTACGTCTCCTGTCAGCTCGCGAAGCGGGCCAGCAGGCCCAGACCGATGATGGATGCCGCCCAGACGGCGGCCACGGCCACGGTGAAGCGGTCGAGGTTGCGCTCCGCGACGGACGAGCCGCCGAGGGACGTGGACATGCCCCCGCCGAACATGTCGGACAGGCCGCCACCCTTGCCCTTGTGCAGCAGGATGAACAGGGTCAGGACCAGGCTGGACAGCACCAGCAGGACCTGAAGCACGATGCGAACCGCATCCACGTGGTGACTCCAAATCGTCGGGATCTCGGGGTGTTCGGGCCGGTGGGCCTCTCCCCCGGGTCTTTCGGGGCTCGGGCAAGGATACCTGCCCGAGGCCCCATCGGCCGAACGGCCCTCACGGGGGGGGCCGTCGGGCCGACGGGGATGGCTCGGCGACTCTCGGACGCTCGTCAGCTTGTCGTCAGGTGGTCGCGGTAGCGACAGATCGACGCGAACTCGGTCGGGTCGATGGACGCGCCCCCGACGAGGGCGCCGTCGACGTCCTCCTGGGCCATGATCGACGCCACGTTCCCAGCCTTGACGCTGCCGCCGTAGAGCACGCGTATGCCGTCGGCGACGTCGCCGCTGTAGAGCTCGGCGAGCAGTGTTCGGATGGCGGCACACACCTCCTGCGCGTCGTCGGGGGTCGCGACCTCACCCGTGCCGATGGCCCAGATGGGCTCGTAGGCGATGACGATGCCGGCGGCCTGCTCCTTGGTGACGCCGTCGAGGTCGGCGCGCAGCTGCGCGACGACGTGCTCGACCTGGCGGCCCTCCTTGCGCACGTCGAGGGCCTCGCCGCAGCAGAGGATGGGGGTGAGGCCGTGCGCGTACGCGGCCTTGACCTTGGCGTTGACCACCTCGTCGGTCTCGCCGTGGCCCTCACGTCGCTCGCTGTGCCCGATGGTCACGTAGGTGCAGCCGAGCTTGGCCAGGAACGCACCGGAGATGTCGCCCGTGTAGGCGCCCGACGTGTGCGGCGACAGGTCCTGCGCGCCGTACTTGAGGTCGAGCTTGTCGCCCTCGATGAGCGTCTGCACGGACCGCAGGTCGGTGAACGGTGGGAGCACGGCGACCTCGACGGCCGTGTGGTCGTGCTTGGCGTCGCGCAGCGTCCAGTCGAGCTTCTGCACGAGGTGGGTCGCCTGCAGGTGGTCGAGGTTCATCTTCCAGTTGCCGGCCATGAGCGGGATGCGCCCGCTGGTGGCGGTCTTGGTGTCCTTCGCCATCAGGCGTCACCCTCCTCGAGCACCGTGAGCCCGGGCAGCTCCTTGCCCTCGAGGTACTCGAGGCTGGCGCCACCACCGGTGGAGATGTGGCCGAAGTCGGAGTCCTCGAAGCCGAGTTGGCGCACGGCCGCGGCGGAGTCGCCGCCGCCGACGACGGTGAGCGCCCCCTTCGCGGTGATGTCGACGAGCGCCCGGGCGAGGGCCTTGGTGCCGTCGGCGAACGGTGCCATCTCGAACGCACCCATCGGGCCGTTCCAGAAGACGGTGCGGCAGTCGGCGAGCTTCTCGGCGAACAGGCGGCTCGACTCGGGGCCGATGTCGAGGCCCATCCGGTCGGCCGGGATCGCGTCCGCCGCGACGACCTCGTGGGCGGCGTCGGCGCTGAACGCGTCGGCGGCGACGACGTCGGTGGGCAGGACGATCTCGACGCCCTTCTTCTCCGCGCGCTCGAGGTAGCCCTTGACGGTGTCGACCTGGTCGGCCTCGAGCAGGCTCTTGCCGACCTCGAGGCCCTGCGCGGCGAGGAACGTGAAGACCATGCCGCCGCCGATGAGGAGACGGTCGGCGGTGCCGAGCAGGTTGCCGATGACACCGAGCTTGTCGGACACCTTGGCACCACCGAGCACGACGGCATACGGGCGCTCGGGGTCCTTGGTCAGGCGACGGAGCACGTCGACCTCGGTGGAGACGAGGTCGCCCGTGGCGTGCGGGAGCAGACGCGCGACGTCGTACACCGAGGCCTGCTTGCGGTGCACGACGCCGAAGCCGTCGGAGACGAAGACGTCTGCGAGAGAGGCGAGCTCGCCCGCGAACTCGGCGCGCTCATCATCGGTCTTGGCGGTCTCGCCGGCGTTGAAGCGGAGGTTCTCGAGGAGCAGCACCTGACCGTCCTCGAGGGCCGCGGCCTTGGCCTTGGCGTCGTCGCCGACGGTGTCGTCGGCGAAGACGACGTCGCTGCCGAGCACCTCACCGAGGCGCTTCGCGACGGGGGCGAGGGAGTACTTGGCCTCGGGGGCACCCTTGGGGCGGCCCAGGTGGGCGCACACGATGACGCGGGCGCCGGCGTCGGCCAGGCCCTTGATCGTCGGGGCCGAGGCGCGGATGCGGCCGTCGTCGGTGATGGTCGAGCCGTCGAGCGGCACGTTGAGGTCAGACCGGACGAGCACGCGCTTGCCGCGCAGGTCGCCGAGGTCGCTGGTGGTCTTCACGCGGATGCCTCTTCAGTGGTGGGGAATCAGCCGGGCAAGGGTGCGGCCACCGCCCCGCGGGACCTCCGGTTCGGAGTGGGGGTCCCGGGGGCGGTGGCCGAGTGGGCTCAGAGGGACTGGCCGACGAGCGCGACGAGGTCGACGAGGCGGTTGGAGTAGCCCCACTCGTTGTCGTACCAGCCGACGACCTTGACCTGGTTGCCGATGACCTTGGTCAGGCCGGCGTCGAAGATGCACGAGGCCGGGTCGGTCTCGATGTCCTTGGAGACGATGGGGTCCTCGGTGTAGACGAGAACGCCCTTGAGCGGGCCCTCGGCGGCGGCCTTGACCGCGGCGTTGACCTCCTCGACGGTGGTCTCGCGGCTCGCCTCGAACGTGAGGTCGGTGGCCGAGCCGGTGGGCACCGGGACGCGCAGTGCGAAGCCGTCGAGCTTGCCCTTGAGCTCGGGCAGCACGAGGCCGATCGCCTTGGCGGCACCGGTCGAGGTGGGGACGATGTTGAGCGCAGCGGCGCGGGCCCGACGGAGGTCCTTGTGCGGCGCGTCCTGCAGGTTCTGGTCCTGGGTGTACGCGTGGATCGTCGTCATGAGGCCCTTGACGATGCCGAACTCGTCGTTGAGCACCTTGGCCATCGGGCCGAGGCAGTTCGTCGTGCACGACGCGTTGGAGATGATCGTGTGCTTCGAGGCGTCGTAGGAATCCTCGTTGACGCCCATCACGATGGTGATGTCCTCGTTGGAGGCGGGCGCCGAGATGATGACCTTCTTGGCACCGCCGTCGACGTGCGCCTTGGCCTTCGTCGCATCGGTGAAGAAGCCCGTGGACTCGACGACGATGTCGGCGCCGACGCCGGCCCAGTCGATCTTGGACGGGTCGCGCTCCTCGAACACGCGGATCGACTTGCCGTCGACCGTGAGCGACGTGTCGTCGTAGGAGACCTCGCCCGGGAAGCGACCCAGGATCGAGTCGTACTTGAGCAGGTGGGCGAGAGTCTTGTTGTCCATGAGGTCGTTGGTGGCCACGACCTCGATGTCGGCTCCGGACGCCACGATGGCGCGGAAGAAGTTGCGGCCGATGCGGCCAAAGCCGTTGATACCAACGCGAACGGTCACTGCTGTGCACCTCTTCGGTGAGACTGTGTCGGACGATGTGCCAGACCTTGGGCCGCCACGCTGCGACCTCGATCACACCCACCCTAGTGCGTCGGCTCGGGGCCTGAACCGGCAGTCTCAGGGCTTGGTGAGCACGCGCTCAGTGCCTGACGGGGCCGTGGGCGTACGCGTGGGCCGGGTTCGCGTACGCACCCGGCCGGGCGCGCACGCGTCGGGTGGTGTGCGTCGGTCAGCTGTCGAGCATGTCAGGCGTGAGGTTGGCGTCGGTGCCCGCCACCCCGAGCTCCTCCGCACGCTTGTCGGCCATGGCGAGCAGACGGCGGATGCGCCCGGCGACGGCATCCTTGGTCATCGGAGGCTTGGCGAGCTGGCCGAGCTCCTCGAGGCTCGCCTGCTTGTGCTCGAGGCGGAGCACACCTGCCTCGCGGAGGTGGTCGGGGATGTCCTCGCCGAGCAGCTCCATGGCGCGCTCGACGCGGGCGCCTGCTGCAACGGCCGCACGCGCCGAGCGGCGCAGGTTGGCGTCGTCGAAGTTCGCGAGACGGTTTGCGGTGGCGCGCACCTCGCGGCGCATCCGTCGCTCCTCCCACGCCAGGACGGCGTCATGGGCGCCGAGTCGGGTGAGCATCGCGCCGATGGCGTCGCCGTCGCGGATGACGACGCGGTCGACGCCGCGCACCTCGCGCGCCTTGGCCTGGATGCCGAGCCGGCGGGCGGCGCCGACCAGCGCGAGAGCGGCCTCGGGTCCGGGGCAGGTGACCTCGAGGGCCGACGACCGGCCCGGCTCGGTCAGGGAGCCGTGAGCCAGGAAGGCGCCACGCCACGCCGCCTCGGAGTCACAGGTGGCGGCGCTCACGACCTTGGGCGGCAGGCCCCGGACCGGTCGACCGCGGTTGTCGATGAGCCCGGTCTGACGGGCGAGGGTGGCCCCCTCCTCGACGACCCGCACGACGTAGCGGGAGCCGCGCCGCAGTCCGCCGGCGGCGAGGACGAGCACGTCGCTCTTGTGGCCGTAGACCTCGCTGATGTTGCGGCGCAGGCGCCGTGCCGAGTTGGCGGTGTCGAGCTCGGCCTCGACGACGATCTGCCCCCCGATGATGTGCAGCCCTCCGGCGAAACGGAGCATCGTGGACACCTCGGCCTTGCGACAGCAGGGCTTGGTCACCTCGAGGCGTGAGAGCTCGTCCTTCACCTTCGCTGTCATGGCCATGGGCGACATCCTGCCATCCTGTTCAAGAACCCTCGCGCCGGAGTCCCTCTGCGACACACCGAACGGGTCGGTCGGGCACGTCGGCGTGTCGCCGTGGACCGTGCAGCTCAGGCGATGACGTCGCGCAGGGCGGCCGCGAGCCGCAGCGGGTCGTGGACGCCCGGCTCGTTGCGCGCGGCGACGGGGGCGACGACGAGCTCGGCCCCGAGGTCGGCAGCGGCGGCTCGCAGCGACGCGCCGTCGGGCACGACGCTCGGGTCGGCGAGCACGACGTCGAGGCGCAGCTCGGGTGCGTTGGCCGCGAAGGAGGCGAGGTGGTCCTCCGCTCGGAAGTCGCGGGTCTCGCCCTTGTGCACCTCGAGGTTGAGGTTGAGCAGGCGCTTGGCGGGTGTGGCCACGAGCGCGTCGACGAGGTCGGGGACCAGCAGGTGCGGCATGACCGAGGTGAACCACGAGCCCGGCCCGAGCATGACCCAGTCGGCGGCCGCGACGGCAGACAGGGCCTCGTGGCACGGCTCGGGGCAGGTAGGCAGGATGCCGATGGACGAGACGATGCCGGGCGATGACGCCACACGGTGCTGGCCGCGCACCTCGACGGTGTCGTCGGGGCGCTCGGGGTCGTGACCGCGGATCTCGGCGACGATCTCGAGAGGCTCGGCGGCCATCGGCAGCACCCGGCCCCGTGCTCCCAGGAGGCGACCGACGAGGTCGAGCCCCTGGACGGTGTCGCCGAGCAGCTCCCAGATCGAGACGATCATGAGGTTGCCTAGTGCGTGCCCCTTGAGGTCACCAGCACCGGCGAAGCGGTGCTGGAGGACGTCGCGCCAGGTGTGGCCCCACTCGCTCTCGTCACACAGCGCCGACAGCGCCATCCGGAGGTCGCCGGGCGGCAGCACGTCGAACTCCTCGCGCAGCCGGCCGCTCGAGCCGCCGTCGTCGGCGACCGTCACGACGGCCGTGACGTTGTCGGTGAGAAGGCGCAGGGCCGTGAGGGTCGCGGCCAGACCGTGCCCCCCGCCGAGTGCCACGATCCGCCGGTGGTGCGGGAACTCGAGGGATCCGCGCTGCGGGCTCACGGCGCCGGGCGTGGTCACTCCCGACCCAGGTCGCGGTGGACGACGAACGTGTCGACGCGGTCGCGGCCGCCGAGGCGTTCGCTCAGCGCCTCGGCGATCGCGACTGACCGGTGCTTCCCGCCCGTGCAGCCGACCGCGACGGTGACGTAGCGACGCCCCTCGCGGACGTAGCCGGCGATCATCGTGTCGAGCAGGTCGCCGGCCCGGTCGAGGAACTCGTCGGCGCCGGCCTGCTTCATCACGAACTCGCTGACGGGGCCGTCGCGTCCGGTCAGCGACCGCAGCTCCGGCACCCAGTACGGGTTGGGCAGGAAGCGCATGTCGAAGACGACGTCGGCGTCGAGCGGCAGGCCGTACTTGAACCCGAACGACATGACGGCGATGCGCAGCTGCACCCGGCCCTCGCCGGCGAAGAGCGAGCTCAGCTTGGCGCTCAGCTGGTGCACGTTGAGACCCGAGCTGTCGATGACGACGTCAGCCGACGACCGCAGGTCGAGCAGCCGCTCGCGCTCTCGCTGGATGCCGTCGAGCAGCCGGCCGTCGCCCTGCAGCGGGTGCGGGCGACGGACGCTCTCGAACCGGCGCACGAGGGCCTCGTCGGTCGCGTCGAGGAAGACCAGGCTCGGGCGCTCGCCCCGCTCGCGGGCCTCGGAGATGGCGCCCTCGAGCAGCTCGAACCAGCCGCGGGAGCGCACGTCGACGACGACCGCGACCTGCTGGAGCCGCGAGTCGGGATTGCTGGCCCGGGCCTCATCGCGCAGCTCCGCGAGGTGCGACAGCAGCTGGGGCGGGAGGTTGTCGACGACCAGCCAGCCGAGGTCCTCGAGGACGTTGGCAGTGGTGCTGCGTCCGGCTCCGCTCATGCCGGTGACGATGACGATCGGGGCATCGGCCAGAGGCGTCTGCGGTGTGGGGCCGGTGTCGGCGGTCATTCGAGCACTTCTCCCGTCGTGAGGTTCACGGCTGGCTCCTGGGGCGCTCCACCAGCCAAGTGGTTGACGACCGCCGAAGCAAGCGACCGGCCGAAGCCCGGAACAGCCATGATGTCCGAAACGTCCGCAACACGAAGGCGTTTGACCGAACCGAAGTGGCGCAGCAGCGCCTTCTGCCGGCTGCTGCCGAGACCCGGTATGCCGTCGAGCTGCGAGGCGGTCATCGCCTTGGAGCGGCGCTGGCGGTGGAACGTGATGGCAAAGCGGTGCGCCTCGTCGCGCAGGCGCTGCAGCAGGTAAAGACCCTCGCTGGTGCGCGGCAGGATGACGGGGTGGTCGTCGCGCGGCAGCCACACCTCCTCGAGACGCTTGGCGAGGCCGACGAGCGCGACCTCCTCGATGCCGAGCTCGTCGAGAACCGCCTGCGCGGCGTTGACCTGCGGGAGGCCACCGTCGACCACGACGAGGCTCGGCGGGTAGGCGAAGCGGCGCGGCCGACCGGTCTCGGGGTCGATCGGCCCGGACGTGGACCGGGCGTCGCCGTCATCGCCGCTGTCGCCGTCGTCGCTCTCGCCGCTGTCGCCGTCGTCGCTCTCGTCGCTGCTGACGTCGCCGCTCACGGACTGGCCGGCGCCGTCGGAGGGCCCGCTGACGACACCGGTCGACAGGTCGAGGTCACCGGTGCCCTCGGCGTCCTCGAGGTAGCGGCGGAAGCGGCGGGTCAGCACCTCGCGCATCGCGGCGGTGTCGTCGACCGTGACGGGCGCGTCGGCGTCGGGGCCGTCGTCGGCCCCGGAGGTCGCGCCACGCACGATGAACCGGCGGTACTCGCTCTTGCGGGCGAGGCCGTCCTCGAAGACGACCATCGAGGCCACGACGTTGGTGCCCTGCACGTGGCTGACGTCATAGCACTCGATGCGCAGCGGGGCGTCGTCGAGCCCGAGGTAGTCCTGCAGCTCCTGCAGCGCCTTGCTGCGCAGCGTCAGGTCACCGGCGCGGGCGACCTTGTGGCGGGTCAGCGACTGCTCGGCGTTGCGGCGCACCGTCTCCATGAGCGTGCGCTTGTCGCCGCGCTGGGGCACCCGGACGCTGACGGCCGAGCCGCGCACGTCCGACAGCCACTCGGTCACGGCGTCGAGGTCGGCGGGCGGCGTGGGCACCAGCACCTCACGGGGCACGGCGTCGCGGTCGGCGTCACCGTAGACCTGCTGCAGCAGGTGCTCGACGAGGCTGGGGAGGTCCTCGCTCTCCTTCTCCACGACCCATCCCCGCTGGCCGCGGATGCGGCCGCCCCGCACGTGGAAGACCTGGACCGCGGCCTCGAGGTCGTCGTCGGCCAGGGCGAAGACGTCGGCGTCGGTCGCGTCGCCGAGCACCACAGCCTGCTTCTCGAGGGCCTTGGTGAGGGCCCCGATGTCGTCGCGCAGCCGGGCCGCCTGCTCGAAGTCGAGCTCGGCCGCAGCCTCCTTCATGCGGGTCTCGAGGCGCTTGGCGAAGCGGGTCGTGTTGCCGGCCATGAAGTCGCAGAAGTCCTCGGCGATGGCGCGGTGCTCGTCGGGAGTGACTCGGCCGACACAGGGCGCGGAGCACTTGTCGATGTAGCCGAGCAGGCAGGGCCGGCCACTGGCCGCGGCGCGCTTGAAGACGCCGGAGGAGCACGTGCGCACCGGGAACACGCGCAGCAGCAGGTCGAGGGTCTCGCGGATCGCCCACGCGTGGCCGTAGGGACCGAAGTAGCGGGTGCCCTTGCGCTTGGCGCCCCGCATCACCTGGGCTCGCGGGAACTCCTCGCCCATCGTCACGGCGAGGAAGGGGTAGGACTTGTCGTCGCGGTACTTGACGTTGAAGCGCGGGTCGAACTCCTTGATCCAGGAGTACTCCAGCTGGAGCGCCTCGACCTCGGTGCGCACGACGGTCCACTCGACCGAGCTTGCCGTCGTGACCATCGTCGCGGTGCGCGGGTGCAGGGCCGTGATGTCCTGGAAGTACGACGACAGGCGCGGTCGCAGCGACTTGGCCTTGCCGACGTAGATGACCCGACCGTGCGAGTCACGGAAGCGGTAGACGCCCGGGTCGGTCGGGATCTCCCCCGGCTTCGGTCGGTAGGTCGTCGGGTCCGCCACGCGTCCACCCTATGTCGCCCCACCGACGCCGCCGTATGCCGCCCTCAGCCGCCCGGACGCCGCCGTCCGCAGCGCCGGGACGACTGCGGGGACAGCTCGTCGCAACGCACGCGAGAAGTGTGCGCCGCCGACGGCGAGCTGCTCATGGAACCGGGTCAGGCGACGGTGAAGGTGTTTCCGGTGACGGTGACCTGCTTGGCGGTCAGGGGGCTCTTCGCCTGGCTGTCGGGCGTCGGCTCGCCCGTCGAGAGGTCGAAGTGGCTCTGGTGGCAGGGGCAGACGATCTGGTTGTCCGCCACGGAGCTCACGGCACAGCCCTGGTGGGGACAGGTGGTGTCGAAGGCCTTGAAGGTGCCGGCCACCGGCTGCGTGACGACCGTCCGGGTGTCGGGGAAGAACTTCGCGCCCCCCACGGGCACCTCAGACGACGGCGTGCCGCCGCCGGACGGCGCGGACGAGGCGCTGCTCGAGGACTGGCCCGTCGAGCTGGGGACGGGCGGGCTGCTGCAGGCGGCAAGCGCACCGGCGCCGGCCACGACCCCGGCGACCTTGAGGACGCCGCGCCGGTCGGTCAGCCGGGTCTCCAGACGGTCGCCCCGCCCGGTGGGCTCGCTCGTGGACTCGCTGTTGGGCTCGCTGTTGGGCTCGCTGTTGGGCTCGCTGTTGGGCTCGCTGTTGGGCTCGCTGTTGGGCTCGCTGTTGGGCTCGCTGTTGGGCTCGCTGCCGGGCTCGCTCGCGGGCTTGTCGTGGGACTCGAGGGGGCCGTCGTGCTGGGTGGCGACGGTGCTGGGCTGCTCGGCGGTGCGTGAGTGCGTGCGCTGCGTCATGCGTTCCTCTTCCGTGTGGTGGGGGAGGTCCTCGTCTTGCTCACGGTGGTGCTGGGCGTGCTCTTCTTCGCGGCCGCGGTGGTGGCGCCTCCCCTGGTGCGACCCGTGGTGCGGCCGGCGGCCTTCAGTTTCGACGCGCCGGCTGTGGCTGAGCCGTCAGCTCGCTGTGAGCCCTGCGTCGCCTTCTTCTTCGTGCCGGACGCGGCACGGCCACGTGCCGTGCTCCTCGTCGTCGTGCGGGCGGTGCGGTCGAGGATCGGCCGGAGGAAGCGGCCGGTGTGGCTGGCTGCCACGTCGGCGACGTCCTCGGGAGTCCCCTCGGCGATGACCGTGCCGCCGCCGGAGCCGCCTTCGGGGCCCATGTCGATGATCCAGTCGGCGTTCTTGATGACGTCGAGGTTGTGCTCGATGACGATGACGGTGTTTCCCTTGTCGACGAGCCCCTGCAGCACGTCGAGAAGCTTCTTGATGTCCTCGAAGTGCAGCCCGGTGGTCGGTTCGTCGAGGACGTAGATGGTGCGCCCGGTCGAACGCTTCTGCAGCTCGCTCGCGAGCTTGACGCGCTGCGCCTCACCGCCGGAGAGAGTTGGTGCCGGCTGGCCGAGCCGCACGTAGCCGAGGCCGACGTCGTTGAGCGTCTTGAGGTGGCGCGAGATCGCCGGGACCGCCTCGAAGAAGCTGGCGGCCTCCTCGATCGGCATGTCGAGCACGTCGGCGATCGTCTTGCCCTTGAAGTGGACCTCGAGGGTCTCGCGGTTGTAGCGGGCCCCGTGGCAGACCTCGCACGGCACGTAGACGTCGGGCAGGAAGTTCATCTCGATCTTGATGGTGCCGTCGCCGGAGCAGGCGTCGCAGCGCCCGCCCTTGACGTTGAAGGAGAAGCGTCCGGGCTGGTAGCCGCGAATCTTCGCCTCCGTCGTCTCGGCGAAGAGCTTGCGCATGTTGTCGAAGACGCCGGTGTAGGTGGCTGGGTTCGACCGGGGCGTGCGCCCGATCGGGCTCTGGTCGACGTGCACGACCTTGTCGAGCTGGTCGAGGCCGGTGACCGTCTTGTGCCGACCGGGCACGTGCCGGGCGCCGTTGAGCTTGTTGGCGAGCACGTTGTACAGGATGTCGTTGACGAGCGTCGACTTGCCCGAGCCGGACACCCCGGTCACGGCGACGAGGTTGCCGAGAGGGAAGTTGACCGAGACGTTCTGCAGGTTGTTCTCGCGGGCGCCGGTGACGGTCAGCTGCCGCCCGTCATGGCCGCGTCGCACGTCGGGGGTCGGGATCTCGCGGCGGCCGGAGAGGTACATGCCGGTGAGCGAGTCGGGGTGCTCGAGCAGTCCCTTGACCGGACCGGAGTGCACGACGTGCCCGCCGTGCTCGCCGGCGCCGGGGCCGATGTCGACGACCCAGTCGGCGGTGGCGATGGTGTCCTCGTCGTGCTCGACGACGATGAGGGTGTTGCCGAGGTCGCGCAGGCGCGTCAGGGTCTCGATGAGGCGGTGGTTGTCGCGCTGGTGCAGACCGATGGACGGCTCGTCGAGCACGTAGAGCACACCGACGAGACCCGAGCCGATCTGGGTCGCGAGCCTGATGCGCTGGGCCTCGCCACCGGAGAGGGTGCCGGCCGGACGGTCGAGCGAGAGGTAGTCGAGGCCGACGTCGAGCAGGAAGCCGAGCCGCGCGTCGATCTCCTTGATGACCCGCTCGGCGATCTGCTTCTCGCGGGCCGTGAAGTCGACGGTGTCGAGGAAGCCGGCCGCCTCGTTGATCGCCAGGCCACAGACCTCGGAGATGTTCTTGCCCCCGACGAGCACGGCGAGGGACTCGGGCTTGAGGCGGGCGCCCTTGCAGACGGGGCACGGCACCTCGCGCATGAAGCCCTCGTAGCGGTCGCGGCTCCAGTCGGAGTCGGTCTCGGAGTGGCGGCGCTTGATGAACGGGACGACGCCCTCGAAGCCGGTGGTGTAGGAACGGTCGCGGCCGTAGCGGTTCTTGTACTTGACGTGGACCTTGTAGTTCTGGCCGTGGAGCAGCGCCTCCTTGGCGCGCGCCGGAAGCGCTCGCCAGGGGACGTCCACCGAGAACTTCATGTCTTCGGCGAGAGCGCCCATGACGCGCTGGAAGTACTCGGCGGAGCCGGAACCCTGGGCCCAGGGGGCGATGGCTCCCTCGGCGAGGGTGAGGTCGTCGTCGGGAACGACGAGCTCGGGGTCCACCTCCAGCTCGGTGCCGATGCCGGTGCACTCGGGGCAGGCGCCGAACGGCGAGTTGAACGAGAACGACCGCGGCTGGATCTCGTCCATGCCCAGGGGGTGGTTGTTGGGGCACGCCATCTTCTCGGAGTAGCGACGCTCGCGCTCCTTGTCCTTGGCGTCCCGGTCGACGAAGTCGATGATGACGACGCCGCCGGCGAGGCCGAGTGCGGTCTCCACCGAGTCGGTGAGGCGGCGCTTGGAGCCGCTGTCGTCGCCCTTGGCCACGAGGCGGTCGACGACCACCTCGATGGTGTGCTTCTTCTGCTTCTCGAGCTTGGGCGCCTCGGTGAGCGAGACCACCTCACCGTCGACTCGGGCGCGGGAGAAGCCCTTGGTCTGCAGCTCGGCGAAGAGGTCGACGAACTCGCCCTTGCGGCCCTGCACCACCGGGGCGAGCACCTGGAAGCGGGTGCGGTCCTCGAGGGTGAGCAGCTGGTCGACGATCTGCTGCGGCGACTGGCGGGTCACCGGCTCGCCACAGACCGGGCAGTGCGGGCGCCCGGCGCGGGCGAAGAGCAGTCGGAGGTAGTCGTAGACCTCGGTGATGGTGCCGACCGTCGACCGGGGGTTGCGGTTGGTCGACTTCTGGTCGATCGACACCGCGGGCGAGAGCCCCTCGATGAAGTCGACGTCGGGCTTGTCCATCTGGCCCAGGAACTGCCGGGCGTACGCCGACAGCGACTCGACGTAGCGCCGCTGGCCCTCCGCGAAGATCGTGTCGAACGCGAGGCTCGACTTGCCCGACCCCGAGAGCCCGGTGAAGACGATCAGGCTGTCGCGGGGCAGGTCGACCGACACGTCGCGGAGGTTGTGCTCGCGAGCGCCGCGGACGACGAGGGAGTGGGCGTTGCCGGTGGGCGTAACAGTCACGCGCAACATGCTAGGTGCGGTCACCGACAGTCCTCGTATCGGCGGTCCAGGGTTGGACGCGCCGGCCCCCGGCGGGCCCCGCACGCCCGACCCGGCCGAGCGGCATACTCGCACTCATGAGCGCGCACGAGCCGACCCCGATCGAGGACTATGCGGTGCTCGGCGACCTCGGCACGGCCGCGCTCGTCAGCCGGCGCGGCTCGATCGACTGGTTGTGCCTGCCCCGGTTCGACTCGCGCGCGTGCTTCTCGGCGCTGCTCGGCACCCCCGAGCACGGGCGGTGGCTCATCACGCCCGTCGACGAGGACGCCGTGACGACGCGCCGCTACGTCGGCGACTCGTTCGTGCTCGAGACGATCCACGAGACGTCGACGGGACGGGTCAGGGTCACCGACGTCATGCCGCTGGGCGACGGCCGCTCCGACGTGCTGCGCCGCATCGAGGGGCTCGAGGGCACCGTCCGGATGGTCCACGAGTGGACGGTCCGCTTCAACTACGGCCGCACCCGCCCGTGGGTCGCGCGCCACTCCGACGACCGCGAGGGCCGCACCGACGAGATCATCACCGCCATCGCCGGACCCGACATGCTGGTGCTCCGCGGCGCGCGCCTCCCGCATGCGCGCGACGGCCATCACGTCGACGAGTTCGACGTGATGGCCGGTGACGTCATGACGTTCTCGACGACGTGGTTCCGCAGTCACGAGCCGATCCCGCCGCCCCTCAGCGTGCGCGCCCGCATCGCCGAGACCATCGCGCTGAGCGAGGAGTACGCCTCCCGCAGCCACTACAAGGGGGCGTATGCCGCCGCCGTGACCCGTTCGCTGCTGGTGCTGCGAGGCCTGACGCACCAGTCCACCGGAGGCATCGTGGCCGCCGCGACGACGTCCCTGCCCGAGAGGATCGGTGGCGAGCGCAACTGGGACTACCGGTTCTGCTGGCTCCGCGACGCGGCCCTGACGCTCGAGGCACTGCTCGGGTGCGGCTACATGGAGGAGACCGAGCTCTGGCGGGCGTGGCTGCTGCGTGCCGTGGCGGGCGACCCCGAGGACATGCAGATCATGTACCCGTCGACGGCGGACGAGACCTTCCCGAGCGCGTCCTGCACCACCTTCCCGGGTATGCCGGGTCGGCCCCGGTGCGCGTCGGCAACGCCGCCGTCGACCAGCGCCAGACCGACGTGCTCGGCGAGGTGATGATCTCCCTCGACCACGCACGCCGGCGCGGGCTCGAGGAGAACGACGACTCCTGGCACCTGCAGCGCGCCCTCGTCAACCACCTCGCGAAGCACTGGCAGGAGGCCGACAACGGGCTGTGGGAGATCCGCGGTCCGCTCCGTCACTTCACGCACTCACGGGCCATGGTGTGGGCCGCCTTCGACCGGGCCGTCCGGGCCGTGGAGCAGCAGGGTCTCGAAGGTCCGGTCGACCAGTGGCGCGAGCTGCGCGACCAGGTGCGCGACGAGGTC
Organism: Terrabacter sp. 2RAF25; assembly: GCF_052115265.1. Classification (NCBI taxonomy): domain Bacteria; kingdom Bacillati; phylum Actinomycetota; class Actinomycetes; order Micrococcales; family Intrasporangiaceae; genus Terrabacter; species Terrabacter sp. 2RAF25. The sequence continues at coordinate 205,960 of NZ_JBFRGJ010000004.1, forward strand.
ATGACCAAGGGCTTCGACGCCGACCGGGGCACCTTCGTCCAGCACTACGACACGACCGAGGTCGACGCGTCGCTGCTCACCCTGTCGTCGATCGGCTTCGTCGACGGCGACGACCCGCGCATGCTCGGCACGATCGCAGCGGTCGAGCGGGACCTGCTGCGCGACGGCCTCGTCATGCGCTACCGCACCGAGACCGACGTCGACGGCCTGCCGGGCGACGAGCACCCGTTCCTCGCCTGCTCGTTCTGGCTGGTCACGGCATACGCCAAGGCGGGTATGACCGCGAAGGCGACCGAGCTGATGGACCGGCTCGTCGGCCTGGCCAACGACGTGGGCCTGCTGTCGGAGGAGTACGACCCCGTGAACCAGCGCATGGTGGGCAACTTCCCCCAGGCGTTCTCGCACCTGACCCTCGTCGGTGCCGCCCTGGCACTGGAGACGGCGACGGGCGAGCCGTCCGACAGCGCGACCGAGAAGCAACCCGGGAGGGCAACGGTATGAAGCACGGTGAAGTGACCCCCGACCTCGTGGCGGCCGAGACCGATCGGGTCGTGGCCACGGCGGCCTCCTTCCGCAACGAGGCGGTGCTCGCGCCGTCGCTCTGCGAGGGCTGGTCACGCGGGCACGTGCTCGCCCACCTCGCCCGCAACGCCGACGCCCTCGCCCGCGTCTGCGACGTCGCCCTGACCGGCACGGCGAACACCATGTACGACACGACCGAGTCGCGTGACGCCGACATCGCCGCCGGCGCGCGCCGGTCCGCCGACGAGCAGGCCACCGACATCCGCGACTCGGCGGCACGCCTCGCCGAGAGGCTCGCGGCCCTGCGGCCCGAGCACGGCGAGGTGCGTGTCGAGCGCACCCCGGGCGGCTTCCCGGTGCCGGTCGGGATGGTGCCGTTCATGCGGCTGCGCGAGCTCGTCTACCACCACGTCGACCTCGACGCCGGCTTCACCTTCGCGAAGGCGCCCGACGAGGTCGTCGCCCTCTTCCTGCGCGACGCCGCGAACCGGCTGTCCAAGGAGGACACTCCCCCGTCGCTGCGCATCGCGACGACCGAGGGTGACGCGTACGTCGTCGGTGACGGCGCCACGACCGTCTCCGGCTCCCGCGCAGCCGTGCTCATGTGGCTGGCCCGCGGCCACACCGACGAGGTCGATTTCGACGGCCCCGTCCCGACCCTTCCCTTCGGAGGCTGACATGACCGACCGCACAGACGACACGTACTCGGGTCACGTCGAACCGGGCGGCGCGCCCGCGGTCCGCGAGCTGTCCGGACTGACCGTCCGCAAGCAGTCCGTGGGCACGATGGACAACAACGCGTACCTGCTCACCTGCCGCGCGACCGGCGCACAGCTGCTCATCGACGCGGCGGCCGAGCCGTCACGGCTGCTCGAGCTCGTGGCGGCGGGTGGCGGAGGCCTCGACACCGTGGTGACCACGCACCGGCACCACGACCATGTCGGCGCGCTCGCCGAGGTGGTCGAGGCCACCGGCGCCCGCACGGTGGCCGGCGCCGACGACGCCGACGCGCTGCCCGTCCCCGTCGACGTGCGCGTCGGGCAGGGCGACACGGTCACCGTCGGCGACGTGACACTCGAGGTCGTGCACCTGCGCGGGCACACACCGGGCTCGATCGCGCTGGCCTACGCCGACCCCGAGGGGCACACGCACCTCTTCACCGGCGACAGCCTCTTCCCCGGTGGCGCAGGACGGACAACAAATCGAGATGACTTCACGTCCTTGATGAACGACCTCGACTCGCGCATCTTCGCGCACTACGACGACGACACATGGTTCTATCCCGGGCACGGCGACGACTCGACCCTCGGCGCCGAGCGGTCGCACCTAGGCGAGTGGCGCGCCCGGGGCTGGTGACCGCACGCACGGTAGCCGCGAACGTGCAAGGATTTTCGACGGATTCCCGCGTGCCCTACCTTGGGCCACCGCGGGGCCACGTACCGGCTCTAAGTTGCACTCGCTGGCCTTCTCTAGGCCATCGACCGACCATGCCGGTTCGGCGTGACGGCAAACGATGGGCAAGCGATATGTCCGTTCTAGTCACGGTCTGCTGGCTATGGTGACGGCCATGGGGGAACTTGACGCAGAGGCGAGGCTCGCGGCGGAGCAGCGCGCTCGGGTGGTCATCGACCGCCAGTTGACCGACGCGGGCTGGTCGGTCCAGGACAAGAAGAACCTCAACCTGTTCGCCACCCAGGGCATCGCCTGCCGCGAGGTCGTCATGAAGGCCGGCCACGGGCGCGCCGACTACGTCCTTTACGTCGACAGGAAGGCCGTCGGGGTCATTGAGGCCAAGCCCGAGGGTACCGCCCTGTCGGGGGTCGAGTGGCAGTCCGGGATGTACGCCGAGGGCCTGCCAGCGGACGTGCGCCTTCGCGCGGTGACGACCGAGGGACGGCTCCCGTTCGTCTTCGAGGCCAGCGGCACCGAGACCCACTTCACGAACGGCTACGACCCGGACGCCCGGGCCCGACGGCTGTTCAACTTCCCCAAGGCCAGCACGCTCGCGAAGATCCTGCGCGACGCAGACGCGGAGCCGGACCAGCCGACCTGGCGAGCCAAGGTCCGCCACCTCCCCGAACTCGACACCACACCGCTCCGTCCGGCCCAGATCACCGCCATCACCGGCATCGAGAACAGCCTGGCCAGCCAGCAGCACGACCGGTCGCTGGTGCAGATGGCCACCGGCGCCGGAAAGACCTTCACCGCCGTGACCGCCGCCTACCGGCTGCTGCGCTACGGCGGGTTCCAGCGGATCCTCTTCCTGGTCGACCGGAACAACCTTGCCGAGCAGACCCTCGCCGAGTTTCAGAACTACCGCACGCCCGGCGACGGACGCCGCTTCACGGAGATCTACGGCGTCGACAAGCTGTCCTCGGCCGGCATGCTCGGCTCCTCCAGCGTCGTGGTCTCCACCATCCAGCGCGTCTTCAAGGCCCTCAAGAACGAAGAGGTGACCATCGGCGACGACCCCGGCCTCGACGACTACGTCCCCGACGCCCCGGTCACCGTCGCCTACAACCCGGCCATGCCCCCAGAGACGTTCGACCTGGTCATCGTCGACGAGGCCCACCGCTCCATCTACGGGGTGTGGCGCGGCGTCCTCGAGTACTTTGACGCCCACGTCGTCGGGCTCACCGCCACCCCAGGCAAGCAGACCTTCGCGTTCTTCCGCCAGAACCTCGTCTCCGAGTACACCTACCCGCAGTCCGTCGCCGACCGGGTCAACGTCGACTTCGACCTCTACCGGATCCGCACCGAGATCTCCGAGAAGGGCGGCAAGATCGACGCCGGCCTCTTCGTGCCCAAGGTCGACCGCCGCACCCGCAAGGAACGCCTCGAGCAGCTCGAAGAGGACTACGAGTACACCCACAAGCAGCTCGACCGGGCGGTCACCGCCAAGTCCCAGATCCGTCTCGTCCTCGAGACCTTCCGCGACCGACTGTTCACGGACATCTTCCCCGGCCGCTCCACCGTCCCCAAGACGCTCATCTTCGCCAAGGACGACGCGCACGCCGAAGAGATCGTCACCACCGTCCGGGAAGTCTTCGGCAAGGGCAACGACTTCGCCGCCAAGATCACCTACGCCGCCCGCGACCCCAAGGGACAGCTGCAGGCCTTCCGTACCTCACCGTCACTGCGGATCGCGGTCACCGTCGACATGATCGCCACCGGCACCGACGTCAAACCCCTCGAGTGCGTCTTCTTCATGCGTGACGTGCGCTCCGCACAGTACTTCGAGCAGATGAAAGGCCGCGGCGCCCGCACCATCGCCCCCGCGGACTTCCAGTCCGTCACCCCCGACGCCACCGCCAAGACCCGGTTCGTCATCGTCGACGCCGTGGGCGTCACCGAACACGAGTTCGTCGATCCGCCTCTCAACCGGGACAAGGGCGTCCCGCTCAAGAAGCTGCTCAACAAGGCCGCAGCGCTGTCCCTCACCGAGGACGAGACCGCCACCCTCGCCTCCCGCCTCGCCAAGCTCGAGCTCGAGCTGACCCCGGAGGAGCGAGCCGAGCTCGACGACGTCGCCGGAGCACCCGTGCGCGACATCGTCCGGGGCCTGGTCGACGCCGTCGACCCCGACACCCAGGCCCACGTCGTGCAGAACGCCACCGATCCTGCTGCTGCTATCCAGGACCTCCTCGACGACGCGATCAAACCGCTCGCCGCCAACCCCGAACTGAGAGCCCGCATCCTCGAGCTGCGCGCCACACATGACCGGGTCATCGACGAGGTCAACCAGGACACGCTCATCGACGCCCACGGAGTCGTCGACACCACCAGGGCCCGCTCCATCGTCGAGTCCTGGACCGCATACCTGACCGAGCACCGCGACGAGATCACCGCCATCCAGCTCGCCACCGAGGCCAAGGAGCGCCGCATCGCGTTCGCGGACATCCAGGAGCTCGCAGACCGGATCTCCCGTCCCCCGCACAACTGGACCACCGACCTCATCTGGGATGCGTATGCCGCCGTCGACGTCGATCGGGTCCGTCACAGCGACCACCACACCCTGACTGATCTCGTGTCTCTGCTTCGCTATACGGTCGGGGTCGACCACGAGCTCGTCCCCTACGCCGACCACGTGCGTGAGCGGTACGCAGCGTGGCTCGCGCAGCAGCAACGGGCCGGGACGGCCTTCAGTCCGATCGAAAGGTGGTGGCTCGACCGCATGGTCGAAGTGATCGCATCCTCCGCCGGCATCACCGCCGACGACCTCGACCAAGCACCCTTCACCGACAAGGGCGGCATCGACGGCGCCCTGCGCGACCTCGGCGACCGCGCGGGCGACCTGCTCGACAAGCTCAACACTGAGCTCACAGCGTGATGTGGCCGATCGTCGCACTCGAGGACCTGGCCGCCCCCTTCAAGGGCTCGATCACCGATGGTCCCTTCGGATCAAACCTGGCTAGACAGCACTACCGGGATTTCGGTCCAAGGGTGGTCAGGCTCCAGAACATCGGAGACGGCAACTTCATTGACAACCCGGCGCACATCGCTTGGGAGCACTTCGACAAGCTAAGCAAGCACGAGGTCGTCGCTGGTGATCTACTCATTGCCTCGTTGGGCGACGCCCTTCCCCGCGCCTGCCTTGCGCCCTCATGGTTAGGTCCAGCGATCGTCAAGGCTGACTGCATCCGAGTTCGTCTGAGGGCGGAGGTTGATCCGCGTTGGGTCAAGTACTCGATGCAGAGACCAGCCGCGCGAAAGTGGGCCGATGAGCGCCTACATGGCGTAGGACGTATGCGTCTCGGTCTCAAGGGCATTCGTGAGATCCCCGTCCCCCTGCCTCCCTTGCCGGAACAGCGGAGGATCGTCGACATCCTCGAAGACCACCTCTCCCGCCTCGATGCCGCAGATGCGGAATTTCGCCGCCAGATGGCGCGCATTGAGGCACTTCGCGTATCAGCGATCAGGCGGGCTACTTCGGCCGATGGGGTGGACGCGATACCGCTTGGCGAATTGCTGACGCGTTCTATCGGCGGACTTTGGGGTAGCACGAGCGGCACCGACGAGATGGACGTTCGCGTCATCCGTGTTACCGAGTTGAAACGTCATGGGGAGTTGAACGCCTCCACTGCGGCGACCCGATCGGTGACGCGAAAGCAGTTCGAGGGCCGCGCCCTCCAGCCGGGTGATCTGCTTCTGGAGAAGTCTGGCGGCGGACCGAAGACACCAGTAGGGCGCGTCGGACTAGTTCGAATGCTCGAGCAACCCTCGATCTGCGCCAATTTCATGCAGCTGATGAGACCCGATAGAGATCGCGTTGACCCGCGATACTTGCACCTTGCGCTCAACGCGTTCCATCAGTCAGGTGGCACAGCACCGATGCAGACTGCGTCGACCAACATCAGGAACATCAAGGCGAGCGAGTACATGCGAGTGCGGCTGCAAGTACCTGGCCTCAAGGAGCAGCAGGTGGCCCTGGCGGAGGTGGAACCTCTACTGGACGCCTGCAGCCAAATCGAAGGCGCGCTGTCCGTTGCCCGTCAGCGCGGGCAAGCGTTGAGGCGAGCACTACTTGCAGCAGCCTTCGAAGGAAAGCTGAGTAGCCGGCATATGCACCAAGAGGTCATCCCGGGAACTCAGGAATGATCTCGAGCAATCTTCAGCGCCTTCCGTCAAGCCACTTGCGAACCTGCCATAGAAACGACCACCTCATATGACTGACGCACGCCAGCTTGTCGACAAGCTGTGGTCCTACTGCGATGTCCTGCGCGATGACGGCGTCGGGGTCATCGAGTACACCGAGCAACTGACCTACCTTCTCTTCCTCAAGATGGCCCACGAGCGTGCCACCCGGAAGCTCAGGCCCGAGCAGATCGTCCCCGAGGAGTACTCGTGGCAGCGGCTGCTCGACGCCCAGGGCGACCAGCTGGAGTTCACCTACACGCGCATCTTGGTCGGTCTGGCACGTGAGCCTGGGGTGATCGGAACGATCTTCCGCAAGGCGCAGAACCGCATCCAGGACCCCGCCAAGCTCAAGCGGCTCATCGTGGACCTGATCGACAAGGAGAACTGGTCCCAGTCCGGTACGGACATCAAGGGCGATGCCTACGAGGAGCTTCTCTCCAAGGGTGCCTCGGACAAGGGTTCCGGTGCCGGGCAGTACTTCACCCCTCGTGCGCTGATCCAGGCCATCGTCGACGTCGTTCGGCCCACCGTGGCGGACACTGTCGTCGACCCGGCCTGTGGCACCGCTGGGTTCCTCCTCGTTGCCCACGACCACGCCTCCCACGGTGCGGAGTCGATGACACCGACTGAGCGGGACAAGCTACGCGATGGCCTGGTGCGCGGCTACGAGCTCGTGGACGGCACTGCCCGCCTGGCCGCGATGAACCTGCTCCTACACGGCATGGGCACCGCGAACGGTGACTCCCTGATCGAGGTCCGTGACTCGCTCATCGCCGACCCCGGCCACCGGTGGTCCGTGGTCCTGTCGAACCCGCCGTTCGGGCGCAAGTCCTCTCTGACGATGGTCGGCGCTGACGGCCGCGAAGTTCGCGAGGACCGGGAGATCGAGCGTCAGGACTTCGTCGCCACGACGAGCAACAAGCAGCTCAATTTCGTCCAGCACATCATGACGATCCTCGACACGAACGGCCGCGCCGCCGTCGTCCTGCCCGACAACGTCCTCTTCGAGGGCGGCGCCGGCGAGACCATCCGCCGCAAGCTCCTGACCGACTTCAACCTGCACACGATGCTCCGTCTGCCAACCGGAATCTTCTACGCCCAAGGTGTCAAGGCCAACGTGCTCTTCTTCGACAAGAAGGTCGCTCGCCCCGGGCAGCCCTGGACCGAGAAGCTGTGGGTCTACGACCTGCGCACGAACATGCACTTCACACTCAAGCAGAACCCGCTCCGCCGGGCCGACCTCGGCGACTTCGTCGCCGCCTACCGGCCAGGTGCATCGACCGGCGAGAGGACGGAGTCGGAACGGTGGAAGGCCTTCACGTCCGACGAGATCATCGCTCGCGACAAGGCCAACCTCGACATCACGTGGCTGCGCGACGAGTCCCTCGAGGACCTTGACAACCTGCCGTCCCCGGACGTCATCGCCCGCGAGATCGTCGAAGACCTCACCGCAGCGCTGGCCGAGTTCGAGGCCGTGGCATCGGCACTCGAGGCTCAGCTCGACACCGCAGCCGAGAGGTAGGAGCCGGCCTCCCCAACACCGAAGCCTCGGCGCGGGGTCACCGCCAGCCGCCGCCGATACTTCACCCTTGTCGAGCGCCGGACGCCATCACCGCGTCCGGGTGTGACGATGGCGTCCGGGTATTACCGCAGGTCAGAGCGATCGTGGACGGGGTCGGACAGGGCAGGACGCCCTTGGGCAGACGCCGGCACTGGTTGTCCAGGTCGACAGTTCCGCGCGGGCGCAAGCCGTTTCAGCACGCGTCCTGACAGTCCTGCCGTCCCGAGGCGTCCCAAGCCGTCCACCCGGCCCTGACCTGCCAAGATGGCCGGACACCGTAGAGATCGCTAGACGTCTCGAAGGCGTCCGCCGCCCAGTCCTGGAGTTCGACCTCGACATCGTCGACACTGCTGGAACGGTCTGGAACGTGTTGACCTCAACGGCACCGGCGTCTCTCGTCGAGGTCACGAAGGCGCCCGGGCATCAGCCAGTGTCGGTCCTCGCGGAGACGCTTGCCCATGTGAGACGTGTCGGGCATACGTGGTGCGCTGCTGGAGGTCTTCTGGTTGACGAGCGTGCTGTCGCATCTCGCTGCTAGCCTCACGCCTCACGGACGTGGACCGCCCGCAGCACTGACCTGGATGGTGGCACATCGTGCTCTACCGACTGACCCCACCGCGCACCTGGAGTGGGCCGACTTTCCGGCCGGTACCGGAACGTTCGAGACCGCGGTCGAGCACGGCGCCGACTTCGACTGGCTGGAGTGGCAGCGCACGGAGCAGCGGGTCTTCAGCCTTGACCTTCTCCGCATCGCGCTGCGCCATGGGGCCAACACCGGCAACGGCGTCATGCTGAGCGCGATCTACACCGTGGACATTGGTCGTGCCGATGAGTTTCGCGTCGGCCAGCAACAGGGCGATGAGCTCCATGCGCGGCTGCGGGGGCAGAACGGTGCGCAGATGGAGTCCCTGGTCCCGGGCTCGGCCGCCGCAGGCGAAGAGCTTGACGCGCGGGTCCGGGCCAGCAGTGAGAAGGTGGCGTGCGAGGCCGAGGCTGACCTGGCCAAGGTGTTGGCCGCGCCGGTCAACCCCGCACTGGCACAGCACTGGTTGCAGCTCAGTGGCCAGCTTCCCGACTGAACCGCGGGCGGCAGACGAGCCTGGGGACCAGCAGGACCTTCCGGAGCTCCAGCACTTCCGGGCACGTCTGGACCGTGCTGTCGAGCTCTACAGGGCGTTTGGGACGACCTGGGACGCTTACCTCGAACAGCGACCGCATCGGCTCGTGGCGGCCGTGGATGCCGACGGGCGCGGAACGCTGTGCATGAAGCGGGTGGTTCCGCTGCCCGAGGAGCTCACGCTCATCCTGGGAGAGTTCCTGTACCAACTGCGGGCTGCGCTCGACAACTGTCTGTACGCCGTCGCGGTCATTGTGTCCGGCTCCAACCCGCCCCCAGGCGCCAGCGCGTTGCAGTGGCCGATCTGCGACACCGCGGAGGCGTTCTCCAAGCAGCGGTCGCGGCTCAAGCACCTACCGGAGCGGCTGGTCGCGTGCCTGGAAGCCATCCAGCCCTACCAGGCTGACCTGCCAGCTTGGAACTCGCTGCGTCTGCTCAACGACCTGGCCCGCGTCGACAGGCACCGCGCCCTGCACCTGGTCACGATGGTTACCGTCGAGAGCACCGTGGTTGCCGACAACCGCGTCGTGAAGAACCCCGAGTTGAATATCGGGGACCTCCACGACGGCGGCGTCATCCTCACCTTCGACTACCGCGGCAGCGAGAAGCTCGGCCCTGAGCACATCGACGGACAGTTCGAGTTCGACGTCGAGCTCGCCGACGTCGAACGGTCGCCGGGGCCGCACGGGAAGGTCATGCGGCCGTGGGGCACGCTGGCTCGACGGCTGCGGTCGATGCACCAAGCCACGCTGGAGTACACCGAGGGGCTCGTCTACATCGCTACCCACCCAGACGAGGAGGCCGGGCCCTCGACGTCTACGCCCGGCATCGTTGACGAGCTGGAATGACGTGGGAAGTGCTGACCCGCAAGGGCGCCGAAGTCTCTGGTCGAAATCCCGAAGACGCGCCCGGGCAGCAGCCACTGTCAGTGCTTACCGAGATGATTCACTCATGCAGGCTGAGCGAGCTCGATGCCCCATCTGTCGTGCACCGATGACGGACGACGATGGCTCAAGGACGAAGAAGGGCGACCCGGTTCACGCGTTCTGCCTGGAGCAAGCACGGGCTGCGGGCGTTGGCTCGCAAGCATCCGGGGGCGCGGCCAAGGCCGGGACTCGGCCCAGGACCACAGACCTCACCGCCACGAGGCCCGGGCGCTGTCCCATCTGCCTTCGTCTCTTCGCGGTCGGCACGCCGATCGGCAAGTGCGTCGACGGGCAGTGGGCCCACGCCTCCTGCGCCGGTGCGCAGCAGGCCGCAGCTCGGAACAAGGCCCACATCCTCGCCGGCGAGACGTACCGCTCGCACCAAAAGAGCACGTGGCGTCGCGGCGCCTCGCCCGGCAGCTCCCGAAGGATGACCTGACGAAGCGGGGCGGCGGCGGGTGTCACTCATGCGCCCGGTGCGCGCGGAAGCGGTTGCCCAACGTGCCGACTTGCGCGGTCCGTCGCCTCGCTGTCGCTCCCGGCTCAGCTCCTCGAACTTGGTTCTGCCGCTCCTCGTCCTTGGCCTCCCCTCGATCGAGCATCACCATGCCAACCACCAGCGCCGACAGCCGACGCCACGACGTAGGCCGTTGCCGCGTGTCGGCCACGACGAGATGCTCCTGTGCTGCACGCTCAGCCTCCTCGGCCGCGCGCGCTTTATCCGCGGCGATGTCGTCCTCGACCAGCGGCGGCAGCACGTTGTCGAGCCCGTGGCGGCGACGTGTGGCGATGAAGCCGAAGCCCGAGAGCCCCCCAGCCAGAACGGCCGACGCAATCACCAAGCCGATAACAGCGTCCGGCGCTTTCGACGAGGCCAACGTCGAGACGACGAGTGTGTAGAGGGCGAGCACTATCCCCACCACGAACGACGCCTTCTCGGCGAGCCGAAGGGAGCGCCGCGTCTCCTCAGCCTCCTCTTCGCCGAGATGCGCTCTGACGTACCGGACGCGCCCAACGGCGCGCTTGCCCCACGGCTGCTGGAACGCCACCCATGCGGTCATGACGTCGATGGGCCCAAACCCGACCGCCATCCCGGCAGTGAGGAAATCGGGCGCCACGAAAGGGCGCAGGGCGGGCTGCGACATGACGAACAACCAAGCGGTGGCCAGCGCCGCGCAGCCGACCGCCCCAAGCCAGGCGAGGAGGTCGAGTCTCGTAGCAGCGGGGAAGTGGATCATCGAGACGAGGTGCAGCGTACGCGACTGGACGGCCTGGGCGAGTTCGGTGTGCTCCTTGCTGCCGGGCTGCAGACGACCGAGGAGCTCCGTGTCGGAGGCGAGGTCCTGACGCACCCTGCGAGTAGTGAGGAAGGCGGGCCCGAGCGTGACGCCGAAGAACGCGATCACGGCCGGCACCACGTCCACTGCCATGCCTCCCCTGTGACCTGCGCTGTCCCCGGCATCCTGCCGCATGAGAGGTGCCACCACCGGGAGCCGGGCCCGGTGGCCCTTCGTAGGATCTGAGGCTCGGCCCCGCGTGCCGCGTCCAGGAGGAACTCGTGGACTCCCTCCCGGTATGCGCCTGCAACGCCAAACATGCAACGCCGGCCGCGTGAAAGGCCGAGCTCCTCAGAGCCCGAGAGCCTCTCGATCCTCAGCAGACAAGACGACCGTCCGTGGGGCCCACACCGTCGTCCGCTTCGCGCCCTGGTCCAGCCCGAGCAGCCGGCACCGAGCCATGATCACTGCCCGGACCTCACGGGCCGCCTCCACGTCGCCGGCCATGGCCTTGCTCCACAGCGCGGCCTGAAGGGCGTCCAGCCGTGCCAGCTCGAGCTGCTGGTGGTCCTCGACGGCCTCCTTGCGGTCCCGGGTCAGTGCGTCGTGGACGATGTGGTGCACGGTGCCGCGGTTGGCGTAGCCCAGCTCGTCGGCGATCTCCTGGTACGTGCGCCCCTCCGTCGCCAGTTGGACGGCGCGGGCCTGCCGGGCCGAGGCGAGGGCTCGGTTGCGGTGCCTGCCGGTAACGAGAGGAAGGGCTGCAGGAACGCTCATGGGAAACATTCTCCGCGCCTTGACCCAAAGGGGCCGCACTCTGGAGCGAGTCATTCAGGCGGGAAGCGAGGGGCCATGGTGCGCAGCGGCTCCGTAGGCGGGGGCCGAGCCCCTCGATGGCTTGACGCCCACTGCGTGCTGAGGCACCACCCGCCGTGACAGGATCCAGGAATGCACGAACCATTCCTCGCGAAAGGCGGTCCTCTGGACGGCCAGTCCTTTGCTATCGACAAGGGCCATGACGAAGAGATCATCCACAAGGAGGGCAGCGTGAGGCACGTCTACCGAACGCACATTCGGAGGGCGGTTGACGGGCGCAGTCCTGACCTGTTCTGGCTGCTCTACGTCGGGCCAAACCCGTTCGACTGACGATTCGCCGACCAGCACGCGATCGCAGCGCCCGCACGCCGTCGAGCGATTTCGCTCGATGTGGTGGAGCTACATCAAGAGCCCTTTATGCGCCGCCAGCCTACGGCGTCGCAATCATTGGTCGTTGAAGCCCCACTCCTTCTTCAGCAGGTCGACGAGGTAGCTTTGGCGAGCCTGGAGGCTTTCCGGCGTCCACTCCGACGACCCCAAGACTTGGCTTGTTAGCGCGAAGGCTGCGACTCCGTTCGGCCCGGTGAAGTATCGCTGCTTCTTCTCTGCAAAGTCGTAGTTCTGTGCCTCGGAGTTCTTCGCGCGGTTGAGCAGGACCAAGTTGGCCAGCTTGTGAGTCCAGTGCTTCCGCTGCTCGTCGGTGAAGCGGCGATGCCACTCACTGTCGCCCTTCGGATTCTGAGGTAGGACGTGCTCGACAGTGATCATCTTGTGGTGGTACGTGACGCCGGGGTCCTTGGCCAGCCTCTCGTCCAAACGCGTAAGGACGTAGCGCCGAACGGGCTTGACCAAGTAGATGTCGCCATTGAGGCGGTCGACAGTCGTGGTCAGTTCGTCCTCACTGAGCTGAAAGGCGGGTGAGGCTAACCCCAGCCCCTCGTCCAACTGGCGCAGCAACTCCCCGTATCTCGTGGACCGAGGTGTCGCGTAGACCCGCCGAAGCAGCATGCTGGCGGCGAGGCGTTCAAGCCGCTGCAGGAAGTCGCCGAGGAACGCGGGGTCTTCGCGGTGGTATCGCAGCGCCCAGAGTGCCGGGGGTCGCCAGTCGTTGTTGTCCAGTTGATCGAGGCGCTGAAGCCAAGCGTTGACCTTCTCCGACTCGGGGCCGGCGGAGTACTTCTGAGCCAAGAGGTCTTCGTAGGCGTCGGAGTACGGCAGGAGCACCTGATCGACAAAGTCAGCGGGCCGGTCGGGCAGGTAGGCATCGAGGACCTGCTCCGGGAACTCCTTGAGCAGCTCTCGACGTGCGCGGATCTTGGCGAAGATCATCCGGATGTGCTGGAAGAGGTCGGCGAAGTTGTCGCGGCCGAGATCCTCTTCCTCGCCTTCCCACTTGTCCGCGTACTCTTCCTGCTTCTCTTCCTCGATGCGTCCGATGACGTCGGCCTTGAAGATGTCCGCGGCGGAGAGGTCCAGCCCTCGTGCGTTCATCACGCTGAAGATGCGGTGGGCGCTGGTCAGGTCGGGCGTGCTGACCACGACAAGGAAGGTGCGCCCGCCCATCATGGCGGCTAGTTCTTCCCGTTGATCCTCCGTCCAAGCCTCGAGGCGCTTACGCAGGGCTGCCGTGTTGTCGCGGATCGCTCGTTGTGCGTCGGTGCGCAGCTTGTCGTCGCCGAGCTGAGCGAGGTCGGCGGTCTTGCCGGGTGATTGGACCCAATCGCGGAAGAAGTCGGCATCTCGTCTGCGCAGCTGCAGACGCGGCTTAGCGGCGGTACCGGCAAGTTTGCGCCCGGGCTCAAGAACGAGGTCCCGCAACTCAGCGGTGAGGTCCTGGTCGCCGCTCAGGTCGCGAAGCAGGGCGAACATGATTGTCAGTGTCGTGAGTCTCTGCTGGCCGTCGATAACCTCGGCGCGAGGGACTCCGCGCGCCTTCACCAAGACGATTGAGCCGAGAAAGTAGGGCTCGTCTGAGGTGCGGTCCAAGGCGCCTTCGAGGTCGTCGAGAAGTTGCAGCGACTGCTCAGTGCCCCAGGCGTACGGCCGCTGGTAGTCCGGGATGAGGAAGTCGTAGTCCCCGCTGAACACCTTGTTCAGGGATACCTCGCCTGCCTCCAACTGCTTCAACGTGCTCATTCGCCATCCCCACGTGGTTTGCGTCCTGCTCTTCGTGTGACCTTGGCCAACGTATATGCGTTCGACCCGTCACGGTGGGGCATGTCCCTGTCACTGCAGCTGACGATCTTCCTTTGGCGTGCGCCTGTCTACGTACTGGTCCCACCGCCCGTACGCGATGCGATCGCCGTGGCACGTCCGAGCCGTTCCGGACCGGAAGGTGAGCAGCGTCGGGGTTCTGCCGGCTCACACTGAGCGTCAGGCCCGCTGGCTTATGACGTTCACCAGTCGCTGTGGCGGATCCGGGAGTCCATGAGTATGGCCCAGGTGTAGGCGGACCCTTGTCGGGCTTTGAGTTCGCTGAGCCGAGATGCAGGCATGACCTCCAGGGCGCGCGCGAAGTTCGTTCGCGACAGGGATCGGTTGATCTCCTGGTCATCCCTGGTTACGCGCAGGAAGTTGCCGGGCACCCGGTATGTGAACTCGAGTCCGGTCGCCGTCTGGAAGTTCTCGCCAGCATGCGTCTGGATCCGATGCCATACCGCCTCGATGTCAGCCGTCACCTGACGAGCGTGGCACAAGCGCGTGCCCGATGGTCCTTGAGAGAAGAAACGTCGTCAGCCGACCCCGGTGAGGAGCTCGGCCGAAAGCCACTGCTGCACCAGGACGCTGTCTGCCTCAATGAGGTAGGCGACCAAGGCGAACCAGGCGCCGTCACGCTGCTGCCACTCGACGACGATGCCGGGGTGGGAGCCAGCGGCGTCGGGGCCTCCGCGGACCCAGCAGTGCCTCCGACTGGCTGGCACGGGCGGGATGGGGTGCTCGTGTCCGCGCCCAGGTCCGCCAGCCATCGCACAAGTGTGGCGCATCCTCGAACGGGTGTTCGACGCAACGGGGCCGCCACCTTCGCCGCGCACGGCCACCGTCCGGACATCGCGGCACGTCGGCACCCGCAGGGCCGACTGGTGCTGGTCGTCGTCAATGTCCGTCGCCTACCTGCGCAAATACCGCTGGCTGGCGTTGATGAGCAATGACCGGTTTGGACCATCCGCGGACTGAATCCAGACCAACACCAGGCCCAACGATCCGGAGTCAGCAGCTGGTCTACTGTCGAGGCCTGCGGGCGCCTTCTCAACTCGTAGCTACCGAACCGCGGCGCAGATTCGTCCGCATTCACGCCCTATTGTCCTCGCCAGATGCGACCATAGGGGCCCGCCGCCTGCATCGGCGAAGGGGAAAGGATCAGCGACGTGCACCCATACGCCACCGAGTCGACCTCGCTGGGCGCCAAGGCCCACGACCTGGCCGACCGCGGCAAGCGCTTGTTCGAGTTCCTCGCTCGAGCCCAGATGCTCAAGTCCTCGCCTGTGCGGGTCACCAAGGACTACAAGACCGTCCTGTGGATGGCTGACCTTCCTGAGCATCCCGCGCTGAGCGCAGCCCACCGGCTCAGTGAGCCCGAAGAAGGCCAGCCGCTGCTGGTGATCGACCGCATCCCCGCCCCAGACGCCCCCGCAGTGCCCGAGGAGCTAGTCCCCTGGATGCAGGGACCGGCGGGCAACCCGGAGGCCGAGCCACTGCTGCGAGAGTCCATCCCGAACGCCGGCGCCAAGGAGGACGACGGGTCGGACGCCCGGCTGCAGCTGGCCGACGACCCCAACCTCGTCGAGACGCACGACCAGTGGCGGGCCCGGTGGCGGGCGTGGGCCGAGCAGGAACTGGCCGACCGCCCCGCCCGCGAGCTCTACACCGCACTGTTCGCCATCTACGTCGACGTCACATCCCACACCGAGGATGTCGAACTGGTCCTTGGAACCGGACTGCTGGCGTGGGCACCCCAGGACCACCCCCTGGTCAGCCGGCACCTGTTTACCTGCGCGGCCGGGATCGAGTTCGACGACGTCACCGGGACCATAAGCATCGTCACCCTGCCCGCCCTGGAGACGTTGAGCCTCGAGACCGACATGCTAGAGCCGTCGATGCTGCCCAACCCTGGGCACGTCAACGATATCCGGGTCCGCGCCCGCGAGTTCGCCAGCCACCCGCTGCACCGGTCCGACGCCGGAGAACTAGCCACCCGCATCGTGAACGTGATGGACGCGGAGGGCGAGTATGCAGACAGCGACGCCGCCCCCTCGCCCAGCGCCCACCCGCGCTCGGCGCTCGCGCCCGCCATCATCGTCCGCAAGCGCTCAGCGCTCGGTCTGGTCGAGGTGTTCCATGCCATCGCCGCCGAGATCGCCGAGACTGGCGAGGTGCCCTCGGGCCTGCTGCCCTTGGTCGATCCCGATCACCAGCCGCCGGCCTGCCCGGACCCCACCGACGGCGCCCTCGTAGCCGTCGACGGCGACGACGACCTCTTCCTGCCGCTGCCGCTGAACAATGTCCAGCTGGACGTCATCCGCCGTGTCGACCGGCACGCGCAGACCCTCGTGCAGGGACCGCCCGGGACCGGCAAGACCCACACCGCCGCCGCACTGCTCACACACCTGCTCGCCCAGGGCAAACGAGTCCTGGTCACTGCGCACACCGACCGGGCCCTGAAGGAGGTCCGCAGCAAACTGCCTGAGTCGATCAAACCACTCGCGGTCGCCGTAGTGGGCTCCGACCGTTCCGACATGGCCGACCTTAAGGTCGCCGTCGAGCGCATCTCCGGTCGCTCCTCCGACCACGACGACCGGCAGGCTCAGAACCAGATCGCAGCCTGCTTGGACAACATCGACACGCTGCGCCGCCGCCGCGCAGAGGTCCGCGGACAGCTCCTGGCAGCGCGCGCTACCGAGGTCGCCGACCACGAGCACGCCGGATACACCGGCACCCTCGCCCGCATCGCACAGGCCTACCAGACCAGCGCACCCGCACACGAGTGGATCGCCGAGCTCAGCGAGTACCACCCGGACGTCCCGTCCCCGCTTGACTTCGACCAGTCCTCCCGCTGGCTGGCGCTGCTGCGCGATGAGCAACTGGCCGCCGACGAGTCGGAGGCGGTCCAGCGCCTCGCCGACCCCGACCAGGTTCCCTCACCGCAGAAGTTCGCCGACCTCATCGACGCCGAGGCCCGCGGCGAGGCCTGTGCGGCTGAGCACTCCGGGCTAGCCGAGCACAAGGCGTACCAGACCGTGGCAGAGATGCCGGCTCAAGCCCGCGAGCGCCTCCAGGCGCGGACCCGCGAGATCGCCCGCAAAGTCGGCGAGCTCGAGCGGAGCGACGAGACCTGGCTGAACAGCGCCTTGCGCGACATTCGCGGCGGACGCGGCGCGACCTGGAATGCCCGCGCCGACACCGTCCGCGAGCTCATCGCGTCCGCCAGCCCGGCTATCACCTCCGTCGGCGCGAGCACCGAGGTCACTGTCGCCGCGGGAGCCGACCTCGGCGCGCTGGCAGCGCTGGCCGCCCAGCTGCTCGCGCACGTGACCGCGTCCGGGCCGGTCAAAACCAACCCGGACGGGTCCGCCAAGATCGGCGCGTTCAGCCAGAAGGCGATCAAGGCAGCCAAGCCACTGTTCGACGCCGTGCGGGTCAACCGGCAGACGCCGACCACCTCTGAGCACCTGGCCGCGTTCCTCGCGCACGCCGACGGACAGCGCCAGCTCGACCTGCTCGACAGGGCGTGGCCGGCCAGCGTGACCATTCCCATCGAGGACACCCTGCGCGAGCGTCTCCAGTGGCACCAGACCGAGCTCGAGCAGCTCGACCGGCTCCTGGCGCTGGGACGAGAGCTGACCGAGGAGGAACGCCTGCTGGCAGAGGCCGGGCTGCCTCGCCCGGACTGGAACGACATCACGTCCGTCATGACGTACGCCCACCTCGTCGACGCCGCCGCCGCCCAGGACGCTGCCGCCGCCGCGGCGCAGCCGCTGGAGACAATGGCCGCGGCCACCGCGGCAATGTGCACCTGGTCAGACGCGGCAACGACCACACACCGTCTGCACGCGGCCGTCCTTGACCGAGACCGGGACACCTACGCTGCCGAGCACGCCCGGCTCCTTCGCCTGCACAGCGTGCGCGAGCTCTCCGCAGAGCGAGACCGGCTGACCGCAACCGTCCGCCACGCCGCACCGGACCTCGCCCACGCAGTGACGGCGAACCCTGGCGACCCCATCTGGGACGCGCGGATCTCGAACATGCCGGCAGCGTGGGACTGGGCCAGGACGGGCGTGTGGATCCTCGCCCAGGACTCCACCGACACGAACGTCCTCCAGGCGCAGATCGGCCACCTCGAGGTGCGGCTGAGGCGCGAGGTCGAGGTCCTCGCCGCGACCCGGGCCTGGAACCACGCCGTATCCCCCACACGTTTGACCGGACAGTCACGGGCGGACCTGACCCAGTACGCCCAGTTGGTCAAGTCCCTTGGCAAGGGCACCGGCAAGTACGCCAACGCCAAGCGTGCCGAGATCCGCGGGGCGATGGACCGGTGCCGCCCCGCAGTCCCGGTGTGGATTTTGCCGATCTACCGCATCGCCGAGCAGCTGCGCGTCCAGCAGGACATGTTCGACGTCGTCATCGTTGACGAGGCGTCCCAGGCAGGTCTGGAGGCCACGTTCCTGCAGTACCTGGCCCCGAAGATCGTCGTCATCGGCGACGACAAGCAGGTCTCGCCCACCGCGGTCGGGGTCGACCAGCAACGGCTTCGCGACCTCGCCAGCCAGTACCTGTTCGATGACCGCTACATCGCCTCATGGCAGAACCCGCAGCGGTCCCTGTTCGATGAGGCCAACATGCGCTTCGGGTCCAAGCTCACCCTGGTCGAGCACCGCCGCTGCGTTCCGGAGATCATCGGCTTCTCCAACCGGGTCGCGTATGAGCCGGACAACATCCGGCTCATCCCGGTGCGCCAGTACGGCGCGGACCGGCTCGAGCCGATCAAGGCCGTGCACGTCGCGGACGGGTACGAGCGCGGCTCATCGGGAAACAAGACGAACCCCGCTGAGGTCGACGCCATCGTCGACCAGATCGGCAAGTGCCTGACCGACCCGCGTTACGACGGCCTCACGTTCGGGGTTATCTCCCTGTCCGGCGGCAAACAGGCCCGCACCATCGAGGCCGCGCTGCTGGAGACCGTCCCCGCCGAGGAGTGGTCAGCCCGCGGGCTGCGCTGCGGCGACGCTGCCGACTTCCAGGGCAGCGAGCGCGACGTGGTGTTCCTGTCCATGGTCGCCGCCCCCGAGGACGGCCGACGCCTGGGCACGCTCACGCACGAGATGTACACGCAGCGGTACAACGTCGCCGTATCCCGGGCAAAGGACCAGCTGTGGCTGTTCCACTCGGTCACCCTCGACCAGGTCCCCAACCCGCAGGACATGCGCCACCATCTTCTTGACTACTGCTACGGCATCATCGGCCGGGCCCGCGACCGGCAGGCCAGCGGGTCTGAGCCGGTGCCGGAAGACATCCAGATGGAGCCCTTCGATTCGCTGTTTGAACAGCGCGTCTTCAATCGACTCGTCGACCGTGGCTTCACGGTGGTACCCCAGTTCCCAGCCATGGGATACAACCTCGACCTGGTCGTCGTCGGCGCCAAGGGTCGCCTGGCGATCGAGTGCGACGGCGACGCCTGGCACGGCCCGGACGCCTACGAGGCGGACCTTGGCCGGCAGCGTGACCTGGAGCGGTGCGGCTGGCAGTTCTTCCGCATCCGCGAGTCTGCTTGGTACGTCGACCAGCACGCCGTCCTGGCGAGGCTGTGGGCAACGCTGGAGGACCTGGACATCCGCCCCTCCGGCTGGCTCGACGAAGAGCTCGCCGACAGCACCGATCCCGTGGAGATCGAGTCAGACGACGCCGAGCCCGAGGACATCGAGTTCGCCGATGCCAAGTCCGGAGGCCGGGACGAGGTGTATCTCACGGACGAGGAGCTGTTCCCGGAAACGTATCCGTTGCCGGGGGGCACCCCAGAACGTGAGGACGTGTCTGTCAGCAGCCAGGTCGTGTGGCGTCCTGAGGACAACGAGATCCGCGACCCGAACGGCAACGTGGTCAAGGAGGCCGGCGCCACCCAGATGCGGCAACCCCCAAAAGGCGACGAGGCCTCCACGCACGTCGGAACGCCAGACTCTTTGCCCAGCGTCTCCGAGCGGCTGCTCAGCCGGCCGCCGGCGGGAGAAGCAGACAACGATGCCGTGTCGTTGGCGGACTTCGAGGTCGAGCTACTGCACACGGCGCGTCCCGACCTGGAGCCAGAGTCAGTCCGCGCCACCGGCCCTAGCTCGCTGAGCGTCTCCGACGGCACGATGGACGCCCTGCCGCCGTATGTCCAGTACGAGGGCTTCACCCCAGAGGCTCTCAGCGCGCCAAGATCGGCGGTCGTCGAGGGGCTGCGGGCGATCGTGGAGGCCGAAGGGCCAGTCGTTGGTTTCCGCCTGCACCAGCGCTATGTGCTGAGCTCGGGCGGACACCGGGTCGGCAAGCAGATCGCACGAGCCCTGAACGCCGGCCTGTCGGAGGCGTTGCGCCAGGGCATCCTGGTCTCAGACAACCCATTGAACGCCTCAGGCCTCAAGCCTCGGACCTACCGGCTGCCGGAGTCCGCAGCAGTCCTCGTGCGCCGACTTGGGCCGAGGACGCTGGAGCAGGTGCCCCCATTGGAACTGGCGCACGTGGTGCACCAGACCGCAGCGGTGACCGGATGGGACAGTACTGAGGTCCTGTTCCGAGACGTCCTGCACCGTCTGGGTCGAGACCGACTCTCGGGGCCTGCGGCAGCGACCTTGGCGACCGTACTTGACCTTGCCCGCGCCCTGGGGGCCGCTGCGGAGTAGAGCGTCCACGGCCATGGCCCAGCCAGCCAGGCAACCCTCCCACCGCTGCTTGATTGGGCTCATGCACCCACCCGTGGAGCGGTCATGACCCGTGGCAGGTGCCGCGCCGCAACATAGCACGTCCGAATGACACTGTGCGGCAAGGGAATTGGGTGGTAGAATGAGTACCACGAGGCATTGGGACAACCACGTCCAAGAGTGGACTGGAGAAACCCCCTCGCAAGAGTTCACGGAGGGCCCGTCACATCAGTGGCGGGCCCTTTCGCATGCCCGGACCCGCCGGGCCCCACCGAAAGGAACACCATGACTGCCCCACCCATCTCTCTGCGCAGCCCGTCCGACCTGCTCGCCGTCATCCCACACCTGCTCGGCTTCGAGCCCCGCAACGCCATCGTCGTCCTGGCACTGAAGGACAACAAGATCGACCTGACCCAGCGCATGGACCTGCCGGACCCCAACCACGTCGACGAGGTGGCCCATGCGCTACAGCGTCACGTCCTCAAGGAGCAGGCCGACGGAGCCCTCCTTGTTGGTTACGAGAACACGGCCGGCGACTCCTGGCCCCTCGTTGAGGCGCTGAGCGAGCGACTTCGCGCCCGGGACGTGGGCGTGCGTGACCGGATCATCGTCCACGACGGACGTTGGCGCTCCCTCGACTGCACCGACCCCTCGTGCTGTCCGCCACAAGGCACCGCGGTGCCGCCGCCAGCAGAGGCGTCATCGGTGCTTGCCGAGTTCGTCGGAGTGGGCAGTGCTCCACTGGACGACCGGCGCGCGCTCGCGGAGCAGCTCGAGCCCGGCCCAGCCGCTCGCGACGTCGACGAGCGGCTCAAGCAGGAGCCAAGAGCACCAACGTCCCTGGCGCGCGCCCAACGCCTTCGCCGACTCGCCGAGGTCTGGGCTCGAGTCCTCACGCGCCCCCACAGCGTGCTCGGCATCACCGACGCCGCGGCCGCCCTGCAGTCCCTGCGAGACGTGTCCACCCGAGACGGGCTCGCGGCAGTGCTCATCCCCAACGGCCTCGAGCTCGATCTCCTTCCTCAGGACACCCAACTCCTGGTCCAGCGGTGTAGCAGCGCCATCCACGCAGCCGTGGAGGAGCACGACGCGGACATGACGACTGGCGCGATCAAGTCACGGCTCATCGACCTGTGCCGACACTCGACCGACGACCACGCCGCTCCAGCACTCACCCTCCTCGCGACGTACTCGTGGTGGCACGGCGACGGAGCCCTGGCCCGGGTCGCTCTCGACCGGGCGCTGCGCTGCGAGCCGGAGTACCGGCTGGCCCAGTTGCTCAGGTTGATGCTCGACGAGGGCATCCGACCCGAACGCCCCTGACCGCCCGCACCACCGAAGAACCCAGGCCTGCCGCACGACGTGGCGGGCCTTTCTCATGCCCGGACGCACCCATGCTGCCGGGCTTCAACCAGAAGGAGATCCGCCATGTCCACCGCAGCACCCATCAACCCTGGGCTCTACGCCGTCCCGGCCCCACCCCAGAAGGAGCGGTTCGCCGTCCTGCTCCGCCTCCGCAGGGCCGCCCGGCAGGCCTTGGACACCCTCCTCACCCTGCCGCGGGGCGCGGCCGGATGGGTCCTGCGACAAGCCCGCAACATCCTGTCCGCGCTTGGGGGCAACCCGGTCCTGTCACGCATCGCTACGCGGCTGGCCAGCCTGGGTGACCTGATCAAGTCCGTCGGCCCCGTCACAGCCGCGGCCGCCATCTTGAGCATCCCCGGGGTCTGGCGGGCGACCGTTCGAGTCGGCCGGTTCCTCGGGTCGAAGATTGCCGCTGGTGCGAGCGCCTTGTGGCAGCAGACACGCTCGCTGCTCGGCATTTGCGGACCGACCGGCTCCCGCATCGCGACAGGACTCGCCAACGCCGGCACCGCCGTGCGGCGCCTGTTCGTCGCGGTGGCCGCCCACCCCGTCTCGCAGGCCGTAGGCCGGGCGGTCACGTCCCTGGCAGTTCTGGTCCGGCCGTTCAGCCAGTCCACCGTCTTGCACCGCCTCCTGGGCCGGCTCGTCGGCGGCTCGTGGCTGCGCTGGGGCGTCGAGCTGCTCCTGCTTCCGGTGGTGGTCGCCCCGAGCCTGCTCGCTGACCTCGTCGCCGCATGGCGGACCACCTGGGCACCAGCAGCGGCATCAGCGTCGCGGCCGGTGCAGCACCCGGCGCCCTTCGTCACCGTGCCCGAAGCCGGCATGGGTGACGAGACGGTTCAGCCCGAGTACCCCATGGGGTCGGACGAGTGGACCGAGCCGCACGGACCGAGCAACCGGGCCGAGCGCCGCGCGCAGCAAGCCCAAGCCCGCGCCCGTCGTGCGCGCGCCCGGCGCTGACCCACCCCAACGCCGGAGGCCCGTCGCCCGTCGGCGAGCCTCCGGCCCGTCCAGAGGAGAACCCCATGATCATCGTCATGTCCGTGGCCGCCGCAGCGGCCCTCACCGTCGTGGCCTACGCCAAGCTCCGCGAACACGAACCCGAGACCGCAACGGCCGGCCTGCGCGCCGTCCGTGACCTGGCCGACGTCGTCCTCGTCTGCGTCAAGGCCGTCGAAGGCGTCGTTGCCGTGCTGTCCCGGCCCACGAGCCCCGCCAGCGGAAGCCCCACTCGTCGTTGGAGTTACGGCTCCGAGTACGGCAGCGGCTACGACCTCGAGGATGAGCCACTGTGAGCGCCACCAAGCTCAGTGGGGGTGTCCAGTGCATGAGCGACGACGCAACTCGCCATGTCCGCGGCTGGTCCGAGGCGGCGCTGGAGAGCGGCAGGCGGCACGTGCTCGAGCAGCATTTTCAGTTCGGTAGACGACAGCACGGAAGTCCTCCACTCCATCGCTTCGGCGTCAAACGCCCAAACCTACGGGGGCATGTTCATCACCATGGAGCCGGACTGACCGGTACGGTCCTTCCGTGAACGAGGCAACGAGGGAGCAGGCCAAGGCGACTTCCGAAGAGAAAACGCGCTTGATCAGGCCGATCAAGCTTACCGGCGAACAGCGCGCAGGCTCGGTACTGGTTGGCCTGGGACTTCTCGGCGCTGGAGGGTGGGGCTACATCGCGAGCGGCCACGACGGGGCCGGCACGGTCGCCTTTGTTACAGCTGGAACGCTCGCCGGGCTACTGGGGGTTATTGGCCGCGTCCCCACCAAACTAACCGGCAAGGACTATGGCCTCGAGATGATCGAGGAAGAGGTCAAGGAGCGAGTGGACGCCGAGGTTTCGGAGATCGTCGACGACCTGTCCACTTCTGCCAAGAAGGAGATCGTCGCGGCAGCGGTTCCAGTCACCCTGCCGGACGTGAACCCCACCGTCGCGAGCGACGAGGCCCTAGAAGATCTGCGATCGACGCTGGCGAAGCACAGGGTTCACTCTGTGGCACGTGACTCGGCCGCCAAGAGTCTCGCGTTCGAGAGGCAGGTATTGGCTGCACTTGATGAAGCACTGAAGGTGTACAACGACTCATATGTTCTCCAGGAGCAGGTTTTTGGTGGCGTCGTGCCCCTCGATGCGTCTATCGAACTATGGGACGGCACGATGGTTGGTGTGGAGATCAAGGCGCGACGGCATTCCCTTGATGAAGCGGCAATCATTGCGCGCGACCTGATGAAGCAACTGCCGCGAGGATTCAAGCGCGTCATGGTCGTCACCGAATCTTCGGTAGCCATCGCCGATGCGCGCGGTGCGTATGGCGCTCCGGGTTATCCAACGCAAAAATTGCTGGAAGTCGCTTTGCAGATGGCCATACCGACGCACAAGCGAGGCGAGAACCAACCATGAAGCGGCTTGCTTTGTGCCGTGAAGAGCCATGGTGAGGAATTGCATTCATCAAACTAGGCTTTTGTAACTTTGCGAACACCGGGAGCTCTGGCCTTACTACAGAAGCGTTTTCAAACACTGATAGCCTCAGATCGCCCTCCGCCGCCCGTCGCGACTCCTTCGACGCCATTACGGCTGAGCTTGCAGGCCTTCACGAGGGTCGGATCACCGAGCGGCACGGCTATCTCATCTCTTGGCTCCAGACCTTGGTGTCAAGTCGCTCCTCAACGGTCAGCGAGTCAGCGGTAGTTGGCCTCCTGCTGGGTCTGGCAACGGCTTTGGGCGCATACGTCCTCCAACTGCTTCTCAAGTACTGCACCAACAGCGAAGCCAAAAACGAGCGTTTCTGAACGCCAAGACGCCCCCGCCTCCAACGAGCCGGGGGCGTCTGTCCTTTTCCCATGTCCACAAACAACTTCTCAGAAGGAGCCACACCCATGAGTAGCGAGACGCCGACCGCGGACTACCTCGTCGGGTACGCCCGGGTATCCACCCTCGAGCAAGACGCGGCCTTGCAGCGCGATGCCCTCCATGCCGCTGGCTGTCAACGCATCTTCACCGACAAGGCGTCCGGCAAGCTCGAGCACCGGCCGGCGTTGGACGAGATGCTCGACCAACTGCGGCCAGGAGACACGGTGGTGGTGTGGAGGCTCGACCGTCTGGGCCGGAGCCTGCGTCACCTCATCGAGACCGTGCAGACGCTTGAGGGCCGTGGCGTCGCCTTTCGCAGCCTCACCGAGAGCATCGACACGAGCACGCCCGGCGGCAAGCTCATCTTCCACCTCTTCGGGGCCTTGGCAGAGTTCGAGCGCGACCTCATCCGCGAACGCACCATGGCCGGTCTCGCCGCTGCTCGCGCCCGAGGCCGCAACGGTGGACGACCGACTGTGTGGACGCCGGAGAAGCTGAAGGTTGCTCGCGGCATGTACGACAGCCGGGAGCACGATGTCGCAACCATCGCTCGTGTCGTCGGAGTCAGCAGGGCCTCGGTGTACCGGGCGCTCGGTCAGTGCGGCACCGAGGAAGTTTCGTCATAAGGAACTGGCCGGCTCCTCTCGTCTTTGGGACGGGAGGAGCCGGCCGGGGGCTCTTTTCTTGCGTTTCGGGTCTGCCTCACGTCGGGCGAACTCGTGCACGCTCCTGGTACGCGCAGAGCACCGGTGGCTTACTGATCCGTCGCGTTGTCGGCCGGGAGGCCGAGCTGACCCTCGACGGCGTCGCCGCCCTTGCTGATCTGGTCGGTGAACTTGCCTCCGGTGCGCTCGTCAAGAATGCCCTCCGCCTTCTCCAGCGCCTCCTTGGCCTGCTCGGGGTGTTCCCCTGCGAGGTTCTTCGCCTGGTCCACGATCTCGTTGAAGTCCATTGACGATCCTTCGGTTGGGCACCATCCTGCGTCGGTGCAGTGCCAGGAACCTACTCGTGCCTCCCGGGAGCCGCCAGAGCAATCACGTCAGCGGGGCCGCAGCGAGTCGCGGATCTCAGTGAGCAGAAGAACCTCTTCGGACGGGGCCTCAGGCTCCGGCTCGACCCCGGCCGCCCGGCGAGCGGCAAGATGGTTCATCGGGGCAACCACCATGAAGTACAGGGCCGCAGCCACGATGAGGAAGCTGATCGTCACCGTGATGAACGTCCCGAGGTGCACGCCACCGGGCGCCCAGGAGGAGAAGTTGGGGGTGCCCCCGAGCTTGCCGATCACGTCCATGATCACGGTGACGAACGCCTCGATGACCTTGCCGAACGCGCCGGCGATGATGACGGCGACCGCGAGGTCGACGACGTTGCCCCGCATGATGAAGTCCTTGAAACCTTTGAGCATCGGTTCTCCCTTGTCACTGGCCGACTGCGTCGATGCCGTCTTCGGATCGAGGTGTCCCCCGGCCGGGGTGCCCGACCGCCGGCTCCGCCGAGACGGTGAGCCGGGCGGCCGATGAGTCCCCCTGTACATCAGCCAGAGCTGGGGCTACTCGGCCAGCTTCGCGATGGCCTGCGCCCAGAGGAAGTACTTGTTCGTGCCCAGGTCACGCACCGTCTTGATGTTGAACGCGGCCTTGAGTGCCTCCGCGTCTGCAGCGCTGACCCCCTGCAACGCATCCACCGGCGCGTCGGCCAGCTCGCTCACCGAAGAAGCCTCGAACGCCTTGTCGACCTTGCCGGCGATGTCGCCCATGATCACTCCTGAGAGCCCAGTGCCCGCCGAGATGGCGGGCGGTGGTGCAGCTCTACCACCGGCAGTCCGGCAGCGCACTCCTAACACGGCGAGAGTCAGTGAACCGCCAGCAGATCTACGCCCCTGCCCTGCGTGCGGGACGTCGTCCTGGGCGGCCAGGCTGTGGATTCCTGGCCAGTCCGCGTTTGGGACCCTCGAAGCGCCTCCCCTAAGAACCAGGCGTGCGGCCTCCTAGTGTCCGGGTCACCGTTTCCGTCGGGGTCTAGCTAGGTGCGATCTTGTCGGCGTGGCCCGGTTGCAGGCCGTGATCGGGCCGCGGGCGCAGCCCCGGACATCACCGTCCACGCCTTGAAGATCGCGGTCATGGCCGCCAGCCACGCCGCGCCCAAGACGAAACCCGCCACCACGTCACTGACGTAGTGGGCCGCGAGGGCGACTCGGGAGAACCCGATCAGCAGCACCATGAGGACCGCCACGGTCACAGCGGCCCGTCGCCAGGGACGGGCGAGCCTAGGAAGGAATAGCAGCAGGAGGACACCGAAGCCGACGATCGCCGCCTGGGCATGACCGCTCGGGAAGCTGGCACCCGGCTCGTGGACGAACGGTTGGCTGACGACCGGTCTGGTGCGGTGTGCGGCCGCCTTCACCGCCGTGTTCAGTAGCGACGATCCGGCGATGGTGATGACGGTGAAAGCGGCCAGGCGCCACCTGCGGCGCCACACCAGCCAGATAATGATCAGCGCGGTGACGATCTGCCACGACAGGGCGGAGCCTGCGTCGCTCGCGGTTCGCATGACGGCCACGAACGCGGGGTTCGTGAGGGCGTATTGGTGGAGTTGGTCCCGAGCGGTGAAGTCTGCTGTCGCGAGGGGGCTCCACTTGTCCTCGACGAGCAGGAGAAGCCCCGCGAACGGGACCACGACCAGCAGTAGCGCGGCGGCAGTCAGCATCTTGCGCGCCCCGTAGCGGCTCACCGCGCGGCTCGAGATGTCTGACGTTGGCGCATTGC
Source organism: Terrabacter sp. 2RAF25 (assembly GCF_052115265.1). Lineage (NCBI taxonomy): Bacteria > Bacillati > Actinomycetota > Actinomycetes > Micrococcales > Intrasporangiaceae > Terrabacter > Terrabacter sp. 2RAF25. Next base: position 233,684 of record NZ_JBFRGJ010000004.1, read on the forward strand.
TGGTCATCAGTCCTCCTCTGTCGGCTGCCGGGACGGTGAGCCGGGCCCCCGGTACGTGCCCGCCGAAGGCTCCCTGTAAACGTTGGGGCTCCAACCACGAGGCGGAGCGGCCCGGCCGGTGCGCGCGTCAGCTGAGTTGTTCAGTGGGGTCGAGGTCTGGTTTCGCACGGTGCAGCCGCACCGCATCACGGAGCACGCCTGCGGCCGCAGAGGCGTCGGGCCTCGACCTCCACGACGAACGGCGCGACGACTATCGCCGGCATGGTCCGGCTCAGCCTCACTTAAAGGCGCGCTTTGTCCCGTGCGGCCTGTCGGACCAGAGCGATGTGCGATTTTACGCAAACGGCCCATATGTAAGAGGCTGTCTCGCTAGCGTGCGTCAGGGCGCTCAGCCCACACACGGGGGAGGCCTCATGGCTCGAAGAAGTCTGCTCGCAACGATTGCAGCAATCGCGATGCTCTTCGCCGCCATCGGCCCGGCGAACGCTGCAGCGTCCACGGCCATCTCCGGCTGGACGAGTACCGCGCTGACAGCAGCGGTCGGCTACACCGTCGCCGATGCCGTGGCCGTCAAGACAGGAGCGAGTTCGAAAACGCGGGCCGTGCAGGTGCAACGGCACCCAGCCACAACCACGACCTGGACCACGGTGACCAGCACCACCACCAGCGCCACGGGAGCATTCACGGCTCGCTACACCGTGCCGACCACCGGGACCTGGTACTTCCGCGTGTACGTGCCGGCCAGCTCGACTGGTTCTGCCGCGGCCACCGCCACCCGCAAGGTCACCGGCATCTCCGGGGCAGGGGCCGTTGTAGCCGGGTGGGTCACCAGCCCGCTCACCGGCGCAGTCGGGTACAGCGTCACAGTCCCCGTGTCGGTGAAGACCGGCGCCGGGTACCTGGCCCGCTCCGTGCAGGTCCAGCGGCGAGCGAGCACGACCCCCTCGTGGACCACGCTGGCGACCGGAACGACCAGCAGCGCCGGCACCTACACTGCCGCTGTTGCGGTCCCCGGCACCGGCGCCTGGTACTTCCGCCTCTACATCCCAGCCACGACCACCGCCGCCGCGGCGACCACAGCCAGCCGGACCGTCACCGGCGTCACCGGGGCCCCGACCACCGTGTCCGGGTGGCCCACCACTACCGCGTCCGGCGCCGTCAGCCACACCTTCTCCTCGCCCGTTGTCGTCAAGACCGGTACAGCGGCCACGGCGCGGCCGGTGTCCGTGCAACGGCGAGCCTCGAGCACGACTACGTGGAGCACCGTGGCAACGGGCACCACGAGCAGCACCGGCGCGTACACGGCCGCGTACGCCATCCCGGCCACCGGCACGTGGTACTTCCGCCTGCTCGCACCCGCGACGGCCTCCGCGGCGGCCGCCGTGACCGCGCAGCGGCAGGTCACCGGCGTCATCGGCCTGCCCACGGCGGTGACCGGGTGGCCGGCGACCACCGTCAGCGTCGCATCCGGGCAGGCCCTGGCCTCCGCCGTCCGTGTTCAGACCGGCAGCGGCTACACGGCGCGGCCCGTGCAGGTGCAACGTCGGCTCTCGACCGCGACCACCTGGTCCACCGTCGCGGTTGGCTCGACCGACTCACTCGGCACCTACACGGCCACGTACGCGCCGTCGTCGGTGGGTACCTGGTACTTCCGCCTCAACGTGCCAGCGACCGTTACAGCTGCTGCCGCGACGAGCGCGCAGCGGCAGGTCAACGCCTCCCGCCCAGCCCCCCAGGTGACGTCGACGCTGCCTGACGGGACCGCCGGCGCCAGCTACCTGGCTGTGCTGACCGCGACCGGGGGAATCGCTCCTTACACGTGGACCGCCACGGGCCTACCGACCGGGCTCACTATTGCCGCCGATGGCTCCATCACCGGCACGCCGGCCGCGACCGGCACCTCCGCCGTCACGGTCACCGTGACCGACGTGGCAGGCACGCCCACCGCAGCAACCTTGTCACTGAAGGTCCCGACCAGCCTGCCATCCGCGTGCCACGACGCGTCCTGCGCGTTCCTGACCCCTGACGGCGCCACCAAACAGGTCCCGGCCACCGACATCAGCACCTTGACGCTCGACCCGAGCACCGGCGCGATCACTGGCGCCACCCTCACCGGGACCACCGTCACCGCCGGTGACGTCCTGGTCCTGGCCCCCACCGCCACGAACCCCTCCGGTGCGATCGGCATTGCCGGCGACCCGACCAGCAACCCGGATGGCAGCATCACGGTCCCCCTGACGCCGGGTACCCTCGATGACGCCTACGCCGAAGGCATCGTCCACACCGTCACCCCCGACCTGAGCCAGTCCAACACCACTGCGTCCGCAGGCGGTGCACCCGGGACTTCCTCGGCGACTCGTGCGCAGTCACCGTCGAGCCTAGCGACGAGTTCAGGCAGTTCACTGACCTGCACGGGTGGTGCCACGGCGACCTTCACCGCGTTGAGCGCGACGCCGACCGTGACCCCGCAGCTCACCGCTTTGTGGAAGCACCCGTTCTTCGGAGGTGGCGGGGTCTACGTCGGGACCGGTGGCCTGTCGTTGTTCCAAACCAGCGTCGATGCCTCCCTCACCCTCACTGCCGGGGTGTCCGTCTCCGGGAGCAGCCACTGCACGTACGCGTTCCCAACTATCAAGCAGGTGTTCCCGGCCGGCAACCTCGGTGCCGTCGTGGTTCTGGCAAGCCCGTCGGTGAGCCTGGACGTCTCCGGCAAGGTCGAAGCGACCGTCAGCGTGACCTACGAGTGCTCGACGCTGTACCGATGGGACAACGGCTCCGAGAGCCGTGTCTCGTACTGCCGCGCGAAGAACCAGCCGCTGCAGTTGTCGAGCGACTCCGGTGTCACCGCAACCTTTGCCGCGAGCATCGCTGTCACCACCACGCTCAACGGCGGCCCCGGCCTCAAGGGCAGCCTGACCCCCTCCCTGACGGCCACGTACACGCCTCTGAGCCAGCCGATCGCGGCCCTGACCGGCAAGGTGGACGCGAACCTGACCGCGTGCCTCGCGTGCCTGTTCAAGGGTGCCCCCAGCAACATCACCCTCTACAACGGCACCCTGTGGGGACCCAAGACGCTCGCCACGTACAGCACCGCCACACAGGTCGCGGCCGCCCCACCAGTCATCTCCAGCACAGCCCTCCCCAACGGACAGGTCGGAGTGCCCTACAGCGCACCATTGACCACGGCGGACAACCGCAACGGCGCCTGGTCCGTGACGGGCCTGCCTCCCGGCCTAACCCAGTCCGGCAACACAATCACCGGCACACCGACCACGGCCGGTACCTGGCTTGCGACCATCCGCTTCACCGACGCGGCCGGGCGGGTGGGCGCGGCGTCCACCTCCCTGCGGGTGTGGACCAACCGGCCGACGACGACCGGCACCATCTCGACCGCCGTCGCCCTGAGCTCCAACGATTACCAAACCTGCGCGCTCACCAGCGTCGGCGGCGTCAAGTGCTGGGGCTTCAACGGATCGGGACAGCTCGGCGACGGCTCCTTGCAGGACTCCGCCATCCCGGTCAACGTCGTTGGGCTCACAAGCGGCGTGAAGTCGATCGCAGCTGGTGCCGAGCACACGTGCGCGGTGACGACCTCGGGCGGCGTCAAGTGCTGGGGCTACAACGGAGAGGGCGAGCTCGGTGACGGCTTCACCGACCTGGTCTCGGTGACCCCGGTGGACGTCGTCGGGCTATCAAGTGGCGTGCAGACCGTCAGCGCCGGCTGGGACTACACGTGCGCGCTGACCACCGCGGGTGGTGTCACGTGCTGGGGCGCCAACCCGGACGGCGAGCTGGGCGACGGCTCCACCACGGGCTCGGCCACCCCGGTCAACGTTGTGGGGCTCACAAGCGGCGTGAAGTCAATCAGTGCCGGGTACCACAGCGCATGCGCGGTGACCACCGCAGGCGCTCTCAAGTGCTGGGGTGCGAATGAATCCGGTCAACTCGGCAACGACTCTTTTACCCAATCGTCCGTCCCGGTCGACGTGGTCGGGCTTACCAGCGGGGTGGCATCGGTCAGTGTCGGCCTTGACAGCACCGCATGCGCGGTGACCACCGCAGGCGGTGTCAAGTGCTGGGGCGCCAACTCGTACGGGCAGTTGGGCAGCGGCTCCACCTCGCCCTCCACCACCCCAGTCGACGTCGTAGGGCTATCGAGTGGCGTGCAGGCCGTCAGCGTCGGCGTGCTTCACACCTGTGCGGCCACCAGCGCCGGCGGTGTCAAGTGCTGGGGATACAGCGGAGACGGGGAGCTCGGCAACGGCTCAACAACTGCCTCGGCCGTCCCTGTCGACGTGGCACGGTCCACAAGTGGCGTGCGGGCCGTAAGCGCCGGCGCCTTCCACGCGTGCGCCCTGACAACTGCAGGCCGCGTTGCATGCTGGGGCTCAAACTCCTCTGGGCAGCTCGGCGCTGGCACCTCCACCGACTCGGCCACGCCGGTCGATGTTGTCGGGTTCTAGCGGCCAACGCTCCGCGCGCAAAGTCGGAACGACGAGCGTCTGCCGCCCGGAAGTCGTCGCCTACAACCAAGGCGGCCTGCCTGGAGACAAACGCTAGTCGGCGATGCCCTGGATACCTTCCCCTGCCTGACCGCGGTTCTTCACTCACACGCATGATCATGCCGCTAGGCACATGTCTGCCGGCAGGGTCGGGTCAGCAAAGCTCCGCAGGGTCCAGGTCGGGCCGGGCCCGGTGCAGTCGCGCGGCATGGCGCAGCACCCCGGCGGCCGCTGAAGCGTCGGCCTCGACCTCCACGACGAACGGCGCGACGACCGTCACCCTCGTGGGTTCGGCTGAGCCCCAGGCGAACGAGCGCTCGAAGACCTCGCCGGTCGGGTGCAGCAAGGGCGACAGCGATCTGCCGACGGCCTTCGACAGCGTGGTCGTAGATCCGGCAGTGACCGGCTGACCGTCGTCGTCCACATGACCTGGGAACGCGAGCACCAACCCACTCGGAGCCGCCCGGTCCCCGGTGAATCCAATCGCGAGCATGTCGAGCGTCTGTTTGGCCTTGACCTTCCACCAGACGCGTTGGCCCGGCAGGGTCGGGTAGGTGCCGCCGGCCTCCTTGACCACCAGCCCCTCGATGCCGCCGGCGGTGAGGGTGCGGAACCACTCCGCGGCCAGGGCCACGTCGTCGGTCTGCTGGCACAGCACGATCGGAGACGCCATGCCGTGCAGGGCCTGCTCGAGCACCGACCGACGCTCCCGCAGCGGTGATGCCCGCAGGTCCTCCGATCCGGCTGCGAGCACGTCGAAGACGACCAGCTGAGCAGGGCGTCTCGCGGCGACCGCGCGGAGCCGCCGACCGGCGGTCATCCGGGCCTGCAGGCCCTCAAAGTCGAGCCGTCCGCCGGCCGGGTCCCACGCGATGACCTCGCCATCGAGGACGAGGTCGTCCGCCAGCCGCGAGGTCAGCACAGGCGTGAGGTCGGGGAACAGGGGTGTGAGGTTGGTGCCGGTCCGGGAGTTGCCGCCATGAGCGCTGACACGCCGCAATCCCGAGGCGTGTCCGGGGCTGCTGGCCTGCACAACGAGATCGCCGTCAGTTAGCCCGGTACCCCGCCACGCCGCCGCTCCTAGAGAGCGGGAGCGGCGGCGGGGTGGTGTTGTGCCTGATCCTGACCCCGCCGACCCCGCCGCCACCCCGCCGCCAGTTCCGCGGCGGGGTGGGGTCTAACGCTTGCGCAGCCTCAGGGCTTTGCGAAGGACTGCCCTGCTCGGGTGCTGATCGTGCTGTGCCAGGAAGGTCTTCACCCGGTCTTCTCCGTGGTCGGCTGGCACGCCGAGCTCATTCATCAGCTCCACGAGGTCACGCGCCATGTCATCCCGGTTGGCGGACAATGAGTGGTAGCGAAGGTATCCGTTCAGCTGGTCGTGGTCGCGTCCCACCTTGATGGTGCTCACGCCCGCGATCCTGGACTTCTCCACTTTGAGCTCGACCGTGGTCGGTGTGGCGCTGAGGTGGTACTCGAGGTCGACGTCATCGCGTTTGCCGGCGCTGCCGCGGGCGCCCTTGCCGGCGTCCTTCCCGGTGTTGTCGGTCCGCAGGACGGTCAGCCCTCGGCGCTTGAGCTCCCTGCCGGTGTGCCGGTAGAACCGGCGGATCGTGTCGGCGTCGTTCTCCGCTCCTTCGATCACCCGCTGGAAGCTGTCGAGCACCACGACGTCGCCCTCCTCGAGCCCGAACATGTCCAAGGCGGTAGTCAGGTGGGCCGCACCCGCCTCGGTGTCCAGGTCCCAGAGATCGGGCAGGAGGAGAAGATGCAGATCATCGAGGGTCGCCACGTTCCCGGGGTTGACTCCGAGTGCGAGGAGACGCTCGCGCAGATCGACGGAAGTGTTCTCCATATCGGCATACATGACCCGCCGCGGGCGTGGAATGGGCATCCCAGCGAAGGACTCATCGCCCCGGGCGACCGCGAGGGCGACGGCGAGCGCCAGCAGCGACTTGCCTGCCCCCGCCTTCGCCACCAGCGACACCGCGGCTCCTGCGGGAATGAAGCCCTCCACCACCCACTCGCGATCGCCTACCGTGGAGTCAAGCAGTGCAGCCAGCGGGAGCGCCTGGATCGGGCGCCGATCGCGATCCGCGCCCGCGCGGCGCAGCGGCTGCACCCGCCGAGGAGACTGGCGCTCGGACGTCTTCGTGGTCGCGCGGTCCTCGACAATCTTGCCCCAGCACACGGCGAGGTCGTCGTCACCGCGAGCGTGGAGGCGTTCCTGGAGGTCGGGCCGGTGCCTCTCGATAAGGTCGACGACGTCGCTGAGCTGAAGACCCTCATCGTGGGCGGCAGCCACGATCCGCATCGTGTCCACGGATCGGTCCCCGGTGTCATCACCAACGGCGTCCCGGACGGTGACGGGTATCGACCCGTCTCCGACCAGCGACTGTGAGAGCGGAGGTTCAGAGCGCCCAGCACCGGTCACAGCCCGCTGCCTCACGCGCTTGCTGACCAGGGGCAGGTCTACGCGGAGGTACTCGGCAACAGCTTCCGGCGTCGACCGCAAGCCGGAGGCAGACGGCCGAATGGCGAACTGGACTCCGGCTGGGCTGGCTGCCTGTCGCACTCGAGCCTTGTGGTTCAGCGTTCCCGGGGGCCGGAGCAGATCGTTGTCTGCGATCTTGTCGTCCCCGCCGAGACGATCACGTAGTGCCACGCACAAGGCTCGGTGCTCCTCCACAGCGACGCTGCGATCCAGTGGGACGTACAGGTGGTACGAGTCACGGCTGCCGGACGCGATCACGAAGCCGCCGAGGTCTCGGGCGACCTGGATCACGGATGCCGTTGGGTCGCCATCGACGTCGGCGTGGACACACCAGCGGGCGACCGACTGACCTCGCCGCCTCTCGCGCCCCCTCATCAGGTACGGACACATGAACACGTCCCCATCGCAACTAGCCTGCCGCACGAAGCTCACCAGCTCCTCCCGCTCAGCTGGCCACTGGAACGAGCGCGGCTCGAAGCTGGCGTACTCGTACTTGCCATCGACCAGTCGAGGGGCCCGGCCGAGCGCCAAGTGGGCGTATCCCTCGCCCTCCGCGAAGGCCGCGTCCGCGAAGACTTCGATGTCCGTGCCTGCGGTGGCGCCCATGGGATTTAGAATTGAACCGAGCTTGAGGTTGTCCGCCGAATTGCTCTGCGCCGCCCGGGTATCCACGCCCGAGCGGCGCAACCCACTCGTCATCGCACCTCACCCCGCAGCAGACGGGCGAGCTTCTCACGTTGCTCTTGGGTCAGGGGCGGCGCGGCGTCGACGACGCGCTGAATGTACTCGCCCAGGCGCTCGGCCTTGAAGTCGCGAGTGAGCTCAACCGTCTCCGGGGCTTCGGGGCGGTGTCGCGTCAGGGCTGCGACCCGGGCACGGGTCGTTCGCGTAGCAGGTTTCATCGGAGTGCCTCTCAGGCATGTCAAGCACGCCCTCCGATGAGAGGACTGGACTACGCAGGGGTACAGCCGCCTGCGTCCGACGCTCTGCTGCTACGAGCGTAGCAACATCCGGTCGTGCGTCACAGAGGCACCCGGCGGGTCAGGGGTCCCGCGCCCTGCACGTACGACTCAGCCAAGTACCAGAAGATCTTCTCTTCCCGGCGCTGCGGCGCGTGGCCGCAGCGTGGGCACAGGAACTGGTATCGACGACGGATGTCCCCAGCCTCGTCCCGGAGCTCCTGTAGCTGGGCCGCCGCGTTCTTTCCCATGGCGTAGACCTGGTTGGCGTGGAACTCCGCGTCGTGGGTCTCGATCCCCCATGCGCCAAGCGCCGTCTCTACACCGCGACGCGCGCATGGCTCGCACACCAGCTCGACGGCGACGTAGTGCATGAAGTGATCCGATGGTAAGGAGTGCCCACCGGCATCCCTGCTCGCAGGCTTGTTCTTCGCGATTCTGTTACCTCGTGCGCCCACTAGTTCACCTTTCGCAGCGCCTAGGTTGTGGTGGCGGTTAATGCCCAGCCATTCGGCACGGACCCATCGCCGCCGAGCGTGTATCACAAGCTGGTCCGTCCCGTGGCGGCGCGCATGGCTGGCCGCTCGTGCCAGCGACCATCGGGTTCGTCACGACGCACTGTTCCAGACGAACCTCACGCACTCAGGGTCGAAGCCAGGGCCACGGCGCTTCACCTTGTCGATGACCACCATCACATCGAGCGCCTGCAGCACCGCGCGCCGTTGCACCACGGACATGGCGTCCCATCGCTCGGCGGCCCCGGGCCCCGCGAGCGCAGCGAGGGCCTCGAGGTCGCGCGAACCGGCGTGCTTCGCGCGCTCAGCTTCCGCGGCGGCGATCTCAGGCGTCAGGCGCGCCGTGATGCGCTCCAACTGGTCACCCGTTATGCCCCCATCGGCGAATCGGTCGGCGGCATCGTCCAGACGGCCGCGCAGGTCACGCGCACGGGCATCAGCCGCCTTCGCAGCCTCCTCGTCGCCGAGCAGCCAATCGAGAGCGTCTGGACGGCTCAGGCGCGCCACGACAACACCTCGTACCAGGTCGTCAACGCTCTCCTGCTGACGCCCGACGCACCCGTCCGCATCGCAGACATACAGGCGCTTCTTCGTTCCCCATCTAGAGTTGCCCTTCAGCGCCACCCGCAACCGGGTACCACAGACACCGCACACCCCCACGCCGAAGGTGAGCAGGTGCTTTCGAGCGCCCGGTCGGGTCGCGCCGTTCGTCTGACGGCCTGGGCTGGTCAGAATCTCACGTACGCGGTCCCATTCTGCGCGGTCGATCAACGACGGCCACGTCCCCTCGAGCAGGGCCTCATCGTCTCGGTCACGGTGGCGGACGAGCAGTGCCACGTTCGACGGCCGGATGGCGATCTTCTTGACGCTCGTCTTACCCCACGTCGGCGACTTCGGTGCTGGCACGCCTCGCTTGTTGAGATCGGCGGTCACGGCCAGCAGCGGCTCACGCTCGCCCAGACGGCGCACGATCTCACGAACGATGTCGGCCTCGTGCGGCACGACTTCGTACTGGTCACCGACGCGCTTCCACCCGTAGCCGAGCGGCCCGTTTGGGCGGCCCTGCCGAGCGCGGTGGGCTGCAGCTGCGAGGACACGCTCGCTCTTTATCTCAGACTCAAGGGTGTCCATCTCCCCGAGTAGGCCGGCCACGGCCCGACCCGAGGCCGTGGCCAGATCGAGGTCGGTGCCCTGGACCGCGACGATGTTCACCTTTGCAGCGGCGAAAGCGTCTATGTCGCGAGCGCGTTCCGATCGGTTGCGCCACAACCGGCTCATCTGGAACACCACAATGGCGTCGAACTCGCGCCGCTTCACAGCTTCGAGCATTGAGGAGTACCCAGGGCGGTGCTTGCCCCGTAGCGCGCTGATGTTGTTGTCGGAGTATCGACCCACAATCTCCCAGCCACGGGCAGCGCAAAGTGCGGCGGCGTCGTGCAGCTGCCGTTCGACGCCATGCGCCTTCCCAGTGCTGTCTTCGCTGATCCTCGCGTAGAGCGCCACCCTCGGGGTCATTGACATATTGTCACTTTAGCACCGCGCCTGTTCCCCGGCGGCATCGGCAACACGAAGAACCCCGGCCAGAGCTTCGACTCGCTCATCGACGACGTCACCACGCGGGTCTTCGACGTCTACGACGACGACACGTGGTTCTACCCGGGCCACGGCGACGACTCGACCATCGGGGCCGAGCGCCCGCACGTCGACGAGTGGCGGGCCCGCGGCTGGTGAGGCTCGCTGCCTCCGAGGGTGCGCGGTCCCGTCAGCGGTGCGCAGTGCAACGCGCACTCGTGCCGGAACGCCGCACTCCTGACGCCTCCGCGCACGCGTGCGTGGTCCCGAGAACGTATGCCGTGTGCTCGGCCGCGTCGTTCAGGCGCTGCCGGGGGTCCGGCTGACCGGCAGCCGCACCCGGAACCTGGTGTCGCCGGGCCGCGACTCGATCTCGATGCTGCCGCCGTGGCGCTCGACGATGATCCGGTGCGCGACGTCGAGGCCCAGCCCGGTCCCGCGCCCGACCTCCTTCGTCGTGTAGAACGGCTCGAACGCCCGCTGCCGCACCTCTGGGCTCATGCCGGCGCCGGTGTCGGCCACCTCGACCAGCACCGCGTCGCCGTCGTGCCGCGTGCGCACGGTCAGGGTCCCCTTGCCGTCCATCGCGTCGACAGCATTGTCCACGAGGTTGGTCCACACCTGGTTGAGCTCGCCGGGCAGGCCGTCGACGAGCGGAACGTCGCTCCCCCAGTCGCGCACCACGGTGACGCCCGGGCGGAGACGGGGACCCATGACGAGCAGGGTGCTGTCGATGCCCTCGCGCACGTCGACCCGCTGGTGCGACGCGCGGTCCATCTGCGAGTACGTCTTGATGCCGGCGACGAGCTCGGAGACGCGCCTGGTCGACTCACGCACCTCCGCGAGCAAGGAGGCGACGTCGATGGTGCGCGCCACCCACTCGAGCGAGGCCCCGAGCGCGTCGCCGGGCACCGTCGCGGTGGCACGCTCGAGCCAGGCGACGTCCGCGCCGGCGGAGACGAGAGGGGCCGCGAGGTCCCACGGATGCTCGACCCCGGCACGCTCGAGCCAGTCGCCCAGCTCCTCCTCGCGGTCTGCCGTCTCGAGCGGGTCGGGCAGCGCCGACGGCGCGCTGAGCGAGCGACGCAACGAGTCGAGGGACTCGAATCCCTCGGCCGTGAGACCGCGAACGGCCATGTGCCGCAAGGCCTCCAGCAACCCGTCGCACGCGCGTTCGAGCTCGGCTGCCGAGCGCGCGGACGCTGCCGCGGGGTTGTTGATCTCGTGCGCGAGACCCGCGGCGAGCGTGCCGAGGGTGACGAGGCCGCTGCGCTGCCGGGCCGTGGCCTCGATCGAGCGGGCCGTGCCGTAGAGGCCCGCCACCAGGTGCGCTGCGAACGGGAACCACGCGTCGGCGAGGTCACGAAGACTCTGGGCGGGCACTCGCAACATGCGCCCGGCAGCGACGCCGCGCGCGGTCGCGAGGTAGACGCCGTTCTCGTCCCAGGCCCGGAAGCCCCCGGCCCAGCGGCCCGGCACGTCCATCCGTCCGACGGTGACGTCCTCGCGGCCGATGTGGCGTGACAGGTCGAGGGCCCCGTCGACGAGCGCCCACCAGTGGTCGGCGCGGTCGCCTTCGTGGAAGAGGACGTCGCCCGGCACCACCACGACCTCGTCGCCCGCCGCGAGCAGCTCGACGAGCTGGTCGTCGCGCAGGCCGTCGAAGAGTGGCACGGTCCGGAGGTCGGCGAGCTCGAGCATCCCGTTTCCAGCCCGTCAGATCGTCGCGAGGTAGCGATGCACGAAGTAGACCGACATCGAGCCCTCGCCGACGGCAGAGGCCACCCGCTTCATCGAGTCGGAGCGCACGTCGCCCGCGGCGAACACGCCGGGGAGGCTCGTCTCGAGGGCGAAGGGCGGACGGCTCAGTGTCCACCCGCCGGCATACGGGCCCGACACGAGGTCGTGGCCGGTCACGACGAACCCGTGCCCGTCGCGCGCCACCTCCGTGCCGAGCCAGTCGGTGCGGGGAGCGGCGCCGATGAAGACGAAGAGCCACGCGGCGTCGACCTCGGTCGTCGTGCCGAGTGCCCGGTCGGCGAGCGTGAGACGTTCGAGGTGGCCGTCGCCGCCCGCCGCCACCACCTCGGTGCCGCACAGGACGCGGATGCGCTCGTCGGCGCGGATCCGCTCGACGAGGTACTGCGACATGCTCGCCTCGAGTGACGTGCCCCGGACGACGAGCGTCACCCGGCGTGCGAACCGGGCGAGGTTGAGCACCGCCTGCCCGGCCGAGTTCGCCGCGCCGACGACGTAGACCTCCTCACCGGCGCAGGCCGCCGCCTGGCCGGCACTGGCGCCGTAGTGGACACCCCGTCCCACGAGCGCGTCCAGGCCGACCGCCTCGAGGCGGCGGTAGGCGACCCCCGTCGCGAGCACGACACTGCGCGCCTCGATGTCGGTGAAGGCGTCGGTGAAGGCGTCGGTGCCCGAGCCGGGTGCCGAGCCCACGGCGCCTTCCGATCCGCCCGCGCCGCGCGCGCCGCCGCCGTCGTGCACCGGGTCGCGCCCCTGGACGACCTCGATACCCTCGAGGCGTACGGCCCGGACCGGCCCGCGGGACTCGAGCGCTACGACGTCGCGCGCCAGCACCATCTCGGCGCCGAAACGTCGGGCCTGGGCGATCGCGCGCTGGGCCAGGTCTGCGCCGGAGAGGCCACGCGGGAAGCCGAGGTAGTTCTCGATCGCGGCGCTCTGTCCTGCCTGTCCACCGGGCGCCTCGTGCTCGACGACGACGGTGCTGAGTCCCTCCGACGCGGCGCAGACGGCTGCCGCCAGACCCGCCGGGCCGCCACCCACGATGCAGAGGTCGTAGAGGTCGCGCTCCGCCCGGGTGCGCAGCCCGAGGGCGCTCGCGATCGCGACGGTCGTCGGCGCCCGGAGCGTCTCGCCGTCGGGCACGAGCACCAGCGGCAGGTCCTCGGGTGGTGCACCCGCGAGGTCGCGCAGCCGCGCCCCCTCGGCGTCCCGCTCGACGTCGAGCCAGACGTAGGGCACGTGGTTGTTGGCGAGGAAGGTCTTGACGGTGTGGCTGCCCTCGGACCAGCGGTCCCCCACGACGCGTACGTCGTTCGTGTGGTCGGGGTGGGCGTTGTGCCAGTCGGCGAGCAGGTCGTCGATCACGGGATAGAGGTTCTCGTCGGGCGGATCCCACGGCTTGAGGAGGTAGTGGTCGAGCCCGATGTCGTTGATGGCGGCGATCGCGACGTCCGTGTCGGCGTACGCAGTGAGCAGGAGCAGCTTGGCGTCCGGCACGTCGGCGCGCACCCGGGCGAGCACCTCGATGCCGGTCAGGCCTGGCATGCGCTGGTCGGCCGCGACGAGGGCGAGCGGCTGGCCCTTCAGCAGGAGCCGCGCCACCAGGTCGAGGGCCTCGGCGCCGGAGCCGGCCCGCAGGATGCGGTGGTCGGCGCCGTAGCGTGCCCGCAGGTCCCTCGCGATTGCAGCGGAGACCGGGGCGTCGTCGTCCACCGTGAGGATTGCCGGTCTCGCCACGCGCCCAGCGTACGAGCGCTACGGGGCGCGCGGGCGAGAGTGCGCAGACTCGGCTCGCGCGCGCACTCCGGCGCTACTGGGCGTCCTCGAGGTCGGGGGTGGCGTCGGGGTCGAGCTCGGCGATGAGCGACTCGAGCTCGGCCCGGAGGAAGTCGAGGTCGGCGGGCACGTTGGTCAGGATGATGTGGCGACGCGGGTTGTTGGCGACGCACAGCCCGACACCGAGCCGCGACCGGCCGTGTCGCTCACGCCAGGCGCGTTCGAGCTGCGGACCGCCCGACCAGTCGACGGCCGCGTGGAGCCAGCCCTGCACGTCCACGAGGTCGCCGTCGGGGCCGTGGCGGCGGTTCTTCGGGGGATCGAATCCTTCGACGGTGATTCGCTCTTCCATGTTCTGACGGTACGACCCGCGGGGCGCGGCGACCAGTACCTCGGGCCGGTGCGCACCGAATCATGGCCCCGACGCCCAGCCGACGCGCAAGCGTCGCGCTGCAGGACCGGCCCCGTCCCGGACCGACGGCCGTCCGACGGTGTCCGGGTGCGAGGATGGCGGGCGTGAACGTCGCCGAGAGCAGCAACGCAGCCGTCACCGCCACCCATCTCGTCCGCGTCCCCGTGACGACGGTCTGGTCCACCCCCGGGAGCCCGCGCGCCGTCGACGCCGCGATCATCGCGGACGAGCCCGACGCCGTGGCCTGGCTGGCCGCGCTCGACGCCGATGCGGCCTCCGACGGCGCCGTCGACGACGGCACGCGCGCGGGGCGCCTCGGCCTGCACGGTCTCGTCGAGACGCAGCTCGTCGAGGGTGAGCCCGTCGTCGTGACAGAGCTCGACAGCCGTGGTCGGTGGGCCCACGTGGTCGCGCCGTGGCAGCTCTCCCCCAAGGACGAGCGTGGCTACCCGGGCTGGGTGCCGCTGGCGCACCTCGCCCCGCTCACGCCCGGGTCGCGGGTGGTGGGCCCCGAGCGCGTAGGGACGACGACCGCCTCTGAGTCCGCCTCGGACGGATCCGTCGACCACGCCGGGCCGGGCGACCCCGTGCACCCTGCCCTGACCGAGGCACGCTCCCACATCGGGCTGCCCTACCTGTGGTCCGGGCTGACCCCGCTGGGCTTCGACTGCTCCGGACTCGTGCTGCACACGTGGCGCGGTCTCGGGGTCGTCGTCGCGCGCGACGCGTACGCCCAGGCCGACTTCGCGACGCCGGTGCCGGTCGACGCGGCGCAGCCCGGAGACCTCTACTTCTTCGCGCGGCCCGGAGCCCGCATCCACCACGTCGGCATCGTCGTGCGCCCGGGCCGGATGGTCCACGCGTCCGAGACCGGCGGCGTGCTCGTCGAGGAGGACCTGCCCGCCGAGCGACTCGAGACGCTCGTCGCGGCCGGGCGCCTGCCGATGCCGTGAGCGTCGACCGTCGCACCGCCCCGCTGCTCGTCCTCGGTGGTGTCCTGTCGGTGCAGTTCGGCGGCGCCTTCGCCGCCACGCTCGTGCCCCGCATCGGGGCCACCGGGTCGGTGCTGCTGCGCCTCCTCTTCGCCATGGTGATCCTGTATGCCGTCGCCCGCCCCTCGTGGCGCCGACGTTCGCGTGCCGACTGGGGCACCGTGGTGCTCTTCGGTCTTGCTCTCGCCGCGATGAACACCTCCTTCTACGCGTCGCTGGCGCACCTGCCGATCGGGGTCGCCGTCACCATCGAGTTCCTCGGGCCCCTGGGCCTCGCAGCGTCGCTCAGCCGTCGGCCGCGCGACGTCGTCGCGGTGGGCGCCGCCGCCCTGGGTGTCGTCCTGGTGTCCGGTGTGCTGCACACGTCGTGGGACCGGCTAGACCTCGTCGGCGTCGGTTTCGCCGCGCTGGCGGGCGTCATGTGGGCCGCCTACATCGTGCTGAGCCAGCGCACCGGCCGCGCGTTCGACGGGCTCGACGGACTCGCCCTTGCCCTCATCGTGTCGACGGTGGCGGTCGCGCCCCTCGGCCTGGGCACGATGGACCGCTGGACCCCCGGGGACGTCGCGCTCGGGCTCGGCATCGCAGTGCTGTCGTCCGTGCTTCCCTACTCCCTCGAGCTCGTCGCCCTGCGTCACCTCGCACAGCACGTCTTCGGCATCCTGCTCAGCCTCGAGCCCGTGGTCGCCGCCCTGGCCGGGTTCGTCGTGCTGCACCAGGTCCTCGAGGCCGGGCAGGTCGCGGGCATGGCCCTCGTCGTGCTCGCCAGCGCGATCGTGCTCGGAGCCCGGTCGAGGCCGGAGACACCCGACGCTGCCCTGGGACCCGGCTGATGGGGCCCGACCTCCACCCCGCGTGGTGCCGAGATCCTGCGCCTCGGCCGAGCCGGGAAAACTCCTTGACCTCAGGTCCGCTTGAGGTCCTAACGTCGCGTGATGACCTCGACCACGATGCGCCCTGACCCCACGGCATCCGGCGCGGACGACCGCGGCGGGCTGCTCTCCCCCGCCCTGCGCGCCACGACCATCGGCGTGCTGGCTCTCGTCTCCCTGCACGCCTTCGAGGCCCTCGCGCTCACCACGGTCATGCCGACGATCGCGCACGCGCTCGACGGCGCCTCCCTCTACGCGATGGCGTTCACCGCGACGCTCGCGGCAGGCATCGTGAGCATCGTCTGGTCCGGCAACCTCGCGGACCGACGAGGACCACGGCCGCCGCTGCTGCTCGGGCTCGCGCTCTTCGCCGTCGGCCTCGTCGGCGCCGGCCTCGCCCCCACGATGGGCGTCCTCGTCGGGGCGCGTGTCGTCCAGGGCCTCGGTGCCGGCATGACGAGCACCGCCCTCTACGTGCTCGTCACCCGGGTCTACCCCCAACGACTGCACACCGCGATCCTCGCCGGCTTCTCGGCGGCCTGGGTCGTGCCGTCGATCGCCGGCCCGTTCGTCGCCGGGCTGATCGCCCAGACGATCGGCTGGCGGTGGGTCTTCGGCCTGGCTCTCGTCGTCCTCGTCGTGGCCGCGGTCCTCCTCGGACGCATCATCACGGGCCTTCGCCAGGAGGTCGTCTACGTGCCCTGGCGCTGGCGTGCGATCGCCGCATCGGTCGTGCTCGCCCTGGCGGTGCTCGGCCTCAACGCGGTGGCGGAGCGACTCGACGCGGTCGGCATCGCCGTGGCGGTCATCGCCCTCGCGGCCGTCGCCCTCACCCTGCTCCCGCTGACCCCGCGCGGGACCCTCCGCGCGGCTCGCGGTCTCCCGACCGACGTCACCCTGCGCGGCCTGGGCTTCGCCGCCTTCAGCGGAGCCGAGGTCTACCTCCCCCGCCTGCTCACCGAGCGCGACGGGCTCAGCCCGAGCCTGGCCGGGGTCGCGCTCACCGTCACCGGTGTCACGTGGTTCGTCGGGTCGTGGGTGCAGGGACGGTGGGACCGCCGCTTCGAGATCGGCCGCACTGCTGCCGTGTCGCTGGCCGCGATCACCCTGACCCTCGGGGCGATGGCTCTGGCCGTCGCCCTCGACGCACCGACGTGGGTGCTCATCGCCCTCTTCCCGGCGATCGGTCTCGGCATCGGCACCGTCTACCCCAGGGTCACGGCACAGGCCCTCGCTCGGGCCGACTCGACCGAGCAGGGTTTCGTCAGCTCGGCCCTGCAGATCGGTGACTCGGCCGGGGCCGCCACCGCGATCGCCCTGTCGGCCATCGTGTTCTCCGCCGCAGGCTCGGGGGTCCCTGCTGCCTATGTCGCGGTCTTCGCCGCCATGTCCGCACCGGCCCTGCTCGGTTGGCTCGTCGCGCACCGGGTTCGCTGACGACGCCAGTGCAGGTCAGGAGAGTCCGCATACGCCCTCGATCGAGAGAACGCTCCGTCGGATATCCCTCGGCGACGGACCGTTCTCTCGATCGGGAAACGTGGGGCGCGTGAGCGTGCGGACGCGCACGGCGCGTCCTCTCGATCAAGAGAGTCCGCGTACGCCCTCAATCGAGAGAACGCTCCGTCGGATTTCCTTGGGCGACGGAGTGTTCTCTCGATCGAGCTGGATCGCTCGGTGGGTTGCGAGGGGGCTTGGCTGGTTACCCTCGAAGACATGAGCCGCATCTTCACGGTCAGCGTCGCGTCGGTGTATCCCCACTACGTCAACAAGGTCGAGCGCAAGGGCCGCAGCAAGGCCGAGCTCGACCAGGTGATCGAGTGGCTGACCGGCTTCGACGAAGCGGCTCTGGCCCATCACCCGACGGCTGGGACCACCTTCGAGGACTTCTTCGCCCAGGCCCGGCTCAACGCACACGTCGACCAGATCAAGGGCGTCGTGTGCGGAGTCCGGGTCGAGGAGATCGACGACCCGCTGATGCAGAGGATCCGCTACCTCGACAAGCTCGTCGACGAGCTGGCCAGGGGCCAGGCGATGGACAAGGTCCTACGGGCGTGAGGCCCCTACCTCGACTGCGATGACTCGACTGCGCCGCCGTTCGCTGCCTCGAGGCGCGCGTCGCGACGCGACTTCCAGAGGCTGGCCACGGTCGTCACGCCGAGGATGACGACGATCGCGCCGAGAGACACGAGGATCGGGATGTCCGGCACGCCCTCGATCGGTTTGCCGCCGTTGATGAACGGCAGGTTGTTCTCGTGCAGCGCGTGCATGATCAGCTTGACGCCGATGAAGGCGAGCAGGACCGCGAGCCCGATGCTGAGGTAGACCAGCTTCTTGAGCAGGCCGCCGATCAGGAAGTAGAGCTGGCGCAGGCCCATCAGGGCGAAGATGTTCGCCGTGAGGACGAGGAACGGCTCCTTCGTCAGGCCGTAGATCGCCGGGATCGAGTCGAGGGCGAAGAGCAGGTCGGTCGTCCCGAGCGCGAGGATCACGATGAGCATCGGCGTGATGAGGCGCTTGCCGTTCTCGACGACGGTCAGGTGCGTGCTGTGCCACTCCTTGGTGGCCGGGAACCGCTTCTCGATCCAGAGCAGGAGGCGGTTCTCGTGGTACTCGTCGTCGTCGCTCTCTCCGCCCGTCGCGAGCTTGATCGCGGTGTACACGAGGAACGCGCCGAAGATGTAGAACACCCACGCGTACGCGTTGATGACGACGGCGCCGAGCGCGATGAAGATGCCGCGCAGGATGATCGCGATGATGATGCCGATCATCAGCGCCGACTGCTGGAGCTTCTGCGGCACCTTGAAACTGGCCATGATCAGCAGGAAGACGAAGAGGTTGTCGACCGAGAGGGAGTACTCGGTGAGCCAGCCGGCGTAGAACTCTCCGGCGTACTGTCCTCCCCACTCGAACCACACGAAGAGGCCGAAGAGAATCGCCGCCCCGACGTAGAAGGCGAGGTGCCGGCCTGCCTCGGCCATCGACGGGACGTGCGGTCGACGTGCGATGACGAGCACGTCGATCAGGAGAAACACGGTCATCAGACCGATCGTGAGGAACCAGCCCCAAGCGGGAACGTTCATGGGCACAACCTTCCGGTCACCAGGTCAGTAACCGGAGGTCTCTCCCGCCCGGCCGACGCAGTGATCCGTCGTGGCTGGACCAACGGGACCGGGAGCTGGTGGTGGGACCTGCTCCGTGATGACGAACCCGTCGTTTCGGGGATACTCCCCTCCGTGAACGCCTGATCCTCTCACCGTAGGGGTCGGGCCTCAAATCGGGTCCCGCCCGCTGGTCACTCCGGCATGACTCCGGGTTGACTCCGGGTTGACTCCCAGTCACCCCGGCCGCCGGCTCCGCGGCAGCCCCGCCACGACGATGTCGTAGGAGGTCTCGATCGCCTCGAGCAACTCGTCCTCGTCGATCGCTCCGCCGAGGCGCAGCGAGTTCCATCCGTGGCGGCCGATGTAGGCCAGCACGGACGCGTCGTCGGGGTAGCGGTGCAGCCACTCGTCGGCCTCCTGACGGTTGCCGGCGGACTTGACCCCGATCGACGCGTCGCCGAGGAAGACGAAGATCTTGTCGGCGACCTTGGCGACGGTGTCGCCCTCCCACGGGGAGTCCTCCCACGCCCCGGGCAGGGCGAGCGCGGCAGAGCGCAGGCGGCGCGCGAGCGTCGCCTCCCCCTGGTCCTCGCTCTTGCGCGAGGCCATCAGCGGGTCGCCGCGCTCATCTGCCGAAGCTCCTTCTTGAGCTCACCGATCTCGTCGCGCAGGCGGGCCGCGAGCTCGAAGTGCAGATCTGCGGCAGCCTGGTGCATCTGGGTGGTGAGCTCCTGGATGAGACCTGCGAGGTCGGCCGCTGCCATGTCGGCCGGTCGGTTGGACGTGCCGCCCGTGGACACCCCGACGTCGGCGGCCATGGCGCCGCGGCCGGCACCGCTCTTGCCCCTCGACTGCATGCGCCCCGACCCGAGCAGCTCCTGGGTGTCGGCGTCCTCACGCTCGAGGAGGTCGGTGATGTCGGCGATCTTCTTGCGCAGCGGCGTCGGGTCGATGCCGTGCTCGGTGTTGTAGGCGATCTGCTTCTCACGCCGGCGGTTCGTCTCGTCGAGTGCCTGCTCCATCGACGGCGTCATCTTGTCGGCGTACATGTGCACCTGGCCGGACACGTTTCGGGCCGCGCGACCGATGGTCTGGATGAGCGAGCGCGCCGACCGGAGGAAGCCCTCCTTGTCGGCGTCGAGGATCGACACGAGCGAGACCTCGGGCAGGTCGAGCCCCTCACGGAGCAGGTTGATGCCGACGAGGACGTCGAAGACACCGGTGCGCAGCTCGCGGAGCAGCTCCACGCGTCGCAGGGTGTCGATGTCGCTGTGGAGGTAGCGGACCCGGATGCCCTTGTCGAGGAGGTAGTCCGTGAGGTCCTCGGCCATCTTCTTCGTGAGGGTCGTGACGAGGACGCGCTCGTTGCGCTTGGTGCGCTCCTGGATCTCGTGCATGAGGTCGTCGATCTGGCCCTTCGTCGGCTTGAGCACGACCTCGGGGTCGATGAGACCGGTGGGACGGATGATCTGCTCGACGGGCGGACCGGACTTGGCCAGCTCGTACTCCCCCGGCGTGGCGGACAGGTAGATCGTCTGGCCGATGCGCTCGAGGAACTCCTCCCACTTGAGCGGCCGGTTGTCCATGGCGCTCGGCAGGCGGAAGCCGTGCTCGACGAGCATCCGCTTGCGCGACATGTCGCCTTCATACATGGCGCCGATCTGGGGCACCGTCTGGTGCGACTCGTCGAGGACGAGCAGGAAGTCCTCGGGGAAGTAGTCGATGAGGCAGTTCGGTGCCGAGCCGGACGTGCGGCCGTCGATGTGCCGGCTGTAGTTCTCGATGCCGTTGCAGAAGCCGACCTGGCGCATCATCTCGACGTCGTAGGTCGTGCGCATGCGCAACCGCTGCGCCTCGAGCAGCTTGCCCTGCTTCTCGAAGAGCGCGAGCTGGTCCTCGAGCTCGAGCTCGATGCCGCGGATCGCGCGCTCCATGCGCTCGGGGCCGGCGACGTAGTGCGAGGCCGGGAAGACGTACATCTCCTGCTCCTCGTTGACGACCTCGCCCGTGACCGGGTGCAGCGTGTAGATGCGCTCGATCTCGTCGCCGAAGAACTCGATGCGGATCGCGAGCTCCTCGTAGACCGGGATGATCTCGATCGTGTCGCCCCGGACCCGGAACGTGCCGCGGGTGAACGCGAGGTCGTTGCGGGTGTACTGCATCTCCACGAACCGGCGCAGCAGGTCGTCACGGACGATCTCCTGGCCCACCTTGAGCCGCGCCATGCGGTCGACGTACTCCTGCGGGGTGCCGAGGCCGTAGATGCACGACACCGACGCGACGACGATGACGTCGCGCCGGGTCAGCAGCGAGTTGGTGGCGGAGTGCCGCAGCCGCTCGACCTCGTCGTTGACCGAGCTGTCCTTCTCGATGTAGGTGTCGGTCTGGGGGATGTACGCCTCGGGCTGGTAGTAGTCGTAGTAGCTGACGAAGTACTCGACGGCGTTGTTGGGCAACAGCTCGCGGAACTCGTTGGCGAGCTGCGCGGCGAGGGTCTTGTTGGGCGCCATGACGAGGGTCGGGCGCTGCACCTGCTCGATGAGCCAGGCCGTGGTCGCCGACTTGCCGGTGCCGGTGGCGCCGAGGAGGACGGTGTCCTGCTCGCCCGCCTTGACGCGTCGCGCGAGCTCGGCGATGGCGGTTGGCTGGTCGCCGCTCGGGGTGTACTCGGAGATCACCTCGAAGGGGGCCACCGTGCGCTGCAGGTCGGTCGTGGGACGCATGGCTCAACCGTACGTCGCACGACCGACAGCGCCCACTCGCCTACTGCTCCCAGACGTACGCCGGCCGCAGCTCGACGGTGTCGCCCGGCCCGGCGAAGTTCACGGCGAGCTCCTCGGCGCGCTCCTGCGACGCGACGTCGAGCAGGAAGAAGCCGGCGAGGTGCTCCTTGCTCTCGGCGTACGGCCCGTCCGTCACGAGGGTCCCGCTCTCGCTCCACCGCAGGATCCGCGAGAACGCGGGGTCGCCGAGCGCCTCACCACCCTTGAGCTCGCCGCTCTTGGACAGCTCCTCCAGCATGTCGTCGAACGCGGCGCCCCCGCGGTCGCGCTCCTCCTTCGGCCGGGCGAGCGCCTCGGGCACGAAGTTGCCCGTCGGGTGCCCCCAGGGCTGCGGGTTGGAATGGATGAGGATGACGTACTTCATGGGTCGGGCCTTTCGGTTCGCGAGCGGCCAGTCTGCCGCTTCACCCGGGACGTCGGAGCCGTCCACGCCGTCTCGACATCGCGGCCGGTCGAGGGTGCGAGACCCGACCTCACGGCACGCGGTGGGTCCACTCAGGGGTGGCGAACTTCTCGTCAACGAGCCGCTTCGCCGTCTCGAGCTCGCCCTCCGAGTAGTCGGAGGTCTTCGCCCGGTGTCGCCGGGCGAACGAGGCCGCGAACGACTCGAGGATCGCGTCGCGGGTCATGCCCGTCTGCGAGCGCATCGGGTCGACCCGCTTGTTCGCCGACTTGGTGCCCTTGTCGCTCATCTTCTCGCGCCCGATGCGCAGTACCTCGAGCATCTTGTCGGCGTCGATGTCGTAGGCCATGGTCACGTGGTGCAGCACGGCCCCGGCGACGAACCGCTTCTGCGCGGCGCCGCCGATCTTGCCCTTGTCGCTCGCGATGTCGTTGAGCGGCACGAAGTGCGCGTTGACGCCGACGTCGGCCAGCGCCTCGATGACCCACTCGTCGAGGAAGGAGTAGGACCGCTCGAAGCTGAGGCCCTCGACCAGCGAGGTCGGCACGACGAGGGAGTACGTGATCGTGTTGCCCGGCTCCATGAACATCGCCCCGCCACCGGAGATGCGGCGGACGACGTCGATGCCGTGGCGCTCGGCACCCTCGGGGTCGACCTCGTTGCGGAACGACTGGAACGAGCCGATGACGACGAGCGGGCTGTCCCAGTCCCAGAACCGCAGGGTCGGCGGTCGCTCGCCGGCGGCGACCTCGCGGGCGATGACCTCGTCGAGCGCGACGTGCATCGCCGGGTCGAGCACCCGCGGCGGGATGACGTCGAAGACGTGGTCGTCCCACCCGGTCGCCTTGCCGAGCGCGCGGCGGACGGCGATGCCGATCGCCTCGGCGCTGAACCCGACCATCGCCACGTCGTCGGCCAGGGCACCGGACACGGCTCCGGCCAGCTGCTCCACCCCGGCGTCGACCGGCATACCGCTGAGGGCCGCGTTGATGTCGTCGAGGGCCTCGTCGGGCTCGAGGAAGAAGTCGCCCGAGACGCTCACGTCGGCCAGCCGGCCGCCGACCTCCTCGACGTCGACCGCCACGAGCTTGCCACCGGGGACCTTGTACTCACCACGCATGTCACCCACAACACCACACCCGGCGCCCGTATGCCGGCTCGCTCAGCCGGAGCGGGAACGTGCCCGATCGACGGGCTGGGGTCGCAGTCGAATGGGCAGTTCGCCGGGGTCAGCGGGGCTGCCAGTCGGTGCGCTCGGCCCACGCGTTCGCGCGCTGCCAGGCACCCTCGAACCACGGCTCCTTCGCGACGACGTAGTCAGAGGTGGTCGGGTGCTGCTCGAGCAGCCGACGCTTCTCGGCGGCGTACGCCTCCCGCTCGCGGGGCTCGTGGCGCAGCCAGTCGCGGAAGAGGAGGGCGAATCGCCAGCCAGCGGAACCGTGCTCGCGCACGTGGACGTGCACGTGGTTGCCGGGGTCGCAGCCGCCCAGGAACTGCTTGAGCCAGGCGGATGCGTCGGCGCCCTCGGGGTGCGGGGTGTCCGAGTGGATCCCGTGGTTGAAGACGTAGCCGGCTCCGACCAACGACTCGCGCACGTCGTCTTCGTCGACGTCGGCGAGGCGGTGCACGCCGACCTGCACATCGAGCACGTCCTTGGCGAGGAGCCCCGGCACCGACGTGGAGCCCACGTGCGACACCTCGGTCACCACACCGGTGGGTGCGAGGGCGGCCGCGAGCCGGGCCACGACGCGCCCGGCCCTGGCCTCCCAGTCCACCCGCGGCTCGACGACGCAGTCGCTCGCCCGGTCGGGACGCCTGGACCGCGTGCCGCTGGCGAGGTTGGCCGCGTAGGGCGCGAGCCGCTGCTCCCACAGCGCGTCGACGACGCGCTCGAGATCCTCGGGGGTGCCGTCGTTGGGCAGCACGACGTCTGCGACCGCGCGGCGCTGGGCGTCGGTGGCCTGCGAGGCGATGCGTCTCCGGGCGTCGGTCTCGTCGAGGCCGCGCTGATCGACGAGCCGGCGCACCCGCACCTCCTCGTCGGTCTCGACGACGACCGACAGGTGCTCGTGCACCCACAGTCCGCGCTCGACGAGCAGCGGCATGTCGTAGACCGACACCGCGCCCGCCGGCGCTGCCGCGCGAAGGGCACGGACGCGGGCGACGATCGCCGGGCCGGTGATCGCGTCGAGAGCGGCCAGCTGGTCGGGATCAGCGAAGACGACGGCAGCCATGCCGGCCCGGTCCAGGCTGCCGTCGGGACGGATCACGGCCTCGCCGAAGCGCTCGCGGATCGCCTCGAGCGTCGGCTGCCCGGGCTGGGCGAGCTCGGCGCCCACGGCGTCGGCGTCGACGACGTGGGCGCCGAGCTCGCCCAGCCTCCGAGAGACCGTCGACTTGCCCGACCCGATGCCTCCGGTGACTCCGACTCGCAGCACGCCCCCACCCTACGGTCCGCCCCCTGCACCGTGCGGAAGGCCGCACTCCCACACCGAACGCCGCGTTCGGTCGCGAAAGCCGTGTTACAACAGCGCGTTCGGCATCGAACGCTGCGTTCGGTGGGTTCGGTGAGGTGGGAAGGGCGGGTGGGGGGTCAGGCGAGACGGGCCGGGAAGCCGCCGCGGGCGATGGGTCCCCACCGCGTCAGAGTGACACGGAGCAGCGACTTGCCCTGGTCGCGCATGGCCTGGCGGTACTCGTCCCAGTCGGGGTGCTCGCCGGAGATCGCGCGGTAGTAGTCGACGAGGGGCTCCACGGAGTCAGGCAGGTCGATGACCTCGCAGTCGCCGTCGACCTGCACCCACTCACCGCCGAAGTCGTCGGACAGGACCAGGACGGTGACCTGCGGGCGCCTGCGGGCGTTGGCCGTCTTGGCACGCTCGGGATAGGTCGAGATGACGATGCGGCCCTGGTAGTCGACGCCTCCGGTGACCGGCGACGTCTGCGGCCGACCGTCCGCGCGCTGGGTCACCAGCACCATCGAGTGTCGGGGTCGCACGAACTCGAGCAGGGCGTCGCGGCCGACCTCGGTGTTGGTGGCGATCTGGCGGGGCATCTCAGTCCTCCTGGAGCTCGGGCAGACCGGTGCTGGCCCGGTCGAAGGTCGCGACGAGCGCCTCTGCCAACCACGCGGCATACATCCGGTGGCTCCAGCCGCTGCGCCGCACGAAGCGGTCGTAGATCTCCGGGCCGGTGACGGCCCAGACGATGTCGATGAAGCGCTCGCGGTCGAGCGCGGCCGGCAGCCCGTGGGCGCGCTCGAGGGCGTTGAGGGCGTTGGTGTTGCCGGCCCGACGCTCGCGGTCGATCGTCGCCACGAAGTCCTGGAGGCCGCTGTCGCCGCCGGCCCCCTGGGCCAGGATCACCCCGAGGAGGGGGCCGACCCGCTCGTAGATGGTCGCGCACAGGGCGGCGTACGCCTGGACGAAGGACTCGGGGTCAGGGGCCTCGGACATGGCGCGGAACTCGGGGCGGTCCTGCATGGCAACCGGCGCGTCGTCACCGGCGAGCATGACGTCGTAGACGGCCTTGACGACATCGGCCTTGCCGCCCACGGCGTTGTAGACCGTCTGGGCGCTGACCCCCGCCGACGAGGCGAGCTGGCTGACCGACATGGCGTGGTAGCCCTCGCGGAGCAGGATCTGGCCCGCGGTGTCGATGATCCGGCGTCGCGTGGCGCGGGCGGCCTCAGCCCGCGCGCTGTTGTCGTACACCCGGTCTGTTGACATCGGCGCCCTTCGAAAGCATCATTGTTTCGCTGGAACGGCGTTCCAGCGAATGGGTGGGGTCCAGGGGTCCCCACCCATACCGCTGCACTCGCGGCCGTGCCCACAGCGGCGACCTGTCGACCGCACGAGTGTGCCACGCCAGTCCCGGCCTCCGCCCCGCAGGGGCTCCGGAGGGGGGCGAGGGGCCGGACCGGTGTCCGTCCCCTCGCTGGCGTGCGTGGCCCGGCGCCGCGGTCAGGCGGGGGTGGCCGCACCAGCACTCGACGCGACCACTTCGAGGACGCGGTCGGGATAGTCGGACACGATCCCGTCGACGCCCACGTCGACGAGCTCGGCGATGCGACCGGGGTCGTTGACCGTCCACGGCAGCACCGCGAGTCCGGCTTCGCGAGCCCGCTCGACGAATGCGCGGTCGACCATCGCCTGCTCTGGCGAGATCACCTGCGCCCCCACGGCGACGGCTCCCTCGCACACGTCGTGGTGGGTCTCCCCCGGCACCACGCTGCCCGTCAGTGGGCTTTCGGGAACCCAGGTCACCGACGACTCCACGAGCGCGGAGCGAAGCACGTCGGGCGCCATGTCAGCTGACAGCTCGAGGACGGACCAGTCGAACGAGTGCACGAAGCACTGTCGCTCGAGCCCGAGTGCGCGCACGTCCGCCAGCACCCCCTCGAGGAGCGGCCGGCGTGCGGCCACCTCGCGCTCGTCGCGCGGGTCGATCTTGAGCTCGATCGTCCACCAAACCCCCGGAGCGTGCTCGACACCGTGACGCAGCACCTCGGCCAGCGTCGAGATGCGGGCCCCGGGAGCCGGCTGCTGCCCGGGATGGTCCGGAAGCGTCAGGCTGCCGACGTCGACCGTGCGCAGCTGCGCCAACGTCAGGTCGTCGACGCGCGCGCCGACGAGGTCTGGACCAGTCGGCAGGCACTTGTACGGCAGGAGCACCGCGTCGTGCCACACGACGACGTGCCCGTCGCCGGTGAGCCGTACGTCGAGCTCGACGCCGGTCACCCCGGCGGCGTAGGCGGCGGCGAAGCTGTCGAGGGTGTTCTCGACGACGAGGCCCTTCGCGCCCCGGTGCCCCTCGACGTCGAACCGGCCCGCTGCCCACGGGCCGGGCAGGGTGGTCACCTCAAGCCCCGATCCGCTCGCCGGACGCGGCGTCGAAGAGGTGCACCTCGCCATGGTTCGGCTCGACGTGCACGACGTCTCCGACGGTCAGGTGGGTGCGCTTGTCGAGCCGGACCGTGACCCGGCCGGCGTCCTCACCGGCACCCGCCGGGCGACCGTAGACGAACGACTCGGAGCCCAACGACTCGACGAGCTCGACGTTGAGGGCGAGCGCTGAGGAGTCGGGCGTGCTGCCCGACGAGCCGACGACGTGCCACGACTCCGGACGCAGCCCGACCACGACCTTCTCCCCCGCGCGGGCTGCGACCGCCCGGTCGAGCGGCACGGGCACGCCGTGCACCTCGGCACGCCCCTCGCGCACCGGCGACTCGACGAGCGTGATCGCCGGCGACCCGATGAACGACGCGACGAACGTGTTGACCGGGGCGTCGTAGAGCCGCTCCGGCGTGTCGACCTGCTGCAGCCGGCCGTCACGCAGGACAGCGACCCGGTGGCCCATCGTCATTGCCTCGACCTGGTCGTGGGTGACGTACACGGTCGTGATGCCGAGCCGGCGCTGCAGTCCGGCGATCTGCGAGCGGGTCGACACGCGCAGCTTCGCATCGAGGTTGGAGAGCGGCTCGTCCATGCAGAACACCTTGGGGTTGCGCACGATCGCACGACCCATGGCGACCCGTTGGCGCTGGCCGCCGGACATCTGGCCGGGCTTTCGGTCGAGCAGCGGCTCGAGCTCCAGGATCTTCGCTGCCTCGGCGACCCGCTGCTTCGTCTCGGCCTTGCTCACCCTCGCGTTGTCGAGGGCGAAGGCCATGTTCTGGGCCGCCGTCATGTTCGGGTACAGCGCGTAGCTCTGGAACACCATGGCGATGTCGCGGTCGCGGGGTCGCACGCCCTTCTGGTCGTGCCCATCGACGAGGATGCGGCCGCCGTCGATCGGCTCGAGCCCGGCAAGCATGCGCAGCGTCGTCGACTTGCCGCACCCCGAGGGGCCGACGAGCACGAGGAACTCGCCGTCAGCGATGTCGAGCGTGATGCCATCGACGGCCGGTGCGTCGTCCTTGGAGAAGTTACGAGTCGCCTCGTCGAAGTACACGGTTGCCATGGAAGGCCTCTCGGGTCGTTCTGGTCTGGTGCGGCACCCGCCGGGCCCCATGTGCGTTTGGGGCCCGGCGGCATACCCGAGCGGGGCGTCAGGCGCCGAGCTTGCCCTTGATCTGCGAGTCGAAGACCTGCTGGCTCTCGGCGTCGAGCGCCTTGAAGACGGTGGCGACGTCCTGGCCCTGGACGACCTGGTCGAGTGCCTTGCCGATGCGGGCGCCCCCACCGGGCAGGAGGACTCGGGCGTTGTCCTGCGAGCGGGTCTTGGGCAGCTGCTCGATCGCCGTCTTGGCGTTGGGGTTCTTTTCGAGGAACGCCTTCTCCTCCGGCAGGTCGACGGCCGACTTGCGCACGGGCATGTAGCCGGTCGCCTGCGTGAACGTGACGGTGTTCTGGGCGTTGGTGAGGAACTCGATGAACTTCAGCGCGTTCTTCTTGCGGTCGTCGCTGATGCTGGCCGGGATGCCGACACCGGCGCCACCCGTCGGGCAGTTGCCGTCGCCGGGCAGGAACGCCGTGCCCACGGCGAACTTGGCGTCCTTCGCGACGCCGCCGAGCGAGCCGGTCGACATCATGCTGCAGCCGACGATGCCGGCCGTGAAGTCCGGGGCGGGGTCCTTGGACAGCTTGAGGAAGCCGCTCTTCGCGAGTCCCTGGAGGTAGGTGCCCGCCTTGACCGTGCCCGCGTCGGAGAAGGTCGGCGTCCAGTCCTTCGAGTAGGCGCCGCCGTAGCCCCACACCATGTTCTGGAAGACCCAGTCGAGGTAGTTCGACCCGTCGGGCAGCTCCATGACGATCTTGTCGGAGCCGGCGGCCGCCTTGAGCTTCGGCGCCCACGTGAGGAACTCGTCCCAGTCCTTCGGGCCGCGGTCCTCGAGGCCGGCAGCCTTCCAGAGGTCCTTGTTGTAGTAGAAGAGCGGGGTCGAGCGGGAGAACGGCAGCGCGAAGTGCTTGTCGTCGAGGTTGTAGTCGTTGTAGAGGGCGTCGACGTAGTCGCTCGTGTCGATCTTCGCGGCCGACAGCAGGTCGTCGAGCGGAGCGAGCTGCTTGTTGAGGGCGAAGTTGAACCACGTGACGTCCGAAACGACGACGACGTCGGGCAGCTGGCCGCCGGCGAGCGAGGCGTTGAACTTCTGCGCGACCTCCTCGTAGTTCTTGCCCGCGTCGACGAGCTTGACCTTGAGGTTCGGATTGGCCGCCTCGAAGGCCTTGATGATCTGCTGCTCGACCGGCTTGCTGTTGCCCGGGTGGTTGCTCCAGAACTCGATGGTGTTGCTCGAGGCGCCACCGCCGTTGCCGCCGGACGACGGTGCGGTGCCGGTGCCGGCACAGGCCGCGAGCCCGGCGACGCCGGCCGCGCCCGCGAGACCGAGGAACCCTCGGCGTGAGAACTCGTTCATGGGTGGTGCCTTTCCCTGTAGGTGGTGGATCGGGTCGGTGGGAGGACGGCGCGCCGGTGCCCGGCGGCCGAGGTCTGGACGCGTCAGCTCTTGACGGCGCCGGCGGTGAGGCCCTTGATCATCTGGCGCTGGAGGAAGAGGAAGAGCACCAGGATCGGCAGCATCGCGAGGATCGTGCCGGCCATGACCGGACCCCAGTTCGTGACGCCGTCGTTGTTCTGCAGGAAGGTCAGGCCGACGGGCAGTGTCGCGGTCGTCTCGTCGTCGGACATCAGGTAGGGCCAGAGGTACTCGTTCCACTCGTTGACCACGGTGATGAGCGAGAACGCGACGAGCGTCGGCCACGACATCGGCATGACGACGCGCCAGAGCAGCTTCATGGGTCCGGCTCCGTCGAGCCGCGCCGCCTCTATGATCTCCCCGGGCAGGCTGAGGAACTGGTTGCGCATGAGGAAGGTGCCGAAGGCGACCCCGGCCAGCGGGATGATGATGCCCTGGAAGGTGTTGCGCCAGCCGAGCTGCGCGACGAGGGCGTAGTTGCTGATCACGGTGATCTGGTTGGGCACCATGAGCGCCGCGATGACGACGAGGAAGACGACCGACCGGCCGGGAAAACGCAACAGCGACAAGGCGTACGCGCTGAGCACCCCGAGCACGATCTTCGCCACTGCCGTCGCCGACGTGATGATGGCCGAGTTCCGCACGTAGTCGAAGAACGGGATGCGCGTCGTCAGCTCGTGGTAGTTGTCGGTCGTCACCGGGTCGGGCCACCACTGGGCCGGGCGGACGTAGATGTCGCCGCGGTCCTTGAACGACGTGATGAGGATCCAGAAGAGCGGGACGGCGACGAGCAGGACGACGAGCACCATGCCGACGTAGCCGAGCGCCGTCCAGACCGGCCCACGGTGGTGCGTCGAGGCCTCGGTGCCGTGGGCCGCACGGCGCCGCTGGCGTCGGCTGCGCTCCGGCGGGACCGACTCGTCGTCCAGGGTGCCCATGACGGTGGACGTGCTCATGACTTCTGCCCCCGGTCCATGAAGCGCACCTGGACCACCGTCACGGCGAGCAGGATGACGAACATGATGGTCGCGACGGTGGCACCGTAGCCGGCGCGCTGGTTGACGAAGGTCTCCTGGTACACCTGGTAGACCAGCGTGGCGGTGCCGTTGCCCTGCGGGCCGCCGCGGGTCATGACGTTGATGATGTCGAAGACCTGGACCGAGCTGAGCAGCACCGTGATCGACAGGAAGAACGTCGTGGGGCGCAGCTGCGGCATCAGAACCCGGCGGAACCGCGTCCACGCCGTTGCCCCGTCGATCTCGGCCGCCTCGTCGAGGTCGGCCCGGCGCCCCTGCAGGGCGGCGAGGTAGATGACGAAGGTGTAGCCGAGGTTCTTCCAGATGTAGGTGACCGTCACCATGAAGAGCGCCCACCCCGGCTGCTGGTAGAAGTCAGGTGAGGAGGCCCCGACGCGCGCGAGCAGGTCTCGCACGAGGCCGAACTGCGGGTCGAAGACGAACTGGAAGGCGATGCCGACAGCCGCGCCGGAGATGACGAACGGGGCGAAGACGACCGAGCGGACGAGGTTGCGGCCCTTCAGCTTCTGGTCGAGCAGGAGCGCCAGCCCGAGGCCGAGCGCCATTGAGACGCCGACTGTGGCGACGGTGAAGACGAGCGTGTTGCGCACGACCACGCGAGTGTCGTCGCGACCGAACCACTCGACGTAGTTGGCGAACCCGACGGGATTGGCGACCGGAGAGCTGATGTTCCAGTCGGTGAACGACAGCCGGATGTTGTCGAGGAGCGGGCGGTAGGTGAAGACCACGAGCAGCACGAGGTTGGGCAGCAGCAGCAGGGCCGCGAGGGTCCACTCCCAAGCCCGCCCGCTCGATCGTCGGGGTGCCGGACCCACCTGCTCGGGGGGTCCGGCGACCACGGAGGTGTCACGCCGCGAATCGGTCACCGATGACTGCACCCGGACAACCTAACCGGGCAGATGCACCGATAGCGGCTTTGGTGCGTCAGGCTTTCGACGCGGAGCTGAACTCCTGGGGAGAGGGATGCTCGGGCGCGCAGGATGGTGCGTCCGCTCGCCCGGGCTGGTGCTTCGGACGCTGCTCCCCCGCCGTGACGGCGACGGCGATGCGGTTGCCGCTGACCGGTGCCGGACACGTCCCGTGGTCGCTGAACGCGAACGGCAGGTTGACGGCCCGGTTGAAGTCGACGACGAGGTTGCCCTCGGGGTCGGGAGCCTCGGTCACGACGCTGCGCCACCCCGCCGACGTGACACCGTTGGTGAGGTCGTGGAAGTGCAGGGCCAGCCCATCGCCGGCGGGGACGGCACTGAGCCGGTGGCGTACGCCGGCGATGTCGACGTCGACGGTGCCCACGACCCGGGCCTGCTGGACGAGGTCGCCGCGCGCCGTGCCGACCTGCACGGTTGCCGCCTCGCCGGCCGGGGTGAAGGTCGCCGGTCGGACCCACTCGGTGTCGTGGTCCCACGTCGGAACGCCCGTGAACGCCAGCCTGGCCGGGGCCTGCGGGTCCCGGGTGCGCAGGGCGAGCCGCCCTCCCCGGCGGAGCAGCTCGACCACTCGCCCGTCGTGCCGCACCCAGTGCAGCGACCCGCTCTCGGCGACGTCGGCGCCGGCCGTGCCGGTGACCGGGCCCACGTCGGTCGTCAGCCCTTCGTCCGGCCCGGCGCTGACGTGGGCGCCCTCGTCGTCGGCCCACCAGAGACCGGGCAGACCCGGCACGACGTGCGGCTCGGCCGACAGCCAGGCGAACCCGGTGAGCGAGAGCCAGCCGTGCTCCTCCGCGAGCTCCGCCTCGCGCGTCGCGCGCCACTGCGTCCAAGCCCGACGGGCGCTCATGCGACGGCCTCGCGGCCCGTGCTGCGCTCGGCCGCCTCGCGCCGGGCGACCTCGGCACGCACGAGCGGGATGACGTGACGGCCGAAGTCGACGGCATCGTCATAGAGGTGGTATCCGCGAGCCGAGAAGATACGCACGCCGAGGTCGTAGTAGTCGAGCAGCGCGGCGGCGATGGTCTCGGGGGTCCCGACCAGAGCCGTCGAGTTCCCGCCCCCGCCCGTCGCGGCAGACGTGGCGGTCCACAGGGCACGGTCATGGTGCTCGCCACTCTCCGCGGCGGCGAGGAGGCGCTGAGAGCCCGCGTTCTCCGGCTGGGTCCCGTTGCGGCGCAGTCGTCCTCGCGTCGCGACGGCCCCACCGGCCTGTTGCGCCCGGATGGCCCCGAGGGTGCGCTCGGCCTTCCGCCATGCGAGGTCGTCCGTCGCCCCGATGATGGGCCGGAACGCGACCTGGATCGTCGGGAGCGGCTTGTCGACGGCCGCGGCGGCCGCACGGATGGTCGAGATCTGCTCGGTCGTGCCGGCGAGGGGCTCGCCCCACAGGGCGAAGACGTCCGCCTCACGGGCCCCGACCTCGTATGCCGCCGGGCTCGACCCGCCGAACGAGATCCTCGGGCGCGGGGTCTGGAGCGGCTTGATGTCGGCGAGGAAGTTCTCGAAAAGGTAGTGCTCGCCCTCGAAGTCGAAGGGCTCGTCGCTCGTCCACGCCTGCTTGAGGATCTGGATGAACTCGCGGGTGCGGGCGTAACGGGCGTCCTTGTCGAGGTGGTCGCCCTCGGCTGCCTGGTCGGCCGTGCTGCCGCCGGTGATGACGTGCACCTCGAAGCGCCCTGCACTGATGTGGTCGAGCGTGGCGAAGGTCTTGGCCGTGAGGGTGGGGTAGGCGGTGTTGGGACGGTGGGCCACGACGAGGTTCAGCCGCTCGGTGTTCGCCGCGACATGCGCGGCGACCTGCGCCGGGTCGGGTGAGCCGGAGTGGTAGGCGAAGAGGATGCGGTCCCAGCCGTTGTCCTCGTGGGCGCGGGCGAGTTTGGTGGCGTAGGCGAGGTCGAGCGCCCCGCCGCTGCGGGCGGTGGTCTCGGTGCCGTCGTGGTTGGCGGCGATGCCCAGGAACTCAACTGGCATGTCGGTGGTCCTTCTCTCTCGTTTCGGTGTCTTCGGTGGCTCGGTGGCTCGGGTGGGAGGGCCTGGATGAGATCGGGATGGTGCTGTCGAGGCGTTGCGTGACCGGGGTCGTGAGCAGCTCACGGGCTACGGCGTCGTTCTGCCGGAACCCGGCGCCGTTGAAGCCCGGCCGGGAGAAGCCCCCGGCTCCGGCCGACCCCGAGACCGCCGGTCCGAGGAGGAACCTCCGGGGGTGCACCGACCCGTCGGCGCGGACGGCCCTGGCCCGCGGGTCGGCGACGAGCTGGCCGGCACCGAGTCCGGTGCCGTCGGCGGCCGTCACGGGGCGTGACCGCAGCTGACCGGTGGCGAGCAGCCCGGCCACCAGCGCGTCGGTGACGAGCGAGCTGTCGGGCCGGGGCAGCCGGGCGTCGACGGCCGCCCGGGCGCGCACCTCGCGGCGACCTGACCGGCCCACGAACGCACCGTCCTCGACGGCGAGCTCGAGGTCGGGGCCGAGGAAGTGGACGACGCCTGCGCGGTGCAGGGCGAGCAGCTCGGCGAGACGCCGCGGCGGGGGTCCGCTCGCCAGGAACGAGAACAGGCCGTGGAACCGGCCCTCGACGTGGCGCACCCGGTCCTCGTCGCGGAGTCGCCCGCCCACGACGAGCTCGGCCAGGGCGGCATACACGCCGAGGAGCGAGTCGAAAACGGCCCGGTCGCCCGAGCGGCGCGGGTCTGCCCGGCGGCGCAGGTCTGCGGTGACGTGGTCGACCACCAGTCGCTGGACGTCGGCGTCCGAGGTGTCGTCGTCCACGACGGCCGACAGCGGACGGTCGATCGCGTCGATGTCGAAGAGGTCCTCGGGGTCGGCCAGGTGGGCCCGCGCCGCCCCGGTCAGGCCGCCGGCGGTGAACTCGGCATCGACGAGGGCGCGCTCGAGGGACTCGAAGGTGCCACGCGTGCGCTCCGGGTGTGCCTCGAACAGCCTGCGGTAGTGGGCGACTGCGAGCTCGAGCACGACGAGCGGCCACACCTGCGTTCTGTAGTCGAGCGTGCTCGAGCCGTCGCCAACCGCGGTCAGCCGCTCACGGGTCAGGTGTCGGAGCGGCGCCGGTCCGTCGGTCGTGGAGCGGATCTCGTAGCCGAGCTTCGCGTGGTAGGGCACACCCCGCCGGGACCCGACGTGGAGCAACGGCTCCCGTCCGCTCGGGTGGTAGGTGAGGTGGTCGCCCTCGTCGGTGAACCGACCCTCGCGACCTTCGGCGAGGAGCACGAAGAGGTCGACGAAGGCGAGCCCCATGCCGCGCACGACGACGGGCTCGCCCGGGCGCAGATCGCCGAGATCGAGGTCTGCCGTGTGGCCGGGAGGCACGTAGGTCAGCCCGTGCCCGGTCGCCTCGTCGAGCAGCCGCTGCTCGTCGGGGGCAGGTGCCTGCTCGAGGTAGCCCTGGGCGAGGACCACGACGTCGGCCACGAGCGTCGGGCCGGACGCCAGCGTCACCCGCTGGGTCTCCCGCACGTCCTCCACGGACACCGCGAGGTCGGCGTGCACCCGCACCGTGACGGTGCGCGGGAGTGCGGCCACCGCACGCCGCCACGCCCAGGCCAGGTAGTCGGCGTGCACCACCCGGGGCGCGAAGGACCGCGGGCCGAGGCCCGCCGCCGCCGGGCTGGCGTCCTCACCCGCGGCCCACTGGGCCAGCGAGGGGCCGTCGACAGCCGGGCCCTCACACGTCACGGAGGCGTCGGTGAAGACGGTGATGTCCTGGGCCTCCGAGTTCATCCAGAGCAGGCTCGACTGCGCCGTGCGCCAGATGCGGCCGCCGCCGGGCGGGTGCGGGTCGACGACGTGGACCTCCACCTGCTCCCCCGGCGCGACGAGCCCGGTCGCGTTCGCGCCCAGGCGTTCGACGAGCCCCAGTGCCCGCGGTCCGGCGCCGACGACGACGATCCGTCGCAGGCTCACGCCGCACCCCAGGTTCGGTAGGGCTCCGCCGAGACGGCCACGTGACGAGTACCCGCCGGCAGCTCCTTGTCGAAGGCGTGCGGACCGATCGACTCGGGGTCGGCGTGCAGGTCGAACGCCGGCAGGTAGCCGGCGGCGAGGTAGAGCGCCCGCGCCTCCGGCTGTCGCGGCCCGGTGGTCAGGTGGATCCGCTTGTACCCCAGACCTGCTGCAGCGCGCTCGAGCTCGAACAGGACGCGTCGGGCCAGGCCCTGGCGGCGGAACTGCGCGTTCGTCCAGACCCGCTTCACCTCGGCGGTCTCGTCGTCGTAACGGCGGATCGCCCCACCGGCGATGGTCTGACCCGCCCGGATGATGACGAGGAAGGCTCCGTCGGGCGCCTCGAAGTCGGTGACGGGCACCTCGGTGAGCTTCGTGTTCGGGGTCGAGAGCCCGTACCGGGTGCCGTACTCGACGACGAGGTCCTCGAGCAGCGGTGCTGCTGCGTCGTCGCCCGGCGAGACACGCAGGACGACGTCGTCGTCGGTATCGGTGACGAGCGCGCTGCGGTGCCGCGCGAGGTGGGTGAGGAACGACTCGGTGACGAGGTGGAGGTTGCGGGCGGCCGACTCGGCCAGGAGCACGCCCGCGTCCTCGGCGAAGACGGTGACCTCCGACGCGAGGACGAACCACCCCTGCGTGACGTGCTCGGCACCCAGGGACACGAGGACCGGACGGAGCGCGTAGTCGACGGCAAGGACGTGTGCCGGGCTGCCGCCCGTGGCGACCGGCAGCACCGCCTTCCCACGCAGGGCGTACTGCGGCAGCAGGTCGAGCAGGGCCTTGAGCAGCCCCGTGTAGGCGGCCTTGTAGACGGGCGTCGTGACGACGACGCCGTCAGCGGCGGCGATCGAGGCGACGACCGCCGCGATCCGTGGGTCGGAGGCGTCGGCACGGAGGAGTGCCTCGGCGGGCAGGTCTCGCACGGTGACTCGCTCGACGTCGTGCCCGCGGGCGCGCAGCCGGCGCTCGACGTGACCGAGGACAGCGTCGGTGCGCGACGCGGCAGACGGGCTGGATGCGAGGGTGACGATGCTGGCCATGTCAGTGCCTCACTTCGTCCCGGTCGGCTTGGGCAGTCCGGCAGGGTTGACCTCGGACGCCGGGACCGCCTCGGCGGTCAGTCCCCAGCGCTCGAGCACCTTCGCGTAGCTCCCGTCGGCGATGGCCGCGTTGATGGCGTCGGAGATCGGCTTGGCGAGCCCGTTGCCCTTCTTCGTCAGCACACCGACCTTGCCCGGGATGGGGTAGCTCGACGACACCGTGCCGACGATCTGCGTCTTGCCCGCCGTGACGACGTGGTAGGTCGCCGTCGGGTTGGGGCCCAGGTACAGGTCGATGCGGCCGGAGTCGAGGGCGAGGTAGTACTCGGTCGTGCCCTGGTAGTAGACGAGCTCGGCGGGGGTGCGGCCGGCCCTGGCGTTCTCCTCGTTCCAGCGCAGCAGGATGGCCTCCTGGAGGGTGCCCGAGCCGACGGCCACCTTCTTGCCCGAGATGTCGGCCGGTCCCTTGACGATGAGGCCCGAGCCCTTCTTTGCCTCGAAGGCGTGCAGCCCGAGACGGTAGGTGGCGAAGTCGTACCTCTCCTTGCGCTCCTCCGAGACGCCGACGTTCGAGATCGCGACCTGGTACTTGCCGGAGTCGACCCCGATGAAGAGGTTCTCCCAGCTCGTGGTCTGCACCTCGGGCTCCAGACCGAGGATGTCGGCGACGACGTGGGCGACGTCGACCTCCACACCGATCGGCGTGCGGTTGTCGTCGGCCGTGAAGGCGAGTGGGGGTATGCCGCCGCCTGCGCCGCCGCTGCCGATGACGAGAGTGCCGCGGGCCTTCACGACCGCCGGCAGCTCGGCGGCGATCTCGGGGTGGAGCTTGCCCGTCGGGCGCTTCTGGTCGGCGGAGGTGTCGAAGGACACGGGAAGGACCTTGGACCCGCCGAGATCCTTCGGGTCGACCTCCGCGGTTCCGGTCGGCGCCGGGTCGGCGCAGGCGCCGAGCGTCGTCGCGGTGGTGAGGAACGCGGCCGCCGCGAGGAGTGCCCTGCGTCGTGTTGTCACGTGGATCCGCCTGCTACTCATGGGTGTTCTCTCCTGGAATGCGTTCGAGTGGTCCGGGTCGGCGGTCAGCTGGTCTTGGGCAGGCCGGGCGGGTTGACCTCGGACTTCTCGAGACCTTCCGTGCTGAGGTTCCAGCGCTTGAGGACCTGGGCGTAGCTGCCGTCGGCGATCGCCGAGTTGATGGCCGCTGCGTAGGGCTCGGCGAGTCCGGACCCCTTCTTGGTCAGCACGGCGATGAGGCCCTGGAGCTTGTCGCCGGCGCCTGAGAAGTGGCCGATGGCCTCCGTCTGCCCGCCGGTGGCCACGTGGTAGGCAACGCTCGGGTTGGGGCCGAAGTACGCGTCGATGCGGTGCGACGAGAGTGCGAGGTAGTAGTCGGTCTGGGACTGGAAGTACTTGACGGTGGCGGCCGGGAGGCCGGCCCTGACGTTGGCCTCGTTCCAGTCGAGCAGGATCTTCTCCTGGTTCGTGCCTGAGCCGACGGCGATGGTCTTGCCGGCGATGTCCTTGCCGCTGTTGACCCTCCACGGGCCGCCCTTGGGCGCCTCGAAGGCGAGGTCGTCCTTGCGGTAGGTGGCGAAGTCGTACTTCTCCTTGCGCTCCTCGGTGACCGTGACGTTGGTCAGGGCGACGTCGTAGCGGCCGGAGTCGATGCCGAGGAAGACGTTCTCCCAGCTCGTTGCCGGCGTCTCGACCGCGAGGCCGAGCTTGTCGGCGAAGAGGTGGGCGAGGTCCACCTCGACGCCGATGACCGTCTTGTCGTCGTCGGCCGTGAAGACGAGCGGTGGCGTGCCGCCACCGGCTCCGGCATTCGCGGCTGTGATGGTGCCGCGGTCGCGGATCGCCTTGGGCAGCAGTGCTGCCGCCTTCTCGTCCTTGGTGGCGGTGACCCGGTTCTGCTCGGGTGAGGTGTTGACTCCGGCCGCCGCTGCGGACGGGCTGAGGGCAGCGGCGCCGGCTCCGGCGCCGGACGAGCTCGCCTCGGCGGCGCCGGAGCAGGCGGCGAGCGCGACGACACCGGTGAGCGCGAGGGCGGTGACGGCATACGTGGTCGGACGGCGGACGGTGTGCGGGCGTGCGGACATGAGGTCTCCTCTCGGCACCCGTGTCGGGTGCGAGTCAGCTGGGTGGCCGCGAGGCGGCCGGAGGGGTGGGTGTGGGTGGCGCGGGTGTCAGAGGACGCGGTCGATGAAGGCGCGGGTGCGCTCGTGGCGCGGCTGGTCGATGACCTGGCTCGGGGGCCCCTGCTCGACGACGCGTCCCTCGTCGAGGAAGACGACCGTGTCGGCGACCTCGCGGGCGAAGCCGATCTCGTGGGTCACGACGACGAGGGTGGCGCCGTCACGGGCGAGCTCCTTGATGACGGCGAGCACCTCCCCCACGAGCTCGGGGTCGAGCGCCGAGGTCGGCTCGTCGAAGAGGATGACGTCGGGCTGCAGGGCCAGGGCGCGCGCGATCGCCACGCGCTGCTGCTGGCCTCCCGACAGCTGCCGGGGGTAGGCGGCGGCCCTGTCTCCCAATCCGACCCGGTCGAGCAGGGCGCGCGCCTCGGACTCCACCTCGTCGCGACGGCGACGCTGCGCCGAGACCGGCGCCTCCACGACGTTGTCCAGCACGGTCAGGTGCGGGAAGAGGTTGAAGTTCTGGAACACGAAGCCGATGCGGCTGCGCTGGCGCAGCACCTCACGCTCGGGCAGCTCGTGGAGGCGCTCTCCCACCTGGCGGTAGCCGATGAGGGCGCCGCCCACCCGCACCTGCCCGCGGTCCACCTTCTCGAGGTGGTTGATGGTGCGCAGGAGGGTCGACTTGCCGGAGCCGGACGGGCCGAGGATGACGGTGACCGTGCCTTCGGCGAGCTCGAGGTCGACGTCGTCGAGCACACGGTTCGGGCCGAACGACTTCGTGACGCCGCGGAGGTCGACGACGGCGGTCATCGGGCCACCCCCTCGACGGTCGAGCCGTCGGTGCGCGAGGTCGAGGTCGCGAAGGCGGCCCAGCGGGAACGCAAACGCCGCAACGGCGTCGGCGGCAGCGTGCGTGAGCTTCCGCGGGCGAAGTGGCGCTCGACGTAGTACTGGCCGATCGACAGCAGCGTGGTGAGGATGATGTACCAGACCGTCGCGACGAGCAGCAGCGGCACGACCCTCGAGTTGCGGCCGTAGATCACCTGCACCTGGTAGAAGAGCTCGGGGATCGCGAGCACCGACACGATCGAGGTGCCCTTGAAGAGGCTGATGACCTCGTTGGCGGCGTTCGGCAGGATCGAGCGCATCGCCTGGGGCAGCACGATGCGGAGAAACTGTCGGCGGCGCGGGATGCCGAGGGCCGAGGCGGCCTCGCGCTGGCCCTCGTCGACCGAGAGGATGCCACCCCGGATGATCTCCGCAGCGTACGCCGCCTGGTGCAGGGCGAGGCCGAGCACTGCGGCACCGAGCACCCCGAAGAGGTCGTTCGTCGCGACGCTGCCGAACGACGGCCCGAACGGCAGGCCGAACGAGACGGTCTGGTAGAGGTAGGCGATGTTGAACCAGAAGAGCAGCTGGACGATCAACGGGATGGACCGGAACGCCCAGATGTAGGCCCAAGCGACCGATCGTAGAAAAGCATTGGGAGACAAGCGCATCGCGGCCAGCGCGACGCCGAGGACGAAGCCGGCGACGGTTCCGAGGACCGTGAGCTGGATCGTCGTGCCCAGCGCCTTGATGACGGTCTCGGTCGCGAAGTAGCGGGCGAAGGTGGGCCAGTCCCAACCGGGGTTGGTGGCCAAGCCGTTGACGAACATCGCGACGAGCACGGCGACGGCCGCGACGCCGACCCACGTCCAGGGGTTGCGACGCGGCACGACGGTCAGGGCAGGGGCGGTGGCGGGGCGGAGTGGTGCCGGTGGGGCTGCCGTGGGCGGCGGGTCCGTGGCGAGTGGGCGCACGGCCGAGGTGGTGGACACGGTTGGTCTCCTGAAGGTGCGTCGGAGGGCCCGTCGGCCGCTCGGGCGAGCGGGCGGGCAGGGTCATTCGGTTGCGGCGCAGCGGCTGGGC
Organism: Terrabacter sp. 2RAF25; assembly: GCF_052115265.1. Lineage (NCBI taxonomy): Bacteria > Bacillati > Actinomycetota > Actinomycetes > Micrococcales > Intrasporangiaceae > Terrabacter > Terrabacter sp. 2RAF25. The sequence continues at coordinate 274,253 of NZ_JBFRGJ010000004.1, forward strand.
GGGGTCACCGCGCGTGGCCGGGCACCGGGGAGGCCGGCCGAGGTGCTCGGCGGCCGCGTCGGTCCGTCGTCAGCGACGACAGAGCGCGCTGGACACACGGAGCAGGTCGACGTGACGACGCAGCACCAGTCGGGTGCTCGTGGTGCGCGCCATGACGGCTCCTCGGGTCCTGAACCCGATCACCTCGAGTCCGCGCTTGCCGTCGCCACTTGGCGATGGCCTGGTCCTCACCCGGAGCACCCCGCCGCGGAGGAGGGTTGCTGTCCAGCGAGCCGGGGCTTTGCGCTGGAACTCTTGACCTGTCGATGACACTACGAACCCTCCCCGAGGCCGTCAATCGGGCCAAGCGGCCGTTTCGTATCGATTGGAGCAATGCCGATCTCGAGCCGTCGAGTGCGAGTCCGACTGTGGCGCATGGCTTTTCGTCTCCATCGCCGCGCCCTTCCCGGATCTAATTCCTAGCAAATCAGTCGGAAATAGGTTGTGGTCCTTCTTGCATCTTGAGACACCGCGCCCGCGGCGGGTGGCACGGAAACCCACATCGTCGCTTCGCGCAGTCGGACGCCAGGTGTCCGGACGGTCAGGGCGAAGCCTCGTACCATCGGTACATGCCTGACGACGGCCTGCCCAAGATCGGCGCACCGGCCACCCGCGCCCTGTCCTCGATCGGCGTGACACGACTCGACCAGCTCGTCGACCACGACGAGAGCGAACTGCTCACCCTGCACGGCTTCGGCCCGCGAGCACTGCGCATCCTCGAGGAGGCGCTCGACGCGGCCGGCCTGTCCCTGCGCTCGTAGTCAGCTCATGACCTCCGACACTTCGGCCGAGTCCGCGCTGCTGCTCGCCATCCCGGCGGCCGAGCCCGCGGTGGCCCGGCACCGGGAGCGTCACGACCTCTCGGCCCGCATGGGCGTCCCGGCCCACGTCACGGTGGCCTACCCCTTCAAGCCCTGGGCGCTCGTCGAGGACGGCGACCTGTCGGCTCTCGCGGCGCTGTGCCGCGCGACGCCCGCGCTGGATCTCATGTTCTCGAGGACGGGGTGGTTCGGCGACGACGTCCTCTTCCTCGAACCCGATGACCTGGGGTCCATCGTCGCCCTCACCCGTCGCGTCGAACGGGCCTTCCCCGACTACCCCATCTACGGCGGCGTTTTCGACGATCTCCACCCCCACCTGACGGTCGGTCACGGCAGCGGCGTCGCCGCACTACGCGCCATCGAGCAGGAGCTGGCGTCACAGCTCCCGCTGTCGCAGGTCGTCGACCGGCTGCAGCTCTGGAGCGGACCACCGCTGGCCAGCGCCACTCCGGGCTGGCGGCTCATGCGGTCCTTCCCGCTCGGCGGCTGAGGCAGCGGCGGGACCGTCAGCAGGGTCCCGTCATGACCAGGGGTTGTCGGCCTTGTCGCGCATCCGCTTCGTCCAGGCCAGCTCCTGCTTGCCGCACCGCTGACAGACCAGCATCTCCGTGTCACCCGGCTTCCGCCGGAACTGGTGCCACCCCATGATGTGGCAGGACAGGGGCCAGATCTTCACAGCCCGATTCTCCTCCCGGGCCCTCGGCCCCGTCAGGGTTTTGCGCCCCTGGGCCTATCCCTCGACGAGGTCACCCGGAAGAACGTCGACAAGCTCGCGGACCGGCACGCGTCTCGCGCGGTGCGCAGGGCGGCGCGCTGGAAGTCATTGCACTCCATCGCGCCACGCTGTCCGTCAGCGCCGGCGCAGCCGAACCGCCCCGTCGGCGAGCACGCCATCCTCGTGGGGACGCCCGCCTGGACGCACGAGAGCCCCGGACCGTGGTGGTCCGGGGCTCTCGTGTCAGGCGACGACTGGCGTCAGTTGCCCGTCAGCTTCTCGCGAAGCGCCGCAAGCGCCTCGTCGGAAGCCAGGGTGCCCTCGGCCGGGGCCGGAGCGTTGCGCGGGGCGCGCTCGCCACGGTCGGCGTCGCCGGCGTCGGCAACGTCACCGGTCGCGGACGAGTAGGACGTCGCAGAGCCGGCGTTGGCCGCAGCCTCGGCGTCGGCCTTCGTCGCGGCGTCGACCTGGGCCTTGTGGGCCTCCCAGCGGGCGTGGGCGTCGGCGTACTGACGCTCCCATTTCTCGCGCTGGGCGTCGAAGCCCTCGAGCCACTCGTTCGTCTCCGGGTCGAAGCCCTCGGGGTACTTGTAGTTGCCCTGCTCGTCGTACTCGGCAGCCATGCCGTAGAGGGTCGGGTCGAACTCCGACGCCGCGACGGCCTGGTCGTTGGCCTGCTTGAGCGACAGCGAGATGCGACGACGCTCGAGGTCGATGTCGATGACCTTGACGAAGATCTCGTCGCCGACGTTGACGACCTGCTCGGGCAGCTCCACGTGGCGCTCGGCCAGCTCGGAGATGTGCACGAGGCCCTCGATGCCGTCCTCGACGCGAACGAACGCACCGAACGGGACGAGCTTGGTGACCTTGCCCGGGACGACCTGACCGATGGCGTGCGTGCGCGCGAAGTGCTGCCACGGGTCCTCCTGCGTCGCCTTCAGCGACAGGGAGACACGCTCGCGGTCCATGTCGACGTCGAGCACCTCGACGGTGACCTCGGTGCCGACCTCGACGACCTCGGACGGGTGGTCGATGTGCTTCCACGACAGCTCGGAGACGTGCACGAGACCGTCGACGCCGCCGAGGTCCACGAACGCACCGAAGTTGACGATGGAGGACACGACGCCCGAACGGACCTGGCCCTTCTGGAGCTCCTTGAGGAACGTCGTGCGCACCTCGGACTGCGTCTGCTCGAGCCACGCGCGGCGCGACAGGACCACGTTGTTGCGGTTCTTGTCGAGCTCGATGATCTTGGCCTCGATCTCCTTGCCGACGTACGGCTGGAGGTCGCGGACACGACGCATCTCGACGAGCGACGCAGGCAGGAAGCCGCGGAGGCCGATGTCGAGGATGAGACCACCCTTGACGACCTCGATGACGGTGCCGGTGACGACGCCGTCCTCTTCCTTGACCTTCTCGATCGTGCCCCAGGCGCGCTCGTACTGCGCGCGCTTCTTGGACAGGATCAGACGGCCTTCCTTGTCCTCCTTCTGGAGGACGAGGGCCTCGACCTCGTCACCGACCTTGACGATCTCGCCCGGGTCGACGTCGTGCTTGATGGACAGCTCGCGCGAGGGGATGACGCCCTCGGTCTTGTAGCCGATGTCGAGCAGGACCTCGTCCCGGTCGACCTTGACGATGCGACCCTCGACGATGTCGCCGTCGTTGAAGTCCTTGATGGTGGCGTCGATCGCCGCAAGGATGTCTTCCTGAGAGCCGATGTCGTTGATGGCGATCTCAGGCGCGGTCTTCTCGACCGTGTTGGCAGTCATGTAGTAGGAACTCCGATTGTGGACAGTTAGATTGGGGACCTCGCGGCGACGTGCCTGACGGCTCGCCGACCCGATGCCTGTGGACGGGTGCAACATTGAGCATGTGCACACGGATGTGCCCGGCAATCCTATCCGCGCTGTCAGCACCCGGTCAAAAGAGACGATGTATGCCGTGAGCTCGCCCACCGAGGCCACCCGCCGTCCCGTCGAGCCCGCCGAGACGGCCACGGCCAACCGCACGTGGTGGGACGGCGAGGCGACCGCCTACTACGTGGAGCACGGCGCCTTCCTCGGCGACACCGACTTCGTGTGGGGGCCCGAGCGTCTGCGCGAGGAGGACGCCCACCTGCTGGGGGACCCTGCTGGCCAGCTCGTCCTCGAGATCGGTGCCGGCTCGGGGCAGTGCTCGCGCTGGCTGGCGGCCCACGGTGCCACCGTCGTGGCCACCGACCTGTCCGCCGGCATGGTGGCCACCGGGGTGGCCGTCAACGACGCCGTCGACGACTCGGCGCGGGTGCCGTTCGCGCAGTGCGACGGGCGCTCGCTCCCCTTCGCCGACGCGTCCTTCGACGCGGTCTTCACGGCATACGGCGTGGTGCCGTTCGTCGCGGACTCCGACGCGGTGATGGCGGAGGCGGCGCGCGTGCTGCGCCCCGGCGGCCGTTTCGTCTTCTCGACGACCCACCCCGTGCGGTGGGCCTTTCCCGACGACCCCGGCCAGGGCGGACTCACCGCCCGGCACTCCTACTTCGACCGCGAGCCGTACGTCGAGCAGGACGCACAGGGACGCGCCACCTACGTCGAGCACCACCGGACTCTCGGCGACCGGGTCCGTGAGGTCACGGCGGCCGGGCTGGTGCTCGTCGACCTCGTCGAGCCGGAGTGGCCGGTGGGGCACGACGAGCCGTGGGGTGGCTGGTCGCCCCTGCGCGGACGGATCATCCCCGGCACCGCCGTCTTCGTCTGCCGCAAGCCGTCCTGAGCCCTGTCGGGAAATGAGCACTCGACCGAGGGAACGAGTCGAGTGCCCAGTTCCCGACGTCGGGAACTGGGCACTCGATCACGCAGGAGCGGTCAGACGAAACGCCGCCGCAGCAGCACCGACCCTCCGGCGAGGCCGAAGACGCCCGCGGCGGCCGCGGCACGTCCGAGGTTCGCCGAACCCGCGCCGTCGACGCCTGCCATCTCGAAGGAGTACGCCGTCACACCGACCGCGCCCTGGGGCGCGCCGTAGGCCATGCCCTCGGCCTTGGCCCGGCGGGCACCCATCTCGATGAGGGCGTACTTCTGGCCGTAGTCGGAGGCCGTCGCCTTGCCGGCTGCCACGAGCTTCTTCGTGCCCTCGTCGGACAGGCGCTGGGCGCCGTCCTTGAGAGCGGGCGCGCCCGCTGCGGCGTCGGTCAGGCCGGCGGCGAGCTGGCTGGTGCCGTCGGCGGCGTCGGCGAGACCGTCGGAGAGCCGACCAGCGCCGTCCTTGAGCTTGCCCGCCCCGTCGTCGAGCTGTCCGGCGCCGTCGGCGAGGTCACCGAGGCCATTGTCGAGCTTGCCCGCGCCGGTGGCCACGTCACCCGAGCCGTTGGCGAGCTTCGACGCGCCGTCACGCAGGTCACCGGCCCCCGTGGCCACCTGCGACGTTCCGCCGTGCACCCGGTCCGCCCCGACCGTGAGCTGGTCGACGGCGTCGAGCAGGTCGAGACCACCGAGGCCCAGGAGGTCGACACCGAACTGGAGGTCGTTGATGCCGCCGCGCAGCGTCTTGTCCTTCGCGGTGTCCTTGGTGCCACCGATACCGCCCTGCACCTTGGTGACGACACCGTCGACGAGCGTGCTCACGCCGCCGTCGACGAGGGCGACACCCTCGAGCAGGCCCGGCACCTTCGGGTCGCAGATGCCCTTGAGCGTCGTGTTGCTGAGCCCGCACTCGACCTTCGCGAGTCCGACCGTCGCCTCGCTGAGCTTGCCCTTGAGCACGCCGAGACCACCGGAGACCTGACCGAGGCCGGTCGAGACCTGGCCCAGACCGCCGGAGACCTGCCCGAGACCGTCCGACACGTGGCCGAGGCCGGTCGAGACGTCGCCGAGCCCGGTCGAAGCTGCGGTCGTCTTGTTCCGCAGGTCGGTCAGGCCGCCCTGCACCTGGCCGAGGATGACTTGGCAGGCAGCGATGCAGTCTGCCCCCTGGGCTGCGGCCACGCCGCCGCTGAGCTGGTCGATGCCGCCACCGGTCTTGAGGGCGTCCTCGAGCCCGGCGTGCACCTGGTCGACGCCGCCCTTGGCCAGGCCGACACCGCCCTTGGACTGGTCGACACCGTCCTTGGACTTGTCGACCCCGTCCTTCGACTGGTCGACGCCGCCCTTGAGCAGGTCGAGGCTCCCGCCGGCCTTGGTGGCCTCGGCGAGGCCGGCGCGCACCTGGTCGACGCCGTCGATGAGGGTGCCGGCCTGGCCCTTGCCGCCCAGGCCCGCCCGCAGCTTCGCGATGCCGGCGTGGAGGGGCTTCGCCTGGTCCGGCAGGCCGCCGACCCCGTCGTACAGCTGGGTGAGACCTGCGTCCACCTGGTCGAGACCGCCGGCCACCTGGGCGAGACCGTCGAGGAGCCCGGGGGCGTTGTCGCCGAGGAGGTGCAGGCCCGCGGCGACCTGACCGGCGCCGTCGTCGACCTTGGTCGCTCCGGTGCTGAGCTTCTTGGCACCGGCGTCGAGCTGACCGGCGCCGTCCGCGAGCTGGCCGGCGCCGTCGGCGAGCTGACCCGAGCCCGCCTTCGCGGTGCCTGCACCAGCGCGCAGCTTGGCGGTGCCGTCCTTGAGCTGGCCGGCGCCGCTGGCCAGGTCACGCGAGCCCGGCAGGGCCTGCGCGCCGAGCCCCGCATCGAGCTTCTTGGCGCCGTCGCGCAGCTGGATGAGACCGGCGAGGAGCGTGCCCGCGCCGTCGCGCAGCTTGAGCAGGTTGGCGTCGATCTCGGTCGCGCCCGCCGTCAGCGTGGCTCCGGTCGTGGCGCCGCCCTTGTAGCTCTCGGCACCGCCCTTGAAGGAGGGGCTCTCGAGCGGGCTCACCGGGAGCGCCGAGACAGACGCCTTCGGCAGGCTGCCGTCGACGATGTCGGCGGCGTAGCCGAAGGAGGCGGTCGGGGTGCCGATCGGGCCGAACAGCGTCATGGTGAAGGTGAGCTTCGTGCCACCACGTCCGTCACCGGCGACGTTCGCCTCCTTCGAGGAGACGTTCGTGAACGTTCCCGGGAGCGTGGTCGAGAGCGAGCCGACCATCGGGATGACGACGCTCTGCGTCGCCGAAGCCTGCTTGCCGGTGCCGTCGTCGAAGGTGACCAGCTCCGAGGTGCCCGTCACGTTCTTCACCGTGTAGCGGACCTCCAGTCGCCCGGAGCGACCGAGGAGGTCGCCGGGCTGGACCGGCTTGCCGTCGAGCGTGTAGACGGCCTGGACCTCGAGAGGAAGCTTCTTCGTGTAGTCGCTGACCGTCCGCAGCCGCTGCTCACCGTCGACGTCGAAGCGACCGACCATGACGCCGTTCTCGACGTCGAACCCACCGAAGCCGTCGAGGTTGCGCAGGCCCTGCGGCTCGACCGGGTTCTTGAGGTCGACGACACCACGGCCCTGCATGGCGACCTGCTCGTACACGCGGGCGACGTCGACCTTGCCGCTGGCGTCGAGATAGGCCTGGACCGTCTCGGTGTTGGACACCTGGACCTGACCGCTGCCTGCGGCCGCGGCGGGGGCTGCGGCCAGCATCAGCAGGGTGGGCATGGCGGCCAGGCCGGCCACCACGGTGGCGATGGTGCGCTTGCTCACTTGGTTGCTCCAGTCACGAGGTCGTCGAGGTTGGTGTTGCTGCCGGACGCCTCGGCCCGCTTCGTGGGCTTGCCGTTGGTGCGTCGGACAGTGCCTGGCGTCGACGAGTCCGTCTGCGCGGCAAGGAGGTTCGTGGCGAGGAAGCCCAGACCCACGGCGAGGAGGACGGTCGTCGCCGCTGCCGGGGACTCGGAGAGGAACTGGGAGGGGGCGTTGGTGTACACCGACTCGTAAGCACCGACGATCGAGGCGGCACCGACCAGCCCGCTCCAGAGCGGAAGCCGACCGCGGCTCACCGCTGCGACGACCGCAATGAGGGCGACGACGACGAAGGCGGCGACCGCACGACCCGAGGAGGAGTCGGGCAGCACGGCGGCGCGCAGCGCGAAGCCGAGCCAGGCCAGGAGGAAGCCGACGAGGAAGCCGACGACCTTGCCCCAGGCGGGACGGTGCGGGACGAGTCCGAGGACGCCGCCGAGGGCCGCACCGAGAAGAGCAACGTGCTCCAGGTCCAGACCGAGCAGGTTGCTCAGCCCGATGATGACTGCCGCGAAGACGGCGAGACACAGACCTGTGACCAGGCTTTTGACCATGTAGACCTCACAGTAAAAGCACCCACCTCCGTTGGCGGGTGCAAGTTACCGGCCAGTATGCATATGGAAGCCGCCCAGCGCGAGTCCGAGTGGTCCGCCGAACACCGCCGTTGCCGAAATGTGACCATTGAGGACACTCGAAGCGGGTATGTGCCGGTGTCGCGGCCGTCGACCTCAGTGGGCGGCGTCGTGCCAGGAGTGGCCGACACCGACGTTGATGTCGAGCGGTACGTCCATCTCGACGGCGTGGCCCATCTCGGCGCGCACGAGCTTCTCGACGTCGTTGCGCTCGCCCGTGGCGATCTCGAGGACGAGCTCGTCGTGGACCTGGAGCAGCGCCCGCGACTTCGCCCCAGCTGCCTTGAGGGCACGGTCGACCCCGATCATCGCGACCTTCATGATGTCGGCCGCCGACCCCTGGATCGGCGCGTTGAGCGCCATCCGCTCGGCGGCCTCGCGGCGCTGGCGGTTGTCGGACGTGAGGTCGGGCAGGTAGCGGCGGCGGCCGAGCATGGTTGCGGTGTAGCCGGTGCCTCGCGCCTCGGCGACGACGTCGCGCAGGTAGTCGCTCACCCCGCCGAAGCGCTCGAAGTAGCCGTCCATGAGGCCGCGGGCCTCCTCGGTGCTGATCGTCAGCTGCTTCGACAGACCGAACGCCGAGAGCCCGTAGGCGAGGCCGTAGGACATCGCCTTGACCTTGGAGCGCATGGCCGGCGTGACGTCGTCGGGCTCGACGCCGAAGACCTGGGCCCCGACGAAGCTGTGGAGGTCCTCGCCGGTGCGGAATGCCTCGATGAGGCCCTCGTCGCCCGAGAGATGGGCCATCACCCGCATCTCGATCTGGGAGTAGTCGGCCGACATGAGCGCCTCGTAGCCCTCACCGACGACGAAGAGCCCGCGGATGCGGCGCCCCTCCTCGGTGCGGATCGGGACGTTCTGCAGGTTCGGCTCGGTCGAGCTGAGTCGCCCCGTCGCGGCGATGGTCTGCAGGTAGGTCGTGTGGATGCGGCCGTCGTCGGCGACCGACTTCTGCAGCCCCTCGACCGTCACGCGCAGGCGCGCCGCGTCCCGGTGGCGCAGCAGCGACTCCAGGAAGGGGTGCTCGGTCTTGGCGTAGAGGTCATTGAGGGCGTCGGCGTCGGTGGTCCAGCCCGTCTTCGTCTTCTTCGTCTTCGGCATGCCCAGGGTGCCGAACAGGACCTCCTGCAGCTGCTTGGGCGAGCCGAGGTTGATCTTCTCGCCGCCGATCGAGTCCCACGCGTCCTGCTGGGCGCCGGCCACCTTGGCCGCGAAATCCTTCTCGAGGTCGTCGAGCCCGGGCACGTCGACGGCGATGCCGGTGCGTTCCATGCGGGCGAGGACGTCGACGAGCGGGAGCTCGATGTCGGCAAGCAGCTGCGCGCCCCCGGTCGCCTCGAGCTGACCGTCGAGGACGACCGCGAGGTCGCGCACCGCCGTGGCGCGGACCATCTCCTGCTGCGCGGCCTTCTCGTCGGCGTCGCCACCGAAGTCGAGCATGCCCTGCCCGTCCGCAGTCGTCCTGGCGCTCAGCTCTCGTTTGAGATGACGCAGCACGAGGTCGTCGAGGTGGTAGGTGCGCTGGTCGGGCTTCGCGAGGTATGCGGCGAGCTGGGTGTCGCTCGTCAGCCCGGCCACGGTGAAGCCGCGTGCCGTCAGGGCCTCGATCGGCCCCTTGGCGTCGTGCATCGCCTTCGGGCGCGCGGGGTCCTCGAGCCAGGAGCCGATGGAGGTCTCTCCCTCGGGCGTGAGGGTGGTGAGGTCGAGCCAGGCCGCCGCGCCGTCGGGCGAGGCGATGGCCAGACCGGTCGCGTCGCCGGTGCCGCGCGCCCACCTGCCGGTGACCGACAGCGCTGCACGCTCCCCCGCCGGAAGGTGCTCGGCCACCCAGTCGGGAACGTGCACGGGCTCGAGCACCGAGCCGTCCACGTCGAAGCCGGACTCGGCCTCGGGCTCGCTAGCCTCGACCTCGGCGAAGAGCCGGTCGCGCAGCACACGGAACTCGAGCCGGTCGAAGACCTCGTGCACCTCCTCGCGGGCCCACTGGTGGCGCTCGAGGTCGGCCACGCCGACCCCGACGGGTGCGTCCTTGACGAGCTGGTTGAGGCGCCGGTTGCGCAGCACCTGGTCGAGGTGCTCGCGGAGCGACTCGCCCGCCTTGCCCTTGATCTGGTCGACGCCCGCCACGATGCCCGCGAGGTCACCGAACTGGGTGATCCACTTCGCGGCCGTCTTGGGGCCCACGCCCGGGACGCCCGGCAGGTTGTCGGAGGTCTCGCCCACCATGGCGGCGAGGTCGCTGTAGCGGGTCGGCGGCACGCCGTACTTCTCCTCGACCTGCGCCGGCCCCATGCGCCACACCTCCGACACGCCACGCACCGGGTAGAGGATCGTGACGTTGTCGGAGACGAGCTGGAAGGTGTCGCGGTCGCCGGAGCAGATGAGCACCTCGACGCCCTGGCCGTCGGCGTCGGTGGCGATGGTCGCGATGATGTCGTCGGCCTCGTAGCCGTCGAGCTCGACGTGGGTGATGCGAAGTGCGTCGAGGACCTCCTTGACGAGCGGCAGCTGGCCCGAGAACTCGTCGGGGGTGCGCGCGCGGCCGGCCTTGTACTCGGCGTACTGCTCGGTGCGGAACGTCTGGCGCGACTTGTCGAACGCCACGACCACGTGTGTCGGCTGCTCGTCGCGAAGCATGTTGATCAGCATCGAGGTGAAGCCGTAGACGGCGTTGGTGTGCTGGCCGGTGGCCGTCGAGAAGTTCTCGGCAGGGAGGGCGAAGAACGCCCGGTAGGCCAAGGAGTGTCCGTCGAGGAGGAGAAGTCGGCTCACACCCGCAACCCTAGTGGCGGCCACCGACGCCGTGAGCCGGGGCACGGTCCGGGCGGCGGGGCCGGCAGGGCGGCATACGATCCCGTCCATGACCGAACCGACGACCGATGCGCAGACCGGCTCCACCCCCCGCCCGACCGTCGACGCGACCACGCAGCAGCACGTCGACGCCATGCGCTCGATGGCCGAGGGCACGCTCCTCGAGCGCATGCAGATCGAGATCACCGAGGCCACGCCCGAGCGTCTCGTCGCGACGATGCCGGTGGCCGGCAACACCCAGCCCTACGGGCTGCTTCACGGTGGCGCCAGCGTCGTGCTCGCCGAGTCCCTGGGGTCGATCGGCGCGCAGCTCCACGCCGGCCCCGGCCGCGTCGCGGTCGGCCTCGACATCAACGCCACCCACCACCGCGCGGCTCGCACGGGAGTCGTGACCGGCACGGCCACCCTGCTCAGCGCCGGGCGCACGCTCGTCAGCTACGAAGTGGCCGTCACCGACGAGCAAGACCGCCGCATCTGCACGTCGCGGATCACCTGCCTGCTGCGCGACGCGGCGCCGGGGGCCTGACCGGCGCTCCCGACCAGCTCGACCAGCCCGGACGGCTCAGCCGGCGATCTTCGGGTCGTGGCGCGTGGCGCGCGAGCGCGACCGCAGCTCTCGCCGGCGCTGGAGCAGGTCGAGCGTCACCCGCTGCGGGCCGGGCCGCGACTCCCCGGCCAGCTTGCGCTGCAGGGTGGCGGCGGACGCGACGCGGCGCACCGTCTCGGGAGCGAAGCCCAGTCGCGCGAAGAAGCGGTTCGCGTCGCGGTCACCTGCGGGAACCGCACTCGCGAGGTGCTCGCAGCCCTGGCGGTCGGCGTACCGGCTGGCGGCGGTCAGGAGCGAACGCCCGACCCCCTGGCGCCGGAAGTCCGGGTGCACGTAGAGCATGTCGATCGACACGCACGGCGAGTCGACCAGCAGGCTGCGGGTCGAGTCGGCCAGCACGACGTATCCACGGGGACGACCGTCAGCGCACGCGATGAACGCGCAGATGTCGTTGCGCTGCAAGGCAGTTCGCAAGGTTCCGTCGAGCGCCAGCCGCTGCGCGGCCTCGGGGGTGGTGCCACCCTCGATGCGGTGCGTGATCCACAGCTCGATGAACTGCGAGTGCAGGCTCTCGTCCACCCGCTGCACCGACACGGTCGATCGACCCATCATCCCTCCTGTTCCTGCCCCGAGGTCACCCGGCAGACACTACGACCAACGAGGCCACGGCGGAAGGGTTATGCACGGTCTCGACAGCGAAGGCGGGGCGCCACGACCGATTCATGACGCCCCGCCTTCGGATTCAGTAGGCCACGCTGGCCGGGTGACCTAGACGTCGCCGCCGAGGTATGCCGCCTTGACCGCGGGATCGGCCGCCAGCTCCTTGCCCGTGCCCTCGCGGACGATCTCGCCCGTCTCGAGGATGTAGGCGCGGTGCGAGCGCTTGAGCGCCTGAGCGGCGTTCTGCTCGACGAGCAGCACCGTCGTGCCCTGGCTGTTGATCTCGGTGACGATGTCGAAGATCTGCTGGATCAGCTTCGGCGCGAGGCCCATCGACGGCTCGTCGAGCAGCAACAGCTTCGGCTTGGCCATGAGGGCACGCCCCATGGCCAGCATCTGCTGCTCGCCACCCGACATCGAGCCGGCTGCCTGGTTGCTGCGCTCCTTGAGCCGTGGGAAGAGCTCGAAGACCCGCTCGAGGTCGTCCTTGACGGCCTTCGTCTTGCGGTCGGGTCGGGCGTAGGTGCCCATCTCGAGGTTCTCCATCACGGTCATGCCGACGAAGCAGCCGCGGCCCTCGGGCGACTGAGAGATGCCGAGCACCGGTCGCTCGTGCGACGGCATGTGCGTGATGTCCTTGCCGTTGAACATGACCGAGCCGGCGCGCACCGGTCGCAGGCCCGACACGGTCTTCATCGTCGTCGTCTTGCCCGCCCCGTTGGCGCCGATGAGGGTGACGATCTCACCCTCGTCGACCGTGAAGCTGATGTCGCGGATGGCCTCGATGCGTCCGTAGTTGACGCACAGGCCGTTGACCTCAAGAAGCATCTTCCTCATCAACTCCCAGGTAGGCGGCGATGACCGCCGGGTTGTCGCGGATCTCCGCGGGAGTGCCCTCGGCGATCTTGCGGCCGAACTCGAGCACGACGATCCGGTCGGTGACGCCCATGACGAGCTTCATGTCGTGCTCGATGAGCAGCACGGTGTAGCCCTGGTCGCGAATGGTCCGGATCAGCTCCATGAGCTTGATCTTCTCGGCCGGGTTGAAGCCGGCCGCCGGCTCGTCGAGACAGAGCAGCTGCGGGCTCGTGGCCAGCGCCCGGGCGATCTCGAGCCGGCGCTGGTCGCCGTACGGGAGGTTGCGCGCGAGCTCGTCGGCCTTGCCCTCGAGCCCCATGAACGTGAGCAGCTCCATCGCCCGTGCGTGGCCCTGCGCCTCCTCACGACGGTGCTTCGGCAGCCGGAACATCGCCGAGACGACCCCGGTGCTGTGGTGCGCGTCGACGCCGACGAGAACGTTCTCGAGGGCCGTCATGTTGGCGAAGAGGCGGATGTTCTGGAACGTGCGGGCGATGCCCAGCTTGGTGATCTGGAACTTGTGCCGCTTGCCCAGTGGGTTGCCGAGATAGCGGATGGCACCCGACGTCGGCTGGTAGACGCCGGTCATGACGTTGAAGCACGTCGTCTTGCCGGCGCCGTTCGGGCCGATGAGGCCGAGGATCTCGCCCTTGTTGATGTGGAAGCTCACCTCGTTGAGGGCGACGACACCGCCGAACCGCAGCGTCACGTCGTCGACTTCGAGGAGCTTCTCGCCCTCGGCGACCTCGGGCACGCCGATGTCGTCGGGCGTGATGTCGACGTCTGGGTTGATCTCGGTCACCTCGTCGGCCGGGTCGGCGAGGGGCGCCGTGGAGTCGGGCTCCGGCGTGACGGTCGGTCGGGCCGTGCTGTCGTCGCCCGTGACACCGGGCTCCGCGGAGACGTCGGTTCGGTTGGGCTCAGTCGGCTCAGGCACTGGCTTCTCCTTCCTCGAGGACGGCCTGTCTGGCATCGGCGCGCTTTGCCCTGACGCTGCGGCGTGGTGGCAGCAGCCCCTGCGGGCGGAAGATCGCCAGCAGCATCAGCGCGAGGCCGAAGACGAGCACGCGGAAGTCGGCGAAGTCGCGGAAGCGCTCGGGGAAGTAGGCGACGACGATGGCACCGAGGATGACGCCGACCCGGTTGCCGGCGCCTCCGACCACGACGGCCGCGATGAACAGGATCGACAGCAGCAGCTCGAAGCTCTGCGGGTTGATGAACCCCGACTTCGTCGCGAACAACGCACCGGACAGGCCGCCGATGGCGGCGCCGAGGGCGAACGCCAGCAGCTTGAACCGGAACGTGGGCACGCCCATGAGCTCGGCGGCGTCCTCGTCCTCACGGGTGGCCTCCCACGCGCGGCCCACGCGGCTGCCCTTGACGAGGACGTCGAAGAGGAGCACGAGGCCGATGATGGCGAGGGCCAGCCAGTAGAACGGGACGAAGTCGGTGATGCCGAACTTGAGGAACGTCGAGGTCGTGGAGAGGTCGATGACCGGTGCCCCGCTGCTCCAGTCGAGGCTGGGCACCTCGAAGAGCTCGACGCCGGGTGGCTTCGGGATGTCGGAGATGCCCTGGGCACCGTTGAGCCACTGCGAGTTGACGAGCGTCAGGCGCACGATCTCACCGAAACCGAGCGTCACGATGGCCAGGTAGTCACCACGGACGCGAAGCGTCGGCGCACCCAGGATGACGCCCGACAGCATCGCGACGGCGATCGCGATGGGCACCACGACGACCCACGACAGCTTCGCGTGCTGGGAGGTCAGGACGCCGACCGTGTAGGCGCCGATGGCGTAGAAGCCGACGTAGCCGAGGTCGAGCAGGCCGGCGTAGCCGACGACGATGTTGAGGCCCAACGCGACGAGGACGTAGGTCGCGACGGTGAACAGCACGCCACCGAAGTCCGAGCCCTCCGTCGTGATCAGTGGGATGTTCAGCAGCGGCAGCATGAAGAGGAAGACGGCGAAGAGCACCCAAAGGACGATCTTGACGCCCTTCGGCAGGCCGTTGACCCGCTCCTTGAAGCCGGGCCTGGACGAGGTGCGTGCGCCGGCAGATGTCTTCGGGGTACTCATGCGCGGGCCTTTCCGAGGGACTCACCGAGCAGGCCGGTGGGTCGGAAGAGCAGGATGAGGACGAGCAGGACGAAGGCGACGACGTCCTTCCACTGCGTGCCGACGACGGCGGAGCCGTAGTTCTCGGCGAGGCCGAGGATGAAGCCGCCGAGCAGGGCGCCGCGCAGGTTGCCGATGCCGCCGAGGACCGCCGCGGTGAAGGCCTTGACGCCGAGGATGAAGCCGGCGTCGTAGCGGGTGATGCCGATCTTCAGCATGTAGAGCACCGCGGCCGCACCCGCCATGATGCCGCCGACGAGGAACGTGACCTGGATGACCCGGTCGCGGTTGACGCCCATGAGGGCGGCCGACTCGGGATCCATGGCGACGGCCCGGATGCCTCGCCCGAGTCGCGAACGCTTCACGAACTGGTCGAGCACGACCATGATCGCGATGGCTCCGACGACGACGATGATGTCGACGTTCGTCACGTGGTAGTCACCGATCGCGAACACGCGCACGGGCTGGATGATCGCCGGCATACCCGTGTTGTTGCGAGAGTTGCGCACGTAGTCGCGGAGGTTGTCGTCGAGGCCGACCCACGCGGCGACGCGGCTGCGAAGGCCCATGAGCTCGGACAGCACGAACGAGGCGCCAATGGCCGAGATGAGGGCGATGAGCGGCGGAGCGTTGCGCTTGCGCAGGGGCCGGTAGGCGACACGTTCGAGGAGAACGGCGATGAGACCGGAGAAGGCCATGGCCGCGACGAACATCATCGCGACCCAGAAGATCACCTGGCCGACGCTGCCGCCGGCCTTGCCGCCGAGGAGCATGACCACCCACAAGGCCGCGAAGGTGCCGTACATGAACACCTCGGAGTGGGCGAAGTTGATGAGGCGCAGCACGCCGTAGACGAGCGTGTAGCCGAGGGCGACCAGCGCATAGACCGCCCCGATGGTGAGTCCGGTGATCGTGAAGGAGAAGAAGTTGTCCAACAGGTACTGCATCCAAGACCTCCTGGGCCGGGTGCGGTGAGCGGGGTCAAGGTGGCGAACGTCAACCGAACGAGGGGCGGTCGGAGCCTACTGCCCCGACCGCCCCCCTTCGATGACGTGCGCGTTACTTGATCTCGCCCGCGGAGACGATCTTGCCGCCTTCGACCTTGTAGGCGTAGACCTTGATGTCGGCCGACTCGCCCTTGGCGTCGAACTTCAGCTGCTTCGTGACGCCCTTCTTGTCGTAGGCCTTGACGAAGTCGACCATGCTCTTGCGGTCCTTGCCGGCGGCGATGCCGTCGAGCAGGATCGTGGCGGAGTCGTAGCCCTCACCGGAGTAGGTGTTGGGGTCCTCGTTGAACTTGGCCTTGTACGCGTTGAGGAACGTCGGGTCGACGTCAGCAGGCACGCACGGGCAGGTGATGATCGTGCCCTCGGCGGCAGCGCCGGCGTTCTGCGGGTAGTCGGCGCTCTTGACGCCGTCGGCCACGACGAACGTGCCCTTCCAGCCGGCGTCGCGAAGCTGCTTGATCATCGGCGCGGCCTCGGGCGAGTAGCCGCCGAAGAAGAGCGCGTCGGCGCCGGAGCTCGTCACCTTGGTCACGGAGGCGCTGAAGTCGGTCTGCTTCACCTGGATGGTGTCGTTGCCGACGACCTGCGAGCCGAGCGTGGACCGCACGATGTCGGCGAGGCCCTTGCCGTACTCGGACGCGTCGTCGATGACGAAGGTCTTCGTCGACTTGACGGTGTCCTTGATGTACTTCGCGGCCGCGGGGCCCTGGGTGTTGTCGTTGCCGAGGGCGCGGAAGAAGGTCTTCCAGCCGTTGTCGGCGAGCTTCGGGTTGGTCGCCGACGGCGTGATGGTCACGAGGCCGGCCTCGTTGAACGCCGGGTCGGCAGCCTTGGACTCACCCGAGAACGCGGGGCCGACGATACCGACGACCTTCTTGTCGTCGATGGCCTTCTTCGCGAGGGCCGGAGCCTGCGTGGGGTCACCCTGCGAGTCGTAGTTCTCGAGCGAGACCTTGCAGTCGGCGTGCTTCTTGTTGTAGTCGTCGAGGGCGAGGTTGACGCCGTTCTGGATGTAGATGCCAAGGTTGGCGTTCGGACCGGTGAGGGCACCGAACATGCCGATCTTGAAGTCCTGGCAGGCCGCCGCGCCGCCGCTGCCGGTGCCGCCGGCGGCGGGGGTGTCGCCGCCCTTGGTGCCACATGCACCGAGGGCAAGAGCTGCGACCGCGAGCGGCACAGCGAACTTGAGGGTGGAACGCACGGGTGTCCTCCTGATGTCACACTTCCCTCGGTCGAGGGCTGAGTCGGAGACTAGGCCCAACCGACTGTTGAAATCATCAGGAACTCGCGATCGGTGACCGTGTCGTGACCTAGGCGGCCGTCAGGACGGGACGATTTGCGGCGACTCGACCATCAGGAGGCCGGGAAGCCGTTGATGACGGCCTCGGCGACCTCTTTCATCCCGAGCCGGCGGTCCATGGCCGTCTTCTGAATCCAACGGAACGCGTCGGCCTCGGTGAGCTTCAGCTGACTCATCAGAACCCCCTTGGCGCGGTCGACCAGCTTGCGGGTCTCGAGGCGCTCACCGAGGTCGGCGATCTCGGCCTCGAGGGCCTTGAGCTCGTGCCACCGGGAGGTCGCGATGTCGATCGCGGGACGCAGGTCGTCGGCCGTGAACGGCTTGACGATGTAGGCCATGACGCCGGCGTCACGGGCCCGCTCGACCAGCTCGGTCTGCGAGAAGGCGGTGAGCATGATGACGGGGCAGAGCTTCTCCTCGTGGAGCTGCTCGGCGGCGGAGAGGCCGTCGAGCACCGGCATCTTGACGTCCATGATGACGAGGTCGGGCTTGACCTCCTTGGCCAGCTCGACGGCCTGCTCGCCGTTGCTCGCCTGGCCGACGACGTCATAGCCCTGCTCGCCGAGCATCTCGACGAGGTCCAGCCGGATGAGCGCCTCGTCCTCGGCGACGAGGATGCGGGTGGCACCGCTCGTCGGCGCCGCCGGAGCCGCCGGAGCCGCCGCGGTGGCGTCGTCGGAGGCGGCCTCAGGAGCGGCGGGGGTCGGGGCGGGCTTCGGCGTCGTGCTCTCGTCTGTGCTCACGGGCAAAGCCTAGCCGGGGCCAGGTTTCGGGCGCGTTTCGGGACCGTCAACGCCGACAGGCGCCGACCACACCGTCGGCGCACGGTCGTCAGGTGGTGCCGAGGGCGGGACTCGAACCCGCACGGCCTTGCGGCCAGAGCATTTTGAGTGCCCCGTGTCTGCCATTCCACCACCCCGGCGGTAGTGCCGCGCAAGCATACCCAGTCGAGGGCTCACTCCCTCCACGTCAGGACATGAGCCCTCGACCCGACAACCGCGTCGAGGGCTCACGTTCTCCACGTCGGAAACGAGCACTCGACACGGCGCAGCAACCTGTGTCGGTCAGCCGGTGACTTCCTCGGGCCGGTAGGCCGGTGCGGCACGGTTGACGGCGTCGCCGATGCGGTGCACGCGCAGCGCGTTGGTGGAGCCGGGGATGCCGGGAGGCGAGCCGGCCACGATGAGGACGCGGTCGCCCTCGGTGACGCGGCCCTCGGGGATGAGCTTGAGGTCGACCTGCATCGCGAACTGGTCGGTGTGGTGCATGCGCGGCACGAGGTAGGTCTCGACACCCCACGTGAGCGAGAGCTGCGAGCGGACCCGCGGGTCGGAGGTGAAGGCCAGCATCGGCAGCCGGGGGCGCAGCCGCGCCATGCGGGTGGCCGACCCACCGGTCTCGGTGAACGTGATGAGGAACTTCGCGCCCACGACGTCGCCGATCTCGACCGCGGCCTTGCTCACCGCTCCCCCGACGGTCTTGGGGCTGGTCGTCATCCGGACGATCTTGTCGAAGCCGTGCTCCTCGGTGGACTCGATGATGCGCGCCATGGTGCGCACCGCGTCGATCGGCCAGGCACCGACGGACGTCTCGCCCGAGAGCATGAGGGCGTCGGCGCCGTCGAGGACGGCGTTGGCGGCATCGGAGGCCTCGGCGCGGGTCGGCCGGGGGTTCTCGATCATCGACTCGAGCACCTGGGTCGCCACGATGACGGGCTTGGCCTCGCGGCGAGCGAGCTCGATCGCGCGCTTCTGCACGAGCGGGACGTCCTCGAGCGGCATCTCGACGCCGAGGTCACCGCGGGCCACCATGATGCCGTCGAACGCCGCGACGATGCCCTCGAGGTTGTCGACGGCCTGCGGCTTCTCGATCTTGGCGATGACGGGCACGCGCGTGCCGAACTCGTCCATGATCGCGTGCACGTCGGTGATGTCGTCGGCCGAGCGCACGAACGACAGGGCGATCATGTCGACGCCGAGGCGCATCGCGAAGCGGAGGTCCTCACGGTCCTTGTCGGACAGCGCAGGCACGCTGACGGCGACGCCGGGCAGGTTGATGCCCTTGTTGTTGCTCACCTCGCCGCCGACGACCGTCTCGGTGATCACGTCGGAGTCGTCGACGGCGATCGCGCGGAGCATGACCTTGCCGTCGTCGATGAGCAGGACGTCACCCGGGCTGACGTCACCGGGCAGGCCGGCATACGTCGTGCCGACGATCGTGTCGTCGCCGTCGACCTCGCGGGTCGTGATGGTGAAGCGCTGCCCCTGGCTCAGCGTGACCGGGCCGTCGGCGAAACGGCCGGTGCGGATCTTGGGGCCCTGCAGGTCGACCAGGATGCCGACGGCGCGACCGGAGCTGTCGCTGGCCGCGCGGACGTCGCGGTAGACCTGCTCGTGGACCGAGTGGTCACCGTGCGAGAGGTTGAGTCGGGCCACGTCCATGCCCGCGTCGACGAGGGCACGCAGCTGGGTGGGCGAAGAGGTCTTGGGTCCGATCGTGCAGACGATCTTGGCGCGACGCATGGTTCAACCTTATGGGTGCTGTGACGTGGGTCACCACGGGGGTTCGACCTGTGGGACGAGCCGGCGCGGATTCCGTTGTGGCGGTGGGAGATCGTGAGACGAGCGTGCCCGTATGCCGTGACGTCGGGGTGACGAGACGGCATACGGGCGGGTGCTGCTGACCGATCAGACGGTGAGCGGCCGGTCGGTGGGCGCCACCGGCCGGGGCAGGGCGCTCGAGCCCGTGAGCCAGGCGTCGACGCCGGCGGCGGCGGCCCGGCCCTCGGCGATGGCCCACACGATGAGCGACTGGCCGCGGCCCGCATCGCCGGCGACGAAGACGCCCGGGACGGAGCTCATGAAGTTCTTGTCGCGGCGGACGTTGCTGCGCTCGTCGAGGTCGACGCCGAGCTGTTCGACGACACCCGGCCCCTGTGGGCCGAGGAAGCCCATCGCGAACAGCACCAGCTGCGCGGGGATCTCGCGCTCGGTGCCCGGCTTGGGCGTGAGCTTGCCGTCGATGAACTCGACCTCGGTGAGGCGCAGCGCCGCGACGTTCCCGTCGTCGTCGCCGACGAACTCGGTGGTGCTGACGGCGTAGACGCGCTCGCCGCCCTCCTCGTGGGCGCTCGCGACGCGGTAGAGCATGGGGTAGGTCGGCCACGGCTGCCCCGACGGGCGGTCGTCGCCGGGCTGCGGCATGATCTCGAGGCTCGTCACCGACGCCGCGCCCTGACGGTGCGCCGTGCCGATGCAGTCGGCGCCGGTGTCGCCACCGCCGATGACGACGACGTGCTTGTCGGTGGCCAGGACCTGGCCCTCGACCTGCTCCCCGAGGGCCGCTCGGTTGCCCTGAGGCAGGTAGTCCATCGCCTGGTGGATGCCGCCGAGCTCACGGCCCGGCACGTCGAGGTCGCGCGGCACGGTGGCTCCGAGTGCCAGGACGACTGCGTCGTAGCGGTCGCGCAGCTGGCGGCCGGTGATGTCGACGCCGATGTCCATGCTGTTGCGGAAGCGCGTGCCCTCGGCCTCCATCTGCGCGAGGCGGCGGTCGAGGACCGACTTCTCCATCTTGAACTCGGGGATCCCGTAGCGCAGCAGGCCACCGGGTTTGTCGGCGCGCTCGAACACGGCGACCGTGTGCCCCGCGCGCGTCAGCTGCTGGGCGGCGGCGAGACCGGCAGGGCCGGAGCCGACGACCGCGACCGTCTTGCCGGAGAGCCGCTCGGGCGGCAGCGGCTTGACCAGGCCCTCGTCGAAGGCGCGCTCGATCGTCGTGACCTCGACCTGCTTGATCGTCACGGCGGGCTGGTTGATGCCCAGCACGCAGGCCGTCTCGCACGGCGCCGGGCAGAGCCGGCCGGTGAACTCCGGGAAGTTGTTCGTCGCGTGGAGGCGCTCGATGGCGTCGGACCAGTCACCGCGCCACGCGAAGTTGTTCCACTCCGGGATGAGGTTGCCGAGCGGGCAGCCCGAGTGGCAGAACGGGATGCCGCAGTCCATGCAGCGTCCGGCCTGGCGCTGCAGCTGCCCGAGCTGCTGCTCCTCGTAGACCTCCTTCCAGTCCCGGATGCGGACCGAGACGGGGCGACGGGTCGGGAGCTCACGCTCGCGGGTGGTGAGAAAGCCCTGGGGATCAGCCACGGGAAGCCTCCATGATCCGGTTCCACACGTCGGGTCCGTCGAGGTCGAGGCCCTGGGCCTCGGCCTCGGCACGGACGTCGAGGACACGTTGGTAGTCGCGCGGCAGCACGAGCGTGATGCGCTCGCGCGCCGTCGCCCAGTCGTCGAGCAGGCCGCGGGCGACCGGCGAGTCGGTCCACCGCGCGTGGCCCTCGAGCAGCTCCCTGAGCGGCGCGTCGTCCTCGTCGCGCAGGGGCATCAGGTCGACCATCTCGGGGTTGACGAGCGCGGGGTCGAGGTCGAGGACGTACGCGACGCCCCCCGACATGCCGGCCGCGAAGTTGCGCCCGGTCGGGCCCAGGACGACGGCAGCGCCGCCGGTCATGTACTCGCAGCCGTGGTCGCCGACGCCCTCGACGACGGCGTGCGCGCCGGAGTTGCGCACGCAGAAGCGCTCGCCGACGATGCCGCGCAGGAAGAGCTGGCCGGTCGTGGCACCGTAGGCGATGACGTTGCCGCCGATGACGTTCTGCTCGGCGACCAGCGCCGCGTCGCGGTGGGGGCGCACGACGACACGACCACCGGACAGGCCCTTGCCGACGTAGTCGTTGGCGTCGCCGAAGAGCTGCATCGTCACGCCTGCCGGCAGGAACGCACCGAAGGACTGGCCGCCGGAGCCCGTCATCGTCAGCTCGATGGTGTTGTCGGCCAGACCGTGCGGGTGTGCCTTGGTCACGTGGTGTCCGAGCATCGTGCCGACGGTGCGGTTGACGTTGCGGACCGCGATCTCGGTGCGCACCTGCTCGCCGCTCTCGATGGCGGGCAGGGCCCGGCTCAGCAGCTCGTTGTCGAGCGCCTTGTCGAGGGCGTGGTCCTGGGTGGCGGACTGGTGGAGCGTGCCGCCGCTCGGGTTGTCGGCCACGGCGAGGATCGGGCTGAGGTCGAGGCCGGATGCCTTCCAGTGGGCGATGGCCTTGTCGAGGTCGAGACTGCCGACCTGGCCGACGGCCTCCTCGATGGAGCGGAAGCCGAGGGACGCCAGGTGCTCGCGGACCTCCTCGGCGATGTACTCGAAGAACGTCTCGACGAACTCCGGCTTGCCGGAGAAGCGCTGGCGCAGCTCGGGGTTCTGGGTCGCGATGCCGACGGGACAGGTGTCGAGGTGGCAGACGCGCATCATGATGCAGCCCGACACGACGAGTGGTGCGGTGGCGAAACCGAACTCCTCGGCGCCGAGCAGCGCGGCGATGACGACGTCGCGGCCGGTCTTGAGCTGGCCGTCGACCTGCACGACGATGCGGTCGCGCAGCCCGTTGAGCACCAGCGTCTGCTGGGCCTCGGCGAGACCGAGCTCCCACGGCGCTCCGGCGTGCTTGAGCGAGGTGAGCGGGCTCGCGCCGGTGCCGCCGTCGTGGCCGGAGATCAGCACGACGTCGGCGTGTGCCTTCGACACCCCGGCGGCCACCGTGCCGACGCCGATCTCGGCGACGAGCTTGACGTGGATGCGCGCAGACGGGTTGGCGTTCTTGAGGTCGTGGATCAGCTGCGCCAGGTCCTCGATCGAGTAGATGTCGTGGTGCGGGGGCGGCGAGATGAGGCCGACGCCGGGCGTCGAGTGCCGCGTCTTGGCCACCCACGGGTAGACCTTGTGGCCGGGCAGCTGGCCGCCCTCACCGGGCTTGGCGCCCTGCGCCATCTTGATCTGGATGTCGTCGGAGTGCGTGAGGTAGAGGCTCGTGACGCCGAACCGGCCCGAGGCGACCTGCTTGACGGCCGAGCGGCGCTCGGGGTCGAGCAGGCGGTCGATGTCCTCGCCGCCCTCGCCGGTGTTGGAGCGGCCACCGAGTCGGTTCATGGCGACCGCGAGCGTCTCGTGCGCCTCCTTGGAGATCGAGCCGTAGCTCATCGCCCCGGTGTTGAAGCGCTTGACGATCTCGCTGACCGGCTCGACCTCGTCGATCGGCACGGGCAGCCGGCCCGTGACGCCGGTGGGGCGGAAGCCCATCAGGCCGCGCAGTGTCATCAGACGCGAGGTCTGGTCGTCGATGCGCCCGGTGTACTGCTTGAAGATGTCGTAGCGACGCTGCCGTGTCGAGTGCTGGAGCCGGAAGACCGTCTCGGGGTCGAAGAGGTGCGGCTCGCCCTCCCGGCGCCACTGGTACTCGCCGCCGACCTCGAGCACGCGGTGCGGCTGCTGGACGCCGTCGGTCGGGTACGCGCGAGCGTGGCGCTCGGCCGCCTCACGAGCGATGACGTCGAGCCCGACGCCACCGAGCTGGCTCACCGTGCCGGTGAAGTAGCGGTCGACGAGCGCCTGCGACAGACCGATGGCCTCGAACACCTGGGCGCCGCGGTAGGAGGCGACGGTCGAGATGCCCATCTTCGACATGACCTTGAGCACGCCCTTGCCGAGCGCCTTGATGAGATTCCTGACGGCCTTCTCGGCCGTCACGCCCTCGATCTCGCCGGCGCGGACGAGGTCCTCGACCGTCTCCATCGCGAGGTAGGGGTTGACCGCGGCGGCGCCGTAGCCGATGAGCAGCGCGACGTGGTGCACCTCGCGCACGTCGCCGGCCTCGACGAGCAGGCCCACCTGGGTGCGCGTCTTCTCCCGGATGAGGTGGTGGTGCACGGCCGCCGTGAGCAGGAGCGACGGGATCGGTGCGAGGTCGCGGCCGGAGTCGCGGTCGGAGAGCACGACGAAGCGCGCCCCGCGACGGATCGCCTGCGAGACCTCCGCGAAGATCTCGTCGAGCCGCTCGCGCATGGCGGCCGCACCGCCGGTGACGTCGTAGAGGCCGCGCACGACGTGCGTGGCGTAGCCGGGCAGGTCGCCGTCGGCGTTGATGTGCACGATCTTCGCGAGCTCGTCGTTGTCGATGACCGGGAAGTCGAGCACGAGCTGGCGGGCGTGCGACGGCGAGGCCGACAGGGCGTTGCCCTCGGGCCCCATGTAGGTGCCGAGCGAGGTGACGAGCTCCTCGCGGATCGCGTCGAGCGGCGGGTTGGTGACCTGGGCGAACAGCTGGGTGAAGTAGTCGAAGAGCAGGCGGGGCCGCGACGACAGCACTGCGATGGGCGTGTCGGTGCCCATCGAGCCGAGCGCCTCTCCCCCGGACCTGGCCATCGGGGTCAGCAGGATGCGCAGCTCCTCGGCCGTGTAGCCGAAGGTCTGCTGTCGACGCGCGACGGAGGCGGCCGTGTGGACGATGTGCTCGCGCTCGGGGAGGTCCTCGAGCCGGATGAGTCCGGCGTGCAGCCACTCGGCGTAGGGCTTGGCGGCGGCGAGCTGGCTCTTGATCTCCTCGTCGCTGACGATGCGGCCGTGCTCGGTGTCGACGAGGAACATCTTGCCGGGCTGCAGCCGACCGCGCTGGACGATCGTCTCGGGCGCGAGCTCGAGCACCCCGGACTCGGAGGCCAGGACGACGAGCCCGTCGTTCGTGACCGTGTAGCGCCCGGGCCGCAGGCCGTTGCGGTCGAGCACGGCGCCGACGAGGGTGCCGTCGCTGAAGCAGACGTTGGCCGGGCCGTCCCACGGCTCCACGAAGGTCGAGTGGAACTCGTAGAAGGCCTTGCGGGCGGGGTCCATCGTGGCGTGGTTCTCCCACGCCTCGGGGATCATCATGAGCACGGCGTGCGGCAGCGACCGGCCGCCGAGGTGGAGCAGCTCGAGCGCCTCGTCGAAGCTCGCCGAGTCGGAGGCGTCGGGGGTGCAGATCGGGAAGAGCCGCTCGAGGTCGCCCGGGATGATGTCGGACGTCAGCAGGCTCTCGCGGGCGTGCATCCAGTTGCGGTTGCCCTTGACGGTGTTGATCTCGCCGTTGTGCGCGATCAGGCGGTACGGGTGCGCCAGCGGCCACGACGGGAAGGTGTTGGTCGAGAAGCGCGAGTGCACGAGCGCCAGCTCGGTGGCGAACGTCGGGTCGGACAGGTCGGGGAAGAACGGCTCGAGCTGGCCGGTGGTGAGCATGCCCTTGTAGATGATGGTGCGCGAGCTCAGCGACGCGAAGTAGACGTCGACCTCGTGCTCGGCCCGCTTGCGCAGGCAGAAGGCGAGCCGGTCGAGCCCGAGGGCGACCTGGCGGCCGATGGCGCTGCTGACGAAGAGCTGCTCGAAGGCCGGCATGCAGTCACGGGCGACGGCGCCCACGAGCTCGGCCTCGACCGGCACCTCGCGCCAGCCGAGCACCTTGAGGTTCTCGGCGACCGCGAGCTCCTCGATGCGGGCCTTGACGGCCGCCCGCTCGGCGGCGTCGCGCGGGAGGAACGCGAGCCCGGCGGCATACGCCCCGTTGTTCGGAAGCGTGAAGGGCACGTTGGCCCGGAAGAAGGCGTCGGGGATCTGAGTCAGGATGCCGGCGCCGTCACCCACGGACGGGTCGGCGCCCGTGGCGCCGCGGTGGTCGAGGTTGCGCAGCGCCGTCAGGGCGTGGTCGACGATGTCGTGGCCCGCCGTCCCCCGCATGGTCGCGATGAGGGCGACGCCGCAGGCGTCGTGCTCGAGCTCGCGTCGGTAGAGGCCGGAGCTCTCCGGGTGCGCACTGAAGAGGGCGCGGGTGCGGGTGTGCGGCGACATTTCACCGTCCTTCTGCTGGGACCTGGCCGCGACCGCGACCGGCCACACGACATGACTCAGGGCATGTGGACGGCGCTGGCCACAGGCTTGCTGCACGACGATATCGGAGAGGCCGCGCGTCCTACCTGTTGATACGGCGGATTCCGAATCGTGAGACGCCGTGCTCACCGCCGAGCGTACGTCCGGCGTCTGTCGCCTCAGGACTGGGCCGGACGGTCCGCCTCTGACGCCGCAGGAGCGGTGTCGTTTGACGCGTCGGCGTCGTCGCCGACCGAAGGATCTTCGGCCACCGCGGCAGGGCTCTCCCGGTCAGGCGTGTCGACGGGTGCGATGCCGGCCTCGTCGGCGTGGCCGTCGTCACTCGCGGGGGCCGGCGCAGGCGGCTGCTCCATGCGACCGAAGTGTCGCCACAGGTAGACGCCGAGCACGAAGACGAGGATCGAGACCCAGGTGTTGACCCGCTGGCCGAGGATGAGGTTGGCCGAGTCGGAGCGCATGTTCTCGATGACGATCCGGCCCACGGGGTAGCCCATGACGTAGGCCGCGAAGACCTGGCCGGACCGGGGCGCGTGACGGCGTCCGAGCCAGATCAGGAACGCCGCGAGCAGGAGGCACCAGAGGGACTCGTACAGGAAGGTCGGGTGGAAGAAGCCCTTGACGACGGGGTTGCCCTGCGCGTCGACGACCGCGCGGCCGGCGGAGGTGTCCCACTCGTAGATGCGCAGCTTCCAGGGCAGGTCGGTGGGCGCGCCGTAGATCTCGTTGTTGAACCAGTTGCCGAACCGGCCCATCGCCTGGGCGATCGCGAGCCCCGGGGCGGCAGCGTCGACGAAGTCGCGGAAGGCGACGCCGTTCTTGCGGCAGCCGATCATGGCACCGACGGCCCCGAGCGCGACCGCGCCCCAGATGCCGAGGCCACCCTCGTAGATGGCGAAGGCCTTCCACGGGTCGCCCCCCTCACCGAAGTACGGCTGGGGGGTGGTGATGAGGTGGTAGAGCCGACCGCCGAGGATGCCGAACGGGACGGCCCAGGCCGAGATGTCGATGGCGATGCTCTTGCGGTGCCCGCGAGCCTCGAGGCGGCGCTGCGTCAGCCACACCGCGACGACGATGCCCGCGAGGATGCACATGGCGTAGCCGCGGATCGGCAGCGGCCCGAGGTGCCAGACACCGACGCTGGGTGAGGGGATCTCGGCGGGGAACGCGACTCCCAGTGCCGGCACCGCGCCGAGCAGGCTCACGATCGACCCCTGCGTACGCCGTCGGCGAGCTCGCGGGCCAGGGCACCGAGCGCGTCGAGACCCTTCTCGTCGGAGTCGGCCTCGGTGAGGCAGCGCACGAGGGCCGAGCCGACGATGACGCCGTCGGCGAACCGTCCGACCTGCGCGGCCTGCTCGCCGGTCGAGACCCCGAGGCCCACGCAGACCGGCAGGTCGGTGTGCTCACGGGTGCGCGACACGAGCGCGTCGGCGGCCTCGCCCACGCTGGCCCGGGCGCCAGTGACGCCCATCACGGCCGTGGCGTAGACGAAGCCACGGCTCGCGGCCGTGACGCCGGCGAGACGCTCGGGGGTGGAGCTGGGCGCGACGAGGAACACCTTGTCGAGGTCGTTCGCGTCAGCGGCCGAGATCCACGGACCCGCCTCGTCGGGGATGAGGTCGGGGGTGATCAGGCCCGCGCCGCCGGCAGCCTTGAGGTCACTGGCGAACCGGTCGACCCCGTAGCGCAGCACCGGGTTCCAGTAGGTCATCACGAGTGCACCGGCGCCGGCGTCGGAGACCGCGCGGGCGGCGGTGAAGATGTCGGAGAGGCGCACTCCACCGGCGAGCGCGCGCACCGCGGCGTCCTGGATGACCGGGCCGTCCATGACCGGGTCGCTGTAGGGCACGCCGATCTCGACGATGTCGACACCGGACTCGACGAGGACCCGCATCGCCGCGATGGAGCCCTCCACCGTCGGGAAGCCGACGGGCAGGTAGCCGATGAGGGCCGCGCGCCCCTCCTCGCGGCAGCGTTCGAGGATCGGGCCGACACTCACAGCTGCTCCCCCACGCCCTTGGCGCCCGGATCGTCGGGCAGCCGGGTGCCGCCGTCGTCGTCGATGAGGCCGAACCACTGCGCGGCCGTGTGGACGTCCTTGTCGCCGCGACCGGAGAGGTTGACCAGGATGACCGCCTCGGGGCCGAGTTCGCGGCCGAGCTTCATGGCCCCGGCCAGGGCGTGGGAGCTCTCGATCGCCGGCAGGATGCCCTCGGTGCGCGAGAGGAGCGAGAACGCCTCCATGGCCTCGACGTCGGTGATGGGGCGGTACTCGGCCCGACCCGTCTCGAGCAGGTGCGCGTGCTCGGGCCCGACGCTGGGGTAGTCGAGGCCGGCCGAGACGCTGTGCGACTCGATGGTCTGGCCGTCGTCGTCCTGCAGCACGTAGGTGTAGGCGCCGTGCAGCACCCCGGGGACGCCCGATGCGAACCGCGCCGCGTGCTTGCCCGACTCGATGCCCTCTCCCCCGGCCTCGAAGCCGACGAGGCGCACGGACGCGTCGTCGATGAACCGGTGGAAGATGCCCATCGCGTTGGAGCCGCCGCCGACGCAGGCACAGACCACGTCGGGCAGTCGGCCGACGAGGTCGAGCACCTGCTGCCGGGCCTCGACCCCGATGACGCGGTGGAAGTCGCGGACCATCTCGGGGAAGGGGTGGGGTCCGGTCACCGTGCCGAGGACGTAGTGGGTCGTCGAGACGTTGGCCACCCAGTCGCGGAAGGCCTCGTTGACGGCGTCCTTGAGCGTCTTGCTGCCGTTGTCGACCGGCACGACGGTGGCGCCGAGCAGCCGCATGCGGGCGACGTTGAGCGCCTGGCGCTCGGTGTCCTTGCGGCCCATGTAGACGACGCACTCGAGGCCCAGCAGCGCCGCCGCGGTGGCGGTGGCGACCCCGTGCTGGCCGGCGCCGGTCTCGGCGATGACCCGGGTCTTGCCCATGCGCTTGGTGAGCAGCGCCTGGCCGAGGACGTTGTTGATCTTGTGCGAGCCGGTGTGGTTGAGGTCCTCGCGCTTGAGGATGACCCGGGCGCCACCGCAGTGCTCGGCGAAGCGCGGCACCTCGGTGAGGATGCTGGGACGGCCCGTGTAGGTGCGCTGGAGCCGCTCGAGCTCGCCGACGAACTCGGGGTCGACGACTGCCTTGCGCCATACCTCCTCGAGCTGCTCGAGCGCGGGGATGAGGGCCTCGGGGACGTAGCGCCCACCGAACCCACCGAACCGGCCCTGAGCCGGTGCCTTGGACGTCGTCATGCTCACTCCTGGTCGGCACCGGCGCGCGCGGCGGCCGCTGCCTCGATGAACGCACGCACGGCGTGCTCCGGCGCGCCGTCACGCACGAGTGCCTCGCCGACGAGCACGGCGCCGGCTCCGGCGCGGACGTAGGTCGCGACGTCGTCGGGGCCGGTCACGCCGCTCTCGGCCACGCCGACGACGCCGTCGGGCACGCGAGGCAGCAGGTCGGTGACGGTGCGCGGGTCGACCGCGAGGGTCTTGAGGTTGCGGGCGTTGACCCCGACGAGCGCCGGGTCGAGCGCGAGTGCGCGGTCGAGCTCGGCCGCGTCGTGCACCTCGACGAGCGCGGTCATGCCGAGCTCACGGGCCTGCTGGTGCAGGTCGTGCATGAGCGCGTCGTCGAGCCCGGCCACGATCAGCAGCACGAGGTCGGCGCCGTGCACCCGGGCCTCGGTCACCTGGTAGGGGTCGACCATGAAGTCCTTGCGCAGCAAGGGAGTTCGCACGGCCGCACGCACCTCGTCGAGGTCGGCGAGGCTGCCTGAGAACCGGCGCTGCTCGGTGAGCACGCTGATGGCGCTCGCTCCCCCGGCGGCATACGCCCTCGCGAGACGTCCCGGTTCGGGGATGTCGGCAAGGGCGCCCTTGCTGGGGCTCGAACGCTTGACCTCGGCGATGACCGCGACGCCCTCGGCGGAACGGATGCCGGGCATCGGGTCGAGCGCCGGGGCTACAGTGCCGAGGCGCGCCTCGAGCTCGTGGAGCGGCAGGGTGGCGCGACGACGCCCGAGATCCTCGCGGACGCCGCTGATGATCTCGTCGAGAACGGTCGGCACTGCTCTCAGCTCTTGCCGAGGGTCCCGGCGCCGGCCTCGTCAGGGGCGTCGACGACCGAACCGGCCTGCGCGTGGTGCTTGTCGGCGCCGTAGCCGGCCATCGACAGCACCTTGCCGGCGACGATGCCGCCCACGATGACGACTGCGCCGATGATGCCGAGGACGAGGCTGGGGATGACGACGGCGACCGAGGCGATCGCCGTGCCGAGCAGGATGACCCCGACCCCCGTCCAGGCGGCGGTGCTGTGACCGTGGTCCTCGTGCTGCTCTTCCATGGCGTCCTCTCGGTTGCGGTCGGCTCCACGCCCGTGCGGGCCGACGTTCCTCATTCTGTCAGGTCTCGTCTGGGGCGTCGCGCAGGGTCGGGTCGTGACCCTCACTGAGCTCGTCCCACGTGGTGCGGACCTCCCCGCGGGGCCCGCTGGCCGGCTTGGCACCACGCTCGTAGCGCCCCGAGAGGCCGGCCCAGGAGCGGCTGGAGGCGGCCGTCAGGACGGCGCCGACGGCCAGCAGCAGGGCCGCCACCACCGCGAGCCAGGCCCACACCGTGCTGGTTCCCGTGGCCGCGGGCGCCGTGGTGCGGGCCAGCTCGCGCGCCACCGCGTCGGCGACCGTGGTGACCGGGCGCAGCGCGACGAACAGCGTCATGAGCGCGGCCCCGATCGCGGCCAGCACCATGACGCCGGCCGAGACCGCGCGGATGACGCGACCGCCCGTCATCAGCCCGAGCAGCGCGACGACGCAGACGGCGCAGAGCCCGACGACGCCCGGGGCAGCCGCGCCACCGCTCACCTCGGTGACCGCGCGACTGAGCACGTCACGGGACTCGCCGCTCGCCCACGTGCGCGTCGTCAGGCCGAGCAGCAGCAGGGCAGGGACGAGGACCACGAGCGTGGCCCGCTTCTTGTCGAGAACGAATGCCCTCATGCGCGGTGGCTTCCCAGCGGTCGCAGGCCGCCGGCAGCGGCGACGGCCCGCAGCGCGGCGGCAGCCTTGTTGACCGTCTCCTCGTACTCGAGGTGCGGCACCGAGTCGGCGACGATGCCTGCCCCGGCCTGCACGTGCGCCTGGCCGTCCTTGATGAGCGCCGTGCGGATGGCGATGGCCATGTCGAGGTCGCCGGCGAAGTCGAGGTAGCCGACGACGCCGCCGTAGAGCCCGCGGCGCAGGCCCTCGTAGTCGTCGATGAGCGCCATCGCGCGCGGTTTCGGGGCCCCGCTCAGCGTTCCCGCCGGGAACGTGGCGACGAGGGCGTCGTAGGCGCTCTCGTCGTCGCGCAGGTCACCGACGACGGTCGACTCGATGTGCATGATGTGGGAGTAGCGGCGGATCGACATGAAGTCGACGGTGTCGACGGTGCCGGCCCGGCAGATGCGCTGGAGGTCGTTGCGCGCCAGGTCGACGAGCATGAGGTGCTCGGCGCGCTCTTTGGCGTCGCCGAGCAGCTCCTCGGCGAGGTGCGCGTCGTGGTCGGGGCTCTTGCCGCGCGGACGCGAGCCGGCGATGGGGTGGGTGATCGCCTGTCGGCCGGTGACCTTGATGAGGGCCTCGGGGCTCGAGCCGACGATGTCGTACGACGAGCCGTCGGGGTGGGGCAGGCGCAACAGGTACATGTAGGGGCTGGGGTTGCTGACCCGCAGGGCACGGTAGACGTCGAGCGAGTCCGCGTCGCACGGCACGGTGAAGCGCTGCGACACGACGATCTGGAACGCCTCGCCGGCGCGGATCGCCTCCTTGGCCTCCTCGACCATCTCCTCGAAGCCGGCCTGCGTGTGGCTGCTCGTCGGCTCGCTCATCAGGGGCTCGATGGTCGCCACCGTGCTGGCCGCCGGCGCCGCCAGCTCGTCGGTCATCCGGTCCAGCCTGGCGACCGCGTCAGCCCAGGCGTCCTCGATGCGGTCGTCGGTGGCGTCGTGGTTCACCGCATTGGCGATGAGCAGCAGGGAGCCGTCGCTGTGGTCGAAGACGGCGAGATCGGTCGCGAGCATCATGGCGACCTCGGGCAGACCCAGGTCGTCCCGGCCGTGGTCGGGGACCTTCTCCCAGTGGCGCACGGCGTCGTAGGTGATGGCGCCGACGAGCCCACCCGTCAGTGGAGGAAGCCCGGGCGTACGCGGGGTGGCGAGCGCGGCGACCGTGTCGCGGATCGCTGCCGTGGGGTCTCCGTCGACGGGCAGCCCGACCGGCGGCTCGCCGATCCAGTGGGCGTGGCCCTCGCGCTCGGTCAGCGTGGCGGCACTGCGCGCCCCGACGATCGAGTAGCGGGACCACACGCCGCCGTGCTCGGCCGACTCGAGCAGGAACGTGCCGGGCGCGTCCTTGGCGAGCTTGCGGTAGACGCCCACGGGCGTCTCGGCGTCGGCGAGCACCCGGCGTACGACCGGGATGACGCGACGGTGCTCGAGCGCGAGCTCGGTGAAGACCTCGAGGCTCGGCCACGTGCGACCCCAGGCGAGGTCGGCGTGCGGCGCGGGAGCGGGCGGGGTCGTCGTGTCGGGCACGGGCCCATTCTGGCCCACCCGGGCGCACCCGCCTGCGCCGGTTCCGTCAGCCGGGCGGCGACGACGACCCCGCTGCGGGGCGGTGGGTAACCCACGGTAGCCTCGCGCCGACATCAGTGCAGCGCGAGTCGGGCCCCGTAGGTCTTTGCGGCACAGGCGATTCCATGGCTGTCGCCCGTAGTCTGCCCTCCACGGCGCAGACCGGACCACGAAGGAGACGGCAGTGTCCCCGCAGAGCCGGCGTCACTGGCCCCCCTCGCTCCCCCGGCACCCCTCGCTCCCCCGGCGCGCGACGTGATCGGCCGCACGCACGCGACGTCCGGCGCCGTGGCCGTCCTCGCCGTCGTGCCGCTGCTGCGTCAGCACGGTGTCCCGGTGGACGGCTGGTCGGTGCCCGTCGCGGCCGTCGTCGGCGCCGGCTCGGCCATGCTGCCCGACCTCGACCACCCCTCGGGCACCATCGCCCGCTCGGTGGGACCCCTGACCACGGGACTCGCCCGGGCCGTCGGGTTCTGCCTGGGCGGGCACCGCAACGGGACGCACTCGCTGCTCGGGCTCGCGCTCTTCACCGGCCTCGGGGTGCTCGCGGCCGACACCGGCGGGATCACCCTCGGCCTCTACCTCGCGTTCCTCTTCGCCATCGCGTCGGCCGCCATGCACGTGTCGCTGGTCACGGTGCCGGTGCTGCACACCGTGGCGTGCCTCGTCGTCGGTGCGGCACTGACCCGTGGCGCCCTCTTCGAGTCGTTCTCACCGGCCGTCGTGCCGTGGGCGGTCGGCATCGGCACGACGGCCCACCTCGTCGGCGACATGGCCACCGTGCAGGGCTGTCCGCTGTTCTGGCCGTTCTGGAAGCACCGGTTCAACTACGCGTCGCTGAGCACGAACCACTTCACCGAGCGCTTCGTCGTGGGGCCGGCCCTGACGTTCGTGGCCATCTACCTCGTGGTGGATGAGGTGGGTGGGGTCGACATGCTCGGGCCTGCGTGGAAGGCGGCGGTGGAGGTGGTGCGCTCGGTCGTGCCGGCCTGAGGCTCAGGCCTCGCCGACGACGGCGGGAAGAACGCGGGCGTCGAAGCAGGTGCGGTCACCGGTGTGGCAGGCGGCGCCGACCTGGTCGACGGCGACGAGCAGCGCGTCACCGTCGCAGTCCAGACGAACCCCCTTGACCCACTGCACGTGGCCGCTCGTGTCGCCCTTGCGCCAGTACTCCTGCCGGCTGCGCGACCAGAAGGTGACCCGGCCCTCGGAGAGCGTGCGGCGAAGGGCCTCGTCGTCCATCCAGCCGACCATGAGAACGTCGCCGCTGTCGTGCTGCTGCACGACTGCAGCGACCAGGCCGTACGCGTCACGCTTGAGCAGCGCCGCGATGGTCGGGTCGAGCCGGGTGGGGTCGAGCGCAGAGTCGGTCGTGGTGGGGCCGGTCGTGGTCGGGTCGGTCACCCCGACATTGTGCCGCCGCCCCCACCGAACGCTGCGTTCGGTCTCGAAAGCGCCGGCAGAACGCAGCGTTCGAGACCGAACGCTGCGTTCGGTCTCGAAAGCACCGGCAGAACGCAGCGTTCGAGACCGAACGCTGCGTTCGGTGGGGGAAGCGGGGTGGGTCAGACGGCCTGCTGCTGGGCGACCCACGAGGCGTGCAGCCGGGAGTAGACGCCCCCGAGGCGGACGAGCTCGGTGTGGTGCCCCCGCTCGACGATGCGACCGGCGTCGACGACGATCACCTCGTCGGCGGCCTGGGCCGTAGAGAGCCGGTGGGCGATCGCGATCGACGTGCGCCCGCGAGTCAGCGAGTCGAGGGCCCGCTGGAGGCGGACCTCGGTGCTGGGGTCGACGGCCGAGGTCGCCTCGTCGAGGACGAGGAGGTCGGGGTCTGCGAGGTAGGCGCGGGCGAGCGCGACGAGCTGGCGCTCCCCCGCCGACAAGGACTCGCCGCGCTGGCCGACGTCGGTGGACAGGCCCAACGGCAGGGTCGAGGCCCACGCGTCGAGCCCCAGCTCGGTGAGGGTGAGCCTGACGTCGTCGGCGCTCGCCTGCGGCCGCCCGAACCGGATGTTGTCGAGGAGCGTGCCGTCGAAGAGGAAGCCCTCCTGCGGCACGAGCACGACCCTCGAGCGCAGCGAGGAGAAGCGGACGGTGCGCAGGTCGACCCCGTCGAGCAGCACCTGGCCGCTCGAGGGGTCCATCAGGCGCGTCAGCAGCTTCGCGAGGGTCGACTTGCCCGACCCGGTCTCGCCGACGATCGCAACCCTGCTGCGCGGCGCGATGGTCAGGTCGATGTCGTGGAGCACCGGCTCGCCGCCCGGGTAGGCGAACCCGACGCCGTCGAACTGCACGGTGATCGGCCCGCGCGGGAGCGTCACACCGGACTCGCCGGGGTCGGAGACGTCGGCCGGGGTGTCGATGATGCCGATGACCCGGCGCCAGCCGGCGACGGCGTTCTGCATCTCGTTGAGGATCTCGGTGGCCTGCTGCACCGGCATGGTGAAGAGGTTGACGAGGAAGAGGAACGCGAGCAGCTCGCCGAGCGTGAGGCTGCCGCGCGCGGCGAGGATCGTGCCGACGACGAGAACGACCCCAGTGGTCAGCCCCGAGACGAGCTGGCCCGACGTGAAGGCGATGACGGACCGCGCCTGTGCACCGATGGCGGCCTTGCGGTGCGCCTCGACCGCAGCGTCGATGCGCTCGGCGGTGCGGTCCTCGACGCCGTAGGCACGGATCGCCTGGGCCCCCACGACCGCCTCGGAGATCGCGCCGAGCATGTCGCCGACCCGCTCGCGCACCCGGGTGTAGGCACGCCCGACGATGCCCTGGAACTTGCGGATGATGACGAAGAGCGGCACGAAGCAGAGCCACACGACGAGGCCGAGCAGCGGGCTGTAGACGAGCATGAGCACCGTCGCGAGCGTGATCTGCGCGAGGTTGATCATGAGCATGAGCCCGCCGAACTGCACGAACATCGAGATCGTGTCGACGTCGGACGTCACCCGCGAGACGAGGGACCCCCGCCGCTCGGTGTTCTGGGTGAGCATCGCGAGGTCGTGGATGTGCCGGAAGGCCTTGAGCCGCAACGTTGCCAGCCCACTCTCGGACGAGCGGAAGAGACGCACGTTGACGAAGTACGCGGACAGCGCGGTCACCGCGACACCGACGAGCGCGATGCCGATGTAGACCGCGACAACCGCAGGGTCGGGGCCGGCCTTGGCGAGCAGCCCCTCGTCGGTGATGCGCTGCACGACGAACGGGACGAGCACGCGCCCCAGCGTCGACAGCACGGCCAGCGCGACCGTGACCCAGATGCCCTTGCGCAGCTCGGGTGAGAGCTCGACGCCTCGCTTGAGGGTCTGCCACGTCGACAGGTCCTTGCCGGTCGCCACGCCGTGGTGCTCGACGAGGACCTGGGAACGCATGCTCATCGCGAGACCTCCTCGGCCGGGCCGCGCCCCGGATCGTCGTCGAGGCGGAGGTCGCCGTCGAACTCCTCGTCGGCGGCGATCGCCTCGCGCTCGGCCGCCTCACGAGCGTAGGCGGTGACGAGGCGTTCGTAGCCGGCGCACCGGCCGAGAAGCTGTGCGTGCGAGCCGTGGTCGACGACGCGGCCCTC
The DNA here is from genome assembly GCF_052115265.1 of Terrabacter sp. 2RAF25. Taxonomy (NCBI): domain Bacteria; kingdom Bacillati; phylum Actinomycetota; class Actinomycetes; order Micrococcales; family Intrasporangiaceae; genus Terrabacter; species Terrabacter sp. 2RAF25. The sequence continues at coordinate 310,295 of NZ_JBFRGJ010000004.1, forward strand.
CTCGACGTAGACGACCTCGTCGGCGAGCAGGATGGTGGCCATGCGGTAGGCGACGACGAGGACCGTGGTGCCCGAGCTCGCCTCGCGCAGCCCACCGAGGATCGCCTGCTCGACGCTGGGGTCGACGGCCGACGTGGCATCGTCGAGGATGAGCAGCTGCGGCCGGCGGATCACCGCACGGGCCAGGGCGATTCGCTGTCGTTGCCCACCGGAGAGGCTGGCCCCGCGCTCGCCGACGTGGGTGTCGAGGCCGTCGGGCAGCCGCTCGACGAAGGTCGCCCCCTGCGCCACGTGGAGCGAGCGCCAGACGCTCTCGTCGTCGTGCGAGGCGCCCAACGTGATGTTGCCGCGGACGCTGTCGTCGAACATGAAGGTCTGCTGCGCCACGAGCGCCGCGACATCGCTGACGCCGCCTCGCCGGACCTCGCGCAGGTCGACCCCGTCGAGCAGCACGGCCCCGCTGTCGGGGTCGACGAGGCGCATCACGAGGTTGGTGAGGGTCGACTTGCCACTGCCCGTGGGGCCGACCACGGCGACCGTCGAGCCGGGCGACACGTCGAGGGTGACGTCGACGATGGCCGGGTTGAGGTCGGCGGAGCCGTCCTCGGTGACGATCTCGTAGGCGTACGCGAGCCGCTCGGCCTGCAGGTGGCTCGCGTTGCCGGTCGGCACCGAGCGGTCGCCGAACTGCATGCTGCCCGTCGCGTCGAGCACGGCGGAGACCCGGTTCCACCCGACGACCGCACGAGGCAGCTCGGCCAGCACCCAGCCGAGGGCGCGCACCGGGAAGGCGAGGATCGAGAAGAGGTAGGCGATCTGCACGACCTCGGCCGCTGTGAGCAGGCCGCTCCGCACCCGCAGCGTGCCGACGAACAGGACGGCCAGCGTGCCGATCGTCGGGATGGCCTCGATGGCGGGGTCGAACCGGCCACGGGTGCGGCCGACCTCGATGTTGGCGTCGCGCAGCTCGTCGGTGACCACGCGGAAACGCTCGGCCTCGTGGTCCTCGCGACCGAGCGACTTGACGATGAGGGCGGCCTCGAAGCTCTCGTGGGCCACCTCGGAGACGTCGGCGCGCAGCTGCTGGGCCCGCGTGACCCGCGGCGACATGGCGCGCTGGAAGGCGACGTTGGCGAGAAAGAGCAGGGGGAACACGGTGAGGCCGACGAGCGCCAGCCACGGGTCGACCACGACCATCTGGATGATGCCGAAGACCAGCATGACGACGACGCCGAGCGCCATCGGCAGCGGCGCGAAGATGTTCCACGTCGCCTCGACGTCGGCGTTCGCGTTCGACAGGAGCTGCCCGGAGGGGTGCTTGTGGTGCCAGCTGAGCGGCAGCCGGAGGTACTGGCGCGTCACCTGCCGGCGGTACATCGCGCCGAGGTTGAACATCGCGACGCCACCGGCGAGGCGTCGCCCGATCACGCCGACGGTGGTCGTCAGGACGACGGCGCCCATGACGCCGCCGATGAACCACAGCTGCGAGACGGTGACGTGGCGGGCCTGGATGGCCGGCGTGACCGCCTGCCGGACGACGTAGCCGATCGCCGCGGCGGTGAGGCTGGTCATCACGCCGTAGACGACGCTGCCGAGGACGGCGAGGGCGAACCACCGGGGCTGTCCCTTGATTCCCCGGCCGATGACGGCGAGACCCTCCCGCAGGGTCGAGGTGGTCGGGACGTTCACGCGATTCTGCTCCCCTGGTGCTGTGCTTTCCGGTCGACCCCTCAGCCTCTCACGCAGTGGCGACAACACCTGCACCGCTTCGCCTCACCCAGAGCCATTCCGGCCCCGCCTCGTCCTCGCGCCGGAACCCGAGCCGGGCGAGGACCCGATGGCTCGGCACGTTGTCGGGCAGCGTGTGCGCCACGACGCGCAGCCCCGCTGACTCGAGGGCCCGGACCATCCCGGAGAGGACGTCGGTCATGAGGCCCGCACCGCGTGCCGCGTCGACGAGGCCGTAGCCGATCTCGACGACACCGTCCACGGGCGGTCCGAAGCAGCCGATGGTGCCGACGGCGAGCCCGTCCGCGCGACGGACGACGTGTCGCGGCGTCCACGGGTCCGGACCCTCCGGTGGCATCGAGCGCACCGCGTCGAGGTCGTCCTCGCGCGGGTAGCCCGGCGCCCAGCCGCGACGCCGCGAGCCGGCCACCATCGCGTGCGCCTCGTCCGAGGTGACCGGGACGAGGCGTGCGAGCCTCGTCTCGATCGGCCCGGGCCCGATGGGCTCGGCGGCCGCCCCGGTGCGCACCCAGTGGCGCAGCACCCCGTCACGTGAGTCCTCCAGCACGCCGCCGCAGGCGGCGATCGTGCGCGCCGACGCCACGTTCGCGAGATCGCACGTGACGAGCACGGGGTCGATCCCCCGCCGTGCGGCGAGCACCAACGCCTGCGCGAGGGCAGCCTTCGCGACGCCCCGACGACGCGCTGCGGGCCGGACGGCATACCCGATGTGACCGCCCTCGGCGACGAGGGAGGGGGTGAGTGCGTGACGGACCGCGATGGTGCCGACCAGGCGGCCGTCCTCGAGGACCCAGCGGTAGGAGGACGCGACGCGCTCGGGCGGAAGCGGAGCTCGGGGGTGCTCCTGCCGACCGAGCCAGTCGACCCACTCGGCGAAGACCGGCGCGTCGGCGAGGACGTCGCGGTCCCTCGGGTGGTAGCCCGACCCGTGGATGGTGGTTCCGCCGAAGTCGTCGACCATCTCCCACCACGCGTCCGAGAGGTCGACGGTGGGGCGCACGAGCTCGATCACCGTCCGACCCTACGGAGGCGACGAGGCCGGGATCCAACGAGTTGTTCGCGGCCTCGTCCGCGGACCCTGACAGGATGAGGACATGACGCGCCACGCCAGGTCCGAACGCCTCCTGCTCTGCGACGAGCTCGACCGTCTCGGACCCGACCGGCCGACCCTCTGCGAGGGCTGGCAGACGCGCGACCTCGCCGCCCACCTGCTGGTCCGCGAGACCCGCCCCGACCTCTCGGTCGGCCGTTTCGTGCCCTTCCTCGAGGGACACCTCGACCGCGAGCAGGGCAAGATCGCGAACGGCGACTACGCCGCCCTCGTCGACCGGGTGCGCCGGGGAGCGCCTGCCTGGAACCCGATGTCCAACGCCCGGGTCGACGAGATCACCAACCTCGTCGAGTACTTCGTGCACCACGAGGACGTCCGTCGGGCGCAGACGGGATGGGAGCCGCGCGAGCTGGCTCCACAGCTCGAGGGCAAGCTGTGGTCGGCCCTGCGTCGCTCGGCGCGCCTGATGTTCCGCAAGGCGCCGACCGGCATCGTGCTCATCGCCGAGGGTCAGGGCCGGTATGCCGCCAGGCTGCCCGACGCCCATGGCACCGTCGTCCTGCGTGGGCCGGTCGGCGAGCTCGTGCTCTACGCGTACGGCCGCAAGAGCGTGGCCCGGGTCGGGTTCGAGGGCGACGCCGACGACATCGCCGCCCTGCAGGGCGCCGAGCTCGGCATCAGCTGAGCGCCGTCCTCGACCTCAGGACGACCCTCAGCGAACGGTGACCCCGGCCGCGCGCAGCGCGTCCTTGACCTCGCCCACCGTGAGCTCTCGGAAGTGGAACACGCTGGCGGCCAGGACGGCGTCGGCGCCGGCCGCGACGGCGGGAGCGAAGTGCTCGACGCGGCCCGCCCCGCCACTTGCGATGACGGGCACCGAGACGGCGGCCCGCACGCGCCGGATCAGCTCGATGTCGAAGCCGTCCTTGGTGCCGTCGGCGTCCATCGAGTTGAGCAGGATCTCGCCGGCGCCGAGCTCGGCGGCCCGGGCGCACCACTGCACCGCGTCGAGGTCGACGGGCGTGCGCCCACCGTGCGTCGTCATCACGAAGTCGTCGGTCGGGCGGCCGTCGTCACCGAGGCGTCGGCGCACGTCGGCCGACAGGACGAGCACCTGCGCCCCGAAGCGGCTCGCGATCTCGGAGATGAGCTCAGGACGCGCGATCGCAGCCGTGTTGACCCCGACCTTGTCGGCTCCGGCGCGGAGCAGCCGGTCGACGTCGTCGACCGTGCGCACCCCGCCGCCGACGGTCAGCGGGATGAACACCTGCTCGGCGGTGCGGCGGACCACGTCGTAGGTCGTCTCGCGGTTGCCGCTGCTCGCCGTGACGTCCAGGAACGTCAGCTCGTCGACACCCTGGTCGTCGTAGACCTTGGCGAGCTCGACGGGGTCACCGGCGTCGCGCAGGTTCTCGAAGTTGACGCCCTTGACGACGCGACCGGCGTCGACGTCGAGGCAGGCGATGACTCTCGTGGCGACGGGCATGCGTCAAGGCTAGGCCAGCGTCGCGACCGGCTAGGGTCGCGCCCATGTGGGACGAGGTGACGAGGCCGCCGACCGAGGAGCACGTCGCCGCCGTCGCTTCTCTCGCGCGGGCCGCCGAGCCGCGTTGCGGTGACGTCGTGGTCGTCGCACTCGACGGTCCCAGCGGGGCGGGCAAGACGACGCTCGCTCGCGGGGTCGAGCTGGCGCTGGCCGCCGACGGTCCGGTCGCCGTGGTCCACATGGACCACCTCTACCCCGGCTGGGACGGCCTCGCCGAGGCCCCGGACCTGCTCACCAGGCAGGTGCTCGAGCCCCTCTCGCGCGGCGAGCACGCGGCCTACCGGCTGTGGAGCTGGGTCCGTGAGCGCTGGGCCGGCACCCAGGACGTGCCTTCGTGCCGCTTCCTCGTCGTCGAGGGATGCGGAGCCAGCGCGGGACCTGCCCGGCCGTATGCCGCCGTGACCGTCTTCGTCGACGCGGACACCCGGCTGCGCCGGCGGCGGGGCATCGCGCGCGACGGCGAGGCCTACCGGCCGCAGTGGCAGCGCTGGGCCGACCAGGAGACGTGCCTTTTCGCGGCCGACTCGACGAGGGCCCGGGCAGACCTCGTCGTCGACACATCTAGTCTCTGAGGGTGCCCCGACGAGACCGCGCGATCCGGCCCCTGCCACCCGTCTGGGTCATGGCGGTGGCTCTCGTTGCCGTGGCCGCGAACCTGCGTGTCGCCATCACCAGCATCCCGCCCCTGCTCGACGCGATCTCGGCCGACCTCGGGCTGAGCCACGCGGCGGCCGGGGCGCTGACGACCCTGCCGGTGCTCTGCATGGGGCTCTTCGCCCCCGTAGCGAGCCGCGTCGCCCACCGGATGGGCGCCGCCGGGGCGGTGCTCGCCGCATCGCTCAGCATCGTCGTCGGCACCGCGAGCCGCTTCAGCGGCGGCAACGTCGTCGTCCTCTACGTCGGCACCTTCCTGTGCGGGGTCGGCATCGCGGTCGCCGGCACGCTGCTGCCGCGCCTGGTCAAGACGTACTTCCCGCCCGAGCGCACCGGCCTGGTGACCGGCCTCTACATGCTGGCGATGATGGGTGGTGCGGCGGTCAGCTCCGCCGTCGCCGTGCCGCTCGCCGACCGCCTCGGCAGCTGGCAGGGCTCGCTCGGCTCGTGGACCGTCGTCGCCGTCGTCGGCGTGCTCGCCTGGGCGCCGTTCACCGTCCGCGCCAACCCCCACCACACACCTGACGAGGAGGGGCCCGGCCGCCTCCCGTGGCGCCACCGCACGGCGTGGCTCGTCGCCGGCTACCTGGCCCTCCAGTCCTGGTGCTTCTACTCCGCCGTCACGTGGCTGGCCCCGACGTACGTCGAGCACGGCTGGTCCCGTGGGTCGGCGGGATACCTCGCGGCGGCCTTCAGCGGCGCCCAGATCGTCTCGGGGCTGCTCGGGCCGGTGCTCAGCGACACGGCTCGCGACATGCGGCGCCTGCTGCTGCCGGCCGCGGCCCTCGGCGTCGTCGGCTGCCTCGGCATCCTGCTCGCGCCGCTGTCGGCACCGTGGGTCTGGGCGGTCGTCGCCGGCCTCGGGCAGGGCGCGGCCTTCTCGCTCGCCCTCGTGCTGCTCGTGCGGTACGCCCGCACCCCCGAGGCGAGCGGGCGCCTGACCGGCATGGCCTTCCTCATCTCCTACGGCATCGCCTCCGTCGGCCCGCTCGCGATGGGCCTGCTGCGCGACGTCAGCGGCAGCCTCTCGCTGGTCTGGCTCGTCCTCGCTGTCTTCGGCAGCGTGCAGGCACTGGTCGTGATCCGGCTGCGCCCGGACCTCCCGCGGGTCGACTGAAACCGGCGCGGCGGGGCCGTTTCGAGGCTCCGCACGGGTGCCTCCAGCACCACATCTGGGGCTGGTGTTGCGGTTGGGGCGCCCCAATTAGGGCGAAACCGCGTACAAGGCGACATATGCCCATGCAGACTGCTCGGCGGACGTGCTGACTGCAAGGAGAACCGACGAATGATGCCACCGAAGACGCCGATCGCCCGACATCGAACCCGCTCCCAGCGTGTCGGAGGGCGGGCCGTGGCAACACTGGTCTCCCTGACCGTGCTCGCGGGCATCCCGGGCCTGGCGACCGCACCGGCCGCCGGCGCAGCTCCGGCCACCCCCGCCGCAGTGGCTTCGCCGGCCGCCGTCACCACCACCGCCACCGTCCCGGCGGCGCCTGCCCTCTCGGTGGTGGCAGGCCCGGCGAGCGGAGGCACCTCGGTCGAGCTCTCGGGAACCGGAGTGGGCGCCGCCACGAAGGTCCTGTTCGGGACCTCCGCCGTCACCGCCGTCACCAAGGTCTCCGAGACGCGGGTCCGCGTCGTCACCCCGGCGCACGCTGCCGGCGTCGTGAGCGTGCAGGTCACCGCCCCGGCCGGAACCTCGCCGCTCTCGACGCGCTCGAGCTTCGCCTTCGACGCGGTTCCCACCCTGACGGCACTCTCGGCGCGTACCGCCACGACTCCCGGCGGCACCACGCTCACCGTGACCGGAACCGGCCTCACCCGCGCGAGCGCCGTCCTCTTCGGCAGCACGCCGGCGTCGGGGCTGACGAGGGTCAGCGCCACCCAGGTCCGCGTCACCGTCCCGGCGCACGCCGCAGGCTCCGTCGACGTACGCGTCGTCACCCCCGGCGGCACCTCACCGGTCGCAGCCGTCGGCAGGTTCACCTACACGACCCCACCCGTCGTCCTGCCGCCCACGGTCACCGGGCTCTCGGCCGCGGCGGGCCCGACGCGTGGAGGGACGGTCCTCACCGTGACCGGAACGCACTTCTCCGGCACCACCAGGGTGACCTTCGGCACCTACCCGGGGACGCAGCTCTCGGTCCTGTCGAGCACCCAGCTGCGTGTCACCACGCCGGCTCGCCCGGCCGGCGCGGTCTACGTGCGCGTCACGACCGCTGCAGGCACGTCCGGCAGCAGCCCGACGTTCACCTACGACGCCGTGCCGACGCTCACGCGGGTGTCCCCCGCCTCGGGCGGGACCGGAGGCGGGGCGACGGTCACCCTGACCGGCACCGGTCTGGCCCGGGCGTCGGCCGTCCGGTTCGGCACCACGCCTGCGGCGTCGCTCACCCGGGTCTCGGCCACGACCGTGCGCGTGACGACGCCGGTCCACGCCGTCGGCGCCGTCGACGTCCAGGTGACGACACCGGGCGGCAGCACCGCCCTCACGTCCGCGACGCGCTACACGTTCTACCTGCCGCCGGCCATCTCGACGCTGTCGGTGCCGTCCGGCCCGATCCGGGGCGGCACCGTCGTCTCGATCACCGGCGCGCGGTTCGCGGGTTCGACCCGCCTGCTGTTCGGCGACACCGTCGCCAGCTTCACGGTCGTCTCGCCGACCTCCATCCGCGCCACGGCGCCGCCCCACGCGGCGGGCGTCGTGAGCGTGCGCGTCACGAACCCCAACGGCACCTCGGCCACGACGGCAGCCACCAGCTACGAGTACGAAGCGGTCCCGACGGTCACCGGTCTCACGCCGGTGACCGGGCCACCGGCCGGTGGCACCGTCGTCACCCTGACCGGCACCGGCTTCGGCCGGGCGACCGCCGTCAGCTTCGGCACCACCACGACGACGAAGATCGTGCGGGTGTCGGGGACGACGCTGCGGGTCACGACCCCGCCGCACGCCTCCGGTCCGGTCGACGTCCGCGTCACGACGCCGGGCGGCCTCTCCCCCGTGGGCGCCGGCGCCCGGTACGCGTACGGCTCCCCCCCGGTGCTCAGCACCCTCTCCGTGTCGGCCGGTCCCCTCCGGGGCGGCACGGTGGTGACCCTGACCGGTGCCCACCTCGCAGAGGTGGGTGAGGTCCGCTTCGGCACCACGCTCGGCACCGGTCTCGTGCGCGTCTCCGACACCAGCCTGCGCGTGACCGCGCCGGCTCACGCCGAGGGCGTCGTCGCCGTGCGTGCCACCAACGCCAACGGGACCAGCCCGGAGACCGCACGCACGAACTTCGAGTACGTCGGCATCCCGGGCGTGAGCTCGTTGTCCGTGCCCGCCGGTCCGCTGACCGGGGCCGGCGTCATGACGATCACCGGCACCCGCCTGTCCCTCGTCTCTGCAGTCGACTTCGGCGGCCGCCCGGCGACCGGGCTCGTCCGGGTCTCGGCCACCACGATCCGGGTCACCGTCCCGAGCCACGTCGTCGGCACGGTCGACGTCCGGGTCACCACTCCGGGCGGCGTCTCCGCGGTCGGCCCGGCGGGCAGGTTCACCTACCAGCCCGTGCCGACCGTCAGCGCCCTGTCCCCGGCTCTCGCGCCGACGAAGGGCGGCAGCGTCGTCACCCTGACCGGCTCCGGCTACGACCGCGTGGACCGCGTCACCTTCGGAGGCGTGCCGGCCACGGCGGTCACGCGGCTCTCCGCGTCGCAGCTGCGGGTCACGATCCCGGCCCACGCCGAGGCCGACGTCGACGTGCGGGTCACGACCCCCGGCGGCACCTCGCTCGTCGTGCCCGCCGGACGCTTCGCCTACCAGGACGTCCCGGTCATCACGTCCGTGTCCCCGGCCTCCGGCCTGCTCGACGGCGGGAACGTCGTGACCCTGCGCGGCACGTCGTTCACCGTGGTCACCGGCGTCTGGATCAACGGCACCCCGGCGACGAGCGTGACCCGCGTCTCCGCCACGCAGCTGACCGCCGTCGTGCCGATGCGCATCGCGACGGGCTCCGTCCCGGTGAAGGTGACGACGCGCGCCGGCACGGTCACCAAGGCCAACGGGTACACCTACATCGCGGGCTCGACGCTGGAGCCCGGGCAGGTGCTCCTCGGTGGATCGGCGCTCGTGTCCCCCAACGGCACCTACAAGGCCGGGATGCAGACCGACGGCAACCTCGTCATCGTCTCTGGCGGTGTGGCGCGGTGGAACAGCGGGACGAGCGGAGTCGGCAACCGCCTCTTCGTGCGCTCCGATGGCCAGCTGGCGATCATGAGGGCCGACGGCAGCCTGGCCTGGACGGCCGGGACGAACGGCTGGACCGGTGCCGTCGTGACGATCACCGACGACGGCCTGCTCCAGCTCCGTCAGGGCGGCACGCCCGTCTGGGACCACCGCGGCGTCAGGTACGACCGCCTCCTGCCCAACCAGGTGCTGCGCTCCGGTGAGTCCATCACCGCGACGAGCAAGGCCTGGTCGATGACCATGCGCACGGACGGCAACCTCGTGCTCGCCTCGGCGGGGGGCACCCGCAAGTGGGCCTCCTTCACGGCCGGCTCGGGCAGCTACGCCGCGATGCAGACGGACGGGAACTTCGTGGTGCGGAACAGCCAGGGCACCGTGCTCTGGTCGACGAAGACGTCCGGCGCCGGCTCGGTCATGCGGGTGCTCGGCACCGGCAACGCGGCCGTCTACCGCTCGACGACGGTGACGTGGGCCGTCGTGGGCGGACCGGCGCCGTCGGACTGGTCGTGCTACTCACGAGCGACCCAGAACTGCATCACCCGCTTCGGCTACTACGGGCAGCGAGCCTGGAACTACCCCGTCGACGCCTGGGGGAACAACTGCACGAACTTCTCGGCGTACCGGCTCTCGCTCGACGGCGTCAGGAACCCGGGCAACCTCGGCAACGCGGAGAGCTGGGACAACAACGCGCGGGCCAAGGGTTTCGCGGTCGACCAGGCGCCGCGAGTCGGTGACATCGCCCAGTGGAACTCGAACCACGTCGCGTACGTGGACTGGGTGAGCGCCGACGGCAACCAGATCGCGATCTCCGAGAGCGGCTACGGGGGCACCATCCTCGGCAGGACGTACACCTCGATGAGCGGGCGTCGCATCATCGCCCGCACGAGCTCGTCCTGGCCGTCGAACTTCATCCACTTCCGCTGACGGTGGGCCCGGGACCGAGCGCGCGATGCCGGTCCCGGGTCCTTGTCGCACCACGCTCCGAGTGGGAACCTGCGTCGGTGGCCACCTCGATCTACGAAACCGTCGGCGGCATGCCGGCCCTGACCGCGCTCGCGCACGCCTGGCACGAGCGTTGCCTGACGGATCCCGTTGTCTCGCATGCCTTCTCGCACGGCTACCACCCTGACCACACCGCTCGTCTGGCGGCATACTGGGCCGAGGCGCTGGGTGGTCCGCCGACCTACACCGCGGGGCTCGGGAGCGAGAGCGAGGTGGTGCGGATGCACTCGGGCAACGGTCCCCACGTCGAGATGGACCAGAGGGCGGTGGCCTGCTTCGCCGACGCCGTCGACGACGCGGGGCTGGGCGGCGACCCGGCCGTACGCGACACGCTCGTCGCGTACTTCACGTGGGCGACGGCATACATGAGCACCTACCACGACTCGGCAGGCGACGTCCCGGACGGCCTGTCCGTGCCGAAGTGGTCGTGGGACGGGCTCGTCGACGGCACCGACTCTCGTTCCACCCGGCCCACCGACTAGCCCCCCGCCGCGCCTGACCCTGCAGGTCACGGCGACGAACAGGCCCGTTCGAGACGGCCAGCACGACCTCTCAGTACGCGACGCTCATGTGCGCGCGGTGGCGGGTGGGGTTCTCGATCTCGTCGACGATCGCCGCGGCGAAGTCCCCTCCGGAGATGGTGGAGCCGCCCTCCTCGTCGACGAGCGCCACGTCCTCGCCGACCCTGTATCGGCCAGTACGCTCACCGGCCGCCCACGCCCCGTACGCCGCCGCCGGGCTGACGAAGACCCAGTCCAAGGCCTCGGGGCCCTCTTCGGCGAGCAGGACGCGGGTCGCCTCCCCCTCGAGTGCCTCGTCGCGGAACTGCTCCGGGATGTCGCCTTCCACGAAGCGCGGCGCTCCGGGCGCGGGGCGCAGCGAGCTGTACCCGCCGACCTGGAGGTAGCGCGCGCCGGCAGCGGCCGACTGTCGGGCGAGGTCACGGTAGGTGTCCACGAGGCGCCCCGCCATGTCGCCACGCGGCGACAGCGCCGCCACGACCGCGTCGGCCCCGGGGATCACCCGCCCTGCCACCTGCTCGACGGTGCCGGTCTCGTATAGCACTCCGGCGACCGGGTCCTGCGGCTCGGACCGGCTCACCGAGACGACCCGGTGACCCCGGGCAGTCGCCTCGCGGACGACGTTGCCCCCGGTGTACCCCGTGCCCCCGAAAACGACGACCGTGGCCATCTGGACCTCCTGGCGCTCACGATGGTTGGTTGAGTTGTCAACTTACTCGCTGATCCGCCGGACGGCCAGAGCCGCATCGGTCCCTGGAGGCCCGTTGCGACAGCGAGTCCTCCGGCCCCCGCCCTGCGCTGAGCGGGCGGGCGGGGTCAGCCCCAGTAGTCGTCCATCGGGGACGGCGCCTCCTCGGCGCCCGAGGACGTACGCCGTTCGGTGACGGTGAAACGCCCACGGTAGAAGAGCATCGGGCGGCCGGACTCGCCGTCCTCGAGCTCGAGGACGCGTCCGACGACGACGTCGTGGTCGCCGGCGACGTGCACCTGCTCGACGGCGCAGTGGACGCGCATCAGCACACCGGGCAGGCTCGGGCCGCCTCGCTCGGACGGCTCCCAGTCCAGCCCCTCGAAGCGGTCGCCCGCCGTCGAGCCGAAGCGCCCGATGAGCTCACGCTGCTCGTGGCGCAGGACGTTGACCGTGAAGCGCCCCTGGTCGCGCATGCGGGGCCAGGACCGGCCCCGGTGGTCGGCGCAGAAGAGGACGAGCGGAGGGTGCAGCGACACCGACGCGAAGGACTGGCAGGCGAACCCGACCGGCTCGCCGTCAGCAGCGATCCCGGTCACGACCGTCACGCCGGTCGCGAAGTGACCGAGGGCGTGCCGCATGCGCTCCGGGGTCGGCTCGCCGGTCACGAGTCGTCCTCGGAGTGGTCCGGGTCGGCCGGGCCGGCGGGGTCGGCGGGGTCGTGGCGACCACCCTGGCCACCGGGGCCGCCCGGTTCGGGCGTCTCGCCGAAGGCCTGGACGAGAGCGGCGAGCCGTGAGGCCTCACGCCCCGACACGTCACCGTCGGCCTTCTGGATCGCCATGACCGCGACCGTGTCGCCGTCCTCGAGGTCGAGGCTCACCCACGGTTCACCGCCGCCGAACTGCACGCGCACCACCTCGGCCCAGTCCAGGGTGCGGGTCAGCACGAGGTTGCGCACCACCAGGCCGTCGCGGCTGGGCACTGCGACGATCGAGGCGTAGCGCCAGGCCACGAAGGCGAGAGCCGCACCGAGCGCGAAGAACATGACCCGGTCGCCGACGCCCCAGCGACCGTCGGCCTGCGTGGGCATGACGACGGCGATGGCACCGAAGACGACGAGCGAGGTGCACGCGACGCCGAGGGCGACCGCGCGCCCCCGCCGCGGGCGGAAGGGCGCGAGCGGGTCGGCCGCGGCCGTGGGCTCGCGGGAGGCCGCCGGCTGGTCGGTCATCGCGTCGTCACCGTCATCGTCATCGGTCGTCACCGTCGCCGCGGGTCACAGCCGGCAGGCCGCGATGTCGGTGACGAGGATCGCGCGGGCGCCGAGGTCGTAGAGCTCGTCCATGAGCCGGTTGCGCCCGAGCCTCGGCACCATCGCGCGGACGGCAACCCAGGCCTCGTCCTGCAGCGACGAGACGGTGGGCGACTCGAGGCCCGGAGTGACCTCGCACGCCCGGTCGACGAGATCCTTGGGGCAGTCGTAGTCGAGCATCACGTAGGTGCGGGCTGTGATCACGCCCGCGATGCGGCGCTGCAGCACCTCGATGGCCTGCGCCTCACCGGGACGGTCGCCGCGGATGAGCACGGCCTCCGAGCGCAGGATCGGCTCGCCGAACACCTCGAGCCCCTGCTGCCGCAACGTGGTTCCGGTCTCGACGACGTCGGCGATGCAGTCGGCGACCCCGAGGGTGATGGCCGTCTCGACGGCCCCGTCGAGCCGCACGACGTCGGCCGTGAGCCCACGCGCCGCGAGGTCAGCACGCACGAGGCCGGCGTACGACGTCGCTACGCGCTTGCCCGCGATGTCGGCGACGGTGCCCACGTGGCCCGGTTTGCCGGCATACCGGAAGGTCGACGCACCGAAGCCGAGCGCCATGACCTCGACGGCGGACGAGCCGGAGTCGAGCAGCAGGTCGCGCCCGGTGACGCCGGCGTCGACGGTGCCCGAGCCCACGTAGACGGCGATGTCACGGGGACGCAGGTAGAAGAACTCGACGTCGTTCTCGACGTCGGTCACCACGAGCTCCTTGGTGTCACGACGCGTGCGGTAGCCCGCCTCGCGCAGCAGCTCCACGGTGGCGTCGGACAGGGAGCCCTTGTTGGGCACGGCGATTCGCAGCATGGCGTAGACAGTCCTCAGAGGTGGGAGTAGACGTCGTCGAGCGAGATGCCCTTGGCGAGCATGAGGACCTGCAGGTGGTAGAGGAGCTGGCTGATCTCCTCGGCGGCCTCGTCGTTCGACTGGTACTCGGCCGCCATCCACACCTCGGCCGCCTCCTCGACGATCTTCTTGCCGATCGCGTGGACGCCGGCGTCGAGCTGCGCGACGGTGCCCGAGCCCTCGGGTCGCGTCTGCGCCTTCTCGGCCAGCTCGGCATACAGCTGCTCAAAGCTCTTCACGGTCGCCCAGCCTACGGGCCACCGCCCGGCGACCTGACCAGTGCTCACGTCGTGGCGGTGCCGGCCTGCGAGACCGCCCTGAGCGCGACCACGGTCGCGACGGCCGCGGTCGCGGCCTCGTGGCCCTTGTCCTCGGCCGAGCCCGGCAGCCCGGCGCGGTCGAGCGCCTGCTGCTCGTCGTCGCACGTGAGCACCCCGAAGCCGATCGGTGTGGCCGTGCGCACCGAGACCTCCGTGATGCCCGACGTCGCCGCGTGACACACGTAGTCGAAGTGAGGCGTGCCGCCGCGGATCACGACGCCGAGCGCGACGAGCGCGTCGAAGCGCCCGGCGAGGGCGGCGCACGCCACCGAGAGCTCGAAGGTGCCGGGCACCCGGACGACGTCGACCTCTGTCACGCCGGCGTCGGCCAGCCCGCGACGGGCGCCGTCGAGCAGGCCGTCCATCACCTGCTCGTGCCAGCTCGCCGCGACGACCGCGACGCGCAGCCCGCTGCCGTCGGTGCTGAGGGTGGGGGCGCCGTCCTTCATGCCGTCTCCTTGCCGCCGTGCCGCTCGCCCGCGGCCGGGATGTCGTGACCCATCCGGTCCCTCTTGGTGACCAGGTAACGCTCGTTGTCGTCGCCGATCGGGCCGTGCAGCCGTTCGACCGCGACGACATCGAGGCCGAGGTGGCGCAGGGCCGAGGTCTTCTTCGGGTTGTTCGTCAGCAGCACGACCTCGGTTGCACCGAGGTCGTGCAGGATCGCGGCCCCGGCGGCATACTCGCGGGCGTCGACCGGGAGCCCCAGGGCCGTCTGCGCGTCGACGGTGTCGGCGCCGCGGTCCTGTTGGGCGTACGCGCGCAGCTTGTCCACGAGACCGACGCCGCGTCCTTCGTGGCCGCCGAGGTAGACGACGACGCCGCCCTCGCGGCCGACGCGGGCCAGGGCGGTCTGCAGCTGGGGCCCGCAGTCGCAGCGCAGCGAGCCGAAGGCGTCGCCGGTGAGGCACTCCGAGTGCAGTCGGGTCAGCACGGGGCCGGAGCCGCTCAGGCCCTGCAGGCCCCGCGGGCTGACGAGCGCGACGTGCTCGTCACCCGTCAGGGTGTCGCGATAGCCGTAGGCGGTGAACGTGCCGTGGACAGTGGGGATGCGCGTCGTCGCGAGTCGCTCGACCCGGTCGAGCCGCTGCCGGTGGTCGATGAGCTGCTCGATGGTGATGACCGGGAGGCCGAACTCGCGACCCAGGTCGACGACCGCGTCGAAGCGCATCATCGTGCCGTCGTCGTGCACGAGCTCGCCGATGACGCCGACAGGCGGCAGTCCGGCGAGACGCGCCAGGTCCACCGCGGCCTCGGTGTGGCCCGGCCGAGTGAGCACGCCCCCGTGGCGTGCGCGCAGCGGCAGGATGTGGCCTGGGCGGATGAGGTCGGACGGGGTCGAGGCGGGGTCGGCGAGCACCTGCACGGTGCGCAACCGGTCGGCCGCGCTGATGCCGGTCGTCACGCCCGTGGCGGCGTCCACCGAGACGGTGTACGCCGTGCGCAGCGGGTCGCGGTTCTCGGCCACCATGAGCGGGAGCTCGAGGTGGTCGGCGACCTCGTCGGGCATCGGCGCGCAGAGGTAGCCGGAGGAATGCCGGATCGTCCATGCCATCCAGTCCTCGGTGGCCGTCGCGGCGGCGAGGACGAGGTCGCCCTCGTTCTCGCGGTCCTCGCTGTCCAGGACGAGCACCGGGCGGCCTGCCTGCAGGGCCTCCAGCGCAGCCTCCACGGTCGAGAGCGTGGTCATGACGCGACCTCCTGGCGGTGGGTGAGCAGTCGCTCGACGTACTTGGCGATGACGTCGACCTCGAGGTTGACGACGTCGCCGACTCCCTTGTGCCCCAAGGTGGTCAAGCCGAGTGTGGTCGGAATGAGCGAGACGCCGAAGGCGTCGTCGCCGACGTGGGCGACGGTGAGAGAGACACCGTCGACGGTGATCGAGCCCTTCTCGACGACGTATGCCGCGAGGCCCGCCGGGAGCGTGAAGTCGACCGTCTCCCAACGGTCCCCGGGCGTTCGCGCCGTGATCGTCGCAGTGCCGTCGACGTGGCCCTGGACGACGTGGCCGCCGAACCGGCCGTCGGCGGGCATCGCGCGCTCGAGGTTCACCCGGTCACCCTCGCGCAGCGCACCGAGGCTGCTGCGGTCGAGCGTCTCGGCCATGACGTCGACGGTGAAGCCGGTGCCGTCGTGCTCGGTGACGGTGAGGCAGACGCCGTTCACCGCGATCGATGCGCCGTGGGTGGCGTCGCTGACGACGAGCGGGCCCTCGATGCGAAGGACCGCGGACTCTGCGCCGAGCTGGATCCCGGCAACGGTGCCGAGCTCCTCGACGATTCCGGTGAACATTCCTGTCTCCTCAGGTTCTCTGCGCAGCTGCGCTCAGTGGTTGGGAGCCGCGGGGGCGAGCAGCTCGGGGCTGTCGGTCGTGTCGGCGGTGCCGGACGCCGGCGCCACGCGATCCGGCCCCTCGACGTGCGGCACGGCGTGGATGCGTACGTCGCCCCCGACGACGACGACCTCGTCGAGGTCGAGACGCCGCATGCCACCGATCGAGTCGACGCCGAGGTCGGCAACGGCGGTGCGGCCGCCGCCGAGCAGGGCCGGGGCGACGTAGGCGTAGACGTCGTCGACGAGACCGGCTCGCAGGAACGCAGCGGCGAGCGTCGGGCCGCCCTCCAACCAGACGTCACGAACTCCCCGGTGCCACAGTGACTCGAGTGCCTGGCGCGGGTCGCGAGTCTCCAGGTGGACGACCGCCCCCGGTGCCGCCCACACGCGCGCGTCGGGGGGCACCGGCCGCAGCCCCATCACGACGCGGAGGGGTTGGTCGGGCGCGAGCCCGCCGTCCGGCATACGCACCGTGAGCCGTGGGTCGTCGGCGAGCACGGTTCCGGTGCCCACGAGGACTGCGTCGCGGGTGCCGCGCAGCACGTGCACGTCGGCGCGAGCCTGCTCACCGGTGATCCACTGGCTGGTGCCGTCGGCGGCGGCGCTGCGGCCGTCCAGCGTCGTCGCCAGCTTCCACGTCACGAGTGGCCGGCCCAGCACCACGGTGCGGGCCCACCGGGCGTTGAGCGCCTCGGCCGCCTCGGCCAGCACCCCTCCCATGACGTGGACGCCGGCCGCATGCAACCGTTCGGCGCCGCCGGCGGCGTCCGGGTTCGGGTCCGACTGGGCGAAGACGACGCGCGACACGCCTGCGTCGATGAGCGCCTCGGTGCAGGGGCCGGTGCGGCCGGTGTGCGAGCAGGGCTCGAGCGTGACGTATGCGGTGGCTCCCCGCGCGGCGACGCCGGCCGCCTCCAACGCCTCGATCTCGGCGTGGGGCGACCCGGCCCCGTGGTGGTGGCCCTCGCCGACGACCCTCCCGTCGGGTCCGACGAGAACGCAGCCGACGCGCGGGTTCGGGTCGGGCCACGGCCCGGACGCGGCGAGCTGCAGCGCCCGTCGCATCCAGGCCGGTGCCGTGGAGTCGCCCATCGTCAGGCCGTCGTCGATCCGGCCAGCTGGGGCTCGACGTCCTTGGTGTCGACCCGGGACGCCTTGACCCACTGCGTGAAGCCGTAGACGACGAAGAGGCCGTAGAACGTGTAGAGCACCGCGGTGGGCACGTAGTTCGTGGCGAAGCCGAAGGGCACGCCGACGAGGTCGACGCCGATCCAGGCGAGCCAGAACTCGTTCCAGCCGCGCGCCATGGCGTAGGTGGCGACGATCGAGCCGACGAAGATCCAGGCGTCGCACCAGTAGAACCACCACTCGGGCGTGAAGAAGGGGTTCGGCGAGAGGTTCCAGAGCCAGACGAAGGCCTGGTGCACCACGACGGTGCCGACGAGCCAGAAGACGACGACGGCGACCCGCTCGCGCTGTGTGGCCCAACGGGGCGTGATGGCGACGCCACTCCCGTCGTGGGCGTGGTTGAGGCGGCGCACCTGCGACCAGCGCCACCAGCCGTAGATGCTCGTGATGATGAAGAAGACCTGGCGACCGGCCTGCCCGAAGAGCGGGATGCGCTCGTCGGCGCCGAACACGGCCCCGAGGTACACGAAGAAGAGCATGACGTTGGCGATGATGCCGACGGGCCACGCCCAGACCCACCGGCGCATCCCGAGGTAGGCGGAGGCGAGGCCGATGAGCACGCCGATCAGCTCCAGCCAGTGCAGCTGGTAGGGCCCGATCGGGATCGCGGCGTCGATGGCCTGCTGGAAGACGTTCTTCGTCTGGTCGGCCAGAGCAAGAGCCTGCATGTGGTGTTCGTCCTTGGTCGTTCGTCGGTGCACGGACGAACTCCGGGGTACTCCACACGCCCCACGTGGACCGGGACCGACAACACAGGCCGGAAACCCCAGACCACGACGGCCTGTCTCGCGCTGCCTCCCATCCGGACTTTCACCGTCGGTCCCGGAATTTCACCAGGTCAACCGGCCGCTGGATGCGGTCGGGTCGCGGACTTTAACCGCCGGCTCGGAATTACACCGACCCCGGAGCACGTACGGCCAGTATGCACCTGCGGGGGTCAGGTGCACACACCGTGACCACGTGACGGCCACCACGACCGCCGTCGACCTGAGCCGGCCGAGGCAGACGAGCGCGCCCGCGCGTCAGTGCCGGTGGGCGCCGGCGAGCACGCGCAGCTCGTCGACGGCCTTGGCGGCGTCATCGGCGCCGTAGACGGCCGACCCGGCGACGAACACGTCTGCGCCGGCCTCGGCGCACTGCTCGATCGTGTCGGCGCTGACTCCGCCGTCCACCTGGATCCAGATCTCCCCGCCGTGCCGGCGCACGGCCTCACGCACCTGTGCGACCTTCGGCATCTGGTCGGCCATGAACGACTGGCCGCCGAATCCGGGCTCGACGGTCATGACGAGCACCATGTCGAGCTCGGGCAGCAGGTCCGCGTACGGCGCGAAGTCGGTGCCCGGCTTGAGCGCCATCGACGCGCGGGCCCCCGCCGAGCGCAGCGCTCGGGCCAGCGCACGGGGGTCACGGGCGGCCTCGATGTGGAAGGTGACCGACTGGCAACCGGCCTCGGCGTACTGCGGCGCCCACCGGTCGGGGTCCTCGATCATCAGGTGCGCGTCGATCGGGATGGGGCTCACCTCGAGCAGCGCCTCGACCACGGGAAGCCCGAGCGTCAGGTTGGGCACGAAGTGGGCGTCCATGACGTCGACGTGAGCCCAGTCTGCGTTGGCGATGCGGCCCAGCTCGGCCTCGAGGTTCGCGAAGTCGGCGGACAGGATGCTCGGTGAGATCTGCACCCGCACAGCCTAGGGGCGCAGCCGATCCCTCAGTCGGTGCCCTTGACCCACACCGACACGTGGGACTCCGACTCGGCGGTGAACGGCGCCCTCGTCCAGTCGGCCCACCGGGCGTTCAGCGTCAGACCGGCGAGACGCGCCATGAGGTCGAGCTCGGACGGCCACACGTAGCGGTGCGCCGACGTGCCGCACGTCGCGAGCCGCCGCCCACGGGAGTCGAGCCCAGCCTGCGTGAAGTGGTGCGACACCAGGTGCTGAGTCACGACGTCGACGGTGTCCAGACCGACATGCCGCTCCCCCACGTGGAAGGGGACGGCATACTGCCCCGGCGGCATGCGCCGCAGCTGCGGGACGAACACCTCGATGACGAACGCACCCCCGGGAGCGAGCTGCTCGGCGGCGGTGCGGAAGCACTCGACCTGCTCGTCCTGCGTGAGCAGGTTGGTGATGGTGTTGTAGACGAGATAGACCAGCCGGTAGCCGGTTCCGACCCGCGTGGACGCCATGTCGCCGATCGTCACGGGCATGCGGTCGCCACCCGGCTTGCGCCGCAGCTCGGCGACCATGGCCTCGGAGAAGTCGATGCCGTGCACCTCCACCCCGCGCTCCTGCAGTGGCAGGGCGACCCGCCCGGTCCCCACGGCCAGCTCGAGCGCCGGCCCGTCACCGGCGAGCTCGTGCAGCACGTCGACCGTGGGGCCGAGGATCGCCGGATCGAACATGTACGCCGACCCCGCGTCGTAGGTCGGGGCCACGCGCTCGTCGAAGGGGCTGGGGGCGAGGTCGTCCATCGCGTATGCCGTCACTCCCCCACCCTGCCCAGCCACGCGGGGCGGGTCGAGGGAGTTTTCGACGCGCCGACCTGCATGCGCCCCGCTGGAAACTGCGCACTCGGGCATCGAGTGCGCAGTTCCCGACACGACACGCCGTCGGGAACTGGGCACTCGACGTGAAGCTGGGCGCGCGGGTGGTGAGGCCTGGGGGCAGGTCAGTGCTTGCGCAGCAGGGCGAAGAACATGGCATCGGTACCGTGGAGGTGGGGCCACAGCTGGACGTACGGCCCGTCGCCGAGATCCTCCAGCGGTCGTCCGGAGGCGTCGACGAACAGGCTTCGGGCGTCGAGGACCTCGATGTCGCCCCGCCCCTTGACCGCGTCGGCCACGACGAAGCGGGTCTCGTTGAGGTGCGGGCTGCACGTCGCGTAGCCGACGAGGCCGCCGGGGGCCGTGGCGTCGATGCCGGAGGTGAGCAGCTCGCGCTGGAGGCCGGCCAGGGCGGCGACGTCGTCGGGCGTGCGGCGCCAGCGTGCCTCCGGGCGTCGGCGCAGGGCACCGAGCCCGGTGCAGGGCGCGTCGATGAGCACGCGGCTGAAGCCTTCGTGCTCGACCTCGCCGAGGTCGCGCCCGTCGCCCTCGCGCACCTTGAGACTCACGTCCGCGTCGCGTGCGGCGGCTCTTGCAGCCGACAGCGTCTGCCACACCAGGTCTGCACGGTGCTCGCTGATCTCGTTCGCCACGAACGGAACTCGTCGCTCGATGGCGAGCGCCGCAAGCAGTCCGGCCTTTCCGCCGGGTCCGGCGCACAGGTCGAGCCAGCGCTCGTGCGTCGCTGCCTCACCCTTCACCTCGGCGCCCGCGAGGGCGAGGACGAGCAGCTGGGAGCCTTCGTCCTGAACCGCCGCGCGCCCGTCGCGAACGGCTGCGATCGCGCCCGGGTCGCCCTCTGGCAGGGTCGCGCCGACGGGGCTGAGACCTGAGCGCCGAGCGCCGTCGTGTTCGAGCTCGTCGAGCGAGGCCAGGCCCGGTCGAGCGACCAGTGAGACCTTGGCCGGGTCGTTGTCGCTCTCGAGCAGCGCCCTCAGCGACTCGTCGACCGTCGGTGCCGAGGCCGCCCCGTGCCCGATCAGCGCCGCGCGCAGGGCCTTGGCGACCCAGACCGGGTGGGAGGTGCGCAGGGCCAGGCGTTCGACGGGGTCGTCGATCCCTTCGGTCACGAGCGAGACCCACTCGTCGGGCGCGCGCTCGCTGATGCGCCGCATGACCGCGTTGACGAAGCCGGAGGCCCCGGCCCCGTTGACCTGGCGTGCGAGGGCCACGGTCTCGTCGACCGCCGCGTGGGTGGGGACGCGCATGCCGAGCAGCTGGTGGGCACCTAGCCTCAAGGTGTCGAGCACGTTGCCGTCGATCTTGTCCACCGGGCGGCCTGCGGCCGAGGCGATGATCGCTTCGTAGAGCCCGGAGAGTCGTGTGGCTCCGTAGACGAGCTCGGTGGCGAAGCCGGCGTCACGACCGCGGATCTGCTTGTCGCGCAACAGTTTAGGGAGAACGAGGTTGGCGTAGCCGCCGTCGGCCACGTCGCGCATCGCTGTGTAGGCGACCAGTCGGGCCGGGTCGGTGCGGCGGGCTCGCTCGGACGGCCGCAGCTCGGATCGGTGGCCGGCGGAGCGCTCTCGCGCCTGCGGTCGCTGACGGTCGCCACGACGGCCGTCGCCTCGACCGGAGCCGGGACCCCCGCCACGTGCGTTGCGAGCGCCGGGTCGGCCATCGTCGCGGTGTTCGTCACTCATCGCCGACTCGCTCCCCCGCGTCGATGCGCGTGCCACGGGCCCAGTCAGCGGCAGCCATCAGCTTCTTGCCGTGGGCCTGGACCTGACCCAACCGCACGGGCACCGTGCCGGTTCCGACGAACACGGCCTGCTTCGTCACGAGGAGCACCCCGGGCGCGAGGGGCTCGCGCGTCGGCAGGTCGTCGACAGCCGCCACGCTCAGCGCAGAGACCTTGAGACGCTCGCCGCGGAAGGTCGTCCAGGCCCCCGGTGCGGGCGTGCAGCCACGAACCAGCCGGTCGATCGCCAGGGCAGGGCGCTGCCAGGCGATGCGGGCGTCGTCGACCTCGATCTTCGGGGCGAGCGACACCCCGTCGGACGGCTGGGGCTGCGCGACGAGCTCGCCCGCCTCGAGACCGTCGAGGGTGGCGACGAGCAGGCCGGCGCCGGCGACCGACAGCCGCCCGAGCAGGTCGCCCGCGGTGTCCGTGGGTCGGATCGTCTCGGTCATCACCCCGAGCACCGGGCCGGTGTCGAGGCCTCGCTCGATCACGAACGTCGTGGCACCCGTCACCTCGTCGCCCGCCATGAGCGCGCGCTGAACGGGTGCGGCGCCACGCCAGGCGGGCAGCAGGGAGAAGTGCAGGTTCACCCAGCCGAGGCGAGGGATCGTGAGCGCGTCGGCGGGGATCAGGTTCCCGTAGGCCACGACCGGGCAGGCGTCGGGGGCCAGCCCTCGCAGCGTGGCGAGGAAGTCGGGGTCCTTCACCCTGGCCGGCGTCAGCACCGGGACCCCGAGCTCCTCGGCCCGACGCCGCACCGGGGAGGGCTCGAGACGTCGGCCGCGACCTGACGGCGCATCGGGCCGGGTCACCACGGCGACGATCTCGTGGCTCGAGGCCGCGACCGCATCGAGGCTCGGCACCGCCGCTTCGGGGGTGCCTGCGAAGACCACTCTCATGTCACATCGCCCGGCCGAACGTGGAGTGGGGGCTGATGCGCACCTCGGGCGGGTTGTCGGCGAACCACTCGGCCTCGCGGATCGCCCGCATCGCCTCGCGACGGGCCGCCGGGTCGAGCCGGTCGACGAAGAGAATGCCGTCGAGGTGGTCCGTCTCGTGCTGGACGCAGCGCGCGAGCAGCTCGGTGCCCTCGACGACGACGGGCTCGCCGTGCATGTTCTGCCCCTTGGCCACGACCGTGAGGGCCCGCTTCGTGTCGAACGCGAGACCGGGGATGGACAGACACCCTTCGGGCCCGTCCTGCTCCTCGTCCGAGAGGTCGAGCACGGGGTTCACGAGGTGACCGAGCACGCCGTCGACCCAGTAGGTGAAGACCCGGAGCCCGACGCCGATCTGTGGTGCCGCGAGCCCCGCTCCGGGTGCATCGAGCATGGTGTCCTCGAGGTCCTTGACCAGCACCCGCAGCTGCTTGTCGAAGTCGACGACCTCGGCGGCCGCGGTGCGCAGCACCGGGTCACCGAAGAGGCGGATGTCCTTGATCGACACGAAGACGGGTCCTTCGGACGGGGTCGGGCGGGCAGCGCCGATTCTAGGCCCGCAGTGCCTCGTGCGGCCCACCACCCGGCGGGCCGCCCGTCGCCACCGACCAGGTGATGGACGTTCGCCGCCCGCTCGCTGGGACATACACGGTCGAATGGGGCACAACCCCTGCACAAAACACCCGAACGGGTGCACTCTGGGTGGCGCTGCACAGCGGTGCGTCCGCGGCGGCCTCCACCCCCCAGCCCACGGAGAACCCCCATGCTCGATCCCCGCACGAAACTGCCCCGCCTCTTCTTCCACGCTCCCCGCACCAGTCTGGTGCGCCGGGTCCTGCTCGCTCTGGTCGCGACCGCGCTGCTCGTCCCTCTCGGTGCGCCCTCGAGCGGGCAGGCGGTCTCTCGCACGACCAGACACTTCATCAGCAACCTGCACGGGGCCACCGCCCCCAAGGCGCTCGGCTACGACATCTTCGACACCGGCGCCTCCGGGGTCGCCACCCTCCCGGCCGGGGTGCAGGGCCTGGTGTGGCTCGGCCAGAAGTGCCCGACACCGGCCGACGCGGCGTTCCGAGCGACCGTCGACCGGCTCGCCACGAACACCAAGGTGTTCGGCTACTACCTCTCCGACGAGCCGCACGTCGCCGACTGCCCGCGCGCCGCGGCCGCCCTCGCCAGCAGGGCGGACTACATCCGGGCCAAGAGTCGTGGGGCCCAGAAGTCCTTCATCGTGCTGTCCCGCGTGGTCGACTACAGCGCCTTCCGGCCGGCCGCGACCCACGTCGACCTCGTCGGGATCGATCCCTACCCCTGCTCGGTGGCGTCGCCGGCCTGCCCGGTGACGAAGATCCGCGACAAGGTCACCGCCGCCCGCAAGGCGGGAATCCCGCTCGCCGCGATCGTCCCCGTTCACCAGGCGTTCGGACAGCAGAACATCGGTGGTGGTTACTACCGGCTGCCCACAGCCGCGCAGATGCGGGCGATGCTCGCCGAGTGGGACCGTCTCGTCCCGTCGCCGGTGATGGACTACGCGTACGGCTGGTCGCACCAGTCCTCCTCCAACCCCACGCTGGTCGACTCTCGCCCGCTCCAGACGGTGCTCGCCGCCCACAACGGGGTGGTCGTGCGATAGGTCCACGTCTTGACGGTCAGGCCTTCACGTCGAGGGCCTGACCGTCGGCGCCCGCCACGGGCGTGACGCCGGTGCCACCGGTCGCGCCCGGACCACCCGTCGTGCCTGGACCACTGGGCGCGTCGGCCTCCGCGACGTGGGCGAGGTCGCGGACCGACCTGGACAGGAGCGCCGCGAGGGAGATCGCCACGTAGACGACGGCGCTGACGATCATCAGCTTCTCGACGTCGACGGCCGTCGCCAGCCACCCGTAGAGGAACGTGCCGATCGGGATGGCGACGAACGACCCGAGCGCGTCGTAGCTCGAGACCCGCGACAGCACCGAGACCGGCACGTGCTCGTGCAGCGCGGTGCTCCAGCCCACTCCGAAGACCTCCGTCGCGGCACCGGCGAGGAAGAAGCCGACGGCGACGGGCACCAGCGCCGGGGCCACCCCCAGGAGCACCATCGGGACGGCGAGCACGCAGATCGCGATCATGCCGGCCCGGAGCGGGTGGCGCAGCCGCAGGCGCAGCATGACGATCGTCATGAGCACCGTGCCGACCGCCTCCGCGCTGAGGACGAGACCCCAACCGGCCTCGCCGATCGCCTCGGTGGACGTGGCGATGAGCGGCCCGAGCACCCCGATGACACCGACGTGGATGGCGTTGGTCAGGCCGAAGGCCAGCACGACGACCCAGAGCCACTCGCGACTGGTGAACTCGCCCCAGCCCTCGCGCAGCTCGCGGACCATGGAGTGCCGGCGGGCGCGCCCCTCCTCCGAACGCCGCGGGAGACCGACACGGGCCAGGCAGACGATGGCGACGGCATACGTGACGGCGTCAGCCGCGAGAGCCCAGCCCGGACCGACGCCGACGACGAGCAGGCCGGCGACCGCAGGTCCGATGATCGACAGCCCGCTCCGGCTAAACGAGAGCAGGGCGTTCGCCTGCTGTAGCCGCGAGCGGTCGACCACGAGCGGGACGACACCCATCATGGCCGGCATCGTGAACGCCGACACGGCGCCGTTGACGCCTTCGATGACCGTCAGCTGGGTCAGCGTCGCGTGCCCGCTGATGATGAGGGTCGCAGCGAGCGCCTGGGTGAGGCAGGTGAGCACGTGGGACACCTGGAGGACGACGATGCGCGAGAAGCGGTCGGCGACGACGCCGCCGACCAGCAGGAAAACGACGAGGGCGAGGGTGCGCACACCGAGCACCTGCGCGAGCGCGCCGGCCGACTGGTCGATGTGCAGCACCGCGAACGCGAGCGCGACCGGCACCATGACCGAGCCTGCCGTCGAGACGGTGCGGGCGGTGAAGTACCACGCGAACCGTCGGTCGCCCAGGACACCGACCGAGGCCTGCACCTTCATCGCGACCCCACTCGCCTCTTGGGCTCCGACTCCCCCGTGAGCCGGAAGGCGGCGATGGACAGGGCTGCCCTCACGGTCCCCTCGGTGCGCGGTGGCCGTGCCGAGGCGTGCAGCAGCGCGCTCGCCTCGTCGACGAGGGCGGTGACGCGCTCCCAGACGTCCGGCTCGACCCAGAGGTCGGCGTCGGTGAACCGGCTCGTCGTGCCCGGCTCACGTTCGGCGAAGCGACGCGGGATCATGTCGGCGAGCACCCGCACGTAGGCGAGTCGGTCGTCGTCGTGCCCGGCCTGTGGGCGGGCGACGGGGGCGTCCCACGGATGGCGGTACTTCTTGGCCCGTCCACCGCGCACCGTCTCCTCGCCGGCGATCTCGAGGAGGCCGGCCGACTCGAGCAGGCGCAGGTGGTAGCTCGCGTTGGCCTGCGTGACGTCGAGCTCTCGGGCGACCTCGGCCGCGCTCAGCTCTGCGCCCGTGAGCAGCGAGAGCATCTGCAGACGCAGCGGGTGGGCGGTGGCGCGGAGCTCGGTGATGCGCTCTTCCTCCAAAGACATGTTTGGGAGTATGCCGTCTCAGCGGACCGACCGTCAAGCATCTCTTTGGGGGTAGTCCCCGTCACGTCTGGGAGTACGCGAGGTGCACCACGCCGCTGTCGTACGCCTCCGACCCGGCGAGCGTCAGGCGTACGGGCTCGTCGTCGGTGAAGAGCCGCTCCCCCACCCCGAGCACCACGGGGAAGACGAAGAGGTGCAGGCCGTCGACGAGGCCGTCGCGCAGCATGGCCCGGACGAGCGTGCCGCTCCCACTGACGTAGAGCGACCCCTCGACCTCGTCGCGCAGCGAGCGGATCGCGTCGGCGTCGTAGCCGCCCATGACCCGCGAGTTGTTCCAGTCGGGGTCGCGCAGGGTCGTCGAGACGACGTTCTTGCGGGCACCGTTGAAGAAGGAGGCGCCCGGGTCGTCGGCATCGCTGCGTGCCGACCACGCCGGAGCGAACATCTCATACGTCCGACGCCCCAGCAGCAACTCCGACCCGGGTCCGGTCAGGCGGCCGATGGCCTCACCCATCCTGGGGTCGAAGGGGTACTCCGCCGTCCAGCCCGGGTTCTCGTAGACCCCGTCGAGCGAGATGAACTCGTGGACCTCGATGCGTCCCATCTCATGACCTCTCTCGGACGAGCCCACTCCCGCGCGGGTCGGTGCCGCTGCCGGAGTCGTCGCGTGCCACCTCGAAGGTGAAACCTTGGGCGCGCAACCGGTCGGTGAGGCCGTCACCGAGGGCGGTCGCCGGCGTGCCGACGCCCGTGCGACGTGGGATGCCGTCGTCGGTGGCCAGGGCCAGGGCGGTCTCGCCGAACATGATCGCCGTGCCGCCGTAGCCCGGGTCGTAGTCGGCACCGACCGTGGTGCGGTAGCGCGCGCCGGTCGTCGTCGTGGCGCGGATGTCCATCCGGAAGCGACCGGCCGCGCGCGCCTCGGGGCCCGGTCCCTCACCGGGCTTGGGCAGGAACCGGTCGAGGACGGCACGGGTCGGCGTGAACGACAGGCCCGCGACGACACCGCCCAGACCCACGGCCATGCCGCCGGCCATGAGCGGCGACATCGGGCCCGAGCCGAAGTCGGTCACCTCGCGGTAGCGCAGCTCCCGACCGTAGGCCCAGTCACTGAGCGTGTTCGACAGGCGGACGATGCGGGTGTTGAACGACGCCATGACGAAGGGACCGGTCCACCGGCCCGTGCCGGGGTCGCGGTCGATCGGAACCACGCGGCGCAGCCTGCCGAGCACCCCTGCCGGCGCCCGTCGGCCGGACGTCGGCTCCTCGGAGCGGCGCGGGCTCAAGGCGTACGCGTCAGCGAGCACCCGCCGCGCCGAGGCGTCGGACCGGGCCGTGATGGCCTGCTGTCGCATCGAGTCGACGGTTCCGCCCGAGAAGCCGCCCTTCATCGACCGGACGAGAAGCGTCGTCGCGGCGAGGGTGCCCTCGCCGTCGGCCGCCACCTGCTCCGCGGTCGTGAGCACGCCGAGGTCCGACGGGATCGAGTCGAAGCCGCACGCGTGCACGATGGCCGCCCCGGTCTCACGTGCCCGGGCGTCCACCTCGTCGAGCGACCACCGCACGAAGAGCACCTCGCCCGTGAGGTCGGCGTAGTGGGTGCCCTGCTCGGCGCAGGCGCGGACGACCTCGGTGCCGTAGGTGAGGTAGGGGCCCACGGTGCTGGCGAGCACACGGGTACGCGCCGCGAGGGCACGCAGCCCCGGCGCGTCGGTGGCGTCGACCGCCACGACGTCCCACGACGCGGCGCGTTCACCGAGCTCACCGCGCAGGGCCTCGAGCCTCGGCCGCGACCGACCGGCGAGGGCCACCCGGATCTCGGGACCGGCTCGGCGGGCCAGGTGCTCCGCGGTGAGCGCGCCGACGAAGCCGGTGGCGCCGTACAGGACGATGTCGAGCTCGCGTGCTGCCATGCGGTCACTCTCCCACGCCCGGTTCGCGTCGAGTGCTCACGTCCCGACGTGAGGAAGTGAGCACCCGACCGCTTTGCGGGTCAGAAGGTGTCGAGCGGGTCGACGCGCACGGAGACGACGTCGGCCTCCTTGCGGGCCGAACGGAACGCCTTGAGCGCGAGCATCGCCCGGGTGAGGGCCGCCGTCTCGGCCGCGGGCACCCGCACGAGCACGTGGTGGTCGGCCGGAGCGCGGTCGGCCTCTCCGTCACCCGATCCGCGGCGGGCCCCGGCGCCCACGAGAGGCACCGGCCCGAGGACCTGGGCGCTGCTCGGCAGGTCGGCCTGGTCGAGGGCCTCCTCGAGGGCCCGACGCCCACCGGTCAGCTGCGCGACGCGGGCGGCCGGTGGCAGACCGAGCTCGCGGCGCTCGGCGAGCTCGCGGGAGGCCAGCCAGGCGGGGTCCCAGCGCACGAGAGCCTCGACGGCGGGGAGGGCGACCGCCTCGGGCGCCCCGCACAGCACCACGGCCCGGCCTTCGCGGGCCAGCGCCGCGGCCGCCATCCAGCGACGCAGCGCCTCGAGTGGCGCGTCGAGCACCGGCAGGTCCAGGCTCGCCCAGGCATCGAGGAGCAGGACAGCTGTGTAGCCGCCCTCGGCCACGGGCTCGGCCCCCGGAGTCGCGATGACGAGCGCCGACTCGCGAGTGACCGCCGAGAGGACCTCGCCTGACCCCGAGGTGTGCACCGGGAAGCCGGGGAACGCACGACCGATCTCCTCGGCCGTGCGCCGGGCACCCGTGATCGACGACCGCAGGCGACGCGAGCCGCAGTGCCCGCAGGAGAAGCCCTGGGCCGGGACGGCGAGCCCGCACCAGCGACACGCGGGGGCCGCCCTCGCTGCCCCGACCGCCACCGGACCCTGGCACCGGGTGCAGCGCACCGGCGTACGGCACTCGGCGCAGCTCAGCGACGGCTGGTAGCCGCGGCGCGGCACCTGGACGAGGACGGGTCCGTCGACGAGGGCGTCCTTCGCCACCCGCCACGCACGCGACGGGATGTGGGCCCGGGCCGACGGGCCGTCGCGTTCCTCGTCGGCGCCCTCACCGGCGATCGTCACCCGCGGCGCGGCCGACCGCAGCGTCGCCGCATCGGCCTCGACAGGCACCAGGGCGCCGTCCTCGACGTCGACCTGGACACGCAGGCTCCGTCCGAAGCCGGCGGTCAGCAGCGCCGCGCCGGTGGCCCGGGCCCGCAGCGCGAGCACGACACCGACGTGGTGGTACGGCGCGCGCGGCTCGGCGAGCAGGTCGTCGCCGTCGTCCCAGCAGGCGACGAGGCCGAGGTCGTGCACCGGCGCGAACGCCGCGGCCCGGGTGCCGATGACGACCTTGACGTGGCCGCGGAGCACCTTGAGCCACGCGGTGTAGCGCGCCTGCGGCCCCTGGTCGGCCGTGAGCCGGACATGGCAGCCCTTGCCGAGCAGCGACGTGAGCGCGGCGTCGAGCCGGTCGACGTCGCGGTGGTCAGGGACGACGAGCAGGGCACCTCGCCCGCTCGAGAGCGCCGTGGCGGCGGCGACCGCGAGCGCGGCCGGCCAGTCGGCATCGCCGGACCGTCCGGGCAGGGCGCTCCAGGCGGCGGCGGGGCCCTCACCGGCCGCGAGACGACGCAGCCAGGCCGGGCCTGCGGGATAGCCGGACCACGCGCCGGGGTCGGGCGCGGGAATCGGCTCCTGCGCCGGACACTCGAGCGCGAGCGCCTTCTCGGCCGTGGCGTGGCGCTTCGGGACGGCCAGGCGCAGCACGTCGCTCAGCGTGCCGGCATACCGGTCGGCGACCGCGCGCGAGAGCGCCAGCACCTCGGGGGTCAGCACCGGCTCGGGGCTGACGACACGGCGCAGCGGCGTGAGGCGCCCGTCGTGCTGCGGCGCGTCACGGCGCTCGACGACGAAACCGTCGAGCTCGCGACCGGAGAAGCGCACGCGTACCCGCGCACCCGGCACGGCCTCGGCATCGAGCTCGGCGGGCACGGAGTACTCGAAGACGCGGTCGAGGTGGGCGAGCGGGGTCTCCACCACGACCGCAGCGACCGGCCCCGGGGCCGATCGCTGCGTCGTCTCGTCGTCGTCCCCCACGGGGGCGACCCTAGCCTCAGCCGGCGACGGCGGCCCGCAGGGCCTCGACGCGGTCGGTGCGCTCCCACGTGAAGGGGTTCTCGACGCCGTCGGCCTTGGTGCGGCCGAAGTGGCCGTAGGCGGCCGTCGGCCTGTAGATCGGGCGCAGCAGGTCGAGCGCGTCGACGATGGCGGCCGGGCGCAGGTCGAAGACCGACGTGATCGCGGCCTGGATCGAGTCGACCGGCACGGTCTCGGTGCCGAACGTCTCGACGTAGAGGCCGACGGGCTGCGCCTTGCCGATGGCGTACGCGACCTGCACCTCGCACCGGCGGGCGAGGCCCGCGGCCACGATGTTCTTCGCGACCCAGCGCATGGCATACGCGCCCGAACGGTCGACCTTGCTGGGGTCCTTGCCCGAGAAGGCGCCACCACCGTGGCGGGCCATGCCGCCGTAGGTGTCGACGATGATCTTGCGGCCCGTGAGGCCGGCGTCGCCCATCGGGCCACCGATCTCGAAACGGCCGGTGGGGTTGATCAGCGCGCGGTAGGCGCTGACGTCGAGGTCGGTGCCGCTCTCGCGCAGCTCGGCCAGCACGGGGTCGATGACGTGCGCCTTGATGTCGGGCTCGAGCATGCCGTCGAGCGACACGTCGGGCGCGTGCTGCGTGGACAGCACGACCGTGTCGAGCTTGACGGCGCGGTCGCCCTCGTAGGCGATCGTCACCTGGGTCTTGCCGTCGGGACGCAGGTAGGCGAGCTCCTCGCTCTTGCGCACCTGCGTCAGGCGCTCCGACAGGCGGTGCGCGAGGTGGATCGGCAGCGGCATGAGCTCGGCGGTGTCGTCGCACGCGTAGCCGAACATGAGGCCCTGGTCGCCGGCACCCTGCTTGTCGAGCTGGTCCTCGTCGGCCCCGGTGCGGTGCTCGTGGGCCGTGTCGACGCCCTGCGCGATGTCGGGCGACTGCGCGCCGATGGAGATCGAGACCCCGCACGTACGCCCGTCGAAGCCCTTCTGCGAGCCGTCGTAGCCCACGTCGAGGATCGTCTGGCGCACCAGCTTGGGGATCTCGACGTAGCCCGTCGTCGACACCTCGCCCGCGACGTGCACCAGGCCGGTCGTCACGAGCGTCTCCACGGCGACGCGCGCGTGGCTGTCCTCCGTCAGCAGGGCATCGAGGATCGAGTCGCTGATCTGGTCACAGATCTTGTCGGGGTGACCCTCGGTGACGGACTCGGACGTGAACAGACGTGCGGACACTTGCTCTCCCTGGCTCGGGTGCGTGGGTGGTTGGCGTCGTGCGCTGCTGGCGCAGCCGCATTGGGGTGAGAGTCTAGTGCTCAGCCCAGCGACGTGGAGATGGCGTCCCAGAGGGCTTCGGCGACGGCGTCCTTGGTGGCCGGGCCAACCGTCGTGACCTCGTCACTGCCACGGCGCAGCAGGTGGACGGTGGTGTCGTCCTTGCCGAAGGTCAGGTCGGGTCCGACCTCGTTGACGACCTGCAGGTCGCTGCCCTTGCGCGCGAACTTGGCACGCGCGTGGTCCATGACGGAGCCGTCGGCGTCGCCCGTCTCGGCCGCGAAGGAGACGATGAACGGCCGCTGCCTGCCGCTCTCCGCGCGGGCGGCGACGAGCCCCCTGACGATGTCGGGGTTCTCGACGAGCTCGACACGCAGGCCGGCAGCAGGGTCGGAGGACTTCTTGATCTTGCTGCCGCTGACGGTGGCGGGCCGGAAGTCGGCCGGCGCGGCCGCCATGACCACGACGTCGGCGCTGTCGGCCGCTGCCTCGACCGCGCGCTGCAGCTCGAGCGTGGTCTCGACCGGCACCACGTCGATGCCGTCGGGCACCGCGAGCGAGACGTTGGCGGCCACGAGCGTCACCTTGGCGCCGCGGTCTGCGGCGGCGCGCGCGATGGCGATGCCCTGCTTGCCGGACGAGCGGTTGCCGAGGTAACGGACGGGGTCGAGCGGCTCGCGGGTGCCGCCCGCGGAGACGACGACGCGAAGGCCGTCGAGGTCACGGGCGGGCTC
Source organism: Terrabacter sp. 2RAF25 (assembly GCF_052115265.1). Classification (NCBI taxonomy): domain Bacteria; kingdom Bacillati; phylum Actinomycetota; class Actinomycetes; order Micrococcales; family Intrasporangiaceae; genus Terrabacter; species Terrabacter sp. 2RAF25. The sequence continues at coordinate 342,542 of NZ_JBFRGJ010000004.1, forward strand.
GGCCCCAGCCTCGGCCGCAGCGTCGGCGGGCGCAGTCCCCAGGCCCTCGACGATGGCGAGGCAGGCGGCATACAGCTGCTCGGGCTCGGGCAGGCGGCCCGAGCCGGTGTCCTTGCCGGTCAGCCGGCCCACAGCCGGGTCGATGACGTGGGCGCCACGGGCCCGGAGGGTGGCGACGTTGGCCTGGGTGGCGGGGTGCTCCCACATCTCGGTGTGCATGGCCGGCGCGAAGGCGACGGGACACCGGGCGGTGAGCAGGGTGTTCGTGAGCAGGTCGTCGGCCAGGCCGTGCGCGGCCTTCGCCAGCAGGTCGGCCGTCGCGGGGGCCACGACGACGAGGTCGGCGGTCTGGCCGATGCGCACGTGCGGGACCTCGTGCACCGAGGTCCAGACCTCCGTGCTGACGGGCTTGCCCGACAGGGCGGACCACGTCGGCGCCCCGACGAACCGGAGCGCCGCCTCGGTGGGCACCACGGTGACGTCGTGGCCGTTCTCGGTGAACAGGCGCAGCAGGGAGGCCGCCTTGTAGGCAGCGATCCCGCCGCTCACACCGAGGACGACACGCATCTGCGGCACCGGATGGCCCGGAGGGCGCTCAGGCCTCGGTGGGCGTCGAGGTCAGGAGGCCTTCGTTGATCTCGCGCAGGGCGATCGACATCGGCTTCTCGTGGACCTCGGTCTCGACGAGCGGGCCGACGTAGTCGAGCAGGCCCTCCTGCAGCTGCGAGTAGTACGCGTTGATCTGGCGGGCACGCTTCGCGGAGTAGATCACGAGGGCGTACTTCGAGTCGGCGGCGGTCAGGAGGTCGTCGATCGGCGGGTTGGTGATGCCGATGGGAGCAGCCTGGGTACCGGACACAGTGATCTCGTTTCGTTGGTTTCAGCGGTCTCTGGTGCGTGCTGGACGCCGGTCGGGGCACGGTGGCACCCCGTCACACGGCACACATCACGTCGGGACTCACCTCTCGGCGCGTCCCGATCTCATCAATGATACGAGTTCTTCGCTGGCACGACGAACATCGTCGTTCACGACGACCTCGTCGAACTCGCTCTGGGCGGCCATCTCGGCCGTCGCGGTCGTGAGCCGCCGCTCCCGCTCGGCCTCGTCCTCGGTGCCTCGGCCGACGAGCCGGCGCACGAGCTCGTCCCAGCTGGGCGGTGCGAGGAAGACGAAGAGCGCGTCGGGCCAGGTCTCGCGCACCTGTCGTGCGCCCTGCAGGTCGATCTCGAGGAGGGCGTCGCGGCCCTCCCGGATGACGCGCTCGACGGGTCCGCGCGGCGTGCCGTACTTGGCGGCCCCGTGCACGACGGCGTGCTCGAGGAACTGACCCGCCTCGACGAGTCGGTCGAACTCGTGGTCGTCGACGAAGTGGTAGTGCACGCCGTCGACCTCACCGGGGCGCGGGCGGCGGGTCGTCATGGACACCGAGAAGGCGACACCCGGGAAGTGGGTGCGCACGTACTCGGCGATGGTGCCCTTGCCGACGGCGGTCGGACCGGCCAGCACCGTGAGACGCCCGAGCGGGCGCTCGGGCTGCCCCGGCCTCTCGGTCTGCTCCGGCCGCTCGGCCGCGTCGTGGCGTGTGGTCCCCGGGGGCGTCGGCTCAGTCGACATCACGGCTTCTCGAAGCGGCGCAGCAGCGCAGCGACCTGGTTGGCGCCGAGGCCACGCACCCGGCGGGACTCGGCGATGCCCACCTCGGCCATGATCGCCCTCGCGCGCACCCGCCCGACGCCGGGCATGGACCCGAGCAGCTCGGTGACCTTCATCTTGCCGATGACCGCGTCGGCCTTGCCGTCCTCGAGCACCTCGGCGAGCGAGCCGCTGGAGTACTTGAGCCGGTTCTTGACCGCGGCCCGCTCCCGTCGTGCGGCGGCAGCCTTCTCGAGTGCTGCGGCCCGTTGCTCGGGGGTGAGCGGTGGTAGCGCCACGGTCTTCGGTCTCCTCGCTGCCTGCGGGGATGCCCTTGCGCCCCCGCCGTTCCTCACGTCTCGCGTGTTGTCTCCGCCCGAACCTAGCGATCTGCCGGTGCGGGCCGCAACGCGGGGGCGGGGCGACCCGCCGGGCTAGCTCCCGAGATCGACGCCGCACGTCTCGCGGGCGTGCGTCTCGATGCGTTTGGCGGAGCTCTCGAACCCCTCCAGCTGCTGGGTCAGCGCACCGAGGTCGGGGTTGGCGACGGTGAACTTCGCGAACAGGGTGTGCAGTGCCTGCCAGTCCTGGCGCACCTCGTCGGGCGCCTCCTGCTCGATGCTCGTCACGGTGCGCAGGAACCTCGTGGCGGCCGCGGGGTCGGCGAGCGAGGTGCCGGCGTCCTTCCACTCCACCTGGGCCGAGGCCAGCGCGTCGCAGTAGCGCCCGGTCGACGACGGCGAGCACGCCGCGAGCCCGGTCGACGCCACCAGCAGGGCAGCCACGAGCGGCCGTGCGGATCTGCTGCCGGTCGTTCGCATGGGCACCCCTGGGTTGTCTGGGCCTGACGAAGCGTGTCAGGGCCGCCGATCAGGACAGATCGATGTTGCAGGTCGACCTGGCGTGCGTCGCGATCTTCGTGCTCGCGGCCTGCATCTTCGCCATCGCTCCTGCTATCGCGCTCGTGTTGCCGGCGGCCGCCGTCTTCACGAACTCGACGAAGTCGCCCCAGGACGACTTCACCTCGGCGGGCGCTGCAGCCTGGAGCTTCTCGAGGACGCCGAGTCCCTGCTCGAGGGCCGCCTTGTCGGTGATCTTGGCCGACATGGACTCGAGCTCCTTCTGACCTCTCTTGAGGGCGTCGCAGTAGGACGCTGCCTCCGCCGGTGCTGCCGAGGCCGACGTGGCCGGTGGTGCCGACGTCGTGCTGGACGACGAACCACCGGTGGTGGCCGGCGGGGCGGTGCCGGAGCCGCAGGCGCCGACGAGCGCGGCCACCGCCGCCACGGCCGAGATGGCGACGGTTCGGCGAAGGGACGTCCTGGGGGTCATGCCCGTTTCCATACCCGAGCAGAGCGAGGCGGAGTCGTGGGGCGAGCCGACGTGGGTCACTCCCGCAACGTGTCGGCCACCCGGTTGGTCTGCGCCACGAGGTGACGTGGCTCCGGGCCGGCGCCGAGGATCTCCCGGCTCGAGGCCGCGAGCACCTGCCCGCGGGCAGCGCCGAAGGTCGAGCCGAGTGAGGCGACGGTGCCGCCCTGGGCACCGAAACCCGGGGCCAGCACGGGTGTGGCGGCACCGACGAGGTCGAGACCGAGGTCCTGCACCGCGGTGCCGACAGTGGCCCCGATGACGAGGCCGACGCTCCCGAGCTCGCCCCGGGCGCGGGCAGTGGCGTTGTCACCGGCGGCTCCACGCACGATCGATGCCGCGACGGACTCCCCGTCGCGCACGGCGTGCTGCACGCTCGCCCCCTCCGGGTTCGAGGTGAGCGCGAGCACGAAGAGGCCGCGGCCGGTCTCGGCGGCGAGGTCGAACGCGGGGCGCAGGGACTCGTAGCCGAGGTAGGGGCTGACCGTCAGGGCGTCGGGGGGCGCGACGGCGTGGGCGCCCAGGAAGGCCTCCGCGTATGCCGTCATCGTCGACCCGATGTCGCCGCGCTTCGCGTCGAGGATCGTGAGCGTGTCGGCCTCGCGCAGCTCGGTGAGCACGCGCTCGAGCACGGCCACCCCCCGGCTCCCGAACACCTCGAAGAACGCGGACTGGGGCTTGACCGCCGCGACACGGCCGGCAAAGGCCTCGACGCAGGTCAGGGAGAACCGCTCGAGCCCCGGCACGTCGTAGGTCAGCCCCCACGACTCCACGAGCCCGCGGTGCGGGTCGATGCCCGCACAGAGGGGCCCGTGGGCTCGCATGGCGTCGTGCAGGCGCGCTCCGAAGGGCTGCGTCATGGGTCGGTCTCCGCTCGGCGGTGGTGGAGGTGCAGGTGGGCAGCCGTCAGCGGTCGTGGGCGACGGCGACGGCGTCGGTGAACCGGTCGAAGCCCTTGGCCTCGAGCAGCTCGCACAGCTCGCGCAGCACCCGGACCGGCGCGGACGGGTCGTTGAAGACAACGGTGCCGACCTGGATCGCGCTCGCGCCGGCGGCCACGAGCTCGAGGGCGTCGCGGCCGGTGCGCACTCCCCCGACGCCGATGATCGGCACGGTGGGGATGCGGCCCTCGAACATCGCCTGGCGCACCTGCCAGATCGCGCGGACGGCGACCGGCCTGATGCCGGGTCCCGACAGGCCGCCGGTGACGCCACCGAGCTGAGGACGCATGCGGTCGGTGTCGATCACCATGCCCAGCAGGGTGTTGATCATCGTCAGGCCGTCGGCACCGGCCTTGACGCAGGCCGCGGCGATGGACGTGATGTCGGTGACGTCGGGGCTGAGCTTGGCGAAGACCGGGATGTCTCGCGGGAGCTGCTCGCGCACCAGGGCGATGACCTTGGCCGAGGCCATCGGGTCGCAGGCGAAGACGAGGCCGCGGTTGGCGACGTTGGGGCACGAGATGTTGACCTCGACGCCGACGACGGCGTCGAAGGCCCGACTCGCCCGCAGGGTCGCCGCCACGTGGGCGTACTCGGTGCTCGAGCTGCCCGCGATGGACGGCAGCACCCGGGCGCCGACGGACTGCAGCCAGGGCAGGTCCTCGTCGACGAAGGCCTCGATGCCAGGGCCCTGCAGGCCGATGGAGTTGAGCATGCCCGACGGGGTCTCGGCCATGCGCGGGGTGCCGCGCCCCGAGCGCGGGTCGGCCATCACCGACTTCGTGACGAACGCACCGAGGTCCGAGACGTCGAAGAACCGGTGCAGCTCCTTGCCGTTCGCAGCGCAGCCCGACGCGGTCATGACGGGGTTCGGAAGGCGGTGGCCGCCGCCGAGGTCCACGGAGAGGTCGACCATCAGTGGGCACTCACCTTCGGGGCGCCGACGGCATCGTCGGGGACTCGTGCGTGGCCGCCGTCGAAGGCGTCCCACCTGACGCGGTCACCCCGGAAGACCGGGCCCTCGACGCACGAGCGCACCATGCGCGTACGCCCGTCGGCGCCCACCACCGGCATGACGCACGTCATGCAGACACCGATGCCGCAGGCCATCGACTCCTCGACGGCCACCTGGGCCACGGCGTCGTGGGCCTCGGCGACCCGCGTGATCGACTCGAGCATCCCCATGGGGCCGCAGCCGTAGACGACGCCGGCCTTGGTGCGTTCGATGATCTCGGGCAGCACGTCGCTGACCCAGCCCTGCTGGCCGGCCGACCCGTCGTCGGTCGTCACGGTGACGCCGTCACAGCTGCGGCGGGCCTCGACCACACCGAAGAGGCGGTCCTCGCTCGCAGCGCCCAGCACCATCTCGACGTGGCAGCCGCGCTCGCGCAGCTCGCCGGCGAGCCAGAAGAGCGGGGCGCTGCCGTAGCCGCCTCCCACGAGCACGCAGGCGACCGGCGCGGTGGGCAGCGGGAACGGCTTGCCGAGGGGCCCGACCACGTCGATCGTGTCGTGCGGGGCCCGCTCGACGATCCACCTGGTGCCTGCGCCGACGGCGGAGACGACGATCTCGACGGTGCCCCCGTAGGTGCCGCTCGGGCTCACCTTGTGGATCGAGAACGAGCGGCGCAGCAGGGTGCCGGAGGACTCACCGCCGACGGCGAGCGCGACGAACTGTCCGGGACGGCCCAGCTCGGCGACGCCCGGGGCGACGAGCGTGATGTGCTGGTAGGCGCCCACCCGACGGGTCGCGATGACCTCCGCGACCTCTTGGGTCACGCGGGCGCGCAGCGTGCGGTCCGTCACGGGCTTGGTCACGGGGCCGGTCACGCGGTCGCCCCCGTCCCGACGAGTGCCTCGCGTCGTCCGTAGAGGTCGAGGTCACGGGCGTGGTCCTGCAGGGACTTGACCCGGATCTCCTCGGTCAGGCCGGCCTCGATGCCGAGCACGGCCGCAGCCAGGGTGGCGATCGTGGTGATGATCGGCTTGTCGGCGCTCGTGGTCGCGGCACGGATCGCGTAGCCGTCGGCGCGGGCGTCCTGCCCCGAGGGCGTGTTGACGACCATCTGCACGGTGCCGTCGAGGATGAGGTCGACGATCGACTTCTCCGCCGGGGCGTCGTGGTCACGCTCGGTGATCTTGCGGACCACCGTCGCCTCGATGCCGTTGCGCTTCAGCACCGCCGCGGTTCCGCGCGTGGCGAGGATGGTGAAGCCGAGGTCGACGAGCCGCTTCACCGGGAAGAGCATGGCCCGCTTGTCGCGGTTGGCCACCGACACGAAGATCGCGCCCGATCGGGGCAGGGCGGAGCCGCCGCCCTGCTGCGCCTTGGAGAAGGCCGAGCCGAAGTCGACGTCGATGCCCATGACCTCGCCGGTCGACCGCATCTCCGGGCCGAGGAGCGAGTCGACCGCGACGCCCTCCTTGGTGCGGAAGCGCTTGAACGGCAGGACGGCCTCCTTGCAGGACACGGGCGCGTGGTCGGGCATCCGTCCACCGTCACCGGTGGGGGGCAGCATCCCCTCCTCGCGCAGCTCCTTCACGGTCGCGCCGAGCATCACCCGGGCCGCCGCGCTCGCGAGCGGCACCCCGGTCGCCTTCGCGACGAATGGCACCGTGCGCGAGGCACGCGGGTTGGCTTCGATGACGTAGAGGATGTCCTGGGCCAGGGCGAACTGGACGTTCATCAGGCCGCGTACGCCGATGCCCTCGGCGAGCTTGCGCGTCGCGACTCGCACCCGCTCGAGCTCACCGTCGCCCAGGGTCGCCGGCGGCAGCGTGCAGGAGCTGTCGCCCGAGTGGATGCCGGCCTCCTCGACGTGCTCCATGATGCCGCCGAGGTACATGTCGTCGCCGTCGAAGAGCGCGTCGACGTCGATCTCGATCGCGTCGTCGAGGAACCGGTCGATGAGGATCGGGTGGTCCGGGCTCGCCTCGGTGGCCTTCTCGACGTAGGTGACGAGCGAGTCGTCGTCGTAGACGATGACCATGCCGCGGCCACCGAGCACGTAGGAGGGGCGCACGAGCACCGGGTAGCCGATCTCACGGGCGACCACGAGGGCCTCGTCGGAGCTGTACGCGGTGCCGTGCTTGGGGGCGATCAGGCCCGCCCTGGCGAGCACCTGCCCGAAGGCGCCGCGGTCCTCCGCGAGGTGGATGGCGGCCGGCGAGGTGCCGACGATGGGCACGCCCTCGTCCTCGAGCGCCTGCGCGAGGCCGAGGGGCGTCTGGCCGCCGAGCTGCACGATGACTCCCGCGATGGGACCCGCCTGGCTCTCGGCGTGGATGACCTCGAGCACGTCCTCGAGTGTCAGCGGCTCGAAGTAGAGCCGGCTGCTCGTGTCGTAGTCGGTGGAGACCGTCTCGGGGTTGCAGTTGACCATCACTGTGTCGAATCCCTTGTCGCGCAAGGAGAAAGACGCGTGCACGCAGGAGTAGTCGAACTCGACTCCCTGCCCGATGCGGTTGGGGCCCGACCCGAGGATGATGACCGCAGGCCGTTCGCGCGGCGCCACCTCGGTCTCCTCGTCGTACGAGCTGTAGTGGTAGGGGGTCGTCGCCGCGAACTCGGCCGCGCACGTGTCGACGGTCTTGTACACCGGGCGCACCCCGAGGGCGTGGCGGACACCGCGCACGACCGCCTGCGGCATACGCCGTACGCTCGCAATCTGGGCGTCGCTGAAGCCGTGCCGCTTCACGAGGCGCAACAGCTCTGGTGTCAGCTGGTCGGCGTCGGCCAGCATCGCCGCGACGTCGTTGATGAGCGCGATCTGGTCGAGGAACCACGGGTCGATCCCGGTGGCCTCGTGGACCTCCTCGACGGAGCAGCCGCCGCGAAGTGCCTGCTGCACCAGCACGATCCGGCCGTCGGTGGGCACCTTGGCCTCCTCGAGCGCGCGCTCGGCCGCGACCTTCGTGAGCTCGCCGTCCCAGTGGAAGCTCGCGCCCTTCTTCTCGAGCGAGCGCAGCGCCTTCTGGAGCGCCTCGGTGAAGTTGCGACCGATCGCCATCGCCTCACCGACCGACTTCATCGTCGTCGTCAGGGTCGGGTCGGCAGCCGGGAACTTCTCGAACGCGAACCGCGGCACCTTGACGACGACGTAGTCGAGCGACGGCTCGAAGCTCGCCGGCGTCTCGCGGGTGATGTCGTTGGGCACCTCGTCGAGGGTGTAGCCGATGGCCATCTTCGCCGCGATCTTGGCGATCGGGAAGCCGGTCGCCTTGGAGGCGAGGGCGCTCGAGCGCGAGACGCGGGGGTTCATCTCGATGACGATGATGCGGCCGTCGACCGGGTTGACGGCGAACTGGATGTTGCAGCCGCCGGTGTCGACGCCGACCTCGCGGATGACGGCGATGCCGATGTCGCGCAGCCGCTGGTACTCACGGTCGGTCAGCGTCAGGGCTGGTGCCACGGTGATCGAGTCGCCGGTGTGCACGCCCATCGGGTCGAGGTTCTCGATCGAGCACACGACCACGACGTTGTCGGCGTGGTCGCGCATCACCTCGAGCTCGTACTCCTTCCAACCGAGGATCGACTCCTCGAGGAGCACCTCGGTCGTCGGGGAGTACTGCAGACCCTGACCGCCGATGCGGCGGAGGTCGGCCTCGTCGTAGGCGAAGCCCGACCCGAGCCCACCCATCGTGAACGACGGGCGCACGACGACGGGGTACTTGAGGTCCTCGGCGCCGGCGAGCAGCTCGTCCATCGTGTGGCAGATGATCGACCGGGCCGACTCCGCGCCACAGCGCTCCACGACCCCCTTGAACTTCTCGCGGTCCTCACCGAGCTCGATGGCGTCGACGTTGGCGCCGATCAGCGGGCAGCCGTACTTCTCGAGGACTCCGCCGTAGTGCAGGGAGATGGCGCAGTTCAGGGCCGTCTGGCCACCGAGCGTCGCGAGCACGGCGTCGGGACGCTCCTTGGCGATGATCGCCTCGACGACCTCCGGGGTGATCGGCTCGACGTAGGTGGCGTCGGCGAACTCGGGGTCGGTCATGATCGTCGCCGGGTTGCTGTTGACGAGGATGACGCGGATGCCCTCCTCGCGCAGCACCCGGCAGGCCTGGGTGCCGGAGTAGTCGAACTCGCAGGCCTGGCCGATCACGATCGGCCCCGACCCGATGACCAGGACGCTCTTGATGTCATTGCGCTTGGGCATGTCAGTTGCTCCCGCCCTGCTCGTGGCTCGCTTCGCTCGCGTGTTCGGCGCTCTCGTGCGTCACGCCTTCCCTCCTCGGCTCGCTCGCTGCGCTCGCCTCGCTCGTCAGTCCAGGCGCGACGCGCGCCGAACCTGCTTGATGAGTGGTGTGTCGATTGGTCATGAGCTCCACGAAGCGGTCGAAGAGGTAGGCGGCGTCGTGGGGGCCGGCCGCGGCCTCCGGGTGGTACTGCACCGAGTAGGCAGGCAGGTCAAGGCATTCCAGCCCCTCGACGACGTCGTCGTTGAGGCACACGTGGGAGACGCGGACGCGGCCGTATGCCGTGTCGCTCTCCTTGTCGAGGGGGGCGTCCACCGCGAAGCCGTGGTTGTGCGCGGTGACCTCGACCTTGCCCGTCGTGCGGTCCATGACCGGCTGGTTGATGCCGCGGTGGCCGTACTTCAGCTTGTAGGTGCCGAACCCGAGCGCCCGGCCGAGCAGCTGGTTGCCGAAGCAGATGCCGAAGAACGGCAGCCCGCGGTCGAGCACCTCCCGCAGCAGCGCCACCTCGTGCTCGGCGCTGGCGGGGTCGCCCGGGCCGTTCGAGAAGAAGACGCCGTCCGGCCCCGAGTCCCCCACCGCGAGGACGTCGTCGATCGTCGCGGTCGCAGGCAGCACGTGCACCTCGATGCCGCGCTGGGCCATGAGCTGCGGCGTCATCGCCTTGATGCCGAGGTCGACGGCCGCGACCGTGAAGCGCCTCTCGCCGACGGCTGGGACGGCATACGGCTCGGCGGTGGTGACCTCGGCCGCCAGAGCGGCTCCGGACATCTGCGGGCTCGTGCGAACGGACTCGAGCAGCTCGTCCCCTGGCCGGTCTGCAGCCTCGCCGCTGAAGATGCCGACCCGCATGGCACCGCGCTCGCGCAGGTGGCGGGTCAGCGCGCGGGTGTCGATGTCGCAGATCCCGACGACTCCCTGGTCGACGAGCTCGTCCTCGAGGTCGCGGGTGGAGCGCCAGTTCGACGCCCGGATGGCAGGGTCACGCACGACGTAGCCGGCGACCCAGATGCGGGTGCTCTCGTCGTCCTCGGTGTTGACGCCGGTGTTGCCGACGTGCGGCGACGTCATGACGATGACCTGGCGGTGGTAGCTCGGGTCGGTGAGGGTCTCCTGGTAGCCGGTCATGCCGGTGGAGAAGACCGCCTCGCCGACGGTCTCGCCGAGGGCGCCGTAGGACGCGCCCCGGAAGGTGCGACCGTCCTCGAGGACGAGGGTCGCCCCCACTCGCGCACGCCGGGGCCGGCTGTCGCGGCTCGGCACGGTCAGGGGTGTCTGGGTGGTCACAGGTCAGCTCCCGTGGTCGTTGCGTTCGTCAGTTCTCGTCGGGTGCCCGCTGCGTTGCGGGTGGCGTGGGTCAGGCGCCCCGCGAAGACCGTCGCTTCGACGGCCCCGCGCAGCGTGCGCCCGTGCCACGGGTTGTTGCGCGAGCGGCTGCGGCTCGCGGCGGCGTCGACCGTCACCTCGCGGTCGGGGTCGACGAGGGTGATGTGGGCGGGGCTGCCGACGGCGAGTTCCCCTCCCTGGTGGGCGAGCCCACCGATTCGGGCCGGAGCCGTCGACATGACGCGGGCCACGTCGGCCCAGTCGAGCAACCCGCCGTGCACCATGACGTCGCTGACGACGGAGAGCGCCGTCTCGAGGCCCAGCATGCCGAACGCGGCGTCGACGAACGCGTGCTCCTTGTCGTGCCGGGCGTGCGGCGCGTGGTCGGTGGCGACCGCGTCGATCGTGCCGTCGGCCAGGGCCGCCCGGAGCGCCTCGACGTCCTCGGCGGGGCGCAGGGGCGGGTTCACCTTGTAGACCGGGTCGTAGCCGAGCAGCAGGTCGGTGGTGAGGGCCAGGTGGTGGGGCGTCACCTCGGCCGTGACGTCGATGCCCTGCGCCTTGGCCCAGCGGATCACCTCGACGGTGCCGGCCGTCGAGACGTGCGCGACGTGGACACGCGAGCCGGTGTGACGGGCCAGCATGACGTCGCGGGCGACGACCGACTCCTCGGCGATGCCGGGCCAGCCGGGCAGCCCGAGCCGGCCGGAGACCTCACCCTCGTGGCAGCACGCCTCGCCGTCGGCGAGGCGTGGGTCCTGCGCGTGCTGGCTGATGACACCCCCGAACGGCTTGATGTACTCGAGCGCACGTCGGATGATCCGCGCGTCGTGGACGCAGTGGCCGTCATCGCTGAAGACGCGGACCTTCGCGCGTGACCGAGCCATCAGGCCGAGCTCGGCCAGTTCGGCGCCCTCGAGGCCCTTCGTCACGGCGCCGACCGGCACCACCTCGGTGAGCCCGCAGGCGCGACCGAGGTCGAGCACGCGTTCGGCCGCTTCGGCGGTGTCGGTGACCGGGCTCGTGTTGGCCATGGCGAAGATCGCCGTGAACCCGCCCGCCGCAGCGGCCGCCGAGCCGGTGGCGATGGTCTCGGCGTCCTCGCGACCGGGTTCGCGCAGGTGCACGTGCAGGTCGACGAGACCGGGTAGTGCGACGAGGCCGTCGGCGTCGAGGATCTCGGCGTCGGACGGGACCGACACGGAGCCGACCTCGGTGATGACGCCGTCCTCGACCAGAAGGTCTGCGGCGTCGGCACCCAGCAGGCGCGCGCCGCGGATCACCAGGCGGGTCATCGGGCGGCTCCTTCGGTGGCAGGTGCGGTCACAGGTCGGGCGGTGGGTGCCGGCGCGGGTGTGTCGTCGCCGGCGAGAAGGTGGTAGAGCACGGCCATCCGGACCGCGACGCCGGCCGAGACCTGGTCGAGCACGACGGACTGCGGCGCGTCGGCCGCCTCGGGCGCGATCTCGAGCCCGCGGTTCATCGGTCCGGGGTGGAGCACGAGCACGTCGTCGTTGCGGGCGACGAGGCGGTCGAGGCGGTCACGCGTGAGGCCGTAGCCGACGGTGTACTCGCGCGGCGTCGGGAAGAAGCCGCCGCTCATCCGCTCGCGCTGGACCCGGAGCATCATGACGGCGTCGACCGGGCCGTGCTCGCTCTCACCGTCGAGCACCGCGTCGAGGTCCCAGCTCGTCGCGAAGCCGTCGGCCGCGCTCCAGGCCGCGATGCCGCTCGGCATGAGCGTCGGCGGCGCGACGACCGTGACCTTGGCACCGAGCGTCTTCAGCGTGATGACGTTGCTGCGGAAGACGCGTGAGTGGGTGAGGTCGCCGACGATGACGACGTGCTTGCCGTCGAGGTCACCCAACCGCGTACGCAGGGTGTACGCGTCGAGCAGCGCCTGCGTGGGGTGCTCGTGGGTGCCGTCGCCCGCGTTGATGACGCTGCAGCGCACCCACTGGGCCACCTGCTGGCAGGCGCCCGAGGCGTTGTGCCGGATGACGAGGGCGTCGACGGCCATCGCGTCGACCGTCATCGCGGTGTCGCGCAGGCTCTCGCCCTTGCTCGTCGACGAGCCCTTGGCCGAGAGGTTGATGGTGTCGGCCGACATCCACTTGCCCGCGATCTCGAACGAGCTGCGGGTGCGCGTCGAGTCCTCGAAGAAGAAGTTGATGACGGTGCGTCCGCGGAGCGTCGGCACCTTCTTGACCTCGCGACGCTGCAGGTCGTGCATCGACGCGGCGGTCTCGAGGATGTCCTCGACCTCCGGCCGGGTGAGGTCGGCCGAGGAGATGAGGTGCTTGGTCACCGGGCCTCCCCTCCGCTGATGCGCACGACGTCGAGCCCGTCCACCTCGGCGACCCGGACGTGCACCCGCTCCTCGCGCGACGTGGGGAGGTTCTTGCCGACGTGATCGGCGCGGATCGGCAGCTCACGGTGCCCGCGGTCGACGAGCACCGCGAGGCGCACGGCGCGGGGCCGTCCGAGCTCGGACAGCGCGTCGAGGGCGGCACGGATGGTGCGGCCGGAGTACAGCACGTCGTCGACGAGGACGACGACCTTGTCGTCGATGCCGCCGTCGGGGATGCGCGACCGGTGCGCGGTGCGCACCGGGTTGCGGCGCAGGTCGTCGCGGTGGAGCGTGATGTCGAGCTCACCGACGGGCACCGGGCGGCCCTCGACCTGCTCGATGCCGGCCGCGAGGCGACGGGCGAGCGGGACGCCGCGCGACGGGATGCCGAGGAGCACCAGGCCCTCGCTGCCCTTGTTGCGCTCGAGGATCTCGTGTCCGATGCGCCGCAGCGCCCGGGAGACGTCCCCTTCGGTCATCACGTCGCGAGCGTCGTCGGGGATGCTCGAGCGGTCGGTCGATGACTTTGCAGATGCACTCAGGTCAGGGCAGGCCATCGCCGCTGGACCTCCTTCCCCGCCTCACAGGACGGTGGTTAAAGGATGTCTTCGGGCAGCGAGTCTAGCCTGCCGCGGCACCGGTCCCGACACCGCGCCACTCCGTGAGAACGGAGGCAACGGCACGCGCCGTCGCTGCGGCGCACAGCGTCCACGTGCCGCAGAGCGCGACGAGCACGACGCCGCCCGCGACGACGACGGACGCGTGCCCGCTCGCGCCCCCGAGGTGGTGCAGCCCGAGCGACACGGTGCCGACCGGGAAGGTCAGGGCCCACCAGCCGGGGCCGAACGGCATCCGGCGGGCGAAGCCTCGGGTCGTCACGACGACGGCCCACGCCGCAGCTGGTACGCCGCAGGCGAGGACGACGAGGCCGTACCCGACGGCCAGCGCGCGAACGTGCGACGCGGCCGCGGGCGTGAGCCACGGCGCTGCCGCAGTCGCGAGCGACTGGGCCGCCGCGAGCGACTGTCCGACGATGCCGAGCGGGATCCACGCCGAGGCCGAGGCCGCGACCGGCACCGCGGCGACGCGCCAGTGGTGGTGGTAGCCGACCGCGAAGACGACGAGCCCGAGCCCGAGCGCCACGGGGAAGCACGCGGTCGACGCCGCGAGCAACGCGACGGCGGCGCCCGGGTGGCCGGGCAGCTGTGGCACGAGCGCGGCACCGGCCGTCGCGGAGACCATCGGCGGCACGACCGGCAGGCCCCACAGGAACGACGGCTCGCCCGCGACGCCCCGGACGAGCCCGGCCGTGAACCCGAGGGCCGTGACGAGCCCGAGCGCGGTGCCCAGCGACCACAGCACGAGCGCCAAGACGACGGAGCCGCGCCCGGGCAGGACCGCGAGCGTCGCCGACCCGACGGACAGGACGCCCATGGCCACGGTCCCCCACATCGCCCGATCGGACGAGGTCGCCACCGAGGCGCGCAGCCGCTCGGGACGGTTGACGGCCCGAGCTGCGAAGCCGCCGCCGAGACCGAGCAGGAGCAGCCAGGCCACGACGAGCAGCGACACAGCCGCCACGCGGAGAGCACCGGCACTGCTGTACGTCGCGAGCAGCGTCGAGAGGATGCCGGTACCCATGACCGACGGGAACCACACCGGGCCCACCGGGGGCAACGGTGCAGAGCCGACGCGCGGGTCGGGGGTCGTGGCTCCTCGGGTGGGGCGCGCGAGCAGAGGTGTCGTCACGGCTCCACCCTCGTGGAGGGCCGGCGTCGCTCGGAAGCGCCGTCGGCGCGTGTGGCCACAACGCTGACGTTGTGGCTGCGTACGCTGGTGGCGTGCACTCCGACCTGAGCCACGTGCCCGAGAACGGCCGGCTGCTCGCCCTGCTCGCCGTGGCGCGCTGCGGCAGCATCTCCGCCGCGGCCGACGAGCTCGGCGTCAGCCAGCAGGCGATGAGCACGCGGGTCCGCGCGGCCGAGCGGACGCTCGGCGTGGCCGTGTTCACCCGCACCTCGCGTGGTGTCGAGCTCACGGCCGCAGGGCAGCTCGTCGTCACGTGGGCCGGCGACGTCGTCGACTCGGCCCGTGCACTCGAGCACGGTGTCACCGGTCTGCGCAGCGCCGGCGAGAGCGTCCTACGGGTCGCCGCGAGCAACACCGTGTCCGAGTGCCTCCTGCCCGGCTGGGCCAGCGCGCTGCGCGCCGCCACGACCGGAGTGCGCGTCCAGGTGCTCCCGGGAAACTCCGAGCAGGTCGTCGCGGCGGTGACGGCCGGCGAAGCCGACCTCGGGTTCGTCGAGGGGCCGACCGTGCCGCGTGGCCTGGCCCGGCGCACCGTCGCCTCCGACGCGCTCGTCGTCGTCGTGCCGCGCGACCACCCGTGGGCGAGGCGCCGGCGAGGCATCACCGTCGCCGAGCTCGCCGCGACGCCGCTCGTCGTCCGGGAGGCGGGCTCCGGCACCCGGCGCACCTGGGAGCGTGCCGTGCCCAGCCACGCAGCGCCGGCGCTCGAGCTGTCCTCCACCGGGGCGGTCCGCGACGCGGTGGTCACCACCGGCACCCCGGCAGTGCTGTCGGCGCTCGCGGTGCGCGGCGACCTGCGCTCCGGACGGCTCGTCGCCGTCCCCGTCGTCGACCTGACGATGCCGCGCTCGATCCGGGCCGTGTGGAACCCGAGCCAGCGACCGAGCGAGGCGGCCACCGAGCTGCTCGCCATCGCCGCCGCCACCCGCGGGGCCTGAACGCTGGTCCCGACCCGAGGCGTCGACGGGCAGTGGCGTCAGCTGGTCCGGAGGGCCACGAGGGTGGCCATCCACTGGCCGCCACCGCTGCCGCTCGCGGCGTACGGCCCCGACGTCGAGGCGACACGGTAGGCCGTCGCGAGGTGGTCGGTGGACAGGCTGAGCCTGGGCAACGCCGTCCAGCCGGTCGCCCAGGCCGGCGCCGTCCCGCTCGACTCAAGGCCGGCCACCCCGAAGAGCACGTCGTTCGGCGCGGTCGTCGTGGCACTCCCCGAGCTGAAGGTCGCACCGGTGCCCGTCGCGAAGGCGCTGCCGTCGACGCTCGTCACCCCGGCCAGCTCGTCAACGGCCAGATGCGTCTCCGCGGCCGAGCCGTACGTCACCGTCACCGTCGCCCCGGCGGGCATCGCTCGCACCCCGACCGCCACCGCCGTCACGACCCGGTCCCCCGCGGAGCCGTCGTTGCCGTCGCGCCCCACGACGTACGCGTTGCCCACCGTGTCCTTGACGGACACGGCAGCGGTCAGGCTCGTCGTCGACAGCAGCACCGACACCACCACCGTGTGTCCGGCCTGGACCCCCGCCGGGCCGACCGTCACCGTGCTCGTCGTGCGGGCCGTCGAGGCCGTCAGCGAGCCGATCCGCCCCACGTAGCCGGCAGCCACCGGCGCCTGCGGCGTCGCCGACACCTCGGTGGACGGCGCCGACGTGCCGACTCCGTTGACCGCCGCGACACGGTAGAAGTAGGTCGTCCCGTTGACCAGACCCGTGTCGGTGAAGCTCGTCGCGGCCACGTTCGCCGCCACCGGCGTCGCGGCCTCACCTCCCGCGCTCGTCCCCCGGTACACGGCGTAGCCCGTCACCGCGGACCCGCCGTCGGACGCCGGCGCCGACCACGCCAGGCCCACTGTCGTGTTGCCGCCTGAAGCGACCAGCCCGGTCGGGGCCGTGGGCAGCGTGGCCTGCGGCCTCGCCGAGGCCTCGATCGAGGGGGTGGACGTACCGACTGCGTTGACGGCTGCGACCCGGTAGAAGTACGTCGTCCCGTTGACCAGACCCGTGTCGGTGAAGCTCGTCCCGGCCACGTTGGCCGCGATCGGCGTCGCCGCCTCAGCGCCTGCGCTCGTGCCCCGGTACACGGAGTAGCCGGTGACCGCGGACCCGCCGTCCGACGCCGGCCTCGACCACGTCAGGGCGACCGTCGTGTTGCTGCCGACCGCGGCCAGGGACTGCGGCGCCGAGGGCACGGTCGCGGCCGCCTGCGGCGTCGCCGACGCCTCGCCCGAGAGCGCCGACGCGCCGACCGCGTTCACCGCGGCCACCCGGTAGAAGTACGTCGTCCCGTCGACCAGCCCGGAGTCGGTGAAGGTCGTGATTGCGACGTTGGACGCGATCGGGGCGCTGCCCTCCGCGCCGGCGCTGGTGCCCCGGTACACGTTGTAGCCCGTGATGCCGGAGCCACCGTCGGAGGTCGGCATCTGCCACGACAGGGCCACCGTGCGGTCGCCCGCGGAGGCGATGAGCCCACCCGGCGCGGACGGCGCCGTGGCGCGCGGGGTCGCCGAGGCCTCGTTCGACTGTGGCGAGGTCCCCACGGCGTTGGTGGCGGCGACCTTGTAGTAGTAGGCCGTTCCGTTGACCTCGCCGGTGTCGGTGAACCGCGTGCCGGTGACGTTCGTCGCGATCGGCGTCGGGCTCTCTCCGCCCGGCGTCGACCCGCGGTACACGGCGTACCCCGTCAGGGCGGATCCGCCGTTGGACGCGGGCGCCGTCCAGGCCAGGGCCACGGACGCGTTGCCGGCCGTCGCGCTCAGCCCGGTCGGTGCGCCCGGTGCCGTCGGCTGGGTGGTCTGCGGGGTCGCGGACGCCTCGTTCGAGCGGGCCGACACGCCGACGGCGTTCACGGCGGAGACGGTGTAGTAGTACGTCGTCCCGTTGACGCGCCCGGCGTCGGTGAAGGTGGTCGTCGAGACGTTGGTGGCGACCGGGCTCGTCCCCTCGCCGCCTGGGGTCGTGCCGCGGTACACGTTGTAGCCGGTGACGGCCGAGCCGCCGTCGCTCGCGGGTGCCCGCCACGAGAGGTTCACCGACGCGTCACCGGCCACTGCGGCCAGGCTCTGCGGGGCCGACGGCGTGTTCGAGGCGGCCACGCCGATCTGGGCCCAGGGGTGCGACTCGTCGATGCGGCCCGACACGAAGGTGCCGTTGACGCAGTGCCCGCTGTCGACGCCGGCCCCGTTGAGCACCTGGCCGGAATCGAGGTAGCTCGTCGTCGTCGTGCCGACGGTGACCCGGACGTCCGGGACGGCGCCGGAGTTGACGCAGGAGGCGGTGTTGCCGCCGTTGTAGGAGTTCGGGGAGAAGTCGGAGCCGTCGAAGTTCGTCGAGTTCTGGGCGCCGGTCTCGGTGAGCACCAGCGTGCCGCCGGCCTTGACGGTCATCGACGCACCCCAGAGGTTGTACGTCTTGGACCCGATGGCCACGACCACGTGCACGCCGGTGACGTCGACGCTGCCCGGGTTGTCCAGGCGCAGGGCGGCCGCGTCCCAGCACGTCGTGCTCGTCGGGTAGCTGGGGCACGGCGAGCCGACGTAGCTCGTCGGGTCGGTGTAGGGCCAGGGCTTGGGCTGCTTGGAACTCGACGCCGCCGAGTGGGTGTCCATGTATCCCACGAAGACGTTGAGCGGTGTCGCGGCCAGCGCCGGCACGAGACCCGCGAGCGCCCACTGCAGTGCGAGGGCCGCGGCGGCGAGCACCGCCCCCAGTCCGCCCCGAAGACGCCAGCGGCGCCCGCAGGGAGCATCGGTCGGACGGCCGAGACGTGCAGTCCCGGTGGAGCGACGGTAGAAGCGCGCGAGCCGCATCGCGATCACCTTCTGCGAGATCCCCAAGCACCTGCTCGGAGGATCCCACCGATGCCGTAGCTGAAGCCTCGTGCAGATGCAGTAGGCGCGGTGCCGGTCAGTCTGCGAGACCGAGCATCCCGACGATCCGCGCATACGGCGAAGGGCACCCACCGGGTTGGTGGGTGTCCCTCGTGCAGGCGGTGACGGCGACGCGTCAGACGATCGTCGCCTTGACCTCGGCGAGACGGGCGAGAAGCCCGTTGACGAAGGCCGGCGACTCGTCGGTCGACAGCTCGGTCGCGAGCGCCACGGCCTCGGAGATCGCGACGGCATCGGGGATCTCGTCGTTCCACAGCACCTCCCACGCGCCCAGCCGCAGGATCGCGCGGTCGACGGCGGGCATGCGTTCGAGGGTCCAGCCCTGGCTGTAGTCCGTCAGGGCGCCGTTGATGTCGTTCCAGCGGCCCACCACACCTCGCACGAGGTCGGCGGTGTAGGGGTTGTTGGCCGCCCGCGACTCACGGTCGCCCAGGCGCTCGTCGAGGAGCGTCTCGGCGTTCATCCCGCGCTGGTCCGCCTCGAAGAGGATGTCGAGGGCCCGGGTGCGGGCCTTGCTGCGTGCTGCCAAGGGAGTTCGCGTCCGCTCAGTCGTTGACGCGGCCGAGGTACGACCCGTCGCGGGTGTCGACCTTGACCTTGGTGCCGCTCTCGAGGAAGAGGGGCACGTTGATCTGGGCGCCGGTCTCGAGCGTGGCGGGCTTGGTGCCGCCCGTCGAGCGGTCGCCCTGCAGGCCCGGCTCGGTGTGCGTGATCTCGAGGACGACCGACGCGGGCAGCTCGACGTAGAGCGGCAGGCCCTCGTTGGTGGCGACGATGGCGTTCTGGTTCTCGAGGAGGTAGTTCGCGGAGTCACCGACGACCGTCTCGGACACGTGCAGCTGGTCGTAGGTGTCGACGTCCATGAAGACGAAGTCGGTGCCGTCCTTGTAGAGGTACTGCATCGTGCGCTTGTCGACGTTGCTCGTCTCGACCTTGGTGCCGGCGTTGAACGTCTTGTCGACGACCTTGCCGGAGAGAACGGCCTTGAGCTTGGTGCGCACGAAGGCCGGGCCCTTGCCGGGCTTGACGTGCTGGAACTCGACGACGGACCAGAGCTGTCCCTCGATGTTGAGCACCATGCCGTTCTTCAGGTCGTTGGTCGTAGCCATCGTTGTGTGTCCACCTTCGTATGCCGGCCGGCTCGGCGCGCGCCGATGGCACACCGCAGCCCCGGGCGTTCTTGACTTGGGGAGTTGCCGCACGAGTCTAGCGGCGCGCCCGCCCGATCGCGGAATCGTCACGGCCGTCCCGTCGCGCCCGGGTGTAGGCTCGCTCGTCCCCCTCGAACCCCAGCCCACGAAAGGCGGCTTCGTCATGCCCCCGTCCCCGAGCGTCGAGCCGAGCACGGAGACCACGGAGACAACGGAGGCGCTGACCGGTGAGCTCGCGAGGGAGCAGGCCTACCTCGACGCTGCGAGGGCCCAGCTGACCCGGATGCGCGAGCTGGCCGAGTCGCTCGATGCCTCGAAGGCGAGCGACGCCATCTCCGGCGAGGTGCTGGGCCGGGTGCTGGCACGACGCATCGCCTCGCTGCAGGACGACCCGCGGACCGCCCTCTTCTTCGGCCGCATCGACGTGGACCCGCCGGGTGGCCCTGCCGAGCAGTTCCACATCGGTCGCCGACACGTCTCCGACGAGGCCGGCGACCCGGTCGTCGTCGACTGGCGCGCCCCGATCTCGACCGCCTTCTACCGCGCGTCGCCGCTGGAGCCCATGGACGTCGTGCTCCGGCGCCGGTTCGGCGTCGACCGCGGGCGCCTCACCGCGCTCGAGGACGAGCAGCTGCGCGAGCCGGCGCCGACCGACGGGGCCGCCGGCTCGATCCTCGCGGCCGAGATCGAGCGGCCCCGCACGGGTCCGATGCGCGACATCGTGTCGACGATCCAGCCCGAGCAGGACGAGATCGTCCGCAGCGACGTCGCCGTCAGCGTCTGCGTGCAGGGCGCCCCCGGCACCGGCAAGACGGCGGTGGGACTGCACCGCGCCGCGTGGCTGCTCTACTCGTTCCGCGAGCGTCTCGACCGGTCCGGCGTCCTCGTCGTCGGCCCCAACCGGGCCTTCCTGGACCACATCGGCGCCGTGCTTCCCTCTCTCGGCGAGGTGCGGGTGGGCCACGCGACCATCGAGACGCTGCTCGGCCACGGCCGGGTGCGCGCCGACGAGCCGGCCGACGTCGCGACCCTCAAGGGCGACGCCCGCCTCGCGGCGGTGCTGCACCGGGCGGTCTGGTCGCAGGTGGCCCGGCCGACCGAGGCGCTCGTGGTGCCGCGCGGCGTGCGCAAGTGGCGCGTGCCGGCATACGAGGTGCAGGAGATCCTCGACGAGCTGGCCGCGCGGGGCGTTCGCTACTCGGCCGCACGCGAGCTGCTCCCCCAGCGGCTCGCGCACCACGTCCTGCTCGAGATGGAGCGGTCCGGCGAGGCCCCCGACGACCGCGTGCAGGACGCTGTCGCCAAGTCGCCCGCCGTCAGGAAGTACGTCGCGACGACCTGGCCCGCGCTCGACCCGCAGGGCTTGCTGCATCGGCTCCTCTCCGACGCACAGGCGCTGCGCGCCGCCGCTCACGACGAGCTCACCGCCGAGGAGCAGGCGATGCTGCTCTGGGACAAGCCCGCCCGCACCAAGGGTGCCGCGCGATGGTCACGGGCCGACATGGCCCTGCTCGACGAGGTCGACGACGTGCTGCGCCGCGTGCCCAGCCTGGGGCACGTCGTGCTCGACGAGGCGCAGGACCTCTCGCCGATGCAGCTGCGGGCCGTCGGCCGACGCGCGTCGACCGGGTCGGTCACCGTGCTCGGCGACATCGCGCAGGGCACGACGCCGTGGGCGACCGGGTCGTGGGAGGAGGCCATGCGCCACCTCGGCAAGGACACGCACGACCTCGTGGTGCTCGACCGCGGCTTCCGCGTCCCGGCCGTCGTCATCGAGTACGCCGCCCGCCTGCTGCCGCACATGGCGCCCGGGCTCGGGGCCCCGGTGTCGGTGCGCGAGAACCCGGGCCGCCTCGAGCTGAGGCCGACCGCCGCGGACGAGCTCTACTCCGAGGTGGTGCGCGCCGTCGAGGCGGCAGCCGAGGCGCCGGGGTCGGTCGGGGTCATCGTCGCCGACGCCTCCGTCGACGCCGTGTCCTCGGCCCTCGCCGCAGCGTCCGTGCCACACGGGCGCCTCGACGTCGACCACGGCGACGACGAGGACCGGCAGGTCGAGGTCGTGCCCGCAAGCGTCGCCAAGGGTCTCGAGTTCGACCGGACCGTCGTCGTCGAGCCCCGTGCGATCGCGGCGGCGGAGCCCGACGAGCGCACCGGGCTGCGCCGGCTCTACGTCGTGCTGACCCGCGCCGTCTCCGGGCTGACGATCGTGCACGCCGAGCCGCTGCCCGCCGAGCTGACCTGAGTGGGCCGGGTCAGACCCCGATCGTGAGCGCTGCGATGTAGCCGACCGAGGTGCTCCCCGACATGGTCGCCAGCTGGTGCACTCCCCCGTCGTCGCCGAAGACGTTGTCGCGCGCGAGGCTCACCTGCGACAGGTTGCCGACGCTCGCCTCGTAGCCGCTCGTCGCGTACACCGCCTCGCAGGCCGTCTGGGGCAGCGCGATCTGCGAGGTCTTGACGATCGGCCCGCTCGAGGTGGCGTCCGCGACCTTCTCGTAGACCTCGAAGTGCACGTGCGGCCAGCGACCCGCGTAGCAGCCGGGGTAGACGGAGGTGAAGGTCGCGGTGCCGGAGTCGTCGGTGGCCTGCACGCCGCGCAGGTAGTTCTCCGCCTCCGCCCCCTGGCTGTACATCGAGTAGAGCCCGTCGCGGTCGCAGTGCCACACGTAGACGGCAGCGCCGACGAGGGCCGAACTGGTCGCGAGGTCCTTCACCGTGAGCCTGATGGTGAGGGGCACGCCCTCGGCCGTCGTGGTCGACGATCCGATGCTGCTTCGGATGTCCTGGCGCACGATGCCCGAGTCGTCGAGCACGTCCTGGCCGTTGGAGCCGTCACCCGGGAAGGGACCTGCCGTCTCGTCCGGCACCTCGACGAGGTTCGCCTGAGCGGTGCCGCCCGTGGCGGCTGCCGAGGAGGTCGCTGACGTCGCCGATCCGGAGGCCGCGGATGCCGATGGCGTCGTCGGCGTGGACGTGCTGCAGGCGGCGAGCGCGCCCGCGACGCCGAGTCCGCCGAACAGGGTCAGCGCCCGACGGCGGTCCACGAGGGTCCGCAGGTCGTACACGAGGCCGCGGTCGTGGTCCTCGATCTCGTTGCCGTCGTCGTCGAGCCAGTGCGGACCGGGCGTCGTGGGGGTCATCGGCGTGCCTTCCGTCGCGGGGCCGGACGAGCCCCTCCTCGAGCCAGTGTGTGCCGCGCGCCAAGGGCCGTGCGGTGCGAGGACTGTGCGTCCGCTGTGCGACGCCCCAGGTCAGACGAGGGCGCGCAGGGCGAGCAGGTACGACTGCAGGCCGAAGCCGGCGATGGTCCCGGTGGCGACCCCGGCCACGACCGACGTGTGCCTGAACTGCTCGCGCGTTGCCGGGTTGGACAGGTGCACCTCGACCAGGCTGCGCCCGCTCGTGGTCACGATCGCGCAGGCGTCGCGGACGGCATACGAGTAGTGCGTGAAGGCCCCGGGGTTGAGCACGACGTCGGCGCCGGCGTCGACGGCCTCGTGCAGCCAGTCGACGAGCTCGCCCTCGTGGTTCGTCTGGCGACAGTCGGCGACGAGCCCCAGGTCTCGGGCCTCGCGCTGGACGGCGGCGTGGACGTCGTCGAGCGTGTCGGACCCGTAGACCTCGGGCTCACGCGTGCCGAGACGGTTGAGGTTGGGGCCCGACAGGACGAAGACCGTGGGTGCCGTCATGGCGGCGAGTCTAGTGAGCGGGAGCTTGCCCGGCCCGCGACACGAGG
The DNA here is from genome assembly GCF_052115265.1 of Terrabacter sp. 2RAF25. Lineage (NCBI taxonomy): Bacteria > Bacillati > Actinomycetota > Actinomycetes > Micrococcales > Intrasporangiaceae > Terrabacter > Terrabacter sp. 2RAF25. The sequence goes on from NZ_JBFRGJ010000004.1 coordinate 365,941, forward strand.
CCGTATGCCGCCTGGAGCAGCACGTCGTCGGGGCCGACGAGACGGGTGGGCCGGGCCGGCCCGTCGAGCACGACGAACCGCAGCGTCGAACCCCGCGACTTCTTGTCGCGGCGCATCGCCGTGAGCAGCTCGTCCCAGCGCCCCGCGGCATACGTCGTGGGCAGCCCGAGCGACCCGAGCACCGACCGGTGTCGTGCGACGAGCGCGTCGCCCTCGGGTCCGGTGAGGTGGCCCGCGAGGCGCGCGAGCTCGGCGACGTAGACGAGGCCGACGCTGACCGCCTCGCCGTGCCGCCAGGTGTACTGCTCGACCTGCTCGATCGCGTGGCCGAAGGTGTGGCCGTAGTTGAGGATCTCGCGCAGCGAGCTCTCCTTGAGGTCGGCCGCGACGACGTCGGCCTTGACCCGGATCGCCCGCTCGATGAGCTCGCGCAGGTGGGGGTTAGCGGCGCTGCGGGCAACGTCGGGGTCGGCGGCCACGGCCGACTCGACGAGCTCGAGGATGACGGGGTCGGCGATGAAGCCGCACTTGACGACCTCGGCGAGACCGGCGACGAGGTCGGCCTCGGGCAGCGTCTCGAGCACGTCGAGGTCGCAGAGCACCCCGGCAGGTGGGTGGAAGGCCCCCACGAGGTTCTTGCCCTCGGCGGTGTTGATGCCGGTCTTGCCCCCGACGGCGGCGTCGACCATGCCGAGCAGCGTCGTGGGCACCTGCACCACGCGGACGCCGCGCAGCCAGGAGGCCGCGACGAAGCCGGCGAGGTCGGTGACCGTGCCGCCACCCACTCCGACGACGGCGTCGCTGCGGGTGAAGCCGGCTCGCCCGAGCTGTCCCCAGAGGTCGGCGACCACCGCAGCGGTCTTGGCGGCCTCGGCGTCCGGCACCTCGGCCACGTGGACGGTGAGACCCCGTGCCTCCAGGGCCGCGGTGACCCGCTGCGTCAGGTCAGGGAGCGTCGGCGGGTGCACGACGAGCACGCGTGCGACATCCGGGCCGAGCAGGTCGGCCACCCGGTCGAGCACGCCCGCGCCGATGACGACGTCGTAGTCGCTGCCGACGGCGATGGTCGTCGGCGTCACCTGAGCGGTCACGCGTTGGCCGCCTCGAGCGAGGCCACGATGGTGTCGACGACCTCGTCGGGCGTGCGACCTGCGGTGTCGACGCGCAGGGTCGAGACCCGCTCGTAGGTCGGCCGCCGGGTGTTCATCATGGCCACCCACGAGGCCCGCGGGTTGACCGACAGGAGCGGGCGTGAGCGGTCGAAGCCGATGCGCTTGCTCGCATCGGCGATGGCGACGTCGAGGAAGACGACGACGTGGTCGGCGAGGGCCGCCTCGGTGCGCGGGTCCATCACCGCTCCCCCGCCGACCGAGACGACACCGGGCTCCTCGGCGAGCGACCGTGCGACCTCGGCACGTTCGAGGTCGCGGAACACGGCCTCGCCGTCGTCGACGAAGATGTCGGAGATGGAGCGGCCCTGGGCCGCCTCGATGGCGGAGTCGACGTCGTGGAACGCGACGCCGAGCCGGGCCGCCAGGGCCTGGCCGACGGTCGTCTTGCCGGCCCCGGGCGGGCCGACCACGACGGCGACCGGGCGCGGCTTCGGGAGCGTCGTCGGGGGCGTCGTCGGGGGCTTCAGGTCGTTCACCACGTGCGCAGCCCTGCCCGGATGCCGGCGAGGTACGCCGTGTGGTTGCGTGCGGTCTCGGTGACCGAGTCGCCGCCGAACTTCTCGACGCAGGACTGCGCGAGCACGAGGGCGACCATGGCTTCGGCCACGACGCCGGCGGCCGGCACCGCGCACACGTCGGAGCGTTGGTGGATGGCGGTCGCGGCCTCGCCGGTGGCGACGTCGACCGTCGACAGCGCGCGTGGGACGGTGCTGATCGGCTTCATGGCAGCGCGGACCCGCAGCACCTGACCGGTGGACATGCCGCCCTCGGTGCCACCCGCACGACCCGTGCGCCGGGAGATCACCCCGTCGACGATCTCCATCTCGTCGTGCGCCTCGGACCCCCGACGCCGAGCGGTCTCGAAGCCGTCGCCGACCTCGACGCCCTTGATCGCCTGGATGCTCATCAGGGCCTGGGCGAGCTGGCCGTCGAGCTTGCGGTCCCAGTGCACGTGGGAGCCCAGACCCGGCGGGAGGCCATAGGCGAGGACCTCGACGACACCACCGAGGGTGTCGCCGTCCTTCTTGGCGGCATCGACCTCGGCGACCATCGCGGCAGACCCCGTGGGGTCGAACGCGCGGACGGGGTCGGCGTCGAGGCGCTCGACGTCGTCGGGGGTGGGCAGCGCGGCGTCGACGGGCACCGAGGCCGTGCCGATGGACACGGTGTGCGACACGAGACGGATGCCGTAGGACTGTTCGAGGAATCGGGCGGCGACCTCTCCCAGCGCGACCCGAGCAGCGGTCTCGCGGGCCGAGGCGCGCTCGAGGATGGGCCGGGCGTCGTCGTGGCCGTACTTCTGCATGCCGACGAGGTCGGCGTGGCCGGGCCGCGGGCGGGTGAGCGGCCGGTTGCGAGCGATCTCCTTCTCGGCGTTGACGTCGTCGGACGCCGCATACGCCTCGTCGGTCACGGCCTCGGGGCTCATGACGGTCGTCCACTTCGGCCACTCGCTGTTACCGATGCGGACCGCGATCGGAGAACCGAGCGTGACGCCGTGACGCAGGCCGCCGAGGAACTCCACCTCGTCCTGCTCGAACTTCATCCGGGCGCCGCGACCGTAGCCGAGCCGACGCCTCGACAGGGCAGCCTGGAGATCCTTGGCGCCGACCTCGACCCCCGCAGGGAGGCCCTCGATCATGGCGACGAGTGCGGGCCCGTGCGACTCACCGGCCGTCAACCAACGCAACATTCCTCGATCCTCCCACGCGGGGCGGGAGGGGTTGCGAGCCGCCCGCTCCGCGGGACCACCCGGCCGACGGGCGGCCGTGGAGGGTCAGACGAAGGGTCGCACCTGCACGACCAGGGCGACAACCAGGCCCACCAGCATCCACGGCCCGAACGCGATGTCGTCCTTGCGGGTGCCACGCCGCAGCACCAGCCTCACGACGCCGTAGAGCCCCGCGAGGAGGAAGGCGGCGTACGACGCCACCAGCGTGGTCGACACGCTGACGTAGCCGCTCGCCAGACCCACGAGCCCGGCGAGAGTGACGTCGCCGAAGCCGAAACCGCTGCCGAGCAGGGCGGCCACGAGGGCCAGGACGAAGTAGACGGCCCAGAGCACCACACCGGCGACGGCCGCCCGGCGCAGGGCGTCCCAGTCGCCCGAGGCGAGTGACGCCAGTGCCAGCTGGGCGACGAGCATCGGGTATGCCGGACGGGTCAGCCCCCGCGGCAGGCGGTGGACGTCGGCGTCGATCCACGCGAGCGCGACGGCGACGAAGGAGAACCCGAGGTATGCGGGAGCCAGGGCCCACTCGGAGAGCGCACCGAAGCGCCACGCGACCAGCGCCCACAGCAGCGCGAGCGCGACCGGGATCGCCACGGACGGGAGCCGAGGGGGGCGGCCGAGCTCGTCGTCGAGGCGGTAGCCGCCGGTCGCGAGTCGCCGGCGCAGCACCTCGCCGACGAGACCACCGGCGACCGCGAGCGCGAGGACGAACCACGGCGGCGCACCGGGAGCGTCCACCCACGTCATCGGGAAGGTCACCGAGCCGGGTCCGGCGTCTGCGACGGCCGGCGCCCGCCGGACGTGGGCTGGGACTCGGTCGTGAGCGCGGTCGGCCCCCGCTGCGCCAGGGCCTGCCCCAACGCGTCCGACATGGCGGCGAGCGGCGCCTGCCTGCCGGTCATCAGGCGTACCTGCTCGGTGGCCTGGTGCAGGAGCATGTCGGTGCCCTCGGCGACGGCCCAACCTCGCGCGGCGGCGGCCTGCTGCAACGGCGTGCGGCCCGCGCCGTAGACGACGTCGAGCACGACGGGACGCGGTGCCTCACCGCCGGCTGGAAGGCCCTCGACCAGCCCCTCGAGAGGCGGCACCGACGTCGGGGGCACGGTGCTCACGATCGCGTCGACGTCGCGCGCCGGCTCCCACCGACCCATGGGCACCACGTCGACGGCCATGCCGGCAACCTCCGCCTGCGCCAGCGTCTCGGGGCGCACCCGGTCGCGCACCATGAAGACCACGCGCCCCCCGGGCGACGCGACCGCGGCGAGCGCAGACCGGGCGGTGGCACCCGAGCCGATGACCAGCAGGCTGGACGGAGCCGGACACCCCGCGAGCTCGAGTGCCATCCGGATGCCGTGCACGTCGGTGTTGTGGGCGGTCCACGCCGACGGGTCGTCGGCGTCCCTGACGAGGGTGTTGGCCGCCCCCGTGGCCGCAGCCAGAGGGGTCACGGTGCGCGCGACCCGCAGGCCCACCTCCTTGAGCGGCATCGTCAGCGACAGGCCGCGCCACGAGGTGTCGAGCCCCCGGAAGGCGTCGGGGAAGGCCGCCTCGTCGACGTCACGGCGCGCGTACGCCCAGTCGGTCAGACCCAGCGCGAGGTAGGCCGCTCGGTGCAGGACCGGTGAGAGCGAGTGCGCGACGGGGCTGCCCCACACCGCGCAGCGGTGGACGGCGGACCCCTCCCTCAGCACTTGCCCTTGTTGTCGGTGCACCACTTCTGGAACTCCGCGACGTAGCGCTGGTGCTCGGCGTAGGTCGCGGCGAACTTCGTCTCACCCGTGTCGAGGTTGACCGTCACGAAGTAGAGCCACGGCCCGGCAGCAGGGTTGGCGGCTGCCTTGAGGGCGCCCACGCCGGGGTTGGAGATGGGGCCGGGCGGCAGCCCGGTGACGCGACGGGTGTTGTACGGGCTGCGGCTGTCAAGCATGTCCTGGGTGGGCACACCACGCTTGCGGAAGACGTAGTTGACGGTCGAGTCGAAGCCGAGCGACATGTTGGCGGCCAGGCGGTTCTCGACGACCCGGGCGACCTTGGCGCGGTCGGCATCGGTCTTCGCCTCGCCCTCGACGAGGCTGGCGACGGTGACGACCCGCTCCATCTGGTCGGGCGTGATGCCCAGCGCCTCGAGGCGCTTCGTCGACTCGGCGACCATCTCCTTGAGCTGTTCGAGCGCCGACGTCGACGGCGGGAACTCGTAGCTGGCCGGGAAGAGGTAGCCCTCGATGTTGCCGCGTGCCGACGGCGGGAGTCCGAGCTCGTCGACCTTCTTCGCCGCCGCGGTGTACTCGGCGACCGGGATGCCGGACGTCTTCGACAGGCGGGTGTAGATCTCGTCGGTCCACAGGCCCTCGGGGATGACGACGCGGGTGATCAGCCGGTTCTTCGGGTCGACGAGGATCGCGAGGGCGTCCGAGGCCTTCATCTGCTTCTTCAGCGTGTAGATGCCGGGCTGGATGCCGGCGCTCTTCGGGTTGTTGTTCGCGGCCTCGATGAACGCCTTGCTCGACTTGACGACGTCCTGGTCGGCCAGCGTCTTGGCGATGGCACTCCCCCGGGCACCCTCGTCGACGGTCACGTTGACCTCACCCGTGCCGGGGCCGGGATAGTCGTTGGACTCGAGGAAGCCCTCGACGACGGGCCGCAGGGCCTTGTAGGCGACGACAACACCGCCACCGATCACGGCGAGGGCCAGCACGATGACGAGCAGTCGGCGGAGGATCGAGGGGCGTCCGCGCCCGCTTGCACCGGAACTGGAGGCTGCTGCGGCGCGCTTGCGGCCCTTTCTGCCGCCCTTGCGCGCGGCCTCCTCGGCCTCTCGCATCTCGCGGCGGCTCATCGGCGCCGACACCGTGTGCGGCTCGTCGACGTGCTCGACGGCGTCAGGGTGCTCGAGGTGCTCCTCGTGGTCACCGAAGATGGAGGTCTCGAGGTGGTCCTTCATCGACGACGTTCCTTCTTCCGTTTGCCCCCTGGCGAGACGGTCTCCCCTGCTGGTCTTCCCGATCGTGCCTCGGTGTCCAGCGCAGACTGGAGAATGAGCACTGCTGCGGCCTGGTCGACGACGGCTCGCTGCCCGCGACCTGGCACACCACTGTCGCGAAGTCTGCGGTGCGCGTCGACGGTGGTCAAGCGTTCATCGACCATACGCACACCCACAGTACCCAGTCGAGCGGCGAGCCGGCCCGCATAGGTCCTGGCGATCCGCGCCGCCTCGCCCTCCTCGCCCGACAGCAGGCGAGGAAGGCCGACGACGACCTCGATGGCCTCGAGCTCCTCGACGAGGGCCATGATGGCCTCGACGTCGCTGTCGCCCTCGACATCTCGGGGCAGGGTCCGCACCGGGTGCGCGAGCATCCCCGACGGGTCGCACGCCGCCACGCCGACGCGGGCGTTGCCGACGTCGACCCCGAGGCGCACCCCGCGGCGGGGATGCTCGCCGGGCGGGGTCATGCGCCCCGCTGACGCAGCTGGTCCTCGACGGCGCCGAGCGCCGACGACACCATGCCGGCGTCGGTGCCGCCGCCCTGGGCCAGGTCGTCCTTGCCGCCGCCTCCGCCGCCGAGCGTCTGCGCCGCGACCTTCACGAAGGCCCCGGCCTTGAGACCCGCCTCGCGGGCCCGCTCGTTCGTCGCGACGATGACGACCGGCCGGTCGTTGTTCACCGCGGCCATCGACACGAGCACCGGACGGTCGTTGCCCAGCCGCCCGCGCACGTCCGTGACGAGCTTGCGCAGGTCGTCACCGGTCACGCCGGTGCCGGCGTCGTGGCTCACGAAGGTCACCCCGCCGATGTCGCGCGCCGACGACACGAGGCCACCAGCCGCGCCGAGCACCTGGCTCTGGCGCACCGCCGCGAACTCCTTCTCGGCGTCACGCAGGCGACCGATGATCGTGGCGACGCGGTCGGCGAGCTCGTCGCGCCGCACGCCGAGGGTGTCGGTCAGCTGGCTGACGATCGTGGCCTCGCGGGCGAGGTGGGAGTACGCGTCGGCGCCCACGAGCGCCTCGACGCGGCGCACGCCGGAGCCGATCGAGCTCTCGCCGAGCAGCTTGACGACGCCGATCTGACCGACGCGGGGGGTGTGCGTGCCGACGCACAGCTCGCGTGACCACTCGCCGATGGACACGACGCGGACGCGCTCGCCGTACTTCTCGCCGAAGAGCGCCATGGCACCGAGCTTCTTGGCGGCGTCGATGTTCATGATGTCGGCGGTCACCGGCAGGTCGTCGAGGAGCACGGCGTTGATGCGCCCCTCGATCTCGCCCATCGCAGCGGCGGGCACGGCCTGGAGCGACTTGAAGTCGAAGCGGAGCCGACCGGGCGAGTTCTCCGAACCGGCCTGGGTGGCCGTGTCGCCGAGCTCGTCGCGCAGGGCCTGGTGCACCATGTGGGTCGCGGTGTGAGCACGGGAGATCGAGCGGCGCCGGATGACGTCGACCTCGGCCTCGGCGTCCTCGCCGACACCCACCTCGCCCTCGAGCACGGTCGCGCGGTGCACGACGAGCCCGGTGATCGGGCGCTGGACGTCCGTCACCTCGATGAGGGCGCCGTTCGCCAGGCGGATGCGACCGTGGTCGGCCTGCTGGCCACCGGACTCGGCGTAGAGCGGGGTGCGGTCCAGCACGACCTCGATGTCGTCGCCCTGGCCCACCCGGTCCACGACCACGCCGTCGCGGATGAGCCCACGCACGCGGGTGTCGGTGAGGGTCTGGTCGTAGCCGGTGAACTCGACCTGGCGTCCGAGCGCGTCGGAGAGCTGACGGTAGACGCTGGTGTCGCCGTGCGCCGACTTCTTCGCGCGGGCGTCCGCCTTCGCGCGGTCGCGCTGCTCGCCCATGAGACGGCGGAAGCCCGCCTCGTCGACCTGGAGGCCCTGCTCCGCAGCCATCTCGAGGGTGAGGTCGATCGGGAAGCCGTAGGTGTCGTGCAGCGCGAACGCCTCGGAACCGCCGAGCGTGGTCGCGCCCGACGACTTCGCCCGCGCGACCGCGGTGTCGAGGATGGTCGTGCCCGAGCTCAGCGTGCGACGGAAGGCGTCCTCCTCGGCATACGCGACCTGGCTGATCCGCTGGAAGTCGGTCTCGAGCTCGGGGTAGGACGCCTTCATCCGCTCCATGCTGACCGGCAGCAGCTGCTCGAGCGTCGGCGCGTCGACGCCGAGCAGGCGCATCGAGCGCACCGCACGACGCAGCAGGCGGCGCAGCACGTAGCCGCGGCCCTCGTTGCCCGGCGTGACGCCGTCGCCGATGAGCATGAGCGAGCTGCGCACGTGGTCGGCCACGACGCGGAACCGCACGTCGTCGCCGTGGTCGGCGCCGTAGCGGCGACCACTGAGGTCCTCGGCCGCCGCGATGACCGGGAAGACCTCGTCGGTCTCGTAGATGTTGTCGACGCCCTGGAGCAGGAACGCGACGCGCTCGAGCCCCATGCCGGTGTCGATGTTGCGCTTGGGCAGGTCGCCCGCGATGTCGAAGTCCTCCTTGGACCTGACGTTCTCGAGCTCGTACTGCATGAACACGAGGTTCCAGAACTCCAGGTAGCGGTCGCCCGCCTCCCAGTCTCCGTCGGCGCCGAACTCGGGGCCGCGGTCGAGCAGGATCTCGGAGCACGGGCCGCCGGGGCCGGCGACACCCATGTTCCAGTAGTTGTCCTTGCGACCGAGGCGCACGATGCGGTCGTCGGACAGCCCCGCGACCTTCTTCCACAGCGCGATGGCCTCGTCGTCCTCGTGGTAGACGGACGCGTAGAGGTCCTTCTCGTCGAACCCGAGGCCGCCGTCGGCCTGGCTGCGCGTGATGAGCTCCCAGGCGAGCCCGATCGCGCCTTCCTTGAAGTAGTCGCCGAAGCTGAAGTTGCCGTTCATCTGGAAGAACGTGCCGTGACGGGTGGTCTTGCCGACCTCCTCGATGTCGAGGGTGCGCACGCACTTCTGCACGCTCGTGGCGCGGTCGAACGGTGGGGTCTCCTGGCCGAGGAAGTAGGGCTTGAACGGGACCATCCCGGCGTTGACGAACAGCAGGTTGGGGTCCTCGTGCACGAGCGGTGCGCTCGGGACGACCGTGTGGCCGTTGTTCTCGAAGTAGGAGAGCCAGCGGCGGCGGATCTCAGCGGTTTCCATGTGATGTCCTCGTGGTGGATCGCGGGTGATGGGGTCGGGGCGGGGTCGGCGCGCGCCTCAGCAGGGCCTGACCGACCCCCACCGGGCTCGTGCAGCCACGCTCGCCACTACCGCGCTTCTCGTGTCCATCACGCCGACAACCCTAACGGACCACGTGACGCGCGTCCCACACCGTTTGCGTGCGGCATCTCTGCACCGCCCCACGCGGTATGCCGCTGGGCCGGCCCCCGTGCGGGAGCCGGCCCAGCGGCATACGTGGTCGTGGTCGTGCGGAAGGACGGACCCTCAGGCCGGCACCTCGGCCACGAGGTCGGTCTTGACCTCCGGGAAGTGGCAGGCCTGGAGGTGCACGCCGCCCTCGCGGAAGGTGCGGGTCGACTCGTCCGCCGTCGCCGACAGGAGCGGCGGCTCCTGCTGGGCGCAGATGTCCTGGGCCTTCCAGCACCGGGTGCGGAACCGGCAGCCGCTCGGCGGGTCGATCGGGCTCGGCACGTCGCCGACGAGGCGGATGCGCTCCTTGGGGGCGATGCCGCGGGCGACGTTGATGTCGGGGGCCGCCGAGAGGAGCGCCTGGGTGTACGGGTGCTCCGGAGCCTCGTAGATCTTCTTCTTGTCGCCGTACTCGACGATCTTGCCGAGGTACATCACCGCGACCTGGTCGCAGAAGTGGCGCACCACGCCGAGGTCGTGGGCGACGAAGATGAAGGCCAGGTCGAGCTCGTTGCGCAGCTTGGCCAGCAGGTTCATCACCTGCGCCTGGATCGACACGTCGAGCGCCGACACCGGCTCGTCGGCGACGATCAGCTTCGGCTCGACCGCGAGGGCCCGGGCGATGCCGATGCGCTGCCGCTGGCCGCCGGAGAACTCCGACGGGTAGCGGTTGATGTGCTCGGGGTTGAGGCCCACGAGCTCGAGCAGCTCCTGGACCCGCGCCCTCTCCTTGCCCTTGTGCAGGCCGTGCACCTTCAGCGGCGTGCTGAGGATCGAGCCGACCGTGTGCCTCGGGTTCAGCGAGGAGTACGGGTCCTGGAAGATCATCTGCACGTCGCGCCGGATGCCGCGCAGCTCGTGCTCCTTGAGGTGCGTGATGTCGCGGCCCTCGAACTCGATCGACCCGGCTGTGGGCTCGTCGAGACGTGTCACGAGGCGTGACGTCGTCGACTTGCCGCAGCCGGACTCGCCGACGAGCCCCAGCGTCTGGCCCTGCTTGACCGAGAAGCTGATGCCGTCGACGGCCTTGACGTTCGCGCGCACCATCCTCAGGCCCTGCACCTCACGGAACGGGAAGTGGCGCTGGAGGTCGGTGACCTTGAGCAGCGTCTGGTCGCTCATCGGACTCCCTCGTCGTGCTGCAGCGTGGCCACGGGGTCGGCCAGGTGGCAGCGGATCTCACGGTTGCTGAGGCCCGGCGTCGGCCGCCACTCCGGCAGCACGGTGGTGCAGGCGTCGCCCTCGACCTGGACCTTGAAGGCGCAGCGGGGGTTGAACGAGCAGCCGGTGGGTAGGTTGAGCAGGCTCGGCGGCGTGCCCTTGATCGCCTTGAGTTCCTCCAGGTCCTCGGAGTGCGAGGGCAGTGACTGGAGCAGGCCGTAGGTGTAGGGGTGCGACGGCTGGGCCAGCACCTCCTTGGCGCTGCCCTTCTCGACGCCGCGGCCGGCGTACATCACGAGGATGTCGTCAGCGGTCTCGGCGACCACCGCGAGGTCGTGGGTGATCAGGATGACCGCCGAGCCGAACTCCTTCTGGAGGTCGTTGACGAGGTCGAGGATCTGCGCCTGCACCGTGACGTCGAGGGCCGTCGTCGGCTCGTCGGCGATGAGCAGCTTCGGGTTGTTGACCAGGCCGAGCGCGATCATGGCGCGCTGGCGCATACCGCCCGAGAACTCGTGGGGGTACTGGTTGGCCCGGCGCTGCGGGTTGGGGATGCCGACGAGGTCGAGCATCTCCACCGCGCGCTTGTGCGCGATCTGCTTGCTGACCTTGTTGTGCGCCTGGTACGCCTCGGCGATCTGCTTGCCGATCTTGTGGAACGGGTGCAGAGAGCTCTGGGGGTCCTGGAAGACCATCGCCGCCTTGGTGCTGCGGATCTTCTGGAAGGTCGAGGCCGAGGCCCCGACCAGCTCGAGGCCGTCGAGCTTGATGCTCCCCGTGATCTGGGTGCGCTTCGGGTTGTGCAGGCCGAGCACGGCCATGCTGCTGACGGACTTGCCCGAGCCGGACTCGCCGACGATGGCGAGCGTGCGGCCGAGACGAGCCTGGTAGGTCAGGTTCGAGACCGCCTTGACCACGCCCTCCTCGGTGGGGAAGGCGACCGAGAGGTCGCTGACGTCCAGGACCACGTCGCCGGCGTCATGCGCCTCGGCGGTCTGGGTCGAGATGGTGTTCGCGGTCGCGGTCACGAGAGCCTCACTCGCGGGTCGATGAAGGAGTACGCGATGTCGACGATGAGGTTCATGAGGACGACCACAACGGCCCCGATGAGCACCGTTCCCATGATGACGGGTAGGTCATCGGCCTTGAGGGCAGCGAGGCCGCGACGACCGATGCCGTCGACGCCGAAGATCTGCTCGGTGATGAGCGTGCCGGTCAGGAGGGCTGCGATGTCGAGACCGAGGATGGTGGCGATCGGGCTCATCGCGGCGCGGAAGCCGTGCTTGAACAGCACGGTGCGCTCGTTGATGCCCTTCGAGCGGGCGGTCCGGATGTAGTCCATCGACAACGTGTCGATCATCGAGTTGCGCGTGTAGCGCACGTACGAGGCGGACGTGACGAAACCGAGGATCAGTGCCGGTGCGAGCATCCCGACGAAGTAGGGACCGACGCCGGCCGAGATCGCGGAGTACTGCGGCAGCACGTGCCACAGGATCACGGGGTAGAGCGCGACCAGGAGCGCAAGAACGTAGTACGGGATGGCGCCGAGCACCTGTGAGGCGCCGACCAGCGCGCGGTCGGTCGCAGTGCCGCGCCGGACGGCGGCGAAGATGCCGACGGTGACGCCGATGACGAGGAACACGACGGCGGCCATGAGCGCGAGGACGACGGTGTTCGGGAAGCGTGAGAAGAGCTCGTCGTTGACCGACCGACGGGTCACGAACGAGAAGCCGAGGCAGGGCGCGCTGCAGTGGACGGTGTCGCCGGCGTAGACGAAGTCGCGCCCGACGAACAGACCGCCGAAGTAGTCGAAGAACTGGGACGTCAGGGGCTTGTCGAGCCCGAGGCTCTCAGTGATGGCCGCCAGGCGCTGGGGGGTGCACCGGGTCTCAGGGCACATCGCCTGCGCAGGGTCGGACGGGCCCGCGAAGAAGATCAGGAACGTCGACACGAGAGTGGCGAGGATGACGCTCAGGGCGAGACCCAGTCGCCTGAGGATGTAGGTGAGCACGATATGCCTTCCAGGACAAGGTGGGGCGCTGGTGGTGGGGGCCCGGGAAACTCCGGACCCCCACCACGGCGGTCAGTTCAGGTTCTACTCTCCCGCGGGAGCGTTGTCACTGATGACTTACTGGTCGAGCCACACGTCGGTCAGGTTGGGCATGCCCTTGTTCGGGTTGTTGTGGACGTTGTGGACCTTCGTGCCGAAGACCGAGTTGCCCTTGTCGTTGTAGTCAGGGATGGCCAGCAGGTACGTCTCGGTGAGCCACTTGTCCATCTTGCCCCACTCCGGCCCCTGCTCCGTGATGGAGAGCTGCTGGATGCGCTTGATCTCGGAGTCGATCTTGGCGTCGGAGAAGTTGCCGAAGGTCGTGCCTCCCTGCGACAGCGCGATGGTGCCGAAGGTGGGCGGGATGATCGAGTCGGCGGACGGCCAGTCGAAGCACCAGCCACGCGGGGACTGGAGCATGTTCATCTTGCCCTTGGGGTCGGTGACGAGCTTGCGACGCTCCTTGTTGGGGGCGCCGATGTCCTGGACCTTGAAGCCGGCCTGCTCGAGGGCCTGCTTGCGGACCTGGTTGACCTTCTGGGCGGTGTCGTCGTCGTTCGTGTAGTAGTAGATGAGCTCGAACGGCTTGTCGGGTCCGTAGCCGGCCGCGGCGAGCATGGCCTTGGCCTTGGCCGGGTCGCCGTCGCCCTGGCCGTTCATCTTGAAGCCCGGGGTGGCCTCGGCCGTGTAGTCGAGGTGGCCGGGGATCTGCGGCGGGATGATCGTGCTGGCGGGCGAGTACGAGTGGGACGTCTCACCGCCGGCCTTGTGGATCGAGTCGAACGGCCACGCCACGGCGATCGCCTTGCGGACGGGCAGCGGGATCTTGCGCGCGTCCATGTTGACCATGATCACGCAGGAGGACGGGCCCTCCTCGAACTGGGCCTTCTTGTCGCCCTCGATCTGCGGGATGAGCGAGGAGTCGATGGCGTCCCAGTTGAGGCTGGTGGCGTCGTCGCCGTTGGAGGCGAGGATGGCCGTCTGCGTCTTGATGGTGTCGACGCCCCACTTGAAGTGGAAGCCGTCCGGGTAGTTGTGACGCGCCGGGTCCGTGTTGGGGTCCCAGTTGGGGTTGCGCTTGAGCGTCAGCTCGGTGCCCGGGGTGTACTTGTCGAACATGTACGGGCCGGTGGCCAGCGGGTGCAGCTGGTAGTCGGCCTTCTTGTCCTTCGCCTCGGGGATCGGCGTGAACTGGTTGAAGGACACGAAGTAGGGAAGCGTCTCGAAGCGCTTCTCGAGGTGGAAGACGACGGTCTTGTCGTCCGGGGCCTCGACGCCCTTCCAGTTCTTGTCGCCCTTGTACGGGCCCTTGTAGTCGGCGCCGCCCTTGAAGAACTCGCGCTGGTAGGTCGGGCCGTTGGCGGCGAGGTCGGGGTCGAACGAGCGCTTCGCGGCGAAGACGATGTCGGCAGCCTTGACCGGCGTGCCGTCCTCGTACTTGATGCCGTCCTTGAGCGTGAAGGTCCACGTGAGGCCGTCCTCGGAGGCCTTGCCGAGGTCGGTGGCGAGGTCGGGAACGAGCACCTGCTTGCCGTCGCGCTCCGTGAACGTGGTCAGCGCACGGTGGGTCAGCGAGAAGATGACGGCCGTGTCCTGGAAGAACTGGTCGCTCGGGTCCATGTTGGCCGGGGTGCTGGCGTAGGGGACGGTGAGGATGCCGCCCTTCTTCGCACCGGGGACCGCCGGGGCCGGGCCCTTGGCGTCGGGCAGGAGGCCGGCCGAGGCACCCTCGACGGCGCCGCCGTTGCCGGCGCCGTTCGTGCCACCGGTACCGCCGTTGTTGGCAGTCGGCGCGCCGCAAGCTGCGACGAAGCCGAGGGAGGCCGCGGCCCCCACGGTCAGGACTTTGGTCCAGCGCATTGTGTTTTGCTCCCTTTGTGCGTGTCCCGGCGTTTTGCCGGGAACATCTGGTGGCCGAGAACCGGTGGGTTATCGGCGGCTGGTGGGGTCGAAGGCGTCGCGGATCGAGTCACCCAGCAGGCTGAGCGCGAGCACGAGCAACGACAGGCCGATCACCGAGGGCCATAGCCACAGCGGGTAGGAGGCGAAGAGGTTCTGCGCATCCGAGATGGTGCGGCCCCAGGAGGCCGTCGGTTCGACCAGGCCTGCGCCGAGATAGCTCAGCGTGGCTTCGTAGGTGATGTAGGCGGGTACGGCGATCGAGGCGGAGACGATGATGGGGCCCACGAGGTTGGGCAGCACCTCACGGAAGAGGATGCCTCGGGTCGGCACACCGATGGCGCGCGCCGCCTGGACGAACTCGCGCTCACGCAGGCTCTTGACCTCGCCTCGCACGAGGCGGGCCAGACCCATCCAGCCGAAGACGAAGAGGATGACGATGAGCACGATGAACCGGATCCGCGACGTCTCGTCGGCAGTGAGGTCGCCGTTGGACGCCAGGCTCTTCTGCATGATCGGGACGATGGCCAGCACCAGCAGCAGGATGGGCAGCGACAGGAAGAAGTCGATGATCCACGAGATGATCTTGTCGGCCAGGCCGCCCAGGTAGCCGGCGACGAGGCCGAGGGTCACACCGATGATCGTCGAGGCGGCCGCCGCCACGAACCCGATGATCAGGGACGGGCGAGCGCCGATCGCCCAGCGCGCGAAGAGGTCGCGGCCCAGTCGGGGCTCGACCCCGAGCCAGTGGGCCGCGCTCGTTCCCACGGTCGGCAGGCCGTTGATGTCCACCAGCTTGGTGTAGGCGGTGTAGGGGTCGGCCTTGCTCCCCGTCGTCGGGTCGACGGACTCGAGCGAGTAGAGGAGGGGGGCGAAGATCGCCACGACGATGAAGAAGACGATGATCGCGAAGCAGACGATGGCGACCTTGTCCTTCTTGAGCCGGGCCCAGGCGACCTGACCCGGCGAGCGGCCGGTGCGCACCTCCTGGTGCTCACGGACCGGCGTCGAACCCTTCTCGGCGGACTCCTCGGTCAGCACGTCGGCAGAGGGCTCCGGCATGGCGTTCAACGCGTTGTCTCCATCCTGATGGGATCACATCCAACTCGGGGTAATTCGACACCCGAGTCGCCCCGAGGAGGAGACCAGAGCTTCGCTGCTCCACCCCCAGCGGGACGACGTGAGCCTGCCACACAGAATCGCGCCGTCCAAGCATCGAGACGTGCATGGATGACAAATCGTTACCGAGCACGCGGTTGTGCCACACAATGTCCGCCCACATCCGGACCACCCGAAACAAACGCCCCTTGCGGCACCGGGGTGCCGGTGCGGCCCTGGGGTTCGGGGCACCCTGGGTTTACTGCCCGCGCGTGCGGCCCAGCCGTGTCGACAGCCACTCCCAGCGCGCCCTGAGCCGCTCCTCGAAGCCGCGGTCGGTCGGGCGGTAGTAGCTGACCGCGTCATGGAGGTCGTCGGGGAGGTACTGCTGGGCGGCGACGCCGTCGGGCTCGTCGTGGGCGTACACGTAGCCCTTGCCGTGGCCGAGCCGCTCCGCCCCGGCGTACCCGCTCCCCCGCAGGTGCGGCGGCACCACGCCGCCCCGCCCCGCGCGTACGTCGGCGATCGCCTCGTTGATGCCGAGGTATGCCGCATTGGACTTGGGCGCCATGGCGTTGTGCACGACCGCCTGGGCGAGGATGATCCGCGCCTCGGGCATCCCGATCTGGGCCACGGCATGCATCGCCGCGACGGCGGTCTGCAGGGCCGTGGGGTCACCCATCCCGACGTCCTCGCTGGCCGAGATGACGATGCGGCGGGCGATGAAGCGCGGGTCCTCCCCTGCCTCGAGCATCCGGGCCAGGTAGTGCAGCGCCGCGTCGACGTCGCTGCCGCGCATCGACTTGATGAGGGCGCTGGCGACGTCGTAGTGCTGGTCGCCGGCCCGGTCGTAGCGCACGGCCGCCTGCGCCACGGCCTGTTCCACGTGCGCGAGGGTGATCTCGACGGGGTCGTCGGACAGCCGACCGGCCGGCTGGGCGTCGAGGGCGACCCCGGCGGCCGCCTCGAGCGACGTGAGCGCACGGCGTGCGTCTCCACCTGCGATGCGCACGAGGTGCTCGGTCGCGTCAGCCGCGAGCGTGTGCGCACCGTCGAAGCCGCGCTCGTCGGTGAGGGCGGCACCCAGCAGGTCGGCGACCTCCTCGTCGGACAAGGACTCCAGCGTGACGAGGACCGAGCGCGAGAGCAGGGGCGAGATGATGCTGAACGACGGGTTCTCGGTCGTCGCAGCCACGAGGATGACCGTCCGGTTCTCGACACCGGGCAGCAGGGCATCCTGCTGGGCCTTGGTGAAGCGGTGGATCTCGTCGAGGAAGAGCACGGTCTGGCGCGTGTAGAGGTCGCGCTCGCGCACGGCCGACTCCATGACCGCCCGCACGTCCTTGACGCCGGCGGTGACGGCCGACAGCTCGACGAAGCGCCGGTCGGCCACCGTGGCGACGAGGTGCGCGAGCGTCGTCTTGCCGGTGCCCGGCGGACCCCAGAGGATCGCCGACAGGGGCCCGGCGGCCCCTCCGGACCCCTCGATGAGCCGCCGCAGCGGGCTGCCCGGGCGGAGCACCTTGCCCTGGCCGCGCACCTCGTCGAGCGTCCGCGGGCGCATCCGGACGGCGAGCGGGGCCACGCCGGCCGACGCCGGCTGGTCGCCGCGCTCGGCGGCGGAGGCGGCCCCGAACAGGTCCTCGGTGCTGTTGGACATCACTGTGGAAGGCTATCCGCGTGCTGAAACCCTCTCCCCCCGGCCCGGGCGCGACCACCCGACTGGGGCGCCTCGGAGCGCTTGTCGCCCGGCACCCACGATCGTGGGTGCTGGCGTGGGTCGTCGTCGCCGTCACGTGCTTCGCGGTGGCCGTGGGCGGCGTCACCGGCGAGTCCCTCTTCGAACGCCTCCACTCGGGCGCCCCGACCGTCGACTCCGAGGCCTCCCGTGCCCAGGACGTCATCGCCGAGAGCAGCCCGACGTTGCAGACCCTGACCATGCAGGTGTCGGGGGCGGATCTCGGCGACCCGAAGCTCGTCGCGGCCGGGGTCGAGCGCACCCGTGCGGTGGCCGGCGTCCGCGGGGTCAAGGACGTGCGCTCGCCGCTGCTCGCACCCGGCGGCCTCGCCGACCCGTCGGTGGCCCCGCTCCTCAAGGGCGGCTCCCCCGCCGCTGGAGGCTTCGTCACGGTCGTCGACTTCGAGCCGGGACTCGACCGTGCGGCCCAGGACACCGCCGAGTCCGCTGCCGAGAAGGCACTGCTGGCCGTGCCCGACGCCATGGGCGGCACCGGCCAGCTGGGCAGCTCGAACAAGGTGATCACCGCCATCACCAGCACGGTCGAGCGAGACCTGCTGCGGGGCGAGGGCATCGCCCTGCCCCTGACCTTCCTCGTGATGGTCTTCGTGTTCGGTGGCTTCGTCGCTGCCGGCATGCCGATCGTCGGGGCGGCCGTGGCGATCGGCGGAGGACTGCTCTCCCTCTTCGGCTTCTCCCACGCGGTCGAGCTCGACGCGACGGTCGTCAACATCGTGACGCTCCTCGGCCTCGGGCTCTCCATCGACTACGGGCTGCTCACCGTGAGCCGCTTCCGGGAGGAGCTCGCACACCGCGAGCACGACGAGCCGACGCGCGAGGAGGTGGCGCACGCCACCGAGCGCACCGTGGCGACGGCAGGTCGGACCGTCCTCTTCTCCGGCCTGACGGTCGCGATCGCCCTCGCCGGTCTGCTGACCTTCGAGGCGTCCATCATGCGCGCCATCGGCGTCGCCGGCGTCTCCATCGTGCTCGTCGCCATGGTCGTCGCGATCACGCTCGTCCCCGCCCTGTGCGTCATCGGGGCAAAACGCCTGTCGCGCAAGGCGATCGAGCGGCCCTCCGATGTCGGCCTCTTCTCCCGGCTCGCCCACGTGGTGCAGCGACGGCCCGTCCTCGTCATCGCTGCAGTCGTCGTCGTGCTGGTGACCCTGGCACTGCCGACACTGTCGATGCGCCTCACCTCCTCGGGAACGGAGCTGCTGCCGAAGGGCGCCGACCAGCGGGTGTTCTTCGAGGACCTCGCACGTGACTACCCCGCGCTCACCGCCCCGGAGGTCACCGTGGTCGCTGCGTCCTCGGACCGGAACGCGGTGTCGGCCTGGGCCGACGGGTTCCGCACGTCCCCCGGTGTCGAGAGCATCACCGTGCAGCCCCTCGGGAGCACCCACCAGCGCGTCGACGTGCGCTTGGCGGGCGGACCTACCTCCGACCAGGCGCAGCAGCTGGTCGCCGCGGTGCGCGACAGCCCGACCCCGTTCGAGACGTTGACGACGGGTCAGGCGGCTGGTCAGATCGACTTCCTCGAGTCCATGTCGGCCCGTGCCCCGTATGCCGTCGGCCTCGTCGCGCTCGGCACCTTCGTGCTGCTCTTCCTCATGACCGGCTCGGTCGTCGTGCCGGTCAAGGCCCTGCTCCTGAACGTCATCTCGCTCGGTGCCGCCCTCGGCGTCGTCGTGTGGATCTTCCAGGAGGGGCACCTCGAGGGCCTGCTCGGCTTCTCGTCGGTCGGGGCCGTCGAGTCGATGGTGCCCTTCCTCGTGCTGGCGTTCGGCTTCGGGCTGTCGATGGACTACGAGGTCTTCCTGCTGTCGCGCATCGTGGAGTTCCACCGGCACGGGGCCGGCAACGACCGGGCCGTGTCACTGGGGCTGCAACGCACCGGTCGGATCATCACCTCGGCAGCCCTGCTCATCGTCATCGTCTTCGCGGGCTTCGTGGCCGGCGACATCCTCATCATCAAGCAGATGGGTCTGGCCCTCGTCGCGGCGGTCGCCATCGACGCGACGCTCGTGCGGATGCTGCTGGTGCCTGCCACGATGACCCTCCTGGGTCGGTGGAACTGGTGGGCTCCTGTGCCCTTGCGTCGCCTGCACGACCGGTTCGGCATCACGGAGTGACCGCAGTGCTGACGGGGCACGGACTGGCGGACCTGCTGCGCCGGACCGGGAACCACCCCTTCGTCCGGTGGGAGGTCACCGAGGGGCTGGCCGAGACGTGGTGGACCACGCCGGGAGCGGTCGCCTTCCAGCGCACCCGCAAGACGTCTCGCCGGACCGTCAACGTGTTGGGCGACGAGCGTGGAGTCGCGGCCCTCCTCGATGCGCTCCCGCAGATCGCGCATGAGATCGACCCGCTGCGAAAAGCCTTCTCCGTCAGCGTTCCCCAGCATCTAGAGCCTCTCCTGCACGAGCGCTACCGGGTGCTCGATGGCGGCGACTGGGAGTGGTTCCGCACGACGACGTCCCCACCTGCCGACCCGTCGCACGACCTCGTGCAGCCGCTCGACGACGTCACCCGCGCCGACGAGGTGCGGGCCTTCCTCGAGGCGCACACGCCCACGGCCGACACGGGTCCGGGCGGCGGCGAGAGGTGGTTCGCCGTGGAGGAGGCTGTCGCGGGTGGGCCCGACCGGCTCGTCGCCGTGGCAGCGTGGGGCACCACCCTGGTCGGCGCCCCGCACCTCTCGTCCGTCGCGGTCGACGAGCGCGAGCGAGGGCGCGGGCTCGGCCGGACGATCGTCGGGGCTCTCACCCGTCGCGCGGTCGCCGAGGCCGGCGTGTGCACCCTGGCGATGTACTCCCACAACGACGTCGCCCGCCGCCTCTACCTCGCTCTCGGCTACCAGCAGGTCTGTGCCTGGTCGAGCCGCCCGGTGGTCGTCGACCCCTGAGCCCCCAGCGGCCTTGTGGCCGTCGACCCGCCCCGAGGATGCTGGGGAGATGACGATCGACCTGCGGACCCAGCAACGCCTGCAGCGCGACCAGCTGCGCTACGCCGCCACCGCCAAGCGGCTCCGGGCGAGCCGCGAGGGGGCACTCGTCTGCGACACGACCGACGCGCTGGTGGTGTGGCTTCCGCGGCATGTCGTCCCGCAGTACGCCGTCCCCCGAGACGCTCTCGGCGACGGGCTGCCGGAGGGGGCCGCGGTGCTCGAGGGCGACGGGGTCGACGGGCACGTGCTGCTGCCGTTCGGCGAGTTCGACTGGCTCGAGGAGGACGAGCCGGTCATCGGACACCCGCACGACCCCTTCGCCCGCATCGACGTGCTGCACAGCACGCGCGAGGTCAGGGTCGAGCTCGACGGTGTCGAGCTCGCCCGCTCTCGGCGTCCGGTGGCTCTCTTCGAGACCGGGCTGCCGACCCGGTGGTACCTGCCGACCCACGACGTGCGCACCGAGCTGCTGGCCCCGAGCGACACGAGGACGACCTGCGCCTACAAGGGACACGCGTCCTACCTCAGCGCCGAGGGTGAGAACGGCCGTGACATCGCCTGGTGCTACCGCAACCCGCTGCGCGAGGCAGAGCCGGTGCGCGACCTGCTGTGCTTCTGGGCGGAACGCACGGTCACCACCGTGGACGGGGTGCGCGAGCACGGCTACACCGGCCCGCGCCCCGACGACGCCTGAGACCCGGCCCCGAGGAGACGTGCCGCCCGCCGAGCGCGGCGGCGGCATACGCACGCTCTGGCCCGGTCGCGCTGCGCCGGTCAGCTGCCGGGCGCCGCAGCCTTCTCGGCGGCCTGTGCGTCGACCCCGGCCTCCTTGCGCTGGGCCGCGGTGATCGGGGCCGGCGCTGCGGTGAGCGGGTCGTAGCCCCCACCGGACTTGGGGAAGGCGATGACGTCGCGGATCGAGTCGGTACCGGCGAGCAGCGAGACGATGCGGTCCCAGCCGAAGGCGATGCCGCCGTGCGGCGGAGCACCGAACTGGAAGGCGTCGAGCAGGAAGCCGAACTTCTCCTGGGCCTCCTCCTCGGAGATGCCCATGACGCGGAAGACCCGCTCCTGCACGTCGCGTCTGTGGATTCGGATCGAGCCTCCGCCGATCTCGTTGCCGTTGCAGACCATGTCGTACGCATAGGCGAGCGCCGACCCGGGGTCGGTGTCGAAGGTGTCCTCGAACTCCTTCTTCGGTGACGTGAACGCGTGGTGCACGGCGGTCCAGGCGCTGTAGCCGAGGGCGACGTCACCAGAGGCCGTGGCGTCGGCGGCCGGCTCGAACAGCGGCGCGTCGAGCACCCAGAGGAAGCTCCAGGCCGACTCGTCGATGAGGTCGCAGCGCCGGCCGATCTCGAGTCGGGCAGCACCGAGCAGGGCCCGGCTCGCCTTGGTGGCGCCGGCCGCGAAGAAGATGCAGTCGCCGGGCTGGGCGCCGACGTGCGCCGCCAGGCCCGCGCGCTCGGCGTCGGTGAGGTTCTTCGCGACGGGACCGCCGAGCTCGCCGTCCTCCTGGACGAGGACGTACGCGAGACCGCGTGCGCCCCGCTGCTTGGCCCAGTCCTGCCACGCATCCAGCTGCTTGCGCGGCTGGCTCGCGCCGCCCGGCATGACGACCGCGCCGACGTAGTCGGCCTGGAACACGCGGAAGTCCGTGTCCTTGAAGTAGTCGGTGCACTCGACGAGCTCGTTGCCGAAGCGCAGGTCGGGCTTGTCGGAGCCGTAGCGGGCCATCGCCTCGGCGTAGGTCATCTGCAGGAACGGCGTGGTGAGCTCGACCCCGATCAGCGACCAGATCTCGCGGACGATGGCCTCGCCGAGCTCGATGACGTCGGACTGCTCGACGAAGCTCATCTCGATGTCGAGCTGGGTGAACTCGGGCTGGCGGTCGGCACGGAAGTCCTCGTCGCGGTAGCAGCGCGCGATCTGGTAGTAGCGCTCCATGCCGGCGACCATGAGCAGCTGCTTGAACAGCTGCGGGCTCTGCGGCAGGGCGTACCAGGAGCCCGGCGCGAGGCGCGCCGGCACGAGGAAGTCGCGAGCACCCTCGGGCGTGGAGCGCGTGAGGGTCGGAGTCTCGATCTCGACGAAGTCGCGCGCGCCCAGCACGGTGCGGGCGGCCGCGTTCACCTTGGAGCGCAGCCGGATCGCCGATCCGGCCGAGCTGGCTCCGGGGCGGCGCAGGTCGAGGTAGCGGTGCTTGAGGCGGGCCTCCTCGCCGACCGTGACGCGCTCGTCGATCTGGAACGGCAGCGGGGCCGCCGCGTTGAGCACCTCGAGCTCGCTGACGATCACCTCGACGTCACCCGTCGGCAGGTCGGGGTTGGCGTTGCCCTCGGGACGCTCGCGCACCTCCCCGGTCACCTTGACGCAGTACTCGTTGCGTACGTCATGGGCACCGCCCTCGGCGAGCACCTCGTCGCGCGCGACGACCTGGACCACGCCCGAGGCGTCCCGGAGGTCCATGAAGGCGACCCCACCGTGGTCGCGGCGTCGGGCCACCCACCCGGTCAAGACAACTGACTGGCCGACATGACCATGGTTGCCGGCACGGAGCGTGCCGGCCTCGTGAGTGCGGAGCACGGAGGATCCTTCCGAGGACGGGTGGGAGGTGCGACGCGTGGGGCCGCTGGTGTTCTGGTGGCCTCGCACGCGATCGGCGTGCGGCACCGAGGTTTCATCCTAGACCGGGTCCACCCCTAGCCTTGTCCGCGTGCAGCACAGCCGAAGCCGCGACCTCGACGGCGTCCGAGGGCTCGCGATCCTCCTCGTCGTCGCAGCGCACTCGGGCCTGCCGGTGCGCTGGGGTGGCCTGTCGGGCGTGACGCTCTTCTTCGTGCTGTCCGGCTACCTCATCACCAGCCTCCTGCTGCGCGAATGGGACCGCTGGGGGTCGATCAGCCTCTGGCGCTTCTGGGGGCGTCGCGCGCTGCGACTGCTGCCGGCCCTCCTGCTGCTGCTCCTGCTCGTGCCGCCGCTGCTGCTGGCCACAGGTGACGACCGCCTCACCGACTACCCCGTCGCAGCGCTCGCGTCGCTCTTCTACGTCGGCAACTGGGTGCGCATCGCGGGCACCGACCTCGGGGTCCTCAACCACCTGTGGTCGCTCTCGGTCGAGGAGCAGTTCTACGTCGTGTGGCCCGCCGTCTTCATCGCCCTGATGACCTGGCTGCGCTCGCGAGCGCTCGCCGTCGTGCTCTCCCTCGCCGCAGTCGCGACGTTCTACTCGGTGTGGACTCAGGGCACCGAGGCCCGTCTCGACATCTCGACCGAGACGAACGCGTTCGCGCTGCTGCTCGGGGTCGCCCTCGCCTTCGCGCTCGCGGGGGTGCGACGCCGCGGTTGGCAGCTGCCCACGACGAGCCCCGCGGTCCCCTTTTTGGTGATGGTCGCGGTGTCGTCGTTCCCGGGTCGCAGCCTCGAGGTCGACCACCCGCTCTTCCGGCCCCTCGGCGCGGTGTACGCCCTCATCGGGGTGTGGCTCGTGTATGCCGCAGCGACAGGTCGGTCCCGGCTCGTGGGCTCACGGGTCATGGTCTTTTTCGGCACGGTCAGCTACGCGCTCTACCTCTGGCACCAGACCTTCATCAACAGCCGGCTGCTCGGTGAGCACTCGACGCCCCGCAACCTGGTGCTCATCGCCGCGGCGGTGCTCGTGTCGTGGCTGTCCTGGGTGCTCGTCGAACGGCCCGTCGGCCGGCTGCGTGGTCGTCTCCGCCTCGACCGGCCCTCGGCCCGGCAGGAGGCATATGCCGCATCACGCGCCGAGGACACCGCAGGCATGGAGAAGGACGGACCACGTCCCTCCACTTCCAACGTATAGCGCACAGGGGGACTTGCGGCAAGGTCCCGGTCGTGGCCGAGAATCACGGTCCACCTTGGTCGCGACACCCGAGCGGAGCCCACGTGAGACCAGACGTGACAGCACTGTCCACCGACGCCTTCCACCTGCCTGCACGCCTCTCCCACAAGTCCGCCCCCGCCCTCATAGCCGGCGACGAGGAGCACTTCGCCGCCATCGCCCGGAGTCTGGACCGCACGATCACCGAGCTCGCCGACCGGCTCGACGCCGTGCGCCGTGCGCCGGCGGGACACGGCCAGACCGCCCTCGAGCGCGACCAGGAGGTGCACCGGCTGACCGCGCGCCTCCGGGCCCTGCGCCGCTACGGGATCGACCTCACCCTGGGTCGCATGGTCACTGCGCACGACCCTGAGCCGGTCTACGTGGGCCGGTTCGGCCTGACCGACGAGAACGGTCGGCGACTGCTCGTCGACTGGCGCTCCCCCGCCGCCGAGCCGTTCTTCGGCGCCACGCACGGCAACCCGATGGGTCTGGCCAACCGGCGGCGCTACCGGTGGTCCCGGGGACGCGTCGGCGACTACTGGGACGAGGTGTTCGTGGAGGACGGCATCGACCACCACGCTGCCCTGGACGACCAGTCCGCGTTCATCGCCAGCCTCGGCGCCAACCGGTCCGCCCGGATGCGGGACGTGCTCGGCACCATCCAGGCCGACCAGGACGCCATCGTGCGCGCCGGCTCCCGCGGCCCCCTCGTCGTCGACGGTGGCCCCGGCACCGGCAAGACGGTCGTGGCGCTGCACCGGACGGCATACCTGCTGTACTCCGACCCTCGTCTCGGGCACCGGCGCGGCGGGGTGCTCTTCGTCGGCCCCCACCAGCCGTACCTCGCATACGTCTCCGACGTGCTGCCGAGCCTCGGCGAGGAGGGCGTGCAGACCTGCACGCTTCGCGACCTCGTGCCCGAGGGTGCCTCGGCAGCCGACGAGGCGGACCCCGAGGTCGCCCGGCTCAAGGCCTCGGTCGAGCTGGTCCGGGCCATCGACCTCGCTGTCAGGCTCTACGAGGAGCCGCCGACCGAGCGCCTCGAGGTCTCGACCCCGTGGGACGACGTGTGGATCGGACCCGACGACTGGGCCGTCGCGTTCGAGGCGCCCTCCCCCGGCACCCCGCACAACGAGGCGCGCGACGTGATCTGGGACGAGCTCGTGTCGATCGTCGTCGACCGCCACGACGACGAGGAGGCCACGCCCGAGATGGTCCGGGCGGCGGTCGAGCGCGACCGCGAACTCCGCACAGCCCTGGCCCGCGCGTGGCCGATGCTCGAAGCCACCGACATCGTCGGCGACCTGTGGTCGGTCCCGGCCTACCTGCGCCGGAGCGCCCCGTCGCTCACGGTGCAGCAGGTCCGGGCACTCCAGCGGGCAGACCCCGCGGCGTGGACGGTCTCCGACCTGCCCCTGATCGACGCGGCCCGCCAGCGGCTCGGCGACCCCGAGGTCTCGGACCGGCGCCGGCGCCACCAGGCGGCCGTCGCAGCCGACCGCGAGGAGATGGCCAAGGTCGTCGAGCACCTCATCGCGACCGACGACTCGGAGATGCACCTCATGTCGATGCTCCGGGGCGCCGACCTGCAGGGTGCGCTCGACGACGCAGATGACAGCGGCGCCGACGTCGACCTGCTCGCCGGCCCGTTCGCGCACGTGGTCGTCGACGAGGCCCAGGAGCTGACCGACGCCGAGTGGCAGATGCTCCTCGCGCGGTGCCCGTCACGCAGCCTGACCATCGTCGGGGACCGGGCGCAGGCACGTCACGGCTTCACCGAGTCGTGGGAACAGCGGCTCGCGCGCATCGGGCTCGACCGCGTCGCGATGCGCTCGCTCAGCATCAACTACCGCACCCCCGCGGAGGTCATGGTCGAGGCCGAGCCGGTCATCCGGGCGGCCCTGCCCGACGCGAACGTCCCCACCTCGATTCGCCGGAGCGGCGTGCCCGTCGTGCACGGGTCGCGCTCCGACCTCGAGGCCGTCGTCGACCGCTGGCTCGCCGAGCACGACGACGGCGTGGCGTGCGTCATCGGCGACCCGTCGTTCGCACCGCGGCCACGGGTGCAGTCCCTCACCCCCGAGCTGTGCAAGGGCCTCGAGTTCGACCTGGTCGTGCTCGTCGAGCCCGAGCTGTTCGGGTCGGGAACCGAGGGCGCGGTCGACCGCTACGTCGCGATGACGCGCGCCACCCAGCAGCTCGTGGTCCTGGGCGGTGACGCGGCCCCGGCCGCCTAGGGTCAGTGGGGCAGGGGGGCCTCGTCGGGGAGGACCCGGGTGGGGCAGCCCTCCGCCGCGTCGGTCTCACGTGCGGCGTCGGCCTCGGCCCCGTGCTCGTCGACGGTATGGCTGTCGGTGAGCGTGAGCGCGCCCCAGGCGGACACGACGCCCACGACGACGGCCAGGACGGCATACGTGATCCGCTCGCCGTGGAAGAACGACTCGACGAGGGCCTGGCTCCAGGTGCCGCTCGGCAGCTGCGTCGTCACGAGCACCGCGATGAGGGTCCCGACGACGGCCGTGCCGACGCTCGTGCCAACCTCCTGGGCGGTGTCGTTGAGCGCGGCCCCGATGGACGTGCGGTTCTGCGGCATCGCCTCGACCAGGGCCACGGCACAGATCGTCATCACGGTGCGCAGGCCGAGGGTCATCACGACCATGGAGGCGGCGATCGCCGGGTAGCCGTGGTCGACGCCCCAGGCGAGACCGGCCAGCGAGAGCGCGAGGAGGGCGGCACCGACCAGGCAGGCGATCCGGTGTCCGAAGCGACGGCCCAGCCACTGGGAGACGGGGGTGGCGAGGACCATCGTCACGATCAGCGGGAGGTTCGCCAGGCCCGCGCGCACCGGGCTCCAGTCGTACGCGTACTGGAAGTGCAGGATCAGGCCGAACATCACCCCGGCCATGGCGATCGACGTGCCGACCTGCGCGAGCGCCGCACCCCGCACGGTGCCCCGGGCGAAGAGCCGGAGGTCGAGCATGGGCGAGGTGGAGCGCCGCTCGTGGCCGACGAACGCGAGGACGGCCAGACCGGCTCCGACCACCGAGGCGATGGTCCAGGCCGACAGCCAGCCGTGCTCGACGCCGCTCGTCAGGGCGTAGCAGCCGAGGCCGATCGCGACGATGCTGAGCGCGGCGCCCGGCAGGTCGAGCCGGTCGTGCGTGAGGTCCTCCGACCGGTCCGCCGGGACGCCGAGACGCACTCCCACCCACGCCAGGAGGGCGATCGGAGCGTTGACGAGCAGCAGCCACTCCCATCGCACGTGGGCGAGGGCCGTGCCGCCGAGCAGCGGGCCGAGGACGAATCCGGCCATGCCGAAGACGATCATGACGGTCATCGCGCGCATGCGCAGGGCCTGGTCGTCGAAGAGCCGGAAGACGAGTGAGTTGGTGATCGGCGCCATTGCCGCCGCGGCGACCCCCAGGGCGGCACGGAGTGTGACGAGCTCGCCCGTGGTGCTGACGACGGCGACCGCGAGGCTGGTGACACCGAAGGCGGCGAGCCCCCACAGCAGGACCCGTCGCCGGCCGAGGCGGTCGGCCGCGGAGCCAGCGGTGAGCAGCAGGCCGCCGAAGGTGAGCGAGTAGGCGCCCGTGACCCATTGCAGGGCGGTCGTGCTGCCGCCGAGGTCGCGTCCGATCGTGGGCAGCGCGATCGTGAGCAGCGTGTTGTCGACCATCTCGACGAAGAAGGCGAGGCACAAGGCGGCGAGGGGCACCCAGGCTGCGCGGAGAGAGCGGTAGGTGCGTGGCGGGGTGGAAGTCGTGGTGGTCATGCTGCCTCCGATCATCGAACGGCGTTCGATGCTCGAACACAGTTCGATACGATAGAACGGTGTTCGATCAGATGCAAGGCGACAGCGTGCCCGTGTGGTGGGATGGGCGCATGGCCCCCCAACGACAGCGCGACGTGCACCGACCACGCGAGCGCCGCCGGGCGTCCCACTCCCTCGACGCCGTGCTCTCCGAGGCAGTGGCGCTGCTCGACACGTCCGGCGAACAGGCCCTCACCTTCCGCGCCCTCGCGGCTCGCCTCGGGGGTGGCGTCGCCAGCATCTACTGGTACGTCTCCGGTAAGGACGAGCTGCTCGACCGGGCGGCCGACCACGTGCTGCGGGGCGTCCTCGCCGACGTGGCAGGTGTGGGCGACGGCGACCCGGTCGACGACCTGCGCACCATCGCGACGACGCTGTTCGACGCGATCGTCGAACGGCCGTGGCTCGGCGCCTACTTCATGCGCGACACCGACGTGCAGCCCAACGCCCTCCACCTCTACGAGAAGCTCGGCCAGCAGGTGCTGCGACTGGACCTGACCCCGCGCCAGAGCTTCCACGCCGTCTCCGCCGTCGTCGGCTTCGTGGTCGGCACCGCAGCCGACATGGGGCAGCAGGCCCCCGAGGTGGTGCGGTCCGGTGAGGTCGGCCGCGACGAGTACCTCAGCCGCTACGCCGACACGTGGCGCGCCCTGCCGGCCGACGAGTTCCCGTTCGTGCACCGCATCGTCGAGGAGTTCTCGGGGCACGACGACGCCGACCAGTTCCGCGCCGGGCTCGACCTCATCCTCGATGGCCTGCGACTTCAGGCCGAACGGCCCGCTAGATCGGAGTGAGGTCCCGGGCCCTCTCTGCTGCAAGGGATTCCGTGACGGCGGCCAGTGCAGGACTAGCGGTCATGGTCCGTCGCCAGACCAGGCTGACCGTCCGCTCCGAGACGGGGTCGACGATCGGCACCGCGACGACCCCCTCCGGGAGGGGTCCGCGCCCCAGCCGGGGCACGAGCGCGATCGCCTCACCGCCGGCGACGAGGGCCACGTGCGTCGCGAACTCCAGCGCGACGTGGCCGATGCGTGGGGCGCGTCCCACGTCGAAGTACATCTTCTGCAGCCACTGGTGGCAGATCGAGCCCGGCGCCACGCTCGCCCACTGCTCGTCGAGCACGTCACCGACGCCGATGCTCCCCGCGCCGGCGAGCCGGTGCGCGGCGGACACCAGGACGTCGGCCCGGTCGCGACCGAGGTGTCGCACCTCGAGGTGGTCGGGGATCGCGAGCGGCAAGGGCTCCCAGTTGTGCACGAGCGCGAGGTCGTGCGAGCCGGAGGCCACCGCGTCGACGGCGTCCCACGGGTCGATCTCGTCTGGTCGCAGGGTGACACCGGGGGCCCGCTCGCGCAGTCGCGCGAGCGCGCCGACGACGATGCCGCGGTATGCCGTCGCGAAGGTCGCGAGCCGCACCGTGCCCACGGCCTCGCCGCTGACCCCGTGCAACCGCGACTCGAGGCGTTCCATGTGCGAGAGCAGGTCGCGGGCCGACTCGGTGAGGGTGCGGCCCGCCTCGGTGAGCAGCACCCCTCGACCCTGCCGCTCGAGCAGCTGCACGCCGGTCTGGCCCTCGAGCCGCTTGATCTGCTGGGAGACCGCGCTCGGTGTGTAGTCGAGGGCGGCCGCGGCCGCCCCCACCGACCCGTGGGCCTCGACGGCGACGAGGGAACGCAGGGCGACCGGGTCGATCATGCAGCAATGCTACACAGTAGGCCCGACAACTGTTTGATGGACGTGAACGGTCAGGGTGCCGGACGATGGAGCCCATGCGCCGCCGTGACACCGCCCTCGCCGTCCTCGTCGCCCTCATCTGGGGCACGAACTTCGTCGCGATCCGAACCGGCCTCGACTCGGTACCGCCCCTGCTCTTCCTCGCGGTGCGGTTCGTCGTCGTCTGCATCCCCGCGGTGTTCTTCGTGCGGCGGCCGGGGCTCCCCTGGCGCGACCTCGCCCTCATCGGGCTCTTCACGAGCCTCGGCCAGTTCGCCCTCATGTACCTCGCCCTCGAGCTCGGCATGCCGCCTGGCCTGGCGTCGCTCGTCCTCCAGGCCCAGGTCCTGCTCACCGTCGTCATCGCCGCCGCGTGGCTCCGTGAGCGGCCGACGACGACCCAGCGCATCGGTGTCGCGCTGGGCGGCGCCGGGCTCCTGACCATCGCGGCAGGCCGGGGGCTCTCCGCCCCGCTGCTCCCCCTCGTCGTGCTGGTCCTGGCGGCCGTCTCCTGGGCCGTCGGCAACGTGCTGACCCGCCGCGCCGGCTCGCTGTCCGGCCCGGGCTCCGGACTCGGCGTCACCGTCTGGTCCGGCCTCGTCGTGCCCCTTCCAGCGTTCGCCCTCTCCCTGCTCTTCGAGGGTCCGGCAGCCATCAGCGCTGCGATCGGCCACCTGCAGTGGTCGGCCGTTCTCTCGACCGCCTACACGGCCTACCTCTCGTCACTGGTCGGCTACGGCATCTGGAACACACTGCTCAGCCGTCACCCCGTCGCAAAGGTCACACCCTTCGCCATGCTCGTGCCGGTGTTCGGCATGGCAGCCGCCGGGCTCGTCTACGACGAGCGACCGAACGCCCTCGAGCTCGCCGGGGGCCTCGTGCTGCTCGCCGGTGTGGCAGTCACGGTGCTGCGGCGGGGGCCTCGGGCCTCCGTCACCCTCCGGCTCGACGACAGGTCAGCGCTGGTCACCGTCGACGTAGACCCAGCGGCCGGCCCGCCTGACGAACCGGCTGACCTCGTGCAGGCAACCCGCGGTCGCCCCGCGGCCGGGACCGGCTGACGACTCGTCGAACGCCGCGACGAACTCGACCACCCCGTCGCTGTCGTCGCCCGCGCCCCGCTCGGTCCTGACGACGGTGAGCCCGATCCACCGTGTGCCCGGGTCGAGGGTCAGGTCGTCGGGACGGGTCCGCGGGTGCCAGGTGCGCACGAGGTGGTCGACGTCACCGGTTGCGAACGCGGTGTAGCGCGACCGCATCAGCTCCTCGGCCGTCGAGGCATCGCGCTCCCCCGTGAGCAATGGACCGCAGCAGCCGGCGTAGGCCGTCCCGCTGCCGCACGGGCAGGCGCCGGTGGCAGTCGTGCCACCGCCGAAAGACGTACCGCCGGCGGACGGACCGCTCACGGCCGGGCCGTGGAGGTGGCCGCCTCCTGGGCCTCGCGCGCGGGCCACGGCGCGTCGTGAGGTCGCAGGGTCGACCAGTCGCGGGCCCGCGAGAGACCGGCGCTGAGCAGCCCGACCAGCGTGGCCGAGTTGCTGATGCGGCCGGTCAGGGCGGCGTCCACCGCGTCGTCGAACGGCACCCAGAGCGGTCGCAGCGTGAGCTCCTCCGCGGTCCGCTGGTGGGCGTCCGCCTCGGGAACGTCGCTGAGGCCGCGGGCGAGGAAGATGCGTACGGTCTCGGGGAACGCGCCGGGCGACGTGACGTCGTCGGCGAGCACGTGCCACTCGTCGGCCACGAGGTCGACCTCCTCGGCCAGCTCGCGAGCAGCCGCGTCTCGCGGTGGCTCGCCCGCGACGTCGAGCAGCCCCGCCGGGAGCTCCCAGACGTGCCCGCCGCTCGCGTGGCGGTACTGCCGGATGAGCAGCACGTGGTCGACGCCGCCGACCACGCGCAGGGCGAGCACCGCGACCGCGCCGGGGTGCGTCACGAAGTCACGCGTGACCACACCACCGGCGCCGAGGTCGACGCGCTCGCGCACGACGTCGAAGATCATCCCCTCGAAGGGCGTCGAGGACTCGAGGACGGGCTCTGCGGCCCACTCCTCGACGATGTCGGCGCCGGTGCCGACTGGCGCGTCGAGACTCACGTGCTGGCCCGGACGTCAGTCGGCGTCGGTCGGGCCGGCGGCCACCGACGCGAGCTCGTCGCGGTCGCTGCCGTGGTCACCCGAGCCGGCCGAGTCGGCGGCCTCAGAGGCGCGGTGCCGCTCGACCTCGACGAGGCGCTCGCTGCGCTGGCGCTCGAGCGCCGCGCCGACGAGGCCCGCGAAGAGCGGGTGCGCGCGGTTCGGGCGCGAGAGGAACTCCGGGTGCGCCTGCGTCGACACGTAGTAGGGGTGCACGTCGCGAGGCAGCTCGACGAACTCCACCAGCGTGCCGTCGGGCGAGGTGCCGGAGAAGACGAGCCCGGCCGCCTCGAGGTCGGTGCGGTAGGCGTTGTTGACCTCGTAGCGGTGGCGGTGACGCTCCTTGACCTCGGCCTGGCCGTAGGTCTCGCGGATGACGCTGCCCTCCTTGAGGGCCGCCGGGTAGAGGCCGAGGCGCATGGTGCCGCCGAGGTCGCCGGCACCCTCGACGAACGCCTTCTGCTCCTCCATCGTCGCGATGACGGGGTGGGTGGTCTGCGGGTCGAACTCGGTCGAGCTCGCACCGTCCGTGCCGAGGACCGTGCGGGCGTACTCGATCACCATGCACTGGAGGCCGAGGCAGATGCCGAGCGTCGGAACCTGCTTCTCTCGCGCCCAGCGCAGGGCGCCGAGCTTGCCCTCGATGCCGCGTACGCCGAAGCCGCCGGGGACGAGCACGGCGTCCACCCCGCCGAGGGCGCGCTGGGCACCGGCCTCGGTCTGGCACTCGTCGCTGGCGACCCAACGGATGTTGACCTTCGCGTCGTGGTGGAAGCCTCCGGCGCGCAGCGCCTCGGTGACGGAGAGGTAGGCGTCGGGCAGGTCGATGTACTTGCCCACGAGGGCGACCTCGACGGCGTGCTCGGGGTCGTGGACCCGCTCGAGCAGCTGGTCCCACTCGGTCCAGTCGACGTCGCGGAAGTTGAGCCCCAAGCGACGGATGACGTACGCGTCGAGGCCCTCGCGGTGCAGCACCTTCGGAATGTCGTAGATGCTCGGCGCGTCCACGCAGGCCGCGACCGCGGTCACGTCGACGTCGCACATGAGCGAGATCTTGCGCTTGATCGGCTCGGGGATGTCGCGGTCGGCGCGGAGCACGAGGCCGTCGGGCTGGATGCCGACCTGGCGCAGCGCGGCGACGGAGTGCTGGGTCGGCTTTGTCTTGAGCTCGCCGCTCGGCGCGAGGTAGGGCACGAGCGAGACGTGGAGGAAGAAGCTGTTGTCGCGGCCGATGAGGTGGCGCACCTGGCGCGCCGCCTCGAGGAAGGGCAGCGACTCGATGTCGCCGACGGTGCCGCCGATCTCGGTGATGATGACGTCCGGAGCGTCCGGACCTCCGGTGGCGAGGGCGCGCATGCGGGCGACGATCTCGTTGGTGATGTGCGGGATCACCTGCACCGTGTCGCCGAGGTACTCGCCGCGGCGCTCTTTGGCGATGACGTTGTTGTAGACCTGGCCGGTCGTCACGTTGGCGCTGCCGACGAGGTTCACGTCGAGGAACCGCTCGTAGTGCCCGATGTCGAGGTCGGTCTCGGCCCCGTCGTCGGTCACGAAGACCTCGCCGTGCTGGAACGGGTTCATCGTCCCGGGGTCGACGTTGATGTAAGGGTCGAGCTTCTGCATGGTGACCCTGAGGCCACGCGATCTGAGAAGTCGTCCGAGGCTGGAGGCCGTCAGGCCCTTGCCGAGCGAGGAGGCCACGCCCCCGGTCACAAAGATGTGCTTCGTCGTTTCCACCACGGGCTTTAAGTCTACGTCATCGCGCGGGGGTCTCGGGCATACCGGTCCACCCATCGGCGCGCCTCGTCCCTCGGCGACTCCCAGGAGGCCGCGAGCGCACGGCCCGCAGCACCCGTCCTGGCCCTCTGGGCAGGATCAGCAAGGAGGCTGTCGACCCCTGCAGCAGTGGCTGCCGGATCGCCAACGGGCACAAGCACTCCCGTCCCCTCGACGAGACCCGGCAGGCCGCCGGTGCGGGTCGCGACGACGGGCACGCCGGCGGCCATGGCCTCCTGCACGACCAGGGCCCGCGCCTCCCAGCGGCTCGTGAGGACGAACACGTCGGCCACCCGCAGCCAGCTCGGCACGTCGTTCCGGGCACCGACGAAGTGGACGCGGGCACGTGCCTCGGCCCCTGCGGCGCCGCCCTGCTCGCGTATGCCGTCTGCCTCCTCCTCGAGGCGCCTCAGGAGGGCCTTGTCGCCGTCACCGACGACGACCCACGAGGCTGCGGCTGCGGAGAGCTCGCAGGCGGCGACGAGGGTCGCGAGGTCCTTCTGCGGGGCGATGCGCGAGACGGTGAGCACGACGGGCCGGTCCGGCGGCACCCCTGCGTCGGTGAGGAGTCGTGCCCTCTCGTCGGGCGCGAGACGCTCGGCGGCGACCAGGCCGGAGACGTTCGCAGCGGCGACGTGGGCGAGCACCGCGCGGCGCGCACCGAGCGACTCGGCGAGCACGACGAGGTCGTCGCTGGCGCCCGTGGCGAGGTCGGCGCGACGAAGTGCCCAGCGGATGACGCCGCGCGCGACTCCGGCCTTGAGGCGGGACCCGATGGTGCCAGTGGCGGGGGGCAGGTCGTTGTGCAGCGACACCACGAGTCGCGGGCGCGGACGCGCACGGGCCACGGCGAGTGCTGCCACGACCGCGGCCTGGTGCCCGTGGGCGTGGACGACGTCCACCGTGCCTGCCAGCCGCATGATGCGGTGCCAGTCAAGGAGTCCCAGCGGCGCGCGCACGCCGGAACGGACCGGCCAGAGGCGGTGCGCGTCGTCCCAGCCGAAGGTGTCCGCCGTGGACGGGGCTGTCACCACCTGGACGTCCTGGCCCTCGGCCCGCAGGCCGGCGACGAGGTCGTCGACGTGGGCGCCGACCCCTCCCGCAGCTCGGCCGACGACCATGAGCACCCTCACGACGCCACCTCCTCGGGGACGGCGCCGGCGCGGGAGCGTCGGACCCGCTGCACGAGGCCCGGGTCGACGGCCAGGGCCACCCCGGCCATGGCGACGAGCGCCAGCACTCCGACACCGGCACCGACCGCGAGGCTCGACCCGAGTGTGTGGCCGATCCCCCGGGCTGACAGCCACGAGCTCACCGCACGGCCGATGCCGGCCGCGACGACCGAACCGGTGACCGCCGCGGTGAGGGGTCGCACCGGCAGCCGCAGCGACGACCAGCCCCAGCTTCGGGCCACCAGGCCGACGAGCGACAGGGCGCCGAGCGCCAGGCCCAGGCTCGACCCCACTGCAAGCGCACGGAGCGTCGCGGGTCCGCCCGCACCCTGTGGGTCGAGGACCAGCAGCGGCAGGACGACGGTGGCGAGCCAGCCGAGGGCCGCCAGCCCGCCGGCGAGGACGGCGCGGCCCCGAACGTAGGACGCGCGGGTGAGCAGCCCGATGACGCCGAGCGCCAGGACCGAGGGGGCGAACGCACTCACCGCATCGCCCATCGCGGAGAGCGTCTCGCGCGAGGCGTCCGAGGTCGAGCCGGCGTCGAGGGCGCTGAAGAAGGCGCCCACCGGCAGGGCCACCGCGACGAGGGCGGCCGCGCCGAACAACGAGACGACGACCGTGGCGAGCCAGGCCCGGCGCAAGGTGGCGGATGCGTCACGCACGTCGCCGCTCTCGACTCCGGTCTGTGGTCCGGCCTGCGGTGTGGAAGGCGGTCCGGGCTGCTCTCGGGCCTGCCCTCCGGTCTCCTGGCGCGCAGCGTGAGAGCCGGCCAGGGACGGGAACGCCGCCGTTGCGAGCGGCACGGCGAGGACGGCATACGGGAGCAGCGTCACCGCCTGCGCGTAGGTGTAGACGTTGAGCGTGCCCGAGCCACCCCGGTCGTTGGCGAGACGGATGACGACAAGCGTCGCGAGCTGCTGTCCGGCGACCGCCAGCAGGCCCGCCAGGGCCAGGGTGCGCACGCGTCGGGCCACCCCGTCGGGAAAGCGCAGCCGCGGCCGTAGCCGGATGCCGGCGCGCCGCACCGGGGCCACGAGCGGCAGGGCCAGGGCGACGACCCCGAGGGTCGTCCCGACCCCGAGCGCGGCGGTCGCGACCTGCGGCACGTCACCGATCGAAGCGGCAGGATCGGCCACGAGCGCACGGTAGGCGAGATAGGCGACGATGACGACGACACTCGAGAGCAGCGGCGCCAGGGCGGGGCCGACGAACCGTCGGTGCGACTGGAGCACGCCGGCGAGCACGATCGCGACCCCGTAGAGCGGGATCTGCACGGCGAAGATCCGGAGCAGGCCGGCCCCGAGGTCGACCTCGCCCGGGCAGCCCGTGCCGAGCAGCGCCGACGCGACCGGACGGGCCGCGAGGGCCACGACAGCGCCCAGGGGGACGAGGACGACGACGGCCCAGGTGAGCAGCGCCGAGGCCGTCTCGTCGGCATGGGCGCGGTCACCCCGCGCGAGCGCGCCGGCGACGAGCGGGACGACGACAGCGGCGAGCACCCCACCCGCGGCGATCTCGAACAGCACGTTGGGCACGGCGTTGACCGACTGGTAGACGCTGCCCACGCAGGTGGCGCCGACGGAGTGCGAGAAGGCGAACCATCGGCCGAAGCCGACGACGCGCGCCAGGAGTGTGAGTGCGGCGATCGTGCCCGCGGCGGCGAGCAGCCCCCCTCGCGAAGGGCCGCTGCGCGAGGGAGCGTCGTCGGTCACCGGCTCCCCCGACCCCACTCGTCGAGCCGACGGAGCACGGGGTTGCCGTGGATGACCCGGGTGAAGCTGACGCGTTCCGACGCGAGCGTCAGGGCGGCCAGCCCGGCGAGCAGTGCCAGGCGACCCGGCAGGCCGGTGCGCTCCACCGCGGCCAACCCGACGAGGGCGCCGGCGGCGTTGGCGCCGGTGTCGCCGAGCATCGAGCGCGCCGCGAGATCCTCACCCACGACGCCGATCGACGACCCGACGGCGACCGCCCCCGGAAGCGTCCCGAGAACAGGCAGACCGGCGAGCACGGTCACCTTGAGCGCCCGGCCCGGGCGCAGGTCGAAGAGGTTGACGGCGTTGGCGGCGCCGGCGACGACGGCTCCGCCGACCAGCGTCGCGAGCACGCCACCACGGACGGGCCTCCGGGCGTCGACCATGGCAGCACCCACGAGGCCCGCGGCGGCGAGGCCGGCGATCTTCACCGCTCCCGTGGTCACCTGACCCCGCGAGAGCGCACCGAGGTGGCCCTTCAGGCCCTTGTCGTCGGCGCCGCCCGTGAGGTCGTCGAGGGCGCCGAGCGCTCCCGCTGCGAGCGCCACGACGGCGACGCTGCCCGCCGAACCGGCGACATCGGCCCTGGTGCCGAGCAGGGATCCGGCGAGCGCGCCACCGACGGCACCGCCGACCCAGGCCGGGCCCTCGAGCAGGGTGACGGGGA
Organism: Terrabacter sp. 2RAF25; assembly: GCF_052115265.1. Lineage (NCBI taxonomy): Bacteria > Bacillati > Actinomycetota > Actinomycetes > Micrococcales > Intrasporangiaceae > Terrabacter > Terrabacter sp. 2RAF25. Next base: position 402,944 of record NZ_JBFRGJ010000004.1, read on the forward strand.
GGCCGGCATGGTTGGTGCGTTCCCAGCGTTCGGTCACTCCGGCGGGCAGCCGCCGGCCCAGGCGAGACAGCGCCCAGGACGTCACCGCGGAACCCACGAGCGAGCCCATCATCGAGCCCACTGACGTACGCATCGGGGTCGGGACGGACGCGCGGGGAGGCGCACCAGCCGGCCCGGCGCCGGACCCGGCGCGACGACGCCCAGCGGTCACGGGCGCACTCGCGGGACGGTGGCCGTCGCACCTGCGTCGACGCCGTAGTGGCCGATGCGCTCGTCGAGCACGTCCTCGACAGCCAGCACTACCGCAGCCGGGCCGTCGCCCGACCGGGCGTGGTCGACCGTCGCGGCGACGTTGGCCGTCTCGGACTTCTCTCGCACCGCCTGGACGGCGTTGGACGTGACGGCCTGACCGGCCGCGGCGACGGTGCTGCCGCCAGCGACGACGGTGGCCCGCGACGAGCCCGCAAACGCCTCGACGAGCGACCGCACGGCGTCGGACCGGGCCGAGACCGTCGAGTCGTCGCCGGCGAAGTCGCCGGACACGATGATCGCGACGTCGGCGCTCGGCAGGTCGGGCACGGACGAGTCGAGCAGACCGGCGTCCACGAGCGCCTTGAGACCCGCCGTGCGGGCGGCCGATGGGCCGACCGGGGCCTTGGCGACGGTCAGGACCGCGAGCACAGTGGTGAGGAGCGCGTCGCCGGTCGCCGTCGAGTCGAGCCCGAGGGCGGCGGCACCGGCGCGCCCGGCCTGCTCACGTTCGGCGCCCCTGCCGGGGTCGAACCAGTCGGCACCGATGGACACCGTGCCGGTGAGGACGGCGCCGCTCTGCCGGACGACCTCCTCGATGTTCTTGACCATGGTGCCGTCGGCGGAGGGCATCACGACGACGACGGCCCGGTGACCGGTGAGGCGTCCGGTGACGACGCGTGGCTGGACGGCGGTGGCGAACTCGTCGGAGGCCCCGACGAGCTTCTCGCTCGTCGTGAGCTTGTCGTTGAGGCCCTGCTTCTCGGTGCGCAGCGCAGCCACCTGGTCGCTCAGCTGGTTGCCGAGGTTGGCCTGCAGCGGGCCGGCTCCCAGCACGATGCCGACGGCCAGCGCGAGGAACACCGAGATGATCGAGACGAGGTGGTAGCGGAAGTCGATCAAGAGAAGATCCCAACGACGGCGGTCCAGAGGTCGTCCCAGCGGGCGGCGAGGACCTGCAGCCAAGCTTGCCCGGCCGGTGTCGAGGCGAGGGCGGCGAAGAACGCGAGCATGCCGACGAGCAGCATGGTGACGAGGAGCCGGCCGGGGATGCGGGCGCGGTAGAGCTGGCTCACGCCCTTGGCGTCGACGAGCTTGCCGCCGACGCGCAGCCGGGTGAGGAATGTCGAGGCCTGCCCGTCGCGACCCTTGTCGAGGAACTCGACGAGGGTGACGTGGGTGCCGACGGCCACGATCAGTTCGGCCCCCGAGTCGTCGGCGAGGAGCATCGCGACGTCCTCGCTCGTGCCGGCCGCGGGGAAGACGACCGGGGCGATCCCCAGCGCCTCGACGCGGGCCAGGCCGGGAGCACGGCCGTCGCGGTAGGCGTGCACGACGATCTCGGCCCCGCTGCGCAGGGCCTTGTCGGAGACGGAGTCCATGTCGCCCACGATGAGGTCGGGACGCTGCCCCGACTCGAGGATGGCGTCCGCGCCGCCGTCGACCCCGATGAGCACGGGGCGGTACTCGCGGATGTAGGGCTTGAGCGCCTCAAGGTCCTCGCGGTAGTGGTAGCCGCGCACCACGATGAGGCAGTGCCGTCCGTCGATGTCGGTCGTGATGGGCGGTACGCCGATGCCGTCGAGCAGCAGGTCGCGTTCCTTGCGGATGAACTCCATCGTGTTCGTCGCGAAGGCCTCAATCTGCACCGCGAGCCCGGCGCGGGCGTCATGCATCTGTGCCTGCACCGCCGGGGCGTCGAGGAGGGCCCCGGTGGCGACCTTGCTCGTGCCTGACCACAGGTCGGTGCCGTCGACCCGCAGCGGCTCGCCGTCGCTGATGGTCATGACCTCGGGCCCGGCCGCGTCGAGCACGGGGATGCCGGCCTCGACGAGGATCTGGGGCCCGAGGTTGGGGTATCGCCCCGTGATGGAGGCGCTCGCGTTGACCACAGCCGCCGGGCGGATCGAGACGAGGGCGTCGGCGCTGACCTTGTCGAGGTCGGCGTGGTCGATGACGGCGATGTCGCCGGGCTGCAGCCGCTTGGTGAGCCGCTTCGTGCGGCGGTCGACGCGTGCCGGCCCGGAGACGCCGGGACCGGTGTCGCGGGCGCCGGGACGGCGGCGGATCGGGAGAGCCATGATGCGCTCAATCGTGCCACGTCGCGCCGGCGGCGACCGAGGTGGTCAGGCGGGGGCGCCGCTGCGTGCGGGCTTGCGGCCGGTGCCCGTCGAACGGGGCGACGAGGTGCGAGCCGAACCGGACGAAGGACTCCGGGGCGAGCCCCGCGTCGACTTCCGGGTCGACGCCCGGGACTCTCCGGTCTGCTCGAGGAGATCGCCGGCATGTGCGAGCCCGGCCTCGGAGTCGGGGTCGCCGCCCATCATCCGCGACAGCTCGCGCAGGCGGGCGTCGCCGTCGACGACCGACACGCTGCTCGAGGTGATGCGCCCGTCGTCGGCCTTGTGCACGACGAGGTGCCGGTCGGCGAAGGCCGCGACCTGGGCGAGGTGGGTGACGACGATGACCTGGGCGTGCTCGGCCAGGGCGGCGAGGCGGGCTCCGACGTCGAGGGCGGCGCGCCCGCCCACGCCGGCGTCGACCTCGTCGAAGACGAACGTCGGCGGCCCACTCGCGCCGTCGGCCGCGGCGCTTCGGGACCCCACGACCTCGAGGGCGAGCATGACGCGCGAGAGCTCACCGCCGGACGCGGCCTTGGCGACGCTGCGCGGGGCAGCACCGGGGTTGGCGGCCAGCAGGATCTCGACGTCGTCGATCCCGTGCCGGGACAGGCGGACCCGGCCACCGTCGGGCAGGGCGACGCCCTCGGGGTCGGTGCGGCGGCGGACGTCGACCTGGACGACCGCCTTGCCCATCGCCAGGTGTGCCAGCTCCTCGGAGACGCGGCCACCGAAGTCCTCCCCCGCCGCTCGACGCGCGTCGGACAGGGCGAGCGCCGCGGTGACCACGGCCTCCTGCAGCTCGCCCACCTCGGCGCCGAGCCGCTCGACCCGGTCGTCGGCCGTCACCAGCTCGTCGAGACGGGCCGCGCCCCGCCCTGACCACTCGAGCACCTCGTCGACGGTCTCACCGTACTTGCGGGTGAGCACGCCGAGCGCGGCCCGACGCTCCTGGACGAAGCCCAGTCGCTGGGGGTCGAGCTCGACGTCGTCGAGGTAGGCCGTGAGGTCGGCGCTGAGGTCGGTCACGAGCGTGCCCAGCTCGTGCAGCCGGGCATCGAGTCCGGCCAGGGCCTCGTCGTGCGTCGTGGCCGGGGTCAGGGCGCCCCGGGCCGACCCGATGAGGTCACGCACGTTGGGTGCCGGCTCGGCGGCATACTCGTCGCCGCTGAGGTCGGCGAGCGCCTGCGCGGCGGCCAGGCGCAGCGTGTCGGCGTGGGCGAGCCGGGCGTCCTCCGACCGCAGGGCCGCATCCTCACCGGGCTGCGGGTCGACGGACTCGATCTCCTCGAGGGACGCGGTGAGCGAGTCGATCTCGCGGGCGCGGTCGCGGGCTTCGGAGACGAGGCGGTCATGCTCACGGGTGGCCTCGCGCCAACGGTCGTAGAGCTCGGACACCCGGTCACGAAGGGCGTGGACCTCCGACCCACCGAAGTCGTCGAGCACGACGCGGTGCGCGTCACCCTGCTTGAGACGCCACTGGTCGGCTTGGCCGTGGACGGCGACGAGCAGCTGCCCGAGGTCGGCCAGGACCGACACGGGCGCGGTGCGGCCGCCGACGTGGGCGCGCGAGCGACCGGCCGCGGCGATGGTGCGGGCGATGACAAGCTCGCCGTCGTCGTGGTCGGCCCCGGCCTCGTCGGCGCGGGCCAGCGCCGGATGGCCGGGCGGGAGCTGGACGACGCCCTCCACGAGGGCGGAGGCGGACCCCGTGCGCACGAGGCCGGAGTCGGCACGCTCGCCCAGGAGCAGCCCGAGCCCGGAGACGACCATGGTCTTGCCGGCGCCGGTCTCGCCGGTGAGCACGTTGAGCCCGGGGCTCAGCTCGAGGACGGCGTCGTCGATCACGCCGACCCCACGGATCCTCATCTGGCTGAACACGGGACCACCTTAGGGCCGGGCACCCTCACCGCCGCCGACGCCGTCCACCGGTGTCGCCGTGTCGCCGTTGCCGCGCCACCCCTCGACCGAGAGGTTGAACTTCGCGACCAGCCGGTCGGTGAACGGCGCACTCGTGAGGCGGGCCAGCCGGATCGGCCGGATGCCGCGCCGCACCTCGATGCGGGCGCCCGGGGGCAGGTCGACGTGGCGCCGCCCGTCGCACCACATCACGCCGGCGCCCTCCGTGGCTGCCTTGATCTCGACGGCCAGGTGAGTGTCGGGTCCGAGCACCAGCGGGCGCGCGAAGAGGGCGTGCGCCGCGCTGGGCACGAGGAGCATCGCCTGCACCTGCGGCCAGACGACCGGGCCGCCGGCCGAGAAGGCGTATGCCGTCGAGCCCGTCGGCGTCGACACGATCACCCCGTCGCAACCCCAGCTCGACAGCGGGCGCCCGTCCACCTCGACCGTCACCTCGAGCATGCGTTCGCGAGCCGCCTTCTCGACGCTGACCTCGTTCAGGGCCCAGCTGCTGGCGATGAGCTCGCCGTGCAGCCTGGCGTCGACGTGGAGAGTCATGCGCTCCTCGACGGCGTAGTCGTTGTTGGCGATGTGCTCGACCGTCGCGTGCAGGTGGTCGCGCTCGGCCTCGGCGAGGAAGCCGACGTGCCCGAGGTTGACGCCCAGGAGCGGCACGTCGACCCGCCGGGCGAACTCGGCCCCGCGCAAGATCGTGCCGTCGCCTCCGAGCACGACGACGAGGTCGCAGCCCTCGGCGACCTGCTCCTCCTTGGAGGCGATGTGCACGCGAGCGCTGTCCTTGAGGTCGAGGGCCTGTGCCTCGTCGGCCTGTAGCGACACCTCGATGCCGAGGGCGGTGAGGCGCTCGACGACCGCCTTGGCGACTGTGAGGGCCTCGGGGCGGCGCGGGTGGGCCACGAGCAGGATCCGGCGCGTCACGAGTCTCCCTCCAGGTCGATGGCCTCCAGCATGTCATCCGCCGAGGTCGGGGCGGCGCCGGGGACCGGTCGGGGCGCGAGCCAGAAGAGGAACTCGCGGTTGCCGTCACCCCCGGTGATCGGGCTGGGGACCGCGCCGTGGAGGTGCAGTCCCACCTCTGATGCGACCTGGGCGACATCGCGCAGCACCCGGCGGTGCTCGTGGCGCGACGTGACGACCCCGGTGCGGCTCAGCCGCTCCCGGCCGACCTCGAACTGCGGCTTGACGAGCACGACGAGGTCACCCGCGTCGGTGACGAGGGGCCGCATGGACGGCAGCGCGATGGCCAGCGAGATGAAGCTGAGGTCCGAGACGACGAGGTCGAACCGCCCGCCGAGCGCTCCGGCGTCGACGTCACGGATGTTCGTGCCCGGCAGGTCACGCACGCGCTCGTCGCCAGCGATCGAGGAGACGAGCTGTCCGTGGCCGACGTCGAGGGCCGTGACGTGCGCGGCTCCGTGCTCGAGCAGCACTTGGGTGAAGCCACCGGTGCTCGCGCCGACGTCGAGACACCGGCGCCCCTCGACCTCTATCGGCCACAGCTGCACGGCGTGCAGCAGCTTGAGGGCTGCCCGTCCGACCCATCGGTCCGGCTCGCGGGTCAGCTCGACGGAGGACGCGTCGTCGACGTGCTGGGCCGGCTTGGCGGCGGGCCGGCCGTCGACGAGGACGACGCCGGCAGCGACGAGCTCACGGGCCTGGGTGCGTGACCGGGCGAGGCCGCGGGCGACGAGCTCGACGTCGAGTCGGCGCTCGGTCACGCCCCACCGAGGCCGCCGAGGCGGCTCTGCAGGCTGCGGTGGGCGTGCTCGCCCGACTCGATGCGCTCGGCGAACGAGCTAGCCTGCGACCGGGCGAGCTGGATCATGGCGTCGTCGACCGCGGTGTCGCCGGTGACGGGCGGCACGGGTGCGGCGACGTCCTTCGCCTCCTGCTGGGCCTCCTGCCAGGCTCCCTGTTCGGCGTCGCCGACCGTCTCTCCGACGTGGCCGAGATCTTCGCGCCGGGCGTCAGTGTCGCCAAACATGGTTTCCTCCGTGCCGGTTCGTGCGGTGTCCTGCGACGGCCCACGCTACCCGTTCGGCCTCGGCGACGAGGCGAGCGGGGCCGCTGCTCATCTTGGCCCGGCGTCTCGGACCAAGCCGTCCAACGTCTCGGCCGCAGCGCGGACGAGCTCGTCCCGGGACCGGCCTGCCTCACGTTCGTGCAGCAACGCCGCAGCGCCGGCGCGGACGACCTCGACGTCGCTGCCGCCGTCCGCCCGGACCTCCAGCGCACCGTCGACGAAGCGCGCGACTGCCGCTCCGCATCGCCAGCTCCCCGCATCGTGCACCGGTGCGGCATACGGCTGGAAGAGCTCGGACAGCGAGCCGACCAGATAGGTCGGAGCTGCGTCCGCCGCCATCAGGTCAGACGGGCCGTCCACCCCGGTGAGCACCCAGACCGAGTCGATCCCGGCCGCCACGGCGCCGTCGATGTCCGTCGCGAGCCGGTCACCGACCGCGAGCGTGCGCGACGGGTCCGTGCCCAGGTGGTCGAGTGCGAGCCGGTAGAGCGGCGGGTGCGGCTTGCCGACGACGTCCGGGCGACGTCCGACGGCAGCGACCAGCAGGTCGACATAGGCACCGTTGCCGGGTGACTGACCCCACGGCAGTGGCAGGGTCGCGTCGTCGTTCGTCGCCACCCAGGGCAGCCCGGCCCCGAGCAGCCGTGCCGCGGTCTCGTAGTCCCGGACGCGCAGGTCCTTGCCGTACCCCTGCAGCACCGCCGCCAGCGGAGAGGCAGGGTCGGAGGCGTCCTCCTCGGCCCGAACCGGCCGCACCGGGGCGAGTCCAGCCCGGTCCAGCGCCTCGACGACGCCTTCGCCGCCCAGTGCGAGGACGCGTGAGCCGGCAGGCAGGGTTCGCGCGAGCTGTGCCGCCCCCGCCTCCGCGCTCGACACGACGTCGTCGGGTGTGGCGGGAGCTCCGAGGCCGGCGAGGTGGTCGGCGACCTCGGCCACCACGCGAGACGCGTTGTTCGTCGCGTACACGAGCTTGACACCCCGAGATCGTAGGTCCTGCAAGGCTTTCGGGGCGCCAGGCACGGCATCGGCACCGCGGTAGACGACACCGTCGAGGTCGCACACCACCCCGTCGTATGCCGCGATCAACGCGGCGTCCGCTGTGTGCTTCGTCATCTGACCTCCTGCCTCGAGCCTAGGGCTGAGCCCCGCCCAACGTGCGCAGCGGGTCAGCGGTGGTGGCCCGGAAGCGCGAACGGGCCCGACCGCAGTGGTCGGGCCCGTTCACACTTCATGCGGATGTCAGTGGCGAGGGCCCTCGTCGTCCGAGTCGTCGTCGTCCGAGTCGTCGTCGTCCGAGTCGTCGTCGTCCGAGTCGTCGTCGTCCGAGTCGTCGTCGTCCGAGTCGTCGTCGTCCGAGTCGTCGTCGTCCGAGTCGTCGCGGTCGACGGGGCCGAAGTCGTCGTCGTCCTCGTCGCCGAGCAGGTCGGTGACGTCGACCCCGTCGAGCTCCTCGAGGCGCTCCGCAGCGTCTGTGGTGAGCTCGTGGTCGGCCTCGGCCGCACGGGCGAACCAGTCACGCGCCGCGCCGGCGTCACCGGCCGCAAGCTTCGCGTCGGCGTAGGCGTAGAAGAGGCGGGCCGCCGACGGCCGGTTCGGGTTGATCCGCTTGACGAGGTCGCTGAGGGCGGCAGCCGAAGCGTCCAGCTGCCCGAGGTCACGACGGATCCCGGAGACCACGATGGCCAGCTCGACCCGGTCGTCGATGGCCAAGTTGTCGGCCTCCTCAGACTGTGCGAGCTCGAGCGCCTTGGCGTGGCGACCCAGTGCACGCTCGCAGTCGACCATGAGCGGCAGGAGGTGGCTGGAACCGGAGAGACGGCGAACCGTCCGGAACTCCCCCAGTGCCCGAGCCCAGTCGCCGAGGCGGTACGCCACGAGCCCCAACGCCTCGCGGGCGGCAGGCACGCGGCCAGCACGCCGGACCGCGGTCTCGGCATGGGCCAGGGCCGCCTCGGGCTCGACGTCGAGCAGCTCGGCCACCATGACGAGGTGCTGAGCGACGCCTTCGGCGTTCTCCTTCGACAGGGTGCGTAGCTGGTTCTTCACGCCGCGGTCGACCTCGTGGCCGGTGACACCCTCACGGATGGCCGGCTCCGGCTTCCGCGGGGACTTCGGAGTCAGTCGAGGACCGCCCCGGCGCTCCTCGTCCTGCGGACGGCCAGCGCCGCCGCGGGGTCGGTCATCCCGGCGAGGCCGGTCGTCGTGGCGGCGGGGGCCACGGTCGTCACGGCCACCACCGGAGCGACGGTCATCGGACCGGAAGCCGCCACGGTCGCCGCCAGAGCGACGGTCATCCGACCGGTAGCCACCGCGGTCGTCGCGGCCGGCGCCAGAGCGACGGTCATCCGGGCGGTAGCCACCGCGGTCGTCGCGGTCGCCGCCAGAGCGACGGTCATCCGACCGGTAGCCACCGCGGTCGTCGCGGCCGGCGCCAGAGCGACGGTCATCCGGGCGGTAGCCACCGCGGTCGTCGCGGCCGCCGCCAGAGCGACGGTCATCATTGCGGTAGCCACCCCGGTCGCCACCAGAGCGACGGTCATCGGACCGGTAGCCACCGCGGTCGTCGCGGCCGCCACCGGAGCGACGGTCATCGGACCGGTAGCCACCGCGGTCGTCGCGGCCGCCGCCGGAGCGACGGTCATCGGACCGGTAGCCACCACGGTCGTCGCGGCCGCCACCGGAGCGACGGTCATCCGGGCGGTAGCCACCGCGGTCGTCGCGGCCGCCACCGGAGCGACGGTCATCGGACCGGTAGCCACCACGGTCGTCGCGGCCGCCACCGGAGCGACGGTCATCCGGGCGGTAGCCACCGCGGTCGTCACGGCTGCCACCAGAGCGACGGTCATCGGACCGGTAGCCACCACGGTCGTCACGGCCACCGCCGGAGCGACGGTCATCAGACCGGTAGCTGCCGCGGTCATCGCGACGGGGTCCTCCGGACCGGGGAGCGTTTGAGCCTCGGCCGGCGCCTTGGCCGCGCGCGGGACCTCGCTGCCCGCCCTCGCGGTCGCGTCGCTCGCTTCGGCTGTCGTTGCCGTCCTGGTCACTCATGTTCAGCATCCTTCCGCGCCGACCGCGGTCGGCGCCACCTCTACGGTCATCGGGCACAAAAGAAAGAGCGCCCCAGTCGGATCAATGAAGTTCCGTCTGGGGCGCTCTGACAAAGTGTGTCCGGCTGCGTCCTACTCTCCCACACCGTCACCAGTGCAGTACCATCGGCGCTGAAGGGCTTAGCTTCCGGGTTCGGAATGGAGCCGGGCGTTTCCCCTTCGCTATGACAGCCGAAACTCTATGGAGATATCAATTCAGTG
>NZ_JBFRGJ010000005.1:0-303195 GCF_052115265.1 Terrabacter sp. 2RAF25
GCCGAGTCTGCCGAGTCTGCCGAGTCTGCCGAGTCTGCCGAGTCTGCCGAGTCTGCCGAGTCTGCCGAGTCTGCCGAGTCTGCCGAGTCTGCCGAGTCTGCCGAGTCTGCCGAGTCTGCCGAGTCTGCCGAGTCTGCCGAGTCTGTTCCTCAGGCGGAGACCCCGGCCGCACCAGTGCCGAAGCCGTCAGCGATCCCGACGCCGGCCGCCCTGGCCAGGGCCGTGCCGCACCCGGCGGTGACCGCCGTCGCTCCCCCGGCCATCACGACCGACCACTCGGCGTCGGCCGCCTTCGGTCGGGTCGACGAGAACGGCACGGTCTTCGTGCGCACCAAGGAGGGCGAGCAGGAGGTCGGCTCCTACCCCGGCGCCAGCGACGCCGAGGCCCTGACCTATTTCGCGCGGAAGTACGACGAGCTCTTTGCCTCGGCCGTGCTTCTCGAGCAGCGTCTCTCGCAGCCCGAGGTCCCGTCCAAGGACGTCGCCGAGGGGCTGAAAACCCTTGCGGCACAGGTGAAGGACGCGACCGTCGTCGGTGACCTCGATGCCCTGGCGACGAAGCTCGACGAGATCCAGTCCGGGCTCGCGGCCAAGCGCAACGTCGAGCAGCAGCACCGGGCCGAGGCGCGCGCGGCTGCGACAGCGGAGCGCGAGAAGATCGTGGCCGAGGCAGAGACGATCGCCGCCCAGCCCGAGAGCCGCATCCAGTGGAAGAGCAGCGGCGCCCGCATGCGCGAGCTGCTCGACGAGTGGAAGGCACACCAGCGCGCGGCCACCCGCCTCGACCGCGAGACCGAGTCGGCCATGTGGCAGCGGTTCAGCGCTGCCCGCAACGGCTTCGACAAGGCACGCCGCAGCCACTTCGCCGGCCTCGACGCCGCGCACGCCGATGCCAAGTCGGTCAAGGAGCGCCTCGTCGGCGAGGCCGAGAAGCTGGCGACGAGCACCGACTGGGCCGCGACCGCCGGTGGCTTCAAGCGCCTCATGGACGAGTGGCGACGTGCGGGCCGGGCGAGCCGGTCCGACGACGACAAGCTGTGGGCACGCTTCAAGGCAGCTCAGGACGCGTTCTTCGCGGCGAAGGACGAGGTCGTCGCCGCCGAGGAGGAGCAGTTCCGCGGCAACCTCACCGTCAAGGAGAGCCTGCTCGTCGAGGCCGAGGCCATCCTCCCGGTCACCGACCTCGAGAAGGCCAAGGGCCAGCTGCGCGTGATCCAGGACAAGTGGGATGCCGCGGGCAAGGTACCGCGGGCCGACATGGAGCGGGTCGAGAAGGCCATGCGTCGGGTCGAGCAGACCGTGCGTGACGCCGAGGACCGCAAGTGGAAGTCGAGCAACCCCGAGGTGGCCGCCCGAGCCAAGGCGATGGTCGACCAGCTCGAGCGCGCCGTCGCCGACCTCGAGGACGACCTCGCCAAGGCTGAGGCCTCCGGCAACGCCAGCAAGGTGCGCAAGGCCCGCGAGGCCCTCGAAGCCCGTCAGGTGTGGCTCGACCAGGCCCGTGCCGGCGTGGCCGAGTTCGGCGGCTGACCCCACCCCGACCGTCGAGAGGCCAGCTCCCCACCGGGGGGCTGGCCTCTCGTCTGCTCGGAGGAGGAAGTCGCGCTAGCTGCGCATGACCGCGTCGGTCGACTTGCTGCCGCTGACCCGGTAGACGTCGAACACGCCGTCGATGCGGCGCACCGCCTTGATCACGTGGTCGAGGTGCGCCGGGTCGCCCATCTCGAACGTGAACCGAGAGATGGCGACGCGGTCACGTGACGTCTGCACCGACGCCGACAGGATGTTGACGTGCTGGTCGGACAGCACGCGCGTCACGTCGCTGAGCAGGCGGTTGCGGTCGAGCGCCTCGACCTGGAGCTGGACGAGGAAGACGCTGGCCGAGCTCGGCGCCCACTCCACGTCGATGAGGCGCTCGGGGTTGGCGGTCAGCTGGTCGGCGTTGGTGCAGTCGACGCGGTGGACCGAGACGCCGTTGCCGCGCGTGACGAACCCGATGATGGGGTCGCCGGGCACGGGGGTGCAGCACTTGGCGAGCTTGACCCAGACGTCGGCCGTGCCGACGACCACGACACCGGGGTCACCCGGGCGCCGACGGCTGGCGGCCCGCGTCGGAACGGTTGCCTCGGCGAGGTCCTCGGTGGCGCCGTCGACGCCGCCCATCGACGCGACGACCTTGCCGACCACGTGCTGCGCGGAGACGTGCCCCTCGCCCACCGCGGCATACAGGGCCTCGATGTCCTGGTAGCGCAGGTCGGTCGCGACGGCCGTCATCGAGTCGTGGCTCATGAGCCGCTGCAAGGGGAGGTTCTGCTTGCGCAGCGCCTTGGCGATGGAGTCCTTGCCGGCCTCGATGGCCTCTTCGCGGCGCTCCTTGCTGAACCACTGCTTGATCTTGTTGCGCGCGCGCGGGCTCTTGACGAACTGGAGCCAGTCGCGCGACGGGCCGGCGCCGTCGGCCTTGGACGTGAGCACCTCGACGACGTCGCCGTTCTCGAGCGTCGACTCGAGTGGTACGAGCCGGCCGTTGACGCGCGCACCGATGCAGTGGTGCCCGACCTCGGTGTGGACGGCATACGCGAAGTCGACGGGCGTGCCACCCACCGGCAGCGCGACGACCGACCCCTTCGGGGTGAAGACGTAGACCTCGCTGCTGCCCATCTCGAAGCGCAGCGAGTCGAGGAACTCGCCGGGATCCTCGGTCTCGCGCTGCCAGTCAAGCAGCTGGCGCAGCCACGCCATGTCGTTCTGCGGGGTGATCTCGCCCGGGCGCGCGGGACCGCCCCCGCTGGCCTGGTCCTTGTACTTCCAGTGGGCCGCGACGCCGTACTCGGCACGACGGTGCATGGTGTGCGTGCGGATCTGGATCTCGACCGGCTTGCCCTCGGGTCCGATGACCGTCGTGTGCAGCGACTGGTACATGTTGAACTTCGGCATCGCGATGTAGTCCTTGAACCGGCCCGGCACCGGGTTCCACCGCGAGTGAAGGGCGCCCAGCGCCGCGTAGCAGTCACGCACCGTGTCGACGAGCACGCGGACCGCGACGAGGTCGTAGATCTCCTCGAAGTCTCGGCCGCGCACGATCATCTTCTGGTACACGGAGTAGTAGTGCTTCGGCCGTCCCGTGACGACCGCCTTGATCTTGGCGGCGGTGAGGTCTTCGGTGACCTGTCCGCGCACCCCGGCGAGGTACTCCTCACGGGCCGGCGCGCGCTCCGCGACGAGACGCACGATCTCGTCGTAGACCTTCGGGTAGAGCGTCGCGAACGAGAGGTCCTCGAGCTCCCACTTGATGGTGTTCATGCCGAGCCGGTGGGCCAGCGGGGCGTAGATCTCGAGGGTCTCGTTCGCCTTGCGCTTGGCCGACTCGGGGCTCACGTAGCGCCACGTGCGGGCGTTGTGGAGCCGGTCGGCGAGCTTGATCACGAGGACGCGGATGTCACGTGCCATCGCGATGACCATCTTGCGCACGGTCTCGGCCTGGGCGGCCTCACCGTAGGTGACTTTGTCGAGCTTGGTGACGCCGTCGACGAGCATCGCGATCTCGTCACCGAAGTCACGTCGCAGCTCGTCGAGGCCGTATGCCGTGTCCTCGACGGTGTCGTGCAGCAGCGCGGCAGCGAGGGTCGGGGGCGTCATGCCCAGCTCGGCGAGGATCGTCGTCACGGCGAGCGGGTGCGTGATGTAGGCGTCGCCGCTCTTGCGCATCTGCCCGTCGTGCGCGTGCTCGGCGACGGCATACGCCCGCTCGATGACCGAGAGGTCGGCCTTGGGGTGGTTCTGGCGGACGGCCGTCATGAGCGGCTCGAGGACCGGGTTGCCCGCAGGGCGCGCGGCACCGAAGCGAGCGAAGCGGGCGCGCACCCGCGACGGGGTGGACAGCTCGCTGCGGACGTCCTCGCTCATGAAGAGAGTCTAGGCGGTCGGCCCGAGGTCACACCGTGAGGATGGCGTTGACGGGCCGGTCCGCGAGACGGTCTCGGCCGTCGAGGAAGCCGAGCTCGATGACGAACTCGAGGGCGGTCACCTCGGCGCCGCCGCGCTCGATCAGCTCGCAGGCTGCTGCCGAAGTGCCGCCCGTGGCCAGCACGTCGTCGATGAGCAGCACGCGGGCACCGGACTCGAACGCGTCGGCCTGCACCTCGACCTCGGCGGTGCCGTACTCGAGGGAGTAGGAGGAGGCGATGGTGTCACCGGGCAGCTTGCCGGCCTTGCGGATCGGCACGAAGCCGAGCCCCAGGGCGAGGGCCACGGGTGCTCCGAAGATGAAGCCGCGAGCCTCGATGCCGGCGACCACGTCGACCCGACCCGAGTAGCGCTGCGCGATGTCGTCGACGAGGGACCTGAAGGCCGCCCCGTCGGCGAGGAGCGGGGCGATGTCCTTGAACACGACGCCCGGCTTCGGGAAGTCGGGCACGTCGCGGACCCTCGCTGCCACGAGGTCACTGGTCTGGCTCACGCCGGCTCCTGCTGGGTGTCGAGAGCGGAAATGCGGACAGGTGGCCCGCCGCGGCGGGCCACCTGTGTCAGCGGCGGGACTTGGGCGCGCGCTTGGGTTGGTTGCGCGGTCCGGCGGACTGGGCGTACTTGTGCACGGGTCGCGGTGCGCCGTCGGGCAGCCCGGTGGACGCAGCGGCCCCGGTGGAGTCGGACCCGACGGCGACCGTCTCGGCTGCGTCATCGGGCACCTCTGCCCCCGTTACAGCCGACGAGGCGCCGTGCCGCGCCACGTACTTGTCGAGCTGGCGGACGGCCGGCTCGTTGCGCCGCAGGTCGACGAGCAGCGGGGTGGCGATGAAGATCGAGGAGTAGGCGCCGACCCCGATGCCGATGAAGAGGGCGAGCGACAGGTCGAGCAGCGTGCCCGGGCCGAGCAGCGTGAAGCCGACGACGAGGACAGCGGCGATCGGCAGGAGCGCGACGACCGTGGTGTTGATCGACCGGACGAGCGTCTGGTTGACCGCGAGGTTGGCGGCCGCCGAGTAGGTGGAACGCTTGGTGCGGAACGCATCGGCGGTGTTCTCCCGCACCTTGTCGAAGACGACCACGGTGTCGTAGAGCGAGTAGCCGAGGATCGTCAGGAAGCCGATCATCGACGACGGCGTGATCTCGAAGCCGAAGAGCGCGTAGATGCCGACCGTGATGACGAGGTCGTGCAGCAGCGCCACCAGGCCGGAGACAGCCATCTTCCACGTTCGGAAGTAGAGCGCCATCACGATCGTCACGAGGATGAGGAAGACCACGAGACCCTGGATCGCCTGCTGGCTCACCGACTGGCCCCAGCTGGGTCCGATCAGCGAGGCGCTCACCGAGCTCGCCGGCACGCCGAACTCCTTGGCAAGGGCAGCCGTCGCCTCGTCGGTGCGCTCGGACGCGGCCTCGGACTGCACCCGGACGGTGTTCTGGCCGACGATCGTCGACACGACGTTGCCCTGGATGCCGGCGTCGGCGATGGCGGTCTGCGCCTTCTCCTCGTAGCCCTGGCTGTTGGTGACGCCCTGGATGCGGAACTCGGAGCCTCCGCTGAACTCGATGCCGAAGTTCAGACCCTTGACGAAGATGCCGACGAGGGCCAGGGCGATGAGCACGGCCGAGAGGGCGTACCAGGTCTTCTGGCGCTTGATGAAGTCGATCGAGCGCTTGCCCGTGTAGAGGTCGTTGCCGACCTGAGCGAAGTTGATCATGCCTGGGCCTTCCCCTCGGCGACGCGGGCCGAGCCCACGGTGGCGGGCGGGCGCTGGGTGCCGGGCGACCCGAACTGGCCACGGCCCCGGTAACGAAGGGTGTCCTTGGCGCCGAGGCGCTGCGGGTCGAGACCCGACCACTTGTGGCCGCCGCCGAAGAACGTGGTGCGAGCGAGCAGCTGCACCATCGGGTGGGTGAAGAGGATCACGACCGCGAGGTCGATGAGCGTCGTCAGGCCCAGGGTGAAGGCGAAGCCGCGCACGTTGCTCGAGGCGAGGAAGTAGAGCACACCGGCAGCGATGAAGTTCACGGCGTCGGCCGCGATGATCGTGCGGCGGGCGCGCTTCCAGCCGGTCTCGACGGCCGCGACGAGCGGACGTCCGTCACGCACCTCGTCACGGATGCGCTCGAAGTAGACGATGAAGCTGTCGGCCGTGACGCCGATCGCGACGATGAGGCCGGTGACGCCCGCCATCGTCAGTCTGAAGCCGTGCGTCGTGCCGAGCACCGTGACCGAGAGGTAGGTGATGATCGAGGCCACGACGAGCGAGGCGACGGTGACGAACCCGAGCGCGCGGTACTGGATGAGCGAGTAGACCACGACGAGCAGCAGGCCGACGAAGCCCGCGAGCAGGCCGATGCGCAACTGCTCCTCACCGAGCTGCGGCGTGATGTTGTCCTGCGTCTGCAGCGCGAACGAGATCGGCAGCGCGCCGAACTTCAGCTGCTCGGCGAGCTGCTTGGCCGAGTCGATGGTGAACGACCCGGTGATCGAGGCGCGACCGTCAGAGATGACGGCGCGTGCCTGGGGCGCCGTGATCACGCTCTTGTCGAGGACGACGGCGAACTGGTCGAGCGGCGGCTGGGACTGCAGTCCGTAGAGACGCTTCGTGACGGCCGCGAACTTGGCCTTGCCGGCGTCCTTGAACGAGAGCGCGACCTCGACGATCGAGGTGGGCTGGCCGTTCGGGCCGGGCTGGTAGCCGCTGCTCGCGTCGGCGATCTCGCTGCCGTTGATCTCACTCGGGCCGAGGACGTACTTCGTGGCACGGTCCTCGCCACACGTGGCGAGCGGCTGGTCGGGGTCGTCGAGGATCTTGTCGACGGCGCCGGGGGTCGCACAGTTGAGGGCGACGTACTGCTTGGCGACCTTGGTGGCTGCCTCGGCGGCCTTGGCCTGGGTCCAGCCGATGCCGGTGAGGCCCTTGACGGCTTGCGCCTGGATCGCGGCCTCGGTCTGGGCCGCAGTCGGCGCGGTCGGCGCCGCCGGAGCGGTCGTCGTCGCAGCAGGGGCCGGCGTGGTGGGCTTCGCGGTGGCCTTGCCCGTCGGCGTTGCCGGGGTGGTGGCCGCACGCAGGGCGCCGGGCACGGCGCCGTTCTGGGCGGTCGCGGACGTCGACGGTGTGGCCGCGCCCGTGGCGGACGGCGTGCCGGAGGCCGGCGTGGTGGGGGTGCCGGTCGCGGTGCCCGACGGGGTGGGCGTGCCGGTCGTGCCACTGCCCGGGCTGACCTGCGTCGCGTTGGTGTCGAGCGCCTGCACGAAGACGGCGCGGAACCGCAGCTGCGAGGGCTTGCGGATGGCGTCGAGCTGCTCGGGCGACGGCGTGCCCGGGATCGACACGACGATGTTCTGGCCGCCCTGGGTGGCGATCTCGGCCTCGGAAACCCCGTTGGCGTCGATGCGCTGGCGGATGATGTCCACGGCGCGGTTGACCTGACCCTCGTTGATCTTCTCGGCGCCGACGAGGACCGGCTGGAGCACGAGCTCCGTGCCGCCCTCGAGGTCGAGGCCCAGGCGCGGGGTGGTCGAACCGCCACCCCAGGCGGTGAGACCGCCGACGAGGCCGCCGAGGCCGAGGATGACGACGATCAGCGCCAGGAGGCTGCGTCTCGCCGACTTCTTGGTGGAGCTGCGTGCCACGAAACCCTCACTGACCGTTCTGGTGAGAACCCGGAGCTGCGTCCGCGGCATCGTCGGGGACCGAGTCGTTGCCCGTGGAGCCCGTGGTGCCCGTGGCGCCCTGGGCTGCCGGCGTGCCGGGCATCGTCGCGGCGTCGGCCTGCTTCATCGCGATGGCGCGGCGGTCGAAGCGGACCGTGGTGCCCTCCGCGATCTCGAGCCACGCGGTGCTCTCGTCCAGGTGCTTGACGGTGCCGTAGACGCCGGACGAGGTGACCACGTGGTCGCCGACGTTGAGCGACGAGCTGAACTCGCGCATCTGCTTCATCCGCTTGTTCTGGGTAAAGAACAGCCAGCCCAGCAGCAGCAGGGGCAGCGCGAAAATCAGCAACGAGAAGGCCCCGGTGTTGTTCATGTCAGCTCAGTCCTTCGCATCTTCGTCGGTCGTCCGGCGCACACCGCGACCCTTCGGTTCGGGTCGGGTCTCGCGTCAACGACCGGGAGCACCGGATGGTGCCGCGGCAGCGGCGATGGTGCCCGCAGGAGTCTACGTGCGCCGGTGCAGTTTGTCAGACCAAGGCGGGCCGTTGAGACGCAACCTCGTGTCACGTTTTGGTCGCGCTCGGCGGGCTGGAGACGGCGCCGAGGGCGTGGCTCGGTGGGCCCTTCACGAGTCGAAGCGGCCTCCGCCGGACTCCCCGATGGGCAGGGTCGCGGACCACATCGACTGGGCCTCGACCGGCGGCGTGAGGCCGAGGTGCTGCCAGGCGAGCGTCGAGGCAGCGCGGCCCCGAGGCGTACGGACCATGAACCCCTCGCGCACGAGGTAGGGCTCGGCGACCGTCTCGACGGTGTCGGGCTCCTCCCCCACCGCCACCGCGAGGGTGGAGAGGCCGACGGGTCCGCCGTTGAACCGGCGGCACAGGGCGTCGAGGACGGCCCGGTCGAGCCGGTCGAGGCCTCGCTCGTCGACGTCGAAGAGCTCGAGCGCCCGCCGGGCGGCGGAGTGGGTGACCCGGCCGTCGCCGTGCACCTGCGCCCAGTCGCGGACGCGTCGGAGCAGCCGGTTGGCGATGCGGGGTGTTCCGCGTGAGCGCAGGGAGATCTCGCGGATGCCGTCGTCGTCGGCGTCGAGGCCGAGGAGGCGGGCCGAACGGTGCAGGATCGTCACGAGGTCGGCGGCCGCGTAGTAGTCGAGGTGGCCGGTGAAGCCGAAGCGGTCGCGCAGCGGCGCCGGCAACAGGCCCGCCCGCGTGGTCGCCCCGACCACCGTGAACGGCGGCAGCTCGAGCGGGATGGCGGTGGCACCGGGACCCTTGCCGATGATGACGTCGACGCGGAAGTCCTCCATCGCGAGATAGAGCATCTCCTCGGCGGAGCGCGACATGCGGTGGATCTCGTCGAGGAAGAGCACCTCACCCTCGGCGAGCGACGACAGCACCGACGCGAGGTCGCCGGCGTGCTGGATTGCGGGCCCGGACGTGATGCGGATGGGTTGCTCGAGCTCGCTCGCGACGATCAGCGCGAGCGTCGTCTTGCCGAGGCCGGGCGGGCCGGACAGCAGCACGTGGTCGGGCGGAGTGCCCCGACGGCGGGCCGCCTTGAGGACGAGGCCGAGCTGCTCGCGCACCCGCGGCTGCCCGGGGAAGTCGTCCAGGCGCTTGGGTCGCAGGGCCGCCTCGACCTGGCGCTCGTCGGTGTCGCTGCGGGCGTCGACGATGCGGGCGGTCGCGTCGAAGCCGTCCTCCCACACGTCGGGTGCCTCGTCGACGTCCCAGGACCGGTCGACGCTCATCGCCCGAGCTCCTGCAGGGCTGCGCGCAGCAGGGCGGAGACCCCGGCGCCGTCGGCGGCCAGGGGTGCGACCTTGTCGAGGGCGTCGTCGGCCTGACGGGCCGTCCAGCCGAGCCCGACGAGGGCCTCGCCCACCTGCTCGCGCCAGGCCTCGCCGCTGTCGAGGTGGACCGGCTCTGCGTGCCCGGCCGAGCCCGGCAGCGCGCCGAGCTTGTCCTTGAGCTCGAGGACCATGCGCTCGGCGCCCTTCTTGCCGATGCCGGGCACCTTGGTCAGCGCGACGAGGTCAGCGGTGCCGAGGGCCACCCGCACGGCGTCGGGCGTGTGCACCGCGAGGACGGCGAGGGCCAGCCGGGGGCCGACGCCGGAGACCGTCTGGACGGTCTCGAAGACGTGCTTCTCGTCGTCGGTGGCGAAGCCGTAGAGGGTCAGCGAGTCCTCGCGGACGACGAGGCTCGTGGCCAGCTCGGTGGGCTGCCCCAGGCGCACCGAGGTCGCCGTGGCGGGCGTCGTGTGCACGAGCATGCCGACGCCGCCGACGCCGACCACGACGGAGTCGAGGCCGACCTTGAGGACGGTGCCGGAGAGCGAGGCGATCATCGGGGCTGGGCTCCAGGGGTGGGTCGGGTGGGTCGGGTGGTGCGGGCGAGCTGGTTGGAGGCGGCGCGCAGCCGCTGCACCGGCGGGACGGCGGCCGGCGGGACCCGACGGGGTATGCCGCTCCCCCGGCCTGCCGTGCGCGCGAGCACCTCGACCCGCGCCTCCTCGAGCCGGCTCTGCGTGCCACCGCGCCAGACGTGACAGATCGCGAGGGCGAGCGCGTCGGCGGCGTCGGCCGGTTTGGGCGGGGTGTCGAGTCCGAGCAGCCGGGTCACCATCGTGGTCACCTGTGCCTTGTCGGCGCGACCGTTGCCGCTCACCGCGGCCTTGACCTCGGTGGGCGTGTGGAGCGTGACGGGCAGACCGAGCCGCTCGGCGATGATCATGACGATGCCGGTCACCTGGGCGGTGCCCATGACCGTGGACACGTTGGTGTCGGCGAAGACGCGCTCGATGGCCACGGCCTCGGGCCGGTGCCGGGCGAACCACTGCCGCATCTCGTCCTCGACGGCCACGAGCCGCTTCGGCGTCGGGTCACCCGACGGCGTGCGGATGACACCGACCTCGACGAGGGACAGCTTGCGCCCGGGGACGCCGTCGACGACGCCCACGCCGCACCGGGTGAGCCCGGGGTCGACTGCGAGGACGCGCACGGCATACCTCCTTGGGGGCGTCGGGAGTCTCGGACCATCCGAACAGGTGTTCGGGACAACGCTAACCGCCCTCCCCCGAAACGACGGGAGGCACGCCGGTCCCCGGCGTGCCTCCGCACCTGATGTCGAGCCGGAGCTCACTCCTCGTCGTCGAGCTGCGCCAGCACGTCGTCGGGGATGTCGCCGTTGGCGAAGACGTTCTGCACGTCGTCGCTGTCCTCGAGGGCCTCGATGACGCGGATCATCTTCTTCGCGCCGTCGAGGTCGAGCGGGACCTGGAGGTTCGGCACGAACGATGCCTCGGCCGACTCGTAGTCGATGCCGGCGTCCTGGATCGCCTTGCGGACCGCGACGAAATCGGTGGCCTCGGAGATGATCTCCCAGGTGTCGCCGTTGTCGTTGACCTCCTCGGCGCCGGCCTCGAGCACGACCTCGAGGATGTCGTCCTCGGAGCCGGCCTCCTTGAGGACGGTGACGACACCCTTGCGGTTGAAGACGTAGGACACCGATCCCGGGTCGGCCAGCTGGCCGCCGTTGCGGGTCAGCGCCGTGCGAACCTCGGCGGCGGCACGGTTGCGGTTGTCGGTGAGGCACTCGATGAGCACCGCGACGCCGTTCGGCGCGTAGCCCTCGTACATGATCGTCTGCCAGTCGGCCGCACCGGCCTCGGCACCCGAGGCGCGCTTGACCGCGCGGTCGATGTTGTCGTTGGGCACCGACGTCTTCTTGGCCTTCTGGATAGCGTCGTAGAGGGTCGGGTTGCCGGTGGGGTCGGCGCCGCCCTGACGGGCCGCGACCTCGATGTTCTTGATGAGCTTGGCGAAGAGCTTGCCGCGCTTGGCGTCCTTGGCCGCCTTCTGGTGCTTCGTGGTGGCCCATTTGGAGTGGCCGCTCATGCAGTGTCCTCGCGTTCCGGTGACTGGCTGGCACCGGACTGCTGGAGTCGGTGCGCTCTGACGATCGAGACGAACTCGGCGTGGATCCGGCGGTCGCCGCCCACCTCGGGGTGGAACGACGTGGCCATCAGGTTGCCCTGCCGGACCGCGACGATCCTACCGGCGGCCGCTCCTTCGCTCACGCGGGCGAGCACCTGGACGTCCGGGCCGGCGTCCTCGACCCAGGGTGCGCGGATGAAGACGGCGTGCACGGTTCCGCTCGCGACGGGGTCGGACCAGGCGTACTCGAGGTCCTGCTCGAACGAGTCGACCTGGCGGCCGAAGGCGTTGCGCCGCACCGTCACGTCGAGGCCACCGAGGGTCTGCTGGTCGGGTCGGGCATCGACGATGCGGTCGGCGAGCATGATCATCCCGGCGCAGGAGCCGTATGCCGGCATGCCCTCCGCGATGCGGCGCAGCAGGGGCTCGCGCAGCTCGAAGGCGCGCACGAGCTTGTCCATGACGGTCGACTCGCCGCCCGGGATGACGAGGCCGTCGACCCGCTCGACCTCGGCGGGGCGGCGCACCGTGACGGCCTCGGCCCCCAGGGCGGTCAGCGCGTCGAGGTGCTCGCGCACGTCGCCCTGCACGGCGAGGACGCCGATGCGCACCCGCTCTCCTGGTGCCGGCGTCGTGATGGTCTCGCCGTCGGTGGTCGTGGTGCTCACCGGGCAAGCGTAGGGCTGCGCCGCGACCGATCCGTCGTGGGGCTCCCCGACGCGAGCCACCGACGAACCGTCTGGCATGCGAGACGGCTGTCGTACCTGCCCTGACGCCACGGCGAGCCCACCGGCTACGTTGCCGCCATGACGACGGTGCACACCCACGACGCCCTTCTCGCCCGCGCCGAGCGCGCCGACGCGGAGTCGCCGCTGCGCGACACGCGTGACCGCTTCGACCTGCCCGAGGGCGTCATCTACCTCGACGGCAACTCGCTCGGCGCCCTCCCCCGTGCCGTGCCGGCCGTCGTCGACGACGTCATGCACCGGCAGTGGGGAGAGCGGCTCATCCGGTCGTGGAACGAGGCCGACTGGTGGGGTGCCCAGACGCGGGTCGGCGACACGGTCGGCCGACTCGTCGGCGCCGCACCCGGACAGGTCGTCGTCACGGACTCCACGTCGGTCAACCTGTTCAAGGCGGTCGTCGGTGCGGGGCGCCTGCGCCCGGGGCGGCGCGTGGTGCTCACCGACCCCGACTCGTTCCCCACCGACCTCTACATGACCGAGTCGGCCGCCGCGCTGGCCGGTCTCGAGGTGCGTCGCGTCCACCCGCGCGATGCGGTGGCCACCATGAGTGAGATCGGTGAGGACCTGGCCCTCGCGTCCTACTCGAGCGTCGACTACCGCACCGGCGAGGTCTGGGACCTGCCGGCCATCACCGAGGCTGCGCACGCGGTGGGCGCGCTGGCGTGCTGGGACCTGTGCCACTCGGCCGGCGTGCTCGAGGTGGACCTCGATGCCGGCGGTGCCGACCTCGCCGTGGGCTGCGGCTACAAGTACCTCAACGGAGGCCCGGGCGCGCCCGCGTTCCTCTACGTGGCGCGGCGCCACCAGAACGACTTCGATCAGCCGCTCACCGGCTGGCAGGGCCATGCCCGTCCCTTCGAGATGCGCCCCGACTACGAGCCGGCCCCCGGCATCACGCGGGCGCGGGTCGGCACACCGCCGCTGCTGTCGGTGCTGGCCCTCGAGGCGGCGCTGACGGCATACGACGGACTCTCCCCCGCAGACGTGCGGGCCGCCTCGCTGTCGGTGACCGGCACGTTCATCGACGCCCTCGACGAGCTCGGTGTGGACCTGCCCCTGGCCACGCCGCGCGAGCCCGCACGCCGCGGCTCGCAGGTCTCGCTGCGCCACCCCCAGGCCTTCGCTGTCGTGCAGGCGCTGATCGCGCGGGGCGTCATCGGCGACTTCCGCGAGCCCGACATCATCAGGCTCGGTTTCGCACCGCTCTACGTGACCCACGTCGACGCCGTCCGCGCCGCCAAGCACGTGAAGGAGGTGCTCGACACCCGCGAGTTCGAGCAGCCCGAGTTCGCCGAGCGGGGTGCGGTCACCTGACGGGCGGTCGACGGAGTGCGGCGTCGACGAGCAGGTCGACGTTGGCGCTCCACTGCTCCGCCGACCCCACGCCGCGCGCCAGCGTGCGCACCTCGGGGTCGGTCACCGAGTCCTCGAGCACCTGCACGACCTGCTCGCGCACGCCCGCGAAGGGGCGGTCCCAGAACGGTTCGACCGGGTCGTCGACGGTGGGCAGTCCGGCGCCCCGCTGGATCCCGGTCAGCACGCGCAGAGCCTGGACGAGGCCTGCCTCGCGATCGGTCCACCGCGCTGCCGACACGGCGTCGGTCAGCGGTCGGGTGACGGCCTCACCGGCCGGGAGGGCCGACAGGCTCGTGCCGAGCCACTTCGCGTAGGGCGGCCACCGCCTGTGGAGCAGGTGCGCGAGGTGCATCGCCACGTGGGCCAGCCGGCCGGTGACGACGCGCGACCCGAGGTCGTCGCCACGCTCCCCCGTGCGCCCCACGAAGGGAAGCTCCTGGCCGATCCGCGCCCAGTCGGTCGCCACGAGGTGACGCCAGAGGTCGTCGGGATACCACTGCAGCCGACGACGTATGCCGTCCAGCTCGCCGTCGTCGTCGGCGAAGACCGCGCCCCCGACAATCTCCAGCACGGCCTGGCCGGTGAGCGACAGCCAGTCGTCGATGCCGAGGTCGCCGGTCGGGTCGACCCCGAGCCGAGACACCGCCAGGTCGCGCGCCGAGTCGACCTGGACCCGGTGACGCACGACGGGCTCCCACGTCGTCGCGAAACGTATCGGGTGGCCACGGAAGGAGTCCGGCAGCGTCGAGGCGAGGTGAACATCGACCTCTGGCACGGCCGCAACGGGGACGAGGAGGTTGAGGCGCAGGCCCCAGTCGTGGTCGCGCGACATGGCGTCGTCGAAGCCCAACACGTCGGACCCGCTCCCGAGCCGCCCTGCGGCACAGGGCATCCCGGGCCATCGACCGCGAACGAGCGGCTCGACGACGTCGGACCAGTAGGCCCGTGACAGCTCGGTTCCGGAACGGCTCACGCCCTGATGCTGCCATCACAGCGACGGCCGCCGCGGCCCGCGTGAGCACGAGCGGGGTCAGGAGTCCGGGCGCTTGCACACGGAGGGCGTCCACGCCACGACGCACGTATGCCGCCGCACCCGGTGGGGCACGGCGGCATACGTCAGCGGGATGCCGGGTGGGACCGGAAGGTCACCAGCCCCGCTCGGAGAGGCGGTGCGGCTGGGCGATCTCGTCGACGTTGATGCCGACCATCGCCTCGCCGAGGCCGCGCGACACCTTGGCGATGACGTCGGGGTCGTCGTGGAAGGTCGTCGCCTTGACGATGGCCTCGGCGCGCTGGGCCGGGTTGCCCGACTTGAAGATGCCGGAGCCGACGAAGACGCCCTCGGCGCCGAGCTGCATCATCATGGCGGCGTCGGCCGGGGTGGCGATGCCGCCCGCGGTGAAGAGCACGACGGGGAGCTTGCCGGCCTCGGCGACCTCCTTGACGAGCTCGTAGGGGGCCTGGAGCTCCTTGGCCGCGACGTAGAGCTCGTCCTCGGGGAGGCTCTGCAGGCGGCGGATCTCCTGGCGGATCTGGCGCATGTGCGTCGTGGCGTTGGAGACGTCACCCGTGCCGGCCTCACCCTTGGAGCGGATCATCGCCGCGCCCTCGGTGATGCGGCGCAGGGCCTCGCCGAGGTTGGTCGCGCCGCAGACGAAGGGCACGGTGAACTGCCACTTGTCGATGTGGTTCGCGTAGTCGGCCGGGGTGAGGACCTCGGACTCGTCGATGTAGTCGACGCCGAGGCTCTGGAGCACCTGCGCCTCGACGAAGTGGCCGATGCGGGCCTTGGCCATGACGGGGATCGAGACGGCCTCGATGATGCCGTCGATCATGTCGGGGTCGCTCATGCGCGACACGCCGCCCTGGGCGCGGATGTCGGCGGGGACGCGCTCGAGCGCCATGACGGCGACCGCGCCGGCGTCCTCGGCGATCTTCGCCTGCTCGGCGGTGACGACGTCCATGATGACGCCGCCCTTGAGCATCTCGGCCATGCCGCGCTTGACGCGCGTCGTGCCCTTCGAGCTCGTGGACTGCTGGTCAGCCGCGGGCGTGCTGCCCGTGGTCGGGGTGGTGCTCACGATGTCCTGCTTTCCCGTGATCTTGGGCTGGGGATGCACACAGGGTAGGCCCACGCGGGCACGGCGCACGACACGGTCCGCCGGCGGCCCCACGACCGCAGCCGGCACTGTGACGCACGTCGCTCCGCCGGGTGGTCGACCCGGCGTCCGTGAGCGTCGGTCAGGCGACCACGAGATGCTCGGGGGCCTCGTCGTTGAACTCGACGGTGCGCGGCAGAGGGGTGTAGCCGGCGAGATGGAAGGCGCGGATCGCCCACTTGCGCCGCACCCGGCGCACGTCGGTGACGGCGTCGTTGTGGAAGCGCCGGGCGAGCTGCACGCGGGTGCACGCCGAGCTGAGCCGGGCCAGCACGTCGGTGCCCAACGCCGTGGATCGCAGGTCGGCGACGGTCTCGGGCGTCAGGGCGACGTCGAGGGCCTCCGTGAGGTCGTTCTCAGCGAGCTCACGGTCGTCCCCGTGCTCGGCCGGCGCCTCGAGCGAGCCCGCGGCGGCGTTCGCGAGGATGAGCGAGGTCGCCCCGTCGAGCAGGCCGCTGTTGGCGAGCTCGACGGCTGCCTCGGCGCGGCGGACGAGCCGCGCGTCGAGGGCCGCGAGGGTTCCGCTCAGGCGCACGTGGAGACGGTCGAGCCGGGCCGCCGTGTAGCTGAGGTACCAGGCGATGACGACCAGGACGAAGAGGACCGCGAAGACCCAGGAGAGAACCTCGCTCACCGGGCACCCCCGCGCAGGAACCGGTTCCAGCGGCCCTGGGACGGGGTCGCCGCTGCCCGCCCCTCGATGACCGTCTCGTAGACGGCGAGGATCTTGTCGGCGACGACCGACCAGTCGAAGATGCGGGCCCGCTGCTGGCCGGCCCCGGCGAGTGCTGCACGACGCTCAGGGCTGCGGAGCAGATCGACGAGGGCTCGGGCGAGGTCGTCGGGCTGCTCGTTGGCGAACATCGCACCGGCGCTGCCGCCGTCGAGCACGCGCGAGAAGGCCGACAGGTCGCTCGCGAGCACGCACACCCCGGCGCTCATCGCCTCGA
The DNA here is from genome assembly GCF_052115265.1 of Terrabacter sp. 2RAF25. NCBI lineage: Bacteria > Bacillati > Actinomycetota > Actinomycetes > Micrococcales > Intrasporangiaceae > Terrabacter > Terrabacter sp. 2RAF25. The sequence continues at coordinate 16,779 of NZ_JBFRGJ010000005.1, forward strand.
TGAGGATGATGCCGAAGCTCTCTCCCCCGGTGTTCGGCGCGACGTAGACGTCGACCGACGCGAGGAGCGAGGCCTTGTCGGCGTCGGAGATCGCCCCGAGGAACTCACACGCTTCCACGACCGCGCTCGGCCAGCCCTCGGTCACCTCGTCGGGGTCGCCCGGCCCGGCGACGAGAACGCGGATCCCGGGCACTGCCTCGAGGATCGCGGGCAGTGCGGCGGCGAGCACCGGCAGGCCCTTGCGAGGCTCGCCCATGCGTCCCAGGAAGGCGATCGTCGGGGCGGTCGGCGTGCCGATCCACGCGGAGCGACGCGGCGCCGAGGCGAACCGGTCGACGTACACCCCGTTGGGGATGACGACGGCGTCGCCGCCCACGTGGGTGGTGACCGTGCGGCGGGCGTCCTCGCTCACCGCGATGCGGCCTGCGATCTTCTCGAGGCTGGGCCGGATGATGGGGTAGGCCGTCTGCATCGTGCGCGAGCGCAGCATCGAGGTGTGGAACGTCGCGACGATGGGGCCGTCGGCCGCCATGAGCGCGAGGACGCTGACGCTGGGCGTCACCGGCTCGTGGAGGTGGAGCACGTCGAACTCGCCGTGGTCGAGCCAGCGCCCCACCTTGGAGGCCGTCACGGGCCCGAAGTTGAGGCGCGCCACCGAGCCGTTGTAGCGCACCGCCGTGGCGCGGCCGGCTGACGTGACGTACGGGGGCAGCTCGGTCTCGCTGTCGGCAGGCGCCAGCACCGAGACCTCGTGCCCCTGGCCGATCAGGTGCTCGGCGAGGTCTCGCACGTGGAACTGCACCCCGCCCGGCACGTCGAAGGAGTACGGGCAGACGATGCCCACCCTCACGGGGTCGCCCCGGCGGCCGTGGTGGCGTCGTGCACGGGGTCCTTGGACGGGTCGAGGTCGTCGACGAAGACCCGCTGCAGCATGTGCCAGCTCGACGTGTGCTCGCGAATCGTGACGGCGAGGTGGTCGGCACACTGCTGGATGAGGTCGGCAGCCCTCGCCCCCGTCGGGCCCTCGACGCGAGGGACGAGGCGGTCGCTGAACTCGATGACGGTGCGGTGTCCGCCCAGCCCCTCGCCACGAGGCGCCGGTTCGTACCAGATGCGGGCGGCGTAGAGCGGGGCCCCGGTCATCAGCGACAGCACCGCCGGGCCCTTGGCCATGCGGGCGCGATGACCGAGCAGGTCGACCTCGACGCCGCCGTTGGTGAGGTCACGGTCGGCGGCCAGGGCGATGAGCCGTCCGCCGCCGCGTGCGGCCGTGAGCAGCCCGTGGAAGGGGTCGTCGCCCCCGGTCAGTGGGATGATGTCCATGTCGATCGAGCGCCGGAAGGCGACGAACTCCTGGTAGACCTCCTCCGGCTTCAGCCGCTCGGCGACCGTCGTCACGGGCATGAGGTTGCCCGCCGACCACGCTGCGGCGAGGTCGAAGTTGCCGAGGTGACCCACGAACACGATGGCGGCCTCACCGCGTGCCGACAGCTCGGCGACCTCCTCGGCCCCCCTGGTGACCACGGCGGCGTCGATCTGCTCACGCTTCAGCGACGGCAGGCGGAAGGCCTCGCAGTAGTAGCGCATGTAGGAGCGCATCCCAGCCGCCACGAGGTGCTCGAGCTCGCGCTCGTCGAGCTCAGGGCGCACGCGTCGGTAGTTCGAGCGCAGGCGCTCGATGCCCTTGCCACCCCGCCGGACGCTGATGTCGGCCACCCGGTCGAAGAGGGCGTATGCCGCCCGTTCCGGCAGGGCGCGTACGGCTGACCAGCCGATCTTGAACCCGAGGACGCTGACGGTGTCGGTGGCCCGGCGGACGACGGAGGTCACGCGCCGACCTCGCCGGACGCGAGGGCCTGGCGACGCACGGTCACCATGCGCTGGAGCACGGTGACGAAGCTGGCGACGGCCAGCAGGCCGAGCACGACGCCGAGGAGCAGCGTCGAGTTGAAGAGGTCGGCGAAGAAGGCCGCGACGAGCACCGCCACGAGGCGGTCGGCCCGCTCGGCGATGCCGACGTCGGCCGTGTAGCCGAGACCCTCGGCGCGCGCCTTGGCGTAGGAGACCACGCTGCCGAGGATCAGGCACGCGAGCGCGAGGCCCGCCATCCAGAAGTTCGCACCCGGGCCGGCGTAGTAGAGCACGAGCCCGCCGAAGATGGCGCTGTCGCCGATGCGGTCGAGCGTCGAGTCGAGGTAGGCGCCCCACTTGCTGGAGCGCCCGGACTCGCGGGCCATGATGCCGTCGACGTTGTCGGAGAAGACGAACGCCGTGATGACGAGCACCCCGATCCAGATGTTGCCGCGGGGGAAGAAGGCGAGTGCGCCGACGCAGACCCCTACCGTTCCGACGATCGTGACGATGTCGGGGCTGATGCCGAGACGGAGGAACAGGTGGGCGATCGGTGCGAGGATCCGGGTCATCGACGCGCGCAGGAGTCTGTTGAGCATGGTGGTGACAGCGTAACGACCGCGGCTCAGCCCGCGGGCCAGGCGGCTACGAGGCGGGCGCGGGTGTCCTCCAGCAGGACGGGAAGCGCCTTGGTCTGACCCACGATGGGCAGGAAGTTCGAGTCGCCGCTCCAGCGCGGCACGACGTGCTGGTGCAGGTGCGCGGCGACGCCCGCCCCCGCGACGGCGCCCTGGTTCATGCCGAGGTTGAAGCCGTGCGGCTCCGAGGCCCCCTGGAGGGCACGGATGGCTTGCTTCGTCAGGGCGGTGAACTCCGTCGTCTCCTCGTCGGTCAGGTCGACGTAGAGCGACACGTGCCGGTAGGGGCAGACGAGCACGTGCCCCGGGTTGTACGGGAAGAGGTTCATGACGACGTAGCAGTGCTCGCCGCGGTGCACGATCAGGCCTTCGGCGTCGGGCTTGCTCGGGGCGGAGCAGAACGGGCAGCCATGACCCGGAGCCTCGGTCGGCTTGTCGCCCAGGATGTAGGCCATCCGGTGCGGCGTCCACAGCCGCTGGAAGCCGTCCTCGACATGGGCGAAGTCCTCGGCCGCCTCGGGCGCGCTCCCCTGCTCCGTCATGGTTGTCGATCCTAGGGGGGCACCGGCGGGGAACGTGAGCGGCCCCGCGGTCTCACACACCGCAGGGCCGACACCATTGAACCGTGTCCTGGGCCCGAAGCCGAAATCGACACGCCTGGGACGAGCCACGCGGACCCGGACGCAGATCAGCCCCGCGGGTGTGAGAGCCGCGGGGCTGAGGTGCCAACGGGCGCGCCGGACGGCGCGCTGAGAGACCTGAGAGAGGTGAAGGCCCGGGAAGTATGAGTTCCCGGGCCTTCTGTTCTGTCTCACCGAGGTGAGTCAGAAACCGCTCCGCCGAAACGGATCGGTAAGTCATTTGTAGACCACGGCAGGGCGTCTGACAAGAGGATCCGCGAAGAATTCTCGGCGTACGCCGTCACAACCGGCGTGTCCGTGGCGACACCCCGTCCCGGGTGTCGTCGCGGGCCGAGCTTGCCCCCGTGGACGAGCGGAACCTAGGGTCCGGCTGTGCCCCTGCCGGACGAGTCCTATCCCTACCTCAGCGACGTCGTGAAGGCCCTCTCGGGCGTCGACCTGCCACTCCCGATGCCGATGTTCGGGCTCCTGGTTCTCGTCGCTCTCGTCGCCGCGACCTTCGTGCTGCGCCTCGAGCTGCGTCGGCGCTGGGCGACCGGAGAGCTCGTGCCCGAGGACCAGGGCAACGCAGCGGCCCCCAGGTCGCTCGAACAGCTCGACGAGTTCACGACGACGTTCGCGGCGGCGATGCTGCTGTCCGGTATCGCCGGCGCCAAGCTCTTCTCCGTGCTCGAGGACCCCGGCGCAGCCCTCGCGGACCCGGTCGGTCAGGTGTTCAGCAGCAACGGTTTCAACATCATCGGAGGCCTTGTCGTCGCGACTGCGGTCGGCGTCCTCATGCTGCGGCGCAAGGGGATCCGCGTCCCACCGTTCCTCGACGCGGCCGCTCCGGCGCTCATGCTCGGCTACGCCGTCGGACGAATCGGGTGCCAAGTCTCGGGCGACGGCGACTGGGGGGTCGTCGCCGACCCGGCCGGCAAGCCGGCGTGGTTGCCGACGTGGCTCTGGGCCCAGCAGTACGAGGGGAACATCGTCGGCGTCCAGATCCCGGCGCCCGGAGTCCACCCCACCCCCGTCTGGGAGACGGTCATCGGCCTCGCCCTCTTCGGCGTGCTGTGGGCACTGCGCCGGCACACGTTCCGCTCGGGCTGGCTCTTCAGCCTCTGGATCGTGCTGTCCGCGGTCGAGCGCCTGCTCATCGAGCCGTTCCGGGTCAACGAGCTGCACGGACCGTGGGCCCTCAGCCAGGCGCAGTACCTGTCAGCGGTCTTCCTCGTGGTCGGCCTGGCAGGTCTCGTGCGGTTCCGGGCCCGACGCACGTCGTCGCCGGGCCCGGAACCCTCGACGGTCAGCCCAGACTGACGGCGTAGACCTCGAAGCGGTCGTCGCCCGGCAGCGTGATCGACTGGAGCTGCTTGCCCGGGTCGGCCCCCACCGTCGCGCCGAACAGCTGGACCGGCGGCCCGTCGACCCCTCAGCCGCCCCTGATTCGGTGGTCCATCGCGATCGCGACCTGGTTGCCGTTGTGTCCGCTCCCGGCCGCCCAGTCGGTGAGCGAGATCGGCACGGACTGCACGCTGCCGTCGGTGTAGGTCAGGCGCAGGGCCGTGGACACGTCACCGTTGTGCGTCGACCCGATGACGTGGACCGCGCTCCGGCTGGCAGCGGGAACGAGGATCGTCTGGCCCCTGCCCTCGACGAAGTTCGGCGTCGTACCCGAGGTGACGGGTGCGGCGTACGTGACGCCGTTCCAGTCCCAGGTCGTGCCCATCGGCAGCAGCGCGGCGTCGTAGCTCCATCCGCTGCTGTCGAAGTTGCCGTCGCTCGGCGCCGAGACGGTTGCCGTGCCGTCGTGGTTGCAGGCCGGGGCGAGGTCGACGGCGCAGCCGGGCGCGCCGGCCACGCAGGTGAGAGCCTCCTGCACCTGCACGGTGACGACCTTCGTCACCGGGTCGACACCGGGAGCCGACGCGGTGACGCGCACCTCGTGCGTGCCGGCGCCGAGTCCGGACGGCAGCTCCAGAGTCACGGGGACTGACGCGCTGGCCGGCACCCCGTTGCTGTGGAGCACGACGGCGCCGTCACCACTGCCACCCACTGCGGCCGACCAGCCGTGGGGTGCTGCGACCTCCACCTGCACCGGCAGGCTCTTCGGCGCCTGGCCGACGACGTCGACCGACAGCCGCGCCTCCCGCGCACCGGTGGGGACGACGACCGGGGTCGGCCGGGCCGTCATCGACAGCGACAGGCGCGGGTCGCGGCTCGTCTGCACGGCCGACGGCGGGACGTCCGCCGGCGTCGTGCCCCATCGGCTCGGCGTGGTTCCGACCGAGTGGGCGATGGTGCCGCCCTGGCGCAGCGCGTCCCAGCCGACCCAGCTCTTCGTGCTCTTCGAGCCGTTGACGGCGAGTGTCTGGACGTAGCGCCGGTCGTCGGACACCCCCGGCGCCGTGATCGTAAGCCTGCCGCCCTGCCCGGTGCGCACCGAGGTCGGCGAGGCGACGTCGATGTCGACGCGCTCGAACTGCGGCGAGCTCACGACGAAGGAGTTCGCGCCGCTCATCGTCGGGTAGAGACCCCACGAGGAGAAGACGTACCAGGCGCTCATGGTGCCGAGGTCGTCGTTGCCGGTCATGCCGTCGGCGCCGTCCGTGAAGAGCGTGAACGCGGCGCGGGCCACGGTGGCGATCTTCGCCGGCTGCTGCACCCACGCGTACATGTAGGGCGCCAGCAGGTCGGGCTCGTTGTTCGGGTTGTACGTCGGCTTGCTGTAGTAGGCGTAGGTGGCCTCGATCCAGTCGGTGCGAGCCGTGCCGGCCGGGTCGGTGAGCAGCTTGTCGTAGGCGAAGAAGTCGTCGAGCCGCTTCTCGGTGGTCGCGCGGCCGCCCATGAGCTTCACGAGGCCGGCCGGGTCCTGCGGGGCGAGCCACTGGTACTGGTACGAGCCGCCCTCGTGGAAGGCGTGGGAGGCCTCGACCGGGTCGTACGGGTCGAGCCAGGTGCCGTCGCTCATGCGCGGCCGGAAGCTCTGCGTGCCGGCGTCCCAGAGGTTCTTGTACCAGCCGCTGCGCTCGGTGAGCATCGACGCATCGGTCGCGTGCCCGAGCCCCTTCGCCATGATCGCGAGCGAGGCGTCGGCCGCGGCGTACTCCATGGTGGCGGAGGCCGGGTGGGCACAGTCGTTGTCTCCGCCGTGGGAGACGCACTCGGTGCCGACGCGCAGGCCGAACGGGATGTAGCCGAGCTTCTCGTAGTAGTGCTGACCCGACCGCCCGTTGTACTGGCTGTCGGCCGGTGGCTGCTCGGTCGCGTTCTGCTTGAGCAGGGCGTAGGCCTCCGCCTCGTGACCGGCGAGGAAGCCCTTGCTCCAGCCCTCGACGAGGAAGGGCGTCACGGGATCGCCGGTCATGATGTTGGTCTCGCTGCTGACGAGGGCCCAGCGCGGCAGCCAGCCGCCCTCGCGCCCGATGGCGAGCACGGACAGGTACGAGTCCCGGGCGACGTCGGGGGCCAGTACCTCGAGCAGCTGGTTCTGCGGCCGGTAGGTGTCCCAGAGCGAGAAGTTCTGGCGGGGGCGTGTAGCCGTCGGCCACGTGGGTCCTGCCGTCCCAGCCGTGGTACTTGCCGTCCACGTCGGAGGCGAGGTTCGGGTGCATGAGCGAGTGGTAGAGCGCCGAGTAGTAGGCCGTGCGCCGCTCGTCGGAGCCACCGGTGATCCGTGCGTGGCCGAGCTGCTGCTCCCAGCGCTGCGTCAGGGACGCGCGGGTCACGTCGAAGTCGAAGCCGTCGCCGGTCTCCTCGGCGAGGTTGGCGCGGGCGCCGTCTGCACCCGTGTAGCTGAGGCCGACCTTCATCGTCACCGACGTCGTACCGGCCGGGAACGTCACAGCCGCACCGTTACCGCCGTCCTTGGTCGATGCATCGCGGGCGCCGGCGGTGAGGGTGGATCCGCTCCAGGTGCCGAAGGAGCCGAAGGGGCGGTCGAACTCGGCGCGGAACCAGACCGTGTGCTCGTCCTTGCCGGCACAGAAGTTGCCGTCGTGGATGCGTCCCTCGACGACCCGGTCACCGACGACGTGCACCTCCGAGTCGAAGACGCGCATGTTTGCCTTGCCGGTGTTGAGCAGCACGTTGGCCGCCTTGTCGGCAGGGAAGGCGAACCGCTGCCAGCCGGTGCGGTCGGTCGCGGTGAGCTCCGCCTTGACGCCGTAGGTCGGCAGTCCGACGCGGTAGTAGCCGGGGCTCGCCTCCTCGTCGGAGTGGGAGTAGCTCGACGCGTAGCGCGAGGAGTCGACGCTCGTGATGGCACCGCTCGTCGGCATGACGGGCAGCTCGCCGACGACCGGACAGCCGACGCCCGACAGGTGCGTCTGGCTGAAGCCGTAGATCGAGTTCTGCGAGTAGTCGTAGCCGCCCTCTCCCCCGGTGTCCGGACTGACCTGGACCATGCCGAAGGGCGCGCTGGCACCGGGGAACGTGTTCCCGTTGTCCTGCGTGCCGATGAACGGGTTGACGCTCTCGACGAGCGGCTCGGCCGCCGCAGCCGTCGGGGGTGCGCCGGAGGGCAGCACGGGCCCGAGGGCGGTCGCAGCGAGGACGAGGGTGCCGAGCGATCTGAGCACGATGCGCATGGGGCGTTCCTTCACGGGAGGACGACGGTGTCGTGACCGAGCCTCGTGACGTGCCACATGTCCGGCAACCCGACACCGTTGTCCTGTCCGATGGACGCGCGACATCGGACAAGAACGGACGTATGCCGTCGAGCCGGGTCACGTGTGGACGGAACCCGCCCGACGGCATACGTCGGCGGTCGTGCTGGTGGCGGTCGTGCCGGTGGCGCTCAGACCTGGGCGCGGCTCTCGATCGCGGCGAGCACCTCGGCGATGGCGTCGTCGACGGGCACGCCGTTCTTCTGGGAACCGTCGCGGTAGCGGAACGACACGGCCCCGGCGGCGCGGTCCTCCTCGCCGGCGATGAGCGTGAAGGGCACCTTCGACTTGCTCGCGTTGCGGATCTTCTTCGGGAAGCGGTCGTCGCTCGCGTCGAGCTCGACGCGAACTCCCTTGCGCTTCAGGCGATCCAGAACATCCTGGAGGTAGTCGGCGTAGTCCTCGGCAACGGGCACGCCGAGCACCTGAACGGGGCTGAGCCACACCGGGAAGGCCCCGGCGTAGTGCTCGACGAGCACGCCGAGGAAGCGCTCGATCGAGCCGAACTTCGCCGAGTGGATCATGACGGGCTGCTGACGAGAACCGTCGGCGGCCTGGTACTCGAGCCCGAAGCGCTCGGGCTGGTTGAAGTCGTACTGGATCGTCGACATCTGCCACGTGCGGCCGATGGCGTCGCGGGCCTGGACCGAGATCTTCGGACCGTAGAACGCGGCGCCGCCCGGGTCGGCGACGAGCTCGAGCCCCGAGTCGGTGGCGACCTTCTCGAGGACCGCGGTCGCCACCTCCCACTGCTCGTCGGTGCCGATGAACTTCGCGGACTTCTCACCCTCGGTGTCGCGCGTGGACAGCTCGAGATAGAAGTCGTCGAGGCCGAAGTCCCTCAGCAACGACAGGACGAAGTCGAGCAGGTGCTGGATCTCGGCCGGAGCCTGCTCGGCCGTGACGTAGCTGTGGGAGTCGTCCTGCGTCATGCCGCGCACGCGGGTCAGGCCGTGCACGACGCCCGACTTCTCGTAGCGGTAGACCGACCCGAACTCGAAGAACCGGATCGGCAGCTCACGGTAGGAGCGCCCGCGCGAGGCGAAGATCAGGTTGTGCATCGGGCAGTTCATCGCCTTGAGCTGGTAGCGCGCGCCCTCGAGCTCCATCGGCGGGAACATCGTGTCGGCGTAGTACGGCAGGTGGCCGCTCGTGTGGAAGAGGCCGTCCTTGGTGATGTGCGGCGTGCCGACGTAGTCGAAGCCCTCCTCGATGTGCCGCCGACGGACGTAGTCCTCCATCTCGCGCTTGATGACGCCACCCCTGGGGTGGAAGACGGGCAGGCCCGACCCGAGCTCGTCGGGGAAGCTGAAGAGGTCGAGCTCGGCGCCGAGCTTGCGGTGGTCGCGCCGCTCGGCCTCGGCGAGGCGGTCGAGATACGCCTTGAGGTCGTCCTTGGTGGGCCACGCGGTGCCGTAGACGCGCTGCAGCTGAGGGTTCTTCTCCGAGCCACGCCAGTACGCGGCGGCCGAGCGCATCAGCTTGAAGGCGTTGCCGATGAGCTTGGTGCTCGGGATGTGCGGGCCGCGGCACAGGTCGCCCCACGCGCGGGTGCCGTCGCGACGGATGTTGTCGTAGATCGTCAGCTCGCCGGCCCCGACCTCGACGGCTGCGCCCTCGGCCGCCTCGTCGGCGTTGCCGCCCTTGAGCCCGACGAGCTCGCACTTGTAGGGCTCGTGGGCGAGCTCCTCGAGGGCCTGTGCGTCGGTGACGACGCGACGCTCGAAGGTCTGGCCCTCGTTGATGATCTTCTGCATGGCCTTCTCGAGGGCCTTGAGGTCATCGGGGTGGAACGGGGTCTCGACGTCGAAGTCGTAGTAGAAGCCGTCGCGGATGGGCGGGCCGATGCCGAGCTTGGCGTCGGCCCGCAGCTGCTGCACCGCCTGGGCGAGCACGTGGGCCGTGGAGTGGCGCAGCACGGCGAGGCCGTCCTCGCTGTCGACCGTCACGGGCTCGACGACGTCACCGTCGGCGACGACGTGGAAGAGGTCGCGCAGCTCGCCGTTGACGCGTGCCACGACGACGTCGCGTCCGCCGGCGCCGGCCTCGTCGAGGAGGGCTCCGGCCGTCGTCTGCTCCGTGACCGCTCGCTCGCTCCCGGCGACGGTGACGGTGATCTCTGCAGACACGGTGGGTGCTCCTTCGTGAGTGATCCGACCGTGAGCAGGTCGGATCCATGGCGTGTGCCGGCGGGTGCGGCAGGTGCCCAGCGTATCGACCGCGACGAGCGTCCTGCGACGTGCCGGACGGCAGCGGCACAGGAAGGCGGCGATTCCGCTGTGCCGGCGCGGCCGGCCTCCGATACTGGTCGGATGGAGGTCCCCTTGGACGTCACGGCCCTGGGCGTCACGCAGGCAACGGCCTTGGCGGAGACGGCCGAGGCCGAGTTCATGTACGCGTTCGAGTCCGGCGCACCGACCTCGGCCCGCAGCACCCTCGGCATGACCGCGGTGCGTCTCGGTGGTGGGGTCGTCCTCGCGATGGGCGCCGACCCGACGGGCGGCTACTGGAACAAGGCGCTCGGCTTCGGGGTGACCGAGCCGGTGACCGACGACCTCGTGGGGTCCGTGCTCGAGGTGTACCGGGCGAGCGGCTCCGCGACGGCCGTGCTCCAGCTGGCCCCGTCGGTGCTGCCCGAGGACTGGGACGACATCTGTGCCCGGCACGGCATCGTCGGGGGTTCGGTGTGGGCCAAGCTGTTGCGACCGGCCGGGCCGGAGATCACCCCCGCCACGACTGACCTACGGGTCGGCCGCGTGAGGCCCGACGACGTCGAGGAGTGGTCGCGCGTCTACTGCGCCGGGTTCGGCATGCCCGAGGATCCAGACCTGCTGGCCTTCTTCGGGTCGGGCACCGACGAGGCCCGTGGGTTCCGGTCGTTCGGAGGCTGGTCGGGCGAGCGCCTGGTCGCCTCGGCCAACCTGCACGTCGCCGGGTCCGTCGCGGCCTTCTGTGGGGCCGCGACACTGCCGGGCGACCGCCGGCGGGGCGCGCAGTCCGCGTTCATGGCGGCCCGGCTGGCCGAGGCGACGCGACTCGGGTGCGAGTGGATGAGCGCCGAGACCTGGCAGGAGTTCGACGGGAACGTGAACCCGTCCTTGCACAACATGGAGCGCGCGGGCTTCGTGCAGGTCTACGACCGGCGCAACTGGGTCTGGCGCGAGGAGCAGGTGTGATGGAGCCCGTGGACGTCGTCGGCTTCGAGGGACGCCGGTCACCGGCACCGCCGGACCCGGACGAGGTGCGGGTCGTGCCACTCCCCGTGTCGCGGCAGCAGGAAGCGGTCGACCTCGTGTGTGCGCGCCTGCCCCACATGACGCGGGGCGAGGCCGGATGGCACTTCGACGCGCCAGAGGTCTTCGACGGTCTCGCCTCGGTCGAGGCCGTCGACCGGCACGGCGCCATGCTCGGCGTCGGCTTCACGGCGCACCCCCACTTCGCGCCCCAGGGGCGCACCTTCCAGCGGGTCATCGTGGCTCGTGAGCACGAGGGCCGAGGGATCGGCAGGTCCCTCCGGCAGGCCCTGCTCGAGCGGCTGCCCGACGGCACGACCGACCTCGTCGCCGGCACGTTCGACGACGACCCCCGTTCGCTCGACGTCGCCACCCACTGGGGGTTCGGCGTCGAGGAGCACGCGATCGAGTCCCAGCTCGACCTCGCCGACCTGCCGACACCCGAGCCTCCCCCGGACGTCACCCTCCACGACGTGCCGGACCTCGACTTCGACGACGCCGACGTCGTCGAGCAGATGCTGCTCGCGAGCCAGACGAACCCCGAGGCCGCACAGGGCTGGGTGTTCGACCTGGGCCGGCTGCGGGCTCTCGTCTCCGACAACGAGACACCGGTCTGCGTGCTCGCGCGGGTCGGCGGCGAGCCGGCGGCGATCACCTTCGGAGGGGTCTCCGACGCGACCCTGATGATCGCGTACAGCGGTGTGGGTCCGGCCCATCGTGGCCGTGGGCTCATGACCCTCGTCAAGCAGCGCGCGCACCTCTCGGCCCGCGACGTCGGCGCCACGGTCAGCCGCACGGCCAACGAGGAGCACAACCACGGCATCCGCCGGATCAACGCGGATCTGGGCTACGTCGTGCACAGCGGCGTCTACCGGATGTCGCAGCGGCTCGACGTCTGACCCGGTGGACAGCCGGCCCCACAGGGGTGGGGCCGGCTGTCCGTCAGCCCGCCGCGCTCGTCACCAGGTGTTCTCGACGACCGCGTGCTCGATCTCGCCCTTGACGTGCTCGAGGACCGACACGGTGCGGTTCGGCTCGAAGGTGGAGCGGAGGCGCAGCGTCGAAGGGAGACGCACGGGCTTGCGGAACCACACGTGGCTCGAGAGTCCGGCCTCGGGAATCCGTGGTCCGAGCGAAGCGAGAGCCCTTGCGTATGAGTACATCCCGTGGGCGATGGCCGTCGGGAACCCGAGCGGTCGCGCCGTCAGGGCGTGCACGTGGATCGGGTTCCAGTCGCCCGACACGGTGGCGTACTCGCGACCCGTGCCCTCCCCGAGTCGCCAGACGGGCCCGCCGGTGACCCCGTCGAGGGCGTCCGAGGTGGGTGGTTCGGACACGGGTGCGTCGGGGTGCTCCTGCCCACGCGACAGGTAGGTGCTGACTCCCCGCCAGACGAGCTCGCCTCGCACCTCGACCTCCGAGACGAGGTCGACCTGGCGGCCGCGACGGTGCGGCCGGAGGTCCAGGGCCCGCACCGACACGTCGAGGACCTCGTCGGTGGTGACCGGCCGTGAGACCTCGATCCGGTTCTCGACGTGCACAGTGCCCATGAGCGGCAACGGGAAACGGTCGTCGCTCATCACCGTCATCTGCAGCGGGAACGCCACGAGGTGCGGGTAGGTGACCGGCAGGGTGCCGTCGACCGGGAAGCGGCAGACGTGGGAGTAGGCGACGAGGTCGTCGAGGTCGACCCGGACGCCCGCCCGCGAGACCCGCACGTCGGGCAGGGTCTCGCCGGACCGTCCGCGGCGCAGGGCGGCCGTGGCATAGATGCGGCGCAGGTCCGGTGCGCCTTCGAGGGTGATCTCCTTGGTCATGCCCGCCTCACGCCCCGAGCAGGCTCTGGCCGCAGACCCGCACGACCTGCCCCGTGACCGCAGCAGCACCGGGCTGCGCGAACCACGCGATGGTCTCAGCGACGTCCTTGGGGTGCCCACCCTGCTGGAGCGAGTTCATCCGACGCCCGATCTCCCTCGTGGCGAACGGGATGCGGGCCGTCATCTCGGTCTCGATGAAGCCCGGTGCGACGGCGTTGACGGTGATGCCGCGCTCGGCCAGCTCGCGCGAGAGTGCGGAGACGAGGCCGATGACCCCGGCCTTGCTCGCGCCGTAGTTGGTCTGCCCGCGGTTGCCCGCGATGCCGGCGATCGACGCCACGCACACGATGCGTCCGCCGTCCTGCAGGCCACCCGCTCCGAGGATCGCCTCGTTCATCCGGAGGATCGAGCGGAGGTTGACGTCGATGACGCTGCTCCAGCGGTCCTCGTCCATGTTGACGAAGAGCTTGTCGCGAGTGATGCCGGCGTTGTGCACCACGATGTCGATGGCGCCGTGGCGGCTCGTCGCGTGCTCGACGATGCGCGCCCCGGCGTCGTCGGCCGTGACGTCGAGCTGCAGTGCCGTGCCCTTCACCTCGTTGGCGACGGCCGCGAGCGCGTCGCCGGCAGCGGGGATGTCGACGGCCACGACGGTCGCACCGTCGCGCGCCATGACGCGGGCGATCTCGGCACCGATGCCGCGGGCGCCGCCGGTGACGACGGCCACCTTGCCCTCGAGCGGACGCAGCGCGTCGGCGTCGCCGCTCGTCGACTCGTCGACACGCACGACCTGGCCGTCGACGTACGCCGACCGGCCGCTGAGGAAGAACCCAACGGCGGAGCGTACGCCCGCCTGCGCATCGCCTTGTGCAAGAACGAGGTTGGCGGTCGCGCCGGCCCGCAGCTCCTTGCCGAGCGACCGCACGACACCCTCGAGGGCGCGCTGCGTCGTCACCTCGGCGACGTCGCTCAGCGTGGCAGGGTCGGTGCCGATGACGATGACCCGCCCGTTGCGCTTGAGCGCCTTGACCGCCGGGGCTCCGAGCAGGCGGAGGTCGTCGAGGTCAGCCGGGTCGGTGGCCGCGCTGAGGTCGAGCACGACGGCCCCGAGCTTGTCGGGGGCGTCGGCCGCCGCTGCGACCGTGGGGACGCCGACCGCGCCGAGCCACGCCGCGATCGCGTGGGCGAAACGGCCGCCGCCGGCGACGAGCACCGGTCCCTCGCAGAGCGGCATACCGGGCTCGTAGCGGCGCAGGCGCGTCGGCTGCGGGACGCCGACCTTCTTCGCGACGGGTGAGCGGACGATGGTGGTGAACAGGTCGGTCATGCTCAGGCCTCCAGGATCGCGACGACGCCCTGGCCGCCGGCGGCGCAGATCGAGATGAGGCCACGGCCGCCACCGGCCTCCTTGAGGGCCTTGGCGAGGGAGGCGATGATGCGACCCCCGGTGGCCGCGAACGGGTGTCCGGCCGCGAGCGACGAGCCGTTGACGTTGAGCTTGCTCCGGTCGATCGACCCGAGCGGTGCGTCCAGGCCGAGCCGGCCCTTGCAGAAGTCGGGGTCCTCCCACGCCTTGAGGGTGGTCAGCACGGTTGCCGCGAAGGCCTCGTGGATCTCGTAGAAGTCGAAGTCCTGCAGCGACAGGCCGTTTCGCACGAGAAGCCGTGGGACGGCATACGCGGGAGCCATCAGCAGTCCTTCGTCGCCATGGACGTAGTCGACGGCTGCCGTCTCGGCGTCGACGAACCACGCGAGCGGCGTGAGCCGGTGCTCCGTGGCCCACTCCTCGCTGGCGAGGAGGACGGCAGAGGCGCCGTCGGTCAGCGGCGTGGAGTTGCCTGCCGTCATCGTGGCCCCGTCACCCTTGCCGAAGACCGGCTTGAGCGTCGCGAGCTTCTCGACCGAGGAGTCGGGGCGCAGGTTGTTGTCGCGCGCGACACCGAGGTACGGGGTGACGAGGTCGTCCTGGAAGCCGCGTTCGTAGGCGGCGGCCAGCTTCTGGTGGCTGGCCGCGGCGAGCTCGTCCTGCGCCTCGCGGGTGATGCCCCACTGCGCGGCGGTCAGCGCCATGTGCTCACCCATGGACAGACCCGTGCGGGGCTCGACGTTCTCGGGGATGGCAGGCACGAGGTGGCTCGGGCGCAGACCGGCGAGTGCCTTCGCGCGCTCCGCCGCCGACCGGGCCCGGTTGGCCGCGAGGAGGGTCTGGCGCAGCCCCTCGTTGACCGCGATCGGTGCATCGCTAGCGCTGTCGACTCCTCCGGCGATGCCGGCGTCGATCTGCCCGAGGGCGATCTTGTTCGCGACGAGGATCGCGGCCTCCAGGCCCGTGCCGCACGCCTGCTGGATGTCGTAGGCGGGGGTGGTGGGGTCGAGACGGGTGCCGAGCACCGTCTCGCGGGTGAGGTTGAAGTCGCGGCTGTGCTTGAGCACGGCGCCGGCGACGACCTCGCCCAGGCGCTCCCCGGCGAGGCCGTAGCGCGCGACGAGTCCGTCGATGCTCGCGGTCAGCATGTCCTGGTTGGACGCCTTCGCGTACTTGCCGTGGGCACGCGCGAAGGGGATGCGGTTGCCCCCGAGGACCGCGACACGTCGGGGCGTGCGCGGGCTGGTCTTGGACGCCATGGATCTCTACCTGCTCTCGGTGTGGTGGCTGTCGATCAGCTCCAAGATAACCGAAACTCGCAGTAGTCGATACAGCGAGTACCTGTTACTTTCGTGAGATGGACGAGGATGTGGACCAAGGCACCAGGGCTCGGACTGCCCCGCGAGACGGCCGCAGCGCTCGCTGGGAGCGCCACCGCGAGGAGCGGCGGTCCGCGCTCGTCGACGCCACCATCCGCGCCATCCGCCGGCACGGCGCCGGGGTCGGCATGGACGACATCGCCGCCGAGGCCGGCACCTCCAAGACCGTCATCTACCGGCACTTCGACGACAAGGCGGGCCTCTACCGCGCCGTGGCCAGCCGCATCGACGGCCGGGTGGTCGGCAACGTCGGCGCAGCCCTGGGCCAGTCGGGCACACCGCACGGCGACACCCGCCAGCTCGTCGCCTCGACGGTCGACGCCTACCTCGCCCTCGTCGAGTCCGACACCGAGGTCTACCGCTTCGTCGTCAACCGCCCGCTCGTCGACCTCCCGCTGCACGACGACCCCGTCGGCGGCACCGTCGACCAGGTCACCGACCGGCTCACCGGGCTCCTGCTCGCCTCGCTGAGTGCCTCCGCCACCGACCACGCACGGGCTCGCACCTGGGCCATCGCACTCGTCGGCTCGGTGCGCGCGGTCGCCGACGACTGGCTCGCCACCCCCGAGTCCGAACGCGTTCCCCGGGCCGACGTCGTCGAGTCCCTCACCGAGCTCGCATGGCGCGGGCTCGCACCTGCGCTCGCCGACACGAAAGGCAGATGAGATGTCCACCGCTGCAGACGTTCCCGTCGTGGGCCCCCCGATTCCCGCGGCATCCTCCCCGGAACTCGTGGCCCTGCTCCGGGCCCACCTCGACGGACCCTATGGCGCCGTCCGCGACCACTGTCGGGCCCTCGACCCCGACACGTTCGGGCCGCCTTCTGCTCCTCTTCCGCCCGAGGAGCACCGCACGCGGGTCACCACCCAGCTCGCTGCCCTGGCGACGCAGCCGTATGCCGCCGACGGCTTCCCCGAGCACCAGGGTGGTTCCGCGCGCTATGCGGACGCGGTCGCTGCCTTCGAGATGCTCGGCCACACCGACCTGTCGCTCTTCGTCAAGGCGGGCGTGCAGTGGGGGCTCTTCGGTGGGGCGGTCTCGCTGCTCGGCACGAGCCGGCACGACCACCTGGTGCCGCTCATCACCTCGGGCGAGCTGCAGGGCTGCTTTGCCATGACCGAGACGGGCCACGGCAGCGACGTGCAGAGCCTGCTCACGACTGCGACGTTCGACCCGGCGACCGACCAGATCGTCGTCCACTCCCCCGAGCCGGCTGCCCGCAAGGACTACATCGGCAACGCCGCCCGTGACGGCCGGGTCGCCGCCGTCTTCGCCCAGCTCGTCGTCGGCGACGAGTCGCACGGGGTGCACTGCGTGCTCGTGCCGATCCGCGAGCCCGACGGCACGACGGCGGCGGGCGTCACCATCGAGGACTGCGGCGCCAAGCTCGGCCTGGGTGGCGTCGACAACGGCCGGCTCTCCTTCGAACACGTGCGGGTCCCACGCACCAACCTGCTCGGCCGCTACGGCGACATCGACGACTCCGGCACCTACTCGAGCCCCATCGACAACCCCGGCCGTCGCTTCTTCACGATGCTCGGCACGCTGGTGCGCGGGCGCATCTCCGTCGCCGGCGGTTCCGGTGCGGCTGCGCGCTCGGCCCTCGCGGTCACCACGAGGTATGCCGCCGGGCGACGTCAGTTCGCCGCCCCGGGCACCGACGTCGAGACCACGGTCCTCGACTACCGCACGTACCAGCGTCGCCTGCTGCCGAGGATCGCGACGGCGTACGCCCTGCAGGTGGCCCAGCACGAGCTCGTCACGGCCATGGACGACGTGCTCTCGGGGCGCGCCGCCACGGAGCACGACCAGCGGCGTCTCGAGACCCGCGCCGCGGGGATCAAGGTGCTGACCACCCGGCATGCCACCGACACCATCCAGGAGTGCCGCGAGCTCTGCGGCGGGGCCGGCTACCTCTGGGCCAACCGTCTCGCGGCCCTCAAGGCCGACACCGACATCTTCACCACCTTCGAGGGCGACAACACGGTGCTGCTGCAGCTCGTGGCAAAGTCGCTCCTCGCCGACTACCAGGCGACGTTCGGCGACCTCGACACCCTCGGGATCGTCCGCTTCGGGGCGAGGCTCGTCGGTGGCACGGTGATCGAGCGTTCGTCCGCACGCGGCATCGTGCAGCGGCTCGTCGACGCGGCGCCGGGCCGCGAGGAGGACGTCGTCTTCGGCATCCGGGGCACCCAGCTGCGTCTGCTGCGCGAGCGCGAGGAGCATCTGCTGGAAGGCCTCGCGCGACGACTGCGACGCGCCACCGCGCCCGACGTCGACGCGTTCGCGATCTTCAACGCCACCCAGGACCACCTCGTCGAGGCGGCGGCGGCGCACGTGGAGCGCATCGTCGCGGAGGCGTTCGCCGCCTCCGTCGAGGAGTGCGCCGACGGTTTGGCGAAGGGGGTCCTCGCCCGCGTGTGCGACCTGCACCTGCTCGCGACGGTCGAGCGGCACAAGGCGTGGTACCTCGAGCACGACCGCCTCAGCCCGGCGCGCACCAAGGCGCTCACGGCGCTCGTCAACGAAATCTGCGCCGAGCTGCGCCCGCTCGCGACCGACCTCGTCGACGCCTTCGGCATCCCGGAGGGTCTGCTCACGACGGAGATGTCGAGGACGGCCTGACCCTGCGCGAGATCGTGCAGCCCGTGATGCCGGGGCGCACCAGTGGCACGATCTCGCGCGACCGACGGGTGGCCCGGTCAGGCCTCGGGACGCTGGTAACGGCCGCGTCGGTGCACGAGCGGGGTGTCCTCCGGTCCGATGAGGACGTGCTCGACGACCGCCTCCACGAGCACCGACCAGCCGACGTCGTGGCTGGTCGTCGCGTCGAGCCGCACCCCGGCCCACGTCGCCGCCGAGACCGGCCTGGGTCCCCACTCGGTCTGCTCCCACGTGCCGATACGGAACGGGCCGCCGGGGGCCGGCATGACGCCGGCGAACGCGTCGGCGAGTCGCTGTTCGCGGACTCCGAGCAGCGACACGACGGCTGTGCCGGTCTCCGTGAGCACCTCGAGCAGGTCCGAGTCGGGGTGGAGCAGGCCGACCACCCGCCCGGGCTCTCCGGTGGCGACGAGGTAGGACGAGACGGTGAGCCCGGCTCGCTCGACGCCGACCCCGGCGGTCCACAGGGAGACGGTGCCCCCGATGCGGCCACGGAGGCGCCGGAGGGGGTCACGGTCCTCGTCGGGGGTGTCGAACGGGTGCTCGGTGTGGATCGTCACCCGGCGCTCCGGCCGGGTCGCAGGAGCCGCGTCACTCGGGCTCGGCGACCATCAGTGCGTCGTCGACCGACACGTGGCCGGGCGTGACCACCTCGGCGTAGACGCCGGCGCACTGCGACGGCGCCTGGGTGACCTTGAGCGTGCACTCGCCAAGCCGGACGACCCGCCCGACGAGCCCGCCCAGCACCGCCGACTCCATGTCGAGCACGATGTTCGCCTTGGGGTGCGTCTCGACGTAGTCGTCGGCCGTGACGAGGTGCACGGCGTGCTTCTTGGCGCGGTTTCCCTCCGGTCCCGACGCAGTCACCTCGACCGAGTCGAGCTCTTGCCCGGGTGAGTCGGAGTCGGGGTAGATGAAGAGGCTGGAGACCGTCGCGACCATGAGCAACACGCTAGTGCGTGGAACCGGGGCCGGCGCGTCGACCGCGCCGTGAGCCGGAGGGTGGACGTGAAGGGACTCGAACCCCTGACCTCTCGCGTGTGAAGCGAGCGCTCTAACCAGCTGAGCTACACGTCCGGGCACCCCTGTGCCGACAGGCTGTCGGGGTGACGGAGGGAAACAATAGCCGCTACGGGTCCGGTGGCGGAAATCGCCCCCGCTCGGGCCGTGTCGGGACCCTGCGATCAGTCGATCCCGGGGACCTGGGTCAGGAGGTCGTCGGCCCACTGCGGCACGAACTGCGGGACGCCGGCCAGGGCGAGGTAGCCCCAGATGACACCCCACACGATGAGCACGGTGCCCAGGGCCACGAGACCCCGCACCCAGACCGACTGGGCCAGCATCCAGTCGTTCCAGCGGCTCACGTGGTGCTTGCCGAAGTCGAGCCAGCGCTGCGCGAACTCGAACTCGCTGGCGAGGATGAGCAGCCCGAAGAAGACCACGAGCCACCCCGGACCCGGGGCGGGGACCATGATGAGGCCGGCGACGGTGACGACGGTCCCGACGACACCGACCGCCGTGCGCCAGGCCAGGTGGGTGACCCGGTTGCGACGGAGCCGGGCGCGCCAGGCCCACCGGTCCTCGTCGGCGTCGAGGGTCCGGTTCGGGTCGGAGTAGTCGACCTCGGGGCGGGTCGCTGCGTTCGGGGACTCGTCGGGTCCGGTCACGGGTCTGCGTCTCGCTCGGCGTTGCTGCGAAAGACCCGGAGGAGCTCACGCGTGACCGGGTTGTGCTCCGGGAGCGCGCGGTCGTCGACGGCGTGGATCGCGAGCACGTCCTTCGTGGAGCTCGTGATGAAAACTTCGTCGGCCGTCTGCAGCACGTCGAGCGGGAGCGCCTCCTCGCGGACGTCGACGCCGGCGGCGCGCCCCCACTCCATGGTCAGCTCGCGCGTGATGCCCGCCAGCAGGCCCGAGCCGACGGGCGGCGTGAGCACGACTCCGTCGACGACGACGAACACGTTGCTGCCGGTGCACTCACACAGCTCGCCGCGGGTGTTGGCGAAGACGGCCTCGATGGCCCCCTCACGCTTGGCCCGTGCGAGCGCGACGACGTTCTCGGCGTACGAGGTCGTCTTGAGACCGGCCACGGCGGAGCGCTCGTTGCGCGTCCACGGCACGACGGTCAGCTTGCCGCTCGCGGGATGTGGGGCCTGTGGGGCGGCGAGAACGATGTGGGTCAACGACGAGTCGTCACGGTCGGAGCCGAGCGGGCCGATGCCACCGGTGACGCTGTAGCGCAGGCGGCCGAAGGGGATGGCCGGACCGTCGAGGACGGCCGCGATGCCCTTGTCGACAACCGCGAGGTCGACCGGCGGCAGACCGAGCCCCTCGGCGGAACGCTCCAGCCGTCGGTGGTGGCGCGAGAGGGCGAACGGTCGCCCGTCGACGATCTTGGCCGTCTCGAAGACGCCGTCGCCCACCGTCACCGCGTGGTCGAGGGCGGAGACGGATGGTCCGGTGGGGTCGACGAGGTCGCCGTCGACCCAGACGCGCATGCTCGTGCTCATGGTCCCTTCCCTGTGGCTCGCCGGAGCGCCCTCATGGTGTCACAGTGCCTGCCGCCAGCCCGATCAGGCGGGCGGCCTTGAGCTCGGTCTCGGCCCACTCCCCGTCGGGGTCGGAGTGCCACGTGATCCCGGCCCCGGTGCCGAAGCGCAGCCAGCGACGGCCTGACTCGTCGTGGTCCGCCCAGAAGGTGCGGATGCCGACCGCGAGGTCGGCCTCGCGGGCGTCCGCGTCGATCCAGCCGATCGCTCCGCAGTAGGGCCCGCGGGCCCGCGTCTCGAGGTCGTGGATCGCCGTCAGGGCGCTCGACTTGGGCGCGCCCGACACGGAACCGGGCGGGTAGGTGGCGGCGAAGACCTCGGCCCAGCCGACGCCCTCGCCGAGCCGCCCGCTGACGGTCGAGACGAGGTGGACGAGGCCGGGGTGCTCCTCGAGGGCGCAGAGCTCGTCGACCGAGACGGTGCCGGGCTCGCAGACGCCGGAGAGGTCGTTGCGCATGAGGTCGACGATCATGACGTTCTCGGCGTGGTCCTTGGGCAGCATCTGCTCGGCCGTCGGTGCCGTGCCCTTGATCGGCCGCGTCACAACGGTGTCGCCGCGCCGGGCCAGGAAGAGCTCCGGTGACGCGCTCACGACGTCGAGGCCGGCGGCCCTGCACCGGACGCGCGCCGCGTGTGGTGCCGGGTTGCCTTGTCGCAGAAGGTCGTCCAACCCGTCGAGATCTGCGTTCTCACCGAGCGCGTGGCTGAGCACCCGACACACGTTCACCTGGTAGACGGTTCCGGCAGCGATGCGCTCGCGCACCTCGCGCACTGCGTCGACGTATGCCGCACGGTCGAGCGAGCTGCACCAGGCGCGGTCGAGCGGCTGCCAGGCCGGTGCGCCCCGGGGCGACGGCGCCGCTGTCGTGCGGCTGACTTCGGCGAACCGGACCGCCGTGACGTCGCCCTCGAAGGTCGCCACCACGGCCCAGAAGCCCTCGCGCGTGACGGCGTCGAGGGCCGCTGGCCCGCGGCGGACATCGATGACCTCGCGGGCCTCCCGGTCGGCGAAGCGGGCGTGGTCCACCCGCAGATCGTAGGCCCTAGCGGGCGAGGGCCTTCTCGATGTCGGCGGCGATGGCGGACGGCTCGGTGGTCGGCGCGTAGCGCTCGATGACCGCGCCGTCGCGGCCCACGAGGAACTTGGTGAAGTTCCACTTGATCTTGCTGCCGAGCAGGCCGCCCTGCTCGGACTTGAGCCACGTAAACAGGGGGTGCTCGTCGTCGCCGTTGACGTCGACCTTCGAGAACATCGGGAAGGTGACGCCGTAGTTCTTCTGGCAGAACGCGCCGATCTCCTCGTCGCTGCCGGGGTCCTGGCTGCCGAACTGGTTGCACGGGAAGCCGAGCACCGTGAGGCCCTGGGCGCGGTAGCTCTGGTAGAGCTCCTCGAGGCCGGCGAACTGCGGCGTGAACCCGCAGGCGCTGGCGGTGTTGACGACGAGGACGACGTCACCGGCGTACTGGTCGAGCGACACCTCCGAACCGTCGATGGCGGTGGCCTTGAAGTCGTTCAGGACGGTCACGGGGTCTCCTCAGGGTGGTCACGCGTCGTGAGTACGCGTCGGTAGCATCTTCGCCCGAGAGGAGCCCGCACCGCCAATCGGCGTCGAGGGTCGCCGGCGTCAGGACGCCTCGGCGTCGTCGGGCTCCGGCGGGAGGTCCTTGCCATCGCGCTCGTCGCGGTCGGCCCACTCGATCAGGGCACGGAAGTCGAAGACGGCGTCGTCGATGCCGGCGTGCAGGTCACCGAGCCGCGAGAACCGCTCGGGCATCGTGGCGATGGTGAAGTCCTGCGGCTCGGCGTCCGCGACCTCGTCCCATCCGAGCGGCGCAGACACGGTGCCGCGCGGGTTCCCTCGCACGCTGTAGGCGGCCGCGATCGTGTGGTCCCGGGCGTTCTGGTTGTAGTCGACGAACAGGTCCTCCGGCGAGCGGTCGCGCCGCCACCACGTCGTGGTCACGTCGTCGGGCAGCCGACGCTCCACCTCCCGGGCGAAGGCGAGGGCGCCCCGTCGCACGTCCTTGAACCCCCAGTCGGGCGCGATGCGCACGTAGACGTGCAGGCCCGACCCGCCGGAGGTCTTGGGCCACCCGACGGCGCCGAGCTCGTCGAGGATCTCGTGCGTCGCGGTCGCGGCCCGCCGCACCTTGTCGAAGCCGCACTGCGGCATCGGGTCGAGGTCGATGCGCCACTCGTCGGGTTTCTCGGTGTCGGTGCGGCGGCTGTTCCACGGGTGGAACTCGACGGTGGACATCTGCACCGCCCAGATGACGTCGGCGAGGCGGGTGACGCACAGCTCGTCGGCGTGCAGCCCGTAGCGGGGGAAGTGCAGCCGCACCGTCTCGACCCAGGGCGGTGCACCGGCCGGCAGCCGCTTCTGGTGCACCTTCGGCCCGTCCACTCCCTTGGGAAAGCGGTGCAGCATGCAGGGCCGCTCGCGCAGCGCGTTGACGATGCCCGGACCGACCGACTGGTAGTACCGCACGAGGTCGAGCTTCGTCTCGCCGCGCTCGGAGAAGTAGACCCGGTCGGGGCTGGAGAGCCGCACCGTGTGGTCGCCGACCTCGATCTCCATCGCCGGGCTCTTGCTCGCCGCCATGCCGACAGCCTACGTATGCCGCCGGGTCGCCGAGCGCTCCGACGCGTGCGCGGTGGAGGCGACCGGACGGCATACGCCCCCCGGACGTGCGGAAGGGCCCGCCGACGTGCGTCGACGGACCCTTCCAGCGGAGCGGACGACCGGGCTCGAACCGGCGACCTCAACCTTGGCAAGGTTGCGCTCTACCAACTGAGCTACGTCCGCTTGCCGTGCCCCGCGAGCCGAAGCCCCGTGGGTGCGAGGTAGACCATAGCGGACGGTCGGGCCCGGCGCGAAACCCGCTCTCCGAGTGGCCGTTCGGGCGCCGACCGCGCATCCTTCGAGACCGGCTGTCCATGACGCGGCACGGCACGAGAGGATGGGTCCCATGGCGAAGCCCGCTGGCCTGCGGTTCCTCAGACGCAAGGGCCACGACCTGACCGTGAAGGACCGCGACGGCGACCAGCACCGCGCCACCCTGGAGAAGCTCGCCGGTGTGGAGGACGGCACCCACGAGGACGGCGCCTTCTCCTTCGGCTACTGCAAGAGCTGCGACTGGACGGGACCTGCCCGGCGCGCCCGCGACAAGGCCCGCAAGGACGCCGTGGCGCACCAGGCCGACTGTGAGGGCAAGGGCAAGATCCGGATCGGTGTGAGCGACCCCGACGCGAGCTAGTGCCCGACTGCCATCTCCCCCAGCTCGGACCAGTCCGTGCCCTCGATGGTCGTGTTGACGATCTTGGGCGTGGCGGTCAGGTAGCCGGGAAGGGTCGACGTGGCCTCCTTGAAGTGGTCGCTCTGCACGTGCGCGCCGCCGGCGGCGTCGTCGCGGAAGGCCTCGACCAGGACGTACTCCGTCGGGTCGTCGAGGCTGCGTGACCAGTCGAACCAGAGGCAGCCCTCCTCGGCGCGGGTGGCCTCGGTGAAGGCCCGGGAGATCTCGGGCCAGTCGTCGGCGTGCTCGGGCTTCACGGGGAACTTGGCGGTGATGAAGATCAACGTGATCACTCCTGCTGCGGTCGGTGATGGCGGTGCTGTCGGTCGTGTCGGTGCTGTCGGTCATGCCGCGGCCGGTGTGACCGGGTCGGCCGGTTCGGCAGGCCCGCCACGACGGCCGTCTGGATGCGCACTCCCAGGATGGCGGAGGCCCACGCGAGGCAGGCTCCCACACCGAGGGCCATGATCTGACGGACCACTCGAGGCGCTCGGGCGCGATCCGTCCGAGGGTCAGGTCGACGAGGCCTCGATCGGGTGGTTCGGTGTGGGCGTGGAAGCTCGTGTCCGGATGCCGGCCCAGGATCCGAGTGAGACGGACAGGATGACCAGCAGGGCAGCCATCCCAGTGAGGAGGATGTGGTAGTCGACGGCGGCGACCAGGCCGGCGCCGACGGCGATGGACACCACCTGTGGTGTGCCGATCAGGGCGCTGAAGGTGGTGGAGACCCGGCCCATGAGCCGGTTCGGGGTCCGCACCTGGACCAGTGTGCTGATCGCCACGATGAGGACGGGGAGGCCGAAGCCGATCGGTATGGCGGCAGCGACGACGACGGTGATGTCCGCTGCCACAGCCATGGTCGCGATGCTCACCGCGAAGAGCGCCAGGGCAAGCGCGATCGCCCGTACGTGGCCCAACCGCGTCACGACCCGGTTCGACATGAGACCGCCGGCGAGGGCCCCGATCCCTTGGACCGAGACGATGACCCCCACGAACGTCGCGGGTCGGTCGAACGCGTCGGTGATCGCATACACGAGCGACTCGAGGAAGCCGAAGGCGAACAGGCACCCGGCGACGGCACAGGTCGGCCACCAGAGGAGCCTGTCGCGGTACAGGTGCGCGAACCCGGCGACGAGCTCGGATCCGAAGCGCAGCTCCGGTGGGCTGACGACGTCGCCGGTGATGCGCAGGGAGATGACGGCGGTGATGGCGACCAGGTAGGCGGCGGCGACGAGCAGCAGGACGCTGCCGACTCCCCAGGTGGCGTACATGGCGGCCCCGAGCAGCGGGCCGAAGAGGCGCAGTCCTTCCCGGAAGGTGCTGGTGGCTGCGTTGGCGTGGACCAGCTGGTCGCTACTGACGATGATCTTCAGCAAGCCCGTGACCGCGCCGGGGAGCATGACCAGCGCGATCCCGTAGGCGAAGGCCACGGCATACACGATCCCCACCTGGGTGGAGTCGTGGACCCACACGAGGGGAACCAGGCTTGCCGCGGCGAGGGGGTACGCCGCGAGCAGGAAGCGCCGGCGCGGAACCTGGTCGACGACCCACCCCAGCAGCGGCGCGACCAGCGAGGGCGCGACGACCCAGAACAGCGCCATCCCGGCAGCCCCGCTGTTCCCGGTCAGCTCCTTGGTCATGATTCCGAAGGACAGCAGCAGGACCGAGTCGGCCACCATGGTCGCGGCCAGGGCCACGAAGAGGCGTCGGAAGGCCGGGATCGCGAACGCCTGCCTCACTGCGGGTCCACGCTCGTCAGGGCGAGCACGTGCACGTGCCGTGCCTCCTTCGGCACCGGCTCGTCACCGGTCAGCCGCCCGTGATGGCGCAGCAGCAGCGCCGCGAGGTCGGCCGCGAAGGCCGTCGCCTCCTCCTCTGTGAGCACGACGACGGCTTGTGACATCCCGACGTCGCCCCAGCCGTGTGGGCTCGCGTCGCTGTTGCGTCGCCACCGGGCCACCTCGCGCTCGAGGAGCTGCGCCGAGAGCGCCTGCCCGGCAGATCGGTATCCCGGCGCACTGCTCGCGGCCTCGTCCCACACCAGGCCGACTTTCACCACCTGCCACGGTCGCCGCCGGCCGCGGCCCGCGCCGGCCTCCTCGACGAACCCGTGCTCGGCCAGCTTGCGCAGATGCCACGAGCAGTTGGCCGGTGTCTCTCCCAGAGCATCCCCGAGCTCGGTGGCAGTCATCGCCCCCCGCAGGGTCAGCTGCTCCAGGATGTCCAGACGGAGCGGGTGCGACAGTGCACGAAGCTCCTTAGCGGTACTGATCCGACGTGGCTCGAAAGACATGTTGCGACACTATCGGTATGGAAAGAAGTCTTTCAATAGTCTCCTCAGCGCAAGTACCGAGCGCCCCGCGAGACGCTCAGCCATCGAGCCGGACGTCCGACCATCCGCGTCGTCGGTCCCCGCATGGCTGATCGAGGTCGTGCTCGGCAGCGTGTGATCGGGTTGTGTCGACGGCGGGACGGGGTTGACGACGTCCAACGGCACGTGGCGTCGAGCCCGTCGTGACCCCGTTGAACGCCGCGCTTGGGATCCGACCGGCAACCTGGTGGCGTCTCCTGACGGATCCCGACAAGCAGAAAGGCCCCCGACCTGCGTTTCCGCAGGTCAGGGACCTTTCTCATTCTGTGGGCGATACTGGGTTTGAACCAGTGACCTCTTCCGTGTCAAGGAAGCGCGCTACCGCTGCGCCAATCGCCCGAGGGTCGTGCTGTGGTGGTGCTGTACCGAGGTGGAGACGGGATTTGAACCCGTGTACGCGGCTTTGCAGGCCGCTGCCTCGCCTCTCGGCCACTCCACCGTGGAAGGCAAGTGGATCTTTGCCTCCGAGCGGACGACCGGGCTCGAACCGGCGACCTCAACCTTGGCAAGGTTGCGCTCTACCAACTGAGCTACGTCCGCGGAACACCAGCGGTGTAACTTCTCCGCTCGGTGCGAGGTAGACATTAGCCCATCGGTCCGGGCGACACAAAACCGGCCGCCGCGATGCCGATCCACGCTCAGCGACCCACCCTGCGCTCGTGCTCGGTCGGTGCTGCGAGGCCGTCGTCGAGCTCCTGCTCGACTGTCTCGTGCAGCCCGGAGGGACGGCTGCGGGCGTACTGCCGGTCCTCGGCGCGCCGACGTGCGAGCCAGTCGACGACCGACGTCGGTTCGTGCTCACCGAGAGGGACGGGCCACAGGGTGCGTGAGGCGGAGTTGAGCCCCGCGCCGATGAGGATCGCGATGGCCAGGAAGTACAGCCAGATCAGCAGCACGATGGGTGTCGTCAGCGGCCCGTAGATCGTCGTGCCGCCGAGCGAGGCCTCGAGGGAGATCCGCACCAGGTAGGAGGCGCCCAGCCAGATGGCGAGTGCCAGGAGCGCCCCCGGGACGTCGCGCAGCCACGGGGCACGACGGGGCGTGGCCACGTGGTAGAGGGTCGTGAGGGCGACGACGCTCAGCACGAGCACGGTCGGCCAGTAGAGGTAACGCAGGAACGCGAGGCTGTCGGGCAGCCAGTCGGACACGAGCGCCGGGCCGAGCAGCACGAGCGGCAGCAGCACGATGCCGGCGACGGTGCTCACCGTGTAGATCGCGAGACTGAGTGCGCGGAGGCGGATGATCCCGCGGATGTCCTTCTGGCCGTACATGATCGACACGGTGTCGATGAAGACGTTGAGCGCCCTCGAGCCAGACCACAGGGAGAGCAGGAAGCCGAGCGACACGATCTCTGGCCGCCCACGCCCCAGCACGTCCTCGACGGTCGGGACGAGCAGCTTGCTGATGCTGTCCTCGGTGAGGAAGCGTTCCGCGTACTCCCGGATCGTGGCGACGACCTGGGCGACGTTCTCGGGGCCGAT
This sequence comes from Terrabacter sp. 2RAF25, assembly GCF_052115265.1. Classification (NCBI taxonomy): domain Bacteria; kingdom Bacillati; phylum Actinomycetota; class Actinomycetes; order Micrococcales; family Intrasporangiaceae; genus Terrabacter; species Terrabacter sp. 2RAF25. Next base: position 44,714 of record NZ_JBFRGJ010000005.1, read on the forward strand.
CCACGCGCTGATGTAGCCGAGCCCTCCGAAGAGCCCGAGGACGAGGGGCGGCAGCGAGAGCAGCATGAAGAATGCCGCTTCCGCTGCGAGGCCGGTGACCCGGTAGTCGAGGCACACGTCGACGGTGCGCAGGGTCAGGCGGGCCGTGCCGAGCCCGCCTGGCACCCGACGCAGCATCGCGCGTACGCGTTCCTTGACCGTCATCGCCACGAATCTAGCCGTGACGGCGGGCCGTCGACGTGACCCGTCCGACACGTGCTGCACCGACGCTCCCCCGGGCCCGCGCCCTACCCTCGGCGGGTGAGCACACACGAGGTGACCAACCAGGCTCCGCCCTACGTCGGCGGCGACTTCTACACCGACGACGTGGCGCTCGCCGAGGCCGTCGAGCGCTGGGGCGGTCCGTCGGGAGCCGAGGAGCTCGGGGCGCTCGGACGACTCGCAGGGTCAGCGGAGGCCCAGGAGCACGGTCGGCTCGCCGACGCCCACCGACCCGTCCTGCGCACGCACGATGCCCGCGGGCACCGCGTCGACGAGGTGGAGTTCCACCCTTCGTGGCACTGGCTGATGACCCAGGCGGTCGGGGCTGGCCTCACGGCCGGGCCCTGGCTGGCGCCGGGCGGGTCCGGAGCCCACGTGCGCCGGGCGGCGGGCTTCGTCCTGTGGTCGCGGGTCGAGGCGGGACACGGCTGCCCCGTCTCGATGACGTATGCCGCCGGGTCGGCCCTGCGGCACGACCGCACGCTGGGCGACCGCTGGCTGCCGGCCCTCGCGAGCCGCTCCTACGACTTCGGCATCCGGCCGGTGACCAGCAAGTCGGGTGCCATCGCCGGCATGGGGATGACGGAGAAGCAGGGCGGGTCCGACGTCCGGGCCAACACGACGCAGGCGGTCACCTCTCCAGGCGGCCCCCTGCCGGGCGAGACGTACCGCCTCACCGGCCACAAGTGGTTCTGCTCCGCCCCGATGAGCGACGCGTTCCTCGTGCTGGCGCAGGCACCGGGTGGGCTCACCTGCTTCGTGGTCCCCCGCGCGCTCGACGACGGCACCCGCAACGTCTTCTCCCTCCAGCGGCTCAAGGACAAGCTGGGCAACCACTCGAACGCGTCGAGCGAGGTCGAGCTCGACGGCACGTGGGGAAGCCGGCTGGGCGACGAGGGCCGCGGCGTGAGGACCATCATCGACATGGTCGGCGCGACCCGCCTGGACTGCGTGCTGGGCTCGACGGCGACGATGCGCGACGCGGTCTCGCGGGCCGTGCACCACGCGCGGAACCGCACGGCGTTCGGGGCCCTCCTCGTCGACCAGCCCCTCATGCGGAACGTGCTCGCCGACCTCGCGCTCGAGGCCGAGGCGGCCACGGTGCTCGGGCTGCGCCTGGCGCGGGCCGTCGACGACGGCGAGACCGACCTGGCCCGGCTGGGGGTCGCCCTCGGCAAGTTCTGGGTCTGCAAGCGCACCGCACCGGTGGTCGCTGAGGCGCTCGAGTGCCTCGGCGGCAACGGCTACGTCGAGGAGAACGGGCTGGCGCGCCTCTACCGCGAGGCGCCGCTCAACTCGATCTGGGAGGGGTCCGGCAACGTCAACGCCCTGGACGTCGTGCGCGCCGTGAGCCGCGAACCGGCGAGCCTCGAGGCGCTGACGACGGAGCTGCACGAGGTGCGGGGACGCAGCGCAGAGCTCGATGCCCACGTGGACTCGGCTCTGGCACAAGCCCGTTCACTCGACCCGTCGTCCGCGGATGCGGCCTTCGGCGCCCGTTCGGTCGTCGAACGGCTAGCCCTCGCCCTGCAGGCGGGCCTGCTGGTGCGGCACTCCCCCGCCCCGGTGGCCGACGCCTTCGTGGCCAGCCGGCTCGCCGGAAGACGCGGCCACACCTTCGGCTCACTCGACGTCGACCTCGCCGGAGCGGCGGCTGCCGTGCTGGAACGAGCCGGCTGAAGGAGAGTGGGCCCTCGACCAGCGATGGCTCAGCGCCCGACGCAGTGCTCGGGCGTGGTGTCAAAGGTGAGCACTCGACGGACGCAGGGCCGCCAAACCCGTTGATCGGCATACGTGCTCGGCGGCCGCGTCGGTCAGCTGGCGGCGAGGCGCTTCTTCTCGGCCTCCACGTCGAAGTCGGCCTCGGGCCACTGGAGGTCCATGCCTCGCAGGGCCTCGAGGATCAGCTGCTGCACTGCCAGTCGGGCATACCACTTCCGGTCAGCGGGCACGACGTGCCAGGGCGCCCCTACGGTCGACGTCTTGTCGAGGACGGCCTGGTAGGCCTGCATGTACGCGTCCCAGTGACCGCGCTCATCGACGTCGCCGGGGTTGTACTTGTAGTGCTTGTCGGGACGGTCGAGGCGCTCCATGAGGCGCGCCTTCTGCTCGTCCCTGGAGATGTGCGTCATCACCTTGATGACGGTCGTGCCCGCGGCGATGCACCTGCGCTCGAACGCATTGATCTGTGCGTAGCGCTTGGACCAGACGGCCTCGGGCACGAGATCGTGGACGCGCACGATCAGGACGTCCTCGTAGTGCGACCGGTCGAAGACGCCGAGCTGGCCGGGACCGGGAAGTGCCTTCTCGATACGCCAGAGGAAGTCGTGGGCACGCTCCTCCTTCGTCGGCGCCTTGAAACCCGTGGCCTTGACCCCCTCGGGGTTGACGGAGACGACGTGGCGCATGATGCCGCCCTTGCCGGAGGTGTCCATGCCCTGCACGACGAGCAGGACCGAGCGGCGCCCGCCCACGGTGGACTGGGCGAACAGCCGCTCGAGGAGGTCTGACAGCTCCGCCTCGCAGGCCTTGAGCGCGGCCTTACCCGCGATCTTGTCGCCGGTGAAGCCGGGCGTCCCGGCGGTGTCGACACCGTCGAGCACGAAGCCCTTGCCGACGCGGAGGGCGTTGACGACGTCCTTGATCTCCTCGACGGCAGCCGCCTCGTGCGCCGCGATCGTCTCGTCCTCCGCGGCCTGCTCCTCGAGCTGCTTGTCCGAGACCTGGCCCGCTGCTTGGCTCCCCTTGCCGGCCTTCTTGGTCTTGCCCTTCTTGCTCTTGCCCTTCTCACCCTTGCCCATGGCGTCATCCTGCCCGACAGCGAGGCCGCGCGACGGCTTGCGCCGCGCGGGATCGGCGCGTGGCGCGCACCGTCCCCGATACTGGCGGCATGCGCTTGCTCCTACCCGGTCGGTCCGGCCTCCCCGCCCAGGCCGACCTCGACGAGGCCGCACTGTTCCGGGCGTACGCGTGCCCCGAGCCGCGATGGGTCCGCTGCAACATGGTCACCTCGCTCGACGGGGCGGGGACCGGCCCCGACGGCCGCTCGGGCTCGATCAACAACGAGGCGGACCACGTGGTCTTCGAGGTCCTCCGGGCCCTCAGTCACGTGCTCGTCGTCGGAGCAGGGACCATCCGCACCGAGGGCTACCCGCCCCTCGCCGTCAAGGGCCACCTCGCCGACCTGCGGCGCGAGCACGGCCTCCCCGACGCCCTCCCGCTTGTCGCTGTCAGCAACCGCGGGGCCGTCCCCCCGACGCTGAGCGGGTGCCGTGACGGTCGCGCGCTGATGGCCGTCCCGTCATCTGCACCCGGCCTCGGCGCGGCACGTCGTGACCTGGGCGACGAGCACGTGCTGGTGTGCGGCGACGACGCCGTCGACCTGGCAGTCCTCGTCGAGACGCTCCACGACCGGGGCTGGGACCACGTCCTGACCGAGGGCGGCCCCTCACTGCTGGCCTCGTTCGTGGCCGCCCGGATGATCGACGAGCTCTGCTACACGGTGGTGCCCCAGGTGGTGGGCGGCGAGGCGCCACGCACCGTGGGCCCGGACGGCACCCCAGCCGACCTCGACCTCGAGCTGCTCGTCGAGCAGGACGGCACGATCATGGGCCGCTGGTTCATGCGTCGCTGACCCGCTCGGGCGCGAGTCAGCGCGTCACCACGAACTCGCGGAGCACGCTCTCCCAGCGCTCGGGGTCGTTGTTCCACTCCCTGCAGTGCCGCGCCACGCCCCACCGCTCGAACCGGACGAGGTCGGGGCGTCGGCCGGCGAGGGCCACGGCCGGCCCGATCGGCACGAAGTCGTCGCCGTCGGACGCGATGACGAGCATCGGGTGGCGCAGCTCGTCCGCTCGGGCCACCCAGTCGGTGAGGGCCACGTCGATGGGTTCGCGCACCCCCACGAGGCGTCGGCTGCGACGCGACCCCAGCAGCCCGGAGGCCATCCGCACGAGCGGTGCGGGAACGCGGCGCAGGCGGCCGTGGTGACGCAGCACCACGCCCCAGTCGATGACGGCCGAGTCGAGCACGACTCCGACGACGTACTCCGCGAGCGGCGAGCGGTCGAGGGCCTGGAGCACGATGGCACCGCCCATCGACCACCCGAGCAGGAGGATGCGACGGGCTCCGTGCGACACGGCGTACCCCATGGCCGCCTCGACATCGCGCCACTCCGACAGCCCCAGGTTGTAGCGCCCGTCTGGGCCCTCGGGGGCGTCACGGTCATTGCGGTAGGCGGCGACGAGGCTGGTCCAGCCGGCGTCGCGCAGCACGGGGACGGCACGGAGGGTCTCTTCCCTGCGTGCACCTCTCCCGTGGACGAGCACGGCCCAGTCCTGGCCGCTGCGCCCGCCCTCGGGGGGCACGACCCACCCGGGCAGCGCCCCGACGTCGGAGACGATGCTGACGTCCTCGTCGGGCAGGCCGAGACTGACCGACGGGCGGTCCCAGTAGAAGTACTGGTTCCACCGTGCCGGGCCGACGTCGAGCACGCCTCGGTCGACGGACAGCAGGCGACGGGTCACCGAGGTGGCGTCGCTGTCGAGGATCTCGCCGACCCGGGCATGCCCGGCCCCACCGTCGAGCCAGACGCCGTAGCGTCCCGGCACCACCGGGTCGGGCCCAGCGGCGAAGGTCACCGACTCGGCGTCGTGGCGCAGGATGGCGACGTCGTCGGGCTGCAGCTCGTCAGGAGTGATCACCTTGCGCGCGAAGTAGGCCGCCGCCGCGACGGAGCCGCTCGCGGCGCCGAGCAGGGAACCGGTCCCCGCGGCGGCAGCGACGAGCACCGGTCTGGAGACGAGCCTGCGCACCTGCACGCGGACATCGTCGCAAAGCGGGTGCCGGACCCGGCGCCGACCTGCCGCGCTGGCGGATTCTTCGCTTTTGTCGGTGGCAGGGGCCGGTCCGCCACCACCTCCCTGTCCAGCGCCGCGGCGGACAGGGAGGTGGTGTCTCGGGTCGGCGACACCCTGCGCCGAGCCCCACCGTCTGGCAACGCCACGCCACCCGGGCACAAACACGAGAGGTGTGGCGTTGGTCTGGACATGAGCGACGACAGCACCCGCAAGACGCACGACAAGCCGTATGCCGTCCAGCGCACCGACGACGAGTGGCGCGCTGCGCTGAGCCCCGCCGAGTACCAGGTGCTGCGCAAGGCGGGCACCGAGCCGGCGTTCCGTGGGGAGTACACCGACACCAAGACACAGGGCGTCTACTCGTGCCGTGCGTGCGGCGCCGAACTCTTCCGCAGCGACACCAAGTTCGAGTCCCACTGCGGGTGGCCGTCCTTCTACTCACCGCTGGCCGGCGACTCCGTGGAGTACATCGAGGACCGCACTCTCGGCATGAAGCGGGTCGAGGTGCGCTGCGCCACCTGCGGCTCGCACCTCGGGCACGTGTTCGAGGGCGAGGGCTACGACACACCGACCGACCAGCGCTACTGCATCAACTCGATCTCGCTGCGGCTGCAGCCCGACGAGGGCGGTGCCGACCCGGCCTGACGGTCGGCTGCGCGGCTCGGGCCTGCCCGCCTACATTCGTCCCATGGTCGACGACGGCGACATCCGCATCGGCGATGCCGAGCGCGAGGACGCCCTGGCCGCGCTGGCGGAGCACCACGCCGCCGGACGCCTCGACGCGAACGAGTACGAGGACCGCCGCGGCCGCGCGAACGACGCCGTGGTCCGCCGCGAGCTCACGGCACTCTTCGTCGACCTGCCGGAGCCGCACCCCACGCTGCGTCCCGGCCGGGCCACGTCGCTGACGAGGCCCCCGAGCCCGGGTCGGCCGCCCCACCAGGGGGCGCGGGGCAAGGTGTCACGAGTCCTCGTGAGCCTGGCCCCCTTCATCGCGCTCGCGGCCTTCCTGCGCACCGAGTCGTGGCTGGTGTTCCTGCTCATCCCCGCCATCGTGGCCATTGCCAGGGCGATCGACGACTGAGCCCTCGTTCGCGCGGGCCGGCGGGGGCAGGTGCGGGCGCCGACGCGTACGTCAGCGCAGGTTGGCGACGAGCTCCGCGGGCGTCACCTTCGGGCCGGTGAAGAAGGGGATCTCCTCGCGGACGTGCCGTCGCGCCCGCGAGGCACGCAGCTCACGCATCAGGTCGACGATGCGGTGCAGCTCGTCGGCCTCGAACGCGAGCAGCCACTCATAGTCGCCGAGGGCGAAGGAGGCGATCGTGTTGGCGCGCACGTCGGGGAAGTCGCGTGCCATCTGGCCGTGCTCGCGGAGCAGGTCACGCCGCTCGTCGTCCTCCAGGAGGTACCACTCGTAGGAGCGGACGAAGGGGTAGACGCAGACGTACTTGCGCGACACCTCGTCGGCCATGAAGGCCGGGATGTGGCTCTTGTTGAACTCTGCAGGCCGGTGCAGGGCCGCGTTGCTCCACACGGGCTCCAGGTGCTGGCCGAGCTCGGTGCGGAGCAGTCGGTGGTAGGCCGACTGAAGCTGCTCGATCGTCTCGGCGTGCCACCACACCATGAAGTCGGCGTCGCCGCGCAGGCCTGCGACGTCGTAGATGCCGCGGACGACGACACCCTCGTCGTCGATCTCGGCGAGGAAGGCCTCGAGCTCGCCGAGCAGCTTGTCGCGGTCGTCACCCAGCGGGGTCACCGTGCTGAAGACGGACCACATGCAGTAGCGGATCGTGTCGTTGATCTCCCGCATGCGGGCCGGGGTCATGCGCTCACTCATGACCCCATCATCCCAAGGCCGTCCCGGCGTCCGCCCAGCGGGTCAGGACCGCGCGGGCGGCGGCCCTGCCGGAGGCGATGCACGCCGGGATGCCGACACCGTCGTATGCCGCCCCGCACAGGGCCAGCCCGGGCGGCAGGTCGCGGGTGGGTGCGAGACGCGACCGGTGCCCGACGGCATACTGCGGCAGTCCCCCGCCCCAACGCTGGACGTGGGCGGCAACGGGGTCCGGTAGGCCGTCGCCGAGCACCGCACGGAGGTCGGCCAGGGCCACGGCGACGAGCTCGTCGTCGCTGCGCTGGAGCGACGCTTCCTCGCGGTGGCGCCCGATCGACGCGCGCAGGTAGGTGCGGTCGGGGTGGGCGCCGGCGAGCCACGGCCACTTCACCGAGCTGAAGGTCGACGCCTTGATCGTCAGTGGCTCGGTCGGGGGGACGAGGAACCCGCTGCCCTCGAGCACCGGCGGCACCGGGCCCCCCAGGGCGAGGGTGACGATGGCCATCGAGGCGTACTCCACCCCGGCGAGCGCCACGGCGGCTGCCGGTGCGACGCGGCGCAGCAGCCGCGCAGTCGGCGCTGCGGGAGTGGCCAGCACCACGTCGTCGAAGTGCTCGCGCACCACGGCCGTGGTCGGGCCGGTGGACACGACCCACCCCCGGCCGTCGCGGACGAGCTCGCGCACCACCGACGCCGTGCGGACGTCGACCCCCGCCTCGGTCAGTCTGCGGCGCAGCACGTCCGGGAGGGTGCCCAGTCCCCCGACCAGCGTCGCGAAGACCTGCAGCGCTGCCGTCGGGCCGTTCGCCGCCGCAGCGGCCGAGTCTCGAGCGACGTCGGTCAGCGGCCGGCCCTCGTGAGCCGCCGCGGCGAGCGCGGGGACCGCCTGCTCGACGGAGATCTCGCGGGCGTGCCCCGCGTAGACGCCTGCGAGCAGAGGCTCGACGAGACGGTCCGTCACGGCCGGCCCCAGCCGGGCGTCGACGAGGTCGCCGACGGAGAGGTCGCCCGCGCGGGGACCGTCGACCACCTCGTGCGTGAGCCGTTCGACCTCGTCGTCGGCGAGGAGGCCCCGCACCGACTCAGGGTCCGAGGGCACTCCCATGACCGTGCCGCGAGGCATCGGCCAGCGGGCTCCCCGCGAGACGATCGAGGCGCCGACAGCGGCCGGGTGCGTCGCCAGGTCGGCGAGCCCGAGCTCGTCGAAGAGGGCCAGTGCCTCGGGTCGGCGCGCGAGGACGGACTCCGCGCCGACGTCGATTCGCGCTCCCCCGACGTCCTCGAGCCGCAGCTTGCCGCCGACGCGGTCGCTGGCCTCCAGGAGGGTCACCTGCACGTCGGTGCCGGATCGGCTGAGCTCCCAGGCAGCGGCCAGTCCGCTGATACCCCCACCGATGACCGCGACCGTCCGTGCCATGACGCCCACTCTCCCACCCATCCGCGAGGCGGCTGTCGCTGGGTGTCGGCGAGGAGAACGGCTTCGACGAGGCACCCTCCTCGGCCGAAACGGCCCGCCGCAACGATCGGCGCCGAGTGCGTGTCTGTGGAGTCAAGGACGTCGCCACGGACCCCCGCCCACGCCAGCAGGCACGTGCGGGAGGCGACCCGTCGAAAGGCCCGCCATGACCGCCACCTCGCACCTCTCCCGGTTCTCGTCAGTGCCACCTTCGCGGAGGCGGCTCCTCGCCGCCGCGGCCGTGGCACTCGTCGTCATCGCGCTCGCCTTCGGCGTGGGGTCGAAGGCGCTGCAGCACTCAGCCACGACGGCGGGAGCTGCCGGCGCCGGGTCGGCCGCCACCTCGAGCGGTGGGACGCGCGCCGCCGAGTCGTCACGCGACGGTGCCGCCCTCGGCCTCGGTGCACCATCCGTGAGTCCCCAGGCCGCGTCCGGCACGGCGAAGACGCCCAGCGACACCGGCACGGGCACCGGCACGCTCGCCGGAGTGGTGGGGGCCAAGATCGCTCGCACCGCCTGGCTGGGCATCAAGGTGACCGACCTGACCGGCTCCGCCGCGCGGGCGCGAGTCATCGCCACGGGCGCCGGCGGCCAGGTCACCTCCGAGAACGTCGTCACGAGCACCGACCCGACAGGAAGCCTCCGATCGGCCGGCCAGCGCCCGGAGTCGGGGGTGTCCGTGCCGGACGTCGGGGTGGACGAGGCACGGATGGTGCTCAGCGTCCCGGCCAAGGCCTTGGACCAGGTGCTCACCGACCTGTCGAAGATCGGCTCGGTCTCGTACCGCTCGTCGCAGTCGGAGGACGTCACCGACACCTACGTCGACACCAAGGCGCGGATCGAGCCGATGCGCGACGGCATCGACCGCGTACGCGCCCTGCTGGCCAAGACGACCGACCTCCAGCAGGTGATCACCCTGGAGAGCGAGCTGACCCGGCGCCAGGCCGACCTCGACTCCCTGACCCAGCGGCTGGCGCAGCTCGACGCGATCACGAGGACCAGCGACGTCACGCTGAGCCTGTGGACCGATGCGACGGCCCCGGTCACCACCCCGGACGACGGGATCACCGGCGGTCTGCGCACCGCCTGGGACAGCCTCCTGGGGTCGGTCACCGTGATCCTCACCGGCCTCGCGGCGTTGCTGCCCTGGCTCGTGCTGCTCGTCCCGGTCACCCTGCTGGCGCTTCGGATCAGGCGTCGCCGCAGCGCCGTCGCCGGTCAGGCCCCCGCAGGGCCCGGGGCAGCGGCCCCGGCGCTCGTCGGAGCACCAGCGAGCGCCGGAGCACCAGCGGGCGTCGGCGCACCAGCGAGCGCCGGACCGGACCCAGAGTCGGCAACCGGAGCACCGGCGCCCGGTCCGCAGCGCTCCGATCCTGACGACTGAGGGCCCGCCCGGGCGCTGACCCGCACGGGGTGGTGCGGCCGGGTCGGTCTAGCGGCCGAGACGGCCGCGCACCAGGTCGCCGGCCTGCCGGATCTCCTTGACGTGCATCGCGTGCGCGAGGCCCAGGTAGATGACGACGAAGACCAAGCCGACGAGCCCGATCTCGAACGCGCTCGAGAACATCCGCTTCGCGGTCGACGACGAGCCGTCGACGACACTGCTGGTGATCGGCTCCAGCACCTGGGTGGCGCCCCACGCCACGACCCCGGCCACGGTCGCCGCGACGCCGACCCGCGATGCCGTGACCACCGCGCTCATCAGGCCGAGCGAGCCGGTGCGACGCCGCAACAGGTAGAGGCCGACCCCCGAGCTGACGACGTTGCCGACCGTCTGGCCCATCGCCATCACCCCGATGGCCCAGACGGGGTTGATGAAAAGGGTCACGACACCGGCGAGGGCACTGATCCCGGTCAGCAGCACCTGCATGACCACGGTGGGCTTGCCGTCCTCGAGCGCGAAGAACATGCGGTAGCAGAGCAGGTCGATCCCGAAGGGGATGAGCCCGAGGATCATGATGATGAGCACGCTCGCCGAGACGTCGATCGACCGGGGATCGTTGACGGCGACCCCCGGGTTGAGCAGGGCCACGATCGGGTTGGCCAGCACGATGACCGCGACCATGATCGGCACGTTGGCCACGAGGGGCACCGTGAGGCCGGTGCGGAAATAGCGCCGCAGACCTGCCCGGTCGCCGGCGGCCGCGGCCGCCGAGAAGCGCGGGAAGAGCGAGGTGATCACCGACACCGTGATGAACGCGTGGGGCAGCATGAAGAGCGTGAAGGCGACGCCGTACGCCGCGGGGCCGCGAGTCGCCGCGGCGAGGCCCAGCTCCTTGGCGTGGGCGGTCGCGTTGTTGAGCGCGCCCTGGCTGATGAAGAAGCCCACCTGCGAGACGGCCAGGCCGCCGAAGGCCCAGATGGCCAGGCGGCTCACCCCACCGAGACCCACCCCACGCAGTCCCCAGCGCGGCCGGTAGCGGAACCCGGTGCGACGCAGGGCCGGCACCAGCGAGAGGGCCTGGACGACGACCGAGAGGGTCGCCGATCCGGCGAAGAGCCAGATCATCGGCCCGGTCCATTCCGCCGGGTCACGAGGCCCGGGGCGACCCGGACCCGCCGGGCGGTGCTGCGGGAAGACCACGATGAAGAGCAGGAGCCCGGCCACGGCGACCACGTTGGCGATGAACGGCGCCCAGGCGAAGGCGCCGAACCTGCCCCGGGCGTTGAGGATCTGGCCGAGCAGCGCGAAGAGCCCGTAGAAGAAGATCTGGGGCAGGCAGATGAGCGAGAACGCGAGCGCGAGCTGCTTGAAGTCCGGCGAGTTGTTGCGGGCCAGCAGCCAGACGAAGGCGCCTGCTCCGGCGGTGACGACCAGGGTGATGCCGGCCATGCCGGCGAGAGCCACCGTGATGACGCGGTCGGTGAACTCCTGGCCGCCGTCCTCGAGCTTCATCGCCCGCGCCAGCGACGGGATGAGCACGGCGTTGAGGATGCCGCCGGCTGCCAGGACGTAGAGGACGTTGGGCAGCGTGTTGGCGAGCGAGAAGGCGTCACCCGCCAGCTGCACCCCGATGATGGCGGTGATGAGGGCGTTGCGCACGACCCCGAGCACGCGTGAGGCCACCGACCCGCCGAGCATGGTGAGGCTCGAGCGGGCGACCGACGGTGCCGCGGACACGGTGGGAGCCGCCGTCATCGGCGGCTCGAGCACTCGTGCACGAGCTCGGTGACCCGGGTGAGCACGTCGGGGTCGACGTCGGGCAGGACGCCGTGACCGAGGTTGAAGATGTGCCCCGGCGCTCGGCGCCCCTCCTCGACGATCTCGCGCACCCGGCGCTCGAGAGCCTCCCACGGCGCGAACAGCAGCGCCGGGTCGAGGTTGCCCTGCACGGCATACGTCGGCCCGAGTCGCTCGACGGCGTCGGTGAGCGACACGCGGTAGTCGACGCCCACGACGTCGGCGCCCGCCTCGCCCATCAGCGCGAGCAGCTCGCCGGTGCCCACACCGAAGTGGATGCGGGGGATGTCGAGGTCGGCGACGGCACCGAGTGCCACCGTCGAGTGCGGCATCGCCCGGGCCGTGTAGTCGGCGCGTGAGAGGGCGCCGGCCCAGGAGTCGAAGAGCTGGACGGCGCTGGCCCCGGCCTCGGCCTGCACGCGCAGGAACTCACCGGAGATCTGGGCCAGACGGGCACACAGGGCGTCCCACAGCTCGGGGTCGCCGTGCATGAGGGCCTTCGTCTTCTCGTGGTTCTTCGACGGGCCACCCTCGACGAGGTACGACGCGAGCGTGAAAGGAGCCCCCGCGAACCCGATGAGTGGCGTCTCACCGAGCTCGGCGACGAGCAGGCGCACCGCCTCGGAGATGAAGGTGACGTGGTCGGGCGTCAGCGGCACGAGCTGGTCGAGGTCGGCCCGGGTGCGGATCGGACGGGCCACCACGGGACCCACGCCGGGGACGATGTCGAGGTCGACGCCGATGGCCTTGAGCGGCACGACGATGTCGCTGAAGAAGATCGCCGCATCGACACCGTGGCGACGCACGGGCTGCAGCGTGATCTCGGTGACCAGTTCGGGGCGCATGCACGACTCGAGCATCGGGACGTTCTTGCGCACGGCGCGGTACTCCGGCAGCGAGCGGCCGGCCTGGCGCATGAACCACACGGGCGTCCGCGTGACCGACTCGCGGCGGGCAGCCCGCACGAGATCGCTCTGGCGGGTGGCAGGTGGGGCAGTGGTCGGCACCGGACAATCCTGCCACGACGCCGGGCAGGCTCCGTCCCAGCCGCTCGGCGCGCCCTGAGGACAGATCGCCCGACTCCGGCATACCCTCATGTGGTGCACACGAGAACGTTGCCGGGCAGCCACGGCGCGGTCTTCGCGAGGACGCTGAGCGCCCTGCGAGACGTCCGTCTGCGCTCGGAGGTGCGCCTGACCGAGGTGCCGGCCCCGACGCGCATCGCTCCGTATGCCGCCGCGCTCACTGCCGACGTCATCGACGTCTCCGACTCCGAGGCCGACCTCGCGACCGGTCGCTTCGTGCTCCTGCACGACCCCGCCGCGCCCGAGACGTGGAACGGCCAGTGGCGCGTGGTCACGTTCGCCCGCGCGGAGCTCGAGGCCGAGCTCGCCGGCGACCCGATGCTCGGCGCCGTCGGCTGGTCGTGGCTGACCGACTCGCTCGCCGAGCGCAACCTCTCGTGGACGGCCGAGGCCGGCACCGTGACCCGTGTGCTCAGCGAGAGCTTCGCCGGCCTCGCCGACCGCGAGGCGAGCGTCGAGATGGAGATCCGCGCCTCGTGGACCCCCGTGGCCGGCGACGTCGTCGACCACCTGCGGGCCTGGGCCGACATGCTCTGCACCATCGCAGGCATCCCGCCGCTCCCTGACGGGGTCGTCCCCCTCCCGGGGCAGCGCCGGTGACGGCTGAGCCCGACGCGCCTGCCGCCGACATCGACGCCGACATCGAAGCGGTCGCCACCGACCTCGTCCCGCTCACCCACCCGCGAGACGGGGTTCCCGACGTCGTCGTCGAGGAGCGCGACCTCATGCGGGCGGCCGAGGCCATCGCGACGGGCACCGGTCCGGTCGGCATCGACGCCGAGCGCGCCTCCGGCTACCGCTACGGCCAGAAGGCCTACCTCGTCCAGATCCGCCGCGAGGGCTCCGGCACCTGGCTGATCGACCCCATCGCCTGCCCCGACCTCTCGCCGGTCGGCGAGGCCATCGGCGACGCGGAGTGGATCCTGCACGCCGCGACCCAGGACCTGCCCTGCCTCGCCGAGGTCGGGCTGCACCCGAAGGCTCTCTTCGACACCGAGCTGGGTGGCCGTCTGGCCGGCCTGCCCCGCGTGGGCCTCGGAGCCATGGTCGAGCACTACCTGGGGCTCCAGCTCGCCAAAGAGCACTCGGCCGTCGACTGGTCGGCGCGTCCCCTTCCCGAGCCGTGGCTGCGGTATGCCGCCCTCGACGTCGAGGTGCTCGTCGACCTGCGTGACGCGGTCGGCGCCGAGCTCGCCGCGCAGGGCAAGGCCGCGTGGGCCGCCGAGGAGTTCGAGCACCTGCTCGACTTCACCGGGCCCGAGCCGCGCGTCGACCCGTGGCGCCGCACCTCGGGCATGCACAAGGTGCGTGGCCGTCGTGGGCTCGCCATCGTGCGCGAGCTCTGGCTGTGGCGTGACGCCCTGGCCCAGCAGCGTGACACCTCACCAGGTCGCGTGCTGCCCGACGCCGCCATCAGCGAGATCGCCCTGGCCAACCAGCGTGCGACGCGACCCCCGCGCACGGTGGGGTCCGCCGATCCGCGGCTGGCGAGATCGGTGCGCCGCCACCAGGAGGCGATCATCGAGGTCGTCGCACGGGCCCTGGGGCTGCCCGAGGACGACCTCCCGGTCGTGTCGCTGCCCCCCACCGGTCCGCCGCCGCCCAAGGCCTGGGCAGACCGCGACCCCGTCGCCGCCGGTCGGCTCGCTCGCTCGCGCGAGCTGCTGGGCGCCGTCTCGGTGGAGCTCTCGGTGCCGGTCGAGAACCTGCTGACCCCCGACCTGCTGCGCCGGTTCCTGTGGGAGGGGCCCGCTGCCCCGACGACGGCCGAGGTCGCCGAAGGACTCTCGGCCCTCGGTGCGCGGCGGTGGCAGACGACGATCTGCGCGCCGCTCATCTCGCTGGCCTGCAGCGAGAACCCGTCCGCCTGACTCCGTGCGGCTCGTGAGGATGGTCACCCGAGCGCCCGTTGGCCCGGAAGTTACTCGGAAGTAGTATCGAGGTGTCGCGCTCCGTCGCGGCCCACCGACCCTCGATCCCCTGGAGGCACCGTGCCCCGCGCACTCAATGAGGTCGTCTTCGTCGACGGCGTCCGCACGCCGTTCGGCAAGGCGGGCGAGAAGGGCATGTACGCCCAGACCCGAGCCGACGACCTCGTCATCCGGTGCATCCGCGAGCTGCTGCACCGCAACCCGAACCTGCCCAAGGACAAGGTCGAGGAGGTCGCCATCGCGGCGACCACCCAGATCGGCGACCAGGGCCTGACCCTCGGCCGCACGGCGGCGCTGCTCTCGGGCCTGCCGAACACGACCCCCGGCTACTCGATCGACCGGATGTGCGCCGGAGCCATGACGGCCGTGACCAACACCGCGAGCTCGATCGCCTTCGGCGCCTACGACGTGGCCATCGCGGGCGGCGTCGAGCACATGGGCCGGCACCCGATGGGCGAGGGAGTGGACCCCAACCCCCGCATCGTCGCCGAGAAGATCGTCGACCCCGACGCCCTCGTCATGGGCAAGACGGCCGAGAACCTCCACGACCGCTTCCCCCAGCTGACGAAGCAGCGCTCCGACGCCTTCGCCGTCGGCAGCCAGGACAAGCTGGCCCAGGCGTACGCCGACGGCAAGATCCAGCGCGACCTCGTCACGGTGGCCACCCGCCACGCCGAGCAGGGATGGGGCATCGCCTCGGTCGACGAGCCGCCACGCCCGGGCACGACGGTCGAGGACGTCGGGCTCCTCAAGACCCCGTTCCGGGCCCACGGCAACGTGACGGCGGGCAACGCCGCCGGCCTGACCGACGGTGCGACCGCGTGCCTGCTCGCCTCCGAGCAGGCTGCGAGCGACCTCGGCCTGCCGGTGCGGATGCGACTGGTCGCCTACTCCTTCGTCGGCGTCGAGCCCGAGGTCATGGGCGTCGGCCCCGTGCCCGCCACCGAGAAGGCCCTCGCCAAGGCGGGCCTCACGATCGAGGACATCGGTCTCTTCGAGCTCAACGAGGCGTTCGCCGTGCAGGTGCTCGCCTTCCTCGACCACTTCGGCATCGCCGACGAGGACCCCCGCGTCAACGAGTACGGCGGCGCCATCGCGACCGGGCACCCGCTCGCCAGCTCCGGCGTGCGTCTCATGACCCAGGTCGCCCGCCAGTTCGAAGAGCACCCCGAGGTGCGCTACGGCCTGACCGCGATGTGCATCGGCATCGGCATGGGGGGCGCCGTGATCTGGGAGAACCCGCACCACGCCGACTACTCCCCCACCGCCGTCGCCGGCACGACCGAGGAGGGTGCCAAGTGAGCGCCACGACCACCGAGAAGCCCACCGCTGCAGCCGACTTCGCAGCCGAGGTCGTCACGCGTACGCCGGTGCGCGACGTCGCGCTGCCCGGCGGCGCCGGCACGCTCGCGCTCATCACGCTCGACAACGGCTTCGACCACACGAAGCCCAACACGTTCGGCCCTCAGTCGATCGCGGGCCTGGCCGAGACCGTCGCCCGCCTGCGTGAGCGCGCCGAACGTGGTGAGATCGTCGCGGTGGCCGTCACGGGCAAGCCCTTCATCTTCGCGGTCGGCGCCGACCTCACCGGTGTTCCCGTGATCCAGTCGCGTGACCAGGCGCTCGAGATCGCGCGAGCCGGCCACGCGGCATACGCGTCGTTCTCCGACCTGCCCGTGCCGACCTTCGCGTTCGTCAACGGTGCGGCCATGGGCGGCGGTGTGGAGCTGGCGCTGTCGGCGAGCTACCGCACCATGAGCGCGGGCGTGCCCGCCGTTGCGCTGCCCGAGGTGTTCCTCGGCCTCGTCCCCGGCTGGGGTGGCTGCTGGCTGCTGCCCAACCTGGTCGGCATCGAGAAGGCGCTCACCGTCGTCATCGACAACCCGCTGAGCCAGAACCGCATGCTGAAGGGCGTCGACGCGTACAAGCTCGGCATGGCCGACGCCCTCTTCGAGCCGGCCGACTTCCTCGAGGAGTCCGTCGCCTGGGCGGCTCGCGTGCTGTCGGGCGAGGTCGCCGTCGACCGGCCGGAGGTCGACCGCGACGAGGCGGCGTGGAACGCCGCGATCGCCAAGGCCAAGGGCCTCGCCGACGTCAAGACCGGACGGCAGGCGAAGAGCCCGTATGCCGCCCTCGACCTGCTCGCCGCCGCCCGCACCGCGACGCGCGACGAGGGGTTCGCCGCGGAGGACGAGGTGCTCGCCGACCTGCTCATGAGCGACGAGCTCCGGGCCGGCCTCTACGCCTTCGACCTCGTGCAGAAGCGGGCCAAGCGTCCCGCCGGGGCCCCCGACAAGGCACTGGCGCGTCCGGTCACGAAGGTGGGCATCGTCGGGGCGGGCCTCATGGCGAGCCAGCTCGCGCTGCTGTTCATCCAGCGCCTCCAGGTGCCGGTCGTGCTCACCGACATCGACGAGGAGCGCGTGGCCAAGGGTGTCGGCTACGTGCACGCCGAGCTCGACAAGCTCGCGGGCAAGGGACGTCTCAACGCCGACAAGCTCAACCGCTACAAGGCCCTCGTCACCGGCTCCACGAGCAAGGACGGCTTCGTCGACGCCGACGTCGTCATCGAGGCGGTCTTCGAGGAGATGTCGGTCAAGCAGCAGGTCTTCGCCGAGGTCGAGGTCGTCGTGTCGCCCGAGTGCGTGCTCGCGACGAACACCTCGAGCCTGTCGATCGCCGAGATGGCCTCGAAACTCGAGCACCCCGAGCGGGTCGTGGGCTTGCACTTCTTCAACCCGGTGGCCGTCATGCCCCTCCTCGAGGTCATCCCCGGAGAGCGCACCGACGACGCGACGTTGGCAACGGCGTTCGCGGTGGGCAAGGCCCTGAAGAAGACGTGCATCCGTGCCGCGGACCGGCCGTCGTTCATCGTCAACCGACTGCTCGGCCGCTTCATGGGCGAGGCAGCGAAGATCCTCGACGAGGGCACCCCGATCGAGGTCGTCGACCGCGCGTTCGCGGGGCTCGCGCCGATGCCGCCGTTCGTGCTGATCGGGCTCGTAGGCCCGGCGATCGCGCTGCACAACGGCGAGACCCTGGTGCGAGCGTTCCCCGACCGGTTCTACGCCTCCCCGACGCTCCAGCGGATCGTGGCGGCCGGCAAGCGCGGCTTCTACGAGCTGAGCAGCGGCCGCCCGGTTCTCGACCCCGAGGTCGCCGAGCTCGTCGAGAAGCCGGCCGAGCCGGTCGTGCTCGACCTCGCCCAGGTGCGACAGCGCGTGCTCACGGTGCTGGCCGACGAGGCCCGCCGGATGCTCGACGAGGGCGTCGCCCAGGCCCCGATGGACATCGACCTCGCGATGATCACCGGCGCCGGGTTCCAGTTCTGGAACGGTGGCATCACGCCCCTGCTCGACCGCACCGGCGTCGCCGAGGCCGTCACGGGCAGCCGCTTCCTCCCCGTCGGCGTCGCGAACGCAGCAGGCTGACCGAGCCGCCCCCACGGCATACGGACGAAGCGCCACGAACCGGACGACCCGGTTCGTGGCGCTCTGCCGGTCGCCACGCCGGGCGCGCGGCGGATTTGCCCTAACTCATATATGAGTTAGCCTCGACGTCGTGCCCAAGACCTACCTGACCCGCATCGGAACCCTGATCCGCGACGCTCGACGCCACAAGGGGATGACCCAGTCGGACCTCGCAGAGCTCCTCGGGACCTCTCAGAGCGCTGTCACGCGCATCGAGCAGGGCAAGCAGAACCTCAGCCTCGACATGCTCGCGAAGATCGGCGACGCCCTCGACTCCGAGTTCGTCTCGCTCGGCCACTCCGGACCCCAGCACCTTCGCATCGTCGGCGGACAGAAGCTCAACGGCTCCATCGACGTGAAGACCTCGAAGAACGCCGCTGTCGCCTTGCTCTGCGCGGCGCTGCTCAACCGGGGTCGCACGACCCTGCGCAACCTCGCGCGCATCGAGGAGGTCAACCGCATCCTCGAGGTGCTCGCCTCGATCGGCGTGCGCACCCGCTGGCTGCCCGACAGCAGCGACCTCGAGATCATCCCGCCGGCCGAGCTCAACCTCGACGACATCGACGTCGCGGCCGCGCGTCGCACGCGCACCGTCATCATGTTCCTCGGCCCGCTGCTCCACGAGCACGAGTCCTTCCAGCTGCCGTATGCCGGCGGCTGCGACCTCGGCACCCGCACCGTCGAGCCCCACCTCAGCGCACTGCGCTCGTTCGGGCTCGAGGTCACCGCCACGCACGGCTTCTACGAGGCCCGCTCCGACCGGTCGGTCAACCCCGACCGCGCCATCGTGCTCACCGAGCGCGGCGACACGGTGACCGAGAACGTCCTCATGGCCGCCGCGCGGCACGCCGGCACGACCGTCATCCGCAACGCGAGCCCCAACTACATGGTCCAGGACCTCTGCTTCTTCCTCGAGAAGCTCGGGGTGCGCATCGACGGCATCGGCACCACCACCCTGACCGTGCACGGGCTCGCCGAGATCGACGTCGACGTCGAGTACGCCCCGAGCGAGGACCCGATCGAGGCCATGAGCCTCATCGCGGCCGCCGTGGTGACCGACAGCTCCATCACGATCCGCCGCGTCCCGATCGAGTTCATCGAGATCGAGCTGGCGACGCTCGACGGCATGGGGATGAAGTACAACCTCACGGGCGAGTACATGTCGGCCAACGGCAAGACCCGCCTCGTCGACCTCACGACCATCCCCGGCCCGCTCAAGGCGCCGGCCGACAAGATCCACCCGATGCCGTTCCCGGGCCTCAACATCGACAACCTCCCGTTCTTCGCGCTCATCGGCGCGGTGGCGGAGGGAAGCACGATGATCCACGACTGGGTCTACGAGAACCGGGCGATCTACCTCACCGAACTGACGAAGGTCGGTGCCCGCGTGCAGCTGCTCGACCCGCACCGGGTGATCGTCGAGGGGCCCACCCGGTGGCGCGCTGCCGAGGTGGTGTGCCCGCCGGCCCTGCGGCCGGGCGTCGTCGTGTTGCTGGCCATGCTCGCTGCCCCGGGCACGTCGGTGCTGCGCAACGTCTACGTCATCAACCGCGGCTACGAGGACCTCGCCGACCGGCTCAACGCGCTCGGCGCGACCATCGAGGTCTTCCGCGACATCTGACCTCGGGTCCCGTCGTCGAGGGCGGCGGCCGTCTCGACGAGCTCGCGCAGGGTCTCGACGAAGCGGGCGGCCGGCGCGCCGTCCACGACGGCGTGGTCGAAGGTGAGGGTGAGGGGAAGACGCGGCCGGGCCACCACGACACCAGCCTCGACGGCCGGCCGGTCGACGACGCTGCCCACGCTGACGATGACGGTCAGCGGGGCGACCGGGATGACCCAACCCCACGCGTGGCCGAACATCCCCAGCGACGTGACCCCGACCGCCGGGCCGAAACGGGCCGATGTCTTCGGTCGGGCCCCGAGGGCACGGATCCCCGCTCGTCGCAGGGGCGCCGGCAGGCGCAGCAGCGTGGTGACCGCGCGCGTGGCCTCGTGGACCGGCGGCGGCCCGACCTTGGCCTCGTGGAGCATCGAGGTGACCTCGGCGCAGCTGAGCCGGTCGGCGGCCGGCACGACGGTGATGTCGAGCATCGGGTCGTCGCTGGTGCCCCTCTCGACCGTGGTCCCGATGTCGACGCGGTCGAAGCAGACCAGGTGCCTGCCGGCCCTGCGCACGTTGACATCCGGGTGCACGGCCACGGCGCGGGCCACCGAGCCGATGACGAACCCCGTCCACGACACCTCACCGGCGGCGGACCGGATCCGCTCGGCGGCGCGGGCGACGTCGAGCTCGACGAGGGCGTGCACCTGGAAGCGTCTGCTGGCGCCGACCAGCCGGTCGAGCACGGGGTCGCGCTCCTTGCCGACACGCCGGACGACGTAGCCGGACGGCCGGGCTCGCGCTGCGCTCATCGCAGGCCGTCCCAGGTGGCACGTTCCCAGGCTCGCGGGTCGTCGACCACCGTGCAGGTGGTGTCGAACCGGCACGTCGAGCGGTGGTCGGTGTCGTAGGCCGGCCACCCGGGGTCCCCCGTGGACGCGAACTCCACCCAGGCGCGGTGCATGGTCCGTGCGAGGTCCTGGGGCGGCTCGGGCCCCAGCAGCGGCCCGAAGAGTGGCGCATCGCTCCGAGCCGTGTCGAAGACGAAGGGGACCTCCAGGGCGTGCACAGACCCCAGACCCGGTGCGGCCCAGGCGAACTCGTACATGTGGGTGCTCCCCGCGGGGGCGTCGTCGGCGTGCGCATCGGCCAGGCGGATGGCCGGAATCCGCATCCACCAGTCCGTCTGAACCGCGGCCAGCAGGTCGCCGGGCACCGCCTGCGGGTAGCGGTCCCGGTAGGCGCCCAGGGCGAGCGCCGCGTCCAGGCCGTACGCCGCGAGGCTCTGGTAGCCGTGGCTTCGGACGTCCCCGAGCAGCACCTCGTCCGTGATCCCGGGCAAGGCCCCACTGAGGACGAGAAACAGCCGCCAGTCGTCGGCGTTGGTCCCGACGAGCACGTCGACGTCTCGGGCCGAACCGCCCGCGATCCGCGCCAGCGGTGGGCCCGGGAGGACGTCTCCGTCGACGACCGGCTGCCAGGGCATGAGGCTCGCGACCACGGGCAGGCCCCACCGGTCCGGATCGGGGTGCGCCATGAGGTCCTGCTTCAGCTCGGCCTGCGCGACCAGCATTCGTGCGACACCCGCGTCGGCGATGGCTTCCCGCGTCGGCGGGACGCCCATCCGGCGGGCCAGGTCGTGCGCGACGCCGAGTGCCTGCTCCGTCTCCACGACGTGGTGGGCTGCCCCGCTCTGCAGCACCGCACGCCGGAAGAGACCGGCGGCGGCCGGCATCGCGAGCAGGCATCCGATGCTCATGGCCCCGGCCGACTCGCCGAAGACGGTCACGTTCGCCGGGTCGCCACCGAACGAGGCGATGTTCTCGCGGACCCACCGCAGCGCCGCCACCTGGTCGAGCAGCCCGAGGTCGGCGACCCCGTCGTCGAGGTAGAGGAAGCCCTCGGCGCCGGGGCGCCAGTTGATGACGACGCAGACGACGCCGTCGCGAGCGAACCGGCTGCCGTCGTACGCTGCGGTCGAGCTGAGCTCGAACATCCCGCCCTGGATCCAGACCATCACCGGCAGGGACGCCCGACCGGGCTCGGGCGTCCAGAGGTTGAGGTTGAGGTAGTCCGACGAGGCCGGTGCCCGATGCACCGCCTCGAAGGCGGCACCCACGTCCTGCCAGCTCTCCTCCGCTCCGGCCGGCGGGCCGCCCGTCGACGGTGGCGCCACCTGTGGCGGCTCGGGGCCCGGACTGCGCGCGTCACGGACCCCGTCCCAGACGACCGGGGGCCGGGGCGGTCGGAGCCGGTCTACGCCGACCGGCGGGGCGGCATACGGGACGCCCAGGAACGCGTGCACCCCGTCGTCCACGACGCCGCGCACGGCCCCGTACGCCGTCGACACGACACTCTCCACGCGTCCACGGTGCGTCGGCAACCGTGACGGCGACCAGAGGCGAAGGTCCCGGCACCGGAGGTCCCGTCACCGGAGGTCGAGCGCGCCAGGCCCGTCGAAGGGCTCGCTGAGGGACTCCCGGGCGGTGCGCCCGACGTGAGTGGGAGACACATGGAACCCGGTGTTTTGTGTCCGGTCACCACACAGGGGGCCTCGGGTCCCCTCCCTAGTCTCTCCGCATGGCCGACGCCCGCACCGACGCACGCGACGCCGCCCCGGACTCCCCCACGCGGGTCCGGACGGCGGTCAACGAACCCATCGACCTGACCGGCCGAACGGCCCTCGTGACCGGCGCCGCGAGCGGCATCGGGGCGAGCGTGGCCAAGGCCCTGGCCGACGCGGGCGCGAAGGTGCACGCGGTCGACCGTGACGAGCAGGGCCTCGCCGCCCTGGCCGACAGTGCGGCGCTCTCGACCATCACGGCGGACCTCGCCGACCTCGACGGTCTCGCCGATCTGCCGACCGAGGTCGACATCCTCGTCAACAACGCGGGCATCCAGCACGTCAGCCCGATCGAAGACTTCCCGCTCGAGCGCTTCGACCTCATCCTCGACCTCATGCTCGTCTCGCCGTTCCGGCTCATCCGCCAGAGCCTCCCGCACATGTACGACCGCGGCTGGGGCCGGGTCGTCAACATCTCGAGCGTCCACGGGCTGCGGGCCAGCGCGTTCAAGTCCGCCTACGTGACCGCCAAGCACGGCCTCGAGGGTCTCTCGAAGGTGGTTGCGCTCGAGGGCGGCCCGCGCGGGGTCACCTCGACGTGCATCAACCCCGCGTACGTGCGCACCCCGCTCGTCGAGAAGCAGATCGCCGACCAGGCCCGCACGCACGGCATCCCCGAGTCCGAGGTCGTCGAGAAGGTCATGCTGGCGCCGGTCGCCGTCAAGCGTCTCGTCGAGCCGGACGAGGTGGCCGCACTCACACTCTTCCTGTGCGGGCCGGCATCCGGCTCGGTCAACGGGACGTCCTTCTCCATGGACGGCGGCTGGACCGCGCACTGAGGCCCGCCCGGCGCCCCCCTATCCAGACCGCCCCCTTCCGCCACCTACGACGCGCCTAGGATCTGCCCGTGGCCACCCGCAGCGAGACGTCACAGACCGCCGAGCCAGCGGACGCGACCCTGCACGCCCAGCAGGTCCTGCACCTGCTCGAACTGCTCGCCTCGGACGCCCCCGTCGCCGAGGTCGCCGCAGCAGCCGCACCGGCCGAGGCGCGCGACGTCGCGCTGCGCATCGCGAGTGCGCGCGAGGTGCACCAGCACCGTGAGGCGGGTCTCGCCGCGCTGCTCGACACCGCGCGCGAGCTGGCCACCGCGAGCGACCCCGGGTCGGTCCTCGACGCCATCGTCCGTCGGGCGCGCCGGCTCGTGGGCACCGACCTCGCCTACCTCACCCTCTACGACCCCGAGGCCGGCGACACCTACATGCGGGCCACGGACGGGTCGGTGTCGGCCGCCTTCCAGTCGGTGCGCCTCGCGCTCGGGGCCGGTCTCGGTGGCCTCGTCGCCTCGACCCACAAGCCGTACTGGACGGCCGACTACTGGTCCGACGAGAGGTTCCGGCACACCGAGGCGATCAACAGCGCCGTCGGCGAGGAGGGGATCATCGCGATCTGCGGCACGCCGCTCATCGTCGAGTCCCACTTCGTCGGAGTGCTCTTCGCCGCCAACCGCTCGTCACGCCCGTTCACGCGCGAGGAGGTCGGCCTGCTGGGCAACCTGGCCACCCTCGCGGCCGTCACCCTCGTGCAGACACGCGCTCTTGCCGACGCCGAGAACGCCCTCGCTGCCCTGTCCGACGCGCACGAGACCGTGCGACAGTACGCCGAGGGGGTCGAGAAGGCTGCCGCGGCGCACGACCGCTTCGCCTCGCTCGTCCTGGGCGGTGGTGGCGTCGACGACATCACCCACGCGCTCGCCGAGCTGCTCGGTGGCTGGGCGGTACTGGTCGACGAGAACGGGCAGCGGCACAGCTCAGCCGGACCGGCCCCTGCCCAGTCGACCGACGGCGACGACCCCTTCGCCAGCCTGAACGCCCTGCCGGGACTCGGCAGCGGGCGCCTGGTCGAGAAGGACGGCGTCTACGCCGTCGCCGTCACCGCTGCCCGAGAGCGTCTCGGCACCATCTACGTGGGCGGCCTGGACCTCGGTGACTCGGACCAGCGCACGGTCGAGCGCGCCGGGGTCGTCACCGCGCTCGTCCTGCTCTTCGAGCGACAGGCCGCCGACGCCCGGCAGTCGGCCCGCAACCGGCTCGTCAGCGACCTCGTCAGTGCGCGCGGCTCGCGTGACGAGCGGCTCACGCTCGCCCAGACCGTGGGCTTCGACCCGCAGCGGCCGTTCTGCCTCCTCGTCCTGCGCGGGGAGGAGACGGGTGGGCACCGGGCGCTGCTGATCTCGGCCAGCGCTGCGACCGGCGAGGCCGCCCTCGTGGGGTCGCACGACGGCGACGTCATCGCCCTCGTCCCCGGCACCGACGCCGACGGCCTCGCGCGCTCGGCGGCGGCGCGCATCGGCAAGCGCACCTGCGTCACGGTCGCGGGCGTGGGACCGGTCAGAGACGTCGACGGCATCACGGAGGCGTACGAGGAGGGGCATCGCACCGTCGGCGCCCTCATCGCCCTCGGCCACCGTGGCAAGGGCGCGGCGGCCACCCAGCTCGGCTTCGCCGGCCTCATCGTGGGCTCGGCGCCCGACGTGGACGAGTACGTACGCCGCCTGCTCGGACCCGTCGTCGACTACGACGAGCGCCGCGGCACCGACCTCGTGGGCACGCTCGCGGCCTACTTCGGCGCCGGGGGCAGCCCGCGTCACGCGGCTGGCACGCTCCACGTGCACGTCAACACGGTGTCGCAGCGGCTCGAGCGCATCACGGCACTGCTCGGGGAGTCCTGGCAGCAGCCCGAGCACGCGCTCGAGCTGCAGATCGCGCTGCGACTGCGCGCCCTTCAGGCCCCCAGCTGACGGTCGACGGCGTCGACGACGGCCGCAACGCCCCGGTCTCCGAGGATGACGTCGTAGTGGTTGGCGTCGACGCGGGTGACCTTGACCTCCGAAGGCACCCCGAGGGCCTCGAGCCGCGACTCGTCGTAGAGGCCCTGCGGCTCGTCGAGCAGCCCCCTGGCTGCCCACACGAGCTCGGCGCGCACGCCGGCGGCCACGGCCGAGCGCAGCGCGCCGTGCGTCTCCGGGTCGGCCAGGACGTCTGCGCCGTCGGCCCGCACCGCGTCGAGCACGCACGTGCTGCGCCACTCCCCCGGCGCGTCCTCGACGAGGTCGTGCTCGATGTAGGCGCGCGCTGCGTCGCCGCCAGGTCCGCGAAGGACCGGCCCGAGCGCGGGGTGCTGCGACCAGAAGTCGAGGTATGCCGCCCGGTCGGCGAAGCGCATCGACAACCGGTCCATGGCCGGCCCGATGACGGACTGGAGCGCGGCGTCGACGTCGAGGTCATCGGGCACCGGGAAGGCGAGACCACCGTCGACGAGGACGGCCCCCGAGAACCGATCGGGATGGCGAGCGGCTGCCAGGGCGCAGATGAACGCCC
Organism: Terrabacter sp. 2RAF25; assembly: GCF_052115265.1. Classification (NCBI taxonomy): domain Bacteria; kingdom Bacillati; phylum Actinomycetota; class Actinomycetes; order Micrococcales; family Intrasporangiaceae; genus Terrabacter; species Terrabacter sp. 2RAF25. The sequence goes on from NZ_JBFRGJ010000005.1 coordinate 70,334, forward strand.
CCATCGAGTGCCCCACGAGCAGTGGAGTCGCCGCGAACGCCGTCGCGACCGACACGAGGTCGTCGACGTGCGCTTCGAGTCCGTAGGGGGCCGGCGCCGACCGGCTGTCGCCACGGCCCCGCAGGTCGGGCGCCAGGACTCGCACAGCGCCGGGCCCGTGCCGGTGGCCGATCTCGTCGGCCACCCTTCGCCAGGAGAGTCCGTTGGCGGTGATGCCATGGACTGCGAGCACGACCGGTGCATCGGGAGGCGGGTTGCCGAGGCTCAGGTCGTGGATGGCGAGGCTGCCCTCGGGCAGCTCGATGACGAAGGCGGACGTGGTGCTCACCTGGACCCCGCTCTCCTGATCAGACGGCCACCGAGCCCGGTCAGGCCCGATGGTGCGAAGTAGACCACGACGACGAAAAACGCGCCGAGGATGAAGAGCGGCTGTGACAGCACCTGGCGCACGACGTCCGGCACGGACTGGAGGACGGCCGCGTTGCTGACCTCGACGAGCCGGGCGTCGGCATACGTGTAGAGCACACCACCGAGCAGGGCACCCCAGCGGCTGCCGGCCCCACCGAGCACCACCATGACGAGCAGCGCCAGGGTGAACTCGGAGGTGGTGAGGTGCGGGTTGGACCCGCCGAGCACGAGGGCGTGGACGACGCCGCCGAGCGCGCCGAGGAACGATCCCGCGACGATCGCCATCAGCTTCACCCGGTAGGTGCCGAAGCCCAGGACCGCGGCGCGTCGCTCGTTCTCCCGCACCGCTGCCATCGCGTGCCCAGTCCGCGATCGCACGAGCACCGTGACCAGGACCCACGCGACGACGACGAAGGCGAGTGCGAGCCAGTAGCGGTACGGCGCGTTGCTCACCCCGACCAGCACGTCGGGCAGGGCGTCACGGTCGAGGGGGCGCCCCTCCTCGCCCCCGGTGAGGCCTCCGGGGTTGCGCATGACGATGATGGAGGCCGCCTGCGCGAAGGCGAGGGTGACCATCGCGAAGGCGATCCCACCGACGCGCAGGGCGATCGCCCCGACGGTCACCGCGAGCAGCGTCGAGAGCCCGAGCGCCACGAGCACGGCCACGGGCAAGGGCAGCTCCCAGGTGGAGAGCGAGATCGTCAGCAGGTAGCTGCCCGCCGCCACGAACAGGGCGTGCCCGAAGCTGAGCAGCCCGGTGCGTCCGAAGAGCACGTCGTAGCTCAGGGCGATGCCGCCCACCACGAGACAGGTGGCGAGCAGCTGCATCGAGCCCGGCCCGTTCACGCGTCCGGGCAGGATGCCGGGCAGCTCGACCGCGACGTACGGCAGGTACGCCAGGGCGACCACGACGACCACGGCCGGCAGCGCGCGCAGGGCCGCACGCAGGCGGTGCGCCGGGGGCCGCGTGGCGCCGGCACGGTGATCCGTCACATCGGGCTCTCCCGAGGGGCTGCGGACACCTGGAGGGGTCTGCGTCGAGGACGTCATGCCGGGGCCCCCTTCAGGGAGGTCGGGCGGAGCAGGAGGACGAGGGCCAGGAGCAGCACGACCGACAGGTCCCCCACCCCGCTGGCCGCGTAGTAGTTCGCGAGCTGCTGGACCAGTCCCACGACCACCGCTGCCACTGCCGTGCCGGGCAGCGAGCCCATGCCGCCGATGACGACGACGATGAAGGCGAAGATCAGCAGCGACCCGCCCTGGGCCGGCGAGACCGCACCCACGTACTGCGCGTAGAGGACTCCCGCCAGCCCGGCCGCCGCGCCGCCGATGGCGAAGACCACCGTGAAGGTGCGGCGGACGTTGATGCCGAGAGCTTCGACCATGGTGCGGTTCTCGACGCCCGCGCGGATGACGAGGCCGAGCCGGGTCAGGTGCAGCAGCGCCATCAGGGCCGCGAAGAGGGTCACCGCCACGACGACGTAGACCAGGCGGTCGTTGGGTAGCCGCGCGCCGAGCAGGTCGCTCGTCGCACTCATCCATGCGGGCTTCTCGACGGGGCGGGGGTCAGCCCCCCAGATGCCTTGTGCCGCAGCCACGCCCGCGAGCGACAGGCCGACCGTGACGAGGACCTGCTGGATGTGGCGTCGGTAGAGGGGCCGGATCAGCACGACCTCGACGACCAGCCCGATGACGGCTCCGACGGCCGCTGCGACGAGCAGGGCGAGCAGGAGTCGCGACACCGTGGGCCAGTCGGCCGGCAGGGCATCCATCGTGATCCAGCCGGCATAGGCGCCGGCCGTCATGAACGCGCCGTGCGCGAAGTTGAGCACACCCATCAGTCCGTAGATGAGGCTGAGGCCGCTCGCGGCGATGAAGTAGAGGGCACCCAGGCCGAGGCCGGTGACGAGAAGCAGCGCGAGGTCGCTCATGCCGCGCCCTCGCGCCGCATCGAGACCCCGAGCAGCTCGCGGGTCAGGTCGGCATCCGCGACGAGTTCGGCCGCGGCACCTCGGTGCACGACGCGGCCGGCGTCGAGGACCACGACCCGGTCGGCGATCCGACGCACGAGCGGGAGGTTCTGCTCGACGAGCAGGATCGGGGTCGTCCGGGCCACCTCGGCCAGCACGTCGGCGACCTCGGTGACGAGCTTCGGGGCCAGACCCTTCGTGGGCTCGTCGACGAGCAGCAGCAGGTTGTCACGCAGCAGCACACGCGCGAGCGAGACCATCTGCTGCTGACCGCCGGAGAGCGTGCCGGCGCGCTGGCCGCGGCGCTTCAGCAGGTCGGGGAACAGCGTGGCGACCACCGGCGCCTCGACGCCGCGACCGGGGTCGACGAGGCGCAGGTTCTCGTCGACGGTCAGGCCGGCGAACACCTCGCGGTCCTCCGGGACGTAACCGACGCCGCCACGCACGATCCGCGAGGTGGGCTGGCTCTGGATCTCGTTGCCACGCAGGAGGATCCGCCCCGAGGCCGGCGCCAGACCGATGACCGACTTGAGCGTGGTCGTCTTGCCCACACCGTTGCGTCCGAGCAGCGCGGTGACCCCGGTCGCCGGCACCTCGAACGACACGCCCTGGAGCACGTGCGACCCGCCGTATCGGACGTGGACGTCGTCCAGCTCCAGCACCGGTGGTGCGTCGGTGACAGGCGCCAGGTGGGGCATGGCTCTCTCGTCGGTCACAGTGCTTCTCCCAGGTAGGCCTGCTGGACTCGCTCGTCGGACGTGACGTCGGTCGGGGCTCCCACGGCCAGCAGCTCTCCGTGGTGCAGCACCGCCACCCGGTCGGCGAGGCCCAGGACCACGTGCATGTGGTGCTCGACCATGGCGACGGCCACCCCCGCGTCGCGCACCTCACCGATGATCTCCGTAAGTCCGTCGACGTCCTCGGCGGAGACCCCCGCCATCGGCTCGTCGAGCAGGAGCACGGTCGGCTCGGACGCGAGAGACATCGCGAGCTCGAGCTTGCGACGTTCGCCGTGCGAGAGGTCGCGCGCCAGCGTGCGCCCGCGACCCGGCATACGGACTCGGGTCAGGAGGGTCTCGATGACGTCGCTCGACGCTGACCCCGCGCCACGGAGCGGCGAGAACGGGGCCGATCCGGCGGCCTGCACGGCGAGGCGGACGTTCTCGCCCGCCGTGAGCCCGTCGAAGAGCGCGGAGGTCTGGAACGACCGGGCGAGACCCAAGCGCGCCCGGCGGGTGGAGCTGGCGCGCGTGACGTCGTTGTCTCCCAACGTGATCCGACCGGTCGTTGGCCTGGTCACCCCACTGAGCACGTTGACCAACGACGACTTGCCCGCCCCGTTGGGACCGATGATGCCGAGCAGCTCACCGGCCCCGACGGACAGCGACACGTCATCGAGGATCTGGGCGCCGCCGACCTTCCAGCCGACCGCTTCAGCACTGATCACGACGGGAGGGGTCCGATCACTTGAAGGGCGTGACGGGCGGGGCGACTGCTGCGGCGTCGAGCGTGTCGACGAGCTGCGGCACGACGTTGCTGCCGTCCTTCTTCAGGGTCGCGGTGAACATCGGCTGCAGCAGCGCGTGGTCGTCGGCACGGATCTCGAGATTGCCCTTGGGGCCCTCGAACGACCACCCCTCCAGGGAGGTGACCATCTTCTCGACGTCGTCCCCGCCGCCCTCGAGGGCGTGCACGATCATCTGGCCGGCGACGAAGCCGTCATTGGTGAACAGGTCGACGGTGGCGCCTTGCTTCTTCATCCCGGCGTCGAGGGCCTGATAGGCCGGGTTCTGGGCGGCGCCCTCGAAGAAGTGCGACAGGAAGTTGATCTTGGTCGCGACCGCGCCGAAGAGGGGGTGCGTCGGCTTGATGTCGAGACCGGTGACGACCTTGGTCTGGTCGAAGACGCCCTGCTGGCCGAGAGTGGTCCACATCGACGTCGCGTTCGCGCCGGCCCAGGCCACGAAGAGCAGGTCGGGCGCCGCGCCCTTGACCTTGGTGGCGAACGGCGTGAGGTCGGTGGCGGCAGCGGGCACCTCGACGGATCCGACCGTCGCGCCCTTGGCTCCGAGGATCGCCGTGACCGCAGCCACGTTCGCCTTGCCGAACGCGCTGTCCTGCGCCAGCACGGTCACGTTCTTGCCCTTGACGTCACCGAGGATGCTGCCCGCCGTGGCGACGTCCTGGTAGGTCTGGCGGCCGGAGCGGAAGGTGTAGCGGTTGGCGCCGGTGACGGCGTCCGCCGCGGCGGGGCCCGACACGAACAGGATCTTGTTGTCCTTGGCGAGGGGCGCCACCTGGAGCGCGACACCGCTGGACGTCGACCCGGCGATGATCTTGTTGCCCTTGCCGATGAGGTCGGTCGCAGAGGCCACGGCCTTGGCCGGGTCTCCGGCGTCATCCTGCTCCGAGAACTCGATGGAGCGCCCACCTACCTTGCCGGTTCCCTTCGTGGCGTAGTCGATCCCGGCGGTGAGGCCCTGGCGGTACTGCGCTCCATAGCTGGCGAGCGGACCCGACTTCGAGTAGACGAGACCCACCTTGAACGGCGCGCCAGCACCAGCGGCGGCACCGCCCGACGCATCGCCCGCGGCGGGGGCGCCCGGCTGACCCGGCGACCCGCAGGCCGCGACCGACAGGGTGATCATGGCGCTCGCGAGCGCGAGACTCCACCGCTTGGACACCGACGTCCTCCACCTCTGGCGGGCGCTCGCGCCTTTGCTGCAACGAGATCCGTTGACGCCCAACCGTTTCGGTGAACCTAGGTCAGCCTTCTGGACGCGGCCGTGGCGCCGGGAGCCACAAACGGGCTGCGCACATGTGGTTCGCAGCCACTGGGCTCGGGCCGTAGGAGTGTCGGCCTGATGGGGCCGGGCGCCTCTCGAGGGCCTGACTCCCCGCCCCGATGCACTGGGCACCGGATCGCTTCCGGACGAGTACGCGGTAGCCTCACGCTCGACATGTCGAACCGAAGGACTATGGTGCACATCTTCTCCCGCGCGACTGCCGCGCTCCTGGTCTTCGGATCCCTGTTCCTGGGCCCGGCGGCCCTCTCGCCCGCTGTCGCGGACGGCGCCGACCCCGTGGTGACGGTGCTGACACCGGTGTCGACCGTGCCGGACACGAGTGCGACCGTCGACGGACCGTTCGACATGGTGGTGCAGGTGACGGGCGGCGTGCTCCAGGACCTGACGCTGACACCGCAGCTGCCGTCGTGGTGGGTCAGCACGCCGTCGACCCCACCGATCACCATCCCCGCCGGGTCGTGTCCGGACTCGTGCCTGGCGTCCTGGCGGATCGACCCGGCTGCCGAGACCGCCCCCTGGTATGCCGGCACGGCACACCTCGGTGTCGTCGCCTCCATGGGCGACCGCTCGGTCCAGAGCTACGGCAACGGCGTCACCTACGCGCCGCGCGTGACGCCCAGCTGGGTGGCCGACCTGGCCGCAACGCCGACGGCCAACACCTTCGGCAGCAGCCCGGCCGTCTTCGACACCGGCGGTGTCGTCGTCTTCGCGGGCGAGCACGGGCGCTCGCCAGGCGAACAGGTGCGGGTCACGGTGCGCCCCGTCGATGGTGACGCGAGCACAGTCCCACTGGTCTCGACCACCGCCGTCTGGGCGCAGGATCCCGCCACCGGCCACGCCGACGGCCGGGTCGAGATCGACACCTCCACGTTGCCTGAGGGGCGCTATCGCGTGTGGGCGCAGGCCCACGACGCGGACGGACGCTGGAGCTTCGCGACACCCGCCGGCATCGTCGTGGTGCATAGCCCACCGGTCGTCGTGCTCGAGGACGGACCCGGGATCGTCGCCGCCGGCCAGCCGGCGGCCGTGACGGTCAAGGTCCGTGGGCTCCGCTCCCCCGACCGCCGCCCCGGGACCGTCCGGTTGACGGTGGGCGGCACCGAACACATCCTTCCGGCTGGCACCGCGGACTGGTTCGTGCCCTACGACGGCGCGGAGCCCTCGAGCCGCTCGCTCGACTTCCCCACCGCCGGGCTGCCCGTCGGGCCGGCCTCCGTCGAGGTCGAGGTCCTCGACACCAAGGGGGTGACGATGGGCTCGGCCTCGGCGGTCGTCGACATCGTCGACTTCAAGGACGTCGTGACGGTGCCGACGCTCGTCGTAGGACGTAGTGCCTCCGTGCGGCTGCAGGCCACCGCGCCGTCGGGCACGTCGCTGCTCCAGTGCTTCGTCTACCTGCAGGCTCCCCTCGACCAGGACTACATGTACAACCTCTGCCGCGGGCCCCGCGCCACGACGGTGGATCGCGCCGCGGTGTTCGTGCCGCAGAACGCCGGCACCGGGCTGCTGCACACCGAGATCATGGCCAATGACGGCGTCGTCGGCCCGCAGCGCGACCTGCCCGTCACGGTCTATGCGAACCGCACGACGGCGCTCTCCGCGCCCGCTCAGGCCGCATGGGGAATCCTGCAGACGGCAACGGTCTCGGTCCGCGACGAGAAGCGCGTCGGCGTGGTCAGCGCAGCGCCGGGGGTCGCGGTCACCCTGCAGCGCAAGAACGCCGGCACGACGACATGGACCACGATCGGCACCGCGACCACCGCCGCGAACGGGGTCGCCGTCATCCGGTACACCAACGCGAGCTCCGGCCGGCTGCGCGCGGTCGTCAAGGGGACCGCTCCCGGAAGCACCGTGACGAGCCCCGAGCGGGCGACCACGTCGGTGGCCGTCGTCAGCTTGTCGTCGCTACCGACCTCCGCCCGTGCGGGTGCACTCGTCACCGGCGCGGTCTACGCCAAGCCGTACGAGAGGGGCGCCACCGTCCGGTTCCAGGCGCGCAGACTGGGCACGTCAGCCTGGACGACCTACGGGTCGGGCGCGGTCGCGAGCAGCGGCTACGCCAAGGCCGCAGGCCGGCTCTGGTCCAAGGGCACCTGGGAGGTTCGCATCCAGCGCGTCGCCAGCGCGACCCAGGCAGCCGGCTACAGCCCGGTGCGTCGGGTGACGATCGGCTGAGGTGTCGAGAGTGGGCGCCACGCAAGCGTCACGATGAGGTCATGTCGGCCCGCATGATGCGGCGACACCTCTCGGCGCTCGACCGACTCCGAGCACCCACCAAGACGTGCGCAGCCGTGCGCTCTGCCTCGACCAACTGCACGCGCCAGCGTCGTCGACGCCCCCCCGGTCAGCGCAGCCGCGGCTCGAGGTCGGCGACGACCTGGTCGGCGGTCAGGCCCAGCTCCTCGAGGATCTGCCCCCGGGACGCGTGGTCGAGGAACTGCTTCGGTATGCCGTAGGTGTGGACGGGCACGTCGAGCCCGGCTGCCCGCAGGGCGAGGGTGACGGCAGAGCCGACTCCGCCGCTGACGAGGTTGTCCTCGATGACCGCCACGGCGCCGGCGTGCCGGGCGAGCTCGACGAGGTCGTCGCTGACGGGAACGACCCAGCGCGGGTCGACGACGCGGACGTCGCGACCGTGGGCCGCGACCTTCTCGCCGGCCTCGATCGCGAGACCGGCGAAGGCGCCCACCCCGACGACGAGCAGGTCGACGTCCTTGCCCGAGTTCTCGAAGAGCACGTCGACGTCACCGGCGGTCCGCACGGCCGTCAGCGGGTCTGCGACATCGCCCTTCGGGAAGCGGATGACGGTGGGCCCGTCGGAGACGTCGAGTGCTTCACGCAGCTGCCGCTTGACCTGCTCGCCGTCACGTGGGGCCGCGAGGCGCAGGCCGGGCACGATCGAGGTGAGGGTCATGTCCCACATGCCGTTGTGCGAGGCGCCGTCGCTGCCCGTGACGCCAGCCCGGTCGAGGATGAAGGTCACCCCGGCCTTGTGCAGGGCGCAGTCCATGAGCAGCTGGTCGAAGGCGCGGTTGAGGAACGTCGCGTAGACGGCGACGACCGGGTGCAGGCCGGAGTACGCGAGCCCGGACGCCATCGTGACGGCGTGCTGCTCGGCGATGCCGACGTCGAAGACGCGGTCGGGGTAGGCCGCGGCGAAGCCGTCGAGACCGACGGGGATGAGCATCGCGGCCGTGAGGGCGACGACGTCGGGACGCTCGGCCCCGACCGCCACCATCTCCTCGTTGAACTCGTCGGTCCAGATGCGGCCCGACACCTCGAACGGCAGGCCGGTCTCGGGGTTGAACTTGCCGACGCCGTGGAACTGGTCGGCCTCGTCGTCGATCGCCGGCTGGTAGCCCCGACCCTTCTGGGTGATGACGTGGACGATGACCGGGCCGCCGAAGTCCTTGGCCTTGCGGAGCGCCCGCTCGACGGCCGGCTCGTCGTGTCCATCGACGGGGCCGATGTACTTCAGGCCGAGGTCCTCGAACATGCCCTGCGGCGCGACGATGTCCTTGATGCCCTTCTTGACGCCGTGGAGGGTCTCGAACATCGCGCCGCCGACGACCGGCGTACGAGCCAGCGAGCGCTTGCCCCAGTCGAGGAACCGCTCGTAGCCGCGGGTCGTGCGCAGGGTCGCGAGGTGGTCGGCGAGACCCCCGATGGTGGGGGCGTAGGAGCGCTCGTTGTCGTTGACGACGATCGTGAGCGGGAGCGTCTTGTCGACGGCGATGTTGTTGATCGCCTCCCAGGCCATGCCACCCGTCAGGGCGCCGTCGCCGATCAGAGCGACTGTGTGCCGGCCGGTCTCGCCCCGGAGGCGGCGGCCCTTGGCGATGCCGTCGGCCCACGACAGCGCAGTTGACGCGTGGGAGTTCTCCACGACGTCGTGCTCGGACTCGGCCCGGCTCGGGTAGCCGGACAGGCCCCCCTGCTTCTTGAGCCGGCTGAAGTCGTGACGTCCGGTGAGCAGCTTGTGCACGTACGACTGGTGGCCGGTGTCGAAGACGAACGTGTCGCGCGGCGAGTCGAAGACCCGGTGCAGCGCGATCGTGAGCTCGACGACACCGAGGTTCGGACCGAGGTGACCGCCCGTCTTGGACACCTCGGTGACGAGGAAGGTGCGGATCTCCTCCGCGAGCGCCGGCAGCTGGTCAGCCGGCAGCGCCTTGAGCGCCGCAGGGCTCGTGATGGTCTCCAGCAGGGCCACGCTGCCTCGTCCTCTCGGGTGTTCGGTGAAGTCGATCGAGTCTACGGGTCGGCGCGCATGGGCTCCCACGTGCGCGCACGCCACTGTCACGACCGTCACATCATCGTCACAACCGCGGGGCGAAGACCTTGCCCTGGAGCGCCTCCTGCAGCAGCTTGACCGACCGCGACGTGGCCATCAGACGGATGCCCTCGGCCTCGATCTGCCCGAGGATCTCGGTGAGGGCCTCGGCAGGCACGTGTGGCCCGACCGCGACCCGCGCCTCGCGCCAGGCATCGCGCATCGCGACGGCTTGGCCGTCGACGTGCCGGCCGGTCAGCCAGGCGAGCGCGATGGGGTGACGCCGCCACCCGGCATACGCCCGGTAGTCCGGCGGGCACTGGTCGAGCAGCCACAGCACGGCACGGTCCTCCCACCCCGGCGTGTGGGCCGGCGGGACACCCTGCGGCCACCCCGGCGGGGTGTGTCCGGTCGGCGTGGGCATGCCCCCAGTGTGCCTCCCCCGGTCGTCGGCCTCGAGGGCGGTCACCCGGCACCAGCCCACGCCGGTCGGTCAGCGGTGGGTCACCGGAACGGTCACCAGTTGGACTCCGGCCGCGGCGAGCGCGGCAGCGGGTGCCGCTCGGGGTGGATGACGTAGACGATGCCGCCGCTGTGGGGCACCCAGACGTTCTCGAACTGCTCACGGTCGTACGTGACGCGCACCTCGCCGTTGTCGCGGATGAGGTGCGAGGCGGGGTCGTTGCACACGACGTCACCGTCGGGGGTGAAGCCGACGACGACCATGAGGTGGCCGTTCGTGCCGTAGCCGGCACCGTCGAGCTCCCCCTTCTCGAACGACACGGACGTCACCAGAGGTATGCCGGCTGCGATGAACTCCTCGGCCTCGGTGAGCGAGCGCAGGCGCGTGACGAAGCCCCGCATGCGCGGACGCGTGGCTGCGTAGGCCGCGTTGAAGGGCCAGTTGCCACCACCGTCGTAGGTGTAGTCGTAGACGTTGCGGGCCGCGAAGTCGACCTGCGGGTCGTGCTCGTCGGGCATCGCCTCGGTGACCCAGGCCGTCTCATCGTTGCGAGGACCGGAACCCCAGTACGCGAGCACCATCGACGTCGACGTGGGCGAGCACCAGGCCTCGCCCCCGTTGTCCCACTGGGGGAAGTGGCCGATGTGGGTCTCCTGCGAGAAGGTCGGGACGTCCAGGACCCGGCCGCAGGCCCGCCCGTTCGCACTGCGGGGCACCCGCTCGACGTCGGGCAGCGCCGACGCCATCGCCCCGCAGGAGCGCAGTCGCGGTGCGTGCACGGTCCCCTCGGGACGCATGAGGCGCACGACGAGCTGCCAGGCCTCGAAGGTGACACCCGAGCGGGTCGCCAGGGTGTCGGTGTAGACCGTCGCGACGGTGTCGCCCTGGCCCTTGAGCGATGTGCGGTGGATGCCGCCGCCCTCTGCCGGGTCCCAGCGGGCCCAGCGCCCGAGGACGTACTCCTTGCTCCAGGTCCCGGCCGCCGCGCGACCTCGCGCGACGATCTCCACCCATGAGCGGCCCGGGGTGTCGGCGTTCCACGAGGCCACGAGCTCGGTCAGGCCGAATCCCGGCCGGACCACGGGTGAGGTCCACGTCGCGACGTCGTAGCGCTGGGTCGCGCCACTGGGGTCGTGCGGGTCGACGTACTCGCGGGTTCCGGTGAAGCGGGCGACGCCCAGCTGCTCACCGCTCCACTCCCGGTAGGCGACGTGGCGCGGGGGTTCGGCGGGCGGCACCGCGTCGGTCCCGGCCGCGCCGGCCGGTCGCGCTCCGACGACGCCGAGCAGCGCTGCCCCGGCTGCTGAACCGATGACGGCGCGACGTCCGGGCGCTCCTTCGTGGACGGTCCGAGAGCTGGTGGTGGGACGCGACATTGGGACACCTTCCGACGGAGGGACGGCCGGGCTCACCGGCACGCCGAAACGCGGTCAGTCAACACCGCGAGGAGCCGCCACGGGGCCTTGCGTGACAGTCTTTTCCGCTGAAGTCGATATTTCGCAAGAAATTTACGTCTCGTTGACCTTTGGGGCCGACATCCGTCGGTCAGGCCCAGTTGGCCTCGGCCGGCGGCGTCGGCAGCGGGACCCCTCGCGGATGCATGACGTACGCGAGTCCGCCGTTGTCGCCGAGCCAGACCCGCTCGAACTGGTCGCGCCGGTAGACGCGTCGCACCTCGTCGTTGGTCGCGACCCGGCCGGAGTTGGGGTCGTTGGACACGACGTCGCCGTCGGGGGTGAAACCCACGATCGTCAGCAGGTGGCCGTTCGTGTCGTAGCCCGAACCCTCGAGCTCGTCTTCGCGGAAGGCCACCGAGACGACGAGGGGCACACCCGCGGCGACGAAGGCCTCCGCCTCGGTGAGGTCGCGCAGGCGCGTGACGTAGGCGCGGAGTCCGCGAGCGCCCGCGTAGGCCGCGTTGAAGGCCCAGTTGCCCGCGCCCCCGTAGGCGCGGTCGAAGACGCGCCGCACCCCGTGCACGACCTGGGGGTCGGTCTCGTGACCGACCCACGCGACCTCCTCGGGGCTGGGAGCGGCGTCCCAGTGCTCGAGCAGCATGGTCACCGACGTCGGCGAGCACCACGACTGGCCGCCCCGGTCCCAGTCGGGGAAGGTGTCGATGTGCAGCCGCTGCGAGTGGGGCGGCACGGGCACCTCGCAGCCGGATCCGACGCCCGGCTCACTCGTCGGCGCATCCTCTGGGACGGTCATGCGCTGCGCGGCCCCGGCCACGAGCGACAACGTCACCTCGTCGGTGGCAGTGCTGCCGGCCAGCGCGGTGAGGCGCAGCTGCCAGCGGTCGAACCCGCGGCCGGGCGCGGCCAGCCAGGTGTCGGTGGACACGCGGCCGTCCTCGAGCTCCTGGCCGTGCACCGTCGTGCGGGTGATCGGAGACTCCCCCGCCGGGTCGTCCTCGGCCCACCGGGCGAACGTGAACCACGGGGTCCAGCCGTCGGCGTCGCCCACCCGGCCCTCGACGTGCAACCAGGTGCCCCCCGGAGTGCGGGCGTTCCACGAGGGGATGAGCTCCGTTGCGGCAAAAGGAAGATCGACGACCGGCGACTCCCACGTCCTGGCGGAGTAGGTCAACTCGCGGGCGTCGTCGACGTGTCCGTCGCGGTAGGTCACGTCAGCGGCCGGCGTCCAGTCGAAACCGGACTCCCAGACCGTCAGGACGGCGTGTCGCTCGTTCACCGGACGAGCATGCCATCCGGGCCCCGCGCCCGCCGAGCCGGGGCGCGGGCGAGCCGGGCGGCATACGTCGTCGGGCGTCGTGCCGCCGGTACGCCGACGGGCCCGGCCCCGCGTGTGCGGTGACCGGGCCCGTCGTGGAGGCGGTGCGTCAGCTCGCGACGAGCGAGCGCAGGACGTACTGGAGGATGCCGCCGTTGCGGTAGTAGTCGGCCTCACCGGGGGTGTCGATGCGCACGACGGCGTCGAACTCGACGGTCTCGCCGCCGTCCTTGGTGGCGATGACCTTGACGGTCTTCGGCGTCGTGCCCTCGTTGAGGGCCGTGATGCCGGTGATCGAGAAGGTCTCGGTGCCGTCGAGGCCGAGCGAGTCGGCGTTCTGGCCCGCAGGGTACTGCAGCGGGATGACTCCCATGCCGATGAGGTTGGAGCGGTGGATGCGCTCGTAGCTCTCGGCGATGACCGCCTTGACTCCGAGCAGGCTGGTGCCCTTGGCCGCCCAGTCGCGCGAGCTGCCCGAGCCGTACTCCTTGCCCGACAGGATGACGAGCGGCGTGCCGGCCTCGGCGTAGCTCTGCGCGGCGTCGTAGATGGTCGCCTGCTCGCCACCGTTGGTGAAGTCACGCGTGAACCCGCCCTCGACGCCGTCGAGGAGGAGGTTCTTCAGCCGGATGTTGGCGAACGTGCCACGGATCATGACCTCGTGGTTGCCGCGACGCGAGCCGTAGGAGTTGAAGTCCTTGCGCTCGATGCCGTGGTCGGCGAGGTACTTGCCGGCGGGGCTGTCGTTCTTGATCGCTCCGGCCGGGCTGATGTGGTCGGTGGTCACCGAGTCGCCGAGCTTGGCGAGCACACGAGCACCCTCGATGTCGGCGACCGGGGTCGTCTCCATCGACATGCCGTCGAAGTACGGGGGCTTCCGCACGTAGGTCGACTCGCCGTCCCAGGCGAACGTGTCCCCCTCGGGGGTCGGCAGCGACTGCCAGCGCTCGTCGCCCGCGAAGACGTCGGCGTAGTCCTCGGTGAACATCTCCTGGCTGATCGAGCTCGCGATCGTGCGCTCGACGTCGGCCGGGGCCGGCCAGATGTCCTGGAGGAAGACGTCCTTGCCGTCGCTGTCCTGGCCGAGCGGCTGAGACGCGAAGTCGAAGTCCATCGTGCCGGCGAGGGCGTAGGCGATGACGAGCGGCGGGCTCGCGAGGTAGTTCATCTTCACGTCGGGGTTGATGCGCCCCTCGAAGTTGCGGTTGCCCGAGAGGACCGACGTGACGGCGAGGTCGTTGTCGTTGATCGCCTGGGAGATCTCCTCGTTGAGCGGGCCCGAGTTGCCGATGCACGTCGTGCAGCCGTAGCCGACGAGGTGGAAGCCGAGCTTCTCGAGGTAGGGCCACATGCCGGCCTTGTCGTAGTAGCCCGTGACGACCTTGGAGCCGGGGGCCATCGAGGTCTTGACCCAGGGAGCGACCGACAGGCCCTTCTCGACGGCGTTCTTGGCGAGCATCGCGGCCGCCATCATCACCGACGGGTTGGACGTGTTGGTGCAGCTCGTGATCGAGGCGATCGAGACGATGCCGTGGTCGATCTCGAACTCGCGCCCCTCGGCATCGGTGACCGGCACCTTCTTCGACGGGCGACCACTGACGCCACCGGAGTCGGCCGGGCGGTCGCCGCCGTTCGTACCCTCGACGGTGCCCTGCGGCGTCGGGTCGCTGGCCGGGAAGGACGAGGCGGCGCCCGCGTCACCCTCCTCGTGCGCGACGTAGGTCGGGAGGACCTTGCGGAAGGCGTCCTTGGCGTCGGTGAGCGCAATGCGGTCCTGGGGGCGCTTCGGCCCGGCGATCGACGGGACCACGGTCGACAGGTCGAGCTCGAGGTACTCGCTGTAGCGGGCCTCGGGCTGGTCGGGACCGGCCTTGAGCCACATCCCCTGCTCCTTGGCGTACGCCTCGACGAGGGCGACGCTCTCGTCGGAGCGGCCGGTGAGGCGCAGGTAGTCGAGGGTGACCTCGTCGATCGGGAAGATCGCGCACGTGGAGCCGAACTCGGGGCTCATGTTGCCGATGGTGGCGCGGTTGGCGAGCGGCACCTGCGAGACGCCCTCGCCGTAGAACTCGACGAACTTGCCGACGACGCCGTGCTTGCGCAGCATCTCGGTGATGGTGAGCACGACGTCGGTCGCGGTGGCGGCGACGGGGATCGAGCCGCTCAGCTTGAAGCCGACGACGCGCGGGATGAGCATCGAGACGGGCTGGCCGAGCATGGCCGCCTCGGCCTCGATGCCGCCGACGCCCCAGCCGAGCACGCCGAGGCCGTTGACCATCGTCGTGTGCGAGTCGGTGCCGACGCAGGTGTCGGGGTAGGCCACGCCGTCGCGCACCATCACGGTGCGGGCGAGGTGCTCGATGTTCACCTGGTGCACGATGCCGGTGCCCGGCGGTACGACCTTGAAGTCGTCGAACGCGGTCTGGCCCCAGCGCAGGAACTGGTAGCGCTCGCGGTTGCGCTGGTACTCGATCTCGACGTTGCGCTCGAAGGCGTCGGCGCGGCCGAAGACGTCGATGATGACGGAGTGGTCGATGACGAGCTCGGCCGGGGCGAGCGGGTTGATCTTCGCCGGGTCGCCGCCGAGGTCGGCGACGGCCTCACGCATCGTGGCGAGGTCGACGACGCACGGCACGCCGGTGAAGTCCTGCATGATCACGCGCGCGGGCGTGAACTGGATCTCGGTGTCGGGCTCGGCGTTCTCGTCCCACGAGCCGACCGCGTTGATGTGGTCGGCGGTGATGTTCGCGCCGTCCTCGGTGCGCAGGAGGTTCTCGAGGAGGACCTTGAGGCTGTACGGCAGGGTCTCCTGCCCCTTCACCCCTGCGAGGCGGTAGATCTCGTAGGACTGGCCACCGACCTCGAGGGTCCCCTTGGCCTTGAAGCTGTCAACACTGCCCACGACGGGCTCCTTCCAGCAACTGAAGATGTCACGGTGCTCGATTTATCTTGACGTCAAGATATATCTAACCACACGGGGTGGTCGTTGTCAGTCCACCCCTACCCGCCCATCCTGTCCCGAGCGCGGGAGGTTGTCTGCCCGTGGAGCACCCCGTCCCGTATGCCGGTGGGCGGGGTGGGCGCGCGACCTCAGGCGGCGACGGGCTCGAGGACGGCGATGCACTCGACGTGGTGGGTCATCGGGAACGCGTCCCAGGCCTCCAGCGAAACGAGGCCGTAGCCGTGCTCGCCGGCCGCCTTGACGTCGCGGGCCAGCGCAGAGGGGTCGCACGCGACGTAGACGACACGGCGCGGAGCGAGCAGCGCGAGCTGGGCCATGACGTCCTTGCCCGCCCCGGTGCGCGGCGGGTCCAGGACGGCGAGGTCGGCCGAGATGCCCTGCGAGACGAGCGATCTCAGCTCGCGGTCGACCCGGTTGGCGCGCCACTCGACGTTCTCGAGGTGCTCGGTGTTGCCGATACCGTTCTGGACCGCGCGCGCGTCGCCCTCGACGCCCAGCACGAAGCCGTCAGGCGCCACCAGCTCACCGAGGCGCAGGGTGAACAGCCCCGCGCCGGCATACAGGTCGAGCACGCGGTCGCCCGGCTCTGCCCCGAGCAGCGCCACGACCCGCGAGAGGAAGGTGGAGGCGGCGCCGGGGTGCACCTGCCAGAAGCCGCGCGCGGCAACGACGTACTCGCCCTCCCAGTCGCCGTCGCGGGCCCGCTCGCCGACGAGGCCGCCCGTGTTCTCGCGGTCGGGCCTGCCCTTGGTCGCGGGTGCCGCGGCCGAAGAAGGGGCAGGCACAGGCACGGGAACCAGGACGGGCTCGTCGGGGTGGGCCGCGTCGACGACGTCGACCGACTCGACGTCGGGCCACTCCGTGTCGAGCACGCCCGAGTCGATGACGCCGCGCGTGGCGATGAGGCAGTCGTCGACGGCGACGACGTCGCGCGAGCGGTGGCCACGCAGCCCGGCGCGGCCGGACGGGTCCACCGCGAACTCGACACGGGTGCGCCAGCGCAGTCCCTCGTCGTCGCCCGGCACCGGACGGACCTCGACGGAGACGTCGGTCTTCGCGATGCGCGCGAACTGTTCTCGCACGACGTCCGCCTTGAGCGCCCGCTGGGTCTCGAGCGATGCGTGCTGGAAGTCGCAGCCGCCGCACTGGCCGGGGACGGCATACGGGCACGGTCGCTCGACCCGCCCGGGCGCGGCCTCGAGCACCTCGACGGCGTCGGCCCGCACGAAGTTGTCGCCGACCCGCCCCTCGGTCACCCGGGCGACGACGCGCTCGCCGGGCAGGGTGTGCCGGACGAAGATCACCTGTCCCTCGTGGCGTGCGACGCAGTGGCCGCCATGGGCGACGGGTCCGACGTCGACGGTCCACTGCTGCCCGACGAGCGACTCTCCGCCGGCGGCGCGCTCGCGGGTGCGACGTGCGCTCACAGTGCTCCGCCGCGCACCGAGCCGCTGATCGGCGGCTCGTCGATCCAGTCGCGCTCGGCGCCCTCGGACGACTGCAGCTGCCAGGGCACGCTCACCACCATGACCCCGGGGGTGAAGAGCAGGCGTGCCTTGAGGCGCAGGGCACTCTGGTTGTGCAGCACCTGCTCCCACCACTTGCCGAGGACGTACTCGGGCAGGTAGACGGTCACGATGTCACGGGGGTTGCCGCTGCGGATCGAGCGCACGTAGTCGAGGATCGGCTTGGTGATCTGGCGGTAGGGCGACGCGAGCACCTTGAGCGGCACCGGGATGTCGCGCTTGTCCCACTCGGCGAGCAGCACCTGCGTCTCGTCGGGGTCGACGTCGACCGTGACCGCCTCGAGGACCGAGGGCCGACTGGCGCGCGCGTAGGCCAGCGCCCGCATCGTCGGCTTGTGGATCTTGGAGATGCAGACGATCGCGTGCACGTGGCTGGGCAGCATCGGTCGGTCGACGTCCCAGTCGATCGCGAGCTCGTCGCGCACCCGGTTGTAGTGCTTGCGGATGCCGAGCATGAGGGCGAAGAGCAGCACCATGGCGAGGATGGCGTACTTGGCGCCGGCCTGGAACTTCGTCGCGAGCACGACCGCGAGGACGGTCGCCGACATCGCGGCGCCGATCGCGTTGATGACCCGCGAGCGCTGCATCCGGGCGCGCTCCTTGGCGTTCCGCTCGAGCCGGAGGTGGCGGGTCCAGTGCCGCACCATGCCGACCTGGCTCGTCGTGAACGACACGAAGACACCGACGATGTAGAGCTGGATGAGTGCCGTGACCTCGGCCTTGAAGACGATGACGAGCAGGATCGCCGCGCCTGCCAGGATCAGGATGCCGTTGGAGAACGCGAGCCGGTCGCCGCGGGTGTGCATCTGCCGGGGCAGGTAGCCGTCGCGGGCGAGGATCGAGCCGAGCACCGGGAACCCGTTGAAGGCCGTGTTGGCGGCGAGCACGAGGATCAGGCCGGTGACGATCGAGACGAAGATGACGCCGACGTGGAAGTTGGCGAAGACCGCCTCGGCCAGCTGGCCGATCGCGGTGTGCTGGACGTAGCCGTCGCCGACGGGCTGGCCGTTGCGCAACAGCTGGTTCGCGGGGTCCTCGGCGATCTTGACGCCGGTCCACTGCCCGAGCGCGATGATCGAGCTGAGCATCACGATGGAGAGCGTGCCCATGAGCAGCAGGGTGGTCGCCGCGTTGTCGCTCTTGGGCTTTCGGAAGGCCGGCACCCCGTTGCTGATCGCCTCGACACCCGTGAGGGCCGCGCAGCCCGACGAGAAGGCCCGTAGCAGCAGGAAGGCGGCCGCGATGCCGGTCATCTCGTCGCCGTGCTGCGACACGAGGGTCAGGGACGAGCTCTCCGCCGGGGTGAGGGTGCCGGTGAAGTGCTGGATGAAGCCGTAGAGGCCCATCCCGATGATGGCCACCATGAAGGCGTAGACGGGCACCGCGAAGGCCTTGCCCGACTCGCGCACCCCGCGCAGGTTCATCGCCGTGAGGAAGACGATCAGCGCGACCGCGACCAGCACCTCCCGCCCCCGCACGAAGCCGAGCACGGTGGCGGCGTTCTGCACGCCCGACGAGATCGAGACGGCGACGGTGAGGACGTAGTCGACGAGCAGCGCGCTGGCCACGGTGAGGCCGGCCTTCGGCCCGAGGTTGACGGTCGCCACCTCGTAGTCGCCGCCGCCGGAAGGGTAGGCATGGACGTTCTGGCGGTAGGACGCGACGACGACGACCATGACGAGCACGACGGCGACGGTCACCTGCCAGCTGTGCGTGACCGCGAAGGTGCCGCCGGCGAGACCGAGCATGAGCAGGATCTCGTCGGGCGCGTACGCCACCGACGACAGCGCGTCGCTCGCGAAGATGGGCAGCGCCAGGCGCTTGGGCAACAGCGTCTCGCCGAGCTTGTCGCTGCGCATCGCGCGGCCGAGGAGGAGGCGCTTGAACAGCGAACCGGTACCGGGCACGACGCCACTGTATGACGGATCGCCGGGCCGCACTCACCGCTCGCGGCCGGGCTGTTCCGAAGGCTGGGCGACGCGTCACGCCTGCGGGGTGGGCGGCCTCGTCACGGTGTAGCGTCGCGTCCGTGCACTTCGTCATCATGGGATGTGGCCGCGTCGGGTCGACCCTCGCCCGCACCCTCGGCCGCGGCGGTCACGACGTCGCGATCATCGACGTCGACGCCTCGGCGTTCCGCCGGCTCGGCACCTCCTTCGAGGGCCAGACCGTGACCGGTGTCGGCTTCGACCGCGACACGCTCGTCGCCGCCGGCATCCGTGACGCATACGCCTTCGCCGCCGTCAGCAGCGGCGACAACTCCAACATCCTCGCCGCCCGGGTGGCGCGCGAGACGTTCGGCGTCGAGCACGTCGCGGCCCGCATCTACGACCCCCAACGCGCCATGGTCTACCAGCGCCTCGGCATCCCGACGGTGGCCACGGTGCGCTGGACCGCCGACCAGATGATCCAGCGGCTGCTCCCCCAGGGCTCCGTGCCTGAGCTCACCGACCCGAGCGGCAAGATCGTCATCGCCGAGGTGCCGCTCGCCGAGACCTGGGTCGGTCGCCCGCTCACCGAGGTCGAGCAGCAGACCGGCGCGCGCGTCGCCTACGTCACCCGGCTCGGCGAGGGCACCCTCCCCCGCCCCGAGATGGTCGTGCAGCAGGGCGACCTCGTGCACCTCGCCGTGCAGCGCGAAGAGCTCGCCCGTGTCGAGCGACTCTGCGACTCGGCCCCCGCCGCCCACTGAACGGCCCAGGAGAAGAGAAAGCATGCGCGTCGTCATCGCCGGGGCCGGGAGCGTCGGCCGGTCCATCGCCCGTGAGCTGCTCGGCAACGGGCACCAGGTGCTGCTCATCGACAAGGACGCCGACGACGTCCAGGCGTCCCGCGTGCCCGAGGCGTCGTGGCTGCTGGCCGACGCCTGTGAGCTCGCCGCGCTCGAGGAGGCCCGGCTCGAGGAGTCCGACGTGTGCGTGGCCGCCACCGGCGACGACAAGGCCAACCTCGTGCTGTCGCTGCTGGCCAAGACCGAGTTCGGCGTGCCGCGCACCGTGGCCCGCGTCAACAACCCGAAGAACGAGTGGATGTTCGACGAGTCGTGGGGGGTCGACGTGGCCGTGTCGACGCCGCGCCTGATGACGGCCCTCATCGAGGAGGCCGTCAGCATCGGCGACCTCGTGCGCATCTTCGAGTTCCAGCAGGGGCGCGCCTCGATGGTCGAGATCACCCTCCCCGAGGGCAGCCGCTTCGCGGGGCGCCGGGTGGGCGACGTCGACTGGCCCACCGACACCGTGCTCGTCGCCATCATCCGTGACGAGCGCCCGCTGGCCCCGACGCCCGACGACGCGATGGAGGCCGGCGACGAGCTGCTCTTCATCACCACGCCCGAGCAGGAGGACCGCCTGCAGGACCTCGTCGCCCCCGACGAGCGCCACCGCAGCAGCGAGGCGGGCTGAGCCTCAGGCGGTTGCGCGGTTCGGGTCGATCGGCGTGTGACCGCGCATCAGGATGGCACCCATCGCGGTCACCGCGAGCAGGTATGCCGGCCACCCCAGGACGACCTTCGCGACGCCGAGCGCTGCGACCTGCTCGGCCAGGTAGAGCGGCACCATGATCGCCAGCCGAACGACGTTGAGGGCGATGAGCACCCAGGCGAGCCGTGCCGCGACGGTCACGATGCCGGCGTGACGTCGCCACCACGTCGGGTTCTCGGCGAAGGCCTCCGGTTCTGCCACGCCGACGACGAAGCCGAAGAGGGGCCACCGCGTCAGGTTCGTGACGAGCAGCAGCACGAGCAGGCCCGCGTTCTGGAGCATCCCCGGCAGGAACGCGTCTTCCGCACGCCCTGACCGGAGCGCGAAGAATGCCGAGATGCCCACTCCCACAGCGGCATACATGATGAAGCGGGGGTCCTGGCGCTGGACGAGGCGGACCAGCAGCAGGACGGCGACGCAGGCGCCGGCGACGATGAGCGCAGTGCGGAGGTCCTGGGTGCGTGACCACGTGACGGCGAAGGCCAGGGTCGGCACCGCGGACTCGACGGCTCCGCGCCAGCCACCGATGGCCTCGGACAGCTTGTCGCGCAGCAGCTCCTCCACCGTCTCGTAGCGGCGCAGGTCGGCCTCGGAGCGGGTGACACCCTCACCCTCCGGGTGTTCCGACACCGCGGCCTCGCGCTCGGCCTCAGCCATGCTGCTGGCCCGCCCGGCCGATGATCTCGTAGGCCGGGTTGAACATGGTCGTGACCTTCCGGCGGGTGGTGATGCGGCCCGTGGCCTGGATCTTGATGCCGGGCACGATGCCGGCGATGCGGCGCCGGCCGAGCCAGACCAGGTGCAGCGACTCCGTGCCGTCCCAGACCTCGACGTCGAGGGCCGGCGTCTCGTCGCGGGGCCGCAACGTCACCGAGCGGACCTCGCCGAGCACGGTGACCTTGGTGCGCTGCTGCGCGTCGCTGATGTGCACGACCCCGAGGTCGATCGACTCACGGCGCAGCTCGTCTGCCTCGATCTCGTGCGACGAGCGGGTGAGGCGGTGGCTGAGGCGACGGAGCGCGCCCGGCTGGCCCGTGCTCACGAGAGGGTGCCGGGTGGACACGGCGCTGGAGAGCACGAGCCGGCCATCAACGCACCTCGGTGATCTCGGGGCCGCGCTCGAACGGGTTGAGGTCGCTGTCGTCGGAACCTTGTGCGGGCTGCTCGGCCTGGGCGGCGCCGTCGGCGTCGGGCAGGCGCAGCGGCAGCAGCTCACGGGGCGGCATCGCCTCGTCACCGCGATCGATGACGGCGGTGCGGATGACCTCGTGCACCGCCTCGGCAGCCGCCGGCTCGATCGCGGCACGACCGGACACCACGGCGCGCAGGAACCACCGCGGACCGTCGACGCCGACGAAGCGGGCTGGCATGAAGACGGTGCGACCGTCGGGGCCTGCCTGCGGCATGCGGGTGAGCAGCTCCTCACCGAACTCACCGGTGAGCACCTCGGCCGTGCCGCCGGAGTCGACGATGCTCGCCGCGATCTCGTTGCGGATGTCGATCCAGACGCCCTCGGTGCGCGGTGCGGCGAAGGCCTGCAGCTGCACGGCGGACTCGCCGATGACGGCCGTCACACCGGTGATCTGCTGCTCCTGCTCGTTGATCTCGAGGCGCAGCTCCATGCCCTGCTGCCCACGCAGCCAGATGGCCCCGAGGTTGAGGTAGTCGCTGTCGTCGTCGACGACGGCGCGGTCGAGCGGACCGGTCGTGCCGTCACGACCAGCCTCGCCGGAGGCGCCGTCGAGCTCGTCCCGGTCGTCCTGGTCGTCGGGAAGGTCGTCGACCTCGGGGTCCAGGGCGTCGGTGTCCACGGCATCGGTGTCCGGGCGGTCCTTCGACTTGCCCCGGCTGAAGAGTCCCACGTCATTCCGTCCTTTGAAGTCCTGCGGGCCGGCGGGCGTCGTGCCCGGCCGTGTCGTCGCGGCGCTGACGCAGCGCCCGGCGAACCGTATCCGATGATCACGCCCCGGTGGGCGACTCCCCCGCCGTCGGCGAGGTGGCGGCCCCCGGACCGAAGCCGCCGGTGGATCCGTGTCCAGTGTCCCCCCGACTGGTGCGGTCGAGCGAATCGACCTCGACGAAACGCACGCGCTCGACACGCTGCACGACGAGCTGGGCGATGCGGTCGCCGCGTCGCACCGTGAAGGCGAGGTGCGGGTCGAGGTTGACGAGGTTGACGAGGATCTCGCCGCGGTAGCCCTCGTCGACGGTCCCCGGCGCGTTGACGATCGAGATGCCGTGTCGGGCCGCCAGCCCCGACCGTGGGTGCACGAACCCGGCGTGGCCCGGCGGCAGGGCCAGGGCGACCCCGGTCGGCACGAGCACCCGCTCCCCGGGCTCGATGGTCACGTCGACCCGGGCGCAGAGGTCCGCGCCGGCGTCGCCGGGATGCGCGTAGCCGGGCAGGGGCAGGTCTGCGTCGAGGCGCCGGACGGCCACGTCGGTGAGGCCCTCGGACGATGGGGCGGCAGAGACGTCCGGGACAGCACAAGGGTCGGTCACGAGGACCGACCCTACTTGTCCGACGTGGTGCGGACGCTGCTGCCCGGTGGGCTCGGAGACGCTCAGGCGGCGCACTCCGTGCAGATCATCATGCCGTTGCTCTCCTTGGCGAGCTGGCTACGGTGGTGGACCAGGAAACAGCGGCCACACGTGAACTCGTCGGCCTGCTTCGGCAGGACACGCACCGACAGCTC
Organism: Terrabacter sp. 2RAF25; assembly: GCF_052115265.1. Taxonomy (NCBI): domain Bacteria; kingdom Bacillati; phylum Actinomycetota; class Actinomycetes; order Micrococcales; family Intrasporangiaceae; genus Terrabacter; species Terrabacter sp. 2RAF25. The sequence continues at coordinate 93,651 of NZ_JBFRGJ010000005.1, forward strand.
CTCGCCGGAGAGGTCGGCTCCCGGGAGCTCGAAGCCCTCGGCCTGCTCGGTCTCGTCGACGTCCACGCTCGACGACGTCTTGTCGACCCGACGCGACTTCAGCTCCTCGATGGAGTCCTCGTTCAGGTCGTCGTCTGTTTTGCGTGGCGCGTCGTAATCAGTTGCCATGTGTCGTCTCGCTTCTACTCGTGCTGCGCCTTGCGGTCTTGTGAGGCGGTGAACGCTCGTGGGCCCGTGCTTGTTCCCGAGGGAAAGGGGGTCGTCAACGCCGTTGTCACAACCACGAAACATGTCCGCGTGCGCGTATGGTGCCCGATCCCCGCGGCATTGTCACGTCGCGGCCGCCAACGGCTGAGACGGGGCCGTCCCGACCTTGGACACACCTACCCTTTTCGGACCAACCATTCACCTTCGCTTTGCCATCCGCCGACGCGGTCGGCTGCACATTGGTGGTCCTACGGCGCGGTAGGGTCTCCGGACCCGACCGATCGACTACCAGGCCCGGAGGTGGCACCATGACCGAGTTCGTCGACCAGATCAGGCAACGTGTCAACGACGCGCTGGGCGACCTCGCGGACGCCCGGACAGCGGGCGACGACTACCGCATCCAGGTGCACACCGGAGAGCTCGAGTCGTTCGCGCGGCTCGCCGCCGAGAACGGCATCCGCGTCCCTGAGCTCGAGCCGTTCCGCGCGGCCTGAGCCCGTCGCCCCGCGGGCGTATGCCGTCCGCTGCGTCCCACGACCAACGCCCCTCCCGGTCCTGCCGGGTGGGGCGTTCGTCATGCGGGGCCCTCGGTTCGGGTCAGCCCCGCTGGTCGGGACCCGGGAGGAACAGCTCCCGCACCTGCTCGACGAGCGCCGGCCCCGCCGCGACGGTCAGGGCCTTGCCGGGGTGCTCGCCCACTCCGACGACGACCGCCCCCGCCTCCTCGGCGATGAGCCAGCCCGCAGCGAGGTCCCAGGCGTTGAGCCCGCTCTCGGCGTACGCGTCGACGGAGCCGTCGGCGACCCGCACGAGGTCGAGGGCCGCGCTGCCGATGCGACGGATGTCGCGCACGAGCGGCAGAACACGACGCAGCACCTCGGCCTGCCTCGCCCGCACCTCGGGCGCATAGCCGAAGCCCGTGGCGAGCAGGGTGCGGCCCAACCGGTCCTCCCCCGAGGCAGCGAGGCGCCGACCCTCCGCCGTGGCGCCACCGGGTGGCGAGTCCGGGTTCGCGGGGTCGGGCTCGGGGCGGGTCCACGCGCCGGTGCCGAGGCCGGCGTGGTGGACGAGCCGCAGGCACGGGTCGGCGACGGCGCCGGCCACCGGCGTCCAACCGTCCTGCGAGCGCGCGTCGCCCACGACCACGGCGACCGACACGGCATACGCGGGCACCTCGTAGAGGTAGTTGACGGTGCCGTCGATGGGGTCGATCACCCACGTGAGGCCCGACGTGCCGTCGACGTCGGCGCCCTCCTCGCCGAGGATGCCGTCGTCGGGGCGCGCCTGCTGGATCAGCCGGTGCAGCAGCTCCTCGGAGCGGCGGTCCATGACGGTGACGACGTCGGTGTCGGTGGACTTCGTGGCGGCCACGCCCATGCGCGCCGGCCGCTCGTCACGGATGAAACGGGCTGCCTCCGTGGCGAACTCGATGCAGAGGCGCTCGAGGTCCTCGACGGTGACGCCGGCGGGCAGGGTGGGGACGGTGCGAGTGGTGCTCATCGTGACCTTCTCAGTCGCTGCCGCAGAGGGCGGGTCGGTGCTGTCGGAGGTTGGGGCAGCAGCCCGGTTCGCAGACCGGTGGCCGGCGGCCCTCGAACTGCGGTACGGACTCGCCCCTGGCCTCCGCGGCCCGTTCGAGCAGGGCGTCGGCGAGGTCGCTGACGAAGGTCGGCGACGTGCCGACGGTGGGGACGCGCACGAGGCGCAGCCCGAGCTCGTCGGCCGTCTGCTGGGCCTCGGTGTCCAGGTCGTAGACGACTTCCATGTGGTCGCTGACGAAGCCGATCGGGGCGACCACAGCGGTGCCGACGCCCTCGGCAGCGAGCTCGCGGAGGCGGTCGTTGACGTCGGGTTCGAGCCAGGGGTGCGTCGGCGGCCCGGACCGGGAGCAGAAGACGAGCTCGCCGGTCAGCTCGCGGCCGAGCAGCCGGCCCGCCTCCTCCGCGAGCCGTGAGGCGACGGCGAGGTGCTGGCGCTGGTAGAGGTTGCCCTCGCCGTCGCCCGGCCCGGACGTGTCGTCCATCGCGTCCGGGATCGAGTGGGTGACGAAGAGCAGCGCGATCTCGTGGTCGGGGGCCCCGTCGAGCGCCCGCAGCGAGCGAACCAGCTCGTCGAGGTTCGCGGCCGCGAAGCCGGGACGGGGCGCGTACTGGGCGACCTTGTCGATCGTCAGCTCGATGCCCTCGTCGGCGACGGCCGCGGCGGCGTCGGCGAGGTTCTCGCGGTACTGGCGGCACGACGAGTAGGACGAGTACGCGCTCGTCGTCAGCACCACGACCCGACGGTGCCCGGCGGCGTGGATCTCGCGGAAGGCGTCGTCGATGAAGGGCGCACTGTTGCGGTTGCCCCAGACGATCGGTGTCTCGATGCCGCGGCTGTCGAGCTCGCCACGCAGCGCCGCGATGAGGGCACGGTTCTGGTCGTTGATGGGGCTGCGGCCGCCGAAGTGGTCGTAGTGCGCCCCCACCTGGGCGAGCCGCTCGTCGGGGATGCCCCGCCCGGCGGTCACGCGCCTGAGGAACGGCATGACCTCGTCGGGGCCCTCGGGGCCACCGAACCCCAGCAGCAGCACGGCGTCGTAGGGGGCGAGGCCGTGGTCCTCGGTCGTGGCCGACCGGGGTTCAGCGGGTGCGGGTTCGGCGGGTGTGGCTCCGCCGGGCTGGTCGGGCGTTCGCGGTGTCTCAGTCATGTCTCCGCCATCGAAGGGCTGTGGGTCTGGGGTGTCACGGTGTCTGGGGGTGCCGGGGCGTCACGGGCTCGGCCGCGGGCGACGGTCCTACGGAGCGTCACGTCGGCGTGGACCGCAGCGGCGTGGGTGCGTTGAGGTCGAGGCGCACGGCGACCATGCGCACGGCGAACACGAGGGCCGCCGAGGCCCACAGGACCCAGTCCTGCAGCGAACCGAGCTGGGCGGCGACGACCACGATGACGGCCCCGAGCATGGCCGGGAGGGCATAGAGCTCGCGCCGGAGCACCTCCGGCACCTGCCCGGCGAGCAGGTCGCGGACGATGCCCCCACCGATGGCCGTGATCACCCCGACCAGCACCGAGGCGATCGGCGAGACGCCGGCGGTCGTGATCGCCTTGAGGCTGCCGGAGACGGCGAAGGCCGCGAGGCCGGCCGCGTCCAGCACGCGTACGAAGCGGGTCACGCGCTCGACGCCGGGATGGAACAGGAAGGTGACGAGGCCGCCGAGGGCTGCGGCGGTCAGGAGCCGCCAGTCGCTGATGCCGACCGGTGGCACGCTGCCGATCAGCAGGTCGCGCATGATGCCGCCGCCGAGCGCCGCCGCACACGCGAGCACGAGCACGCCGAAGAGGTCGAAGCGCTTCTTCACCGCCACCAGGCCGCCGGACAGCCCGAAGACGAACACGCCGACGAGGTCGAGGGCGAGCTGGGCGGACGCGAAGGTGGTTGGCATGCCAGAGCAAACGGTACCCGTGCGGCGTGGTCGCTTTGGTGGGCACCCGCGCCGGTGGCATGCTCGACTGCACAGCAGGACCCGCACCACCCCGCAGACTCGCTACCGGGAGACCCACCCATGCAGCACCTCAGGCTCGTCGGCGTCCACGAGGACGGAATGCACCTGCTGCTGGCCGACGACGACGGCAACCGCTTCTCCCTCCCCCTCGACGAAGGAGTCCGGGCCGCGGCACGCCGCGACCGTCCCCGGCACGGCCGGCTGCAGGTCGAAGTTCCCGGTGGCCTCCGCCCGAAGGACGTCCAGTCGATGATCCGGGCCGGCATGACGGCCGAGGAGGTCGCCGATCGGGCCGGCTGGTCGGTCGAGAAGGTGCACCGCTACGAAGGCCCGATCCTCGCCGAGCGCGAGCACGTCGCCGGCCTGGCCCGACAGACCCGGCTGCGCCCACGCGGTGGGTCCCACGGCGCCGCGCCCACCCTCGACGCCCGGGTCACCGAGCGCCTCCGCAGCCGCGAGATCGACGGCGGGTCGGCGCGTTGGGACTCGAGGCGCACCGACAAGGGCGCCTGGACCGTCCTGCTCTTCTTCAACGCGGGCGGACGCCAGCGAGAGGCGGCCTGGCAGTTCGACGCCCTGGCGCGCACCCTGTCCGCGGTCGACGACGAGGCCCGCTGGCTCAGCGAGGACGAAGACGTGCAGTCGCCCGGGCCCATCCCGGCCCCCCACCTGAGCGCCCCTGCCCGGCCCAGCCGGGTCTACGACCTCGAGGCCGAGGGCGGCATCACCGCCCCCACGCCGCGCCGTCGCGAGGGCGAGACGGTCGACCTGATGGCAGCCATGCGTGAGCGCAGCGCACAGCGCGGCCGTCGGCGCCGGCCGAAGTCCGCCGAGGTGCCCGGTCTCGACTCCGCGCCCGAGGAGGCCCTGCCGCTCGAGGAGCTCGCCGGCGACCACCGCGACCAGCTGCCTCCCCCGGCCCACACGCATCCCGAGGACGACCCCGAGGTCGTCAAGACCGGTTCGGTCGAGGAGCGCATCGGCGAGGAAGCCGCCTCACGTCGCACCCGCGCTGCCGATCGCACGCGGCCGTTGCAGCAGGTGCCGGGCGACCCGACTCCCGCCGAGCCCGAGGACCTCGACGACGAGGCCGTCCAGGACACCGTCGCCGAGGCAGAGGCCACCGAGCCGGTCGACGGCACCCACGACGGCGCTGCCCGCGACGTCCCCGAGGCGCACGTCGCGCTCCCCGTGGCCGACGACAACGCCGTGGGCACGCGTGGACGGGCGAGCGAGCCCGCCATCCCCGACGAGCATGACGACGCCGACGAGCAGGAGTACGCCGACGTGATCGAGCAGCGAGCCGCTGCTCCGGCGGCTCGGCCGACGCCGAAGCCGGCACCGCCGGCGCGCAAGTCGGGCCGACCGAGCGTCCCAAGCTGGGACGACATCATGTTCGGCCGCAAGACCGACTGACGCCGGCGAGCCAGCTCCACGCGAACCTACGCGTACGCAACTGAGCACTCGATGGTCGAGTGCCCACTTTCCGTCGCAGGGTCGCGTGCGGGGCCTTACTCGGCCTGGGTGATCGGCAGCGGAGGGAGGGGGCACACGTCGAGGTCGAACGGCAGCACCTCGGGCGAGATGGCCGCGGCCTTGGCGGCGTGCGAGGTCATCCGCCTCATGTAGTGGCGGCGGCAGAGCACCTCGTACTCGACGAGCCCGGTGGTGCCGGGCTTGGTGTCGCCGACGACGACCTGCTCGCCCTCGACGACCATGACTCCGTCGAGCACGCGTGCATTGGTGGTCGCCCGGCGACCGCACCAGCAGAGCGCCTCCACCTGCAGCACCTGCACCTTGTCGGCGAGCTCGATGAGCCGCTTGCTGCCCGGGAAGAGCTCGGTGCGGAAGTCTGCGGTGATCCCGAAGGCGAAGACGTCGACCTCCATCTCGTCGACGATGCGGGCGAGCTGCTCGACCTGGTCGCTCGTGTAGAACTGGGCCTCGTCGCAGATGAGGTAGTCGATGCGGGTGCCGGCCGTCGCGCGCCCGACGATCTCCTCCCAGAAGTCGAGGTCGTCGCCGACCTCGAGCGCGCCGGTCGACAGACCCAGGCGGGAGCTGAGCACGTTGGTGCCGGCTCGGTCCATCTTGGTGAAGATGAGGCCGACGCGCCCCCGCGCACCGTGGTTGTGATCCATCTGCAAGGCGAGCGTCGACTTGCCGCAGTCCATGGTTCCGGAGAAGAAGACGAGCTCAGCCACGAGGCACCACCCTAGGTGTCACGACCGGGTGGCACCACGACCACGGGCACGGCGAGTTCCGCGTCGCTCGTCGACCCGTGCTGGCCGAGCAGTGCAACGAGCTCCTTGCGCATGAGTCCCGAGTGCACCACGGCGAAGGAACCCCGGGTCACCACCAGGAGGTCGCCGATGCGCGCCTCGACGCCGGTGCGCACCGGGCCGAACCACCCGTCGTCGACGGCCTGCTCGCGCGTCAGGAGCTGAACCCGGTCGCCGAGGCGGTCGGTCCACGCCTGACGGACGTCCTCGACGGCGCCGGGCTCTGCGTACAGCTGGAGGTTGCGCGGCTCCCCCCCGAGGTGGCGGACCCGGGCCATCAGCGCCGGCTCGTCCACGAGGTCGATGCGGTCGCCGAACGGGATGTCGACCATGCCGTGGTCGGCGGTCACGACGACCGACGTGTCGTCGGGAACCCGGGCGGCGAGCTGCCGCAGGGCTGCGTCGACGGCCTCGACCTCGTCTCCCCACTGCCACGACTGGCAGCCGTGCACGTGGCCGATCTTGTCGACGTCGCCCCAGTAGAGGTAGACGAGGGAGCGGGGCGCGGCGCGAACGGCCGCCACCGCCGCGTCGACGCGCTCGTCGAGAGTGCGTGCCGCGCGGAACTGCGCTCCACGCAGGGTGGCGAGGGTGAGGCCGGAGCCGTCGAAGTAGTAGGGGCCGACCATCGTCACCGAGACGCCGGCGTTCTCGGCGGCCTCGAAGACGGTCTCGTTGGGCTGCCACGTACGCGGGTCGGGGCCGTCCTCCCACGACAGCTCGTTGAGCAGCTTGTCGGTGGCAGGGTCGAGCACCTGCATCCCGACGAGGCCGTGCGAACCGGGGGGCAGGCCCGTTCCGAAGGTGCCCATCGAGGTCGCCGTCGTGGTCGGGAAGCCGCACGGCACACGGTGGGCGGTGCCGAGGTGGCTGCGCAGGAACGGGGCGTGGCCACCGCGCTGGCGCAGCAGGTCGTGACCGAGACCGTCGACGAGCACGACCACGGTGCGCGGCGCCGCCGGCAGGTCGAAGACGTCGCGGCCGGCATACCTTTGCACGCCCAGCCGGTCGGCCACCGACGGGAGCACGGAGGCGAGGGTGCCGCGGGACCAGTCGGTCGGGCCCGACGGGTCCTGCGTCGCACGAGCGGACGAGGTTTCGTCGGGGCCACCGGGGAGCGTCATCGGCCGCGTCAGTGCGCCGTGCCGCCGCCGATGCTGGCGGACAGCACCCGCGCGAAGCCCATCGCGTTGCCCACGGCGTCCTCGCCGTCGGCAGCCGAGCTGATGCGCAGCGAGATGTCGTCGGAGGCGATGGTGCCCTCGAAGCCGTGGTCGGCGGTGCAGTCGGGGTCGCCGCACTGGGCCGGGATCATGTCGAGCCGGCTGACCGCGCCCCACCCGAGCGTCAGGGTGAGGTCACGCCCGTGCGTGCCCGGCGTGAAGGTGTCGGGCTGGGCCACGACGTGGGTGAGCATGACCCCTCGCACGGCCGCAAGGGGCACCGTCTCGGTGGTGGCGGTGGCCATCAGCTTGTCCTCGGACTCGGCGTGGTCGTCGGCGTGGGCGATGACGAGGCGCAGCGGAGTGACCACGAGGACGGTGACGTGACGCCGCACCGTCTCGTGGTCGAAGGTCGTCTCCTGGTGCACCAGGTGCGACACGACCTCGTCGTCGGCGATGGCCGACTCGACGACGTCGCAGACGAGGGAGGGGTAGTAGCCGGCTCGGGTGATCGCCTCGGTGAGGTCCTGGGGAAGGGCTCGGCCGGTGCCCTGGGTGGCGCGTCGCATGCCCCCATCCTTGCACCCGCGAGACCCTGCACCCTCCGCACGGCCCACAGGCAGGCCCCTGCACGACAGGTGGGGCCCGGGCACGACCCGGCCGGGCCGGGGCTCTCGGGTCAGGTCATGCGGCGTCGTCCGGGGTCCTTGCGCACGAGGGCCGGCCGCACCACGACCTCCGCCCCGAGCACGTCGACCCCGCCCGTCCAGGCGTTGACCGGGTTGAGCTCGACCGACGAGAGCTCCGGGTGGTCGTCGGCCAGGACGGACAGCCGCGCCACCAGGTCGGCGAGCGCGGCGCGGTGCACCGGCGCGGCCCCACGGTGACCGCTCAGCAGCGGCGCTGCCTTGACGCCGTCGATGAGGTCGGTGACGTCGACGTCGGTGAGGGGTGGGATGCGGTGGGCCACGTCGCCGAGCAGCTCGGTCGGCGGCCCCGCGACCGAGAAGCTGACGACCGGACCGAAGAGCGGGTCCTCGGTGGCACGGATGACGGTCGAGACACCGGGCACGGCCATCCGCTGGACGACGAACCGGTCGGCGACGAGGGGGCCGAGTCGCTGGCTGAGTGACGCGTACGCGTTGCGGACGGCGTCGGCGTCGACGAGGTCACCTCGCACCCCGACGAGCCCGGGCTGGTGGCGCACGACGGGTGAGGTCGACTTGAGGATGACCGGGTAGGTGAGCTCGTCAGCGGCGGCCACGGCCGCGTCGACACCGGTCACCTCGACGGCCGGCCACACGCGTATGCCGTAGGCCCCCAGCAGCTCACGCGACTCCTCTCGAGTCAGCGCGCGTCCCTCGACCGCGCCGGCGAGGTAGCCGTCGATGAGCCCCTCGGCGCGCAGCCGGTCGATGCCGACAGGGGCCACCGCGGTGCCGCGGTCGCGCTGGCGCCACAACGCGTACCTCGTGACCGCGTTGAGTGCGCGGATGCCGTCCTCGGGCATGCCGTACGACGGCACGGACCGGCGTATGCCGTCCTGGTCGTAGGAGAGTCCGTCACCGACACCGCGCATGCCGAGGAACGTTGCCACGCAGGGCTTCTCGTAGTCAGCGACGATGTTGCGCACGGCCGTGTGGACTTCTTCGTCGGGGGTGACGAGCGGCGGGATGAACGCGGCCACGACACTGTCGACCTCGGGGTCGGCGAAGGCGGCGTCGAGCGCGGCCGCGAACTCCTCGGCGGATGCCTGCGGCGCCAGCGACACCGGGCCGTGCGTCACGCGAAGTCCCCAGCTGACACACGCGCTCGCACTCAGCGCGCCGAGGGCGTCGGAGTTGCCGACGATCGCGACCCGGTCGCCCTTCGGCAGGGGCTGGTGCAGGGTCAGCTGCGCGACGTCGAAGAGCTGGTGCACGTTCTCGACCCGGATGACGCCGGCCTGCCGGAGCAGCGCGTCGAAGGCCTGCGGAGGCACGTTGGTGACCCGGGTTCGGTGCCCGGGTGGTGCGGCGAAGCTCGAGACGCCCGAGCTGACGACGACGACCGGCTTGACGGCGGCGAGCGCCCGCGCGATGCGCGAGAACTTGCGCGGGTTGCCCATCGACTCCAGGTAGAGGCCGACGGTGTCGGTCTCCGGGTCGTCGATCCAGTACTGCATGAGGTCGTTGCCCGACACGTCGACGCGGTTGCCCGCCGAGGCGAACACCGAGATGCCGAGCCCTCGCCTCGCGGCCGACGCGAGCACCGCGACGCCCAGGGCGCCGCTCTGGGCGAAGAGGCCGAGGCGTCCGGAGTCCGGGATCACCGTCGCCAGGGTGGCGTTGAGGCGCACGGCCGGGTCGTTGTTGATGAGGCCGAAGCTGTTGGGCCCCACGATGCGCATGCCGGCACGACGCACCCGGCGCCGTAGCTTCTCCTGCAACAGGATCCCGTCGTCACCAGCCTCGGCGAACCCGGCGGACAGGACGAGGAGCGCCTTGACGCCGGCCTTGCCGCAGTCCTTGACGACGTCGATCGCCTGGGCCGCCGGCACCACGACGACGGCGAGGTCGACCGGTTCCGGGGTCTCCAGGATGCTGGGGTAGGCCTTGAGCCCCTGGATCTGCTCGGCCACCCGGTGGATCGGGTAGAGCTGGCCCTGGTAGCCGGCGTCGAGGATGTTGCGCATGACGAGCGCCCCGATCGACTCGTCGCGGCGGCTCGCCCCGATGATGGCGACACGCTCCGGGAAGAGGATGGTGCGCATGCTGCGCGACTCGGCTCGGTGCTCACGCGAGAGCTGCACGGCCTTGCTCTGCTCGGTCGGCTTGATGTCGAAGGCGACCTCGACGACGCCGTCCTCGATGTGGTGGGTGACCTCGTAGCCGGCGTCCTTGAAGACCGTGAGCATCTTGCGGTTCTGCGGCAGCACCTCGGCGACGAAACGAGTGATCCCCATCTCCTGGGCGATGGCCGCGAGGTGCTCGAGCATCACCGAGCCGATTCCCTTGCCCTGGAAGTGGTCCGAGATGTTGAACGCCACCTCCGCCGACGTCTGGTTGATGCGGTCGTAGCGCCCGATGCCCGTGATCTCACCGTCGAGGGTGGCGACGAGAGCGACCCGGTCGTGGTGGTCGACGTGCGTGAAGCGGTGGACGTCGCGTTCGCTCAGCTCGCGCAGGGGCGCGAAGAAGCGCAGGTAGATCGACTCCGCCGACTGGCGGCTGTGGAAGGCACGGATGCCCTCGGCGTCGTCGGGTGTGATCGGACGGATGTGCGCGACCGAACCGTCGCGCAGCACCACGTCGGCCTCCCACTCGACCGGCGCTCCCGCCGCAAGGGCCGAGACCCGCTCCATCGCCGCGGTGTCGTCGAGCTCGCCACCCTCCATGGCCCACATCCTGTCACCTCGTCGTGGCGCCGCCTCGGACCTGTGCGCTCGTGCCTGAACCAGAGCAGGACGGATGGCAGGCTGTTCGCATGGAGTTCACCGAGGTCGTCCGCGCCAGACGCATGATCCGCCGCTACGACCCCGATCGACCGGTTCCCAAGGACGTGGTCGAGCGGTGCCTCGCGAACGCCGTGCGCTCCCCCAGCGCCGGCTTCAGCCAGGGCTGGGACTTCGTCGTCCTGTCGACCGCGGAGGAGCGCGACGCGTTCTGGGCCGCCACGACGGAGGCCGGCGCGCCGAGCGACCGCTGGCTCGACGGCATACGCAAGGCTCCCGTCCTGGTCCTCTGCCTCTCGCACAAGGATGCGTACCTCGACCGATACGCGGCCCCCGACAAGGGCTGGACCGACCGCGACGAGAAGCGCTGGCCGGTCCCCTACTGGGACGTCGACACGGGCATGGCGTCGCTGCTCATCCTGCTGACGGCCACCGACGAGGGGCTCGGGAGCCTCTTCTTCGGGGTGCCTCCGGAACGACACGACGCAGTGCACGAGGCGTTCGGGATCCCCGGGTCGCGCACCGTCGTCGGCGTCGTGTCGATCGGGTATGCCGTCCCCGGACCCAGGAGCCCCAGCCTCCGTCGACACCGGCGAAGCGGGCGCGAGGTGGCCCACTGGGGCCGTTTCGGCGTGGCAGGTGAGGACGCGTGAGCGGCCTGCGCGAAGATGGGGCGTTGACCCGCTAGCGGCAAGGAGCACCACCCGGCATGGCCCGTCGAACGACCACCCCGCCTCCGCCCGAGGACTTCGAGGAGAAGATCGTCGGGATCGACGTCGAGGAGGAGATGCAGAACGCCTTCCTCGAGTACTCCTACAGCGTCATCTACAGCCGGGCCCTGCCCGACGCGCGAGACGGCCTGAAGCCCGTCCAGCGACGCATCCTCTACGGCGCCAACGAGCTCGGCCTGCGCCCCGACCGCGGCCACGTCAAGAGCCAGCGCGTCGTCGGCGAGGTGATGGGCAAGTACCACCCGCACGGCGACCAGGCCATCTACGACGCCCTCGTGCGCATGGCGCAGCCCTTCACGCTGCGCCTGCCCCTCATCGACGGGCACGGCAACTTCGGCTCCCTCGACGACGGGCCCGCCGCAGCTCGTTACACCGAGGCGCGGATGGCGAGCGCCGCCCTGCTGATGGTCGGCTCGCTCGACGAGGACACCGTCGACTTCGTCCCGAACTACGACGACACCCAGTACCAACCCGGCGTGCTGCCCGCCGCCTACCCCAACCTGCTCGTCAACGGCGCGGCCGGCATCGCGGTCGGCATGGCGACAAACATGCCGCCGCACAACCTCGTCGAGGTCATCGGCGCGGCCCGCCACCTCATCGCCAACCCCGGCTGCTCGCTCGACGAGCTGATGAAGTTCGTGCCCGGCCCCGACCTGCCCTGTGGCGGCAAGATCGTGGGTCTGGAGGGCATCCGCGACGCCTACCTCACGGGACGCGGCAGCTTCCGCACCCGTGCCACCGCGCGCATCGAGTCGATCACCCCGCGCCGCAAGGGCATCGTCGTCACCGAGCTTCCGTACCTCGTCGGCCCCGAGAAGGTCCAGGACAAGATCAGCGACCTCGTGCGGGCCAAGAAGCTGCAGGGCATCGCCGACCTCAAGGACCTCTCCGACCGCAACAACGGGCTGCGCCTCGTCATCGAGATCAAGAACGGCTTCAACCCCGACGCCGTGCTCGAGCAGCTCTACAAGCTGACGCCGATGGAGGAGAACTTCGGCATCAACAACGTCGCCCTCGTCGACGGCCAGCCCCGCACCATGGGGCTCAAGGACCTGCTCAAGGTCTACGTCGACTTCCGCACTGACGTCGTGCGGCGTCGCACCGCGCACCGGCTCGCCAAGCGCGAGGAGCGCCTGCACCTCGTCGAGGGCCTGCTCATCGCCATCGTCGACATCGACGAGGTCATCCAGGTCATCCGCAGCTCCGACGACGCCGGCACGGCCCGGGCGCGGCTGATGGAGGTCTTCGACCTGTCGGAGGCACAGGCGACCTACATCCTCGACCTGCAGCTGCGCCGGCTGACGAAGTTCTCGCGCATCGAGCTCGAGACCGAGAAGTCCGAGCTCGAACGCGCCATCGAAGAGCTGCGTGCGCTGCTCGAGAACGAGAAGCTGCTGCTCAAGCTCGTGTCGACCGAGCTCGCCGACGTCGCCAAGGCCCATGGCACACCGCGACGCACCGTCCTGCTCGAGAGCTCGGGCGCCAGCGCTGCTGCCACGGCAAGCTCTCCGCTCGAGATCGCCGACGACCCCTGCTGGGTGCTGCTCTCGTCGACCGGGCTGCTGGCGCGCACGGGCTCCGCCGACCCCGTGCCGGCCGACGGGTCCCGGTCCAAGCACGACGTCGTCATCGGCGCGGTGCCCACCACGGCCCGCGGCGAGTTCGGCCTCGTGACGAGCGCCGGGCGCATGGTGCGTCTCTCCGCGCTCGACCTGCCCACGCTGCCCCCGACCAACGGGGCACCGAGCCTCTCGGGCGGAGCTCCCCTGGCGGCATACGTCGACCTCGCCAAGGACGAGGAGCCGGTGACGATCGTGCCGATCGGGGCCGATGCTCCCGTCGTCGCCCTGGGCACGGCCTCGGGCATCGTCAAGCGCGTGACTCCCGACGCCCCCAAGAGCAACGACTGGGACGTCATCAGCCTCAAGGACGGTGACCGGGTCGTCGGTGCGGGGGTCGCCGGTCGTGACGACCTCGACCTCGTGTTCGTCACGACCGACGCCCAGCTGCTCCGCTTCGCGGCCAGGTCGGTGCGTCCACAGGGCCGCTCGGCGGGCGGCATGGCCGGCATCAAGCTCGCCGCGGGAGCACGCGCGGCCTTCTTCGGCGTCGTCGACCCGGGGCGAGACGGTGTCGTCGTCACCTCGGCCGGTTCGTCGGGTGCCCTGCCCGGCACCGAGGGTGGGTCGCTCAAGGTGACCCCGTATGCCGAGTACCCCGCCAAGGGACGCGCGACCGGCGGAGTGCGGTGCCACCGCTTCCTCAAGGGTGAGGACACCCTCGTGCTGGCGTTCGCCGGCAACCTCCCCGCGCGGGCCGCCGCCGCCAATGGCGTCGCGATCGACCTACCGGCGGCCGACGGCCGACGGGACGGGTCGGGCCTGCCCACGACCACTGTCATCGCCCACGTCGCTGCTCCCTCGACTGCGGAGCGGTCGGCCGGCGGCGAGGTTCGAGATGCCGGATCGGTCGCAGGTCCGGGCGACGCGGCAGACGTCGAGGGACCGACGACCGACGGAGGCCAGGAATGAGCGACGCGGCTACCGCATCCAGCGAGTCCGACAAGACCGAGCCGGCTGAGGGTGCTGAGGGTGCTGAGGGTGCTGAGGGTGCTGAGGGTGCTGAGGGCACTGGGGTCAGCGCCGACCCCAGTGCGGACTCGAGCGCGGACTCGAGCGCGGACTCGAGCGCGGACTCGAGCGCGGACTCGAGCGCGGACTCGAGCGCGGACTCGAGCGCGGACTCGAGCGCGCACGCCAACGCTGTGTCTCCCGCCGAGGACTTCGACGAGCACCCGGCCACGAGCGGTCATGGGCGTCCGGCCACCGACGCCTGCTCGGTCCAGTGGGACCGAGACGGCACGAGCGCCTACGGCACCGCTGCGACGGCCCGGTTCTTCGTCGTCGTCGAGCAGCCCGGGCCGTGGGGCCGCGACGCCGCCCGCGAGTCGCACCTCGACCACGACCTCGGAGCCGAGCTCGATGCCCGCACGAGTCGTGCCGGCGGACGGTTCATGCTGATCCGCCGACCCGGTGGCCACCCGGCCCACGACGGCCCGAGACGAGTCCTGCTCGCCCATGCCGGCGTGCGGCCCGAGGACGCGTGGCTGCTCTCGGCGGAGGTCGACGACATCGGCAGCCTGCTCGGTCTCGACTGGGGCGCTCTGGCTCGCGGCAGCCGCACCCTCGTGCAGGCATCCCTGCCTGGGTCAGGGCCGGCCGAACCCACCCTGCTCGTCTGCACGAACGGCCGCCGCGACGTGTGCTGCGCGGTCAGGGGACGCCCCCTGGCGGCGCATGCGGCGCGGCTCGCGCCCGGCCGCGTCTGGGAGGTGTCGCACACGGGCGGCCACCGCTTCGCCCCGACGGCGGTGCTCCTGCCGTGGGGCCAGACGCTGGCCCGCCTCGACGACCACGGGGCCGAGCGCGTGCTCGCCGCCAGCGACAGCGGCAACCTGCCGGCCGAGCTGGTCGGACCGATGCACGACCGCGGGCGATCCGGTGTGACCGGTCCGGCGCAGTGCGCCGAGTCCCACGTGCGCGCCGAGACCGCAGAGACGCGCCTCACGGCACTCTGGGCCGACGAACCGGTTGCTGCCGAGGGCCTCGACACGTCGGGACCGCAGGGCACCGGCTGGGAGGTCATCGTCAACCACACCGACGGGCGACGCTGGCGGGTGGCGGTCACGCGCGTGCCGGCCGACCGCACGCGACCTGAATCTTGTGGCAAGAAGGCCATCCACGTGATGGAGCACCGAGCCGCGACCCTCGAGGCTTGGTTTTAGGCGACTCGGGGCCGACGCCTGACGAACCCCTCACCCACCGCCTCGTGCGAGTGGCGCTTCGTGAGCGTCAGGTCTACCCGTCAGTGGCCGACCGCGTACGAGAAGGCCGTCCTGGTCACGAACGGACCGAGCGCACCCAGCCGTGACGTGCCATGCCTGCTCCCTGGCCGCGGCCCGTCGTCCTCGGCTGCCCGCGCAGCATGTCCTCACCAGGGCTTGGGGTAGGACGGTGAGCCGTCGCCGGGCACCGACTGGTTGCCCTGCTGTTGCTGCTGGTTGCGCTCGATCGTGTTCTGGCGCTGCTGCTCCTTGAGGTAGTCCTGCTCCTCCTGGCTCGGGGTGTTGCTCGGGTCGGGCGTCGGCTGCGGGGGCTGGCTGGGCCCGGGCTGGGGCTGCTGGTCCTTCTGCTGCTGCGGGTCCTGGGGAGGGGCGTCGGAGCTCTTCTGCTCCATGCGCTGCTGGGCCTGCTGGAGCTGGTCGCCCGTCTGGCCACCCTCGGGAGCCTCGCAGAGCGGTGGGCGCTCCTTGGTGATCTTGATGCCCTTGTCGTAGAACTGCTTCCACTCGTCGGTGCGCTCGCGGGCCTTGGCGGCATCACCCAGCGCCTCGTAGGTGAGGCCGAGATTGACCCGCACCTTGCAGTCGTCGACGCCGCCCTTGGGGACCTCCTCGAACGCCTGCTCGAACCACGGCCTGGCCAGCTCGAAATGGCCCGACAGCACGTGGGCGTCACCGATGGCGAACGGTGACCTGAACTGCTCGACGACGTTGACCCAGCCCTGTCGCTCGCCCCAGGTCAGGGTGCGTGGCTTGTCGCCGGCCTCGTAGGCGGAGAGGGTCTGGGCGTGGACGAGGTTGAGCGAGAGCAGCCGCGCAGCGACGAG
The DNA here is from genome assembly GCF_052115265.1 of Terrabacter sp. 2RAF25. Taxonomy (NCBI): domain Bacteria; kingdom Bacillati; phylum Actinomycetota; class Actinomycetes; order Micrococcales; family Intrasporangiaceae; genus Terrabacter; species Terrabacter sp. 2RAF25. The sequence continues at coordinate 109,617 of NZ_JBFRGJ010000005.1, forward strand.
CACCAGGAGCACGACCACCGGTGCGGAGCCGAGCAGCAGGCGCCGCCGGCGACGCCGCAGGTGGGGCGGAAGCGGTCGGCGCTCCGGGCGGAGGCGGCCCAGCCAGCTGCGAATGCGGGCCGATGCGTGGGGTGCGACGACCGCCGAGTCGCCCGAGTCGCCCGAGTCGCCCGGGGCGCCGGTCTCGGGTCCGGCAGGTCGTTCGTCGAGGACCGTCATCACCGCGGCTCCTTGCGTCGGCGGGTCTGGAGCAGCGCGGTGGCGGCAGCGCCGATCTCCCACGCGGCGATCCCGGCGACCCCGATGAGCAGCGGCCAGTAGAGCTCACGCCGGGCCAGCACCTTCTGCTTCTCGATCTCCTCGCTCGTGCCGAAGCGCTCCAGGTCGATGCCGGCGACAGCCGGGTCGATGGAGTCTCCCGACGTTCGGTGCAGGTAGGGCAGGCCGAGCTGTCCGGCGATTGCGCGCAGGGTGTCCTCGCTGATGACCGACCGGGCGTCCTCCCCCGTCGTGGGGTCCTTGATGTAGTCGCGGCTGGAGTCGAACCGCGAGCGGGTCGCCTTCATGCGGCCGCCTTGGGTCGTGCCGTAGCCGAGCACGGCTCCGCCGTTGACCAGGCCCTTGGCCATGTCGAACGGCGCCGGCGGGTCGGCGGCCGTCTGCTCGCCGTCGCCGAGGTAGTAGACGACGCGTCCTCGTTCGGGTGCACGCGCGGCCGCCTGCTCGAGCAGGGACTTGAGGCGGTCCTTGGCCTGGGTCACCGACGAGCCGCGAGACACCTCGTAGGACTCCGGCAGCAGCGTCTCGACCGCCGCGTCGAGCGCGGTCGTGTCGGTGGTCAACGGCAGGCGTACGCGGGCGTCCTGGTCGAACGTGACGACCGAGTAGCGGGCGCCGGGCAGCGCCTCCGCGATCGCTGCGATGTCGGCCGCGACGCCTTGGATGCGCGGGCGCTCGTCGGCATAGTCCTCGGCGATGATGCTGCTCGTCGTGTCGACGACGAAGTAGACGTTGAGGTTGGCCGCCGTCGTGTCGACCTGCTCCCCCGGAACGGCCGGACGCACGGCGGAAAGCCCGAGCAGCAGCGCGGCCGCCGTGAGCCGCCAGTGCGTCGCCCGGGACTCCCCCGGCACGGTGCGGGAGGTGGGGTTCCACCAGACGGCGGCCAGCGCCGCCACGAGCAGCACGAGCAGCAACGGCCACGGCGCCACGGGAAGGAAGGTCACGAGGCCCACCTCCGGCTCGCGCCGACCACGCCGAGCAGGCCGATGCCGGCCAGCGCGATGGGCAGCTTCGGGTTGTCGGAGTAGAGGGATCGGGAGGCTGCGTCGATGAGCGTGGCCTCCTGGGCCTGCACCGAGTCGACGATCCCCTTGATAGCGGACTGGTCGTTCATCGCGTAGTACTGGCCGCCTGTCCCGGTCACGACCTGACGCATCTGGACCGCCTCGTCGTCGGGGCCGTCCTCCTCGGGGTTCAGCCCGTAGACGCGCACGCCCTTGGCCTTGGCCAGCTCGCCCGCCTCGTCGACGTCGATGATCGGGCGACCGGCGAGGTGGTTGTCGGTGGCGAAGACGACCGAGCGGGCGCGCTGGAGGTCGACCTTGTCGAAGCTCGACACGCAGGTGGCGAGCCCGTCACCGATGAGCGAGGTGCCGCGCCCGTTGAACGTGCCGGCGAAGAACGAGTCGAGCTCCGGGTCGCCACTGAGCGCCTTGGTGGCGGTGTCGAGCTCGTCGTTGATGAAGTCGTAGTCGTCGGTGAGCGGGAAGACGGTGGCCGCCGACGAGTTGAAGATGACGAGGCCGATGCGCTCGCCCTGGAAGCTCTTGACGAGCGTCTTGAACGTGGCCACCAGCGTCGCGTCGTAGGCCGCCATGGAGCCGGAGATGTCGAGGCACAGCATGATGTCGCGGCTGCGGGTCTGGGGCTTGTCGACGGTCGTGTCGAGCGGGCGCGCGGCCCCCACGAGGGCGGCACCACCGAGCAGCACGGCGCTCAGGGCCAGAACCGCCATGCGGATGCGGTGCAGCCGCAGGGCGCGGCGGTACTCGGGCAGCTGGGTCAGGCCCGTCGAGTTGGCCACGGCCGCGGCGGCCCGGGCAGATCGCCGCGAGATCCGCCGGTGCACGAGGAACGCCACCGCCAGCGCGAGCAGCACGCCGAGGAAGAGGACGGCGGGGTACTTCAGGTCGAGTCCGCTCAGCTCCACCGCGCCACCACCTGCTTCGCCACGGCGCCCGCGCCCACCAGCGTGGCCGTCTCGCGGGGGCCGAACTCGCCGGGGTAGAGCGTGCCGACGACCTCCGAGACCGGCGTGAGCCGGGCACCGCTGGCGTGGAGCTCGGTGAGCGTCATCGTCGGGGCGTGGATGCCGGAGACCTCCTGGACGAAGTGGCGCACGAGCACGCTGAGCTGCTGATGGGCTCGGCGCTGCGTGATCTCCCCGGCGGCGGCGCGGTCGAGCACGAGGTCGATCTGGTGCGCGTAGTCGGCCCGTAGCCGGGTGAGGCGGTCGGTGGTGACCCGCGACGGCACGACGACCTTGCGCTCCCGGGTGGACCACCACACCCAGGCGTACCAGGCTGCCACGAGCGCGAGGACGGCGATGCCGATCCACACCCACCTGGCCGCATACGGGTCGGGGGCGTAGAACCCCGGCGGTGGCGCGTCAGCGGCGTGCACGGCGCTGCCTCTCGAGGAGCGCGAACATCGTGTGGACGACCTCGTCCGAGGACCCCAGGCGCGCGTGGTTGATGCCCCGCCGGTCGAGCAGCTCGGTGGTGCGGCGGACCCGCTCGGCCACCGAGGAGGCATACGCCGCCCGCACTTTCGGGTCGAGGCGCACCAGGGTGGGCAACGTGTAGGTGTCGGCCACGTCGTATGCCGTGCGGTCGCCGGCGATGGCCGTCGGGTCGGCGTCCTCGACGGTGATCCAGAGGATCTCGTGCTGCACCCGCAGGCGCCGCAGGAGGTCGTCGAGGGCGGGGTCGAGCTCCTTGTCGTCGGCGACGACGAGCAGCACGAGTCGGCGCCGCACGTTGCGGACGATCCAGCGCAGCTGGGTTGCCAGGTTGCTCTGGTCGCCGTCGACGACCGTGGCCGAGTCGACGGCCCGGAGGAGCAGCTCGAGGTGTGCCTCGCTGCCGCGCAGGTCGTGGGCGACGGTGGAGCTCGCCGTGCCCCGCACGAGGCCGATGAGGTCGCCGTGTCGTTGCGCGAGGTAGCCGACGAGCCCGGCTGCTGCCACCGCGACGGACTTCTTCGGCTCACCGCTGCGCGTCGTGGCGGCCATGCCGCGCCCGGTGTCGATGACCAGCATGAGGTTCTGCTTGCGGGTGGCGACGTAGCGCTTGACGAGCGGCGCCTGGTGTCGGGCGGTGGCCCGCCAGTCGATGTCGCGCACCTCGTCGCCGGGCACGTAGTCGCGCAGGTCGTCGTAGTCGAGGCTGCGCCCGTGGAACACCGAGGCGTACTCGCCCTCGAGCAGGCTGCGCGACTTGCGGCGCGCGTGGACGAAGAGCTTGCTCTTCACCCTCGTCAGCAGCGTCGTCGTCATCTCGCGTCCTCGTGAGTCCGGTGCGGCTCGTTCGTGGTCCGGCCCTCAGGGGGTCCGGATCCCGCCGACCATCGCATCGATGATGCCCTCGACGGCCACCTCGTCGGCGGCCGCCTCGAAGCCCAGGGTGACCCGGTGCCGCAGCACCCGGTGCGTCAGCGCCTTGACGTCGTCGGGCACGACGTGGTTGCGCCCGTCGATGAGCGCACGGGCCCGGGCGGCGCTCGTGAAGGCGATGCTCGCCCGCGGACTCGCGCCGAAGTCGACGTAACCCGCGAGGCGCGGCTCGATGTAGTCGCGCGGATGACGCGTGACGTAGCCGATGCCGACGATGTAGTTGATGATCGCCGGGTCGACGTAGACCCGGGCGACGAGCCCCTGCAGGCGCTTGACCTCGGCGATGGGCACGACCGGCTCGGCGGCGGTGGCGAAGATGCCGGAGTCGATGCGCCGCAGCACCTCGGCCTCCTCGGCGGGCGACGGGTAGTCGAGGACGTCCTTGAGCATGAACCGGTCCATCTGCGCCTCGGGCAGGGGGTAGGTCCCCTCCTGCTCGATGGGGTTCTGCGTGGCGAGCACGAGGAACGGGTCGGGCAGCGCGTAGCTCTTGTCACCGATCGAGGTCTGGCGCTCCTGCATCGCCTCGAGCATCGCGGACTGGGTCTTGGCGCTGCTGCGGTTGATCTCGTCGAGCAGCACGAAGTTGGCGTGGACCGGGCCGAGCTGCGTCTCGAAGGTGCCCGAGTGCTGGTTGTAGACCTGGGTGCCGACGATGTCGCTCGGCAGCAGGTCGGGCGTGCACTGGATGCGGTGGAAGCGGCCGCCCACGGCCTGGGCGATGGTCTGCGCCGCCGTCGTCTTGGCCAGCCCGGGCACGCTCTCCAGCAGGACGTGCCCACCCGTCAGCAGGGCGATCAGGAGGGTCTCCTGCAGGCGGGCCTGGCCCACGACCCTCGAGGCGAAGGCCGTCGAGATGGCCTCGACGGTCTCGCCGGCCCAGTGCAGCTCGTCGGCCGTCAGGTAACGGGGAGCTGCCGGCGCGGTGCGGTCGGGCGTGGTGTCGATGCCGGCGACCGCCACGTCGTGGTCCGGGGCCTCGGGCGTGCCGGCCAGCTGCTCGGGCTCCTCCGGAGCCACCACGTCGTCCTGCTGCTGGTCTGCCGTGGGCAGCGCGACGGTGAAGGTCTCACCGTGCCCGTCGTGCTCGAGGCCGCGCGCGTCAGCCACGCCGTCGCGGGGCCTGCCGTCCAGGCCGTCCTGGCCGTCCAGGCCGTCCGGGTCGCTCTCGGGCAAGCCCGACCGCTCGTCGGCGACCGACTCCTCGGCGTTGACGTTGCCCACCATCGATTCCCCTTCTCGACGTGTACCGGCGGAGGGAGTCGCGCCAGCAGGGACACATCGTACGCACGGCATGCTGTGCGGCGTCGTGACTCCCCACAACCCCGGACCGGTGTCAGCGATCGACCGGGGCCATGGGCCTGCTGTTGAGCCGCGCGTTCCGCCGCCCGTACGCGAAGTAGATCGTGAAGCCGAGCAGCATCCACGCGAGGAAGCGCAGCCACGTCTCGATGGAGAGGTTCGTCATGAGGTAGAGGCAGGCCAGGGCGGACAGGGCAGGGACCACGGGTGACAGAGGCACCCGGAACGGCCGGCGCAGCTCGGGCTTGGTGCGCCTCAGGATCGGCACGGCGATCGAGACGACGACGAACGCGAACAGGGTCCCGATGCTCACGAGGTCGGCCAGCACCTTGAGCGGCAGGAACCCGGCGAGCAGGGCGATGAGCACGACCGTGCCGATGGTGATCTTCCACGGGGTGCCCCACCGCGGGTGCACGGCCGCGACCGCTCGTGGGATGAGGCCGTCTCGACCCATCGAGAAGCCGATCCGGCCCATGGCGACGATGTCGACGAGGATGACCGACGTGACCCCGGCGACGGCCGCCACCGAGATGAGGGCAGCCGCCCAGCCCGCCCCGACCGACTCGAAGGCGTTCGCGATGGGTGCCCCCTCGCTGAGCTGCCCGTAGGGCACCATTCCGGTGATCACGAAGGAGACGCCGACGTAGAGCAACGTGCACACGCCAAGGGTGCCGAGCAGCCCGAGCGGCAGGTCGCGCGCCGGGTTGCGGGTCTCCTCGCCGAGGTTGGCCACCGCCTCGAAGCCGGTGTAGGCGAAGAAGACCACCGCGGCGGCAGTGAGCACGCCCGCGAGCCCGAAGGCGGTGGGCTCGATGCCGAAGAGTGCCTGGCTCAGCGGCTGCTTGAGGCCAGAGGTGTCTGCGGACACCGACTTTGCCGGAGGGATGAACGGGGTGAGGTTGGCGGCCTTGACGAAGAAGGCACCGACCACGACGACGAAGACGCACACGAGCACCTTGACCGCGACGAGGACGTTCGTCAGGCGCGCACTCTCTCGGATGCCGAGAATCGCGACGACCCCGAGCAGCACCACGATCGCCACGGCGCCGACGTTGACGGGGGCCGTCTCGCCGAAGAGCGTCGTGGGCAGGTCGAAGAGCTCCTGGAGGTACCCCGACCAGCCGCGGGCCACGACGGCCGCTCCCAGCGCGAACTCGAGGATGAGGTCCCAGCCGATGATCCAGGCGAACAGCTCGCCGATCGTGGCGTACGCGTACGTGTACGCCGAGCCGGCCGTGGGCACGGCGGACGCCAGCTCGGCGTAGCAAAGTGCCGCGAGCAGGCTCACGAGCCCGGCGACGGCGAACGAGATGACGACCCCGGGGCCGGCGTGGTTCTTGGCCTCGATGCCCGTCAGCGTGAAGATGCCGGTGCCGATGACGATCCCGATGCCGAAACCCATGAGGTCCCGGGCGCCGAGACGTCGTTTGAGGCGACCCTGGCCACTGCTGCCACCCGCACCGGCGTCGCCGTCCGGGCCCCCTGCCTGGGCCAGGACGTCCTCGACGGGCTTCGTGCGCAGGACGGACCGGTCTGAAGTCGTCGACATGTCGTGGGACATACCCGCGCCTGTCGGCGCTACGACGTCGGCGCTACGACGTCGGCGCTACGGCGTCTTCGCTGCGACGAAGCCGGTCAAGGCGCCCGTCGCAGGTGTGGGGTCAGGCGTCGATGCGCTCGCGGTCGATCTCGGCCGCGGACTCGATGATGAAGTCCTTGCGCGGGGCGACCTCGTTGCCCATGAGCAGCTCGAAGACGCGCTCAGCGGCCTCCAGGTCGCGCATCGTCACCTTGCGCAGCGTGCGGTGCCGCGGGTCCATCGTCGTGTCGGCGAGCTGGTCGGCGTCCATCTCGCCGAGGCCCTTGTAGCGCTGCATCGGCTGCTTGATCTTCTTGCCCGACTTCTCGATCCGTGCCACGGTGCGGCGCATCTCGTTCTCGTTGTAGGTGTAGATCAGCTCGTTCTTCTTGGCGCCGGCGTTGATCACCTCGAGACGGTGCAGCGGTGGCATGGCGGCATACACGCGTCCGGCGTCGACGAGCGGGCGCATGTAGCGGAAGAAGAGCGTGAGCAGCAGGGTGCGGATGTGGGCGCCGTCGACGTCGGCGTCGGTCATGATGATGACCTTGCCGTAGCGGGCGGCCGAGAGGTCGAAGCTGCGGCCCGAGCCGGCACCGATCACCTGGATGATCGAGGCGCACTCGGCGTTCTTGAGCATGTCGGAGACCGACGCCTTCTGGACGTTGAGGATCTTGCCGCGGATGGGCAGCAGCGCCTGGAACTCGGAGCTGCGGGCCTCCTTGGCGGTGCCCATGGCCGAGTCACCCTCGACGATGAACAGCTCGGAGCGCTCGACCTCGGTGGTGCGGCAGTCGCGCAGCTTGGAGGGCAGCGTCGAGCTCTCCAGGGCGTTCTTGCGGCGCTGCGTCTCCTTGTGCAGCCGCGCGCTGATGCGCGACTTCATCTCCGACACGACCTTCTCGAGCAGCAGCGCGGACTGCTGCTTGTCGCCGCGCTTGGTCGAGGTGAGCTGGGCGGTGAGCTCCTTCTCGACGACGCGGGCGACGATGGCGCGCACGGCGTTGGTGCCGAGGACCTCCTTGGTCTGGCCTTCGAACTGCGGCTCGGCCAGACGCACCGTGACGACGGCGGTCATGCCGGCGAGGATGTCGTCCTTCTCCGGCTTGTCGTTGCCGACCTTGAGCCGCCGGGCGTTGACCTCGAGCTGCTTGCGGAAGACCTTGAGCACCGACTGCTCGAACCCGGCGACGTGGGTGCCGCCCTTGGGGGTCGTGATGATGTTGACGAAGGACTGCAGCTTGATGTCGTAGCCCTGGCCCCAGCGCAGCGCCACCTCGACGGCGCACTCGCGCTCGAGCTCGGTGGGGGTCATGTGGCCGTTGACGTCGAGCACGGGGACCGTCTCGGTGAACGTGCCGGAGCCCTCGAGACGCCACACGTCGGTGATCGGGGTGTCGGGCGCGAGGAACTCGACGAAGTCGGTGATGCCGCCGTCGTGCTGGAAGACCTCCTCGATGGGGCCCTCCTCACCGGCCGTGCCCGCCAGCCGCCGCTCGTCGCGGATGACGAGCCTGAGCCCCGGCACGAGGAACGACGTCTGGCGCGCGCGACCGAGGATGGCGGCGTAGTCGAGCTCGGCGTCCTTGAGGAAGATCTGGCGGTCGGGCCAGAAGCGCACCCGGGAGCCCGTGACCCCACGCTTGGCCTTGCCGACGACCGGGAGCGCGCTCTTGCGCTCGTACGGCGTGAAGGCGGACTCCGGGGAGTGCGGCGAACCCTGGACGTCGGTGAACGTGCCGGGCTCGCCCCGTCGGAAGCTCATGCCGTACGTCTTGCCGGCCCGGTCGACCTCCACGTCGAGCCGCGCGGACAGCGCGTTGACGACGGAGGCGCCGACGCCGTGCAGGCCTCCGGTCGCGGCGTACGAGGCGCCGCCGAACTTGCCGCCTGCGTGCAGCTTGGTGAAGACGACCTCGACGCCGGACAGGCCCGTGCGCGGCTCGATGTCGACCGGGATGCCTCGGCCGTTGTCGCGCACCTCGATCGACCCGTCGGCGGCGAGGATCACCCGGATGTCGTCGCACACGCCGGTCAGGGCCTCGTCGACGGCGTTGTCGATGATCTCCCACAGACAGTGCATGAGGCCGCGCTGGTCGGTCGAGCCGATGTACATGCCGGGACGCTTGCGCACGGCCTCGAGGCCCTCGAGGACCTGGAGGTGGCGGGCGGTGTAGTCACCGTTGCCGGAGGGGGCGGGACGGGAGGCGGAGGCCACGGGTGTCGATCTCTTTCGGTCGGTGTGCGGCCAGCGGTCGGGCTGTGGAGAGGGCTGGCAGGGGCAGCCTAGTCACCGGCACTGACGGCCCTGTGGAGGCTCGCTGAGCCCTGACCGAGCGCCCGCGGTCGGGGCTCGCCGGGTATGGGGAAGAGTGACAGGCAATCCGTATCGCGGGCGCTCGGCGAATCTCTGACACGTAACGATGTTGGTCCGAAGGTGTCTCACTCACCGAGCCTCACCATCGGGAAGCATTCAGCGTGATTCACTGTTGGAACGTCCGCGAGGCGAGAGCAGTCCACCGACAGGACCACTCGAGCGTCGTACGTACATGGCAGGGTTGCCCTCCGGGGAACCCCCTGAGGGAGGAAAGAGGCGAATACAAATGACGACAGCACTGGCACCCGAACTGACTGCTGCTGACCGCTGCGACCGATGTGGGGCCCAGGCCTACATCCGCGCCCGCCTCGTTTCCGGCGGAGAGCTGCTCTTCTGCGCGCACCACGGACGGGAGCACCTCCCGGCCCTGAAGGACAAGGCGCTCGACATCCGCGACGAGACGGACCGGCTCAACGAGATCCCGGGTTCTGCTCCCGTCGACGAGCGCTGACCAGCAGAGACACCCGACCCGGCCCCTCCTGACCCCATCCTGACCCGAACGCCGCCGACGGCACACCCGTGATCACCGCGACGAACGTCATCGTTCTGCTCGCGATGCTCGTGGGCACCGTCGGCGTCGTCGTCCCTGTACTTCCGGGCCTGTTCGTGGTCTGGGGGGCGACGCTCGTGTGGGCGTTCGAGCGTCAGGACGGGCCGGGTTGGCTCGTCCTCGGCATCGCCACCGTCGCGTATGCCGCAGGCGTGGTCAGCCAGTACCTCCTCCCCGGTCGGCGGATGAAGTCGGCGGGCGTGGACGGCTGGATCGTGGCCGCGGCGCTGGCCGTGGCCGTGGTCGGGTTCTTCGTCGTGCCCCTGGTCGGAGCACCGTTGGGGTTCGTCGTCGCGATCTACCTGCTCGAGCGCGTCAAGCACCGTGAGCACGCCGCGGCCTGGCGTGCCACGAGGCAGGCGATCCGCGCGGTGGCGCTCAACGTCGGCATCGAGCTGGCCACCGCCTTCGCGATCATCACGACCTGGGCCGTCGCCGTCTTCCTGACCCGCCCCTAGCCAGCCGGCCCCAGCGGGCTGTTGACCGCGCGGGAAGCAAAGAGGACCCCGACACGTCGGGGTCCTCTACGGTCAGCGTGGTGACGGCCAGTGGTGACGACCACCGTGTCACCACTGGTCGTCACCACTGGTCGCGGCGACGCTTCTCCCAGCGCTCCTCGAGCCGCTCCATGAAGCTGGCCTGCTTGGCGGCGGCCGCCTTGCTCTTGCCGGGACGCGGCTTGGGCGTGCCGTCGGCAGCGACCGCGGCGAGCTTGGTCTTGGAGGGCGTGATGGCGTAGACGATGCCGGCGACCATGATCGCGAAGCCCACGGCACCGAGCCAGATGGCGCTGCTCATCGCCGAGAACACGACGAGACCCAGCCCGGCCACACCGGCGATGACACCGGCGATGACGCGACCCCGCCCGAGACCTCGAGACTTCGTCTTCTCGATGCGCGACGCAAAGCGCGGGTCTTCGGCGTAGAGGGCTTCCTCCATCTGCTGAAGGAGTGCTTCCTCGTGTTCCGAGAGTGCCACTCGGCACCTCCCTGGTGCGAAATCGACTGTGCCCGAATCGTATGTCGGAAACGGCCGACGCGGACTTCTTTACCTCAGGATAGGTCTCGCCGCTCGCGATTGGAACCCGAGGGTCGGTCAGGCATGAGGCTCGCCGGCCGCACGGATCCGGCACCGAAGCGCGCGCTCGCCCGGTCGACCGCGCGGTCGGCCTCGCGCCACCCGTGCTCCGGCTCGTCGAGGGTCGCCTGGATGGGCGCCACGGCGGACGGGACGAGGCCTTCGAGGCGCACCCCTACCAGCCGGATGCGGGCCCGCTGGAGGCCGAGCCGGTCGTAGAGCTCGCGCGCCGTCGCGAAGATGTCGCGCGAGACGTCGGTGTGGTGGCGCAGCGTCTTGGCGCGGGTGATCGTCGTGAAGTCGGCGAACCTGACCTTGATGCTGACCGTGCGTCCCGTCATGCCGGCCGACCTGGCCCGTGCAGCGGTGCGGTCGGACAGGCGCAGCAGTTCACGGTGGATGCGGACGGGGTCGTCGATGTCGTGGGCGAAGGTCTCGTCGGCACCGATCGACTTCTCGCGACGCTCGGGCACGACCGAACGGGGGTCGCGCCCCCAGGCGAGGTCGTGCAGGCTGCGGCCGGCGACGTCGCCGAGGGCCCGCTGCAGGGTCTCGACGGGCGTGTGCGCGAGGTCGGCGACCGAGCGCAGCCCCAGCCGGTGCAGGTGCTCCTCCGTCTTGTCACCGACGCCCCAGATGGCCCCGACCGGCAGCTGGTGCAGGAACGAGACCACCTCGTCGCGCGGCACGACGATGAGTCCGTCGGGCTTGGCGAGGTTGGAGGCGAGCTTGGCGACGAACTTCGTGGCAGCCACGCCCACCGAGCACGTGATGCCCTGCTCGTCGGCGATGGTGTCGCGCAGCTGCTCAGCGATCTGTGTGGGACGCCCGAGACGGCGTACGGCCCCGGACACGTCGAGGAAGGCCTCGTCGAGCGAGAGCGGCTCGACGCTGTCGGTGATCGTCGCGAACGTCGCCATGACGGCCTCGGAGATCGCGGCGTAGCGGCGGTGGTCGGGCTCGATGATGACGGCTTGTGGGCACAGCCGCTGGGCCCGGGCCATCGGCATGGCGGACGTCACCCCGAAGGCACGGGCCTCGTAGGTGGCCGAGAGCACGACCGAGCGGCCACTGGCGCCGCCGATGATGACCGGCTTTCCGCGCAGGTCAGGGCGCGAGATGAGCGACGCGGACGCGTAGAAGGCGTCCATGTCGACGTGCAGCACGGTGCAGCCGGTGTCGTCGGGGGGCTCGGAGCTGCCCCGGGTCGGCGCGGTGAACTGGCGACGGCTCATGCTGCACCTGCCTGCTGACCGGGCCGGACGAGCACGGTCGCCTGGTCAGTCGCGGCGGGCGACGACGTGCAGGGCATTGCCGAGGGTCCGGAGGAACTCGCGCCCGGGGCCGGAGACGAGCAGGTCGTCGAGCTCTGCGAGGGCGGCGCGGTCGGCTTCGGAGTCGATGAGCGAGGCCGGCACGAGGTGGCCGAGGATGTTGGTGCCACGCACCACCACGTCGGTGAAGCCGGCGTCGGCGAGCAGGGTCTCGAGCTGCTCGACGTCGAAGCGGCGCGGGAGCGGGTCGGTGCTGCCCCAGCGTCCGGACGGGTCGACGAGGGCTGCGCGCGCCTGGGCGAACTCGCCCGAGATGGCCTTGGCGAAGACGACGGCCAGGCGCCCGGAGACCAGGAGCGAGAGCACGCCGCCCTGGCCCAGGGCCTGGGCGATGGCGCGCAGCGTGGCCGCGGGGTCGTCGACGAACTCGAGCGTGCCGTGGCAGCAGGCGAGGTCGACGCGCCGACCGGCGAGGATGCCGTCGAGGGAGTCGCCGTCGCCCTGGACGCCGGTGACACGGCCTTCGATACCGGCCTCACGGGCCCGGCGGGCGAGTGAGGCGAGTGCGTCGGGGCTGGGATCGACGACGGTGACCCGGTGACCGGCCTCGGCGAGCGGGACGGCGACACCGCCGGTGCCGCCACCGAGGTCGAGCACCTCGAGCGGACGGCCGAGCAGGGTCCCGCACTCGTCGGCGATGCGGTCCACTGCCGAGACGACGGCCGACGGTCGGGCCGCTCCGCGTCGCTGGCGGGGCTGGTCGTCGGGCACGGGATCCTCCGTCGGGGAACGTGGTTCGCGCCGTGTCGCAGGTGGTGGCGCATGTGGTTCGTGTGCATGCTCACCCTAGTGCCCCGAGCTTCCCGGGCTGGCGTGCCACAGCTTGCGTGGCGGCCCTCCGACCGTGTCCGCAGGCACGAGACCGCTCGTGCCGCGGGCTCCCTTGACGTCGTCGCCGGCCGGCTTGATGTCGGCGTACGGCGACTGCTTGAACCCTGACGCGTGGACGAGCACGCGGCGACCGTCGGGCCCCTCCCCCACACCGGCGGGTGCACCGTCGCGGCCGGCCAGGGCTCCTGCCCGCTCCCAGGCTGTCCGGTCGGCGGCGTCGAGGGCGTCGCGCACCGCGGTGATGCCCCCGGCGGTCCAGGCGTCCTGGAGGCCAGAGAGCTCCCACGCGCCGGTGGCCCGGATCGAGACGCCCTTGGGACCGGTGCGCCGCACCAGTCCGCGGCAGAGCAGCAGCCACGAGTGGAAGACGGTGACGGCATATGGTCCCTGGACGTCCTCGAAGAAGGTGAGGTCGACAGGGCCGGTGGCGTCGTCGAGCGTGAGGAAGACGACGCGGCGACCGGTGCGGATGGGCGGGGTCTGGGTGGCGACCTTGACCCCGGCGACCCACACCTCACGGCCGCTGCGGCCGGTGAGCAGGTCACGCGCTCGCGTGACGCCGAGCGCGTCGAGCATCGGACCGTAGAAGTCGACGACGTGCCCGCTCGCGTCGAGGCCGAGCACCTCGAGCTCGGCGCGGACCCGCTCGGGACCGGTCATCTCGGGCAGCCCGCTCGTCGCGGTGAGGCGTGGCGCGTCGCCGAGGTCGAGCGTCAGCTGGGTGGCGACGTGCTCGGGCGCCCCCGCGGAGGCCTGCGACTGGGCGGCGGCCAGAGCCCGGATGTCGCCGGTGGCCGAGACCGACGTGACCCTGCCCCGTGACGGGCGGGAGCGGCTCGCAGCCGAGACCCTGGCCCGCGACGAGCGCTGCGAGCTCGACCAGCGGTCGAGCTCGGCGACGTGGAGCAGCAGGTCTCGCCTGGTGACCCGTCCCCGCCGGCCGAGCCCGCTGCGGGAGCGCCCCACCACCTCCGGACCGCTCTCGCCGCGACGGGGCGGACTGCCGAGGTCGATGTCGTGCAGGGAGTCGAAACCGCCTGCCAGCACGAGCTTCTCGGCGACGGGACGTGACACGTGGGCACGCTGCCAGAAGTCGGAGAGGCTGGAGTACGGCTGCCCGGCGACGATCTGGGCCACCTCGGCCTCGCTGATGCCGTGGACGTCGGCGAGCGAGAGCCGTATCGCCTCGCCGCCGTCGTCGATGCGCTCGAAGCGATAGCTGCCGGTGGAGACGTTGACGTCGAGCCCGAGGACCGCGATGCCGAAGGTGCGGGCGTCGTCGAGGATGAGCCGTTTGGGGTACATGCCGGGGTCGTGGGTCAGCACCCCGGCGAGGAAGGCGGCCGGGTGGTGCGTCTTGAGCCAGGCCGACTGGTAGGTCGGCAGCGCGAAGGCGGCCGCGTGCGCCTTGCAGAACCCGAACGACGCGAAGGCCTTGAGGACCTCCCAGATCTTGTCGGCGACCTCGGGCGGGTAGCCGCGGGCCAGGGCGGCCGGGCGCCACCACTGCTCGATCTGCCGCTGGCCGTCGGGGGTGCCGAGCGCGCGGCGCACCTCGTCGGCCTGGGCGAGGGTCACGCCGGTGGTTTCGGCGACGATCATGAGGACCTGCTCGTGGAAGACGACGACGCCCTCGGTCTCCTCGAGCGCGGGGATGAGCGTCGGGTGCAGGAAGGAGGGGTCCTTCCAGCCCTGCCTCGCGTTGAGGAACGGGATGATCATGTCGCTCTTGACCGGCCCGGGCCGGAACAGCGAGATGTCGATGATGAGGTCGTCGAAGGTCTGCGGCCCGAACTTGCCGATGAGTTCGCGCTGGCCGGGGCTCTCGATCTGGAAGCAGCCGAGGGTCTTGGTCGAGCGGACGAGCTCGAAGGTCGGCTCGTCGTCGAAGGGCACCTGGCTCTCGTCGTCGAGGTCGATGGCCGTGCCGTCGACCCGCTCGACCTCGTCGATGGCGTGAGCCATCGCCGACTGCATGCGGATGCCGAGGACGTCGAGCTTGAGCAGGCCCATCTCCTCGACGTCGTCCTTGTCGAACTGGCTCATCGGGAAGCCGAGCCAGCTCGCTTCGACAGGAGTGCGGTCGAGCAGGACCGAGTCGGAGAGCACGACCCCGCACGGGTGCAGCGCGATGTGCCGTGGCAGCCCGTCGAGACGCTCGACGATGTCGAACATCAGCTGCAGGCGCGGCACGTCGAGCCCGCTCGCCCGCAGCTCGGGCAGCTCGGCCAGGGCGTTGCGCACGTTGCGGGCGGCGATGTGCGGGAACGCCTTGGCCATCGCGTCGACCTCGGGCGGGGGCAGCCCGAGCGCGGCGCCGGCGTCGCGGATCGCGTGACGCACCCGGTAGGTGTCCATCATCGAGACGCAGGTGACCCGCTCGCCGCCGAAGTGGTCGAGGATGCGCTCGTAGATCTCGGTGCGGCGGGCCGACTCCACGTCGATGTCGATGTCGGGCAGCTCGGCTCGAAGCGGTGAGCAGAACCGCTCCATGAGAAGGCCGTGACGCATCGGGTCGACCCCGGAGATGCCGAGGAGGTAGTTGACGAGGGACCCCGCCCCCGAACCGCGCGCGGCGACCCGCACCCCCATCTCGCGGATGAGGTCGCAGACCTGGGCGACGGTGAGGAAGTAGGTCGCGTAGCCGAGCGTCTCGATGACGCCGAGCTCGTCCTCGAGCCGGTCGCTGACGGCACCCAGCTCGGTCGCGGAGCGACCCGGGTAGCGGGTCGCGATGGACTCACGGCACCGGCGCGCGAGGACGTGGTGCGGGTTGGTGCCGGGACGGATGCCGAGCACGCCGGGCTCGGGCAGGTGGACCGAGCCGATGCCGAGGTCGGCCCGGGGGTCCTGGACGCACTCGGTGGCGAGCGCCGTGGTGCGGGCCAGCAGCTCGCTCGCCTGCTCGCGGGCGAGCGAGCCGCCCCCGACGAGCCCGGGGCCCGAGACCTGCACGACGTCGAGGGCGAGTGCGTGCATGAGCGGCGTCGGGGACAGGTGCCCTGCCGTGGTGACGCGGTCGAGGTGGCGCGAGTCGAGGGCGACGAGCCGGCGGGCGGCGTCGAGGACGTCGACGATGGCAGCGTCCTGCGGGTCGGCATGACGCACCGCCGCCGTGATGACGCTCGGCACGCCCACCTCGCGGGCGAGGGCGAGCATCCGGCCGGCCTGGCCGAGGCTGACGGGCTGGTGCTCGGGACCGCCGTGGCAGACGACCTCGACGACGACGCCCCCGCGCGGCAGCAGCGCGACCCAGCGCTCCAGCGCCGCCCGGGCGCGGTCGCGTCGCTTGGCGAGCACCTCGCGGCCGACGTCGGAGTCGGGCCCCAGGAGCACGACGAGACGGGAGGGGCCGCCGGCCACCGCGGAGGTATGCCGTCCGCTGGGTCGGGCGGACCGGAGCCGATGGGTCCCGGCGAGGTCGGCACGTCCGGCAGAGTCGATCGGGTCGGTCGGGTCGGTCGGGTCGGTCGGGTCGGTCGGGCCAGGCGGGTCGGGCGGGCCAACCGGGCGAGACGGGCCGAGGTCCGGGTCGGGTCCCGGACGCGCGTGCTCGGCCACGAGGCTCGCGGTGGTGACCGGGTTGCCGCGCTCTCCGCGCAAGTGGGTCGCGGTGACGAGCCGGCAGAGGGCCGCCCAGCCCTGGCCCGGCGCGAGGCCGGTGGCGCTGCCGCGGGCCAGCACCGTGACGCGCGGCAGCCGGGGGTCGACGAGCGCCCCACCGCGGACCGGGGTGCGCACTGGTCGTCGCCGCTCGGGGTGCTCGGGCCCGAGGGCGAGGTCGACACCGAGGATCGGCGCCACGTCGTGCTCCATGCAGGAGCGGACGAACTTCACTGCGCCGTAGAGCCCGTCGCGGTCGGTCAGCGCGAGGGCCGGTTGCCCGAAGGCTGCGGCTCGCTCGACGAGCTGGTGCGGCTTGGCCGTGCCGTAGCGCATGGAGTAGCCGGACGCGACGTGCAGGTGCACGAAGCTCTCACCGCCACGGGTCGCGGGACGGCGACGCTCGGTGTGGGCACCGGTGCCGGTGCCGGTGGTACTGGAATCGGTAGTGGTGGTGGTCATGCTGCTCACGCGCTGTTCGCCCGGCTCCTCGGGACGGGAGCGGCCGAGACGGGGGTGATCGACTGCGGCAGCGGCATCGTCGCCGGGATGCCGAGAAGGTCCTGGACGATCTCGAGGAACATCTCGGCCTGGCGCAGCAGGTCGTCGGCCTCGCGGGCACTGATGTGACCGCCGCGGTCGATGATCGACCGGTGGGCCGAGCACGCGGAGAAGAAGGCTGCCCACTCCCCCAGCTCGGGGGCCACCCCGGGCAGCACCTGCCAGACGCTGCGCGGACGGGAGCGCGGCGACGGGACGGTGCGGGCGGCGACGAGGGCCGCCGCGGCCCGCAGGGCCCCCAGGTGGGAGTCGCGGTAGCGCTCGGACGCGTCACTCGTGCGGCACGCGGACTCGAGGGTCGCGCGGCCCCGTTCGAGCAGGTCGAGCACGGCAACCGAGATGGGCGGACGGCGCAGGTCGTGGGCGGCGGTCATGGTGGTTGTTCTCCTCTCTCGTCTCATGTCGGTCTCAGTCGGAGACCCGGACGAGCGACCACTGGTCGCCCCTCGGGGACTCGTCATGGGCGAGGTCGTAGACCCCGGGCGCGAAGGACCACCCCGGGCTCGCCTCGACCCGCCAGACGTGCTGCTCGGCCGCTGCTGCGACCAGCGTCTCGCCGGGGCGCACCTGTGCCTCGTCGGCCTCGAGCGCGTCGCGCCACCAGGCGCGGCGCTCGCGCCACTGGGAGAGGACTCCGCGCACGACGTAGAGGCGACCGCGCCAGATGAACGCCTCCGGAGGCGGCCCCGCCGACGACCCGGCCGACGACCCGGACGACGGCTCCGGAGACCCCGGAGACCCCGGCGACCCCGGCGACCCGGACGACCCGCCTTCTCGGGCCTTCGGCCGGCCGGTCTCCGGCTCCTGCTCTCTTCTGCGCACCCTCACCTGGACGGAGTCACTGAACCTACGCACCACGACACGTCTCCCTCGGACACGTCGGGCCGGACATCACGACCCGGGCCACTCGCGCCCCACACGAGCAGCCCGACAACCAACCGACGACTGACTGATGAAACCAACAAAGTTCGAACACTTGTTCGATGTGAAGAGCGTAACCCCCGGCGCCGACACCGTGTCAAGAACGGCCGGACAGGCCGCCACGCATCCGGCATATGGCACGAAACGGGCGAACCTGAGTAGTGGTGCTCAGGTTTCGCCTCAACCCCTGCGACAAGAGTTGGCACCGCGGGTTCGGTCCGCGAACGGAGAGGCGCAGGGGTCCTGTCCGCTCGCGGATCGCACCCGTTTCCGCTGCCCGCCGAGCCCTGCCGGGGCCCGGGCGGCGGCCACCCTCTCCCTGCGCGTCCCGTTGCGCGACCCCGGGGAATAGGGGAGCGTCAGGGGCGTTGGACCTGAGCTCGGCCGACCGGTCCGGGCATGGACGCACCGGCGCACCCGCGACCGGCGCACGACAGAAGGAGCGTCGTGGGCGCCGAGCTCATCCCCATGGCCTTCACCACCGGGTGGGGCAGCGGGGTCAACGCGTACGCCGTCGTGCTCGTCCTCGGGCTGGCCGACAAGATCTTCAACCTCAGCCAGATCCCCAACGCCCTGGCGCGCACCGACGTGCTCGTCGGTGCCGGGATCCTCTTCGCGGTCGAGATGCTCGCCGACAAGATCCCCTACGTCGACTCCGTCTGGGACTCGGTGCACACGGTCGTGCGACCGGCCGTGGGCGCGACCATCGGCTATCTCATCGGCCACGAGACCGCCGGGCTCGACGCAGCGATCGGCGCTGCCACAGGCGGCGTCACGGCGCTGATCTCGCACGGCATCAAGGCCGGACTGCGCGCCGCCGTCAACACCTCCCCCGAGCCCGCGAGCAACATCGTCGTCAGCACCACCGAGGACGTCACGGTCACGGGGGTCACCGCTCTCGCCATCGCACACCCGTGGTGGGCCGCCGCGATCGCGTTCCTCCTCCTCGCCCTCGGAGCCTTCCTCGTCTACAAGCTCGCCGGTCGCATCCGGCGCTACAAGCGGCGCTACGACGCCTGGGGCGAGAGGGTGGGCATCTCCGCCCCGGCGGCCGGAGCCGTCGACCCACGTCACGACCCTGGACGCCGACCCGGATGGGGCCTCGGCCGTGGCCGGGGGTCCGGGCCACCTCCCCCGGTGCCACCCGCCGAGGCCCGACCCGAGCGTCCCTTCGACCAGGAGACCTGACCGCCGCGCCACGGCGAGCACGGGCGAGCACCTCACAGGAAGGTGCACCGACTCACAGGACGTGCCCACGACGGCAAGGGCCCTGGCACAGGGCCGTCTCCGACGGTGGATCCAGCTGGCACGAGGCCAGCCCATCGAAGGAGTGGAACGCATGAAGAACAAGACCATCGCGCTGGCCGGCGCCGGCATCGTGGCCGCGTCGGCGCTCGCGCTCGGCGGGGCCGCCCTCGCAAGCGCGGACGAGAGCACGGGAACGACCAGCCTTGCCGCGAACGGCGCCGCCTACGGCCAGCTCGGCGAGGGGACGGGCGGCGGCGCCGGTAACGGCAACACCGACCCGAGCAAGCCGATGCGGTCCGACGAGACGCTGCTCACCGGCGACACGGCCGCCAAGGTGACGGCCGCCGCCAAGGCCAAGGAGCCGACCGCGACGATCGAGCGCGTCGAGACCGACTCGGACGGCGTCTACGAGGCACACATGGTGCGCACCGACGGCACGCATGTCACCGTCAAGGTCGATGCATCCTTCGCCGTGACGTCCGTCGACGAGGGCGGCCCGGGTGGCGGCCGCGGTGGGGACCACGACGGCGACGGTCCCCAGGGTCAGCAGGGCGGATCCACGACGCCGGGCAGCACCGCCACGCCGTCGGCCACGACCTGACCACACCGGATGCCGACTGATCCGCAGTCTGATGACCGAGACGATCACGCTGCGGATCAGTCGGCACCCACTGCTGCCGGGACGACACCGGCCGCAGACAGATCCGCAGTCTGATGACCGAGACGATCACGCTGCGGATCAGTCGGCACCCACTGCTGCCGGGACGACACCGGCCGCAGACAGATCCGCAGCGTGATGAGTGGCGCCGGCGCTCAGAGGTTGCCGAAGACCTCGAGCGTCGCCGACGAGCGGTTCATGGTGATGAAGTGGATGCCGGGGGCACCCTCGTCGAGCAGCCGCTGCGACGACTCGGTCGCGATGGCCATGCCCTCGGCCCGCACCGCGTCCGCATCGTCGCCGTGCCGGTCGAGCCGGTCGGTGACGGCGGTCGGCATGGGCTGACCCGCGAGCTGGGCCATGCGCACCACCTGGCGGGCGTTGGTGATCGGCATGATCGCGGGCACCACGGGCAGGGCCGATCCGCGCCGCACGAGCTCGTCGCGCAGCCGCAGGTAGTTGTCGACGTCGAAGACCATCTGGGTGATGGCGAACTGCGCGCCCGCCTGCTCCTTGCGGATGAGCGTCTGGGCGTCCTCCTCGATGGCGCTGGACTCGGGATGGCCGTCGGGGAAGGCCGCGACACCCACGGTGAAGTCGCCGAGGCCCTTGACGAGCGAGACGAGCTCGTCGGCGTGGTCGAGCCCCTCGGGGTGGGCGACCCACGGCTGGCCGAGGCCGCCCTGGGGGTCACCTCGGAGGGCCAGGATGTTGCGGACCCCGGCGGCGGCATACGCCCCGACGATGCCGCGCAGCTCGGTGACGGAGTGGCCGACGCACGTGAGGTGCGCCATCGGCGTCAGAGAGGTCGCCTCGAGCACCCGCTGGGTGAGGCGCACCGTGCGGTCGCGCGTGCCGCCGCCGGCGCCGTAGGTGATCGAGACGAAGCTCGGTGAGACCTTCTCGAGCCGGCGGATCGCGTCCCACAGCTGCGCCTCCGCCGCGTCGTCCTTGGGCGGGAAGAACTCGAAGCTGAAGGTCGGGGCGTCGGCCTCGATCATCGCCGGGATGGACCGGGTGAACCGTTCTGCCCGCGCCATGGAGGATGCCGTGCCGTGTGCCATGCCGCACACCTTAGGCCGAGCGTGCACGCGGTGCGTGGGCTGTTCACGCGGCGGCCGGCGCGCCGCGTAGGCTGACGACGATTCCCGCGACTCGATGGAGGACCTCGTGCAGACCCCCACCGACCTCGACGTGCTGCGCCGTCGGGTCCAGCAGGCGATCGACGCGCAGATCGCCGGGGCCACGCGGTCGCTCGCCGCGATCGGAGACGAGACGGCACCGCTCGTGTCTGCCGTGTCCGGGTTGCTCTCCGGGGGCAAGGGTCTTCGCGCGGGCTTCCTCTACTGGGGCTACCGTGCGGCCGGCGGCGACGACTCCGACGCCCTCGTCCGACTCGCCGCGAGCATGGAGTTCTTCCAGGGCGCAGCCCTGCTCCACGACGACGTCATGGACCGCAGCGACACCAGACGAGGTATGCCGTCCGCCCACCGGGCCGTGGCCGGCCTGCACCAGGTGCGTGGCTGGGCAGGCGACTCCGACCGCTTCGGCGAGGGCACCGCCATCCTGGCCGGAGACCTCTGCCTCACGTGGTGCGACGAGCTGTATGCCACCTGCGGGCTGCCCGGCGACGAGCTCGTCCGCGGGCGCCACCTCTTCGACCTGATGCGCACGCAGCTGATGGGCGGCCAGTTCCTCGACCTGCTCGAGTCGGCCCGTGGCTGGGAGGGTCTCGACCTGGAGGCCCGGGTGGCCTCGGCCCGCAAGGTGATCCGGTTCAAGAGCGCGAAGTACACCATCGAGCACCCCCTGCTCATCGGCGCGCTCGTGGGCGGCGCGCCCGAGGAGTCCCTGGCACCGCTCTCCGACTACGGCCTGGCCCTCGGCGAGGCCTTCCAGCTGCGCGACGACCTGCTCGGCGTCTTCGGCGACCCCGAGGCGACGGGCAAGCCCGCCGGCGACGACCTGCGCGAGGGCAAGCGAACGGTGCTTGTCGCGTACGCCCTCGACGCGGCCTCACCCACCGACCGCGACACCGTCGAGTCGCTGCTCGGCCGCGACGACCTCGAGCTCACCGGGGTCGAGGCGATCCGCCACGTGCTCGTCGGCACGGGCGCGGTCGACCGGGTCGAGGGCCTCATCACCAGCCTGGCCGACGATGCCCGCAAGGCGGTCGAGCGCGCCCGTGAGACCGGCCACTACGACTCGTCCGCCCTCGACGTGCTCGAAGCGCTGGTCGCGGTCTCGACGGCTCGCCACTCCTAGCGAGCTGCCGCTCGACCAGCGCGATCGACTCGACCAGCGCAACCGGCGAGGTCGGCGCAACCGGCGCGGTCGGTTCGGAGAGGCGGAAGGGTCAGAAGGCGAGCTCCTGCGCCCGCCGCCGGACCTCGGTCTTGTGCCCGGCGCGCAGGGCGTCGATGGGGGCACCGTCGACCGGCAGGGTCGCGTCCGGCGTGTAGAGCCACTCGATGATCTCGGCGTCGTCCATGCCACCGTCGGCGAGGACCGTGAACGTGCCCCGGAGCTCGGGCCTCGGGCCGGTCTCGTCGACGAACTTGGCGGGGATGGCGGTGACCCTGCGCTCGCCGATGCGCGCAGCGAGCACCTCGCGGTCGGCCACCATCTGACGCACGCGCGACAACGGCACACCGAGCCGCTCGGCGGCGTCGGGCACGGTCAGCCACTCCCCGACCAGCGTCTCGAGGTCGGTGGCGTCCGGTGTGGTCTGGTCGGGCTGTGCGGAGGTGTCGTTCACGGGCACGAGTCTGCCATCGTCGGCCGGGCCGCAGGACACCTGCCGCGTGAGCCGCGACCGACCGCACCCTCTGGTGAATTACACGGATGTACTTTTAGTTTAGTGCTCAAATGTGCGCTATCGTCACAGGCGCCACAGCATTCACAGGTGCAACATCCGCCCCTCAGGATCGACGGCCCACCCCTTCCGAACGCCCCTCCACGCCTTCTGCACGTCTTCTGCACCGTCTTCTGCACCAGCCCGGGCCCCAGGAAAGGACTCCACACCATGCCCTTCGCCGACGTCGCCGCCCTAGCCGCGCCCGCCCACACGGTCGTGGCTCCTGTGGCCGCCACGCCCTGGAAGACCGTCACCGTGCGCCCGGGCGACACGATCTGGCACCTCGCCATCGCAAACCACACCACCGTCCACGCGATCGCCCAGAAGAACAGGCTCGCGCTCGGTGGCTCGCTCATCCACCCCGGGCAGAAGCTTCTCGTCCCCGGCAGGGACGCCTCCGCCGCACCGGCACGCTCCGGCGCGGCCGCGTCGAGCGCGCGCGCAGCCACCCCCGCGCGGCAGTCGGCCCGCGACGTTGTCCACGTGGTGCGCACCGGCGACACCATGAGCGACATCGCGAAGAAGTACTCCGTCTCGCTCACCAAGCTGCTGGCCGCGAACAAGCTCCGCAGCAGCGCCGTCATCTTCGTCGGCCAGAAGGTCGTGGTCCCCGGCGCGGGATCGACGGCTGCCGCTGCCACCTCGGCACCCAAGCCCACCCCGGCGCCCCCGTCCGGCTACTCCGTGTCGGCCCAGACGGCGAAGGCCGTCGCCGCCAGCAAGGCCAAGCTGGCAGCGGCGAAGGTTCCGAGCCGCACCGAGACGGCGGCGATCATCCGCGCCACGGCAGCACGTCACGGGGTTGACCCCAAGCTCGCCCTGGCGATCGCCTGGCTCGAGTCGGGCTGGCACCAGCGGTCCGTCTCCTACACGAACGCCGTCGGGGTCATGCAGATCATGCCCGTCTCGCAGACGTGGGCCTCGGAGCTCGCAGGACGGTCGCTGGACCGCTTCGACACCCGCCAGAACATCACGTCGGGCGTGCTCATCATCCGGTCGCTCCAGGCCAGTGCCGACTCCCGTGAGCAGGCCATCGCCGGCTACTACCAGGGGCTCTACTCAGTCCGAACCAAGGGGCTCTACGAGGACACCAAGCGCTACGTGGCCAGCGTCCTGGCCATCTACGACCGCCTCTGACCGAGGTGCCGCTCCGCCGGACGGCGGAGCGGCGGCGGGTGGTCTCGCGGCGTCGTCGGCGCGCCTCAGGGGCGGGCAGCGCGCCCGCGCCGCGAGACCCCTCCCCGGCTGGCCTGCACGGGATGGGCACCTTCAGCCCGTAAACTCCGGTGCGTGACGTCCAGCGTGGCGGACGCCCTCGTCGGTCGGGTGATCGACGGCAGGTACCGCATCCTCTCCCACCTCGCAGACGGAGGCATGGCCTCTGTCTACGTGGCGCTGGACTCACGGCTCGACCGGGAGGTCGCGCTCAAGATCATGCGCCCCGGGCTCGCCGCCGACGACGTCTTCGTCGAACGCTTCCGTTCCGAGGCCCGTTCGGCGGCCCGTCTGAGCCATCCCAACGTCGTGGCCGTCTTCGACCAGGGCCAGGACGACGGCGAGGTGTTCCTCGCCATGGAGCTCGTCGCGGGCAAGACCCTGCGCGAGGTCATCCACGAGGAGGCCCCCCTCACCGCGCGTGAGTCCCTGGCCATCCTCGAGCCGATCCTGCTCGCGCTGCGGGCTGCCCATGCGGCGGGCATGATCCACCGCGACGTCAAGCCCGAGAACGTCATCGTGAGGCGCGACGGCGAGGTCAAGGTCGCCGACTTCGGGCTGGCGCGGGCCATCAACAACCAGACCGCGACGAGCCAGACCGGGGTGCTGCTCGGCACCGTCTCCTACCTGTCCCCCGAGCAGGTCGAGAGCGGTGTGGCCGACCCTCGCAGCGACGTGTACGCCGCCGGACTGCTGCTCTTCGAGATGCTGACGGGGCGCAAGGCGGTGACGGGCACCACGCCCATCCAGATCGCCTACAACCACGTCCACGGTTCCATCCCCTCCCCGTCATCGGTCGTGCCGGCCGTGCCGGCCGACCTCGACGCCCTCGTGGCCCGGGCCACCGCCGTCGAGCCCGACGACCGCTTCGACTCGTCCGCCTCGTTCGTGGCGGCTGTCCGGTCGGTGAGGCGCGGCCTGTCTGCCGGCGAGCTCGACCGGCGGGGTGAAGTCAGCGCCTCGGAGTCCCCCGGCACGGCCACCTCCACGCTGCCCGCCCTGTCGGCCACGAGCCGGTTGCCCGACGGCGTCAGCCGTCCCCCGGCCTCAGCTGTTCCCGAGCGCAGTCGCACCCGGCCCAACGACGTCCGCCGCCCAGGTGCCGTGGCCCTGGGCGGACTGCCCGTGCACGACGACCCACCCGGCCTCGAGCACACGGCCGCGATGCCCATCGACCGACGCCCGCACCGTCGCTCCCGTCGGTGGCCCGTGTGGACCGCGGTGGTCCTCCTCGTCGCCGGCATCGGTTTCGGTGGCTGGTGGTTCACCGCCGGCCCCGGGGGCACCACCCTCGTCCCGGGCGTGGTCGGACAGCAGGTCAGCAGCGCTGAGACCGCCATGGAGCAGGCGTCGCTGCGCATGGACACCGTCGAGCAGTTCTCCGAGACCAAGGCGAAGGGTGTCGTTCTCCTGGTCGAGCCGTCCCCGGGCAGCGCGCTGGGCAAGCAGTCGGTCGTGCGCGTCGTCGTCTCCAAGGGCAAGGAGCGCTACGCGGTCCCCCAGCTCGTCGGCACCCAGGTCGCCGCAGCAGGACCCGCCCTCACCCCCGTGAACCTGCGCCTCGGCGCCACCAGCAAGGACTGGAGCGAGACCGTCCCCGAGGGCGTCATCATCTCCCAGGATCCCGCTGCGGGGGCGTCGGTCCGGCGCAACGCCGAGGTCGCGGTCGTCGTGTCCAAGGGCCGTGAGCCGATCAAGGTCCCCGCCGTGACCGGGGCGGCCTTCGACGCGGCGTCCGCCGCGATCACCAAGGCCGGCCTGACCGTCGCGCGCGCCGAGGACGTCAACAGCGACACCGTCCCGGCCGGTCAGGTCGTGTCCCAGAGCCCCGCCAAGGGTTCGCTGCACCGGGGCGATGCCGTCACCGTCGTGGTGTCGAAGGGCCCCGTCATGGTGCCGGTGCCGAATGTCGTCGACCAGCAGGACACCGTCGCCGAGAAGACCCTCACCGACCTGGGTTTCAAGGTGCAGAAGCAGTACCCGTTCGGCGACCTCTTCGAGAAGAAGGTCCGTGCGCAGGACGTCCCGGCCGGCACCCCGGTGCCCAAGGGAAGCACGATCACCCTCACGATCGTCTGACGGCACTGATGACACCTGTGGCGCGCACGCGCCTGGCCACCCTGCTCCTCGTCGCCCTCACCGCGGTGTGGGGATCCACGTTCTTCCTCATCCGCGACCTCGTCGAGACCGTGCCTCCGGTCGACTTCCTCGCCCTGCGGTTCAGCCTCTCGGCGGTCATCATGGTCGTCGTCTTCTGGCGCCCTCTGCGTGCGCTCACCCGCCGGCAGGTGCTCGTCGGCGTCGGCCTCGGCGCGCTCTACGGGCTCGCACAGATCTTCCAGACCCAGGGGCTCGCGACGACGTCCGCCTCCGTCTCGGGTTTCATCACGGGCACCTACGTCGTGCTGACACCGGTCTTCACCGCGGTGCTGCTGCGCGAACGCGTCGCCGGATCCACCTGGGCAGCCGTCGGTCTCGCGACCGCAGGTCTGGCCCTGCTGTCGCTCAATGGCTTAGCGATCGGGGTCGGCGAGGCCATCACGTTACTGGCGGCCGCCCTCTACGCCCTGCACATCGTCGGGCTGGGCCGCTACAGCGCCTCCGAGATCGCGACCGGGCTCTCCGTGGTCCAGATGGTCGTCATCGCACTGCTCTGCGTCGTCGGCGCCGTGCCGGGTGGCATCGTGCTGCCGGCCTCGCCCGGGCAGTGGGCCTCGGTGCTCTACATGGTGGTCTTCGCGAGCATCCTCGCCCTGTGGGTGCAGACCTGGGCGCAGGCGCACATGCCCGCCACCCGGGCTGCCATCGTGATGACCCTCGAGCCGGTCTTCGCGGCCTTCTTCGCCGTCACCCTCGGCGACGAGACCGCGACTCTGCGGATGGTGGCCGGGGGCGCGCTCGTGCTGGCAGCGATGTATGCCGTCGAGCTCCTCGCGCGCCGCCGCCCCGGAGAGCTGCCGGCCGAGGCCCTCCACCACGAGGTCTGACACCCACCCGCCCTCCCCGCATCGCCACCGAACGCGGCGTTCGGTGGCGAACGCGCTGTTAGAACACGCAGTTCGACACCGAACGCCGCGTTCGGTGCCGGAAGGGCGGGGGTCAGGCGGCGGGGGCGGACCGCAGCAGGGCGGTGAGGACGTCGATCGCGACGTCGGTGCCTGCGTCGTCGACGTCGAGGTGCCACACGAGGCGCACCGCACCGGGCCCGACGGCATACGTCCGCACTCCGGCGGACAGGGCGGCATCGACGAAGGCGGCGGACGTCCAGCCCACACAGGCCACGTCGACGATGACGATGTTCGTCTCGACCGTCGCCAGGTCGACGGAGCCGGGTGCGGCCTCGGCCATCGCCTCGGCTGCACGCCGAGCACGGGCGTGGTCGTCGGCGAGACGCTCGACGTTGTGGTCGAGCGCGAAAAGCCCTGCGGCAGCGAGGATTCCGGCCTGCCGCATGCCGCCGCCGAAGCGCTTGCGCCAGATGCGCGACTCGGCCATGGCATCGGCCGAGCCGACGAGGACGCTTCCGACGGGTGCCCCGAGGCCCTTGCTGAGGCAGATCGAGACGGTGTCGAACTCGGCGCCGTAGTCGCCGACCGGCACGCCGGAGGCGACGTGGGCGTTGAAGAGCCGCGCCCCGTCGAGGTGCATCGCGACGCCACGCTCGCGGGTGATGGTGCGCGCCCTGCGGATCTCGTCGAGCGACTGCACGGTGCCGCCGCCGAAGTTGTGGGTGTTCTCGACGATCACGAGCGCCGTGCAGACCTGGTAGGGGCCGGCTCCGGTGATCATCAGACCCGCCGCGTCGTCGGCTCGGAAGCGGCCACGCTCGGAGACCCAGGTGCGCGAGGAGATGCCGGAGAGCACCGCGGCAGCGCCGAGCTCGGCCCGCACCACGTGGGCCAAGGAGTCGCCGATGAGCTCCTCCCCCTGCCTCACGTGCAGGCGCACGCCGAGCTGATTGGCCATCGAGCCCGACGGCGTGAAGAGCGCGTCCTCATGCCCGAGCATGCCGGCGACCCGCTCCTCGAGGGCCCGCAGCGTGGGGTCCTCGCCGAAAACGTCGTCGCCGACCTCCGCGCCGGCCATGGCCGCGCGCATCGCCTCGGTGGGCTTGGTCAGGGTGTCGCTGAGCAGGTCCGCCTTGAACGTCGGCACGGTCGTCACGCGCGGGTCACGCCTGGCCGAGCATCTCGGCGACGACGAACGCGAGCTCGAGCGACTGCTGGTGGTTCAGGCGCGGGTCGCACAGGGACTCGTAGCGCTTCTCGAGGTCGGAGTCGATGATCTTCTCCGCACCCCCGAGGCACTCGGTGACGTCGTTGCCGGTGAGCTCGACGTGGATGCCGCCGGGGATCGTGCCCAGGGACTGGTGCACCTCGAAGAAGCCACGCACCTCCTCGACGATGTCCTCGAAGTCGCGCGTCTTGTAGCCGGAGGGGCTCTCGAAGGTGTTGCCGTGCATGGGGTCGCAGATCCACGTCACGGTGGCACCGGACGCCGTCACCTTGTCGACGATCGCGGGCAACGCGTCGCGGATGGTGCCGGCCCCCATGCGGGTGATGAACGTCAGGCGGCCGGGCGTGCGCTTCGGGTCGACCTTGTCGATGAGGCGCAGCACCTCGTCGATGTCGGCCTTGGGCCCGAGCTTGACGCCGATCGGGTTGCTGATGCGGGAGACGAAGTCGACGTGGGCGCCGTCGAGCTGACGGGTCCGCTCGCCGACCCAGACGAAGTGGCCGGAGGTGTCGTAGAGCCGGCCCGAGCGGGAGTCGATGCGGGTCAGCGGACGCTCGTAGTCGAGCAGCAGCGCCTCGTGGGCGGCGAAGAACTCGACGGTGCGCATGGCGTCGAAGTCGGCACCGCAGGCCGCCATGAACTTCATGGCCTTGTCGATGTCCTTGGCGAGCTTCTCGTAGCGCGCGTTGGCGGAGTTGGCGACGAAGCCCCGGTTCCAGTCGTGCACGTGCCGCAGGTCGGCGAATCCGCCTGTGGTGAAGGCGCGCACGAGGTTCAGGGTCGCCGAGCTCGCGTGGTAGGCGCGGACGAGGCGCTGCGGGTCGGGGATGCGGGCCGCCTCGTGGAAGGCGAAGTCGTTGACCATGTCGCCGCGAAACGCCGGCAGCGTCACGCCCTCGCGGGTCTCGACCGTCGAGCTGCGCGGCTTGGCGTACTGCCCGGCCATGCGGCCGATCTTGACGACCGGCACGGACGCGCCGTAGGTCAGGACGGCCGCCATCTGCAGGATCGTCTTGATGCGGTCGCGGATGTTGTCGGCGGTCGCCGACGCGAACGTCTCGGCGCAGTCGCCGCCCTGCAGCACGAAGGCCTCGCCGACGGCGGCCTGGGCCATGCGGTCCGTGAGGATGTCGCACTCGCCGGCGAAGACGAGGGGAGGATACGAGGCGAGCGTCTCGATGACCTCGGACAGCGCGGCGGTGTCGGGCCAGGCCGGCTGCTGCTGGGCCTCGAGCTCGGTGGCCGCGGCCGTGAGGGCGGCGAGGGCCTCGGACCCGTCAACGGGCTCGAGACCGACATCGGCGGTGACGCTCCTCATGTTCACCCCGCAAGCGTAGACGCCACCACGTGCGCTCCCGCCACGGGTCCGCATCCCGAAACCTTCGCGACGCCCGGGAACGCCCAGGACCCACCCGAGCCGGTATGCCGTCAGGCGGGCGACGTGGGGTCCACGAGGTCGAGACCACGCTCCATGGCGAAGCGGGCGAGCTCGACGCGGTTGTGCATCTGCAGCTTGCCGAAGATGTTCTGCACGTGGTTCTGGACGGTGCGGTGCGACAGGAACAGGGTCCCCGCGATCTCCTTGTAGCCCATGCCGGTGGCGACGTACTTCAGGATCTCGGTCTCGCGGTCGGTCAGCTCGGGAACGGGCCGGTCGGGCATGCCCTCGCCGGCGGCCTTGACCCGTCTGAACTCGCCGAGGACGAGGCCGGCCAGCCCCGGCGTGAACACCGGCTCACCGGCGGCGGTCGCGCGCACGGCGGCGAGGAACTCCTCGCGCCCTGCGGACTTCACGAGGTAGCCCAGGGCCCCGGCCTTGACGGCTTCGAGGACGTCCTGGTGGTCGCCGCTCGCCGAGAGGATCAGGATGCGGGTGGGCACACGTGCCTCCGCGAGGGCGGCGCAGACCTCGGCGCCGGTCAGACCGGGCAGGTTCAGGTCCAGGACGAGCACGTCGGGCACGGTGGCTCGGGTGCGAGACACGGCCGAACGACCGTCGTCCGCCGTGGCGAGCACCTCGAAGCCGGCGTCGGCGAGATCGCGCGCCACGGCGTCGCGCCACATCGGGTGGTCGTCGGCGACGACGACGCGGATGTGCTCGGGCGGCGTGCTGCCGTCCTGGGGCATGGCGTCCTCCTGGTGCGTCACGGTGCTCCTCGGCGACCGATCCGGGTGTCCGGTTCGTCACCATGGTGACGGTTCGGACGTCGCTTCGTCCGCTGGTTCGGGATACGCAGCTCGACGGTCGTGCCGCCGGCGGCCCCGGAGGTAATGCTGGCGGTGCCGCCGAGGTCGGCGAGCCGCCCGCGGATGCTGGACGAGACCCCGAGCCGGCCCTGGCCCACTGCCTCGGCGAGCCGGCCGGCCGGGACGCCCCGGCCGGAGTCGCGGATCGTGACGGCGACGTCCTTCCCGTCGTCGTCGAGCAGCACCCAGGCTCGGGCGCTCTCGCCGGCGTGCTGGCGTACGTTGTCGAGGGCGGCCTCGACCGCGGCGACGACCTCGTCGGCGACGCGGCGCGGCAGCAGCACCGCGTCGGCAGGTGACACCAGCTGTACGCCGGTGCGCTCGATGTGGCGCAGCAGCACCCGCAGGTCGGCGTCACCGCTGATCGCGCGTCCGACCTCGGCCAGGTCGGTCTGGCTGACCAGGGTCCGCAGGATGCGCTCCTGCTCCCCCGCCATCGCTCCGAGGCGCGCGGCCTCCCCACCGAGGTCGGAGGCCCGGCGGTTGATGAACGACAGGGTCTGGAGCACTCCGTCGTGGACGGTGCGTGCGAGACGGTCTCGCTCGTTGCGCGCCGCGTCGAGCCGCATGGCCTCGGCCAGCACCTCGTGGCTGGCCCGGGCCAGGTCGACGCAGTAGCCGATGCAGCCGCCGAGCAGCAGGCCGAAGATCGAGTTCGAGATCGTGTTGGCCGTCGGCTGGACGACCTCGACGAACGAGGTCGCCGCCACGAGGGACGCGGCCGCCAGGCCACCTCGCCAGCCGCGCAGGACGGCGAACCCGACGACGGCGGCCGTGGGCCAGATGGACGGGATGGTCTTGGCGCCTCCCGTGATGACGTCCGGGTCGTCGACGAGGCGCGTGGCCAGGATCGCACCACAGCCGATCACGAGCTCGGTCGTGTAGGCACGGACCGTGCGCATGGGCCGCAGCGTCTGGACCAAGGTCCAGACGGTCAGGACCGCGAGGACCGCGACGGCGCCGACGAGGTGGGCGATCTGGCCGTGCCGCTCCCACACCGCCCAGGTCGCGTAGACGAGGGCGAGCCACCGGAACACGTCGATGCCTCGCCACAGGCCGCGAACGAGCACGTGCTCGTCGTCGAGGACGTGCGTCGCCCGCTCCGGTTCAGCTGGGATCGGCTGCTCCGACGCCCCCGGGACGACGGTCAATGACGGCTCGACGGGACCCGAGCCGGCGTCGTGGGGGGCGCTCATGGGATCAGGACGCCGCCACGACCGGGCCGTCGCCCTCGTCCCCCTCGTCGTCGACGTCGACGTCGGCGACGTCGGCGACGACAGAGGAGTCCGTCGGACCCCGGTCGGTGTCGACGACCGACCGGCCCTTGCCCTCCGCCGCATCGAGGGCCGCCTCGAGCTCGGGCGCGGCGCTGCCGGGCTTGGCAGCCTCCTGCAGCTCTCGCGCCTTGGCGCGCGCCGCGGACACGAGGCGGTCCTTCATCGACGTGGCGTACATGTCGACGTACTCCTGGCCCGAGAGCAGCATCAGCTCGTACATGATCTCGTCGGTGATCGATCGCAGGACGAAACGGTCGTCCTCCATGCCCTCGTAGCGCGAGAAGTCGAGGGGCTTCCCGACACGTACGCCGACCCTCATGATGCGTGGGATGACCTTGCCGGTGGGCTGCGCCTTGTCGGTGCCGATCATGGCTACCGGGATGACGCTCACCTTGCCCTCGAGCGCCATCCGTGCCACTCCGGTGCGGCCGCGGTAGAGCCGGCCGTCAGGCGACCGCGTGCCCTCGGGATAGATGCCCAGCATCTCGCCGCGGCGCAGCACCTTGAGGCCCGAACTGAGCGCCGCGTTGCTCGCCTTGCCGCCTGACCGGTCGACCGGCAGCTGGCCGACACCCTTGAAGAAGGCGGCCGTGAGGCGGCCCTTGATGCCGCGACCGGTGAAGTAGTCGCTCTTGGCCAGGAACGTCACCCGGCGCGGGACGACGAGCGGCAGGAAGATCGAGTCGGAGAAGGACAGGTGGTTGCTCGCGAAGATCGCGGCGCCCTCTTCGGGGATGTTGTCCTCCCCCTCGACCCACGGACGGAAGAGGAGCTTGATGATCGGCCCGATGACGATCGTCTTGAGGAACCAGTAGAACAACCGCGTCCGCCTTCCAACAGTGACGGCTCGAACTCTACGACACTCGCGCACTCACATCCGCGCATGCGAGGATCGACAGGTCCAGCCGCTTCGCCCGAGGAGCCCTTCCGTGACCCATGCGACGGTCGTCCCGACGCCCCGACTGGCGCTCGCGTGCTCACCGACTCCGTCCGCTGGGAGCCGTCGTGGCTGACCGCGACCTCGACGCCGAGTTCGAGCGCATCATCGCTGGTTGGGACGACGAGGCGCCCGACCCCCAGCGCACCCCGCCGTCGGTCTCGACGGAGACCCCGGGTGCCGACGGCACCACGCGCAGCGACCCGACGGGCACGCTGACCGACGGCGCCGACCCGGCCGCCCAGACCGTCGCGGTCGACCCGCTGGCCCCCGAGGCGCAGCCGTCCGAGAGGCCGGAGGCCACACCGCCCACCGCGCCGTCATCCACGCCTTCGACCCCTTCCACGCCTTCACCGTCGCCCACCGACGGGTCGGAGCGGCTGGAGCTGCCCATCGCCCCGACGACCTCACACGCCTGGCGCGGCAACAGCCCACGACGTGACGACGCAGACGCCCTGCTCGACGCGTCCGACCCCGACGACGACCACTTCGTGCCACCGTCCGAGATCGACCTCCCCTCCGCCGAGACCGACCCGATGTTCTGGGCCATCGTCGGCGGTCTCGTGGGCGGCCCGCTGCTCCTGCTCTACGTGCTGTTCTTCGACCGCGACGGCAGCGGTTGGTGGGTCGTCACCGCGCTCGCCATGGTCGTCGTCGGCTTCGTCCTGCTCGTCCTTCGTGGAGGCACCGAGCGCGACCCCTTCGACGACGGCACACGGGTCTAGGCCGACGCATCCTCCGTCGCAGGCCACCTGAGGTCGAGGTCGACCCACACCGGCCGGTGGTCCGAGCCGCGGGAGAGGTCGCGGTCGGCGACCGCGACGTGCGCACCCTCGACGACCGCGAGGTCGGGGCTCGCGAAGACGACGTCGAGGGCCGCCGTCGGTGCGTGCGCCGGGAAGGTGGCGCTCTCCCCCGCCACGCGACGTAGCCGGTCGGCCAGGACGGCGTAGGCACGACCGCCGATGCCTTCGTTGAGGTCGCCAGCGACGACGAGCGACGACGCCGGGTGCGGGAGTCCGCTGGAGGAGTACGTCTGGAGGACCGCCGACGTATGCCGCACGCGCTCGTCGGCCCGTAGGCCAAGGTGCACGCTCACGACCGTCACGAGATGACGGGCGCCGGCGGCGCCCGGGAGCGTCACCACGGCTGCGGCATACCCGCGGGTGCGGTCGGGAAAGCGCACGGGCAGCCGCCCGCGGCTGCGTCCGACGAGGACCACGCGTGGACTCACGAGCACCGCGGTGCCTCCGGTGCCGAGGCGGCCTCGTCCCCACGCCATGCCGCAGGCCCGGGCGAACCGCGGCAGGCGGATCTCGGTCGTGAGGCGGCGCGGCACCTCCTGGAGGCAGAGGACGTCAGGCGCGACGGTCCTGACCACCCGGGATGCGGCCACCGTGTCGTCGCGCAGATCGTGCACGTTGTAGCTCATGACCCGCAGGACGTGCCCGGGCCGTTCGGCGGACACCGGTCAGTGGCCGGCCCGGGCCAGCTCGGCCGCCCCGATGAGTCCCGCATCGCTGCCGAGCACGGCACGCACGATCTTCGCCTCGGGCCGGTAGCCGCGGCCGGGCAGCTGCCGCCGGAAGGCCTCTCGGGCCGGGCCGATGAGCATCTCGTCGGCGGCGCTGACGCCTCCACCGATGACGAACAGTCCGGGGTCGAAGGCCGAGGCGAGGTTGGCGAGGCCGATGCCGAGCCACCGACCGATGTCGGCGAGCAGCTCGCGGGCGGTCGGGTCGCCGTCGCGGGCGGCCTCGGTGATGAACGGCCCGGTGAGGGCCGTGGCGTCGCCGCCGAGCCGGGACAGCAGGTCCGCCACCACCGGTGACCCGGCCTCGATCATCGCCCGTGCCTCGCGCACGAGCGCGTTGCCGCTGGCGTACTGCTCCCAGCAGCCCCGGTTGCCGCACTCGCAGCGCACGCCACCGGGCATGATCTGCATGTGGCCGAACTCGCCGGCGATGCCGTGGCGGCCACGCTGCACGGTGCCGTCGATGATGAGTGCGCCACCGATGCCCGTGCCGAGGGTGATGACGACGACGTGCGACTCACCCCGGGCGGCCCCGAACGTCGCCTCGGCCCAGGCGGCCGCGTTGGCGTCGTTGTCGACGGTGATGGGCAGTGCGATTCGCTGGGCCAGTGAGTCGCGCAGTGGCTCGTTGCGCCACGACAGGTGCGGGGCGAAGACGACGGTCGCGCGGTCCTCGGCGACGAAACCGGCTGCACCGATGCCGACGGCGACGACGTCGTCCTCGTCCACCTGGCTGAGCAGCTCCTCGACCGACTCGACGATGGTGTTCTCGACCACCGCCGGCGAGGTCGAACGGTGCGGGGTGTCGCGGCGGGTGCGGTGCGTGATGACGCCCGCCTCGTCCACGACGCCGCCCGCCACCTTGGTGCCGCCGATGTCGATGCCGATCGCCAGGCGCCTGCTCATGAGGGCTCCTCCGGGTGCGTCGCCCCGGCCCGCTCGTCGCCGGGCGTGGGGCGACGGTCGCGCTGCGCCGTCGCGAGGTCGCGCAGGGCCGTGGCGGCGAACCCGACGAAGTCGGCGACCCGGTCGATGGTGTCGGGGTTGACCTGCTGCACGAAGGCGATCAGCTGGCAGACCGGGCAGACCCGGCAGGCCGCCGGGGTGGTGCCTCCGCACGTGCACTCCGACGCCGAGCCGCCCGAGCCGCCCGAGCCGCCCGAGCCGCCCGAGTCGCCCGAGTCGTCGGTCGCGGCGCCGGCCGGATGTCCGCTCGTTTCGTCGGCCGAGCCACCGGCGGAATGTCCGTGGCCCTCCGAGGGGGCTGACGGCATACGCGAGGAGCCTCCCCAGCCGCGCTGGGACAGCAGGTCGACGAGGAGCGCCGCCTCCTCGGACACGGTGCCCGGCCGGGACTCCGACCCGGGCGCGTCATGGGGTGTCACCGTCGCTCAGGCCTCGACGCGCTTCTTCAGCTCCTTGAGCGCCGTGTCGACGATGACCTTCTCCGCCTTGCGCTTGAGCAGCCCGATCATCGGGATCTTGACGTCGACCGCGAGGCGGTAGGTGACCTTGGTGCCGGTGCCGTCGCCGGCCAGCGTGTAGGAGCCGTTCATGGCCTTGAGCACCTGAGCCGACACGAGCGACCAGGAGATGACGCCGGTGCCGTCCTCGACGACGTCCCACTCGTAGTCGAGCACGTAGGTGTCCTTGATGGCGCCCGCGTCGAGCGTGAACTGCACCTGGTCGGCCCAGCCGTCGCCCTCCTCGGCGAGCACCGAGACGTCCTTCACCTCGCCCGCCCACTCCGGGTAGGCCTCGAAGTCCGCGATGACGTCGAGCACCTCACCAGGAGGTGCGTCGATGACGATGGAGGACTCCGTGCGATCGGCCATGCGCCGAAGGCTATCGCGTCACCCGCAGCACCACGGTGCATGACCGGACGCCTGTCACGGCGCGTCGGCCGCGTGCGAGGATGTGGTCGGCTGCCGCCTCAGGGGCCGGCCTATCCCCCGGATGCCGCTGTGACCTTCACGACGTGGCCCGGGCAGTTACCGCTCGGTAAGGTGCAGCACAGCTTTCCCCACGCGATCAGGAGTGACAGTGAAGGACAACGTCGTCGCAGCACTTGCCCCCGTCACGACGGAGGGCAGCCTCGCCGACCTCCCGGCACGCAACGCCAAGGAGTCCGGCGGCGAGACCGCGTTCTCGCGCAAGACCCCTTCAGGCGGCTGGACGCACGTCACGTGGTCGCAGTTCGCCGCCGACGTCGCGGCCGTCGCCAAGGGCCTCGTCGCCTCGGGCATCAACCCCGGCGACCGCGTGGCCCTCATGTCGCGCACCCGCTACGAGTGGACCCTGGTCGACTTCGCCGCGTGGAGCGCTGGAGCCGTCGTGGTCCCGATCTACGAGACCTCCTCGGCCGAGCAGGTGCAGTGGATCCTCTCGAACTCAGACTCCCACCTCGCTGTCGTCGAGACCGAGGCGCACCGCTCCGTCGTCGAGCAGGTCCGCAGCGACCTCCCGTCCCTGCGCGACATCGTCACCATCGACGGCGGTGGGCTCGATGCGCTGCGCGAGAAGGGCCGCGAGATCAGCGACGCCGCCCTCGACGAGCGCCGCGCCGGCCTCGCCCGCGGTTCGCTCGCGACGATCATCTACACCTCGGGCACCACCGGGCGCCCCAAGGGCTGCGAGCTGACCCACGGAAACTTCCTCGACCTCGCCGAGAACGCCATCGAGAAGCTCGGTCAGGTCGTCCTCACCGACAACGCGTCGACCTTGCTGTTCCTGCCGCTCGCCCACGTCTTCGCCCGGTTCATCGAGGTGCTGTGCGTGACCGGCAAGGCACGCATGGGCCACTCGGCCGACATCAAGACCCTCCTCGACGACTTCGCCGGCTTCCAGCCGACCTTCGTCCTGGCCGTGCCACGCGTGTTCGAGAAGATCTTCAACTCCGCGGAGGCCAAGGCGTCCGCCGACGGCAAGGGCAAGATCTTCCTCCGCGCCGCCACCGTCGCCATCGCCTACAGCGAGGCCCTCGACACCGGCGGTCCCGGTCTGGGTCTTCGCGTGCAGCACGCGATCTTCGACCGGCTCGTCTACGGCAAGCTACGGGCCGCCATGGGGGGCAAGGTCCGCTACGCGGTCTCCGGCGGCGCGCCCCTCGGCACCCGCCTGGGTCACTTCTACCGCGGCATCGGCGTCGTCATCCTCGAGGGCTACGGGCTCACCGAGACGACCGCCCCGGTGGCCGTCAACACGCCCGACCGCATCAAGATCGGCACGGTCGGGCCGCCGCTGCCGGGCACCGGCATCCGCATCGCCGATGACGGCGAGGTGCTGCTCAAGGGCGTCGGCGTCTTCAGCAGCTACCTCGACAACCCGACCGCCACGGCCGACGCCCTCGTCGACGGCTGGTTCCACACCGGCGACATCGGCGAGATGGACGACGACGGCTACCTCCGCATCACCGGGCGCAAGAAGGAGATCCTCGTGACGGCGGGCGGCAAGAACGTCGCCCCGGCCGTGCTGGAGGACCGCCTGCGCTCCCACCCGCTCGTGTCGCAGTGCATCGTCGTCGGCGACCAGAAGCCGTTCATCGGCGTGCTCCTGACCCTCGACGACGAGATGTGGCCGCTCTGGGCGAAGACGCACGGCCTCGAGGACGTCTCCCTCGAGCAGGCCCGCTCGAACCCCAAGGTCCTGGAGGCCCTGCAGGAGGCCGTCGACCGCGCCAACGAGGCCGTCTCGAAGGCGGAGTCCATCCGCAAGTTCGCCGTGCTGCCCGGCGACTTCACCGAGGCCAACGGCTACCTCACGCCGTCGCTCAAGCTCAAGCGCAACGTCGTCATGAAGGACTTCTCCGACGAGGTCGACGCGCTCTACTCCTGAGCAGACGCAACTGACCGCTCGGCGCAGCGGCTCGCTCAGCCCAGCAGACTGCGCAACCGCTCCTGCCAGTCCTTGACGAGACGGTCTCGCGTCGTGCCGATGGTGCTCCTCAGGGCGTCGTCGACGATGCCTTCGCGGTCGTCGATGCGGTCGGTCGGCACCGCCAACCCGCCGGCCGCCGCACGGTAGAGGTCGACGACGGCGCGGGTGCCGTGCGCGTCGGCCAAGGTGCGCACGGCCAGCAGAGAGAGGCCGTATGCCGCCTGGAGGGTCTGGGTGCCCGGCGCGAAGTCGTCGTCCCTGGGCAAGGCTGAGGGCATCCCCGTGGTTCGGACCAGCGTGACCGCCGGAGCGACCACCACCTTCTCGGGTAGGTCGATGGGCGTGTAGGCGACCAGCTCGGCGAAACCTTCCGAGAGCCACACCGGCACGCCGCGTGTGGTCGAGCCGCGGACGGTGACGTGGGTCAGCTCGTGGGTCATGACCACGTCACGCCCGTCCGGCCGGAGCGACGTCCAGGCCTTGGGCACGAGGATGATGCGGTCCGCGCCGGCCGGT
Source organism: Terrabacter sp. 2RAF25 (assembly GCF_052115265.1). Lineage (NCBI taxonomy): Bacteria > Bacillati > Actinomycetota > Actinomycetes > Micrococcales > Intrasporangiaceae > Terrabacter > Terrabacter sp. 2RAF25. The sequence goes on from NZ_JBFRGJ010000005.1 coordinate 148,029, forward strand.
TCGCCGGGCGTCAGCGGCCCGTCGGTTGCTGCGGCAACGCCACCGAGGCCGTCCGGCTCGGCGCTCCGTCCGAGCAGACGGCCGGCGTCGACGTCGCTGGCGGGAGCGATCCAGACCGCGGGACGAGCGGTGCCCCACACCGTGGCGACCCGTGCGGCCGCCGTGCGTGCGCGGCGGGTGATCTCGTCGACGCGCGACACGTCGCCGACGGCGAGCACGAGGGCGGTCGGTGACCGCCGGACCTTCAGGCCCTCGAGGTCCCAGGGCTGCGGGCGCCCTGACGGCGCGCTCGCGCTGATCTCCGGACGCTCCGGCGCCGCCGGGTCAGCCTTCAGGGTGAGGTCGAGGTCGAAGGCTCGGGACGCGGTGTCGAACCCGCGGATCCTGTAGGTGAGGCTGACCCTGACGTCCCACTCGACGGACGTGCCCGCGGGAGCCGGCACCGGAGCTGTCGTCTCGCGCACCGAGCCGAGTCGGAGGTCGTCGACCCCGATGGCGGTCATCCGCTGGAGCACGGCTGCCTGCGTGCGTCGCAGTGCCGCCCGCGACGAGCCGCCGAGCGGCGACAGCCACCCGACCTCGTCGCCGCGCTGCGCAGCCGCGAGCCGGCCCCGGACCAGCGCCGTGACGGACTGCTGCCTCGCGGATGCCCACTGCTCAGGAGCGATCCCCGTGTCGGGCGTGCCCTGCCGGGTGGTCGCGCCGACCGCCGCGGACGACTCGGACGACTCGGACGACGCCGACGACGCCGACGACGCCGACGACGCGACGTCAGGCGCACCGTCGAGCGTGGACGGGCCGGCCGTGCACGCTGTCAGCGCGAGACCGGCGAGTACCGCGACGACGGACGCCGAGAGGGCCGGCCGCCTCGTGGCTGCCGTCAGTCGGTGGGTCTGGCTCGGCACCGCGTCATCGTGCCACGCCAGCGCTCCGAGGAGGACGGCCCGGTCCCGGTCAGACGGCCCATCGTCGGCGGTGGAGCTGCGCGCGGGCCCCCACCTCCTGGTCGAGCTCGGCGCGAGCAGCGTTGGCGGTCGTGGTGGTGACCAGCCCGGCGGCGAGGAAGGCCGACACGGCGCGGCGCTCGGCGCGGTCGAGCGGCGCTGTGCCGGGTGCCGGGGGTGCCAGGGGCGTCGTGGACATGGTGGGCGCGGTGGGCGCGGTGGCGGCGAGGTCGAGGCGTTCGGGGCCGGTCGGTCGAACAGTCGGTCGGAACGGGGTCGCGTGCAGCGCCGTCACCATGCAGTCAGCGCAGTGGACGTCCCGCACCGGGCAGGTCTGGCAGTCGACGAGCATCATCTCTGTTTCCACCCTTTGTCTCTCGTTGCGATCTGTCGTGGTAGACGCTAAGGGCCCCCACCGACAGCACGCGGCCACGACCGAGCCGGGCACCCTCCGAACGCGGGTGCGGCCCCAGCGCGAGCCGACCGGACCAGGTCTTTCGAGGGGCGGACGCCGCGCCTCCGAGTCGATGTCGGCGGCCCCGCCTACCGTCAGGGACATGCAGGCGATCCAGGCGACGTTCGACGACCTCGGCACCTCACTTGCCGGCGTCACCTTCGTCGTCGTCGACCTCGAGACCACCGGCGGCACCCCCGCGCAGTGCGGCATCACCGAGATCGGGGCCGTCAAGGTGCGCGGCGGCGAGGTGCTCGGCGAGTTCCAGACGCTGGTCAACCCGGCGGAGCCCATCCCGGCGTTCATCTCGGTGCTCACCGGCATCACCGACACGATGGTGCGCGACGCCCCCCGCATCGAGAGCGCGCTCCCCGCCTTCCTCGAGTTCGCCGCCGGCAGTGTCCTCGTGGCGCACAACGCCGGCTTCGACATCGGCTTCCTCAAAGCCGCCGCTGCCCGCGTCGGCTCGCCCTGGCCGGGATTCGCCGTGCTCGACACCCTCCAGCTGGCCCGGCAGCTCGTCGTGCGCGACGAGTCGCCCAACCACCGGCTCGCCTCCCTGGCCCAGGTGTTCGGATCCCCCACCACCCCCGACCACCGCGCACTGCACGACGCCCGGGCCACCGTGGACGTCCTCCACGGCCTCATGGAGCGTGTCGGCAACCTCGGCGTCCACACGCTCGAGGAGCTCTCCAGCTACAGCTCTCGCGTCACCCCGTCGCAGCGGCGCAAGCGCTTCCTGGCCGACCCACTGCCCAGCTCCCCGGGGGTCTACCTCTTCAAGGACGGCACCGACCGCGTCCTCTACGTCGGCACGAGCCGCGACATCCGCACCCGCGTGCGCACCTACTTCACCGCCTCGGAGCAGCGCAGCCGGATGGCCGAGATGGTGCGGCTGGCACACGTCGTCCACCCGATCGTCTGCCAGACCCCGCTCGAGGCCCAGGTGCGCGAGCTGCGCCTCATCGACGAGCACAAGCCGCGCTTCAACCGGCGGTCCAAGGACGGCCGCAAGGTGGTGTGGGTCAAGCTCACCCAAGAACGGTTTCCCCGACTGTCCATCGTCAAGCAGGTCCGCGACGACGACGCCCACTACATCGGCCCGTTCCGTTCCAGGGCCACCGCCCAGGCCGCGGTCGACGCGGTCCACGAGGTGGTCCCGCTGCGCCAGTGCACCGGCCGGCTCACCGGTCGTGGCACGGCTTGCGCGCTCGCCGACATGGGCCGCTGCGGCGCCCCCTGCACCGGCGCCCAGTCCGAGGGCGACTACGCCGTCGTCGTCGCCGACTGCCGCGCGATCTTCACCGGCAACGCCAGGCCTGGCGCCGAGCTGCTTCGCGCCCGACTGGAGGAGCTCGCCTCGCAGGAGCGCTTCGAGGACGCCGCCCGCGTGCGCGACCGGTTCCTGCAGCTGGTCCGCGGTGCCGCCCGGGCCCAGCGGCTCGCTCCCCTGACGCGATCCCCCGAGATCGTCGCGGCCCGGCGCAGTGACGCCGGAGGCTGGGAGCTCGTCACGATCCGCCACGGACGCCTCGCCGGCACCGCCGTCAGCCCCCGCGGCGCCGACCCGATGCCCTTCGTGGCCTCCATGCAGGCAACGGCTGAGGTCGTGCCGCCACCGACGTCCGACCGGCCGTCCGCGTTGACCGAGGAGACCGAGATCCTGCTGCGCTGGCTCGAGGCGCCAGGCGTGCGCATCGTCGAGCTCGACGGTCTCTGGACCTGCCCGGTGGGCGGCGCGGGGTCCGTGCGCAGCGAGCTCGAGCCCGCCGTCGCCTCCGCACGCGACGTCGTCGGCTTCGACGACGACGTGGCCGCGGCCCTGCCCTCGGGGCGCGCCGTCGGTGGGCACTCCAGTCGTGGTGGCCGCGGCGCGGGCGGCGGTCGGCGCGCCGGCCTGCGCCGCGCCGGCTAGGTACAGCTAGGCGCCCGATCGCCTGCGGGCGCTACGGCTAGGGTGTCCTCGTGATCACCGCCATCGTCATGATCAGCTGCGAGGTCGACCGGATCCCCGAGGTGGCCGAGGCCATCGCCGAGATCCCCGCCGTGTCCGAGGTCTACTCCGTGACCGGCGATGCCGACCTCATTGCCATGGTGCGGGTCAAGGCGCACGAGGAGTTCGCCGACGTCATCGCCGACCAGCTCAACAAGGTCCAGGGCATCGTCGGCACCTCGACGCACATCGCCTTCAGGACCTACTCCTCGCACGACCTCGAGGCGGCCTTCAGCCTCGGCCTCGAAGGCGAGTAGCCGAGCGAACGGCCCAGCGCCTGGTCGAGCGGATGGTCGAGCCGGTGGTCGAGCGGGCGGTCGAAGCCTCGAGCGCGGGGCCGACCCTGCTCAGCCGGTCACCCTGAGGTGCCCGACCACCTTGTACTCGGAGTCGGAGAGCTCGTGCTCGGTGCCGGGCTCCAGCTCCATCTGCTTGAGCGCGCCGGCCCAGAAGCGCAGGATCCGACCGACCTCCTGCTAGGGAGCTCCGGTGACGGCGTCCAGGTCGATGTCGATGAGGAAGCGCATGACCACGACGCTAGACCCCACGGGGCGTCACCTGGTCGATGCCGGGACGACCCGCTGCGTGGGCCCTGCCGGGCCCTGAGTCAGCGGGAGGTCGCCGCCACCCAGCGCTCGACGAGAGCCGCCGCGGCGCCGGTGTCGATGGCCTCGGCCGCGAGTGCCATGCCTGCGCGGAGGTCTGCGTCGAAGTCGGAGGACGACGTGCCCGAGTCGGGTCGGGTCAGGGCAAGGGCGATGCCCGCGTTGAGCAGCACGGCGTCGCGCACCGCACCGGCGGCCCCGGCGAACGTCTCGCGCACGACCCCGGCGTTGTGAGCGGCGTCGCCGCCGCGCAGGGCTTCGATGGGGTGCAGCTCGAGCCCGAGCCGGGTGGGGTCCACGGAGCGCTCGGTCACGGCGCCCGCGCGAACCCACCACACGTGTGTCGTGGTGGAGACGGTGACCTCGTCGAGACCGTCGTCGCCGCGGAACACGGCGGCGTCCTTGCCGCGGTCGGCGAAGACCCCCGCCAGCAGCGGCGCCATGCGGGCGTCGGCGCAGCCCACGGCGGCATACGTCGGCTGTGCCGGGTTGGTGAGCGGCCCGAGGAAGTTGAACGCGGTGCCGACGCCGAGGTCGCGTCGCGGCACGGCCGTGTGACGGAACGAAGGGTGGAAGGTCTGGGCGAAGCAGAAGGTGATGCCCGCCTCGTCGGCGACCTCGACGACCCGTTCGGGCGGGAGGGACAGGTCGATGCCGAGCGCCTCGAGCACGTCGGCCGAACCGGACGACGAGGAGGCGGCCCGGTTGCCGTGCTTGACGAGGCGCACGCCGGCGGCGGCGGCCACCATCGAGGACATCGTCGAGATGTTCACGGTGTGGGCGCGGTCGCCCCCGGTGCCGACGATGTCGAGGCTCGGGCCGGGCACCTCGATGCGCCGCGCGTGGGCGAGCATCTGCTCGGCCAGGCCACGCATCTCGTCGATGCTCTCGCCCTTGGCCCGCAGGCCGACGAGGAAGCCCGCGACCTGCGACGGCGTCGCCTCACCCTCCATGATCTGGTTCATGGCCCACTCGGCCGTGGGGCGGTCGAGGTCCCGACCTGCGATCAGGTCGGTCAACAGGCCTGACCAGGTGGTGTCGTCCTGACCCACGATCAGGCCGTGGGCACGCCCGCGCGGGCGAGCGTGGCGATGGCCGACGTCAGCGCGATCGGGTCGAGCGGGTGCGGGACGGCCAGGTCGGCCTGAGACCACGCCGCGAGCCAGCTGTCCTGAGGGCGGCCGGTGAGCACGATGATCGGCGGGCACTCGAAGATCTCGTTCTTCAGCTGGCGGGCGAGACCGAGGCCCCCGACCTTCGCCGCCTCGCCGTCGAGCACGAGGATGTCGAAGCGCTCGGAGTCGACCGTCGAGACCACGGCGTCGGCAGTGGCGCACTCGTGCCAGCGGATCACCTCGACGTCCTTGGCAGGTCGGCGGCCCACGGCCGCGCGGACGGCGTCACGCGTGGTGAAGTCGTCGCTGTAGAGCAGCACGCTCACCTTCGCCACCCGGCTGGTCGACTCGGCGGTCGTCGCGATCTCGGTGGACGTTCCCTGCGCTGCGCTGTCGTTCGAGGCGGTCATGCGCCTGATGCTACCGGGCAGGTCGCGCCGCACCGCAGGGACCTCCCGGCCCTCGGGACGGGGTCGCGGGACCCCGGCGAGGGCGGCGCCTGACGGCGTGGGAGGGTGGCTCCCGGACGGCCCAGAGCACGGCTGTTCAGGGTTCGTGTCGGAATGGTCACGAATCCTCTACACCCGCGCGAGAAACGGCCCCGTAGCGGGGGGTCCCTCGCACAGCCGGACAGGAATGTGGGAATAATGTCCAACGTGGCGACAGCATCAGCAGTTCCTTCAAGCGCAGTAGCGACTTCGGCCCACCACGGACCGGCGACCCGCCCCAACATGGTTGCCGTCGGCACCATCGTGTGGCTCTCCTCGGAGCTCATGTTCTTCGCGGGTCTGTTCGCCGTGTACTTCCAGCTCCGTTCGGTGCGTGGCGACCTCTGGGCCGTGCAGACCGAGAAGCTGAACCTGCCGTTCGCGAGCGTCAACTGCCTCGTGCTCGTCATCTCCTCCGTGTGGTGCCAGCTCGGTGTCTGGAAGGCCGAGCGCGGCCAGAAGGCCCGCACCGGAAGGCTTTTCGACCTCAAGGGATGGGGCATGCGGGAGTGGTACGTCCTCACGTACCTCTTCGGTGCCTTCTTCATCGCCGGCCAGGTGATGGAGTACTCCGAGCTCGTCCACGAGAACGTGACGTTGAGCTCCGACGCGTACGGCTCGGTGTTCTACATGGCCACCGGCTTCCACGGCCTGCACGTCACGGGCGGCCTCATCGCCTTCCTGCTCATCATCGCCCGCACGTTCACCACCCGGCGTTACACGCACGCCAACGCCACCGGCGCCGTCGTGACGTCGTACTACTGGCACTTCGTCGACGTCGTGTGGATCGCCCTCTTCGCGACCATCTACATCCTGCGCTGATCCGCGAGCCGGCATCACGCATGAGCGCCCCGCTGCACCCGACCACCACCACCATGGACGACAGGACCCCACAGTGAACGCCTTGGCCGCCCGACGTCGACACCCCGCCGCGATCGCGGTGCTGCTGCTGATCGGCCTTCTCGTGACCGGTGGCGCCTACTCCTTCCTGGCGCCCAGGGATGCCAACGCCGCAGCGCCCACGGCTGCCGCCGACGCCGTCTCCGAGGGCAAGGACCTCTTCGTGGCCAACTGCGCCACCTGCCACGGCCTCAACGCCCAGGGCACCAAGTCGGGCCCGTCCCTCGTGGGCGTCGGTGCCGCGTCGGTCGACTTCCAGGTCGGCACCGGCCGTATGCCGCTCGCCGGGCCCAACGTCCAGGCCCCCGTCAACAAGGTGAAGTTCGACGACACGCAGATCGGCGCCCTCGCCGCCTACGTCGCCTCCCTCGGCCCCGGCCCGGCCGTCCCCGAGAACAAGTGGACGACCGTCATCGAGCCCGGCACCGCCGAGAACAACAAGGCGATCGCCGAGGGCGGCGAGATCTTCCGCGTCAACTGCGCCATGTGCCACAACTTCGCCGGCGCCGGCGGCGCCCTGACCCGCGGCAAGTACGCCCCGGCCCTCGACGAGACGACGCCCAAGCACATCTACGAGGCGATGGTCAGCGGCCCCCAGTCGATGCCCGTCTTCAACGACACGAACCTGACGCCCGAGGCGAAGCAGAAGGTCATCTCCTACCTCAAGGCCCAGGAGTCGCAGACGAACGTCGGTGGCCTCACGCTCGGCAACCTCGGCCCCGTCTCCGAGGGCCTGTTCGCCTGGGTCTTCGCCCTCGGCATCCTCATCGGCTGTGCCGTCTGGCTGGGCAAGAAGGCCGCATGACCACGCGCTGCATCGTCCAGATCACGAACGACGACAGGACCACGACCCGATGAACGACCACGAGACCACGGAACACGGGACGAGCACCGCGCTCGTGCCCGTCGCCGGCGACGGGCACGAGCTGCTGCCCGCGTCGATGATCCGCGACGCCGACCAGTTCGAGAACCCCGGTCTGCCGCCGCACGTGCACCGTCTCGCCGACGACCACCCCGACGCCGCACAGCGCGCCGAGCGCCAGGTCGCGACGATGTTCGGTCTGTCGATGCTCGCGACGCTGGTGTTCCTGGTCAGCTACTTCGCGATCCCCGACGAGGCGACCTTCTTCTTCCCGGGCATCGGCGTGGCGAAGACGCAGAACGTCGTGCTCGGCCTCTCGCTCGGTTTCGCCATCTTCCTCATCGGCATCGGCGCCGTGCACTGGGCCAAGACGCTGATGTCCGACGAGGAGATCGTCGAGGAGCGACACCTGCAGGCCTCCACCGGAGAGCAGCGGGCCAAGGCCGTCGCGACGGTCACCGCGGGCGTCGAGTCCACGCAGCTGACCCGTCGTCCCATCCTCAAGTACTCCCTCGGTGGTGCGCTCGGACTGTTCGCGCTCCCCCTCGGCCTCCAGGTGGCCGGATCCCTCGGCCCGGTCACGGTCGAAGAGCTCAAGCACACCATCTGGGACCTCTCGGAGAACGGCGGCAAGCCGATCCGCCTCATGCGCGACCCGGAGATGACGCCGATCCGTTTCGACGAGGTCACCGCCGGCTCCGTCTTCCACGTCATGCCCGAGACGCTCCAGAAGCGCATCGACGAGGGCAAGCACGTCCTCGAGGCCAAGGCCAAGGCCGCGGTCATCCTCATCCGTCTCGACCCCGACCTGATCAAGGTGCAGAAGGCGAAGGACTGGGGCGTCGACGGCGTCGTCGCCTACTCCAAGATCTGCACCCACGTCGGCTGCGCGGTCGGCCTGTACGAGCAGCAGACGCACCACCTCCTCTGCCCGTGCCACCAGTCGACCTTCGACCTCACCGAGGACTGCGCAGTCATCTTCGGCCCGGCCAAGCGGCCGCTGCCGCAACTCAAGATCACCGTCGACGACGCGGGCTACCTCGTCGCCCCCGAGGGCTTCCACGAGCCCGTCGGACCGAGCTTCTGGGAGCGTGCGCGATGAGCACCGCAGAGACCCGCCCCGCTGACGCCCTCCGCGCCGGCGACCGTCAGGCAGACGAACGCGCTTCTGCCGCCAAGCCGCTCGGCGGCATCGCCGGCTGGGTCGACGACCGCGTCGGCGCCGCCAAGGGCGTCTCCTTCCTCGCGAAGAAGGTCTTCCCGGACCACTGGTCGTTCATGCTCGGCGAGATCGCGATGTACTCGATGATCGTCTGCCTGCTCACCGGTGCGTTCCTCACCTTCTGGTTCGTCCCGAGCGCCAGCCAGGTCGTCTACGACGGCAGCTACGTGCCGCTGCAGGGCGTGACGATGTCCGACGCCTACCGCTCCACGCTCGGCATCTCCTTCGACATCCGCGGCGGCCTGCTCATTCGGCAGATCCACCACTGGGCCGCGCTGATCTTCGTCGTGTCGGTCTTCGTGCACATGGCGCGCGTCTTCTTCACGGGCGCCTTCCGCAAGCCGCGTGAGATCAACTGGGTCTTCGGCACGATCCTGTCGATGCTCGCCTGCATCGAGGGTTTCGCCGGCTACTCCCTGCCCGACGACCTGCTCTCCGGCACCGGCATCCGGGCCATGAACGGCTTCGTGCAGTCGGTGCCCGTCATCGGCTCGTACATGTCCTACTTCATCTTCGGTGGGGCGTTCCCGGGCGAGGCGATCATCCCCCGCCTCTACTCGGCGCACGTGCTGCTCATCCCGGCCATCCTGGTCGGCCTCTTCACGGCGCACATCCTGCTCGTGTTCGTGCACAAGCACACCCAGTTCCCCGGCCCGGGCCGCACCAACAACAACGTCGTCGGCTACCCGCTCCTGCCGGTGTACATCGCCAAGGCCGGTGGCTTCTTCTTCATCGTCTTCGGCGTCATCACGCTGATCTCGGCGGTCGTGAGCATCAACCCGATCTGGGCCTACGGCCCCTACGACCCGTCGCCCATCACGGCCGGCTCCCAGCCCGACTGGTACATGGGCTTCGCCGACGGTGCGCTGCGACTGCTGCCCGGCTTCCTCGAGTTCCAGACGTTCGGCTTCACCTGGAGCATGAACATCTTCCCGGGCTCGATCCTGCTCCTGCCGATCATGTGGGGCATCATCGGGGCCTACCCGTTCGTCGAGGCGTGGGTCACCGGCGACAAGCGCGAGCACCACCTGCTCGACCGGCCGCGCAACGCCCCGACTCGCACCGCGATCGGTGTCGCGGGCATCACGATGTACGTCGTGCTCTTCCTCGCGGCGGGCAACGACCTCATGGCGATCAAGCTGCACCTGTCGATCAACGACATCACGCAGACCCTGCGCGTGCTCTTCTTCATCGGCCCGCCGATCGCCTTCTGGATCACCAAGCGCATCTGCCTCAGCCTCCAGCGGGCCGACCGCCAGAAGGTGCTCCACGGTCGCGAGACGGGCACCATCTGGCGCCACGCCGACGGCAAGTTCGAGGAGATCCACGCTCCGCTCACCCCGCAGGAGCGCTGGGTCCTGGTCCAGCACGAGTCGCACGAGCCGCTCCAGCTCACGGCCGGAACCGACGTCAACGGCGTCGACAGCCCGATCGCCCGCAAGGAGCGCCTGCGCGCGAAGTTCTCGAACTTCTACTTCAAGGACCGCGTCGCACCGGCCACGCCGAGCGAGCTGGAGGCCGCCCACCACGAGCACGACGACCACGACGCCGCCGCCCCCGCGGGCGAGCACGAGGCCATCGAGTCACGCGGTGCAGGCCAGGAGCGCGAGACCATCAAGGCTCGCCAGCACGACTGAGCCGCAACGCTTCTCGTCCGGAAGGGGCGCGACCCGCATGGGTCGCGCCCCTTCCGCTCGTGCGAGACTGCACCTGTGGTCCACCTCTCCGAAGCCGAGTTCGACGGCGCCGTCGGCGATGCCCTCGACTCCATTCCCACGGGGCTGGCACGAGCCATGGACAACGTGGTCGTGCTCGTCGAGGACGAGCCCCCGGCTGATGACCCTGACCTGCTAGGCGTCTACGACGGCACACCCCTCACCGAGCGCGACGGCTGGTGGGCCGCCGGCGCCCTCCCCGACCGCATCACCATCTTCCGGGGGCCGCTGCAGCGCATGTGCGAGACGCGCGAGGAGCTGCGTCACGAGATCGCCGTCACGGTGGTGCACGAGGTCGCGCACCACTTCGGCATCGACGACGACCAGCTGCACCAGCTCGGGTGGGGCTGACACGAGCCGAGAGCACGCCCCCGGTGCCGCCCTGAGGGGATGCACGAGGGGTGGACAGAACCCTTTACGGGGGCACCGAGGGGGTCTACCGTCGAGGGACACAACCGATCGGACGGAGGTGCCCTGGATGTTCACTCCCATACGATCGCACTGCGAGCCCGAAGGGCCGTGAAGAGCAGTGACGACTGAAGGGGAAGGCGCGCGCCTTCCCCTTCGTCATGTCCGGGGACGCTCGGTCGGAGGCCGAGATCACCCGATGCGCAGCTGAACCGCGAAACAGATCGCCCGACTCGCCACCGTTTGCGATGAATCGTCCACTCCGGGCAGGAGTTCGAGGCATGGACGCTGTCCGCCGAGACCGGCAGACTGGGTCTCCGTAGGGGGAATGGTCACTCGGGGATCGTGAAGGATTTCGCCGTGTCCCAGAAGGCTACGACCTCGCTCAACCGACGACTGCTGCCACGTCGACGCATGGCCTCCCTCGGCTGGGCCGTCGTCGTCCTGCTGGCCCTCGCCATCCCCGTCCTGCTGCTCGCGCGCACCGGGGTCCTCTCCGGCCTGCCGCTGCTGCACGTGCTCTCACTCGCCACCGGGCTCATCGCGCTGTCCCTGCTCGTGGCGGCCTTCCTGCTGCCGTCCCGGGTGCGCACGCTCACCAGCCAGCTCGGCATCGAGCGCGTGCTGAGGGCGCACCGGGCGCTGGCGATCGGCACCGGAACGATCGTGCTCGCGCACCTCGTCTTCGCCGTCGCCCACTCCCCCAAGGGCCTCGGCCTGCTCGACCTGCGCGACGCGCCACCCAGGGTGTGGTTCGCGCTCACCGCCACGGTCTGCCTCGTGGCCATCGTCGTGCTCGCGTGGACCCGGCGGCGACGCCGCCCGCGCTACGAGGGGTGGCGCCTCTCCCACGTCATCCTGGCCAACGTCGTCGTGCTGGCAACCGCCATGCACGTCTGGCTGCTCGACGACCTGGTCAACAATGCCGTCGTGCTCGTGTGGTTCACCCTGCTCGCCGTGGTCGTCGTCGGGTTGTGGGTCTACCGGTGGTGGTGGCGTCCTCGCCGGCAGCGCCGGAACGCGTACCTCATCGACGAGATACGACAGCATGCCGACAGCTCGGCCACCCTCGTCCTGCACGCCGACGGGCACGAGGGAGTTCCGTTCCGCCCGGGCCAGTTCGCCTTCCTGAAGATCGGCGCCTCGCCGCACGTCTTCGAGGAGCACCCGTTCACCATCGCGTCCGCCGCGACCGAGCCGTGGCGCAAGGAGTTCACGATCAAGGCCCTCGGTGACTTCAGCGAGCTCGTCGCCGGCATGAAGGCCGGTCGGCGCGTCTACCTCGACGGCCCCCACGGCTCGTTCACGGTCGACGGACTCGCGTCCGAGGCCATCGTCCTGATCGCGGGCGGGGTCGGCATCACGCCCATGTTGAGCATGGTCCGCACCCTCGCCGAGCGCCGTGACCAGCGCCCGATCGTGCTCTTCGTCGCGGGACGCACCGCTGATGACCTGCTGCACCGGGAACGCCTGGACGGCCTGGTGCACGACCTCGACCTGCACATCGTGGAGATCCTGGAGGAGCCCCCGCACAGCTGGGACGGCGAGGTCGGCTGGCTCACCCGGCCCATGCTCAAACGGCATCTGCCGCTGCGGCGCAGGCTCCGCATCGACTACTTCATCTGTGGGCCCGGCCCCATGGTGGCTGCCGTGACCCGCACCCTGGAAGGGCTCGGGGTCCGCAACAGCCGGATCCACACGGAGCTGTTCGACGTCGTCTGACGACGGCACCCCCCGCAACCGAGAAGGACCCGGTCGCCGAGGCGACCGGGTCCTTTCACGACTCCCCGACGGGGAGCGAGTGTCTCAGATCGAGTACTCGCCCGAGAACGACTCGAACACCCAGAGGCAGACAGCGACGACGCCGAGGAACGCGCCGATGATGAACAGCCACCACCCGACCGCGAGGCCGGCGAACATGATGGCGCCCGAGCCGGCGAGCCAGAGCGGGGTCCACGAGCTGGCGACGAAGTAGCCGTAGTTGCCCTCGGCGTCCTCGATCTCACCCGACGCGTTGTCCTCGGGGCGCAGCGGCAGCTTCTTGCCGGTCATCCAGAGGTAGAAGCCGGTGAGGGCGAAGAGCAGGGCGGTGAGCAGCAGGGCCACCACGCCGATCGGCTCGGACCACTTGGACCAGAAACCGTAGATCAGGGTGACCGGAACGAAGAAGACGACCAGGTAGAGGAACAGCTTGGTCTCGACGCGCATGGTGTCAGTCCTCACGCTTCTCGGTGTGGGTGGCCTTCTCGGGGGCGGCCACGTCGGCCGGCCCCATCACCTGCACCAGGGTGTTGCGGTCAGCGATCGGCGTGCCGCCCGCCACCGACTCGGGGTGGTGCAGGTCGAACGCCGGGCGCTCGGACCGGATGCGCGGCAGCGACGTGAAGTTGTGCCGCGGCGGCGGGCAGGAAGTCGCCCACTCGAGTGAGGCGCCGTAGCCCCACGGGTCGTCGGACTTGACCAGGGGCGCGTGACGCCAGGTCTTCCACACGTTGTAGACGAACGGGATCATCGAGGCGCCGAGCAGGAAGGCACCGACGCTCGAGACGATGTTGGCCGCCTGGAAGCCCTCCTCCGGCAGGTAGTCGGCGTAGCGGCGGGCCATGCCCTCGACACCGAGCCAGTGCTGGATGAGGAACGTCATGTGGAAGCCGATGAAGAGCATCCAGAAGTGGATCTTGCCGAGCTTCTCGTCGAGCATGCGGCCGGTCAGCTTGGGCCACCAGAAGTAGTAGCCGGAGAACATCGCGAAGACCACGGTGCCGAAGACGGTGTAGTGGAAGTGCGCGACGATGAAATAGCTGTCGGACAGGTGGAAGTCGAGGGCCGGGCTCGCGAGGATGACGCCGGTCAGGCCGCCGAAGAGGAAGGTGACGAGGAAGCCCATCGCCCAGAGCATCGGCGTGGCCATGACGACCTTGCCGCCCCACATCGTGCCGATCCAGTTGAAGAACTTCACACCGGTCGGCACGGCGATGAGCATCGTCATCACCGAGAAGAAGGGCAGGAGCACTTGCCCGGTGACGTACATGTGGTGCGCCCAGACGCTCGCCGACAGTGCAGCGATGGCGATCGTGGCGAAGACGAGGGTCTTGTAGCCGAAGATCGGCTTGCGCGAGAAGACCGGCAGGACCTCGCTGATGATGCCGAAGAAGGGCAACGCGATGATGTAGACCTCGGGGTGGCCGAAGAACCAGAACAGGTGCTGCCACAGCATGGCGCCGTTGTTCTCGGCGTCGAAGATGTGCATCCCGAACCGGCGGTCGCCACCGAGGGCGAAGAGCGCCGCGGCCAGGATCGGGAAGACGAGGATCGCGAGCAGCGAGGTGACCAGCACCGTCCAGGTGAAGATCGGCATGCGGAACATCGTCATGCCGGGCGCGCGCAGGCAGATGATCGTCGTGATGAAGTTGACGGCACCCAGGATCGTGCCGAAGCCGGCCATGGCCAGGCCGAAGACCCAGAGGTCGCCACCGAGGCCGGGACTGTAGCTGACGTCGGACAGCGGGGCGTAGGCGAACCAGCCGAACGCCGCCGCACCCTGCGGCGTCAGGAAGCCGACGGACGCGATGAGGCCACCGAAGAGGTAGAGCCAGTAGGCGAACATGTTGAGGCGCGGGAAGGCGACGTCGGGCGCCCCGATCTGCAGCGGCATCACGGCGTTCGCGAAGCCGGCGAAGAGCGGCGTCGCGAAGAGCAGCAGCATGATCGTGCCGTGCATCGTGAAGAGCTGGTTGTACTGCTCGGGGTTGTCGACGATCTGCAGGCCCGGCGCGACGAGCTCGGCGCGGATCAGCAGCGCCATCAGGCCGCCGAGCAGGAAGAACACGAACGAGGTGATGAAGTAGAGGTTGCCGATGACCTTGTGGTCGGTCGTCGTCACCCACTTCACGAACGTCTGGCCCTTGGCCGGCCGTGGCCTGGACGTGGTGAGGGGCGTGGACTGCGCCTCACGGTTGAGGGTTGCGGACGTCATCAGTTGCTCCCAGTGCGGGCGGGTGCGGGGATCTTGTCGATGTCGGACTGGACCATCTTCTCGCGGCTGACGTCGACGGGGATGAGGCCCTCCTGCCCGATGGACTTGAGGCGGGCCATCTCCTGGTCGTACTCGGCCTGCGGCACGACCTTGACCATGAACAGCATCTGCGAGTGGTAGGCGCCGCAGAGCTCGGCGCACTTGCCCTGGAAGGTGCCGGTCTGGGTGGGCGTCAGCTGGAACTTGTTCGTCTTGCCGGGGAGCATGTCCATCTTCATCATGAACGCCGGCACCCAGAAGCTGTGGATCACGTCGCGGGCGTTGAGCACGAACTCCACGCGCTTGTTGACCGGCAGGTAGAGCACGGGCATCTGCGCCCGCTTGCCCTCGCTGCCGTCGAGCTCGGTGTGGACACCACTCTCGTGGACGTTCGAGTCGACGTAGTTGAAGTCCCAGCTCCACTGCTTGGCGACGACGCTGACCGTGAGGTCCTGCTTCGTGCTCGTGTCGACGAGGGCGGCCTCGTCGCGGGCGGTGTAGTAGAAGAAGACGGCCACCATGAACACCGGGATGACGGTGTAGAGAAGCTCCATCGGCACGTTGTAGCGCAGCTGCACGGGGAGGGTCTCGTCACCCTTGCGCTTGCGGAACCGGATGGCGGCGTAGAGCATCAGGCCCCACGTGATGGCACCCACCCCGAGCACGGCGATCCAGCTGCCGATCCAGAGGTCGGTGACCCGCTGCCCGCTGTCGGAAACCACTGGAGGCAGATAACCGTTGGACACCTGACCCTGGCAACCAGCCAGGGCGAGACTCGCGAGGGCCGCGAGCCCAACGATGCGGACCGGCGTGCGTCGCCGCCTGGTCTCCCCTACCACTGGCGTCACCACCGGTGTCGCCACTGGGGTGTCTTCGTGCTCAGGCACCAGGTGCACCTTTCGTTCCGTACGTGGGCGCGCAGGGCGCGCGTCGAACGTGTTCACGTCAAACCGTCAGGGCAGCCAAGGCCCACGTCGGCAACCCTACCGCCCCTCTCGTCACGCTGTCCGCAGGGGGCGGCTAACGTTGCGGCGTGGTCAGTCACGATCCGGGAACAACCCCTGGACAGGGTGTCGCAGGCCCGTCAACGCCCTCCGGAGGGGCCCCTCCGAAGCCGCGCAGACGCCTGCTCGACGCCGCCGCGGGACCACTCCACCCGGTGGCTCGCGACACGCTGCTGGCCGCCCTCGAGGTGGGTTGGGCCGACCCCGCCCGGCTCCACGCAGAGGGTCGACGGGCCGCTGCGCTGCTCGACCGTGCGCGCGAGGTCGTGGCAGCGGGCCTCGGGGTCCGACCCGCCGAGGTGAGCTTCCTGCCGGGCGGCCCCACGGCGCTCTCCAAGGCGGTCGAGGGGGTCGCGTATGCCGCCCGGCGGCGTGGGGCACGCACCGTGGCCTCCGCGGTGGAGCACTCCGCGGTGCTCGTCCCGGCCCGCGCGCGGGCGGCCGCGGCCGACGACGCACGGCTGCTCGCCGAGGTGGCCGTGGACGCGGCGGGGCGGCTCGACCTGGGCGCCTGGCGCGAGGCTCTGGCGGTGCCCGGCACGGTCGTCGCCGCGCTGCAGAGCGCCAACGGCGAGGTCGGCACGCGACAGCCGCTCGGCCCCGCTCACGAGGCAGCCTCGGCGCAAGGCATACCCCTCGTCGTCGACGCGATGGCGTCGCTCGGGCGTGACGCCGTGCCGACCGAATGGGACGTCCTGGTCGGCGACGCCCGCTCGTGGGGCGGGCCTCCGCTCGGCCTCCTCGTCGTCCGCGAGGGCGTGCGCTGGCAGTGGTCCGGGTCGCGGGCCGACGTCGAGCACGGCCGCTGGGACGTCTCCCCGTGGGTGCCGCTCGCCCTGGCCGCCGCCGAGGCCTGGCAGCAGACGTCGGCCACGCGCGCGTCCGACTCCGAGCTGACCAGGGCCCTCGTCGACGACGTGCGCTCCGCCGCCTCGGCCGTGCCCGACACCCAGGTCGTCGGCGACCCCGAGGACCGACTTCCCCACGTGGTGACGTTCTCGAGCCTCTACGTCGACGGCGAGGCTGTGGTCAACGCCCTCGACGCCGCCGGCATCTCCGTTGCCAGCGGGTCGGCCTGCACGTCGAGCACCCTCGAGCCCAGCCACGTCCTCGTCGCGATGGGCGTGCTCACCCACGGCAACGTCCGGGTGACCCTTCCCCTGCCGGCGGTCTCACCCACACTGTCCGAGGACGTCGCCGCCTTCACCACCGCGCTGGCCCCGACGATCCGGTCGGTGCGCGACCAGCTGGGGGTGGGTGACCTGTGAGCCCACAGGCCGGTGACGACCCCGGCACTCCCGAGCAGGGGGGCGAGGTCGACCGAGTCGTCGACGCCCGCGGCGAACGCTGCCCGCTGCCGGTCATCCGGCTGGCGCGGCTCGTGCGCGACGAGCCGCACGTGCGCCGGGTGACGGTGCTGGCCACGGACCCGGCCGCGGCCCACGACATCCCGGCCTGGTGCCGCATGCGCGGCCAGCGCTTCGTCGAGACACGTGCGGAGGACGACCACACGGCATACGTCGTCGAGGTCGTCAGGCCCAGCACGCCGGAAGCGGCGCGCTGAGCACCGTCGGCAGGGTCGCGAGGTACTCGTCGCGGGGCACCTCAAGCACCCCGAGCGTGGCCAGGTGCGGCGTCTGCCACTGGACGTCGACCAGCCGCCGTGGGTCGTCGTCGGCGCGCAGCAGGGCGCACAGGCCGACGAGAGCGACCTTCGAGGCGTCACGCACGTGGTGGAACATCGACTCCCCGGCGAAGAGACCGCCGATCGCCACCCCGTAGAGGCCACCGACGAGCACGCCGTCCTGCCACGTCTCCACCGAGTGGGCCCACCCCGCGTCGTGCAGCTCGACGTAGGCGTCGACGATGTCGTCGGTGATCCAGCGGCCCTCGCGGTCGGGCGCGGCGCACGCCTCGACGACCGAGCGGAACTCCGTGTCGACCCGGACCTCGAAGTGGGCCATGGCCTTGCGCAGGGAGCGGCTCACGACCAGCTCGCGCGGGCGCAGGACCCCGCGGGGATCGGGTGACCACCAGCC
This sequence comes from Terrabacter sp. 2RAF25, assembly GCF_052115265.1. Lineage (NCBI taxonomy): Bacteria > Bacillati > Actinomycetota > Actinomycetes > Micrococcales > Intrasporangiaceae > Terrabacter > Terrabacter sp. 2RAF25. Next base: position 165,793 of record NZ_JBFRGJ010000005.1, read on the forward strand.
GATCGGTTCGGCGCCTTGGTCGCCGATCCCCATCGGGAACACCCCGATGGAGTACGCCTCGAAGAGGGTTGCGACGTCGAGGTCGGCACCGATGCCGATGAGGTCCTCCCCCTGAGGTACGCGGTCCAGCGCGAAGTCCCAGGAGGTGGGCGGCGGAGGCGTGGGCACGGGGCTTCCTGCGGTCGAGGGGTGCGCTGCTCGTGGGGTGGGGGTCAGTGTTCGAGCGTCGGCGTCGTCACGGGCGCGGGCAGGTGATGTGCGGGCCGATCTCGTCGGCCGACTCGCTGCCGTACGCGTCGGCGAGGCGCTCGAGGAAGCGCTCCTTGCCGAGGACGTACTCCTGCGTGCCGACGGTCTCGATGACGTAGGTCGCCAGCATCGACCCGAGCTCGGCGCACCGCTGGACGGGCAGGCCGGCCGCGAGACCGGTCAGGTAGCCGGCGCGGAACGCGTCGCCGACCCCCGTGGGGTCGGCCTTGCGCACCTCGCGGGCGATGCCCACCTCGACGGCCTCGCTCTCGCCCCGCACCCGGACGGTGACGCCGTCCTTGCCGCGGGTCTTGACCTGCACCCGGACCCGGTCGGCGAGCTCGTCCTCGCTCCAGCCCGTCTTCTGGCAGGCCAGGTGGCTCTCGTACTCGTTGGTGAAGAGGTAGTCGGCGCCGTCGATGAGCCGTGCGATCGTGGGGCCGTCGCAGAAGGCGAGCTGCTGCGACGGGTCGGCGGCGAAGGGGATGTCGCGGGACCGGCACTCGTCGGAGTGCCGCAGCATCGCCTCGGGGTCGTTGGCGCCCACGACGACGAGGTCGAGGCCGCCGGCGCGCTTGGCGACGGGGGCCAGCTCGATGTCGCGGGCCTCGGTCATGGCGCCGGCGTAGAAGGTGGCGATCTGGGCCATGTCGCGGTCGGTCGTGCAGATGAAGCGGGCGGTGTGCTGCGACTCGGAGTAGTGCACGCCGCCGCAGTCGACGCCGTGGCGCTCGAGCCAGCTGCGGTAGTCGGTGAAGTCCTCCCCCACCGCGCCGACGAGCAGCGGCCGCTGGCCGAGGTTGGCCATGCCGAAGGCGATGTTCGCCGCCACCCCACCTCGACGCACCTGGAGGTCCTGGGTCAGGAACGAGAGGGAGATCTTGTCGAGCTGCTCAACGACGAGCGAGTCGGCGAAGAGTCCGTCGAAGGTCATCAGGTGGTCGGTGGCGATGGAACCGGTGATTGCGATCTGCACGGCACGAACCTACCCGCCAGGGTGGGCCCACCGGTCAGGGCCGCACCGGACGCCTCGGCCGCACGGGGCGCTCAGGGCGCTCGGGGCGCTCAGGGCGCTCGGGGCGCTCGGGGCGCTCAGGGCGCTCGGGGCGCTCGGGGCGCTCGGGGGCAGCGAGCGCGCGGCGGAAAGACCCGGGAACGGCGAAGGGCCCGACCGTGACGGTCGGGCCCTTCGGGTGCTGCGTCGTGTGGTGGTGCGCCGACGCCGCGCGACTCAGCTGAACGAGTCGCCGCAGGCGCAGCTGCTGCCCGCGTTGGGGTTGTCGATCGTGAAGCCCTGCTTCTCGATCGTGTCGGCGAAGTCGATCGTGGCGCCCTCGAGGTACGGGGAGCTCATGCGGTCGACGACGACCTCGACACCGTCGAAGTCGCGGACGAGGTCACCGTCGAGGGAGCGCTCGTCGAAGTAGAGCTGGTAGATGAGGCCGGAGCAACCGCCCGGCTGGACACCCACGCGCAGGCGGAGGTCGTCGCGCCCCTCCTGCTCGAGCAGGTTCTTCACCTTCGTGGCCGCGACGTCCGTCAGGACGACACCGTGGGCGGGAGCCTCGGTCTGAACCTCGGCGGGAGATGCGTTCGTCTCGACACTCATGTGTTGGTCCTTCACGTCGTGGAGCATGGGTCAGGAGTGACAACCCACGCCGTATCGGATGTGTTCCCGACTCCCCACAGGATACGTCGGCCCACCGACGATCCGTGCATCGTCCCCGGCGTCGGGGGGTCCGGGCGTTCAGGATGTGGACGGTGACCAGGTGCGAGCCACGCGGGCCGCACGGTCGGCGAGGCGTTCGGCCGGCTCGGCGAGGGCGGCGGCGACCTGGTCGTGACGCTCCGCCACCGGATATACGCCAGACAGCCCAGCAGCCATGGCCTCGCGGCGCCCCACCAGGGTCTGGCCGGGAACCGCGATGACGGGGACACCGACGCGTGCTGCCGCCTCGGCGACCCCCACGACGACCTTGCCGCGCAGGGACTGCCAGTCGAAGCTGCCCTCCCCCGTGACCACGAGGTCGGCACCGGCGACGAGGTCGGCGAATCCGACGGCGTCGAGCACCGCCTCGACCCCGGAGACGCGGCGGGCGCCGAGCAGGTGGAGGGCGTAGCCGAGCCCTCCGGCGGCGCCGGCGCCCGGCTCGCGTTCGGGCTTGAGCAGGGCGCCGGTCAGCAGGTCCCTGGCCGGCGGCCGGACGCGTGCGACGACGCTGGCGAAGTGGCCGAGCGCGTTCTCGAGCCGTTGGGCGTCCTCCTCGGTGGCACCCTTCTGCGGACCGAAGACGGCGCTCGCCCCCTTCAGGCCGAGCAGGGGTGAGTCGACGTCGCTCGCGATGACGAGGTCGACGCCCCGCAGCCGGTCGCGTGCGGCGTCGAGCCCGGCAAGGTCGTCGGCGGTCGTAGCCTCGAGGGCCAGACCGCCCCGGCCGAGACGCGCGACGTGGCCCGCACCCAGAGCCGCGAGCAGGCCGGCTCCGGCGTCGTTGGTGCCCGACCCGCCGAGCCCGATGACGATGCGGCGCGCGCCGGCATCGAGCGCGGCGAGCACGAGGGAGCCCACCCCGACCGTCGACGTACGCGTGGGGTCGCGCTCGTCGGGCGCGAGCAGGTGGAGCCCCGCCGCCTGGGCCGACTCGATGTAGGCCGTGCGACCCCCGGCGCCCGAGGTCAGCAGGATCGTGGCCGGGACCTCGCGCCCGAGCGGGTCGGTCGTGACGACGGCGTGCACCTCGCCGTCGAGGTTCTCGGCCAGTACGTCGACGAAGCCGGGGCCGCCGTCGGAGAGGGGCACGAGGGTGAGCCGGTCGTTCGGTGCGGTGCGGGCCCAGCCCTCGGCCATCGCGTCCGCTGCCTGGAGCGCCGTGAGGGTGCCGGTGTAGCAGTCCGGGGCAATGATGACGTGCACGAGCGGCATCCTCCCACCGATCGAGAGAACGCTTGGTCACCCCTGAACACCTACGGAGCGTTCTCTCGATTGCGCCCCCCTCTGATCGAGAGAACGCTGAGTCACCGCCGAACACCTACGGAGCGTTCTCTCGATTGGGGCCGCCTCTGATCGAGAGAACGCTTGGTCACCCTGGACAGCTACGGAGCGTTCTCTCGATTGCGCCCCCCTCTGATCGAGAGAACGCTTGGTCACCCCTGGACGGCTACGGAGCGTTCTCTCGATTGGGGCCGCCTCTGATCGAGAGAACGCTTGGTCAGCCCTGAACAGTTACGGAGCGTTCTCTCGATCGGTCAGGCAGGAAGAGGCCGGCGTCGCCGAACTCGTGCCAGGCGTAGCGGTGCGCGACGGCCTCGTCGTAGGCGAGCTGCGTCAGGGCCTCGCCTGCCACGGACTCGACGAGCAGAAGGTGCGAGGCGTCCGGGTTGTGCCAGCCGGTGATGAGGCCGTCGACGACCCGGGCCGGCCGCTCGGGTGAGATGACGAGGTCCGTCCAGCCCGCCGCTGCGTGCACCACGCCGACGTCGTCCGCCGCGGACTCGATCGCGCGCGTCGCCGTCGTGCCCACCGCGACCACGCGGCCGCCGGTGGCGCGCACGTGGTTGACGAGTGCGGCCGTGGAGCCGGAGACCGCGAAGCGCTCGGGCTGGGGCGCCTCCCCCGCCTCCTGCGACGAGAGCCCGGTGTGCAGGGTGATCGGGGCGACCAGCACACCGGCGCTCACGAGCCCGGTGGCGAGCCGCGTCGTGAACGGCCTCGCCGCGCTCGCCATCTCGGCGCTGCCGGGCACCGTCGCGAAGACCGTCTGGTACGCCTCCACCGGGAAGCGCTCGCGCAGGTAGCCGTACGCGACGGGCCGGCCGTGCGTCTCCAGGTGCCGAGCCAGCGTGCACTCGTCGAGCTCCACAGCCCTCCATAGCCGGTTGCCCCCGGCGGTCGGCGAGGACCCTGATCGCGGGTACGGCGCGACGAGGCGGAGCCGGGGTCCGTCGGCCGCCCCGGCGCGGGGCTCCCGCCGCGCCCCGAGCTCGACGACGTCGCCCTCGGCCGCGTCGAGGACCGGGTGGGCGGCGTCGGGCGCAGTGCGCAGCTCGACGACCCACGTGCAGTCGTCGAGCTCGGTCGCGACGTGCACGACCACCGCACCGCGTCCGGCGATCCGTCCGTCGACCTCTGCGGCGATTGTTGCCGAGTTGTTGACGAGGAGCAGGTCGCCGGGGCGCAGGTGGTCCCCGAGGTGCGTGAAGGTCGTGTGCTCGATGGAGGTCGACCCGTCCGTCGCCTCGGTCGCGACGAGCAACCGCACCCCGTCCCGACTCAGCCCCCTGGCCTCCGGAGGGGCGGCGGCCGTGAGGTCGTCGGGGCTCCGGAAGACCGTGTGCGGGACGTGCGCGAGCGTCGTCCTCACGAGACCACCCCCGTGCTCGCCGCAGCGATCAGCTCCGCCGCCCGGTAGCGACCGCTGAAGGGGCGTGCGTCGAGGAGCGCCAGCAGGGCCGGCACCGCGACGTCGTCCGGCATCGGCCGGTCGGAGATGTCCTCGCCGCTGAACGCCGCCTGGTGCATGGCCGTGCGCATGTCGCCGGGGTCGACGGCATACGCCCTGATGCCCGGCTCCTCGGCCGCGAGCGTCAGGGTGAGGTGGTCGAGGGCGGCCTTGGAGGCGCCGTAGGCGCCCCACGTCTCGTAGTGCTCGACGCCCGCGTCGGAGGACACGTCGACGACCGCACCGGACGCCTTGACGACCAGTGCCAGCAGCTCGCGCAGGAGCGCGTGCGGCGCGACGACGTTGACGGCGAGCACCCCAGCCAGGTCGTCGGTCGTCAGCTCGCGCAGCGGCCGCAGCGGGACGGGGCCGAGCGCGCTGGCGTTGTTGACGAGCAGGTCGAGCCCGTTCGGGCCGGCCAGCTCGCGGACGACGTCGACGACCTCGCTGCGGTGGCCGGCGTCGCTGACGTCGCCGGCGACCCCGACGGCCCGATGCCCGTGCCGGCGCAGGGATCCGACGGTCTCGGCCACGTCGGCCGCGGACCGGGCGGTGACGACGAGGTCCCAGCCCCGAGCGGCCAGGGCATCGGCGAGCGCTCGGCCGAGGCCGCGAGTGGCGCCCGAGATGAGAGCGGTGGGCATGTGGACTCCTTGGTTCGTGAGGTCGATGGCCACAGCGTCAGACATCAAGCCGACTTGAAGTCAAGGGCGTATGCCGGAAGGTACGTCGGGCGGGGACGGCGCCACCTCAGCGGGCGGCATACGATCTGGGCATGACGACGGCACCGGCCCCGCTCCCCCTCCTCGTGCTCGGGCAGGGCACCGACCTGCACACCGAGCGTGGGGTCGAGTGTCCCGGCGACCTGCCGGCCCCCTCGGACCCCGACCTGGTGTCGCGGGCGCGGGCCGCGAAGGCAGCCCTGGGCGACCAGGTCTTCGTGCTCGGGCACCACTACCAGCGCGACGAGGTCATCGAGTTCGCCGACGTCACCGGCGACTCCTTCAAGCTCGCCCGCGACGCCGCGGCCCGGCCCGACGCGCCCTACATCGTCTTCTGCGGTGTGCACTTCATGGCCGAGTCGGCCGACATCCTCACCAGCGAAGAGCAGACGGTGATCCTGCCCGACCTCGCCGCCGGGTGCTCGATGGCCGACATGGCCGCGATCGCCCAGGTCGAGGACTGCTGGGACCAGCTGGCGGCGGCCGGCGTGGCCGACCAGACGATCCCCGTCACCTACATGAACAGCGCGGCGGCCATCAAGGCCTTCACGGGTCGGCACGGCGGCACGATCTGCACCTCGTCCAACGCCCGCACCGCTCTCGACTGGGCCTTCGAGCAGGTCGGCGGCGTCGGGCTCGAGGGCACCGGCACCGGCACTGGCACCGGCACTGGCAAGGTCCTCTTCCTGCCCGACCAGCACCTCGGGCGCAACACGGCCGTGCGCGAGCTCGGCCTCTCCCTCGACGACTGCGTGGTCTGGGACCCGCACCGCCCGAACGGCGGCCTGACGCGCGAGCAGCTCGAGGCCGCCCGGATGATCCTGTGGCGCGGCCACTGCTCCGTGCACGGCCGATTTTCCGTCGAGGCCGTCGAGGCAGCCCGTCGCGAGATCCCCGACGTCAAGGTGATCGTCCACCCCGAGTGCCGCTACGAGGTCGTCGACCTCGCCGACGAGGTCGGCTCGACCGAGAAGATCATCCAGACGATCGCCGCGGCGCCCGACGGGACGTCATGGGTCGTGGGCACCGAGCTCAACCTCGTGCGTCGCCTTGCCGCGCAGTTCCCGAACCAGCGGATCTCCTTCCTGGAGAAGAACGTCTGCTACTGCTCCACGATGAACCGCATCGACCTTCCGCACCTGGTGTGGGCGCTCGAGTCGCTCGTCGAGGGTCGGGTGGTCAACCCGATCCGCGTCGACCCGACCGTCGCGGCCGAGGCCCGCGCCGCGCTCGACCGGATGCTCGCCCTTCCCGGCAAGACCCACAAGGACTGAACCCGTGGCGCTGCCGCTCGACCGCATCGCCGTCATCTCCGACGTCCACGGCAACGTCACCGCCCTCGAGGCCGTCCTCGCCGACATCGAGGCGCGCGGCATCACCCGGGTGCTCAACCTCGGCGACGTGGTCGGCAAGGGTCCCCGCGGCGCCGAGGCGATCAAGCGGACGCGTGACACGTGCGAGGTCACGGTTCGCGGCAACTGGGACTCGCTCATCGGGGACTGGGAGGGCTTCGTGGCCCGCGGCGACGTGCCGCGCTTCGTCGCCGGCCGGTGGACGCGCGACGAGCTCAGCGACGAGGACGCCGAGTGGCTCGTGTCGCTGCCCAACGCGTACGACCTCGTCATGAGCGGCAAGCGCATCCGCCTGTTCCACGCGTCGCAGACGAGCGAGTTCGTGCGGGTGCGCTGGGAGCACACGATGGACGAGTTCCGCGGCATGTTCACCAACACCGACTTCACCGGCCCCTGGGCCCCCGACCTCCAGGGGCACCCGTCCGACGCGTGGCCGGAGGGCACGACCCCGGACGTCGTCGGCTACGGCGACATCCACGGCGCCTACCTCGAGGCCGACGAAGGGCTGCTGCTCTTCAACGCCGGGGCCGTCGGCAACCACCTCGACGGGCCCACCGCGCCCTACTGCATCTTCGAGGGCGTCACCGACTCCCTCGTGCCGCAGAGCTTCTCGGTCAACTTCGTCCGCGTGCCCTACGACATCGAAGCCGAGGTCGCCGCGGCCCGCGAGCTCGGGATGCCCGACGTCGACGCGTATGCCCTCGAGCTGCGCGAGCAGCGCTACCGCGGCGCCAGCAAGCCCACCTCCTGACGAGGCGGGCCGGCCGGGCGACCTGCGGGTCAGCCGCGCGGCAACGCCCCCAGACGGGCGAGGAAGACCGCCTCGGCCACGCAGACCTTCTCGAACTCGCCGAGGTGCAGGGACTCGTTGGCCCCGTGGGCACGCGTGTCGGGGTCCTCGACGCCCGTGACGATGATCGCGGCCTCCGGGAAGCGCGCAGAGAAGTCGGAGATGAACGGGATCGACCCGCCGACGCCCATGTCGACCGGCTCGGTTCCCCACGCGTCGGCGAACGACGACCTCGCCTGGTCGTAGACGGGCCCGTCGGCGTCGGCCGCGAAACCAGCGCCGTGCTCCTCGAGCTCGATCGACACCCGGGCGCCCCAGGGGGCGTTGGCCTCGAGGTGCTCGCGCACGCGCTCGAACGCAGCCATCGGGTCCTGCGTCGGAGCCAGGCGCACCGAGATCTTCGCGGCGGCCTTCGCGGACAAGGTGTTCGAGGCCTTGTCGATGCTCGTCGCATCGATGCCGATGGTCGTGATCGAGGGCTTGTTCCACAGGCGCGAGAGGATCGAGCCTGAGCCGATGAGCGAGACGCCGTCGAGCAGGCCGGACTCGCTGCGGAAGCGCTGCTCGTCGTACGCGATGTCGGCAGCCTCGCCCGCGTCGAGGCCCGCGACGGCCACGTTGCCCGCGTCGTCGTGGAGTGACGAGAGCAGGCGCACGAGGGCCGTGACCGCGTCGGGTGCGGCACCGCCGAACATGCCCGAGTGCACGGAGTGGTCGAGCGTCTGCACCCGGACGACGACGCGGATGCCGCCGCGCAGCGTCGTCGTCAGCGCCGGTGTGCCGATGTCCCAGTTGCCGGAGTCGGCGATCACGATCGCGTCGGCCGCGAGCCGGTCGCCGTGCTTCTCCAGGATGGTGCCAAGCGACGGGGAGCCGGACTCCTCCTCGCCCTCGACGAAGACCGTCACGCCGACAGGCAGGTCGCCCGAGTGCGCCCTCAGGGCCGCGATGTGCGCCATCACCCCCGCCTTGTCGTCGGCCGCGCCGCGCCCGTAGAGCCTGCCGTCGCGCTCCTCCGGCTCGAACGGGGCGCTGTCCCAGTCGGTCTCGTCGCCCGGAGGCTGTACGTCGTGGTGGGCGTAGAGGGTGACGGTCGGGGCGCCCTCGGGCCCGGCGATGTGGCCGATGACGGCCGGACGACCGCCCTCGACGACGACCTCGACGTCGAGGCCCTCGCGGCGCAGCAGCTCCGCCACGGCGTCGGCGCTGCGGGCGACGTTGCTCTGGTCGAACGACGCAGCCGAGACGCTCGGGATGCGCACGAGCTCCTCGAGGTCGGCGCGGACCTGGGGCATCAGCCCCGCCACGCGGTCGCGGAGCTGCTGGATCTGGTCGGGGGTGAGTGCGTCGGTGGTCACGGAGCGACCCTACCGAGGCGGGCCCGGCCGCCGTGGGTGGTGGTGTGTACGTTCACCCGATGGCAGACAACACGTTCCTGGCCGGCCAGCGACCCTGGCTCCAACGGCTGGGCAACCTCCGCAACGTCGTCCGTCAGGAGATGGTCACCCGGCAGCTGGCCGCGCACCTGCCTCGCGGTCCACTGAGGGTGCTCGACGTCGGCGCCGGTCAGGGCACCCAGGCGCTGCACCTCGCGCGGCTCGGGCACGCCGTGACGGCCGTCGAGCCCGACGGCCGGATGAGGGCTGCGTTCGAGGAGGCGGCTCGGAACCTGACCGACTCCCAGCGCGACCACGTGACGCTCCTCGCGTCCGACCTGGCCGGGCTGGCCAGCGTGACGCAGCCGACGGCATACGACGTCGTCATGTGCCACGGCGTGCTGATGTACCTCCCCGAGAGCCGACCTGCCGTCGCGGCGCTCGCCCGAAGGGTCGCTCCGGGAGGCATCGTCTCGCTGGTCGCCCGCAACGGCGACGCCATGGCCTGGCGTCCAGCGGCCCGCCACGACTGGCCGGCTGCCCTCGCGGTCCTCGAGGAGGTGCGCCGCGCGGTCGAAGAGGGCCGAAGCGCCGACTACCGCAACGAGATCGGCGTCGACGCCCGCGCCGACACCAGGGCGTCGCTGACGGCTGACTGCGAGGCGGCCGGGCTCGAGCTCACCGCCTGGTACGGCATTCGTGTCGCGAGCGACAACGTGCCGGTCGACGAGCCGGCCCCCGAGGGCGACCACCTCGCCGTCCTCCTCGACGTCGAGGAGCGGCTGGGGTCGACCGACCCCTACCGCGCCCTGGGCAGCCTCGTGCACGTCGTCGCCCGCCGCAGGGGCTGACTGGGCCGCCCTGTCGTGCTTGGCTCGGAGCATGGACGCCGTGGATCCCGTCGCCGCCGCCTTCGAGGCGGTGCGGCGCGAGGGGTTCCTGCCCCGCAGGGCACGGTCACGGGCCGACCACGACGGCCCGATCCTCATCGGTCACGGGCAGACCAACTCGCAGCCGCGCACCGTCGCCGACATGCTCCGCCTCCTCGACGTGCGCCCGGGCCAGCGGGTCCTCGACGTCGGCTCCGGCTCAGGCTGGACGACGGCGTTGCTCGCCCACCTGACCGGTCCGGAGGGCGCCGTCGTCGGCGTGGAACTGGAGCCCGACCTCGCCCGATGGGGGGCCGAGAACGTCGCAGCCGTGGGTATGCCGTGGGCCAGCGTGCGCGAGTCCCTGCCGGGTGTGCTCGGTGACCCCGAGCACGCGCCGTGGGACCGCATCCTCGTCTCCGCCGAGGCCGACGAGCTGCCACCGTCACTGGTCGGGCAGCTCGCCGACCCGGGGCGTCTCGTCATCCCCGTCGCCGGCACCATGACCCTCGTCGTGCGCGCCGGCGGCGACGTGTCGACGAGCGGGCACGGTCGCTACCGCTTCGTCCCGCTGAGGCAGCCTCGCCCCGGCGGGTCCTGAGGCCCCCGTGCCGCGGGTCGGGCACGCCCGGCTCGCGATCAGCACCGACCACCCGGCGGGACGCCAACGGCGCCGTGGAGCAGAGGGAGACGCGACCCGGGTGCCGGGCCGAGCTGGTACGCCCTCCGTCACCACACCGTCCTCGCCACCTGGGCGCGATGCGGGGCTACCGCGCGGTTCGGCTTAGAGTGGCTCCGTGTTCGGACGCAAGAAGACCCTCAACGACGAGCTCGCCACCCAGGTCGAGACCGACCCGGCCCGGCCCGGCGCCAAGAACCGGCCCACGCCGAAGCGGCGCGAGCAGGAGGCCCTCAACAAGCGTCCGCTCATCGTCACCGACCGCAAGGCGGCCACGAAGCAGGACAAGACCGCGCGACGCGAGGCGATGGCCAAGCAGCGGGCCGGCATGCTCGTCGGCGACGAGAAGTACCTCCCGGCCCGCGACAAGGGTCCACGCCGGCGCTTCATCCGCGACTCCGTCGACTCCCGCTGGAACATCGGCGAGTTCATGCTGCCGATCATGCTCATCGTGCTGCTGCTGAGCTTCGTCCGCACGAACTGGGCGCTGCTGCTCGTCTTCGTGCTGGTCTACGGCCTGATCCTCGTGGCCATCGGCGACGCACTGCTGATGTGGCGCCGCACCCGCCGCAAGGTCGAGGACAAGTTCGGCCAGGCCGAGAAGGGCGACGCGTGGTACGCCATCATGCGCGCCTTCCAGATGCGCCGCACGCGGATGCCCAAGCCGCAGATCGACCGCGGCAACCCCCCGGCCTGAGCCACCCCCGCAGCCGCCGCAGCTCCCCCTGCGGGGCGGCCAGTGAGCGGTCAGCTCATCAGGTCGGCGAACGCGAGGGGCTCTCGCGTGACGGCATACGTGGCGAAGTAGAGCTTCTGGACCGAGCCGTCACCGTCCCGGACGACGTCGAGCACCTCGCCGCGCTCGCGGCCCTCGACGGCGCGGTAGCGGTCGGGCCCCTCTGCGGCATACCTCGTCTCCGCCAGGGGGTCGTCGTCGCCCAGCCGTGACCACAGCTGGCCACCGCGCACGAAGAAGGTGAGCGGCGAGCCCTCGGACCACCAGAGCCCGAGCAGCTCGGTGAGCGCGGGCTGGTCGGCCTCGGGGACCCAGGCGTCCTGCAGCGGCGGCTCGGCGTCGACGACGGCCTCGACCAGGTCGGTCGCGAGGGCCAGGGTCAGGGCTCCCGACGTTGCGTTGGCGAAGACGACGGCCCCGATGCCCTCCTTGCGGCGCACCCGCAGCCCGGTGAGGAAGCCGGGCATCGCTCCCCCGTGCCCGACGAAGACCCGGTCGCCGCGCCGGCCCATGCCGAAACCGAGGCCGTAGGCGCCGCTCCAGCCGTCGACGTCGGTCATGATGATCGGCCGGCACATCTCGTCGATCGTCTCGGGCCTGACCACCCGGTCGTCGGGCGTCGCGACGTAGGCGGCGTAGCGGGCCATGTCGGCCACGGTGGACCAGAGACCTCCGAGCGGCGCCGTGGCGTTGAGGATGAAGAGCGGCTCCTCGCGGGCGGTGCCGGCATACGGGTCGACCTGGTAGCCGAGGGCGCGGTCGCCGGCCGGCGCCAGGCCCGTGCGCGTCATGCCGAGCGGGTCGAGCACCCGCTCGCGCACGACTGCCTCCCAGCCCTGTCCGGTGACGCGCTCGACGACCTGGCCGAGCAGCCCGTACGCGAGGTTGGAGTAGTGGAAGGCGTGGTGGGCGGGCAGCACCTGCTCGGCCTCCTCGACGCCCGCGAGGAACGCCTCGCGCTCGGGCGCCTCGAGGGTCTCCCAGATGTTGCCGACCGGCTCGCGCTGCAGGCCTGAGGCGTGGGCGAGCATCTGCCGCAAGGGAACCCGTGCGTGCCTGCTGCCGGGGACGTACGCGTCGAGGGTGTCGTCGAGCGACAGCCGGCCCTCGTCACGCAGTGACATGACCGCCAGCGCCGTGAACGTCTTCGTGACGGATCCGATCATGAACTGGGTGTCGTCACCGGCCGGCGCCGGCGTGTCACCGAGACGCGCCGACCCGACGTGGGCCGACCAGACGAGGGCTCCGTCGCGCACGACGCCGACGCTGACGCCGGGCGCACGCCAGGACCGCTGGGCGGTGACGACGCGGGTGAGCAGGTCGCGCTCGAGGCCGGCCGACAGCGCCGCGGTCGCCGGTCGGCTCACTCGGACGCCCGCAGGCTCATCGGGCCGTAGACGACGGTGCCGTCCTCGCGCAGCGTGACCGCCTCGACACCGCCCTCGAGCAGCTCTCGCCACGACTCGCCGAGATAGCTCTCGGCATCGCTCTGGGTCGGGAAGCCGCTCGTCGTGAGCCCCTCCCCCTGCATCGGCTCGCCGTGGGCGTCGAGGAACAGCCAGGTCCAGTCAGCGCTCATGCGGCCACCCTAGACGGCGCCGTGTTTGACGTGTGGCGGGCCACCGTGCCACGGTTCGCCTAACCGAAGGACGATGGGGCAAGCCGGTGCGACTCCGGCGCTGACCCGCAACCGTGATGCCGACCCCTGCCGCTGCGCGGCCCGGGCCGACCAGCCGGAAAACCCGCGTCCCACCGGCTCCTTTGTCAGTCTGTCGTGGAATGCGGACCGGAGTCACCCGCCGGGCCGGCAGCAGCCACCAACCCGACACGGTGTCCGACCCGCGAGGAGGAAACGTGTCCGCTGTCCATCGTGCCCGTCGTGCCCCGTTGCGAGTCGTGCTCGCCGCCCTCGTGGCGGCCGGCCTCGCGGCCCTGACCGTCGCCCCGGCTCACGCCGCAGCCTTCCGGTTCTGGGGCTTCTACCAGCTCACGAACGGTGCCTGGGCCTTCGCCCAGAAGGGCTCGGACCAGACCGTGCCCAAGGACGGCAGCGTCGACGGCTGGCGCTTCGCCGTCGCCGACGAGGCCTCGACCCGTTTCCCCCGGGCCGTGCTGACCTTCGACCAGATCTGTGCCACGACCCCCGCCGAGACGGGCAAGAAGCGCGTCGGGGTCGTCGTCGACTTCGGGCGGGCCGCCGACTCGTCCGACAACGCGACGCCCCCCGAGCCCAGGGCGCTGTGCGCCGTCGTGGCAACGGACGCGACGAGCTCCGTCGTGCTCGCAGCCGCGGGCGAGGTGCGCACCGAGAAGGGTCTCGTCTGCGGTGTCGCGGGCTTCCCGGCGACGGAGTGTGGCGCGCCCGTCAAGACCGTCACCCCGGAGGCGAAGGCCGCGGACCAGCCCGTGACGATCGCAGCGCCCGCCGCGACACCTTCTGCAGCCGCGTCGACGCCGGCGTCGGCGGGCACCGGCTCCGACGTCGCCGGGGCACCCGCCGCGGCGAGCTCGGGGACGAACACGACGGCATACGTCATCGCGGTGATCGTGCTGCTCGCACTCATCGGCTACCTCGTCGTCCGCTCGCGCTCCCGCGCCCGCCGGGACGCCTGAGACCGCGGAGGCGACGCCGGCGTGACGCAGCAGCGTGCTCGGCTCCAGCACCCAGCAGCCTGGTGGCTGTGGGGGCTGGGCCTCGCGACCGCAGCGTCACGCACGACCAACCCGGTCGTGCTCCTGCTCGTCATCGGCGTCTGCGTGCTCGTCGTCAGCGAACGTCACGACCCGGCCACGCCGAACCCGCTGCCCGCCTTCCTCGTGATCGGCACGGTCATCCTCGCGTTCCGCCTCGTCATGACCGCCGTGCTCGGCAACGGCATCGTCGGTGACACGGTGGTCGTCACCCTCCCCCGTGTCCCGCTCCCCGACTGGGCGGCGAACGTCCGGCTGGGCGGCGCGGTCACGCTCGAGGCGCTGCTGTATGCCGCCTACGACGCCCTCCGGCTCGCCGCGATCCTCGCGTGCCTCGGTGCCGCCAACGCCCTGGCGAGCCCGCGCCGGCTCCTTCGCTACCTGCCCGCCACGCTCTACGACGTCGGCACCGCAGTCGTGGTCGGCCTGACGTTCGCGCCGCAGCTGCTCACCGACGCGCGCGACGTCCGGGCCGCCCGCACCCTTCGCGGTCGCGACGGCCGCGGCCTGCGCGAGACGGCCCGGCTCGCCGTGCCGGTGCTCGAGACGGCGTTCGAGCGGTCGCTGGGGCTTGCGGCGTCGATGGAGTCGCGCGGATACGGGCGCGCCGTCAGGTCGTCGTCCACCAGCCGCCGCACGGCCACCGGTCTGGCGCTCGCCGGACTGGTCGGGGTGCTTGCCGGGCTGTACGGGCTGCTCGACGCCTCGGCCGGTGGCCTGCTCGGCCTGCCGGTGCTGGTGCTGGGGGCGGCCCTCGCGACGGCGAGCCTCGTGGTGGGCGCCTCGCGCGACGTGCGCTCGGGCCACCGCCGTGACCGCTGGGCGTGGACCGAGACCGTGACCGTGGCATCCGGGCTGGTGCCGGCGGCGGTGCTCGTCGTCGGGTCGGTGCGGGGCTGGGACGGCGTCGTGCCGTCGCAGCAGGCCGAGCTGCCGGCCCTGCCCCTGCTCGCGGTGGTCGCCGTGCTGGTCGCCGCCATCCCCGCCTGGGTGACCCCACCGCCGCGAGAGGCCGTGCCGTGATCACCTTCGACCACGTGTCGGTCCAGTACGCCGACGCTGCGTCCCCGAGCCTGCACGACGTCACGCTCGAGATCCCCGAGGGCGAGCTGGTGCTCGTCGTCGGGCCCACCGGCAGCGGCAAGTCGACGCTGCTGCGCACCGTCAACGGCCTCGTCCCGCATTTCAGCGGAGGCACCCTGACCGGCCGGGTCACCGTCGACGGCCTCGACACCGCCGAGCACCGCCCTCGCGACCTCGCCACGGTCGTCGGTCTGGTCGAGCAGAACCCGACATCGACGTTCGTCACCGACGTCGTCGAGGACGAGGTCGCCTACGGCATGGAGACGATGGGTCTGGACCCGACGACGATCCGCCGCCGCGTCGAGGAGACCCTCGACCTCTTCGGGCTGACGCCGCTGCGCGGGCGGTCCTTGCGCGCGCTCTCGGGCGGCCAGCAGCAGCGGGTGGCGATCGCAGCCCTTTTCGCTGCGGGTCCGCGGGTCCTCGTGCTCGACGAACCCACCTCAGCACTGGATCCCGTTGCGGCAGAAGAGGTCCTCGCGTCGCTGCACCGCATCGTCCATGACCTCGGGGTCACCGTCGTGCTGGCCGAGCACCGCCTCGAACGGGTGGTGCACCACGCCGACCGGGTGCTGCTCGTCGACGACGGCCACGTGTCCGAACTGCTCGAGCCCGCCGAGGCCATGCTCCGCTCGCAGATCTTCCCGCCCGTCGTCGGGCTCTCGCGGCTCGTCGGCTGGTCGCCCACCCCGCTGTCGATCCGGGACGCCCGTCGCAAGGCTGCCTCGCTGCGTGAGGCGCTGGGAGGCTCCACACCCGTCACGACGTCAGACCTTCGGGTCATCGGTCCCGACGACGCGGTCGTGCTCGACGGGGTGCGGGTCGTGCGCGGCGGCAGGACGGTGCTCGACGCGATCGACCTCACCGTCTCGCGAGGCTCGGTCACCACGCTCATGGGCCGCAACGGGGCCGGCAAGTCGACCCTGCTCGGCGCCGTCGCCGCCCAGCACCGGGTCGCCGCCGGCCGCGTCAGGGTCGGGGCCGCGGCGACGGACCCCCATGCCACGCCGCCCAGAGACCGGGTGCGCACCGTCGGGCTGGTGCCGCAGCAGCCCGAGCTGCTTCTCTACGCCGACACGGTGGCGAGCGAGTGCGCCGCGGCGGACGCCGACTTCGGCGCAGCGGCCGGCACCTGCCGGGCGCTCCTGGACCGCATCTCCGGAGGCATGGACCCCACCACGCACCCTCGTGACCTGTCGGAGGGACAGCGTCTCGAGCTCGCCCTCGCGGTGATCCTGTCCGGCTCCCCCGAGGTGCTGCTGCTCGACGAGCCCACCCGCGGGCTCGACTACGGCGCGAAGCGGCGGCTCGGTGAGGTGCTGACAGGGCTAGCCGCGGGCGGCACCACCGTCGTGCTCGCCACCCACGACGTGGAGCTGGCTGCGGAGATCGCCGACCGCGTCGTCATCCTGGCCGACGGCGAGGTCGTCACCGACGGATCCGCCCGAGAGGTGCTCTCGTCCTCGCCGGCCTTCGCCCCCCAGGTGACCAAGGTGCTGCTCCCCCAGACCTGGCTCACCGTCGCAGAGGTCGCGGGCGCCCTGGAGAAGATCGCATGACCACCCGTCGCGTCATCCCGCTGCGCTGGCCGGCCGTCGCGGCAGTCGCGGTGGTCGGGGTCGTCGGGCTGGTCGCGTTCACCTGGCCCTTCTTCGTCACGGGCGACTTCGCCCGCGACCACGGCAACGACGCGCCGTGGCTGTTCGCGCTGCTGCTGGCCCTGCTCGCCGTCGTGTGCCTCGCCGAGGTCACCGCCGGACGCCTCGACGCGAAGACCATCGCCGTGCTCGGCGTGGCGGCCGCCGCCGGTGGCGCGCTGCGTCTGCTCAGCGCCGGGACGGCCGGCCTCGAGCCGATGTTCTTCATCGTGATCGTCGCGGGGTGCGTGCTCGGTCCCGGGGTCGGCTTCGTGTCCGGCGCGCTGGCCGTGACGACCGGCGCCCTGCTGACCGGCGGTGTGGGGCCCTGGCTGCCGTTCCAGATGATCTGCGCGGGCGGCATCGGGCTCGGGGCGGGGCTGCTGCCGGTGCGCGCGGGCGGGCGCGCCGAGCGCTGGGTCGTGGCGGCATACGCCCTCGTGACCGGGCTGGTCTACGGCGTCTTCATGAACCTCTGGTTCTGGCCCTTCCTCGGCACGAGCGCGCCGACCGGGATGGGCTTCGTGCCCGGCGCCTCGCTCGCCGACAACATCGGTCACTACGCGCTCTTCTACGTGACCACCTCCCTCGGTTGGGACCTTCCGCGCGGAGTGCTCAACGCCGTGCTCGTGCTGCTGGCCGGTCCAGCCCTGCTCCGCGTCTTCCGTCGGGGCGCCCGACGTGCCGCGTTCGGGGTGCCCGTCGTCTTCGCACCCACAGTCGAGAAGCCCTTGCAGGACGCCGGAGGGCCGCGATGACCACCGTGCCGCCGCGTCGGGCCGTCACCACGACCCTGGTCACCGGACCCGTGCGCAGCGGGAAGAGCCGCCACGCCGAGGACCTGCTGTGGCTGTCCGAGTCGGTCACCTACGTCGCGGCCGGCCGCCGCGCGACGCCTGACGACCCCGAGTGGAGCCGTCGGGTGGCAGACCACCAGTCGCGCAGGCCGGACTCGTGGCGCACCGTCGAGACCGCAGACGTCGCGGCCACGATCGCGGCCACCGCAGGGCCCCTGCTCGTCGACTGCCTCGGCACCTGGCTGACGGCCCTCGTCGACGAAGCCGGGTGGGACGACCTCGAGGCTGCGGCCGAGGTCGTCCGCGCTGCCGGTGACCGCCTCGTCGAGTCACTCTGCGCCACCACTGTTCCGGTCGTCGTCGTCACCAACGAGGTCGGCTGGTCGCTCGTCGCGACGACCGCCTCCGGGCGCTTCTTCCAGGACGAGCTCGGGCGCCTGAACGCGCAGGTCGCGTCCGTGGCGGCGGGCGTCCACCTCGTGGTGGCCGGTCGCGTGGTCGACCTGTCGGACGCACCGGTGGTGCCGACGCAGCCACGCTCGAGGACGCTCGATGCGTGATGCCTGGCGGCTCGCGCTCGGCACCTTCACCGCCCTCCGCATCGGGCCGCCGCGGCGAGTCGACGGGCGAGCACTTGGTGGGGCGATGCTGCTCGCACCGCTCACGGCTCTTCCCGCCGCACTCGTCTGGGCCGGTCTCGGGCTGCTGGCAGGCGTCTCGGTGCTGCCGGCCGCAGTCGCGGCAGCCCTCGCGCTCGTGGTGACCGCCCTGATCTCACGAGCCCTGCACCTCGACGGCCTCGCCGACCTCGCGGACGGCCTGACCTCCGGCCACGACTCTGCGCGCTCGCTCGAGGTCATGCGTCGAGGCGACACCGGGCCGGCCGGCGCTGCTGCCCTGGTGCTCACGCTGCTTCTCCACGCTGCCTGTCTCGCAGCGCTCTTCAGCACGGGCGTCGGGTCCTCGCTGGCAGTCACAGCCCTGGTCGCCAGCAGGCTCGCGTGCGCGTTGTGTGCCCGACACGGCATACCAGCCGCTCGGCCTGAGGGACTGGGACAGGGCGTGGCCGGCACCGTCTCCCGGCGCGCCCTGGCAGTCCTGGTCGGCGTCGCCGGTGTCATCGCCGTCGGTGCCGGTGCGCTGGTCGGGCACGCCACCGCCCAGTCGCCGTATGCCGTCGCGGGAGCTCATGCGGTCGTCGTGTCGGTCGCCGTCGGTTGCGCAGTCGTCGTCCGTCGGCACGCCGTGCGGCGGCTGGGAGGCGTGACCGGCGACGTCATCGGCGCGGGGATCGAGATCTCGCTGGGCGCTGCCCTCGTCGCCGCCTCGGTGGTCGTCAGCCGCCTGGCCTGACGGACTGGGCGACACGCAGCGAGCCCGACCGACCGTCGGGAGATCACGAGTGTCCGCCTCATCCACATGGAGAGGTCACGGGTGGGCGCGGCCGCGCCCACCCGGCATACGGCCTCGGCGCCCGGCGTCAGCCCTCGCGGACCTGCACCTGGACGAACGGCGGCTTGACGACCGTCGCCTCGAGCGCGCGACCGCGCACGTCGATCGAGACGGTCTCACCGTCGGCGACGTCAGGGTGCAGCAGCGCCAGGGCAATTCCCTGCTTGAGGGTCGGCGAGAAGGTGCCCGAGGTGACCTCGCCGACGCTGTCTCCGTCGCGCGACACCGCGCAGTGCGCCCGCGGGATGCCGCGCCCCGTCACGAGCAACCCGCGCATGAGACGGGTGGGGTTGGCCTTCTCCGCCTCGAGAGCCTCCTTGCCCCAGAAGGCGTCCTTCTTCCAGCCGACGGCCCATCCTGCACGGGCCTGGACCGGTGAGATGTCGAGCGAAAGGTCTTGTCCGTGAAGGGGATAGCCCATCTCGGTGCGCAGCGTGTCACGTGAGCCCAGACCGCACGGCTTGCCCTCGAACGGCTCGATGGCCGCGACGAGCGCGTCCCAGAGGGCGGGGGCGTCGTCCCAGCGCGGCACGAGCTCGTAGCCACGCTCGCCGGTGTAGCCGGTGCGGCACACGATGACCGGGTGACCCTGCCAGTCGGCCTCGACGAACGACATGTAGTCGTGGCCCGTCGGCAGCCCCAGCGAGCCGAGGACCTCGTCGCTGTCGGTTCCCTGGACCGCGATGACGCCGTAGTCCCGGTGCAGGTTGGTCACGGTGATCCCCTCGGGCGCCGCCGCCTCGAGGCGTCGCACGACCTCGGCAGTGTTGGCGGCGTTGGGGATGAGGAAGACGTCGTCGTCGGACTTGAGGTAGACGATGAGGTCGTCGACCACGCCGCCCGACTCGTCGCAACAGAGGGTGTACTGCGCCGAGCCCGGCTGGATGCGCCGCAGGTCGTTGGTGAGGCAGGAGTTGACGAAGTCGGCCGCACCGGGGCCCACCACCGATGCCTTGCCGAGGTGGCTCACGTCGAAGACGCCCACTCGCTCACGCACCGCCGTGTGCTCCGCGACGACGCCCCCACCGGGGTACTCGATCGGCATGTCCCAGCCACCGAAGTCGGCCATCTTCGCGCCGAGGGCGACGTGGCGGTCGTGCAGGGGTGAGGTCAGCGGGGAGGTGGTCCCCGACGTCGCTGTCGTCATGGGCGCCAACCTACCGCTCGCCGAGAGTGCCGCTCCCGCTCGTTATCATCGAACGCCGCCACCAGCGGCAGCATGGTGCGCCCGACCTCGGGCGCACGCGCACCCCGACGCATCCTGAGGGCGCGCCCTCATCGCCGTCCGGACGCACACCCGACAAAGGAGTCCTCGTGGCCAACCTGACCATCTCGAACCGCTCGGCCGCCGACACGCCCTGTGACGCGCTCGTCGTCGCGATCGTGCCGGGCGAGAGCGGCGCCGGCCTGGCTCCCGGGCACGGGCTGCCGCGCAAGACGGTCTCTCACCTCAAGTCGGTCGTCGCCGACCTCGGGCTCGCCGGCAAGGTCGGCGAGGTCACGACCCTCGCCGCGGTGCCCGAGGTGACGGCCAAGATCGTGGTCCTCGCCGGGGTCGGCGCCCTGTCGTCCGCGCCCGCGGCTCTCGAGGAGGTGCGCAAGGGCCTCGGCTGCGCCGTCCGCGGCCTGGGCAAGAAGAAGAAGGTCGCGGTCGTCGTGCCGGGCACGTCGGTCGAGCTCGTCTCTGCCGTCGCCGAGGGGGCTGCCCTCGGCGCGTATGCCGTCTCGAAGGCGGGCACGACCAGCACCGACGCCGTCGGCGTCGTTGCGCTCGTCGGTCCCGCCGACGCGGCCTCGCGCAGGGCCGTCAAGCGGGCCGCGGCGCTGGGTGACGCCGTCGCCTACACCCGCGACCTGGTGAACCTGCCGCCCAACCTGCTCTACCCCGAGACGTTCGTCGACTCGCTGGCCGAGCGCATCAAGGGCACCAAGGTGAAGCTGAAGTCCTACGACATGAAGGCCCTGCGCGCCGGCGGCTTCGGCGGCACGGTCGGCGTCGGTCAGGGTTCGGCGAACGAGCCGCGCATCGCCGTCCTGAGCTACTCCCCCAGCCGCCCGAAGGCGTCGATCGCCTTCGTGGGCAAGGGCATCACGTTCGACTCCGGCGGCCTGTGCATCAAGCCGGCCAACGGCATGCTCACCATGAAGTGCGACATGGCCGGTGCCGCAGCCGTCGCCGGGGCCGTCCTGGCCATCGCCGAGCTCGGCCTGCCGATTGCCGTCACCGGCTACCTCGGTCTCGCCGAGAACATGCCGAGCTCGACGGCCCAGCGCCCGAGCGACGTCGTGACGATGCGGGGCGGCAAGACCGTCGAGGTGCTCAACACCGACGCCGAGGGTCGCATGGTGCTCGGCGACTGCATCGCGCTGGCCTCCGAGACCATGCCCGACGCGATCGTCGACGTCGCCACCCTGACCGGCGCGCAGGTCATCGCCCTGGCCAACACGGCAGCCGTCATGTCGAACGACGACGCGTTCCGCGCTCGCGTGCTCGACGCGGCACAGTCGGTCGGCGAGGCCATGTGGCCGATGCCGCTCCCGGTCGAGCTGCGCCCCGGCCTGGAGTCGATCAACGCCGACCTCGCCCACAAGGGCGGCCCCGAGGGGGGCATGCTCACGGCCGGCCTCTTCCTGCAGGAGTTCGTCGGCGAGGGCATCCCGTGGAGCCACCTCGACATCGCCGGTCCGGCCTTCAACGACAAGGCCCCCGCCGGCTACTGGCCCAAGGGCGGCACCGGCTTCGGCGTGCGCACCCTGGTCGGTGTCGCCGAGTCCTACCTCTGACAGCCACCTCAACCGTCGAGAGGCCACTCGTGGCCCTCTCGTGACAGTCGAAAGGCCAGGACGCGCGGCGCGTCCTGGCCTTTCGACACCGGTGAGGCGACACATCGTGGCCTCTCGACGGTTGAGGAGCGGGCTCTCAGCCGCCCGACTTGCGGCGGAACATCTGCTGCGCCTTGGCGGGCCCGTGCGCGCCGTGCACCTTCGAGCGGTCGTTGTCGTCGGAGACGTCCTTGCCGCCGTGCGCGTGCTTCTTGTCGAGCGCCGCACGGAACTTGGCCTTCATCTCTTCGCTCGGGCCGCTCTCTGAGCCGTCCTGCTGGGACATCGGTGGACCTCCTGTGTGCTGTGCGCCGGATCCGGCACGGACTGAACTCTTTTCACCCTGTCAGGCAGAGGCGGACGGGTCCACCCCTTTAGGTCACGCGTCGCCCTGCCGGCGACGCTTGCTCCACTCGCGCATGCGGTTGGGGTAGCCGGTCTTGTTGACGTCGTAGACGGGGACTCCCAGCTTCTGGCTGATCTCGAAGCCGTCCTTCGCCGACCCGACCGCGCGGCGGGTCCATTCGCCGTCCCAGGCGATGAGGACGATGGTCGTCGTGGTGACGCTGGTGGCGGGCTCGACGTACGCCTCCACGCCGCGCTTGGACTCGACGAAGGCGCGCAGGTGCGCCTCTACCGCCTTGCGGTCGATCGCCATCTGCGGACCGTCGGACCGGCCCTGACGGCCGTCGCCCTTGCGGCTGCCGCGTCGCGAGAACCAGCCCATGGCCGCACTGTACGTGGTCCGACGGTGCCTTCGAGCAGACCTCGCCGCGAGGCGTGACCTGCCTGTGACGTCCCAGACGATCAATGACAAGATGCTGTGTGCACGCCCACCCGTACGTCCATTCGCACGTCCCGGACTCCGCTGCACGACGGTCGGAACCGGCGATCCACCAGAAGGAGCCCATGCATGTCGGCTGATGCCGCAGGCGACTACGACGTCGTCATCCTCGGTGGGGGGTCGGGCGGCTACGCCTGTGCCCTCCGGTCGGCAGAGCTGGGCCTCTCGGTGGCCCTCGTCGAGAAGGGCCGGTTGGGCGGCACGTGCCTGCACCAGGGGTGCATCCCCACCAAGGCCCTGCTGCACGCCGCAGAGGTCGCCGATGTCGCTCGTGAGGGCGCCTCCTTCGGCGTCAAGACGACCTTCGAGTCCGTCGACATGTCCGGCGTGAACGCATACAAAAACGGTGTCGTCACCCGACTCCACAAGGGTCTGCAGGGGCTCGTGAAGGCCGCCAAGATCGAGTACGTCGAGGGCGCCGGTGTCCTCGACGGGCCCCACACCGTCGTCGTCGGCGACCGACGCGTCACCGGCCGCAACGTCGTGCTCGCCACCGGCAGCTACGCGAAGTCGCTGCCCGGTCTCGAGATCGGCGGCCGCATCATGACGAGCGAGCAGGCGCTCTCGATCGACCACGTTCCGGCGCGGGTGGTCGTGCTCGGCGGCGGGGTCATCGGCGTCGAGTTCGCCTCTGTCTTCAAGAGCTTCGGCTCCGAGGTGACGATCGTCGAGGCGCTGCCGCGGCTCGTGGCGGCTGAGGACGAAACCATCAGCAAGCAGCTCGAGCGCTCCTTCCGCAAGCGCAAGATCGCCTTCAAGACCGGAGTCCGCTTCGCCGGCGCGACCCAGCAGGGCGACGTCGTCACCGTGTCGCTCGAGTCGGGCGAGACCCTCGACGCAGACCTGCTCCTCGTGGCCGTCGGCCGAGGCCCGGTCACCGAAGGCCTCGGCTACGAGGCCGCCGGCGTGAGCGTCGACCGCGGGTTCGTGCCCACCGACGAGCGCCTCCGCACCAGCGTCGCGGGCGTGTATGCCGTCGGCGACATCGTCCCCGGGCTCCAGCTCGCCCACCGGGGCTTCGCCCAGGGCATCTTCGTCGCCGAGGAGATCGCGGGACTCGCACCCGCCGTCATCGAGGAGTCGGGCATCCCCCGGGTCACCTACTGCGACCCCGAGATCGCCAGCGTCGGCCTCACCGAGGCCCAGGCGCGCGAGAAGCACGGCGACGTCTCGACCTACGAGTACAACCTCGGCGGCAACGGCAAGTCGCAGATCCTCGGCACGCAGGGCTTCGTCAAGCTGGTCCGCCAGGTCGACGGCCCCGTGGTCGGGGTCCACATGATCGGCGCCCGCATGGGCGAGCAGATCGGCGAGGCACAGCTCATCGTGAACTGGGAAGCGCACCCCGAGGACGTCGCCGGTCTCATCCACGCGCACCCCACACAGAACGAGGCGCTCGGCGAGGCACACTTGGCCTTGGCGGGGAAGCCCCTGCACGCACACGCTTGAGCCAGACACTGGGAAGAGGAGAAAACACGTCATGTCAGAACGCGTGACCATGCCGGCCCTGGGTGAGTCCGTCACCGAGGGGACCGTCACCCGCTGGCTGAAGAACGTCGGTGACCAGGTGGAGATCGACGAGCCGCTGCTCGAGGTCTCGACCGACAAAGTCGACACCGAGATCCCGTCCCCCGTGGCGGGCACGCTGCAGGAGATCCTGGCCCAGGAGGACGACACCGTCCCCGTGGGCGCCGACCTCGCGGTCATCGGCGACGGCGCAGCCCCCTCCGGCGGGGGCGACGCGCCAGCGGCCGAGTCGGCTCCCGAGCCCGAGGCAGCACCTGCTCCGAGCGCTCCCGAGGCGCCCAGCACCGAGCAGGAGCCCCAGGCCGCCACGAGCGAGCCCGAGGCGGCCCAGGCGGAGCAGCCGCAGGCGGGCGCGTCGTCGTCCGAGGGCGGCGAGGGCCAGACGGTGACGATGCCCGCCCTGGGCGAGTCGGTCACCGAGGGAACCGTCACCCGGTGGCTCAAGGCCGAGGGCGACGAGGTCGCCGTCGACGAGCCGCTGCTCGAGGTCTCGACCGACAAGGTCGACACCGAGATCCCCTCTCCCGTCGCCGGCACCCTGACCAAGATCCTCGTCCAGGAGGACGACACCGTGCC
This sequence comes from Terrabacter sp. 2RAF25, assembly GCF_052115265.1. Classification (NCBI taxonomy): domain Bacteria; kingdom Bacillati; phylum Actinomycetota; class Actinomycetes; order Micrococcales; family Intrasporangiaceae; genus Terrabacter; species Terrabacter sp. 2RAF25. The sequence continues at coordinate 190,435 of NZ_JBFRGJ010000005.1, forward strand.
GGTCGGCGCGGACCTGGCCGTCATCGGCGGGGCCCAGGGTTCTGCTCCCGCTCAGGAGGCTCCGGAGCAGGAGGCCCCCCAGCAGAAGGCCCCCCAGCAGAAGGCCCCCCAGCAGAAGGCCCCCCAGCAGGAGGCCCCCCAGCAGGAAGCCCCCCAGCAGGCAGCGTCGGCGCCGGCCGACTCGGCAGCCGCGCAGCAGGCCGCCGCCCCGTCGCCGGCCGCCCAGGCACCTGCTCAGGCAGCAGCCGAGTCGGGCGAGCAGCAGGCAGCCGGTCTGCCCGCGGACGCAGCGCGCCCGGCGGCGCAGCAGTCGCCCGAGACGGACGCACCCGCCGCGACCTCCTCCCGTGACGACGCGGCCGCATACGTCACTCCCCTGGTGCGCAAGCTCGCCTCCCAGCACGGTGTCGACCTCGGCTCCATCACGGGCACCGGTGTGGGCGGACGCATCCGCAAGCAGGACGTGCTCGACGCCGCCGAGGCCGCCAAGGCCGCCAAGGCCGCCAAGGCCCCGGCCGAGCCCGCCCCCGCCGCGGCCCCGGCTGCCGCTCCGTCGGCCGCGCCGAGCGCTCCGGCGGCCGCTGCGTCGCAGGTCTCGCCCAAGCGAGGCACCCGCGAGAAGATGAGCCGGCTGCGCAAGGTCATCGCGACCCGCATGGTCGAGTCGCTCCAGGTGTCGGCGCAGCTGACCACCGTGGTCGAGGTCGACCTCACGAAGGTCGCCCGTCTACGGGCCAAGGTCAAGAACGACTTCGAGGCCCGCGAGGGTACGAAGCTCAGCTTCCTGCCGTTCCTGGCCCTGGCCGCCACCGAGGCGCTCAAGGCGCACCCGATGGTCAACGCGAGCATCGACGGCGAAGAGATCGTCTACCACGGCACCGAGAACCTCTCGATCGCCGTCGACACGGAGAAGGGCCTTATCGTCCCCGTCGTCAAGAACGCCGGAGACCTCAACATCGCCGGGCTCGCCCGGGCCATCGCCGACGTGGCCGCTCGCACGCGCAGCAACAAGATCACGCCCGACGACCTCGCTGGTGGCACCTTCACCATCACCAACACGGGCAGCCGCGGTGCCCTGTTCGACACGCCGATCATCAACCAGCCGCAGGTCGCGATCCTCGGCACCGGCGCGATCGTCAAGCGACCCGTGGTCGTCACCGACGCCGACGGCGGCGAGACGATCGCGATCCGTTCGATGATGTACCTCGCCCTGTCCTACGACCACCGCATCGTCGACGGTGCCGACGCCGCCCGCTTCCTCGGCACGATGAAGACACGGCTGGAAGAGGGCCGCTTCGAGGCCTGAGGCCCCATCCCAATGAGGAGCACGCCATGACGAGGCGCGTCGCCGTCACCGGATCTTCCGGGCTGATCGGCGGCGCGCTTCGCCGTCATCTCGAGGCGCGGGGCGACGAGGTGCTGCGCCTGATGCGACGTCCGCCGAACGGGCCCGGCGAGGTCGAGTGGGACCCCCCGAACGGCCGTCTCGACGAGGCCTCTCTCGAGGGCGTCGACGCCGTGGTCAACCTCGCCGGCGTCGGCATCGGCGACCGGCGCTGGAACGACGAGCACAAGCGAGCGATCGGACAGTCGCGCACCGACGCCACCGGCACCGTCGCCCGCGCGCTCGTGGCCCACCGTGAACGCACGGGTCGGTCGATCCGGCTCGTCAACGGCTCCGCGGTGGGCTACTACGGAGACCGTGGCGATGAGGTTCTCACCGAGCAGAGCCCGCCCGGGCAGGACTTCCTCGCAGACCTCGTGACCCGCTGGGAGCACGCGGCACAGCCCGCCGTCGATGCCGACATCCCCGTGGCCTACGTGCGCACCGGTCTCGTCATGGCACCGGACGGCGGCGCGTTCAAGCCGGTCGTGCTGCTCGGCCGGCTCGGCCTGGGGGGTCCCATGGGCTCCGGTCGTGAGTGGTGGCCCTGGATCACGCTCGACGACGAGGTTCGCGCGCTGACCCACCTCATCGACCGTCCCGAGCTGGTCGGGCCCTTCAACGCCGCCGCGCCGGGAGCCGCTCGGCAGAAGGAGATCGCCGCGACCATCGGTGCGGCGCTGTCACGACCTGCAATCCTCCCCGCCCCACGCTTCGCGCTGCGGGCCGTCATCGGCGAGTTCGCCGACTACGTCGTCGCGAGCCAGCGCCTGCAACCAGCAGCGTTGCTCGCCAGCGGCTTCACCTTCGAGCATCCCGACCTCTCGGAGGCCGTCACGTGGCTGGTGCGGTCGTGATGTCCGTGAGCCGCCAGCCCTGAGGTCCGCGGGCCAGGCTGAAGTCGAGCAGGCGGCCGGTGTCGGCCGGCCGTTGCGAGCGCGCACCGTCGCCCGACACGACGACGTATGCCGTCCAGTCGACTCGGGCGCGCAGCACTGCGTGGGCTTCGTCCCCCGAGACGTAGGACGCCTCGGCCACCTCGAGGCGGAGCCCCTCCCACCGCACCCGTGAGTCGCGCAGTCGCGTCAACAGCCCCGCGTCGCTGGTGGCGCTTGCGGAGTGCGGCGCATGGACGGCGGCCAGTGCGCGCTCGTCGAGGCTGAGCAGCGCGCCGCCCCGCCGGTCGCTGAGCGCCTGGAGGAGGTCCTCGGGCCGCTGCGCGGGACTCGTCGGGTCGAGGACGAGCTCGTCGGTGGAGCGCGAGGCCGACCCCGCCGCTGGCCCTCGGGCGCTGCTCGTCGGGTGCGAGGCGGCTTGAGGGGCAACGCTGGTCGCGGGCGCGGCGGGTGTGCGCAGCGCTGCGGGAGCGGTGGCCGGCGAGCTCGAGGGCCTCAAGGGCGTCGAGGTCGATTGCACCGCCGGGGGCGTCGTGACCACCGCGTCAGGCCGGGTGGGCCCGGGCTGCCTGGCGGCGAGGGCCCACCCGGCGAGGCCCAGCGCGGGAACGGCCACCAGCGCTGCGGCGAGGAGGCGCGTGCGCCAGCGCGCGCCGACGGCGACCGCCTCGCCAGGAGCGTCCCGTTCGGCGTCGGCGCGGAGCCGGTGGGTGAGGGCAGAGGCCTGGTCGGCCCCCACCACGACCTCGACGGGCTCGGCGGGCGCCGCCTCGTAGAACCGGAGCGCGAGTTCGGCGGCTCCCGGACGACGCTCTGGCTCGGGGTCGATGGCCTGGGCGATGACCTCTGCCAGCTCGGCACCGACGTGGCTCACGACCGTCTCGAGGTCGAGCCTGGCCATCGTGTCGGGCGCACCGTTGCCGGTCAGGCAGAACCACGCGACGGCGCCGAGCGCGTACACGTCGGCTGCGTCGCCCGGCGCGTCGCCGAGCAGCACCTCGGGTGCCACGAAGCCCGGGGTGCCGTGGACGGCGCCCGGCTCGCGGCCGGCGACGCGAGCCGCCCCGAGGTCGAGCAGGACGGGTCGGCCGGCGCCGGTGAGGGTGATGTTCGAGGGCGAGATGTCGGCGTGGATGCCGCCGGCCGAGTGCAGGTGGGCCACCGCCTCGCAGATGGGCGTGAGCACGGTGACCACCTCGCCGGGGCGCAGGTGGCCCCGGCTGCCCACCATCGCCCGCAGCACGGCGCCGCGCACGAGGTCGAACACGAGTGCCTCGCGCCCGTCGGGAAGGGGCACGACGGAGCGCAGTGGCACGAGGTGCTCGTGGTGCACCGCCGTCAGCACCTGTTGCTCGACCAGCGCCTGGTGGGCGTCCACCTCGTCGCGGACCCGGTGCGGCACCTTGACCGCCACCGGGCGGCCGGTGGCGTCGACGCCGGACCAGACGACAGCAGACGCTCCTGCGCCGACCACCGCGTCGAGGCGGTGGCCCGGCACGTCAGGGACGTCCAGCGCGTCCGGCACATCATGGACGCCCGGCACGTGACGCCTGTCAGCGATGTCGCCGTGCAGGTTCGGGGTCGCCTCCGACGCGCTCTCGTTCACCCGCTCATGCAACCAGCGTTCGCGCGACCCGCGGGCGCGCCATCCACAGGGCCGCTCAGGGCGTCTGCCCGGGCGTGACGACGTCGACCACGCGCCGGTCGCGCGCGCTGATCCGGGCGGCGTCGATGACCGCGAGCACGTGGACGGCGTCACGCGGGTCGACCGGCATGGTCACCTGGGGGTCGGCGCCCGCAAGGGCCGCCGCGACGGCCCGGTAGAAGTCGGCCTGGTCGGCACCGGTCACGACCGGCCCGGGCTCGCGCTCGTCGCCCCTGACGACCCAGCCCACGTGGTCACCGTCGTTCTCGAACTCGGTGAACGAGCTCACCTCGTCGAACTGGCGACCTATGACGTAGGCGCCCGCGGACCCGCTCACCCGGGCGCGCGGGCCCGGGGCTCCGTTGACGGCGCTCGACATGATGTGGCTGACGACGCCCGAGGTGTGACGGCAGGCGAGGAAGGTGTCGTCCTCGGCCACGGTCGTGCGCGAGTCCACCTCGGCGTAGACGGACTCCACCTCACCGTGGAGCAGCACGGCCTGGTCGACGAGGTGGCTCTGCAGGTCGAGCAGCACACCGCCGCCCTCGCTCGCTCGGGTCTGGTCGCGCCAGACCTGCCTGGCCACGGGGCGCCAACGGTCCCAACGGTATTCGGCACGCCAGATCTCACCGACGAGCTCGCCGTCGCGGACGGCGCGCAGGGCGGCGAGCTCCGGGTCGAAGCGCCGGTTGTTGAAGACGGTGAGCGGCACGCCGTGGTGGGCGGCCTGGTCGACGACGTCGAGGGCCGCGCTCGCCTCGACTGCGAGCGGCTTGTCGACGACGAGCGGCAGGCCTGCTTCGATGACCCTCCCTGCCTGCTCGGCATGCACCCCGCTCGGCGACGCGAGCACGACGAAGTCGAGGCCGTCGATGCCGAGCAGCGCCTCGAGATCCGGCACGACGCCGGCCTCGGGCAGGTCGGCCCGCACCTGGTCGGCACGGGACGCGTCGGACGTCGACACGGCGGCGACCGTGAGCCCGGCGCGGGCCAGAAGGGGGGCGTGGATGCGTCGGCCGGCCATGCCGTAGCCGACGAGCCCGACACGCAGGGAGGTGGACGGGGCCGGCTCGACTGGAGGCATTCCGGCATCGTATGCCGCACGGCGTACCCTGACCGCATGCGTCTCGTGCACCTCGGCCTCGACCCCGACTTCGTCGACTACGAGCAGGCCTGGCAGGTGCAGCGCGACACTCACGCGAGGGTCGTCGCCGGTGAGGAGCCCGACACCGTCTACCTGCTCGAGCACCGCGCGGTCTACACGGCGGGCAAGCGCACCGAGCCCCAGGAACGGCCCAACGACGGCACCCCCGTCATCGACGTCGACCGTGGCGGCAAGATCACCTGGCACGGTCCGGGCCAGATCACCGGCTACCCCATCGTGCGCCTCCCCGCGCCCATCGACGTCGTCGGCTACGTGCGCCACCTCGAGGAGATGATGATCCGGGTCTGCGCCGACTTCGGCGTCGAGGCCGGGCGCGTGCAGGGCGAGAGCGGCACGTGGATCGCCGAGGACGACCGCGGACCGCGCCGCAAGATCGGGGCCATCGGCATCCGCGTGAGCCGGCAGGTCGCGATGCACGGCTTCGCCTTCAACTGCAACCCCGACCTGTCGTGGGGCGAGGTCATCATCCCCTGCGGCATCGTGGGCGCGGGCGTCACGTCCTTGTCGTTCGAGCTCGGCCGTGACGTCCCGGTCACCGAGGTCCTCCCCCACGTCGAGAAGCACCTCGCCGACATCCTGCCGACACTGCATCCCAACCGCCGCGCACTCGCCTGACCGACCCCTTATGGTGGCGACCACCAGCCGGTCGACCCAGGGGGATCGATGGACGCCGCCGTCCGCACCGTCAACCTACGCAAGACCTACCTTTCCCGTGGCTCGCGCCGGGTCGCCGTCGCCGGCCTGTCGATGGCGGTGCCGCTCGGAGGGGTGCACGGCTTCCTCGGACCCAACGGGTCGGGCAAGACGACGACCATCCGGATGCTCCTCGGCTTGGTTCGGGCAGACTCCGGCACGGCCGAGCTCTTCGGCGAGGCGGTCCCGAGGCGACTCCCCCACGTCATCGACCGGGTCGGCGCGATCGTCGAGTCCCCCAAGTTCTTCCCCGGCTTCACCGCCCGGCAGAACCTCGGTCTCCTCGCCGGCGCCATCGGCAGTCCCCGGCAGCGGGTCGACGAGGTGCTCGAGGCCACCCACCTGGGTGACCGAGGCCGCGACCGGTATGCCGGCTTCTCCCTCGGCATGAAGCAGCGCCTCGCGATCGCGGCGACGCTTCTCAAGGACCCCGACCTCCTGATCTTCGACGAGCCCACCAACGGCCTCGACCCAGCCGGCATCCGCGAGGTCCGAGACACCATGAAGTCGCTCGGGGCTCGAGGCAAGACCGTTCTCGTCAGCTCCCACATCCTTGCCGAGGTCGAGCACGTCGCCGACACCGTCTCGATCATCGGCCACGGCGCCCTTCTGGCCGAAGGACGCGTGGCCGACATCCTCGGCGGACAGGGCCACGCGCAGGTGCGCGTCCGTGTGGCCTCCCCCGAGCGCGCCGCGCAGATCCTCCAGGCCGAGGGCTTCACCCTCACCCGCGACGGGCACGAGCTGCTCGTCGGGGCCGAGGACCCGTCCGCCATCACGCGGTCCCTGGCCGGTCACGGCCTCTACGTCAGCGAGCTCGTGCCGGTTCGCCCCGACCTCGAGTCGGCCTTCCTCGCCCTGACCGAGGACCAGGGTCTCGGGAGCGAGGCCGACCGGGCGGCCGGTGGCGCCACTGCGAGCGGCACGACCGGAGGTGGTGCGGCGTGAGCGAGACCCTGCTCCCCTCGGACGAGCGACCGCGCACGCAGCGGCGCCCGTCCGGCACGTCGTTCGCCGGTCTCGTGGGTGTCGAGCTGCGCCGCCTCTGGTGGCGACGCCTCACCAAGGTGGCCGTCGTGGCGCTCGTGCTGTTCACCGGGGCCGCCGTCTACAACGCCTACAGCTCGAGCACGCCGGAGCGCCTGGCCCAGCAGCTCGACGACTACAAGGCGCTCGTCGCGGACACGAAGCGCCAGCAGGCCGACTTCAAGGAACAGCTGCCCCAGATGCTGGCCCAGTGCCGTCAGGACCAGGCGGCCGAACGGCAACGGTCCGGCGACCAGTCCGTCGACTTCGGGTGCGACTCGATCGCCGGGCCCACCGAGCCCACGCTCGAGCAGTTCGGCCTGGTGCCACCGGTGGCCGACGTCATCACGGCCGGCATCGCGACCTCCGCCGCCTACCTCGTCGCCTTCCTCGCCTTCGTGCTCGGCGCGAGTGCCATCGGGGCCGAGTTCACCACCGGCTCCATGGGCAACTGGCTCACCTTCCAGCCACGGCGCACCCGGGTGGCGTTGACCAAGCTCGCCGCGGTCGCCCTCGGCGGCGCCGCCCTGGCGGTGGTCTTCGCGCTGCTCACCAACCTCGGTGCGCGGATGATCGCCGTGGTCAACCGGCCGGGCGAGGAGCTCGTGCTGCCCGAGCCCGCCACGGCCACCGACTCGGTCCCCCAGCTGCTCCTGCGCGTCGGGGCGGTCGCCGTCCTGGCCGGGATCTGCGGGGCCGCTCTCGCGCTGGTGCTGCGCTACACCGCCGGCGTCGTCGGGGTGCTCCTCGCGTATGCCGTCGGGGTCGAGCTCATCGCGGCGCAGGCGTTCCTGCAGGGCCGGCTCAAGCCCTGGACGGTCGGCACCAATGTCGAGGCGTTCCTCGGCAAGGGCACCACGTACTTCGCCGAGAGGTGCGAGGGCAGCACCTGCTCGTTCGCCTCCCAGTCGCTCTCGTACACCCATTCCTGGATCTTCCTGCTGGTGGTCGGGCTGGCCCTCACCGTCGTGGGCGTGCTGACGTTCCACCGGCGCGACGTGTCCTGATCGCAGCGAGATCGTCCAGCAGGAGCCGTCGATGGCGACGGGATCCGTTCGTCGTAGGGGTAGCCGGGACAACCCGGCAGACAAACGAACCAAGGAGCGACCGACATGGCCAAGTACCTCGTCCTCATCTACGGCAGCGAGCAGGAGTGGGACGCCCAGACCCCCGAGGAGTCGCAGGCCAAGGAGGCAGGCCACATCGCCTTCTCCCGCGCCGCCGGCACCGGACGACTGAGCGGTGAGGAGCTCGAGTCGGCGACGACGGCCACGACCCTGCGCGCATCCGGCAACGGCAGCCCGATCGTCACCGACGGCCCGTTCATGGAGACGAAGGAGGCGCTCGGGGGCTTCTACATCGTCGACGTGCCCGACCTCGACGCCGCCGTCACCCTCGCGCGGATGCTGCCCGAGCTGCGTGAGCAGCACGGGGCCGTCGAGGTGCGTCCGATCGTCGACCACGGCTGAGCCGGCCGTCATGACGCCCGCGCCGGCACCCGAGGTCGCCGCCGCCGTGGCGCGCGCGCACCGGGAGGAATGGGCGCGCGTTCTCGCCTCGACGGCCCGCATCACGCGCGACCTCGACATCGCCGAGGAGTGCACGCAGGACGCGTTCGAGCGAGCCCTCGAGCGGTGGCCGGCGGACGGCATACCGCAGCGGCCCGGCGGCTGGCTGACCACCGTCGCCGGCAACCGGGCCCGCGACGTGGTGCGTCGGGAGGCGCACGGCCGGCGTCTGCTCCCGATGCTCGTCGTCGACGAGCAGGAGGCCGAGCCGTGTGCCGTGGCCGAGCGCACGGTGCCCGACGACCGACTGCGCCTCGTGTTCACCTGCTGCCACCCGGCGCTCGCACCGGAGGCGCAGGTCGCGCTCACCCTGCGCCTCGTCTGCGGCCTGTCGACCGCGGACGTCGCGCGGGCCTTCCTCGTGCAGGAGACGACGATGGCCGCCCGGATCACTCGCGCCAAGAAGAAGATCGCGGCTGCTCGCATCCCGTATCGCGTCCCACCTCCCGAGGAGCTGTCGGCCCGCCTCGGACCTGTCACGGCCGTCCTGCACCTCGTGTTCACGACCGGACACACGGCGCCGAGCGGCGGTGCCCTCGTGCGCCAGGACCTCGTGGACGTCGCGATCCGCATGGGCCGGATGCTGCACGGCCTCCTGCCCGGAGCGACGGGCGTGACGGGTCTGCTCGCGCTCATGCTGCTCGCCGATGCGCGACGCGACACCCGGGTCGACCACGACGGAGCGCTCGTGCTGCTCGCCGACCAGGACCGGTCACGGTGGGACCGCGAGCTGGTCGCCGAGGGGGCCGCGCTCGTCGGCGAAGCCCTCGCCCAGGGGCCGCCCGACCGGTTCACGGTCGAGGCGGCCATCGCCGCGGTCCACGCCGAGGCCCCGACCTGGGAGGCGACCGACTGGGGCGAGGTCGTCGGCCTCTACGACGTGCTCCTCGGCCTCTGGCCCTCTCCGGTCGTGGCGCTCGGCCGAGCGGCCGCGGTCGGTTTCCGCGACGGACCGGAGGCCGGACTCGAGGCGATCGCACCGCTCCTCGACGACCCGACCGTGGCCACCTACCCGTACCTCAGCGCCAGCCGGGCCGACCTGCTCCGCCGCCTCGGGGCCTGGTCGGAGGCAGCGACCGCCTACGAGGAGGCGTTGGCCCTCGCGGGCAACGACGCCGAGCACGCGTTCCTGTCTGCGCGCCTCACGGAGGTGCGCGCGCACCGGGACGGCTGAGCGGGCCCGACGGCATACGGGCATGGTCGGGGGCGTTGTCGATGAGGCGTAACCTGTCCGGAGCAGCAAATCCCGACCAAGGAGCCCCTGTGTCTGTCGTTCCCGACGGCCGTCGTCTGCTGCGCGTCGAGGCGCGCAACGCCGAGACCCCCATCGAGCGCAAGCCCTCGTGGATCCGCACGACCGCGAAGATGGGCCCCGAGTACACCGCGCTCCACTCGATGGTGAAGTCCGAGGGCCTGCACACGGTGTGCCAGGAGGCCGCGTGCCCCAACATCTTCGAGTGCTGGGAGGACAAGGAGGCCACCTTCCTCATCGGTGGCGACGTCTGCACCCGGCGCTGCGACTTCTGCGACATCGCGACGGGCCGTCCCACCTCTCTGGACCTCGACGAGCCCCGCCGCGTGGCCGAGTCCGTGGCCCAGATGGGCCTGCGCTACTCCACCGTCACCGGCGTCGCCCGCGACGACCAGCCCGACGGCGCCGCCGGGCTCTACGCCGAGACGATCCGCCAGATCCACCTGCTCAACCCGAACACCGGCGTCGAGATCCTGCCGCCCGACTTCGGTGCCAAGCCCGAGCTCGTCGGCCAGGTCTTCGACGCGCGCCCGGAGGTGTTCGCGCACAACCTCGAGACGGTGCCGCGCATCTTCAAGCGCATCCGCCCCGCCTTCACCTACGAGAAGTCGCTCAAGGTGCTCTCGATGGCGCGCGAGGCGCAGCTCGTCACGAAGTCCAACCTCATCCTCGGCATGGGCGAGACCGACGCCGAGATCGAGGAGGCGATCCGCGACCTCCACGACGCCGGCTGCGACATCCTCACGATCACGCAGTACCTCCGGCCCTCGAAGCTGCACCACCCCATCGACCGGTGGGTCAAGCCCGAGGAGTTCGTGCACTGGTCCGGGATCGCCGAGGAGATGGGCTTCAAGGGCGTCATGGCCGGTCCGCTCGTCCGCTCGTCCTACCGCGCCGGCCGGCTCTGGGCGACCGCGATGCGCAAGTGGGGCCGCGAGATCCCGGCTCACCTGTCGCACCTCGCCGAGGCCGCCGAGTCCCCCGCGCGCCAGGAGGCGGCGTCGTTGGTGGCCCGCGCTCAGAGCGCCGTATCCTGAGCACCATGGCACGCAACAAGGACGGCGACGCGACGAGCTCGCCCCAGGAGAAGAAGCAGGGACGGCTGTCCCAGATCCGTGACGTTTTCCGGATCTCCAGGCAGGCTGACCCGCTCATCGGCTGGTACATGCTGCTGTCGTTCCTCGTCGTCTTCGGGGTGCTCCTCGTCGTCGGCTTCATCGTCAAGCTGCCCTGGATCTTCGGCATCTTCGGCGTGCTGTTCGGCGTCCTCGCCGCGACGATCGTCATGAGCCGTCGCGCCGAGCGCGCCGCCTACAGCCAGATCGAGGGCCAGGCCGGCGCTGCCGGCGCCGCGCTCACCTCGATCCGCCGCGGCTGGTACACCGACCGCGAGCCGGTCGCCGCCGACGTCGCCCGCGCGGGCGACATCAGCTCGGCCGCCATGGTCTACCGCGCCCTGGGCCGCCCGGGCGTGGTGCTCGTGGGCGAGGGGCCGACCTCGCGCGTGCAGAAGCTGCTCGCGGCGGAGAAGAAGCGCGTCGAGCGTGTGGCTCCCGGCGTGCCGGTCACCACCATGCGCGTCGGCACCGGCGAGAACGAGGTGCCGCTGCCGAAGCTCGCGAGCAAGGTCCAGCGCCTCAAGCCGCAGATCACCAAGGACGAGATGGCCATGGTCAACAAGCGCCTCAAGGCGCTCGGCGGCATGCGCGCTCCGCTGCCGCCCGGCGTCGACCCCGCACGCGCCCGGATGGACCGAAAGGCCTTGCGCGGCAAGTGACTCCGCCAGGCGGCATACGCGAGCCCGCCGACGAGCCCTATACATCGAGAAAGCGATCCGTCCGATCGGACGGATCGCTTTCTCGATGAAGGAGGCAGGTCTTGTTTTGGGGCGCGCACTCGATGGTCAGCGGGTGCGGACGACGACGGTGCCGGGCACCTTGTCGTGCAGTCCCCGCCCGTCGCGGTCCCACACGACCGCCGGGATGAAGATGCCCAGCAGGATCGTGCGCACGAGCGCCTGGACCGGCATCACCCGACCGGTCGTCAGCGACCGGACCTGCAGCCCGGCGACACGGTGACCGATCGTGTAGCCGAGGGTGCCGACGAGGAGCAGGTGCATGACGGCGAACACGCCGAGCACCACGAAGTTCTGACCACCCGTGGCCGGGGGCTGCGAGAACGGCAGCGGCACGGAGAACAGACCTCTCGCGATGAGGGAGGCGACGCCCCAGTCGACGAGGACCCCGACGAGGCGGATGCCGAAGCCGGCGACCGACCCCGGCCCCTTCTCGGGGAGCCCGAGGTCACGGCCCCGGTACTGCCCGTCGGTGCTCGTGCGTGCTCTGGGGCCCTCGAGCCAGGAGCCGAAATCCTTGCGGTCCACCACGGCACCAGCGTAACGAGACGCGAGCCGCGCCCTTTGCCCGACCCTGTGCTTCCGTAACACCCGCGAAACATCCGGGTCACTGCCGAGAAATCGCCGGTCGATAGTGTCGTCGACGACAGCACGGGGCCGTCCCTCGATCTCGGGCGCTCGAACGAGTGCCCGGAGGCCGGGTGACGACCTCGCCCCACATAGGAGGTTGGATGTTCAGCTCAGCTGACGAGGTCCTCACGTTCATCAAGGACGAGGACGTCAAGTTCGTCGACATTCGGTTCTGCGATCTGCCCGGTGTCATGCAGCACTTCAACGTGCCGGCTGAGTCGGTCGACGAGGACTTCTTCACCGTTGGTCAGATGTTCGACGGGTCCTCGATCCGCGGCTTCCAGGCGATCCACGAGTCCGACATGAAGCTCGTGCCGGACCCGGCCACGGCGTTCATCGACCCGTACCGCGCCGAGAAGACGCTGGTCATGAACTTCTCGATCCTCGACCCGTTCACCGACGAGCGCTACAGCCGTGACCCGCGCAACATCGCGAGCAAGGCCGAGGAGTACCTCAAGTCGACCGGCATCGCCGACACCGCCTACTTCGGTGCCGAGGCCGAGTTCTACATCTTCGACGACGTCCGCTTCGAGACGAAGTCGAACGCGTCCTACTACTACCTCGACTCCATCGAGGCCGCGTGGAACACCGGTCGCGAGGAGGAGGGTGGCAACAAGGGCTACAAGACCCGCTACAAGGGCGGCTACTTCCCCGTCTCCCCCGTCGACCACTTCGCGGACTTCCGCGACAAGATCTGCCTCGAGCTCAAGGAGGTCGGTCTCAACGTCGAGCGCAGCCACCACGAGGTCGGCACGGCGGGCCAGATGGAGATCAACTACCGCTTCAACACGCTGCTCCACTCGGGCGACGACCTCATGAAGTTCAAGTACGTCGTCAAGAACTCCGCCTGGGCGCAGGGCCACACGGCGACGTTCATGCCGAAGCCGCTGTTCGGTGACAACGGCTCGGGCATGCACACGCACCAGTCCCTCTGGAAGGACGGCGAGCCGCTCTTCTACGACGAGCGCGGCTACGGCGGCCTGTCGGACCTGGCACGCTGGTACATCGGCGGCCTGCTCAAGCACGCCCCGTCGCTGCTCGCGTTCACGAACCCGACCGTGAACTCCTACCACCGACTGGTCCCCGGCTACGAGGCCCCGGTCAACCTGGTGTACTCGGCCCGCAACCGCTCCGCGTGCGTGCGCATCCCGATCACGGGCACGTCGCCGAAGGCCAAGCGCATCGAGTTCCGCGTGCCCGACCCGTCGGCCAACCCGTACCTCTGCTTCGCGGCCCAGCTGATGGCCGGTCTCGACGGCATCAAGAACCGCATCGAGCCGCCGGAGCCGGTCGACAAGGACCTCTACGAACTGCCGCCCGAGGAGCACGCTGCCATCGAGCAGGTCCCCGGTTCGCTGCCCGAGGTCCTCGCCGCGCTCGAGGCCGACCACGACTACCTCCTCGAGGGCGACGTCTTCACCGCCGACCTCATCGAGGCCTGGGTCGAGTACAAGCGCAAGAACGAGGTCGACCCGATCCGCTTCCGCCCGCACCCGCACGAGTTCGAGATGTACTTCGACCTCTGAGCGGAGCGCAGCACGTCCCGAAGGGCGGTCCACCACTGGTGGGCCGCCCTTCGGCGTCGGGTAGGAGGGAGGTATGAGCGACGACCCCTTCGACCTCGAGCGCTTCGTGCAGGTGCAGGACCGGGGCGGCGCGTTTGCCGCTGCCCTCGCCGAGCTGCGTGCGGGCCGCAAGCGGGGGCACTGGATGTGGTTCGTCCTCCCGCAGGTGGCCGGCCTGGGACGCAGCGACATGGCGAGGACGTATGCCGTGTCGGGCCTTCCCGAGGCTCGCGCCTACCTGGGCCACCCGGTGCTCGGCCCACGCCTGCACGAGTGCGTGGCAGCGCTGGACGCCCTGGAGGCGACCGACCCGGTCGAGGTGCTGGGCGGCATCGACGCCACGAAGCTGCGGTCGTGCCTGACCCTCTTCGAGCGTGCCGCCCCGGACGAGGCGGGCGCGAGGCCCTTCGCGCGCGCGCTCGACCACTTCTTCGGCGGCCGGCGCGACGACGCGACGGAAGGGATCCTCGGCTCGTGAGAGCCGACGACGGCCAGGCCGCGGCTCCGGACGACGCCGCCGACCCCCGCCGCTGGCGCGCCCTGTGGGTCTGCCTCGTCGCCGGCTTCATGACCCTGCTCGACGTGAGCATCGTCAACGTCGCCCTGCCCTCGATCCAGACCGGCGTCGCGGCCACGCCGAGCGACCTCCAGTGGGTGGTCTCGGGCTACGCCCTCGCCTTCGGCCTCACCCTCGTGCCGTCGGGGCGCATCGGCGACGCGCTCGGTCGGCGCACCGTCTTCGTCGTCGGTGTGGTGCTCTTCGGGCTGTCCAGCCTGGCCTGTGGGCTGGCCCCGAGCGCGGGCCTGCTCGTCGTGGCCCGGTTGGCGCAGGGCGCTGCGGGAGGCATCCTCAACCCCCAGGTCTCGGGCCTGATCCAGCAGCTGTTCCGCGGCGCCGAACGGGGTCGGGCCTTCGGCCTGCTCGGTGCGACCATCGGCATCTCGACGGCGGTCGGCCCGGTTGTCGGTGGTCTCCTGCTCGACGCGCTCGGACCGCAGTCGGGCTGGCGGTGGATCTTCTTCGTCAACCTCCCCGTCGCGGCCGCCGCCGTGGTGCTCGCGATGCGCTGGCTTCCTGAGCCGGCGAACCGGGTCCGCGGCCGGCGCATCGACGTCGACCCGGTCGGGGTCGTGCTGCTCGGTGCGGGCGTGCTCGGCGTCCTGCTGCCGGTCGTCGAGTCGGGGCGCGGCGCGGGGAGCGTGCCGTGGTGGGTGGCTCTCGTCGGAGTCGCCTTCGTGGCGGCCTTCCTGGCCTGGGAGCGTCGCTACACCGACACCGGCGGGGAGCCGCTCGTCGACCTCTCGCTCTTCAGGGTGCCGGGATACCCGTCAGGCGCGACGGTGGGCACGATCTACTTCGGCGGGTTCACCGGCATCTTCTTCGTGCTGACCATCCACGTGCAGCAGCAGCTGAACTACTCACCGTTGCTGGCGGGCCTGACCGTGACGCCGTTCGCTCTCGGCTCGGCCGTCACGTCCGCCCTCGGTGGGCGTCTCGTGAGCCGTTACGGGCGCCTCCTGGTAACCGTCGGACTCGTGGTCGTGCTCGTCGGCGTCATCGCCGTCGATCTCACGGTCGCAGCCGTCGACGGAGCCGACCTCGGCTGGTGGCTGGTGGCGCCGCTGCTCGTGGCCGGCATCGGCAGCGGCCTCGTCATCTCCCCCAACATCACGCTCTCGGTCGACGGTGTGCCGGTCGAGCGGGCCGGGACGGCCGGTGGTCTGCTGCAGACCGGCCAGCGGATCGGCACCGCCATGGGGGTCGCCCTCGTCGGCGCCGTGTTCTACTCCGGTGCGGTCGGGACCGGCCGCCTCGACCCCGGCGGCGCCCTCAAGGTCTGCGCCGTCCTCGTCACCGTGGCGCTGGCTGCCAGTGCGTTCGACCTGCGCAACCGACGGCGGGCGCCGGGGCCCGCCTGACGGCATACGTGGTCGGCGGGGTGACCAGCCGACCGTCGACGCCGGCCCGCCCGCAGCACGGAGGACGACACGCGATCTACAGCACCTGCGGTAATCCGTCCTCGGCCTCGAGCGGGTCGTGCTCGCGGCGGTGTCACCGCACGATGGCGCCATGGGAGCACCGGTGGTCACGTCGCTCGGACATGCGGGGCTGCGCATCGACGCCACGCACCTGACGCTGCTCTGCGACCCGTGGATGTCGCCGCAGGGCGCCTTCCTCGGGTCGTGGTTCCCGTTCCCCGACAACTCGCACCTGCTGCGGCCCGACGTGCTCGACGCCGACTGGGTGGCGATCTCGCACGAGCACCTCGACCACCTGGACCTCGACCTGCTGGCCATCCTGCCCTCGCACGTGCGCATCGTGATCCCGCGCTATCCCGCACCGGAGATGATCTCGCGCATCCGTGGCGCCGGGATCCGCAACGTCGTCATCGAGCTCGACCGCTGGGAGCGGCTCGCCCTCAACCGGCTCGGTGACTGGATGACCGTCATCCAGGAGCAGTCGCCGATGTGCCACGACGCCGCCGTGCTCCTGTCGGTGGCCGGGCACGCGATCCTCCACACGAACGACGCGCGGCTGACCCCCGCCCAGCTGCGCCGGGCCGTCGAGGAGGTGGGCCGGCCGATCGACCTCATGGGCGTGCAGATGTCCGGGGCGTCGTGGCACCCGATCTGCTACGAGTACCCGCCGGACGTGGTGGCCTCGATGAGCGCCGACAAGCGTCTCGGTAAGTTCAAGGCCGTCAGCCGGCTGCTGCGGGCCGCACCCCCGAGGGTCGTCATGCCGTATGCCGGCCCACCCTGCTTCCTGGACCCGACCCTCGCCCACCACAACGACCGGATCGCGCCTCCCGGGATCTTTCCCGACACGGCCCAGGCGGCGGCGTACCTGCGCTCGCGCCTGCGCGACCAGTCGGTCGTGCGCCTGCTGCCCGGCGACCGCATCGACGTCGGGACGGGCGCCGTCGACCCGGACCCGCACTGGCACGGCTTCCGGCTCGCCGGCGACCACGCCGACCTCGGGTCCGAGGGACGGCTGCCCGACGACCTGCACGCCTACCTCGACGACTACGCCGAGCGACGGGCGGCCGACGTCGCGGCGGTCTACGCGGCCTTCCCCGACCCACCCCGCGGCAGCGGCCTGGCCCAGCGCTTCGCGACGCACTTCGAGCAGCTCGGCGCCCTGTCTGACTACTTCCTGCACCGCATCGGCATGACGGTGCGCTTCGTCGTCGCGGGCGATGACGGGGGCACGTGGGACGTCGAGCTCGGACCGACCCGGTGCAGCGTCGACCTGACCGGCAGCGCGCCCGCGCCCGGCTACCGCATCACCGTCGAGGCACGCTGGCTCGACGCCGTTCTCACCGGGCGGGTGCGCTGGGAGGACCTCTTCCTGTCACTGCGGATCTCCTGCTGGCGCGACCCGGACCGCTACAACGACTACCTCGTCGGGCTGCTCAAGCACGCGGACGCGGCAGCACTGGACGAGGTGGAGCGCTACGAGACCGAGCGCGACCCCGACGACACGGTGACGCTCGCCGAGCGGTGCGCGGACGGCAGGCGCGAGTGGGAGGTCAGCCGCTACTGCCCGCACGCCGGCGAGGACCTCGCTCACGGGGCAGTGATCCGCGACGGCGTGCTGCGCTGCCTCGCGCACAACTTCGAGTTCGACCTCGGAACCGGCGAGTGCCTCAACGCCCGGTGCGACCCGCTCGTCAGCCGTCGAGCCGGATCACGGGCGGTCGCCCCGTGACCAGGTAGCGCGCGGTCCACGCCACGACTCGCAGGGTCGCCCACAGCGACGGACGCCGCAGGAACGTCAGGTCCACCGCGACCCGGCGGGGCACGAGCTGCTCGACGTACCAGCGCTCCAGTGCCTCGGGATCGGGCGCCCCCGACGGCACCCGCCCGTCGGGCACGGCCAGGACGGAGACGTCGTCGCGAAGGCTGATCTGGGCGGGGCCGGTGAGCCCGGGCGTCTCGTCGAGCACCCAGGCGACGTCGGTCGGGTAGCGCTCGGCCAGTGCCGGCGTCTCGGGACGTGGGCCGACGAGGGTCATCTGGCCGGCCAGGACGTTCAGCAGCTGGGGCAGCTCGTCGAGGCTCGTCTTCCTGAGCAGACGGCCGGGGCCGGTCACGCGCGGGTCTCCCCTGCCGGTCACCTCGGGACCGCCGGTCCCGACACGCATCGTGCGGAACTTGTACAGCGTGAAGGGCTTTCGGCCACGGGTGAGCCGAACCTGGCGGAAGATCACCGGCCCCGGGCTGGACACCCGCACCGTGACGGCCACGGCCACGAGGACGGGCGCGAGCACCGCGAGACCGATCAGGGCGACCGCCACGTCGAGCACTCGTCGCTGCCAGGAGATCGCGCCGACCCGGGAATCGGGCTGAGCCGCAATGGATCTCGCGGGGATCTGCGCAACCTCCCTGTCGACGCCTCGACCGACACGTGCTCCTGGCGACGTCGGTTCCGGGACAGCGGCACTCGTCATCATGGGATCACCCCGTTCCCGACGCGACCAGCACGCCTCTGAAGATCGACACTGCTGCGGCGACGTCCTGGTCCAGGCCGACCTGGAGCGACGACGGGGTCATGTGGGTCCAGAGCTCGACACCGCGCCGGCGCCGGTCGAGCAGCGCCGCGGTGAGGGCGTTGGGCGCCAGCCTGGGGTCGGTCAGCGTGTACGTGCCCCCCTTGTAGGGCTGGCTCCACGTCCAGATGTCGACGGCGTGCGCGCCGTGTGCGAGGGGCACGTCGACGTAGGTGTGCACGTCGGCCTCGGCCGACTCGCGCGTCCCCTGGTACGCCCCGGGGTGCGCCAGGGCCTTGCGTGCCTGGAGCCGCACCGTGCCACCCCACCGCCGTGAGGCCTCGTCCCAGGCAGCCGCCATGGCGGCGTCACGCGTCGTGCCCCATGCCGCGTACTCGGCGTTGGTGCGCAGTCCGGCGCTGAGGTCGAGGACATCGAGACCGCCTTGGGCCACGTAGCGGTCGACGGCCGCGAGCGCGACCCCCGGGTCGCGGGCCGTCGCGTCCGAGCCGCACGTGCCGCGGCTGGTCGCGGAGGAGGGGCCCACGACCGAGGCGGGGACGCCGGCCCAGCTGAGACAACCGAGCTCGGGGACGATGAGGTCGACGGCGACCTTGAGGCCGGGCAGCCGCTGGTGCAGGGCCCGCGTGGTCGCAGTGAGGAAGGCGAGGTCCGTCTTCGCGTCGGTGCCGTCCTGGTAGCCGAGCTCGTCGGCGATCTTGATGCCGGCGACCCCGGGCCGACCTGCCAGCGCGACGACCGCGTCCATGACCGACGCGTAGCGGGTGGGGCCGGCGACCCATGCCTTGAGCAGGTCTGCCTCGACCCAGGGCTTCGCGCCGTGCGAGGCGACGGCGGCGGCGAGGGCTGCATACTGCGGCCGCACGGTTGCCGACGCGCTCGGTGGCCTGGACGGGGTCGCAGCGGAGCCCGACGTGCAGGCTGCCGCCCCGAGGACGACGGTTGCGACGACGGCTGCGAGCACGGCGCAGCGACCGGGTGCCGCCGCTGGGCGGGTCGGTCGTGCCGACAGCTGCCGGCTCACGTCGACCTCGCAGAGATCCGGCGCCACGCCGAGATCAGGAGGATGTCGGTGACGAGGTAGGCGACGGCGCTCGCCCACGCAGCTCCGAGCGACCCGTGCCGCGGGATGAGGATCAGGTCGAGGGCCAGCGTGACGAGGAAGCCGCCCCCGAGGATCACCGAGCTGAGCCCGGGGCGCCCGGCCCCGAGGAGGTAGCCGGACCCGACCCCGGCCGCGGGCTCGAGGACGAGACCGAGGGAGATCCACACGGCGGGCCACACGGCGTCACGGAACAGCTCGCCGTAGGCGAAGGGCAGCACGACGGCGGCGCTCGAGGCGACGAGGACCGCGGCCACCGCCCCGAGCGCGACGAGGCGGCCGACCCGAAGCCACTCGTGGTGCCACGCACCACCCTGGCGGCCGGCGAACTTGGGATAGGTGACCCAGGTGAGTGCGAGGCCGGGCAGGCGCAGCAGCTCGGCGTACTTCGAGGCGACGACGTAGACGCCGACCTGCGCCGGGCCGGTGAGGACGCCGAGGACGACGACGTCCAGACGCAGGTTGAGCAGGTTGAGGATGCCGCCCACCTGGCTTCGGGCACCGAACGCAGCGACGCGACGGGCCAGTGCGAGGTCGGGCCGACCGACCAGGCGGCCGCCCCGCTCGCGGACGCGACGTCCGATCCGCGCCCACGCGTACGCAGCGACGACGAGGTCGGCGAGGAGCAGGGAGGTGACCAGCAGCGCTCCGCCACGCGACCCGAGCGCCCAGAGCGCCACGAACGCGGGGACGAAGACGGCCTCCTCGGCCGCGGTGACGATGTTGGAACCGCGCGGGTCACCGAGGGCCTGCAGACACGACTTGCCCACCGCGACGGGCAGCTGCGTCGCGACGGTCGCACCCGTGGCCAGGACGACGAGGGTCGTGGTGGTGGGCATGAGGCGGTCGTGGACGATCGGTGTCAGCAGGAGCCAGGCGCCCGTCCCGAGGGCCGCACCGAGCAGCATCAACGAGATCACGGTCGGCCAGAGGCCGGGGTGCCGGGAGTCCGCCCCGGCCACGAAGTAGCCCATGGCGCCGGGCAGGCCACAGGTGGCGACGACCCCGACGAGCCCCGGAAGCACCCGCATCAGCGCGAGCAGGCCGACGTCGTCGGCCCCACCCACACGCGCCACGAGCACGGTCACCGCTGCGACGGAGAGCAGCGCGACCACGCGAGCGCCGACGTTGCCGAGGACCGACCTCGCCGTCTCGCCCCGCAGGACGCCGGGTCGCATCTCGAGCGTGCGGGTGCGGATCATCGTCGCCACCAGGTCCGCGGCACGTGCAGGAGGCGGTCCGTGGTGGCACCCGGGTCGATGCCGGCGATGAGCCCCAGGAAGGCCCAGACGTGCCGGAAGTGCAGCACCTCGTAGAACAGGGCGCCGACCGCGAGCGCGCAGCCGAGACCGAGAAGCACCTCCGGGCGGGGCACGAGCTCGCGCACCCACGCGGACTGCCGCCCGGTGACGACGCGTCCAAGACGTGCGGCCACGGCGAGGAGCAGGACGACGAGTCCCGCCCCGCCGAGGGCGCCACGTTCGACGAGCGTCGCGAGGTAGTCGTTGTGGGCCTCCTTGACGTAGGCCGCCCCGGCTCCCTTGAGCGCGGCCTTGGTCTGGCCCGGGCCGACGCCCACGAGGTCGCCACCCAGGTAGAGGCCGATGGTCTCGTTGGCCAGCTCCTCCCGCGACCCGCTGGACTCCCCCGAGCGGCCCAGCGAGTCGCGGAGCACCTGCGCGCTGTCGGACGCCGTGGCACCGATGCGGTTCAGGTCGACGTGCGGCACGACGAGCGCCACACCGGCCAGGAGGAGCAGCGACGTGGCGGCCGCGGCAAGCACTCCGCGCCGACGGCCCAGTGCGACGACGAGGCCGACGCACGTCATCGTGGCCAGGCCGACCGCCGCCCCGTTCGAGCCGGTGAAGACGAGGGCGAGCAGGATGACGACGGCCGCGAGGACGCGAACCAGCCGCCGACGCACGACCGACGTGGCCACGAGCAGCCCGAGTCCGATCAGGAAGTAGTTGGCGGCGAGGTTCGGGTCGTCGAAGGTCAGCGAGGCGCGGCCGCCGTCCTTGGCCGAGGTGCCGGCCATCCAGCTGATGCCCGCCATGCGTCCCGTGCTGAGCACCGCCGCCCAGAGCACGCTCGACCACACCCAGACGCGGAGGACCACCTCGAGGAGCCAGCGGCGCCGGCGGACGGCGTTGGCGACCGCCGCGCCCCACGCGAGGAGGAACAGGTCCTGCAGCACCGGCAGCAGGGCCACACCGACCTGCACGTGGTAGGCGGCCACGGAACCCGCGACCATGAGCAGGCTGACCGGCAGCAGGTAGGGCACGAGCACCGGGACGCCATCGCGCTTCAGCCAGACCACGACCCCCACGACCACCACCACCATGCCGACGTCGGCGACGGCCGTGTTGCCCGGTCCGCTCGGCACGAGCAGCGGGAGCCCGGCGAGGGCCACGCCCAGCAGGTACGCGATGTGGCGGGGTGCGCGCGAGAAATAGGAGGCATCGAGCGGGTAGCCGTCGGCGGGGTGGGCCCCGCGCGGGGCCGGTGCCGCGCCGCCCGTCACGGGTCGTAGTCCTTCGGTCAGCAGCATCGGAGCAGCTCCGCAGCGAGCGCGAGGTGCCGGCGCGCGAAAGCGGGCTCGTCGGCGACCGCGGCGACCTCTGCGGCCGCGATACCCAGCGCCTCACGCCAGCGCCCCGGGTCCCTCCCGGTCCGGCGCAGGTGGCCCGCCACGACGGCCTGGACCAGCTCCGAGAGCCAGCCGGCGCCGGAGGCCGCGAAGCGGACCGGCTCACCCCACGGGCCGGCGACGAGGCCGGGGTGGCCACTGACCGGGCGTCCCGGATCCGTGTGTCGGTCGAGGTAGAGGAGGTAGGCGAGCACGAAGCGGGTCACGTCACGCAGCGCATCCCCAGCGACCTGCGCGTGCTCCCAGTCGACGACACCGGTCACCCGGCCGCCCGTGCGCAGCACGTTCCCGCACCAGAAGTCGCCGTGCACCATGGTGCGGGGCAGGCCGGGGGGCAGTGCGAGCTCGCGGGAGAGGCCCCGGACGGTGGCCTCGACCGTTCTCGCCTCGGCGTCGCCCGGCCAGCGGGCAGCCACCAGCGCGGCCACCGCGGCGGGGTCGGTCGGCACACGGTCGGTGGGTGCACTCGTGGCCCGGTCGGGCACCGGCACACGGGCGAGCTGCTCCAGCCAGGAGACCGCGGCGTCGAGATCGCCCCGGACCGTGGTGGGGCGCGCGGTGTGTCGCCACCGGTGGTAGTCCACTGCCATCGGCACGCCGGGCACGACGCTCGTGACGAGGACGGCGCTGTCCGGGGCGTGACGGCAGTCCAGGACACGGGGGACGGTCCCTCCCACCAGGTCCGGCCCGAGCTGTGCGGCCGCGGTCAGTGCAGCTGCCTCGGCGAGAACGGCCGGCACCGCTCCCGGCACCATCGCGACCTTGAGCGCGAGGGCCGGTAGCGCGTCGGTGGGCCGGAAGACGAGGACCGTGGCCTTCGGGTGGTCGTCACGGGAGAGCCCGACCACGAGCAGCCGCCTCGGGCCCGGACCCACGTGCTCGCGCAGCGTCGTCCGCAGCAGGTCGGCCGCTCGACCCTCGACGAGCGCGGTCGTCATGTCCGTGTCCCGATGACGAGCCGACCGGGCACCACGGCTGACACGAGGAGCCGCACCGCGGCCGCACCGCTCGGGTGGGTGACCGCGCTCCGCGCCAGCCTGCTCATGCCGTGGACCGCCGAGTGGCCGAGGGCGACACCGGGTGGCGGGGCCAGGAAGGTCTCGACCAGCCACGCAAGGGGTCTCACGTCGTCGCTCATGACGAACGAGGCCCGCCGCCAGCTGGGCAGGACCACGAACTCGTCGTCGATGCGGACACCGAGCCGGGTCGCGGCCCGGCGCAGGCGCCGTCGCCCTCCGGGCCGGCCGTCGGCCAGCGCGACGACCGTGCCCGCAGGAGCCCGCCGGACGCGTACGCCGTCGGCGGGGTCGGACGGCCAGGCGACCACCGCCCCGGTCGGCACGAGGAGACCTGCTGCTGGGGGCAGTGTCACGACGCACGCCCCAGCTCGGCACGGACGAAGAGGTGGCTGCGGCGGCTCGGAGCCTGCGAGTAGACGTGGTCGAGAACCTCCCCGGCGGTGCGGGAGTCGTAACGCGCGCCGAGGTGCTCGCGCGCCCGAACGGCCCACGCCCGCGCCTCTTCAGGATGCGCCAGCGCATGGTCGAGCGCTGCCGCCAGCAGGTCGGGTCTGGCGGGCGGAACGAGCAGGCCCGTCTCCCCCGGGACGACGACGTCCGGCACGGCGTTGACGGCCGTGGCCACGACGGGGATGCCGCACTGCTGGGCCTCGACGATCACGCAGGGCAGACCTTCGTAGCGGCTGGCGAGGGCGAAGACGTCGAACGCCGGGAGCAGCTGTGCGACGTCGTTGCGGTTGCCCAGCAGGTGCACCCGGTCCTCGAGCCCCAGGCGGCGTACGTCGGAGGCCGTGCGCCCCGCCAGCTCGCCGTCGCCGACCCAGACGAGCAGCGCGCGGGTGCGCATGCGGGCCACGGCGTGCAGCAGGTGCTCGGGCGCCTTCTGGTGGTCGAGGCGACCGACCGTGCCCACGACCTGCGCCGCTGCCGGGATCCCGAGGGCCGCGCGGGCCCGTGCGCGCGTCCCCGGGTCGAGGACGACCGTCGGGTCGTCCACGACCGGACCGACCGTGTGCAGCTGCTCGGGCCGGGCGAGTCCCCGACGGAGGGCCTCCACCGCCACTCCGGTTCCGACGGCCAGGTAGACGTCGGTGATCCTCGAGAGCCGTCGCTCGACCGCGACGTAGGCCGCGTGCGGCGCCGGGTTCTGGAACTCGTGGAACGGGAAGCCGTGGAGGGTGTGGACGATGAGGCCCACGCCGGCACGATGGGCGGCGAGGCGTCCCAGCACGCCGGCCTTGGCGGAGTGGGTGTGGACGACGTCCGGGGCGTGCGTGCGCACCAGTCCGAGGATCCGGCGCAGCGCAGCCGCGTCGTCCGAGGGCCTGATCTGGGGCACGAGCTCGGGCACGACGACGACCTCGACACCGGCGGCGCGCGCCCGGTCGAGCAGCACCCCTTCCCGCGTGCCGGTGACGAGGATGCTCTCGTAGCGCTCGGGATCCAGCGCGGTGGCGCCGCGCACGACGACCCCACCAGCGCCCGCGACGCACCGGGTGACGACGTGCATGATGCGTCGCCTCATGGCCGCCAAGCCTCCTCGCCGGTCAGCACCGGCATCGAGCGTACGCGGGTGACGAGCTCCTCGAGGGTGAGGCCGGGGCGGGAGGGCAGTCGGACCTCGTAGGCCGGCAGCCGCCTCGCGAGCCGGTCGGACACCTCGACGACCGGGGGGTGGGCCGGACCTCGCCCCGTGGCGAGGGCCAGGGTGGCGGCGAAGGCCCAGTAGCGGCGCAGCTCGCCCGCCGCATAGGTGCCGCCCACGAGCTCGCGGGCCGCCGCCTCGGGGTCGAGGTGACGCACGGTGGCGTCCTCGGTGTCCCCACGCCGCAGCACGAGGATCGTGTCCGGCACGACGGCGTCGCAGTGACGGACCCAGCCGGACTCACGCCGACCGTGCGGCATCCGTCGACCCATACCGGAGGTGGTGCGTGCCGGCTCGAGCAGGCCCTGCAGCTCGGTGCCGTCGGTCGTGCAGATGTTGTCGCTCACGGGCGCCCCGGTGGCGGCGTCGAGCGTGGCCACCAGGGTCGACTTGCCGACACCGCCGGGGCCTGCGAGCACCACGCCGTGTCCTGAGACCGTGGCCGCCGAGACGTGCAGCGGAGCTCGGCCGTGCACCCCCGCCCACCACAGCGCGGGAAACTGCAGCAGGACCGCCCGGTGGAGCAGCAGCCGCCGGTCGGGGGCCGCGAGGCCGAGCGCACGGTGGCGCCAGGCCGGCGCGGGGTGGACGACCACCTGGAGCCGTGATCCGTGCGGATGCAGCACCAGGTCCAGCCCGCTCGAGCAGGCGTCCTGCAGGATCACCTCGTGCCCGTCGGTCCAGGCCCCACGCGTCACCAGCCGGTGCCGCGCGCTCGGGACGACCGGCTCGCCCTGCGCCACGGTGACGACGACGTCGACGGCCCGGGCCCGGGAGGAGGACTCCGGGCCGTCGAGCTCCTGGTGGCCGAGCCCCTCATCCTCGAGCTCCTGGCCGGCGCAGGCTTCGCGCACGACCCGGGTCCAACGCGTCGCCGCGGGGCCGACGGCGGAGACCTCGACCGTGAGCCCGGCGGTTCGCAGTCGCACGCTCATCGCTGCAGCACCTCCCCCGGATGCGTCGCGTTCCAGTGCTCGCCGTGGTCGACGCCGTTCTGCGCGGTGCCGACCGGTTTCGCGGTGCCGGCCGGCTTCGTGAGGACTGGCATCGAGGGGACGGGCATCGTGGGGACGACGGGTTCGGGCCGCCGGGTCTTCCAAGGGCGGACGGGCGACGGCACGCCGGCCGCGACCGGCTGCTCGTGCTTCGCAGCCGCACGCCTCAGGGTTCGCCGCTGCCAGAACCACCGGCGTGGGTAGCTGATCATCCCCACGACGGGCCAGCCCAGGGCGTCGACGAACGACATGGTGTCGACGAGGGCGCGCACCTTGACGTGACGGGGTGACAGCACCGCGATGACGGGTGACGTGCCGGGCTCGACCCAGTCCCGGCCGACGACGGAGCAGGCGACCCGGTGCCGTGCCTTCTCGCCATCGGGACCGAGCAGGGTGGCGACCGGTCTCGCCGCCGGCTCGTCCCGCGGGTCCACGAGGACGGCAAGGGTGTTGCTCGCGTCGTACCTCCGGGCCAGCAGGGCCAGCCGGTCGGCGACCGGGCCGGCCGCGCTCGTGGTTCGGCGTGACAGGTCGAGTCGCGGCAGGTGGCCGATGTGCGGCACCTCGAGCGCCCGGGCGATGGAACGGCTCGAGCGCAGCCGCGGACGCAGGGCCTCGAGCCCCGCTGCGAGCCCGCCGCCGACGAGCGCCCCGATGAGCGCCGCGAGCACGGCTCGCTGCAGGTCCTGCCTCGGCAGGGCCACGCTCGGCACCCGCACCGGGTCGAGAAGGACCGCGTGCGAAGGGGAGGGCGCGGCCAGGTTGAGGTCGGACATCTGCCGCTCCAGCTCGGCCTGCGCGGTCGTCAGGGACGTCAGCTGCGCCTGGATCGACAGGGCCGCCCCGCCCTTCGGGTCGACGTTGTTCAGCTTGGCGGCGAGCCGGTTGCGCTGGCGGGCGAGGGAGTTGAGTTGGCTCTGGACACCCTGTCGCCGTTGGTTGCTCGTGGGCTGGTCACCGACGTTGGAGACCCTGATGACGTCGTTCGTGATGGACTTCGCGATCGTCGCCGCACGTGTCGGGCTCGTGTCTGTCACCACGATCTCCATGACGGGCGAGACGCCCACCCGTCGCACGTCGATGTAGTGGGCCGCGAAGTCGTTGGCGTCCGCGCGCAGTCGGGCCTTGTCGAGCGCGGAGCGCACGACACCGGGGCTCGTCGCGATGCCGAGGACCCGCTGGCTGGTGGCGTCGGCCTGGACGTTGGAGGCAGCGAGCTCGGTGCCCATCTGGACCCGGGCCACCGCCTCGTAGACGTCGGGCTCGCCGCGGCTCACGTACGACACGACACCGTAGGGAGCCACGATGCACAGGAGGATCAGCAGCCAGTGTCCCCGGATGACCCGGCCGAACGCGTCGTCGATCGTCAATGTCCCCACCCTCTCAATGCCGCACTTGTCTCTTCCGACGCTAGGTGCCCCCTTCGGGAGGGTCATCGCGTGCCGAGGGGACAGCCGCCTACGTCGAACGACGGACCCCCGCAGGGCGGCCACGCGCGCCACCGGTTCCCGGGCTCGGGCGCTCGCTCCACCGACGTGCTGGGCGGCGCACCTGCGCTGCCCACGGCGCGCGCCGTGGGCAGCCGGCGACGGCCCGTAAGCGACCGGCGGCCGCCCGTGCGCGGGCGGGGGGCGACCGGGGCGACGCTCCCACTGGGGGGTTGGGGAAGTGGTCGTCGCCCCGGCCGCGCTGGGGGGGCACGCACCATCCGGGCCCGGCCCCCTGGACGGGGGACCGCCGCCCTCTCGGTGCGCTACAGCCGGAGTTTCGCGGTGGCCGTGTCGGTCTGGCCGGTGTCGTCGGTCACCGTGACGCGGGCCGTGATGTTGTTACCTCCGACGGCATACGTGCAGGTCGCGGTGCGAGCCGTCGTCGGGCCGACGACCGTCCCGTTGCCGCACGCGTACGTGTACGTCAGGGCGTGCTTTTCGGGGTCGACGGACCCGGAGGCGTCCAGGGTGGCGACCGTGGGCGCCCGCGGCGCCGAGAGGGTCACGACGAGGCTCGCGACCGGGGGCTTGTTCGCCGCGACTGCCACCGTCACCGTGGGGCTCGTGGCCCTCTGACCGGCGTCGTCCGTCACCGTGACGCTCGCCTTGAACGAGCCGCCCGCGGGGTAGCTGCAGGTGGCCGTCGACCCGCTCTGCGGCCCGACCGAGGTCCCGTTGCCGCAGGCGAAGGTGTAGGTGAGTGCCCGGCCCTCCGGGTCACGCGACGCGGACGCGTCGAAGCGCGCCGTCGTCGGCGCCACGGAACCGGGTGGCGTCACCAGGCTCATCGACGCGGTCGGTGGCTTGTTGGCGGCAGCCGTCACGGTCGTCGTCGCGGTGGCGGTGCGCCCGCTGACGCTGCTGAGCACGGTCACCGACGCGGTGAAGGTCCCTGTCTTCGCGTAGCTGCAGACCGTCGTGGGCGAGCTCTGGGCCGTGCCGGTGCTGCCGGTGGCGCAGGTGAACGTGTAGGTGAGGGTGCCCCCTTCGGGGTCGGTCGACGCAGCCGCCGACAGCGTCACCGCGAACGGCACGACACCCGACGGGGGTGACGCCGACAGCGCAGCCTTCGGCGGGGCGAACGGGGGCGACACCGGAACGGGCGT
Source organism: Terrabacter sp. 2RAF25 (assembly GCF_052115265.1). NCBI lineage: Bacteria > Bacillati > Actinomycetota > Actinomycetes > Micrococcales > Intrasporangiaceae > Terrabacter > Terrabacter sp. 2RAF25. Next base: position 218,635 of record NZ_JBFRGJ010000005.1, read on the forward strand.
CGTGGCGGTGGAGTCGAGGCCCAGCTGGTCCACGACCCGCACCGAGGCGGTGTAGCTGCCTGCGACGGCATACGTGCACGAGGCCGTGGCCGTCGCCTGCGGACCGACGGTCGCGCCGTTGCCGCAGGTGAAGGTGTAGGTCACGAGAGGGCTGTCGCCCGCGGTCGAGGAGGCGGCCGAGAGCTGGACGGTGAGGGGCACGCGGCCGGTGGCCGGCGTTGCCGACAGGGCGGCCGTGGGTCCGGTGGGCTGGAGCGAGCCGTGGTACTCGAGGGCGCCCCGGTCACCGTATGCCGGTGTGCCCGCCCCGGTGTCGGGGATCACTGGCACGTCCACGGGTGCGATCCCGTCGTGGTCGGTCGCAGCAGCCCCGGCGACGCCGAGGTCGGCGCTGTCGACGGCGGGCGACGTGAGCGTCAGCGCGAGGTTGCGGCCGGTCAGGTCCGCGAACCGCGGTGCCGCAGCGAGGTCCTTGCCGCCCTGGCCGCTGGCCGTCCTGAACGTGGCCACGGTCGTGTAGGGGGCCGAGTTCCACTCGTAGAGAGGGCCGCCCGCAGTCTGGTAGACGAGGTTGCTGTCCACCGTCGATCCCGGTGCCGAGCTCTCGTCGAGTCTGATGTCACCGATGGTCCGCGTGCTCGCGACAGCGTTGTCGATGCTGACGTTGTCAGCCACGACCGACCCGAAGCAGCCTCCCTCGAGGTTGATCCCGGCGGTCGAGTTCCCGACGACCGTGTTGCCGACGACGTGGTCCCCGAGCGAGCCGAGGCAGTCGAGGCCGTGGTCGCCGTTGTCGTAGGAGACGTTGCGCCGCACCGTCGCGTTGTCGGAGCCGGTGTAGATCTCGATGCCGGAGTCCTGGTTGGCATACGTGGTGTTGCGCTCGACGAGTGCACCGGTGGAGCCCAGGCTGACGTCGATGCCGTCGGCGAGGCGCTGGGTGAGCTGGACGTTGTCATGGGCCACGTTCCCGGAGACGGTCGCGCCGGTGCTCGTCTGGATGCTGATGCCGTGGAAGCCGTTCGAGAACGTTGCGTTGCCGGACACGACGGCGTCGGGGCTGGTCGCGATGCGGATCCCGATGGAGCCGTTGTCCGTCGCCGTCGCCCCCGAGACGGTCGTGCGGCTGGAGCGGTCGGACGAGATGCCGTAGCTCGACTCGAGCCGGGCCACGGCCGATGAGACGACGACGTCGGACGAGTCCTGGATGCTGACGCCGGGGCCGTTCTGTCCTTGTGTCGTGAAGCCGTCGACGACCACGGAGCGCGCGTTCCAGAGCTTGAAGCCGTAGGTGCGGGTCGACGCCTCCAGGGTCGTCCCGTCTGCCGGGTTGGCCCCACCGGCGTCGACGTACAACGTGCTCGTGGCGGCGTCGTAGAAGAACGTGCCGGCCGTCGTCGTGGTGCTGCTCGAGGCGAGCGCCAGTCGCGTGCCGTTGCGCAGCACCTGCGTGACCGGGGCGGAGCTCGCGACGGACGCCTTCCAGGCGTTGGTGGACGTCGCGGTCCACAGCGAGCCGGCGGACAGGTCGGACGACCCGAGGAGGCGGACGACGCCGTGCGCCCGGAAGGTCAGCGGAGCGGTGGGCATTCCGGTGTGCAGGGGTGTCACCTGCTCGCGGTAGTCGCCGGGCTCGACGAGCACCGTGTCCCCCGCCAGGGCGACGGCAGCCGCGCGGCCGATGGAGCAGAACGGTGGCGACGTGCCGCCGCCCGCGTCAGAGCAGGTGGGGTCGGCCCCGTCGACGTGGTACACCACGAGGGGTCGGTCGGTCAGGGTGACCGTGACCTCCGACGTCCCCGTCAGTCCCCCGATGTCGGTCACGATGACGCGCACGACGTGCGTACCCACCGACGCGATGTCGTGCGACGCGACGGCCGAGGCCTGCGGCCCGATCACCGTCCCGTCACCGAAGTCGAACGTGTAACTGGCGATCCCCTGCCCGTCCACGTCGCTCGAGCCGCGGGCGTCGGCCGTGACCGGCACCGAGGGCGGCACCTGGCCGGTCGTGGCGGAGAGGACGAGCGCGGCGTGCGGTGCGTTCGTCGCCGAGTCCCCCGACTGCGGAACGCGTTCGAAGGCACCACGGTCCGCGTACGCGGGGGTTCCGGTTCCGCTGTCGACGACGGTGGGGTCGTCGACCGGGGCCTGTCCCGCGGCGTCGTTGCCCTCGAAGCCGGAGGCCGTCACGTCCGCCGAGTCGATGGCGGCCGACTGGGCTCCGAGGCGGAAGTCGTGGGCTGCCGCGTCAGCGAACATAGGGTCGCTCCCCAGACCTGCGGACTCCAGGCCCGTCGCGGCCCGCAGCTCGGAGACGGTCTGGTAGCGCGACAGCCCGATGCGCGCGGCCGGCACCCACTCGCTGTTCCACAGCAGGTCGCTGTCGGCCGTCAGGCCCGTGGCAGACGTCTGCTCGACGTAGAGGTCGTGGCGGCCGGTGGACAGGCCGTTGTCGACGCTGATGTTGTCGCGCAGCGTGGCGCCGGTGCTCTGGCCCTCGATCGAGATGCCGTCGTCGTGGTTGCCGTATGCCGTGTTGGACAGGTAGCGCACGTCCGTCGACGCGAGCGTGTCGAAGCCGTGGTTGCCGTTGCCCCAGCTGACGTTTCGCAGCACGAGTGCCCGGGCGGAGGAGCCGTAGACCTGGAACCCGCTGTCCTGGTTGCCGTGCGACACGTTGCCGCGCAGCACGGTGTCCGTCGAGCCGGAGCTGACGTCGACGCCTGCTGCGGTGGCGGTGCCGGACGTGACGGCGTTGTCGGCCGTCTCGGAGTACTGGACGACGTTACCGGTCGACGCCTGCAGCGAGATGCCGTGGTTGCCCGACGCGGTGACCTTGGCCCCGGAGATGGTCGAGGCCGTCGTCGCACTCAGCTTGATCCCGATGGAGGCCGACGACGTGACGCTCGCACCGGAGACCGTCACCGCCGAGCTGGACGACTCGAGCAGGATGCCGTAGCTGGCACTGACGGCGCTCGAGTCGTCACGCAGCGTCACGGAGCTGCTGCCGCTGACGCGCAGCCCGACGCCGTTCTGGCCGGTCGTGGCGAAGCCGGCGATGGTGACGTCCGTGCGCCCGACCACGTTGAAGCCGTACGTCTGGGCTCCCGCCCGGATGGCGCGCCCGCTCGGGGTCGAGCCGCCGAGGTTGACGTGCAGCACCTTGGCCGTCGCGTCGTAGTAGAACGAACCGGCCGCCAGGGTGCTCGCGCCCGTGCCCGCTGCGAGGCGGGCGCCGTCGACGAACACCTGCTTGGGGGCGCTCGGAGGTGCGAACGGCGTGCTGAACGTGCCTCCGGTCGTCGGCGTCCAGGCTGCGGTCGAGAGGTCCCGCGTGCCGTCGACGACCACGCCGGGAGCCGCGGCCACGAAGGTGACCGGCACGCCGCCCGCCCCGGAGGCACCGACGGTGACCTGCTCGGGGTAGGTGCCGGGACGCACCGTGACCGTGTCTCCGGGGGTGACCGCCTTCGACGCGGCAGCGGAGATCGTGCAGAACGGCGTCGTGGCGCTGCCGGGACCCGTGTTGCTGCATCCTGCCGCTGTGTTGTCGACCCACCAGGAGGTGGCCGCGGACGCGGGCGGTGCCGCAGTCAGCTGCCAGCCGAGTGCCAGGACGGCGGCGGCCGGTGCCGCGAGCGCCACTCGAAAATGCATGGTCGGCTCCTGGTACGTGGTCGAGGTGTGCGTGAGGGGTCTTGGGTCGGTGACGTGCGTCGGTGAGGTGCGTCGGTGAGGTGCGTCGGTGAGGTGCGTCGGTGAGGTGCTCAGTGCAGGACGGCGAAGGGGCGCATCCGTGCGACGGGACGCACGATGCGGTGCCGGGTCAGCACCGACAGGGCGGCGTCGACGCCGTGGTCGTCGAGGTGGGGTGTCTGGGTCGGGGCCGTGTCGCCGTAGCGGTAGCGCCGGGTCGCGTGCCCGGCGACGTGCAGCGTGGAGCGCCCGTCGGCCTCGAACTGGTCGATCACCGTGCCGGCGCCGTGACACGCGGAGTGGAGGCTGTCGGCGGACCGCTCACCGGCGACCGCGAGGTAGGACGACGTCCGGTGCGTGCCCGGCAGGAGGACGGCCTGGCCGGTGGTCGCGAAGACCGAGCCCGACGGCATACGTTCTGCCGGGAAGGCGCGGCAGGAGTTGTGCCGGTGCACGACCGCGACCCGGCCGTCGACGTGCTCCTCGTAGATCGAGTTGTGCGGCGAGTCGACCACGAGCTGCCCCGGGTCACCGCCGAAGACCCGCAGGGCGATCGAGCGCAGGGCGGCATACGTGGCCAGGCGGAAGGCGAAGCCGTAGTTCATCGCCGCGGCGTTGGCGAGCATGAGCCGCTGACCCTCGTCGCTGCCGAGCTCGACGGGCACGCAGCCGCGGGCGAAGTAGAGGCGCATCCGCTCGCGCAGCTGCCCGGCGGAGCGGGCAGTGGCCAGGTGGAAGAGCGGCTTCTGCACGGCCATGGCGGCCTGCATCACCCGGGCCGTGTCGCGCCGCCGCTGGAAGAGGTGGCCGATCTCGCCGGTCAGCACCCCTCCCCCAGCGTGGTACTGCAGGGTCACCTGCCCTTCCCGGATCCCCAGCAGCTCGGCCGCGGCGGGGTCGAGCACCTCCTCCACCTGCTGCAGCTCGATGAAGTGGTTCGTCGGACCCACCGTGCCGAACCGCAGTCGGGCGAGCTGCCATGTCAGCGCCGGCACCTCCCGGCGCAGCCGCGTCGCGCCGCCCCACTGTTCGAGATCGACGCGCCCTGACTCCTCGATGCGCTCCAGCTCGTCCGGGTCGACCCCCCAGCGCTCGGCAGCGAACGCGGCGCCGTCGGTGGCCGCGGCGACCACCTCTGAGCCGGTCAGCTCGCGGCCCCCGCGGGTGGGGTAGGGGTAGCGCTCCCGCACGGCGCGGTAGAACTCGTCGACCGCGCGGTCGTCGGGACGGTCGGTACCGAGGCCGATCAGCGCCATCCCGCAGTTGACCGACGAGCTCGTGAAGGTGGGGCGGATCGTGCCCCGAGTGGCCACCGCGATGCTCGACGGCATCTCCATCGTGCGCTTGTGGTGGAAGTCCGGCAGCACGACCGGTGGCGCGGCGAGGTCGAGCCCCGCGGCCCCCATCTCGAGGGAGTGGAGCGTCGCCTCGTCGGCCCGCAGCCCGGGCGCGTCGAGTACGGTCGCGGCGTTCGGTCGTCGCGTGGGACGGGGCGTCGCGGGGGCGTCCGGCCCGGTGGCGGCGATGACGGTGAGATCCACGGTTTCCTCTTTCGTCGGGAGGTTTCAGAAGTCGTCCGGGTAGGGGGCCAAGGCGATATGGGCCGTCGGGCCGGTGGCCACCACGTAGTTGTCGAGCATCACGCCGAGGGCGGCCTTGACGTCGGTGACGGCGTTGCGCGACGCCGCGTCGAACAGCTCGTCGAGGTGGACGTCGAAGTCGGGGTCGAGCGGCGCCGACGACGTGCTCGAGATGCGTGGGTGCGAGGTCGACTCCCTCGCCTCGTCGTCGGCGAAGAGCGCCTCGTGCAGCTTCTCCCCCGGCCGCAGGCCGGTGTATCGGATGTCGACCTCGTCGATCCCGAGCTGGCGCGCATAGCTCTCGACGAGGTCGACGATGCGGACCGGCTTGCCCATGTCGAGCACGAACGTCTCACCGCCGCGGGCGAGGTGCGCGGCCTCGAGCACCAGCCCGACCGCCTCCTCGATGGTCATGAAGAAGCGCGTCACGTCCGGGTGGGTGACGGTGAAGGGCTCGTCGTTGCGCAGCTGCTCGGCGAGCACCGACAGCAGCGACCCGCGACTCCCGAGCACGTTGCCGAAACGGACCGCGGCGACGACGGTGCCGTCCCGCCCCGTGGCGGCATGCTTGGTCACTCGCTCCGCGAGCTGCTTCGTGGCCCCCAGCACCGAGGCGGGGTCGGCGGCCTTGTCCGTCGAGATGAGGATGAAGCGTCCGACGCCGTGGGTGACCGCGGCCTGCACGACGTTGAGGGTCCCGAGCACGTTGGACTTCACGCCCTCACAGGGGTGGCGCTCCAGCATCGGCAGGTGCTTGAGGGCCGCAGCGTGGAAGATGATGTCCGGCTGCACGTCCGCGATGACTTGGGCCACGCGGTGGGCGTCGCGGATGTCGGCGACGACCAGGTCGTCCGTGTCGAGCAGCCCGGCACCCGTGAGCTCGAGCTGAAGCCGGTGCAGGTTGGACTCGTCGTGGTCCAGCATGACGAGTCGGGCCGGCCCGAACCCGCTGACCTGCCGACACAGCTCGCTCCCGATCGACCCACCGGCGCCCGTCACCAGCACGCGTGCACCGCGGATCGTCCCCTGGACGTCCGGCGAGACCACGTGCATCTCCGGCCGCCCGATGAGGGCCCCGATCTCGAGGGAGCGCAGGTCGGTGCCCACGACGTCGCGCTGCAGGAGCGAGACGAACGAGGGCAGGTGGCGCACGCTCGCACCCACGCGGGCCGCCGTCGTCGCGAGCAGGCGGACCTGGGCCGCTGGCAGCCCGGGGATCGCGAGGAGGACGACGTCGACGCGCTGCACCGTGATCACGGCGAGCAGGTCGCTCAGCGCGCCGAGCACCGGCAGCCGGCGGACCACCCGCTTGGTCGTGTCGTCGTCGAGGAAGCCGATCGGCGCCAGCCCGAAGTCGGGCACTCGCTCGAGGTCGCGGGCCAAGCCGCGGCCGGCCGTCCCCGCACCGACGATCAGCGTCCGCAGCCCCTTCTGCAGGGACGGGATGAAGCCGATCTCTGCCGGTGTCCATGCGTAGTTCAGTGTTGTGCTCACCGAGCATCTCCCCTCTGTGTGGCCCGCACCAGTGCGGCGCAGACCAGGTCCACCTCGTCGTCGCTGACGACCGCATCCATCGGCAGCGAGAGGATGCGCTCGAACACCCCGTCCGCGCCCGGCAGGCCTCCCGCCGGCATCACGCAGTGCCGCCCGAACCAGGTGAGGCGGTGCAGCGGGATGAAATGGACCGACGTGCCGATCCCCTGCTGGCGCAGGCAAACGATGAGCGCATCCCGGTCGATGCCGTAGTCCGCCTCGATGCGCACCGCGTAGAGGTGCCAGGCGTGACGGCCGGCCGAGGGCCGCAGCGGCAGCCGGATGCCGGGCACCTCGGCCAGTGCCGCGTCGTAGCGTGCCGCGACGGACGCCCGGCGAGCCTGGTCGACCTCGAATCGGCGCAGCTGCGCGCGGCCGATGGCTGCCTGCACATCGGTCATGTTCGCCTTGAGACCGTCGAGGGCGACGTCGTAGCGCCAGCCGCCGCCCGGCAGGTATCGCCGCCACGCGTCGGCCGACATGCCGTGCAGCCGGGTCTGCCTGATGCGGTCGGCCACGTCGTCGTCGTTCGTCGTCACCATGCCGCCCTCGCCGATGGCGAGATTCTTGGTGGCGTAGAAGCTGAAGCAGGTGGCCCGCGAGATGGTGCCGACGGGCGCGTCCCCCACGACCGTGCCGAGCGCGTGCGCCGCGTCCTCGACGACGTGGTCGAGATCGACTCCTGCTGCGTCTGCGAGCGCGACGACATCGGTGGGCAGGCCCGCGAGGTGGACGACGACGAGCGCGTCGACGCCGCCGCACTCGGCTGCGGCCGCCGCCAAGGTGCGTGGGCTCGGCATCGCGGTGAGGTCGTCGACGTCGGCCAGGACCGGGACGTGGCCGGCGTGGAGGATCGCCGACGCGGCCCCGCAGAAGGTGACGGCCGACATCAGCACCTTCGACCCGGGTGGCAGTGCGAGCGCTCGGAGCGACAGCTCGATCGCGGCGGTGCACGAGCTCACGGCGACTGCGTGCCGGACCCCGAGGTGCTGCGCGAACTCCCGCTCGAACGCCACGACCTGCTCTCCGGACGTGACCCAGCCGGAGGCGAGGACGTCGACGACCGCCTGCTGCGCCTCCGCGCAGATCCGGGCTCGGGTGAAGGGGACGACGAGCGCGGGGGCGGCCGGGTGCGGGTCGGTGCCCGGGAGCGCTGGCGGCGGGGCCGCGATCTCGGGCACTCCGGACGCGTCCCTGGCCGTCGGCATGGGCGAGGGCTGCGGACGGCGACCGGTGTGCCTCCGGCGCGCGACCTCAACCATGACGGACGCTCGTCGCCAGCTCCACCGCAGCAGGTGCGGAGTGCACGTGCAGCTTGCGCAGGATGCGCCGGACGTACGTGCGGACCGTGTTGTCGGAGAGGTTGAGCGCCGTCCCGATGTCGTGTCTGGTCATGCCTGCGGCGAGACAGTCGAGGACGGCCGACTCGCGCCCGGTCAGGACTTCGGTCCGGAGCGGTGCCGAGGCCGGGGGGCGCGCAAGCGTGGCCGCGACGAGCGACCGCACGGGTTCGGCGGGCAGGTGCGCGTCACCGCCTGCCACCTCCTCGAGTGCCTCGAGGAGCTCCTTGACCCCGGAGCGCCGAAGGACCCAGCCTCTGACGCCGCCCATCAGGGCCTCGAGCAGCAAGCGTTCTCCGTCGGGCCCGACCAGGGCGACCACGCCCACGTCCGGCGCGGCCGCGCAGAGCCGCCCGATGTCCTCGACCCCGTTTCGCTCGTCGAGGCCCAGGGCGATGACGTCGCAGCCACGGGTCAGGCCGCGAGCGACGGCGGCGTCCACCGACGGGGCGGCGCCGGCGAACTTCAGGCGCCGATGCGCCTGGAGGACCAGCGCGAAGGCGTCGATGAAACCTTGGCGCGAGTCCACGAGGACCACTGCGGCATCCTGCTTCATGTCACTCAGGGTGGCGTGGCGGCCCGGGCACCGGACCCCTCGCGAGGGGTACCTCCGCCTACGTCAAACGGATTACGCCCTGCCCCGTCCGGTGACGGGATCGCAAGTGCGTCAGGCTCGCCGGACGTGAGGCGGCCAGTTGATGTCGGCGCCGTGGGCGGCGACGAGGGCCACCGCCTGGAGCCGGGAGTGCACGCCGATCTTCGTCAGGAGGTTCTGGACGTGGGTGCGCGCGGTGCTTCGACGCACGTTGAGGAACGAGGCGATCTCGTCGGTGCCCAGTCCGTCGGCGATGCAGCGCAGCACCTCCCACTCGCGGTCGGTGAGGAAGCTCAAGGTCCAGAGCGGGTCGTCCGCGGCGTCCACGGTGCGCAAAGCTGCCTGCAGGGCACCCGGCTCCACCGCCAGGTGCCCACCGATGGCGAGATCTATCGCCTCGATGAGGTGGAGCAGCCCGCGGTCCTTGCGCACGTATCCGGACGCACCGAGCGCGATCGCCGTGCGCACCGCACTGCTCGAGGTGTCCGCCGAGAAGATGAGCACCTTGGTGCCGGGAGAGGCCTGTCGGATCAGCGGGAGGACGTCGAGGCCCGACCCGTTGGGGTAGTTGACGTCCAGGAGGCAGGCATCGGGCTGCATGTCGCGCACGGCCTCGAGGCCCTCGGCCGGGCTGTGGGTGGTGACCACGTCGTAGCCGAGTCCCGAGAGTGCGGCGCCCAACGTGTCGAGAATCAGCTCGTGGTCGTCGCACAGAACCAGTTTCATGACGGCCGGCCGTTCACAGGGCTACGGCGTCGGGCTCGGATCTCGACTGCAGGACGATGTCCGCCGCGGCGCCGCCATCCGGCCGCGCCGCCAGCCTGAACCGACCACGGCAGGCCGCGACCATGGCCCGGGTCGTGGCCAGTCCGATCGACGTGCGTGGAGCGAGGCGCCCCAGACCCGGTCCGTCGTCGAGGACCCGGATGTGGAAGGCGTCGTCGCAGCTGCCCACCCAGATGAGGACGTGGCCCGCCGGCCCGGCCGCCCGGACTGCGTTGTCGACGAGGCAGCCGAGGGCGCGGGCCAGCGCGACCGGCCGCGCCAGGACTCGACACTCGCCGACGACCTCCACGTCGATCGTCGTGGTCGTCGACATCCGCGCCCGGCCCGCGACCTCGTTCGCGAGCGCGCGGGCGTCGATGTCGGCAACGTGGTCTCCCGCGGCGCCTTCGAGGCTGGCCGCGACCACCTCGGCAAGCCAGGAGGCCTGCTCCTGGATCGAGACCAGGCGCTCACGGACGTCTCCTTGCGACGTCTCCGAGAGCAGCAGGATCGCGGCCAGCGGCTCTCTCAGGTCGTGCAGCAGTGATCTGACCGGATCTGTGTCCGGACCTCGCCACGCCACGATGTCATTTCGTCCGACGACGTCGTCGACCATGTTCTCCCACCCCCAGGCATCAAAGCCCTCCTAGCCAAGGGAGACACACCTGTTTCTCCGGTGGAACTCCCCCCGACCTGTTTCCCCGCCCCCCGAGGCACGCACCGGTCGATGGCTTCAGGCTACGACTGGACCGCTCTGAAACAGGGGTTTAGGCCGGAACTCTCAGCCTTTTTCCATTTAGGCGCAATGCATTTCGTGCTTCCAGGGTGCCTTGGCAGCAGATGACGGACATGTGCTGGCCCGAGCCTGAGGGCCACCTGAGAGCAGGGTCGGTTTGCGACCGGTCCCCGGCGTGTCGATCCCACCGTTTTGGCGTTGACTGTGCAGTAACCGGACAAATGGGTTCTAATTGCCCCACCCGCGTTCGCGGCCCCCTGTCGGCCCCTCTCCACGCAGCCGGGACACAACACAACACCCCTCGCGCCCTGCCGCCCTGCCTCGCGCTCGGGTGGATCCCGCACACCCTGTTTCGGAGACCCCGTCATGAACCATGCCACCTCGCCGCGACGCCGTTCGCGGCACGGCACCCTCAGCCTGCTGCTCGTAGTCGTCGCGGCCCTGGCCCTGTTCTGGTCGGCGGCGCCGACCGCGACCGCCGGAGGGGCCCCCGCGCCACGCGTACCTGCCACGCCCACCGGTCTGCCCAAGGCCATCGAAGGACTCGCGCCGTACGTGCCGGGCGTGGCCTGTGACATGCGCAACCGCACCGGAACGATCAAGCTGGCCGAGCTGGTCAAGACGACGTACGCCAACACGTACGGGCTCGTGCGGTCCTGCACCTCGGCGACCAAGCCGTCGGAGCACTACGACGGCCGCGCCGTCGACACCTTCTTCAACGTGCGCGACACGACGCAACGCACCAACGCCAACGCGCTCATCTCGTGGCTGCTCGCCACCGACACGGCGGGCAACCCCTACGCGAATGCCCGTCGCCTCGGCGTCATGTACATCATCTGGAACAACAAGATGTGGAGCTCCTACCGCACCGCCGAGGGTTGGCGACCGTACAGCACCTGCGCGACGACGCCGTCGACCGCGTACGACACGACGTGCCACCGGAACCACATCCACATCTCGCTGTCCTGGGAGGGGGCCCTCGGGCGCACCTCCTTCTGGAGCAAGCAGGTCGCGCCTGTCGACTGGGGCCCCTGCCGACTGCCCGACCTGAACTGGTCGATCGGCTGGGGCGCGCCCAACCCCCAGCGCTGCCCGACCTACCCCGTGGTCGCGGCCCCGGCCGGCGCGAGTGCCCTGCTCAAGGAGATGGTTCCGCGCTCGGGCATGGTGCTGAGGCCGGGCATGTCCGGCCAGGCAGTCACGACGCTCCAGAAGGTCATCGGCGTCTCCGCCACGGGCAACTTCCTCTCGACGACCACGACCCGCCTCAAGGCGTGGCAGACCGCCCACCACCTGCCCGCCACCGGCATCACGTGGCCGGCGACGTGGCGGGCCATGCTGGCCGCCAACGGAATGCACCGCTGACCCATCGCATCGCCGGGCCCGCGCGTGAGCGCGACACCTCGCAGCGACCTCCCGGGCAGCTCAGGCTGCGTGGGAGGTCGTCGGCGCGTAGGCCCGGTCGACGGCGGTGCGCACCCGACGGTGCGGCCAGGTCGCGGCGAGCACGGCCACGAGGGCCAGGCACGCCGCCGCGCAGATCGTGACGCCCCAGTGGGCGTTGGTGTGCTGGCCGACCCACCCGGCTGCGAGGTACGAGGCACCGGCCGCAGCGATGGAGACCGACCCGGCCAGGCTGAAGATGCGACCACGCAGCTCGGGCTCCGTGACGAGCGCGAAGGTGGCCTGCAGCGGCACCATGAAGGCCTGCAGCATGCCGGAGCCGAAGAAGAGGACGCCCACCACCCACGTCGGAGGGTGCAGCGCCGTGAGCAGAAGCGGCAGCGGCATGGCCAGCGCGAGCGGCACGATCGACCGGTTCTGCTGGTGCACGTCCCATCGACCGATGAGCAGGATCCCGACCACGGCACCGACGATCGGGGCTGCCATGAGCACCCCACCCCAGCCGTTCTGGCCGGCGATCGGGATGGCCAGCGCCTCGGGGGCCGCGATGCCGAGACAGGCCACGGCGCTCAGCGTGACGAGCCGCGCCAGCACCGGGTGCCGGGCAAGGTCGCCGGCCGCAGTGGACAGGTCACGCACGAAACCACGCAGGCCCTTGCCGCGTTCGCCCGACACAGGTCGCAGCGGCGCGACGAAGAGGATGACGAGTGCGGCCACGACGAACGTGACGAGGTCGAAGAGCAAGCCCGTCTCTGGACCGAGCAGCGCCGCCAGCGCGCCGCCGAGCGCAAGCCCGATGGCCTGGTTGAACTGCTCGGACATCGCGCCGAGACCGACGGCCCTGGCATAGAGGTGGCGGTCGTCGAACAGGTCGGTCACGAGCACCATGTTCGACGCCGACGAGGCGCCCCCGATGAGCTCGAGTGCGAACAGGACGAGGAACATCACCCAGAGGGCAGAGCCCTGCATGACGAGCCACATCAGCCCGAGCACGCACGCGGCCCGCAGCAGGTGCGACCAGATGAGCACCCATTTGTAGGGGAACCGGTCGACGATCGGCCCGATCAGGCTGCGTCCGAAGAAGGTCGGCACGAGGCTGACCGCGAGGGTGGTCGCGGTGGCCAACGGCGACGAGGTGCGCTCGAAGACGACTGCGGCGATCGTGACTCGCGCGATGTAGTCGCCCCACATGGACAGGGCGTTGGCGAGGAAGATCGGCAGGAACCGCGGGACGCCGAGGACGGCGGCATACGTCGGCACGACGCTGCCGGCCCCCTGACTGGAACTCACGTGATGACGCTACCCCTAGGTGGTGAGTCGTAAAAGTTGAAATCAGTCGCGTGGCGCGAGCGGCGGGCCACGCGCCGCCACAGCTCCCCCAAGGCGGCCCCCTCACCCGCCGAACGCCCCATGATCCGGCCGATGCCGTCGAGGTCGCGGACGTCGGACGGCACGCTGTCGATCGGCCTCCCCCGCCACAGCACGCCGGCGTTGCGCATGAGTGAGCCGAGTCGCCACGCCTCGCGCAGGTCCTTGACGTCCTCCGCCGACACGAGTCCCTCGGACGCCAGCGCCGACAGTCCGTCCATCGTGCCGGTGACCCGCAGGGCGGGGCGGGCGTACGCGTGCTGGAGCTGGTGGAGCTGCACCACCCACTCGACGTCGCTGAGACCGCCGCGGCCCAGCTTGAGGTGCGTGCGGGGGTCGGCGCCCCGCGGAAGGCGCTCGCTCTCGACACGAGCCTTCATGGTGCGGATGTCACGCACCTGGCTCTCGTCGATGCCCCCCTCGGGCCAGCGGAGCGGGTCGATGAGCTCGAGGAATGCGTCGGCGAGTGACTGGGGCCCGGCGATCGGGGTGGCGCGCAGCAGCGCCTGGAACTCCCACGTCAGGGCCCACCGCTCGTAGTAGGTGCGGAACGAGTCGACGCTGCGCACGAGCGGGCCGGCCTTGCCCTCGGGTCGCAGGTCCGGGTCGAGGCCCAGCACCGGGTCGGGCCCCGACCCGGACAGCAGCTTGCGCAGCTCCTGCACCACGAGGGTGGCCCTGGCCTGGACCACCTGCTCCTCGGAGCCGGGGTGCGGCTGGTGCACGAACATGACGTCGGCGTCGGAGGCGTAGCCCAGCTCGCGCCCGCCCAGGCTCCCCATCCCCACGACGAGGACGTCGCCGCCTATCGGCTCGCCCTCGCGGAGTTCCACCTCCCGGACGGCCACGTCGAGCGCGACCTGGATGGTGGCGCCGGTGAGGTCGCTGAGGGCCGCCCCCACCCCGGGCAAGTCGATGACGCCGACGAGGTCACCCATCACGATGCGCAGCAGCTCGTGGCGGCGGATGGCCCGCACCGCGGCCCCCGCATCGGCGGCGGACTCGCGACGCCCGGCAGCGGACTGCATCGTCGAGGTGATCGCCTCGCGCGACCTCGGGACCAGGCCGTTGTCGTCGCCGAGGATCGACACGCTCTCGGGCGATCGCACGAGGAGGTCTGCGGCATACCTGCTGCGGGCGAGACAGTGCGCCAGGCGGTCGGCGGCGCGGCCCTCGTCGCGGAGCATCTTGAGGTACCAGTGGGTCGTGCCCAGCTCGTCGGACACACGCCGGAACGACAGCAGACCGGCGTCGGGGTCGGCCTCGTCGGCGAACCAGCCGAGCATGACGGGGAGCAGCGTGCGCTGGATCGCCGCTCGCCGGCTCACCCCGGTGGTCAACGCCTCGATGTGGCGCAGCGCGCCGGCCGGGTCGCGGAAGCCGAGCGCGAGCAGCCGCTGCTTGGCGGCCTCGGGGCTGAGGCGCGCCTCCGTGGGGCTCAGCTTGGCGGCCGCCGCGAGCAGGGGTCGATAGAACAGCCGCTCGTGCAGCCGCCGCACCTCACGCGCCGACGCCTGCCGGTCGGCAACGACCGCGCGCTCAGGATGCGTGCGGTGACCCATCGCCCGCCCCAGCCGGCGCAGGTCGGCCTCGGCGACGGGCATGAGGTGGGTGCGCCGCAGCCGGTGGAGCTGGATGCGGTGCTCGAGGCAGCGCAGGTGGCGGTAGGCGCGGTCGAGGGTCGCCGCGTCGTCCCGACCGACGTAGCCGCCGCGAGCCAGGGCGGCCAGCGCCTCGAGCGTCGTGGCGGAGCGCAGGCTGGGGTCGGTGCGACCGTGGACGAGCTGGAGCAGCTGGACGCTGAACTCGACGTCGCGCAGGCCGCCCGGCCCGAGCTTCAGCTGTCGCGCTGCCTCGTTCGCCGGGACGTTCTGCTCGACCCGGCGGCGCATCGCCTGCACGTCCTCGACGAAGTGGTCACGGCCGGCCGCCTCCCACACCATCGGCGAGATCTCGGCCTTGTAGCGCAGCCCGATCTCCTTGTCTCCGGCGGAGACCCACGCCTTCAGGAGGGCCTGGAACTCCCACGTCTTGGCCCACCTCTCGTAGTACGCCTTGTGGCTGCTGATGGTGCGCACGAGCGGGCCCTGCTTGCCCTCCGGCCGGAGCGCCGCGTCGACCGGCCAGAGGCTCCCTTCGGGCGTGGGCGTCGAGCAGGCCCGCATGGTGGCCGTGGCCAGAGCCGTGCCCACCTGGAGCGCCGTCTCCTCGTCGACGCCGTCGGCGGGCTCGGCGACGAAGATGACGTCGACGTCGCTGACGTAGTTGAGCTCGCCGCCACCGGTCTTGCCCATGCCGATGATGGCGAGACGGCAGGCCTCGTGGCCCTCGCCGTACTCCTCGCGCGCGATGGCGAGGGCGGCCTCGAGGGCTGCCTCTGCGAGCTCGGCCAGCGCCTCGCCCACGGCCGGCATCTCGGAGAGGGGGTCGGCCGCGGTCACGTCGAGAGCCGCGATGCGCAGCAGCCCCCTCCGGTAGGCGACGCGCAGGGCGTCGAGCGGTGCGCGGTCGCCACGTCCCTCGGTCACCGCGTGCACGAGGTCGCTGCGCACCTGCTCGCCCGGCCGTCGCTCCGCGTTGACGCAGTCGACCCAGTGCTCGGGGTGGCGAACGAGCTCGTCGACGAGGGCCGTCGAGGCGCCCAGCACGCCGAGGACGCGCTTGCGGCCCACCCCGCCCGTGGAGAGCTCGCGAGCAAAGGTAGAGATGCCCCAATCCGTTGGGTCACCCTGGGCCGCAAGGGATTCCGCGACCCTGACGAGCCCCAGCAGTCCCTGGTCGGGATCGGCCGTGTCACCGACCACGGCGACGAGGTCGTCGAGCTGGCCCTCAGGGAAGGCGGCCCGCAGCGGCAGCAGCGCGCGGTCGTCGAGCAGCCCGGCCGCCCGCTTCGGGTCGGCGAAACCGAGACGCGCGAGGGCTCCCTCTGTGGTGCTGGTGCGTGATGACATCGGAGGCGGGCGCGTCACAGCCTGGGCAGGTAGCGGTTCAGCTCGAACTGGCTGATCTCGTGGCGGTAGTCGAGCCACTCCTGCCGCTTGTTGCGCAGGAAGAAGTCGAAGACGTGCTCACCGAGCACGTCGGCGACCAGCTCGCTCTCCTCCATCACCTCGAGCGCCCTGCCGAGCGAGGCGGGCAGCGGCTTGATGCCCATCGCGCGGCGCTCGGCATCGGTGAGGCTCCAGACGTCGTCCTCGGTCTCCGGCGGCAGGTCGTAGCCCTCCTCGATGCCCTTGAGTCCGGCACCGAGCATCACTGCGAACGCGAGGTACGGGTTGCAGGCGGCGTCGAGCGAGCGCACCTCGACCCGCGTGGACTGGCCCTTGTTGGGCTTGTGCATGGGCACGCGTACCAGGGCGGAGCGGTTGTTGTGACCCCAGGTCAGGTGGGCCGGCGCCTCTCCCCCGCCCCAGAGACGCTTGTAGGAGTTGACCCACTGGTTGGTCACGGCCGCGGTCTCGGCGCCGTGGCGCAGCAGCCCGGCGATGAACTGCCGGCCCACCTTGCTCAGCTGGTAGGGCGCACCCGCCTCGTAGAACGCGTTCGAGTCGCCCTCGAAGAGCGAGAGGTGCGTGTGCATGCCCGAACCCGGGTGCTCCGAGAACGGCTTCGGCATGAAGGTCGCGTAGATGCCCTGGGTCAGGGCCACCTCCTTGACCACGGTGCGGAAGGTCATGATGTTGTCGGCAGTGCTGAGGGCGTCGGCGTAGCGCAGGTCGATCTCGTTCTGGCCGGGCGCGCCCTCGTGGTGGCTGAACTCGACAGAGATGCCCATGTTCTCGAGCATCGTGATCGCCGCGCGTCGGAAGTCGTGGCCGGTGCCGTGGGGAACGTGGTCGAAGTAGCCGGCGTCGTCGACCGGCACGGGGCGGCCGTCGGGCCCCCGTCCCTGCTCGAGGAGGAAGAACTCGATCTCGGGGTGCGTGTAGAAGGTGAAGCCGAGGTCGGCGGCCTTGCCGAGGGCGCGCTGCAGCACGTGCCGCGGGTCGGCGAAGCTGGGTGTGCCGTCGGGCAGCTGGAGGTCGCAGAACATGCGGGCCGTGCCGGGCGGGTCGCCGCGCCACGGCAGGATCTGGAACGTCGAGGGGTCGGGCTTGGCGAGCATGTCGGCCTCGAACACGCGCGCGAAGCCCTCGATCGCCGAACCGTCGAAGCCGATGCCCTCGGCGAAGGCCCCCTCGAGCTCGGCAGGCGCGACGGCCACCGACTTCAAGGTGCCGAGCACGTCGGTGAACCAGAGACGGACGAAGCGGATGTCGCGCTCTTCGATCGTGCGCAGCACGAACTCTTCCTGACGGTTCATGTGTCGATCCTGCCGCATCGCTGTTTCGTGCATGTGACGTGACACGTTTTGTGGACGCCGTTGCCCCGTATGCCGTCTGCCGCCGCCCAGGAGGCCAGGTCGTCGGGAACTGGGCGCTCGATGGACGGGGCAGGGACCGACCCCGTCGAGTGCCCACTAACCGACACGAGGCCCGCCCGTCGGGAACTGGGCACTCGATGGACGGGGAGGGACCGACCCGTCGGGGACTGGGGCTCGTGGTAGGCGAAGGGGCCCCCGGGGGTTTGTCCCCGGGGGCCCTCGCCGTCATGACCGAGAGGTCACTTGAACTTGACGTCGACCTGCAGCTCGTTGCCGCCCTGTCGGGTCTTGGCCACGGTCATCGTCGTGCCCGAGCCGGCCACCTTGGTGGACGCCCACGGGTTGTCGGCCGTCCAGTAGCGGTTGGGGTCGCGGTCGTCGAACGTCGGGAGAGCCGGCTGCGACGGCACCTTGGTGGCGACGCCGTTGCGGTGGAAGGTCACCGCGTCGGTCTTCTCCTGGCCGAACGTGGCGTCGAACGGCTGGCGCCGGTTGCCCAGCATGGTGCGGGTGCCGTTCGCGTTGTTGAGCATGATCGGCGCCGGGCGGGCGTCGACAGGCAGGACCTCACCGGCACCCGGGTGGGCCGACGTGTTGTTGTCGGTGTACTCACCGTTGGCGAACCAGACGAGCATGCCGTTCTGGTACGGGAAGCGCTCCACCCAGTCGGGCTTCGTCGTGCCCCAGCCGAAGTTGTACGGGCCGGACTTCAGCGTTGCGTCGTAGCCGCTGTAGACGCGGTTCTCGGCGAAGTAGAAGTCG
This sequence comes from Terrabacter sp. 2RAF25, assembly GCF_052115265.1. NCBI lineage: Bacteria > Bacillati > Actinomycetota > Actinomycetes > Micrococcales > Intrasporangiaceae > Terrabacter > Terrabacter sp. 2RAF25. The sequence goes on from NZ_JBFRGJ010000005.1 coordinate 236,777, forward strand.
TTGACCTGCTTGGAGGTCGTGCCCGTGCTGATCGTGAAGCCCTTCGCGGTCCACGCACCGGCGCCGGACTCGACGTCGTCGACCGTGCCGACCACGCCGTCCTTGGTCAGCGTGATGTCGTCGATGAACGCCTCGCTGGAGACGCCACCGTCGGTCATGACGTGGAAGCGGAACAGCACCTTCTGGCCGGCGTACGCCGAGAGGTCCCAGGTCTTCGGCGACCAGGCGAACTTGCCGGAGTCCTCGGAGAGCTGCTTCCACGTGGTGCCGTTGTCGGAGGACACCTCGCCGTAGAGGAAGTCGTAGCCAGCTTCCAGGTTGCCCTGGACGTAGGCGCTGAGCGAGGCGGACGTGGCCCCGGCCAGGTCGACCGGGCGGGTCAGCGTCGAGTTGAGGTTGTCACCGAAGCCACTCCACCACTCGCCCTTGCCCGAGTGCGGCGTGTTGCGCTTCGTCGTCACCGTGCGCTCCGGCAGCGGGACCACGAGGGCCTGCACCGAGTCGCTCTTCGTGGCGAGGTCGGCCTGGCTCAGCTTGACCGTGGTGTTCTTGCCGTACGGCACGACCGTGTGGTCGAGCCAGCCGAGCTGCAGCTTCTCCCACGGGCCCATGTAGCCGGGCGTCGTGCCGATGGAGTCCTTGCCGTGGTTGAGCCACGAGCCACCGCTCATGAGGGTCCAGAAGGCGGTGCTGTTGTCGCCGCCCTGGGTGTCGTAGAGGTCGGGCAGGCCCAGGTCGTGGCCGAACTCGTGGGAGAACACACCGAGGCCGCCGTTCTCGGGCTCGGTCGTGTAGTCGCCGATCCAGATGCCGGTGTCGCCGATCTGGATGCCACCGAGCTTGTTGCCGTCGGGGCCGGCCTTGCCCTGCAGGTTGGAGTAGGCGTACCAGCGGTGCGACCAGATGGCGTCCTCACCCTCGGTGCCGCCGCCGGCCTCCTCGCCCTCACCGGCGTGGATGGCCTGGAAGTGGTCGATGTAGCCGTCGGGGCGGTTGTAGACGCCGTCGCCCTTGGAGTCGTAGCGGTCGACCTTGTCGAACTGCTGCAGGTAGGTGCGGATCTCGGCAGTGGTCTTGCCGGACGCCTTCTGCGCGTTGAACCAGGCCTGGGCCGAGTCGTTGATGTAGCTCCAGTAGCCGTCGGCCTCGCTCGTTCCGTCGCCCTTGACGGGGTTGTGGCCGTAGCGCGCCTCGTTGTAGGGCACGGTGACCCAGTCGGAGACGTCGCCCTTGGCGAGGAAGCGGCCGTTGGACTGCTTCTGGTAGAAGTCCCGGAACGACTCGCCCTGCCCGAACATCATGTCGAGGTAGTGCTGGCGGTTGAAGTCCTTGGTCCAGTACGTGGAGTTGTTGTCGGTGGCGTCGCCGTCCCACTTGCGGTCGGGCTGCGCGATCTGGTTGTGCACCGGACCGGCCGCGCCAGCGGTGGCGGGCATCGTCTTGTCACCGAAGTCGGTGAGGATCGTGAAGATGTCCTCCTCACGGTTCACCGGGTAGTTGACGTACTTCGACTTCTTGGGCTTGCCGCTCTTGTCGGTGCCCTTGCTCTTGACCTCGATGACGCGGTTGCCGTTGATCGTCCTCGTGGTCGCCTCGCCCTTGAGCAGCTTCGAGATGGCGTCCTTGCGCTCGGCTACCTGGGCGTCGGCGAGGGGGTTGGGCAGGTTGTCGTGCCGCGAGGCCTGGGCTGCTGCGGGGTCGCCGCTCACCGGTGCCTTCGCGACGGGCGTTGCCTGAGCCTGCATCGGTGCGGTGAGGCCGGTGACGACGAGCGCCCCCACGGCCAGCCCCGAGACAGCGCTCCAGTGGCGCTTGTTCAAGATGATCCTCCTGGTCACAGGCGCCGCACATCCGGCGCCTCAGGTATGACAACACAGACATCGGACAATGTGGCCCCTAGCCCCCTAAAAAACGAAAAAAGTTGTGCCACAGGGCAGTTCAGCCCAAAGAACGTAAATTCTTCGTAAAGAGCCGGACTCGAACCCTTCCCAAGATGCCTCTGGGTCAGATACAGAACGCATCTGTCACAGAGGAATCAGGGACGACGACCACAGGCCGACCGGTCCTCGGAACCCCCGCCGTTATGCTCCGAGCCATGAGCACTGACGCGCCCGAGGAGCAGAGTCCCTACGGCACGGGCAGCCGAGCCGGCGAGCCGGCCGCCCCGTCGGGCGCGTCCGGGCCCGTGCCGCGCCGCGTACGCATCCCGCACCTGCAGTCGATGAAGACCGAGGGGCGCCGCTGGGCGATGCTCACGGCATACGACATGTATGCCGCCCAGATCTTCGACGAGGCAGGCATCCCGGTCCTGCTGGTCGGTGACTCCGCCGGCAACAACGTCTACGGATACGAGACGACCGTTCCGGTCACGCTCGACGAGATGGTGCCGCTCGTGCGCGCCGTCTCGTCGGCGGCCCGGCGGGCCCTCGTCGTCGCCGATCTGCCGTTCGGCTCCTACGGCGCGTCGATCGAGCAGGGCTTCGCCAGCGCCGTGCGACTCATGAAGGAGGGGCTGGCGCACGCCGTCAAGCTCGAGGGCGGCACCGCGATGGTCCCTCTGGTCAAGGCCCTCACGGACGCCGGCATCCCGGTCATGGCCCATGTGGGCTTCACGCCCCAGAGCGAGCACCAGCTCGGTGGCTATCGCGTGCAGGGTCGCGGCGACGCCGCCGACGCGCTCGTCGACGAGGCCCGCGCGCTGCAGGAGGCGGGTGCCTTCGCGGTGGTGCTCGAGATGGTCCCGGCCCCCGTCGCGGCCCGCGTGACCGAGGTGCTCGCGATCCCCACCATCGGGATCGGCGCCGGCAACGGCACGGACGCCCAGGTGCTCGTGTGGAGCGACTTCGCGGGCCTCCGCAGCGGCAAGGCGCCACGCTTCGTCAAGAAGTACGCGGACCTCCGCGGCACGCTGCTCGACGCAGCCAGGGCGTATGCCGCCGACGTCGAGTCGGGCACCTTCCCCGGCCCGGAGCACTCGTTCGAGTCCTGAGCAGCGGCTCGTCCGCCCGGTCAGCGACCCGGCGGACGAGGCAACGCGGCGGCGTCAGGTCGTCGGGCCGTCGCTCGCTCCGGAGCCTCCGCGCTCGTTCCACTCACGATCCTCGGCGTCCCAGCTCTCGGTCTTCTTGTGTGCCGTGTCGAGGGCGGCCCTCGCCTCTGCCTCCGACGCGTACGGCCCGAGCACCTGCTCGCCCCGGCTGCGGTTCTCGTCTGTCTCGACCTGGCCGGTGTCGACGTTGTACCAGAAGCTCACGTGCGCACTCCTTCTCTCGGGATCTCGTCACGGATGGGGTCGCTGGACGAGGGTCCGTCTCGTGGGCGCCCGTCGTGGACGTCACCCGCGGACGACCTAGACTCCACCGTATGCCGTTGCTCCACCCGCGGGTGTCCCCGCACGCCGTCAGCCCGCGCCGAGCAGTGCCGGCAACGATCGAGCGCCCCCACTACGTCGACGTGGTCAACCCGCGCGAGGACGGCGACGTGCACATCAAGGACGCCGAGCTCGTCGAGAAGATGCGGGTGGCCGGTCGCATCGCCGCCAACGCGATGGTCGAGGCGTCCAAGGCGATCGCGCCGGGAGTGACGACCGACGAGCTCGACGCCGTCGCCCACGCGTACCTGCTCGCCCATGGGGCCTACCCCTCACCGCTCGGTTACAAGGCCTTCCCCAAGTCGGTGTGCACGAGCGTCAACGAGGTGATCTGCCACGGCATCCCCGACTCCCGCCCTCTCGAGGACGGCGACATCGTCAACATCGACGTGACGGCATACGTCGACGGTGTGCACGGCGACACCGACGCCACCTACCTCGTCGGCGACGTCGACGAGGAGTCGCGCCTGCTCGTCGAGCGCACCCACGAGGCGATGATGCGGGGCATCCGCGCTGCGCGCCCCGGACGCCAGCTCAACGTCGTCGGCCGCGTCATCGAGAGCTACGCCAAGCGCTTCGGCTACGGCGTCGTGCGCGACTTCACCGGTCACGGCATCGGCCTCGAGTTCCACTCGGGCCTCATCGTGCCGCACTACGACGCGGCACCCCACCACGACACCGTCATCGAGCCCGGCATGACCTTCACCATCGAGCCGATGCTCAACCTCGGCACGCACGAGTGGGACATGTGGGACGACAAGTGGACCGTCGTCACCCGCGACGGCTCCCGCTCCGCGCAGTTCGAGCACACGATCCTCATCACCGAGGACGGCAACGAGATCCTCACCCTCGCCGACGGCGCCCAGCCCTAGGTCCGTCCACCGGCTGCCTTGACGCACAGTCGGACTCACCCACTCGCACCACCCGGAACGACCTCAACGTCCTCGACAAGGAAGCAGGGACCATGGCCAAGAAGGGCACGCCTCTCGGCATCGACATCGGAGGCAGCGGCATCAAGGGCGCACCCGTCGACCTCAAGAAGGGCGAGCTCGCCGGCAAGCGGCTGCGCATCGACACCCCACTGCCGGCGACGCCCGACGCAGTGGCCGAGGTCGTCGACGAGATCGTCGACCACTTCGCCGACGTCACGGGCGACTCCCCCATCGGCGTCACGATTCCCGCCGTCGTCATCCGGGGCACGGTCCTGTCCGCGGCCAACATCGACCCGACGTGGATCGACACGGACGCCGAGGCGCTGATCAAGGAGCACACCGGCCGCGCCGTCACGGTGCTCAACGACGCCGACGCCGCAGGCCTGGCCGAGCTCTACTACGGCGCCGCCAAGGGTGTGAAGGGCCTCGTCATCCTCACGACCCTGGGCACCGGCATCGGCTCCGCCCTCATCCACGACGGCCGGCTCGTGCCCAACTCCGAGCTCGGCCACCTCGAGATCGACGGCTACGACGCGGAGGACCGGGCAGCCTCGTCCCGCAAGGACATCGAGAGCCTCTCCTGGGACGAGTACGTCGAGCGGCTGCAGGTCTACTACGACACGATAGAGAAGCTCTTCTCCCCCGACCTGATCGTCGTCGGCGGCGGCATCAGCAAGGACGGCGACGAGTTCATCCCGAAGCTGAAGGCCCGCTGCCCGATCGTCGCCGCCCAGCTGCGCAACCAGGCCGGCATCATCGGCGCCGCCCATCTCGCCGTCGACCTGGCCTGACCCGACCACCAACCGGCCACCAGCCGGCCTCAGCCGCTCCAGCGGCCCGACCGACCGTGTGCGAGGTGCTGACAGGAGGGCATCGTGACCGAGCAGCCTGACCTGGTCATCGCCGGGCGCTACCGCCTGCTCGAGCGCATCGGGGCCGGCGGCATGGGACACGTCTGGCGCGCTCGCGACGAGCGGCTGGGCCGCACCGTGGCGGTCAAGCTCCTGCACTCGCCCGTCGGCCTGCCCGACGCGGAGGCCGACATGGCCAGGCAGCGCGCCATGCGTGAGGCGCGCATCACGGCACGCCTCCAGCACCCCAACGCCGTCCCGGTCTTCGACGTCGTCGACCACGACGGGCGTCCCTGCCTCGTCATGCAGTACCTGCCGTCGCGCAGCCTCCAGGACGTGCTGGCCGAGGCTGGCACTCTCCCCGTGGACGAGGTCGCCCGCCTCGGCAGCGAGGTCGCCGCCGGGCTCGCCGCCGCACACGACGCCGGCATCGTCCACCGTGACGTCAAGCCGGGCAACATCCTGGTCGGCGACGACGGCACGGCCCGCATCACCGACTTCGGCATCTCGCACGCGCTCGGCGATGCCTCGCTCACCTCGACCGGGCTGGTGACGGGCACTCCCGCCTACCTCGCCCCCGAGGTGGCCCGCGGAGCCGCGTCGACCTCGGCCTCCGACGTCTTCTCCCTCGGGTCGACCCTGTTCGCCGCTCTCGAGGGGGCACCTCCCTTCGGCCAGGCCGACAACGCCATGGCCCTGCTGCACCGGGTCGCCACCGGCAACGTCACCGAGCCCAGGGCGAGTGCGGTCTCACCGTTGTTGGTGCGCATGCTCGACCCCGACCCGAGCCGGCGGCCGTCGATGGACGAGGTGGCCCGGTCACTGACCGCGCTGGCCGCGGGTCGCACAGTGGCGTTCGAGGCCGCGTCGGGGCACACCAAGGTCCTGCCCGCGGCTCCTCCGGCGCCATCGCGCCCGCCGGCTGCGGCGACGCGTCCAGAGCCGGTCGCAGCGCCTCGAGTCGCAGCGTCCCCGTCGGGACAGCCGCCGGGCCGCCAACGCCCGGAGCCGGCGCCGGCTGGTCCGTCCGGCGAAAGTCACTCTCGCACATGGCTGCTCACCGCCCTGATCGCCCTACTGCTGGTGGCCGGCGGCATCGCGTTCGTCCTGTCGCGGAACGGGAGCACCCCGAGCGGCACGGCCGCGCCGCCGTCGTCCAGCTCGGTCGCCTCGTCCAAGCCGTCGCCGTCGACGTCACGCGCCAGCTCTCCACCGACCAGCAGCGCGGCAGCACCGACGACGCCGGCCCCACGCCCGACGACGCCGGCCCCACGCCCGACGACCACGTCCACGTCCACGACCCAGGCTCCGCCGCCGGTCACCGCGCAGGACCTCGAGCGTGCGGTGCGCGACTACTACGCGCTGCTGCCGGGTGACCGCGACGCCGGCTGGGCGCGGCTCTCCGCGCGGTACCAGCAGACCACCGCCAAGAACCGCGAGACCTACGAGGCGTTCTGGACGTCGGTGGACAAGGTGAGCACCCACCAGGTCCGGGGCAGCTCACCCGACTCGGTGACCGCGACCGTGCGATACGACTTCGGCGACGGGCGACGGGTCGAGGAGGTCACCTCCTACACCTTGGTGCGCCAGGGCGACGCCCTCCTCATCGACAGCTCGACGGTCCGCTCCAGCCGGCCTGCCTGAACCGGAGCGGCGCCGTCGCGAGGTCCCCCCGGGCGGCCGCGCCGGGCGCACGGCATACGGCATGTGACACACGGCATACGGCATACGGCACAAAGGTGCTCGCGCCACCCAGACAGCCGGGTGCCCCCGGTCCGTGCGGACCCGGGGCACCCGGTCGTGCTGTGTCAGGCAGTGGGGGCCCCGACGGGCAGGGCCCCCACCCGGCTCACCGGGCCGTCACGAGGTTGGACCTCGCGGAGGCCGCGCTGTTGCCGGCGACGTTGACCGCCTGCACGCTGAACCGGTAGTTGCCGGCGGCCAGCGTCACTGCGGCGGTGCGGAGCGTCGACCCGACGGTGACCACGGTCGGCGCACCGACCACGGTGACGCCGTCAGCTGCCATGCGGAACGCCGACACCCGGTAACCGGTGATCGCCGAGCCGCCCGTGGCGGCCGGGGCCGTCCAGTTGGCGGTGGCCGTGATGGCGCCACCCACCGCGCCCGAGGCAGCCGTTCCGATGACCGGGGCACCGGGCACCGTTCGCGGAGTCGCCGTGACTGCGGTCGACAGAGCGCCCGTGCCGAGAGCGTTGACTGCCCGAACGCTGAAGGTGTACGCCAACCCGTTCGAGATTCCCGTGACGGCGAACGACGTGGCAGTCGGAGCAGCCGTGACGGTGCCGACGTTGACCGTGCCGTTGTTGCGCGTGATCACGATCTCGTACCGCAGGATGGCCGACCCTCCGTTGCTCGGCGCGACCCACCTCACCGTGACCACGTTCGGTCCCGGCGTGCCCGTGACACCGCTGGGCGTGCCGGGCAGACCGCGCGGGGTGATGGCGGCCGACGTGACCGCCGGGCCCGCACCGGCCGCGTTGACCGCGTTGACCGACAGTGTGTAGGTGTTGCCGTTCGACAGCCCGGTCTGCGTGCTGCTCGTGGCCGTGGGAGCGATTCCCGTCACCGTGCGCACCACGGTGGTGCCGACCCGGATCACGACGGTGTAGCTCGTGATCGGAGCGCTGCCGTTGGGCAGCGGCGCCAGCCAGTTGATCGTCGCCGCCCCAGTGGTCGTCGCACCGGAGGTGGCGGTTGCCGTCACGCTCCGAGGTGCGCCGGGCACGCCGCCGACAGGAGTGACCGCGTTCGATGCCACGGCCGTCCCGCTGCCGAACGCGTTCACCGCGGAGACCGTGAACGTGTGCGCGGCACCGTTGGTGAGCCCCGTGGCCGTGAAGGTCCGCAGGGTCGAAGCAACCGTGTTCGTGCTCACCAGCGTTGCACCACGACGGACGACGACGGTGTAGCTCGTGATCGCCGAACCTCCGTCAGCGGCGGGTGCGACCCAGTTGACCGTCGCCTGGGCGTTGCCGGCGGTTGCCGCCACACCCGTGGGCGCACCGGCGAGACCTCGCGGCGTGACCGCGTTCGAGGTGCCCTCCGGCCCGGTGCCGAGCGCGGTGACCGCGCTCACCGACAGCGTGACCGTGGTGCCGTTGACCAGTCCGGTGACCACGCGGCTCGTCGCCGTCGCAGGGATGCCGGTGATGGTCTGGACCACGGTGGCGCCGTTGCGCACGACCACGGTGAAGCTGGTGATCGGCGAGGCCGTCGCAGCCGGAGCGGTCCAGTTGACGGTGGCCGTGCCGGTCGCGGTGGCGCCTGCGCTGGCCGTTGCCGTGACGTTCGTCGGCGCGTTCGGCACCGTGAGGGGCACCGTCCCGTCGGAGAACTTCAGCAGCTCGATGTTGCGCAGGGTGTCGATACCGTCGCTGACCTTCTGCCCGACGACGTTCGCACCGGTCTGGGTGACACGGATGCTGGCGAGCGTCGTGCCGGAGGCGGCGACGGACGTGATGCTGTAGTTCGACAGCGGCCCGCTGAACACCGCGGTGTCGCAGTTGACCGAGGTCGCCGTCGGGGCCGGAGTGGTGGTCGAGCAGTCGGACGGCGCCGTGGCCGCACTGATCGAACGCACCGCGACCAGGTTGCCCGGGTCGACGAGACCGGCGAAGACGGCCTGCTGCAGGGTCATGCCCGCGGTCCCAGGACCGAAGGTGCCGGTCTGGGCCGTGCGCTCCATGAGGTCGGTCGAACCGAGCTCGACACCGGCGGCGTTGCGGACGCTGATCCTCACCGTGAGGGCCTTGTCACCGTCGATGATGTCGTCGGCGCCGCGTCCCTCGAGGGTGTCGTTGCCGGCACCGCCGATGAGGATGTCGCCGTCGCCCCAGACCGGACCGGTCACGGGGCAGAACCCGGCGGCCGAGGCCGCGATGACCGGAGCCGCGTCACCCGTGAGGGTGGGCAGCAGGGGCGCGAGCCCGCTGATCCGGTTGAGGCCTGCCTGGTCGAGCACGTCGCAGCCCGCGAAGCCTGCGCCACCGATGGTGATCGGGGCCGTGCTCGTGCCACGGATGACATCGTTGAACGCGGAGCCGGAGTTGGCCTCCACCTCCTGCCAACGGTCACGGTTGACGACCACCTGGATCGGCACGCCGACAAGGTTGTTGTTGATCTCCATGTCGTCGTCCGCGCCCACGGTGTCGTACTGGTGGATCGCCCAGTCGAAGCCGGCAGCACCGGCGTTGCGGTCGATGGCCGCGTTCTGGGACATGATGTCGTCGCCACCCTCGGCGTCGTAGTCGTTCTCACCGACCTGACCGACGAAGATGTCGTTGCCCGGCGCAACCTGGCCCGGGTCGTCGAAGAACGGCGCCCCGTGGTCGCCCTGGAGCAGGTCCTGGCCCGAACCGCCTTGGATCCAGTCGTCGCCGCCGTCTCCGAAGACGGTGTCGGCACCCTGGCCGGCGATGATGAAGTCGTTGCCGGGACCGGCGAACGTCTCATTGTCGTTGGCGCCACCGTTGATGAAGTCCTGGCCGTCGCCACCCATGAAGATGTCGTCGCCGATTCCTCCGTCGATGGCGTCGTTGCCGGGTCCGCCCTTGAGGACGTCAGCACCGCTCAGGTCGGTGATGATGTCGTTGCCGTCGCCGCCGAGCGCCACGTCGTCGCCGCCGTTGCCCTCGATGACGTCGTTGCCGGCGCCACCCCAGAAGGTGTCGTTGTCGTTGCCGCCGTTGATGCGGTCGACGGCCGAGGTGCCGTTGTAGACGCTCTGGCCGTTGATGCCGGGCGGGTCCACAGCGTTGACGGACCGGTACTGGATGGTGCCGTTCGGCTGCTTCAGCAGGAGCAGGTTCTCGTCACAGTCGGGCGTGTTCGGGTCGTCCACGACCGACCCCGCGCCGGTGATGCTGGCCGGGACGGTGGGAGTCGCCGCACGCACGAGCGTGTTCGGAGAGCTCGACGGCAGGTTGAGGAACGACATCTGGAACTTGCAGTCGGCCGTGCCGAAGGCGTCGGCCTTGAGCGAGTTCGTGCCATCCGTGTTGCGCTGGATGATCTCGGAGAAGCTGTTGCCCTCGAGCTGGGTGCGCAGGTTCATGCCCGGCGTGCGGTTGAGGTAGTACAGCCGGTCGAAGTCCTGCAGGTTCTCCATGGACGTCTGGAACACGTAGTTGTGCGTGCTCCCGAGCAGGCCACCGAAGAGGTTCGTCACCTCGGCGAGGCCACCGACCCACAGGTCGACGCTATCGAGGCCCGTGGTGGTCACACCGCTGGCGGGCGTCGCCCACGCACCGGTGCTGAACATGAAGTCGGCAGCGTCGGCCGGCGGAACAGCACCCGCCGGCGGGTCGACGATGAGCTGCGCCGCGGCCCGCTTGGCGGCGAGCGTCGTCACGTCGTCGGCGGTGCCGAGCACCCCGTCAGGACCCGAGTCGCGGATCGTGGGGTGCGTGCCGTAGGCGGCGACGAAGTTGACCAGGGACGCGTGGTGCTTCATGTGCTGCCCGTAGTCCGTCCAGCTGGTGTACGGCGCCAGCTGGCCGTCGTTCGTCTGCGCGAAGATCTGCCGACGCACGTCGTTGAGCGGCGGGATGCCCTCGGACCGGGCGCGCGTCATGTTGATCGCGGCGAGGTCGAGCGGGAGCCCGAGCAGGTTGTTGCGCAGGGTCTCGGTCACGAACTCGTCGAGCTCGTTGCCGACCTGGTCAGCGGAGCCCATGACGATCTGTCCGGCCGCCTGCTGCGGCGTCAACGTGCCCGTGATGCCCTGACCGCCACCGTTGTAGTACTCGGGTGGGTTGAGGAATGCGGTCAGCAGCGGGATGTTGTTCTGCGCTCCCGTCACGACGTTCGTCCGAGCCACGTCGTCGTCGAGCATCGAGTGCCCGAAACGGTAGACGGCGTGGGCGAACTCAGCCGGGATCGCCGCGTTCACGTCCGGGTTGTAGACGTGGAACGGACGGATGAGCGGCTGCATCTTGCGGCCGAACTCCTCGAAGACCAGGTGCTGGTACTCCATCTCGGTGACGAACCGGGCCGCCTGGAAGAGGCGCTCGCCGTTCCAGCCTGCGGCGCCGGCGGCGGTCTTCCACTCGGCGAGCGCGGCGACTCCGGTGGTCGACGTGTCGTTCGTCAGGGTGTTCTTGATGTCGTCGACGAGGCGGTCGTGCTCAGAGTGGAAGATCTGGTGGATCGCACTCAGCGCGATGTTCTCGTTGCAGCGACCGTCGCCACAGGAGAAGTGCATGTCGAGCATCTCGTTGTCGTACGTGCCGGCCGGCTGGGCGGCGAAGTTCGCCGAGGGCACCGAGTCGGCGTCCGGAACCGGCGCCACGGGCGGGGTGGCCGGGTTGTTGTCCGTGTCCACGGGGCTCGGGTCCGCGTTGTGCGCGATGTCCGTGAGGAACGGCGTGTCGAAGTGACGCACGTTCGCAGGAACGGGAACCGGGTTGCTGAGGTTGCCCTCAACGAGGGTTCCAGCGGTCGTGACGTACTGCGGCAGCCCGTTGGGGCCGGGGATGAACTTGCCGTAGGGGTCGGTCGCGAGCATCGGGATGTTCGTCACGTCGGCGTCGGTGAGCCGGAGGCCCAGCATCGCCGCGGCCTGCTGCTTGACCGACTTCCACGTGCCGATGCCGTCGCGCCCGTCGGGCGACCCGACGTACTGCCCTCCGGCAGCGAGGCCGCCGAGGAGCTTGCCCGTCGAGACCGGCTTGCCACCGACGAGGGCATATTCGCGCAGGAAGACCTGGTGCGAGGGGTGCGAGGTGTAGGTCTGGCTCTGGTCGACCCAGGGCGAGTCGGTGTTGTTCGCGTCCTGGACGTCGTCGGACGTGCCGAGGACGCCGTCAGGGCCTGGCTGGTTCTGACCGCGGGTCAGCACCATGAAGGCCTGGCTCGCGGGCACCTCGTCACCGGTGCCGGCCTTGCCGTCCGGGCCGAGGGTGCGCAGCGGGTCGTCCGCGCGGAGCGGCACGAAGACCGTGCCTCCGCTCTTGACCGTCTGGTCGACACCGTGGTCGAAGAACTGGCCGAAGAAGGTGAACAGCGAGTTGTAGGGCGGCGAGAGTCCGACGTCCGTCGTCACGTTCGGGATGAAGAGGGTCTGGTGCGACGGCGTGCAGCCGGCCGGCACCCCGACGACGGGCGGGACCGCTGTCGGGTCGGGGTCGGTGGTGCAGGGAACGACGCCCGTGTTGCCCTGGGTGCGCACCGGGAACCCAGCGGCCTGCACGGCTGCCGGGTTGGTCGACGTCTGGTCGACGATGAGGTTGCTGATGACACGCGGCTGAGTGTCGAACACCAGGTTGTTGTTGAGCTTCTGGGTGTAGCCGCCGTTCGCCGGGATGACGCCGCTGCCGGGCCCGAAGAAGTTGTTCGGGCTGGCCTCGGCGTTGCGGAACTTCGCCGTGGTCAGCCGCGGGAACGGCTGGTCGGCGGCGGCGAAGGTCTCGCGTCCCGGGAAGAGGTTGTTGCAGGAGCCGTCGACGGTCCGGAGCCCGTAGGCGGACAGCCGGTCGGGGATCTGGTCCGGCCCCGGGCCGACCAGGGTGCCACAGGGGTTGGCCGCGGTCAGCGTTGCTGCGTGGTGCTCGGCGATCTTGATCTGCTTGAGGATGAAGGCCAGGTCGGACGGCGTCACCGTGAAGCCCTGGCCGACGGGGGCGACTGCGGCGCTCGCCATGAGCGAGGCGGAGGGGGCGAGCATGGCCATCGGGATGGCCACCGCCGCCCCTGCGGCGACACGACGGAAGCGCGTGGCCACCGTCGGATGCCACGCTGCGCCCACATGTCGGCGCACACCCCAGAGAGACCGCGTCTTCGGCACTCCGGGCGACCTGCCAGTGATCCAGTTCATGGCATCCCTATCTCGTGAGAACTGCTGTGTGGCGTTGTGAGTTGGTGACAGAGGGCACCGGTCGGCGCCCACGGGTGATGGGCCGCGCGCCCGAGTCGGTGCGCGGCGGGGCGACGGTGTCGGCGCGGGACAGGCCCCGCAGCAGCGCGTCGATGTTGCGGCGGGCATCCTCGATGGAGGGACCGCCACCGTCGAGGGCAGTCGGCAGGCCGGCCATCTGGGTCGGGACGTCGCCGGCGATGGTGACGTAGAGGCAGATGACCGACTCGATGAGCTGAGCCAGGTCGGGGGCCGTCTCGGACGGTCCGCCGAGCAGCCGGGTGTAGATCTCCTGAAGGCGCGGGCCGGGCTGGCAGCCGAGCTCGTCGGCGAGGTGTCGGCGGCACTGCTCGTAGGACCGGAGGCCGTCGGCGTGGCGACCCTGCACCTCGGCGCTGCGCAGCAGGGCCCACCAGGCGCTCTCGTCGAGCGGGTCGAGCTCGACCGCCGCACGCGCCCACGTGGCTGCGTCGGCGGGTGCGACGTCGACGACCTTCTCGGCTGCGGCGACGAGCCAGGCGCGCACCTGTCGACCGTGCCTCCAGCGGGCGTCCTCGAGCCACGCAGCGTCACCCTCTCCGGGAAGGAACGGGCGCAGCAGCTGGGAGAGCGATGACCGCAGCTGAGCGAGGGCCGCCTCGGTGTCGGCCTGCGACAGCGCGCGTTCCACGAGACGACGGTGGCGGTGCAGGTCGAGGTCGACGACGTCGGCGTCGAGGCGGTAGCAGCCGGAGCCCGTCTCGATCGGGCTCCATCGCGGGGCGCCGACCGGACGCAGCCGCTTGCGCAGAAGGCAGATGTAGGTCTCCAACGTTGCGCCGCAAGCGGATCCGCGGTCACCCGGCCAAAGCATCGAGATCAGCTCGTCCTTCGGGACCGGCACTCCGTCGGCGAACAGCAGGGCGAGGAGCAGGTGGCGGATCTTGGTGCCGCCGATGTCGCGGGGGCCCATCTCGCGGTCGTCCACGCGCACGCTCACCCCGCCCAGGAGCTGGACAGCGATCGCTTCGTGCACGTCGATCGCGTCGCTCGCCACTGCGCTCATCGGCCCTCCCCGCCCATGTCGCCCGGACGTGTGCGTCCGGCTCCTCCCGGGGGCGGCCGAGCTGGTCGGCTACTCCCCCGGCCCCGGATGGCGCACGGGGCACCACCCAAGACCCTCGACGGGAGACGTTCGGAGTGCTTGTTCCTGGAGGAACGGCATGGCATGACCCAGCGTCCGCGCGCCTTCGTGTCCCCCACGGCTGCTTGCGGTCTGGGTGTCGCCCCCGCGACTCGTTCCCCCAGGGAGCCCAAGGCCCCTCTGTCCCCGTTTTCCTTCCATGCTGTTGTCTGTTCTGCAGTGTGCTCTCAGTCACATCACAGCCGACGCAAAACAAGAAAATTGCTTCGCGTGAGTTGGGCCGGATCGGTTGCGGCAGTGAACAATTCGGACATTAGGTACCTACCGGCACGCCGCTTCCGCTTCCGACGGCGTTCAGAAGCGGCGAAGGGAGGAGAGCAGCTCAGGCGCTCGACGGTCGTAGACGCGGGCCCCCCACCCGTTTCCCAGCACGGCCACCACGGTCCCGACGGCGATGCCCACCAGCGCGGTGCCCCACGAGGCCCAGCCCACGACGCCATCGCCACCACCCCAGGCCACAGCGGCCAGAAGCAGCGCCGGGGACGAGAGGAGCAGCGTCGCGGCGCTCGCGACGGACTGCGCCACGATCGCCATGCCGGCCGCCCCCGGCGGCGTGCCGAAGGGGCTCGCACCGGGCTCGGGCACCGGGTAGGGCAGCGCGACGCTAATGATACTGGAGACGGCGATCCCGGCACCCAGCAACGCCGCGGACGCGCCCAAGGCCGCTGGAGCCAGCCCCCAGCTACCGGTGACGCCCACTCCGACCAGCGTGTACGCGGGCACCAGCACGAGCGCCAGGAGCAGGTCGGGGACAGACCGGCCCCGGCGGTCGTCGGTGCCCGACGTGCCGGCGACGATGTGCAGCCACAGCGCGTCGGAGTCGTAGGACACGGCGTTGTGGCCGCTCCACCCGATGAGGAAGGCCAGGAGCGGCCCCATCAGCAGGGGCGGCCACTCCATGCCGCTCGCGAAGAACGGGATGAGCAGGGCAAGGGGAAGCACCGGCGTCATCGCCATGCTGGTCTGGTAGCGCGGGTCGCGCCTCCACGAGATCAGGACGCGCGCGGCCACGGCGCCCCACGGGGTTCCCGGGAGCCGCGCGAGCAGCCCGAGGTCGTCACCGGCTGAGGCTCCGGAGTCCGAGCGCGAGACGGCTCGTGGGTTCTCGACCTGGGCCCGCAGGACCCGGGACCACAGGGCGCCCACGACGGCGAGCAGCGCCACAGCAAGGGCGAGCCGGAGGGCGCCGGTGAGCGGTCGGCCAGCAGCCACGTCCCCCGGCGCGGCCCACGCCCAGCCGAGCGGTGACCACGCGACCACCCCTGACACCGTCCGCGCTGCAGGCCCGAGCCCTCCCCCGAGGTCGGCCACGATCGTGACCGCCGGCGCGACGAACCCGAACACGACCAGGCCCAGCACGCCGACGACGTCACGTCCGCGGCGACTCGAGAGGGCGTTCGTCAGCAGTGCGCAGACCCACCGGCTCGTCGTGATGGCCGTGAGCAGCCCGACAGCGGTCGAGACGACAGCCACGAACGTCGACGCCACCGTGTGCGACCACGCGAAGACGACCCCCGCCGCCAGCACGATCGATGCGACCGACGGCAGGCCCACCAGCGCCGCGACGACCAGCCCGACGACGAGGTCGCGGTGCGGCACCGCGTAGGTGGCGAAACGGCCGGGGTCGAGCGTCGGGTCGGAGCCGAACGAGAACAGTGGGAGCACGGTCCAGAGCACGGTGCCGGCTGCCCCGGCCAGCGGGATCACCACCTGCGCGGCGCCGAGGGAGCCACGGAAGGACGCGACGATCAGCGCGAGGCCGGCCACGAGGACCGAGAAGTAGACGATGCCGACGACGGCCCCGATCGCCTGGGTTCTGCTGCGACGGAACATGTTTCGCAGCAACGCCAGCTTCAGCCGGACGAGATGCCCAACCACGACAGCCCCACCACCTCGGTGGATCCGCCCACGAGGTCGACGAACCGCTCCTCGAGCGACCGGCCCTCACGCACCTCGTCGAGCTCGCCGGCCGCGAGCACGACCCCGTCGGAGATCACCGCGACGTGCGTGCACGTGCGCTCGACGAGGTCCATGACGTGGCTGGACAGCACCACGGTGCCCCCGGACTCGACGTAGCCCGAGAGGATCCGGCGGATCGTGGCAGCCGAGATCGGGTCGACGGCCTCGAACGGCTCGTCGAGGACCAGCACTCGCGGAGCGTGGACGAGTGCCGAGGCCAGGGCCACCTTCTTGGTCATCCCCGCCGAGTAGTCGACGACGAGCTTGCCCTGCGCCTCCGTCAGGCCGAGGGCGGCGACGAGCTCAGCGGCCCGCTCGGACGCCAGCTCGCGCGGCATGCCGCGCAACAGGCCGGCATACGTGATCAGCTGGAGCCCGGTAAGGCGGTCGAAGAGCCTGAGCCCGTCGGGGAGCACCCCGATCAGGCGCTTGGAGCCGACCGGATCGGCCCACACGTCTCGGCCCAGCACGTACGCGTGTCCTGCGTCGGGCCGCAGGAGGCCGGTGACCATCGACAGGGTCGTCGTCTTGCCGGCCCCGTTGGGGCCGACAAGGCCGAAGAAGGAGCCACGCGGCACGTCGAGGTCGATGCCCTTGACCGCGACTAGGTCATCGAACCGCTTGCCCAGCCCGCGCATGGCGATTGCCGGGCCTTCGATCGGGCTGCCATGCGGCGCAGGCAGATCCATGGCGTCACTCACCGCGGCCCCCTCAGCGCAGTCAGAACGTCGCCGACTCTGAGTCGCGGAGCGGGGTGTAGGTCAAGCCGTCGACCCCGGCGAACTGCTCGATGTGGCCGGAGTACATCCGGTGCCCCACGTCGCTGAGGAGTGCGTCGTGGATGGGGATGAAGACCTTGGGCGCGATGCGACCGACGAAGGCGATCGAGTCGCGGCTGGCAGCCCACGGGGCGCTGAGAGGGTGGGCCAGCACGTCGACGTCGCCGGGTTCGCCGTCATAGGCGTCGCCAGGATGGAACAGCGACGGCTCCCCGTCGGCACGCAGCACCACGCCGATGTTGGGGATGCGCGGCATGTCGGGGTGGTTGAACGCGTGGAGCTCACCCACTGGGCTCACCACCACGTCGCCGACCGCGAAGTCCTCGCCCTGTCTCGAGGGGACGGCCGCGAGTCCGTCGTCACGGAGCTTCTGCGCGGTGAGGGGGTCGGTGTGGACGGTGGCCGACGGGTTGGCTCGCACGAGCGCGGCCGCCCGGTCGGCGTCGAAGTGGTCGGCGTGGTTGTGCGTCACGAGGATCGCGTCGAGGTCGGTGAGCTGGTCGAAGCCGCTCGAGAAGCTGCCCGGATCGATGAGGACGCGCCGGTCGGCGAGCTCGACGAGGAGGCAGGCATGTCCGAGATGAGTCACGCGCATGTGACCACCTAACCACGACGCCCCGAGGACCCGGGCGACCTGGAACGGCGCCGCGGTCGTGCCCACGGATGACACACTCGTGCCAAGACCGGCTCGCCAGCCCGGTCGTGCCGGATCGGGGTGACGTCGATGGGTGACGAGCTCGAGCTGCTACGGGCGCACGAGCCGGTAGTCCGACTCACCAGCGGCGAGTACTTCGTGCCTGTCGCCGTCGACGCGTGGGTCCGGCACGCCCGTCTCGTCAGCGACATCGCAGGTGAGACCGACATCCTCGCCGAGCCCGGAACACTCGACCTCGCCGGGCTCGCCCGGATCGGGGCCGAGCACGAGGGGCCCGGCCTGTCCCTCTCGGGAATCGCCGAGCCCCGTTCGGTCCTCGACCGCCTGCGACGTGCCCTGCCCGGGACCCGGCCGTCCTTCCGGGCCGGCAGCAGGCTGGCCCAGGTCGGCCTCACCGGCCGCACGGTCGACACGCTCAGTCGCCTCTCGCTGCTGCTGCGCGGCTCGGTCCCCGGCGGCAGTGCGGCGGCCGCCTACGCGGTGCAGCAGGACCACCTGTCCCCCGAACGCCCGACCTACTACGGCAGGGTCGTCCGGACCGGTGACTGGCTGGTCTGCCAGTACTGGTTCTTCTACGCGTTCAACAACTGGCGCTCGGGCTTCTCCGGCGTCAACGAGCACGAGGGCGACTGGGAGCAGGTGACGGTCTTCCTCGACGGGAGCGGGACGCTCGACGAGGACGGCCTGCCGCCGCCTCGGTGGGTCGTGTTCAGCGCCCATGACGAGACGGGCGACGACCTGCGGCGACGCTGGGACGACCCCGACCTCAGCACCGTCGCGGGACGACACCCCGTCGTCTTCGCCGGCGCCGGGTCGCACTCCGGCGCCTACCTCTCCGGTGACTACCTGATCACCGTGGTGCCGCCCTCGTGGGGTGGGCTCGTCCCGGCGGCCCGCCGGGCCGCCAAGCTTCTCGCTCCGTGGGCCCGCGCCGCCCAGGGCTCGGGCCTCGGGATCCCCTACGTCGACTATGCACGCGGTGACGGCCTCACGATCGGGCCGGGCACTCCGCTGACGTGGCACCCGGTCGTCATCGACGACGACACGGCCTGGGTCCGCGACTACCGCGGGCTCTGGGGCCACGACACCAAGGACCGGCTCGGCGGTGAGCGCGGCCCTGCCGGGCCCCGCTACGACCGCGACGCCACCGTGCGCCCGTCCTGGGGCGACCCCGTGGGTTGGGCCCACCTCGCGAAGGTCGCCCCCAGCCCGGAGGCGGAGTCGCGGCTGGTGGCCGAGCGCATCGCCGAGATCGACCGGGTCCTGAGCAGGGCGTCCGAGGCCGAGTCGGCCGCTGCACGCGACCTCAGCACGCGCGCCGCCGGGCTGGGGCCCGACAGCCCCGAGGTCAGGGCCCTCACGGCCGCGGAGGAAGAGCTGACCGCGATGCGCATGGAAGCCGTGCGCGTACGCGACGAGCGGGCCCGGATGGAACGCGTCCTCCGCGACGGGGTGCCGACGGCTCCGCCGCACGCCCACCTGTCGCACCGCCGGACCCCGATCACGGCCAGTGAGCGCTCGCGGGACCGCCTGCTCGGCGCGTGGGCCGTCGTCAGCACCCCGATCGTCATCTACCTGCTCGCCGGTTTCGTCAGGCCCGGGTCGACGGAACGCCCCGTCGGGGCGCTCGTCCTGCTCGTCCTCGTCCTCGCCGTCGAGGCCTTCACGCGCGGCTACCTCGTGGACTACGCCGTCCGCGTCGCCGCGGGCGCCGGGCTCGTCGTCCTCGTCGGCGCCTTCGCGTCCCACTGGCAGCCGGTGGCCTACTGGACGATGGTCGCGCTGGCCGCCGTCGTCCTATTCGTCAACCTCCGCGACGCCAGCAGGCGCTAGCCGACCTGCGGCAGCGCACGCGGTGCCCACGTCAGGCGGTGGGCCGGGGCCGGTGCCGGCGGCCCCCGTCGACGGGGCGACCCACGGCGAGCCTCAGGTGGCGGCTGCGCGCGCGCCCGGACCGCGAAGACCCTGCCAGCCGACGGTCGAGCTCGGCGGCCGGCCACGTCCAGCAGAAGGGGTCGGGGTCGGGCCCCGCCGCCCGGCACCGTTCGCCATCTCCCATCGGACGCCTCCCGCCGTCGCCGCCTGTCCGGACAACGACGACACCCCCCGCGGGGTCACGGCCGGGTGCGGCCTCCCGGGTCACGGGCAGGCGCGACCTCCCGCCGAGGACGCCGTCAGTGGGGCCGACGCTCCGCCGCCTCCACGACGGCTTGCTTGTCGAGGTCGGTCATCGAACGCGTGTCGCGGGGCTCCGCGAACGGCTCGAGGTCCTCCGGCACGCCGGCCGCAATGGCACGACCGCGGTCCAGCTCGGCGTTGACCTCCGCCCCGAGCAGGATCGCGATGTTGGTGAGCCAGAGCCACACGAGGAAGACGACGACACCCGCGAGTGAGCCGTAGGTCTTGTTGTAGGAGGAGAAGTAGGCCACGTAGACCGCGAAGAGGCCCGAGACGACCAGCCAGATGAGCACCGCGATGATGCCGCCGGGGCTGATCCACTTCACGCCGCCCTGTCGGGCGTTGGGGCTGGCCCAGAAGAGCACCGCGAAGAGCACGGAGACGAGCAGCAGCAGCACGGGCCACTTGAGGACGTTCCAGAGCATCAGCCCGGTGTCGCCGGCGCCGACGAGCTGGCCGATCTGCCGAGCCACCGGGCCGCTCACGACGACGATGACGGCGCTGAGCACCATGACGACGACGGCGAAGACCGTCACTCCCACGCGGATCGGGATCGTCTTCCAGATCGGGCGGCCCTCGGGGCTGTCGTAGATGACGTTGGAGGCGCGCATGAACGCCGAAACGTAGCCCGAGGCGGACCACAGGGCGACGAGCAGGCCGATGACGGCGCCGAGCCCGGCGCTGGTCCGGTTGGCCTGCGCCTGCGTGATGAGCGTGCGGACGAAGTCCGCGCTGGACCCGGGTGCCACCGCGGACACCTGGTCGACCACTTGCGCGGTCGCGTCCCTTCCGAGCAGGCCGAGGGCGGCGACGAGCACGACGAGAGCAGGCGCGATGGACAGCAGCCCGTAGTAGGTCAGCGACGCGGCGAGATCGGTGAGGTTGTCGCGCTTGAACTCGCGGCGAGCGCGTTTCACGACCGCGACGAGGGAGGGCTTCGAGAGGTCGGCGGGCGACTCCGGAGTCTGTTCGGTTCGGGAATCGGGCTCAGGCTCGGTGGCGCTGGTGCGGGGGCGGCTGTCGCCGCTGGGGGTCGCTGACATACCGGTGGCGTACCCGGTGGGATGACGGTCTCACCGACCGGGGCGCCCCAGCGCTGGGACGTCAGCCCGAGCAGTCACTGGCAGCGCCACATGCCCGACGAGCGACCGGTCTGGCTGGCCCGGTGGCGGCGGCTGCGCACGGGGGCCACCACGCTGGTGGCGCACGCCTGGGTCAGGCGCTCGATCATCGCTGCACGCTCACTTCCGGTCATCGCGGTCACGGCGGTGTCGTCGTCAACCAGCGTCGGTGCGCTCATGCGAGATCTCCTGCTCGGGTCGGCCGGCTGGGGGCTTGCCGGTGCTGGTGCAAGGTGTACCAGTCGAAATCGGCATCGAGGTCCCGAATGCCCGAGTTGGTGCAAGAAAGTCCCAAGAAAGGTGCAAGTGGACGGATCGGGGGTTGCGCGAAACCCCCGCCCGGGCCGGGGCGGCGTGGCACCGTTGTCCTGTGCCTCCGCACGCCCCAACGGCGTGAGGACCACCGGATGAGGGCGCTGCGGGCAGCGACCGCGCCCCGACGGTGGAGGTGGGCGCTGCCGACTCCAGGGGCAGGGAGTCGGCAGCGCTGCCGCTGTCGGCGTACGCCACGGCCCGATCGTCCGATCACCTGCTGAGGGTGACCCGGTCGACCCCGGCCGCTCCTACCGTGCCTGTATGAGGTTCGGTCCGCTCGTGCCCGCCGCGCTGCTGACGGCCGCCGTCGTCTCCGTAGGAGCCTGCACGTATCAGCCCGACCCCGTCCAGGCCCGGATCACGAACCCGGCGCGAGGCACGAGCGTCAATGCCGAGGCGGGACGCATCCGTCTGCTTGCCACTCGGATCGACGCGCCCGAGGACCGCAAGCTGCTCGGCGGCACGAACACCGGCCTGTTCACGACTCTCGCCAACGACGGCGACCTGCCCGACCGCCTCGTGGCCGTCAGCACCGTCTACGCGCAGCAGGTCGTCATGCGACAGGGGACGGACGGGACGGAGGCCGCGGTCGCCGTCGCCGTTCCGGCCAACGGCGTCGTGTCGATGCAGTACCCCGGTGGGCTCCATCTCGAGCTGGTCGGCCTGAAGCTGGACGTGCGGGCCGGACGCCTGCTCCCGGTCGCCTTCCGCTTCGAGAAGTCCGGCACCGTCACGGTCAACGTCTTCGTCGACGGCTTCGGGTTGCCGACCGTCTCGCCCGCCACGGTGGCCACGCCGGGAGGCTGAGGCGGCACGCCCCGTCATACGACGCCGGTTACGGTGGGACGTCGTGCGGGTCGGGGTTCGACGCGAAGACGTTGAGCCCCAGCGCCCTGCTCAGCGACCGGGTGACCAGCTGCCCGCGGACGCTGTTGCCCGCGGCGTCGAGAGGTGGCGACCACGCCGCCAGACCACCTTTGCCCGGTGCCACGGTCAGCACGGCGCCACTGACCCCGCTCTTGCCGGGCAGGCCGACCTCCCAGAGCCAGTCACCCGACAGCTCGTAGAGTCCGGCGGTTGCCATGGCCGCGAGCACCCGGGCGCACGTGCCGTCGGACACCACGCGCTCCCCCGTGACCGGGTTCACTCCCCCGTCCGCCAACGTGGCCGCCATGACTCCCAGGTCATGGACGTCGACTGCGAGCGAACACTGCCGTGTGTAGAGGTCGACGGCGACCTCGGGCTCACAGTGGATGCGGCCGTAGCTGCGGAGCAGGTGGGCGATGCCACGGTTGCGCAGGTTGGTTTCGGACTCGCAGGCGTAGACGTCGTCGTCGACCTCGAGCCGCCGCCCTGCGAAGGCCGACAGCCCGTCGCGGGCCGATGCCCAGGCCGCCTCAGTGTCGGGCACCGACGTTCCCGGCGAGACGCGCGCGACCTCCTGCAGGAGGCTCGACGCGGCGATGGCTCCGGCGTTGACCATCGCGTTCATCGTGCGGTGGTCGTGCACCTCGACGGCAGTCACGGAGTCGAAGGGCAGGCCGGTCGCGTTGGCGCCCAACAGTTCTCGGGCTCGGTCAGCACCCAGTGCCTCGATGACCAGAGCGAGCACGAACGGCTTGGACACGCTCTGGATCGAGAAGCGCTCGTCGCTGTCGCCGACGTCGAACGAGCGGCCGGTGACGGAGACCACGGAGGCTGCGCACCAGCCGGGGTCCGCTCTCGCCAGCTGTGGGATGTAGGTCGCGACGTGGCCGTCGCGGACGTCGCGGTGCAGGGCGTATGCCGCCTGCAACAGCGTCGTGACCGTGGCGTCGTCGGGCAGGTGCCCGGTCGAGACCCTCTCGAGCGGCCCGTCCGGAGACACGGCCGACGTCGCCGAGGACCCAGCCGGTCCCGGTGCCGCCCTGTCGTCCACGTCGTCCCCGTCCTGCACGTCGTCCCACGTCGTTCCACGTCGTCCGTCGAAGTCCGTCGCTCTCAGTTGAGGTGCACGGGGGCGCTTGGCCCCCAAGGGATTCCGATCACGTACCAGAGGACGAAGAAGAGGATCCAGGTGACGAGCACGATCGCCGTGTACGGGATCATCATCGACACCACGGTGCCGAGCCCGGCGCGACGCTGGTAGCGCTGGCAGACGAGAACGATGAACGGCAGGTAGACCATGAGCGGCGTGATCACGTTCATCGGCCCGTCGCCCACGCGGTAGGCGGCGATCACCGTCTGTGGGGCGATCCCCAGCCGGTAGAAGAGCGGGATGAAGATCGGCGCGAGGATCGCCCACTTCGGGATGACGCCGGGCATGATCAGGTCGATCACGGCCACGAGCAGGATGAACCCGATGAGCAGGGCGAGCGCTCCGATGTTGGCGCTCTCGAGCAGGTCGGCGAGCCCCGTCGCAGCCAGCTTCGAGATGTTCGAGTAGTTGAAGTAGGCGATGAACTGGGCGATCAGCAGCATCAGGAAGATCAGGCCGCCCAGGCCGTTGAAGGTCTTGACGACGGCGTTGATGACGTTGGTGCTGCCCGTCAGCGTCTTCGCTCCGCGGCCGTAGCCGAGCCCGGCCGCGAGGAAGAGCATCGAGATGATGAAGAGCAGGCTGCTCATGAACGGGGACGACCCGAAGATCTCACCGGTGTCGGGGTTGCGCAGGGGTGCGGAGGGCAGGGCGGTGAGCAGGGTGACGACGGCGACCGCGACGACGATCCAGATCAGCGACATCCGCAGGCCCTTCGACTCGAGGGCCATCTCCTCGTCGGTCGGGATCGTGTCGGCGGGTGCGTCCGTGGGCGCCTCGGACCGGCTCCACCTGCCGAGCCGCGGCTCGAGCAGCCGCTCCGTCACCCAGGTCATCACCAGGGCGCAGAAGAGCAGCGACGCGGTGCTGAAGAAGAAGTTGTGCGTCACGTTGAGCTCGACGTCAGGCGCCACCAGCGCGATCGTCTCGTTCGTGACCTCGGTGATGATGCCGTCGGCGGGCGTGATGAGCACGTTGACGAAGAACGCCGCGCTGACCCCGGCGTAGGCCGCGGCGATGCCGGCGAGCGGATGTCGTCCGACGGACACGAAAGCGGCTGCCCCCAAAGGGATCAGCACCAGGTAGCCGGCGTCCGACGCAACGCTCGAGATGCCGCCGAGGAGCACGATGATGAACGTGATCGCACCGCGCGGGGCCACCTTGACCATCTTCCGGATGAGGGCTGCGATCAGTCCGGCCTCCTCGGCCACGCCGACGCCGATCATCGCGACGAGGATGACTGCCACGACGCCGAAGTCGTTGAAGTTCTGGACGGCCGTCGTGAAGATGAAGCGGATGCCGTCACCGGTGAGCAGGCTGTTGGCCGTGATGGTCTCGCGCTCGATCTGGTAGTCGGGAACGACACCCGTCGGCGGGTGCGGGTAGCCGGGGAGGGCAGTCCCTCCCTCGTAGTCCGGCACCGCCGGCACCGACCCCGGCTCAGCGACGTCGGTCGTGACGCTCGCGCCCGTGAGGTAGAGGACGTGCGAGAGCACGATGACGCCGACGATGAGTCCCAGGAAGATCAGCGCGGGGTGGGGCACCTTGTTGCCGAGCCGTTCGATCCCGTCGAGGAAGCGCTGCATCCCCCCGCGCTGGCCGCCGTCCGAGCCCTGCTCGTCGGCGGCTGACTCCGGCGACGGCGCGACGGCGCTCATCAGGCGCCTCCCCCGGGTCTTTCGAAGCTGCACGCCAGCTCGACGAGGAGCCGGCTGCCGAAACCGGTCGCGCCCTTGTTGCGCCACGACCTCGCCTCGGGCAGCTGCGCCGTGCCCGCGATGTCGATGTGCGCCCACGGCACCTCGCCGACGAACTCGGCGAGGAACAACGCCGCGGTGATCGACCCGGCGTTCGGTCCTCCCATGTTGGTGAAGTCGGCGATGGGCGAGTCGAGCTGGCGCCGGTAGGGGCGGTGCAGGGGCAACGGCCAGACCGGCTCGTCCACGGCGTCGCCGGCCCGGCGCACCTGGTCGACGAGCGCGTCGGAGCTGCCCATGACGCCGGCGATGTCGACCCCGAAGGTGCGGAGGCACGCACCGGTCAGCGTCGCGATGTCGACGATGGCATCGACCCCGAGCTCGACCGCGAGGGACAGCGCGTCGGCCATGACGAGTCGGCCTTCGGCGTCGGTGTTGAGGACCTCGACCGTCTTGCCGTTGCGCATCCGCAGGACGTCACCGAGCTTGAGGGCGGACCCCGACGGCATGTTGTCGGTGCACATGAGGTAGCCGGTCACCTCGGTCTGACAACCGACGTCGCGCAACGCCGACATGGCGGCCAGCACGGTCGCGGCACCCGTCATGTCGTTCTTCATCTGGGCGTGCGATTCGTCGCTCGGCTTGAGACTGATCCCGCCCGAGTCGTACATGATGCCCTTGCCGACCAGGGCGAGGTGTCCTCGCGAGGTGCCCTCGGGTCGGTAGTGCAGCCGCACCATCCTCGGCTCCTCGGCGCTGCCGAGGTTGACACCGAGCAGACCACCGCAGCCCATCTCGGTCAGCGACTCACGACCGTCGACCTCGACGTCGAGGCCGGCATCGCGTGCCACCTCCTCGGCGACCTCGGCGATGCGTGTGGCCGTGAGCGTCGCTGCCGGGCAGTTGGCGAGGTCGCGGCCGAGGGCCGCGGCGCGGGCGAGGATGCGGCCTCGGCGCGTACCTTCTCCAACGGCCTCGGCGTGCTCGCTCGAAGCGACGACGACGAGACGGTCGAGGTGGGGCGCATCGTCAGCCGCACCCACGTGGAACGACCAGCGTGCGAGCAGGACGCCCTCCGTGACGGCTTGCGCGAACTCTCTGGGCGACAACGAGGTTCCCCGTGTCGGGAGACGCACGGCAAGGCCCCGATGGCGCGGGACCGCGCGGGCGAACGTGCCGGCGAGGTCGCGGACGGCGGCCGCGTCGAGGTCCCCCGCGGGCCCGATGCCGAGGGCCACGAGGGCGCGTCCGGGTCCGGTCGGGATGACGAGCGTCTCTCCGCGGGCGCCGGTGAACCCGGCGGCCGCGAGGGTGGCCGGGTCGTGGCCGAGCGCCTCGGATGCGTCGGCACCCTCGGCCACCGGGACGGCCACGGCCCCGACGACGTCCGGGCCGGGGAGCTCGTCGACGACCTCCACCGTCACCGACGTCCGGGCCGACGGGATGGGGTCCAGTGTGCGCATGGCTGGGGTGCTCACGCCGACTCCTTGCATGACGAGGTCAGGTGCCTCCGAGCATGACCCGCCGTCGACCGACCCCGATTCACCCGCCGAGGGTGACCGCAGACGCGGGCCGCCACTGAAGCATGGGACGTGAGCGCTGGTGCAGGACCACGTGGGAGCGCTGCCGGGAGCCCGCCTCCGTGTGCCGGCCGCGCCGACCGCCCTTCACGCGAAAGGGGACCCGATGGGATCCAGCCGCCGGACGTGTGGACTGCGCAACGGCCGGGCGGAGCGCCCTCTGGCGCGCGGCTGCCCGGTGTGCTGCCCGTGAGCCCGGCGGCCACGAGCTTGACCGTCCTCGCCGCGACCGTCGTGCTCTTCGTCTGGAACCGCCTTCCGGTCGGCTCGGTGGCCGTGCTGACCTGCCTGTCGCTCTACGCGACCGGGCTGGTCGACTCCGACACGGCGCTGTCGGGCTTCGGGGACCCCGTCGTGGTCTTCATCGCGTCCCTGTTCGTCGTCAGCGAGGCCATCGACTCGGCCGGCGTCACGACGTGGGCCGGCCGGCGGCTCGTCGAGGTCGTCGGTGACGGCGTGGTTCGCCTCACCGTCGCGGTCCTGGCGCTCTGCGCGGTCCTGACCGCCGTGATCACCCTCAACGGCTCGGTCGCGGCACTGCTGCCGGTGGTGCTGGCGCTCGCGCTTCGCATCGGCCGCTCGCCCTCGCTGCTCCTGATGCCGATGGCCTTCGCCGGGAGTGCCGGTTCCCTCCTCGCCCTCACCGGCTCGCCGGTCAACGTCATCGTCTCCGAGGCCGCCGTCGGCGCGGGCAGCCCGGCGTTCCGCTTCTTCGACTTCGCCGTGGTCGGGGTGCCGCTGGTCCTCGGCACGATCGCCGTGGTCGTGCTCCTGGCCCCGCGGGTCCTGCCGCAGCGCCCGTCGTCCGTGCCCGTGCGCGACCTCGGCCGGCACGCCAGCCGGCTGGCCGCCTACTACGAGCTGCACGAGGGCTTCTACCGCCTGCGGGTGCGGCCCGGTTCACCCGTGGTCGGGATCCCTGCGGGCCATCTCGACCTCGCGGCATACCCAGGCGTGACGTTGATCGGCATCCAGAGTGTCGGCGGCCACGCAGTGGCGGCCGAGGAGGCGGTCGCCGAGGACGACGTCGTCGTCGTCAGCGGCGACAGTGATGCGGTCAGTCGGCTCGTGCCGGAGCTGCGACTGTCGGTGGCGATGCGTCCGATCACGACGGAGTCGAGCGGCATCATGAACCGCGAGACGGGGGTGGCCGAGGTGGTCGTTCCCCCGCGTTCGCCGCTCGTCGGCGAGACGTCCTTCCCGGGTCAGCTGCGCGCGGCCGACCTCGTCGTGCTGGGGGTCAGGCGTCTCGGCAAGGACGTCGGGCCCAGGCCGGTCGAGCTGGTGGCCGGCGACAGTCTCCTGCTCCACGGCACGTGGACGTCGATCGAGGAGCTCGTGCACGACCGGGACGCGCTCCTGGTCGATGCCCCCGATCTCGTTCGGCGACAAGCAGTTCCGCTCGGTCCGCGATCGGGCCGGGCCATTGCCGTCCTCGTGGTGATGGTCGCCTTCCTCGCGGCCGGCGTCGTGCCGCCCGCGGTGGCGGGGCTCGCTGCAGCGACGGCGATGGTGCTGACGAGGGTGATCACCGTCAACCAGGCCTACCGCGCGGTGTCCTGGCAGACCGTCGTGCTCATCGGCGGCCTCATCCCGCTCTCGACCGCCATCCAGTCCAGCGGCGCAGCCGACCTCGTCGCCCGCGGGCTCATCGGCATCGTCGGCAACGGCCGGCCCTACCTGCTCCTCGTCGCGATCTTCGCCCTGACGGCGGTGCTCGGCCAGGTCGTGAGCAACACGGCAACGGTGCTGATCGTCGTGCCGATCGCCGTCGCGGCGGCCCAGGACACGGGGGCATCGGTCGCGCCCGTGCTCATGCTCGTGGCCGTCGCAGGAGCGGCATCGCTGCTCACGCCGATCGCCACCCCGGGCAACATGATGGTGATGGGCCCCGGCGGGTACCGGTTCGGCGACTACTGGCGCCTCGGGCTGCCCGTCCTGCTGGTGTGGATGGTGGTCGCCGTGGGCATCATTCCGCTCGTGTGGCGGCTCTGAGGGGCCGGGCCTCGGTGGCGTGGTGCCGTCGCCACCACCCCAGCGTGATCGCCCCTGTCACGAGAGGCACGAGCAGCCAGCAGACCCGGAACACGACGAGACCGGCGACCGCCGAGGACTCCCAGGGTCCCTGCTCGAGGCCGAGGACGGCGAGCACCGCCGCGTCCAGCACGCCCACTCCGCCGAACGGCAGCGCCGTCAGCGGGTAGGCGACGAGCAGGGCCACGATGACCGTCGCGGGCGGGGCGACCTCTGCAGGGACACCCGCGAAGCGCAGTGACAGGAGAAGGAGCAGCGCCTCACTGAGGACGAGCGCGACCTGGCACGCCATGGCGCGCAGCCATCCCCGACGCAGCACCGTTCCGACGCGCCGCACGAAGTCCGCCGCGCGCTCGGACCATGCGGCCGGGTCTGCCGAACGCACGATGCGGCGCAGCCGGGCTGCCAGCCACCCGGCCGCAAGAGCAGCAGGACGCTCGCCGCGTGAGGCGACGACGAGACCGGCGACCACGGCGAGGCTCACCGCGCCGCTCGACACAGCCGTCCAGACGTATGCCGTCGCCGTCTCTCCGACGGCCATGGCAAGTCCCACGCCGAGCAGCGGCGCGCCGAACCGCGCCACGTAGTACGTGAGGGTGTTGAGCGAGATGCCGGCCAGGCCGGCAGCGGAGTCGATCCCCCACGACCGCAGCATCGCGACCCGCAGGACGACGTCGCCGGGCGGTGGCGCGACGGTGGCCACGAGGTTGGCCGACAGGTCGTTGGCCACCGCCCGGCGCAGGCCCAGGGACGGGACGAAGACCGTGAGCGGGCCGGCGTTGAGGCACTGGCGCAGCGCGACGACGAGCAGCAGAGCGCCCACGGCGGCGAGTGAGAGGGTGGCCATCGCGACCCAGACGGCCGGCCAGTCGACACTGCGCACGATCCGGGTGAACCACCAGGCGGCCACGGCCGTGACCCCGACCTTGAGCAGCGCGACGAGCACGGTCCGACCGCGTGACGGACCGGCCCCCGAACGCCTGGTCGGCTCGGTCGAGGGCTCCGGCGCGTGGCCGTCCGGGGGCTGGGGTGTCGGCATGTCAGTCGGGCAGACGACGCAGCTCGAGCAGGGTGAGGCCGAGGTCCTGGATCCGGTCGAGGATCCCGTGCAGGTGCGGGGTGTCGACGACGTCGCCGTACATGATCGACCCCCTGTTGCCCAGGGCGACCCTCGACTCCTCGAGCTCGGGAAAGGCGACGTGGGCGGAGTCGGTCAGCTGCTCAGCCAGGATGAACTCGTAGCGCACTCCGCCTCCTCGTGATCCGTCAGGGGCCGCCGAAGCACCTGACTCGATCGTGACGCACGCGCAGCGCGCCGGTGTCACCCCGAAGGGGTGACATCTGCGAGCGGCCGGAGGAGGGCCGAGCGCCTCTCGCGGCTACAGCAGTCCCAGCCGGCGGGCCGCAGCCACGGCGTCGCGACGGCTGCGCACGTCGAGCTTCTGGAAGAGCGAGCGCAGCTGGGTCTTGACGGTGTTCGGGCTGACGGCCCGGGCCGCCGCGATCTCCGCGACCGTGAGCAAGGACGGGAGCTCGCGCAGGAGGCTGAGCTCGCGGGCGCTCAGGGCCACATCCGTCCGGGCGGCTACGGGCAGCGCCCATCGTCGCCGGTGCTCGATCAGCCGCTCGGCGAACTGTTCGAGCTCACCGAAGCGCCCGGCTCCCGCTCTGAGAACGTGCAGGACGTCGGGAGCTGCGCCCACGACGAGCCGGAGGCCACCGTGGCGCGCGTCCTTGGCCAGCGCAGTGAGGAAGGCCTCATGAGCCACCGTCGGCTGGTCGTTGCGGTGCGCGAGCACGGACTGGACGACCCGCGCCTGCACCTCCAGGCGCAGCGGGAGCCCGGAGGTCCCACGGGCGAGCACCGACGAGACGGCCCGGCGCGCAACCGAGTCGGAGCCCACGCGCAGGTGACGCAGAGCCGCCAGCACCGCGAGACCGTCGTCACCCAGCGTGCCCCCGGGCTCCTCGAGGTACAGGTCCTCGACCTCGAGGGCGAGCCGGGGAGAGCCGGCGGCCAGGAGCAGCTGGTGCGCGAGGTGCAGCTCGCTCTTCGCCAGTCCACGGGTCATCGAGAGAGTCTGCACTTCGCGCACGTCGGCCATGACCCGGGCTGCCACCGACTGCCGGCCACCAGGCTCCTCAACGGACTCGGCGAGGTCGAGGGCGGCCCCCAGGGTGCGCGCCAGTCTCGACAGCTGCTGGAGACCGCGTCGCATCACGGAGTCCGGGTCGGCCGTGAGGTCGCCATCGGGACCTGCGGCCAGGGCCGACGCGATGATGCCGGTCGCGACGACACCGCGCGCCCTCGCCGTGTCGTCGTCGAACCGGTGGAAAGCGGCCCACGCTCCGAGGACGTGCGCCGACACGAGGCGGGGGGACGTCGCCCATGGCGTGTCCCGGGACTCCTCGAGCACGCGCTCGCTCCAGGAGGTCATGCCGGCAAGGTCCTCCTGGGCACTGCACACCGTGGCGAGCCCGGTCATCGCCTCCAGCGCCGGGAGGGGGTGCCGTGTGCTCCGCGCCGCGTCGAGCGCCGACGTGTAGGCCCGGTGCGCCTCGTCGAGGCGACCGGCTCCGAGGAGGACTCCACCGCTGGTCAGTCGGTCGAGCAGGAGCAGGTCCGCCTCCTCGTGAGGGAGGTTGTCGAGAGGCTCCTGGACGACGGGTGCGGCTACAGGTGACCCGCCGTCCGGCGCGGCGTGGGCCGGAGAACCGTCCGCCGTCCGCTCGGCGCCATCCGGCACACGCCCCATCGGCAGGTCTTCGAGCGACCAGGCGTCGAAGGTCGCGAGAACCTGCTTGGCCAAGCCGTGCGCCAGCGGCGCCCCGGCAGATGTGGTCTCCTCGGCCAGGCTCGCCCGTGACAGGTCGCCGCCACCCAGCAGGGCCAGCCAGCGCAGCCCCACGGCCACCAGCCTGTCGACGGTGGCATCGGTGTCGCCCGAACCGTCACCGCCTGCGCTCCCCGGCTCCTCCGGCGCGTCGCGTGAGTCCGGGACCTGGAGCGAGGCGAGGGCTTTCCGCGCCGCCGCAGGGTCGGCGAGGTCGAGCCGTGCCAGGGCGGCGAGCGCCGTCAGCACGGGATCGCCCGGCTCGACGACGCGCAGGGCCGCGTCGAGGTCGGGCCCCCTCCCGTCGAGGAGCAGGTGCAGCGCGTGGTGGTGCAGGACGTCGCTGACGAGGTCGAGGTCGCCGGCGGCCTCGGCGTGCCGAAGGGCTCGGCTGGGCCCGTCGTGGGCCGAGTACCAACGGGCGGCCCGTGCGTGGACCTCACGGGTCCGGCGGAGGCTGCGCGCCTCGAGCGTCGCCGACAGGTAGCTACGGAGCAGCAGGTGGAAGCGATACGTGGGAGTGCCGACCGTGTCGGCCGCGACCATCGCGCTGTCGGACGACAGCTCGGCGAGCAGCTCGCCGGCGTCGTCCCGTCCCGACACCGCTGCCGCCAGGTCAGGGGTCATCTCCTCCAGGACCGACGTGGAGAGCAGGAAGTCCCGAGTCCTCTCGTCCACGCTCGCGAGCACCTCCTCGACGAGGTAGCCGGACATGGCCCGGTCGGTGCTGGCGAACTCGTGCAGGAACGTCTCCGGGTCCCGCCCCCTGGACAGGGACACCGCAGCGAGGGCCACCCCGGCCGGCCAGCCCTCGGTCAGCGTCTGCAACCTCTCGACGTGCTCGGTCGCGAGCGCGAGGTCGTGGCTCTCCAGGAACCGACGGGTGTCGTCGAGCGAGAAACGCAGCTGCTCCTGGCGGACCTCGACGAGGCGCTCCTCGAGCCGCAGCCGCGCGACGTGCAGACCCGAGTCGGCGCGCGTGGCGACGACGACGTGCAGGCGCGGGGAGGCCTGTCGTACGACCCGGTCGATGAGGTCGCGGGAGCGGGAGTCGCGCACGAGGTGCAGGTCGTCGAGCAGGAGCCACGTGTCGGCGGGAGCAGCAGTCAGCAGGTCGATCAGGCCCGCGACGAAGACGTGCGTCGGCAGGCTCGCCGGCTGAAGCTCCGCCAGCCGCGGCAGGGCATCGTCGAGCGCGGCCACGAGGGCGCCGTGGACTGTCTCGGCGAGGACATCGGGGTCGTTCTCCTCAGGACCCAGGGTGGCCCAGCCGACGCGGTCCCCCCGCCGGGCGAGCTGTGCGGCCCAGGTCGCCAGCAGGGTCGTCTTGCCCGTGCCGACAGAACCCGCGAGGAGCACCACGGTGCCCGTGTTGCGCTCGGTGGCTGTGACCAGGGGCTCTGGCGTCGCGATGGTCGCCCGGTACACCGTGCGCGCCGTCAGCACGGGCGCCCGGTGCTTGGCAGGCAGGGGGCGACCGCAAGGTCCTGGAGCCGGCTCGCGTCCGGTGCTCGTGGTCCCCGAGATCACGAGGTCAGTCCCTGTTCGAGCCGGCGTGGCCGGGCGGAACCGGGCGCGGCCGTCGGTCTCGGTGGGTCGTTCGAGCGCCTGACGGAGGGTCGTCATCATGCACATCCTCGGTGACACCGTGCGACGCGCAGACGGACCGGTCGTGCCCCGCCCTTCCTCCCAGGCGGCGCCGGGCACCTACGAGCCGTCTTTACGGTACTCCCGCCTGGCGTCGGGGCGCGGATCGTCCCGCAGCCCACGCGTAGGCGTCCACCTCACCCACGCGCACGCGTCCACCTCACCCACGTGTACGCGTCCACCTCGCCCACGCGCACGCGTCTGCCGCCGGGCATGGGCTCCGCCTGTCACGGCAGGATGTCGACGTCGCCCCCTGCCACCACCGCCCTGAGGCTCCGGTCCTTGACGGTCAGCGTCGCCTTCCACGTGCCGCTCAGGGGGAAGGTGTAGCGCGCCTCCCAGAGCCCGTCCCTGAGGACGAGCGGGACCGGGATGGCACCCACCCCCCGCTTCGGGTTGCCCAGCTGGAGCGCGACGCTCGTCACCGCGGCGGGCGCGCCCGTACTGGTCGTCACGAGGACGCGCAACGTGCTCCCCCGCGTCGTGGCCGGCAGGACGGCGAGCAGTGCCGCGCGGCCGTCGCCGAGGGAGATCTTGACCTGCCGGTTGGCGTCGACCGGGGACGTCACACCCTGCTGCCCGCTGACGGTCGCGGCCGCGACGGTCGGTGGTGGTGTCGTCGTGCCGAGGGCGGCCGTGACCGCGAGGACTCCGACGGTGAGCAGCGCCTCGGCCCGCACCGAGAGGAGCGGGGACGCGCTGCGCGCGACCTGACGGCGTGACACCGCAGCGGCCGCCAGGGCGCTCGCCACGAGCGCCAGCTTGCCCAGCAGGAGCAGTCCGTAGCGCGTCAGGAAGAGCTGCTCGATCGCGTGGACGTGCTGGAGCGAGTTGAGCACCCCGGTCGCGACCAGGGCCAGGACGGAGACCATGGCCAGCCGTGAGAAGTCGAGCAGCGCACGTCGTTCGACGGAGCGTCCCACGACGACGAGGACGACGAGTCCCCCGACCCAGACCGCCGCCGTCAGGGCGTGCACGGCGACGACCGCCAGGTCGAGGGGTGCGCCCGACGCCGCCCCGTGACCCGACGCCGCGATGGTCACCGCGACCCCGGCCGTGACGACGGGCACGAGGCGGCGTCGCGCTCCGTCGGTGATGGCCGGCACCCGCCAGGCCAGAGCCGCCAGGACGCCGTACAGGGCGACCCTCCACAGGGTGGCCATTCCGAACGACGTGCCCAGGGTGCCCCGAACCAGCTGCGGGTCGAGGAGGTCGGCGAGCGGCCGCGCTGCCGCGTACGGCCCCTGGACGAGCAGGCTCGCCACGGCGAACACCGCGCCGCCGACGATTCCCGCGCGCGCCATCCGCTGGAGGGTGGGGTCGTGGCGCGCGCCCGGCCCGCACCACAGCAGGAACGCAGCGACGCCGGCGAACGCGGCGAGCGACAGGTAGCCGCCCAGCCGGGCCAGCACGACGTATGCCGGAGCGGTCGAGGCCTGGGCCGAGGACGAGGCGCCGACGGCGTCGGGAAGGGCGGGCGGGGCGGCACCGATGCCGAAGGTGAAGGCGCCGTCGACGGGGTGGCCGTCCGAGGAGACCACGCGCCACGTCACGACGTAGGCCCCCTTCGCCAAGGAGGACGGCATCGGCCAGCTGACCCAGTGCCCGGCCTTGACGGGCTCCGGAGTGGCGAGCGTGGCCCCGGTGCTGTCGAGCAGGCGCAGGCCACCGTCGACGAGGTCGACCGACTCGGTGAAGGTCAGCTCGACCGACCGGGGGGCCACCTCGAGGCGCGTCCCGTTCGCAGGCGTGCTGCTGACGAGCTCTGCGTGGGCCCAGGCCGGCGTTGCCAGGGTGATGGCCGAGAAGGCCAGTGCGAGTGCGGCAAGGAGCAGCCGCACCAGTCGTCGTGAGCGTCTCATGGTCGTGCTCCCCACCGGATCAGGGCCGCGCATCCTCAGGCGCTCGCTCCGGTGACGTCCCGGGCGCCCCTCCCGCCACGGGGGCCGCAGCCGCCGGCGTCGCGGTGACGGGCGCAGCGGAACGGCCGCGGCGCCACGCGAGAACGGCCGCCAGGAGCGACACGAGCAGGGCGGCCCCCGAGAGGGCGAGCGAGGCGGTCCCGGACCCTGAGTCAGCCGACGTGGCGGCGCTGCCGACCGCTGCGACCGCGGTCGTGTCGGAGGTGGCGCCGGAGCCGGAGCCGGTGGCGGCTCCGCTCGCGTCGGGTGTGGCCGCCGCGCTCGCCCCCCGCGTGAGCTGCAGGACCGGGGCCGGGTGCTCGGGCTCGGTCGTCTTGTCGGCACTCACCTCGTTCCAGTTGACGGTCTCGCCGCCGGAGTAGGTCTGCACCGCGGAGAAGATGAGCTCACCCGACTCGGGCAGGGGTCCGAGGCTGAGGTTGAAGTCCTTGTACTGGCCCGGGCGGATGCCCACGCCGTCGGTGGACGTCCAGGTGACCTGCGAGACGACCGTGTCGACCTTGCGGCCGAAGACGTCGATGGGCGTGGCCAGCTTGCGGGTGGCGGTGGTCGCCTTCCACCCCGGCATCTCGGTGGTGCGCACCGAGCCGATGGGGTTGTCGGCGGGCAGGACGAGCCGCAGCCGGGTCGTGCTCGCGTCGTCCCGCTCGTTCGGCACGCGGACCGCGATGACGGCGCCCTCACCACCCTCCACGGTGCCGGGCTCGATGCTCACGTGGGCCGAGGCGATGCCCGGCAGGGCGAACGTGGCGGCAAGCGCGATGCCCGCGCCCGCTCCGATGCGGGTGACGTTGCGGCGCAGGGTGACTCGTGACTTCTGGAACATGACAAGGCTCGATTCTGGCGAAGGTCCGAAAGGGTTCGTAGCCGGGGACGGCTGTGCGCCACGCACCCCTGTCGACGCGCCAGGATGCGGCGGGTCACGGGGAGCGGACGAAGCCACCCGTCGGCGGCCCCCGCCGCCTGTTGCCGGACCCCGCCGGATCGATCGCGAGTGGTACGGCCACGGCGCACACCGTCAGGCAACGCGGTCGTGCCAGGACGAACGGCGTCGCGAAGGCCGCGCTCAGGGCGTGGCGCACCCTGAGCCAGGCGGTCGCCATCGTGCCCGCCGCCAGCCTGGCCAGCGACCAGAGGGCCCGCTCGCCCGCCGCCAGCCACGCGCCGACCAGCAGTGCGGCCCCGAGGTGGGCCGCCAGCATGCGGGCGTCGGCACTCCACTCCGTGAGTGCCCGAAGAGCCGCCACGCCAGGGTCGGTGCGCAGGTGGACCCCGTCGCCTCCGGCCAGGTGCCCCGGCATGCCGGTCGGCACGGCCGGTCCGGCCGGTCCTGCCCGTCCTGCGTGTCCCGGGAGAAGCTGGAGGGCACCGTGCAGCGCAGCCTGCCCCGCCAACAGCATCGCGGCAGACCACCACCACGACAGCGGCCGACGGAGCAGGGCGGCCGACGAGAGAGTCACCAGCGCGCACAGGGGCACCAGCATCGAGGGGTCGGGCAGCGTGCCCCCGCCGGCGATGTGGGCAGCCAGCGTGCTCGACACGACGAGCAGCGACAGCACCGCAGCACGCACCCAGCGCACCATCGTCAGGTTCCCCACCGGCTCCACCCCCTCGAAGCGGCCCGACGGGATCGACGGTACGGGGGCGACCTTGAGCCTTTCTTGAGTTCCTCAGGCCGAGGAATGGACCGATTATCACTTGGCGTTTGGCGTCCTATAACGTGGAGTTCGCGAAGGGTGTTCGCGTGACGGACCTCCTGCAGCGCTCCTCGGCCTGCTGCCGGCCGCCTCCTGAGTCGCCTCCTGAGTCGCCTCCTGAGTCGCCTCCTGAGTCGCCTCCTGAGTCGCCTCCTGAGTCGCCTCGCGAGTCGACCGCGACCGCGTACCCGTCGCGCCCCTCTCCCGCCGTGCACCGATGCCGGCGGGCAGGCCAGAGCCGCGCCCTCGTCCGCGCGCGCCCCGGCTTGCCGTGCCCCGATCCAGAAGGAACTCGCATGAACCTGTCCCGCCGGACGCTGACCGCTTCCGTCGTCGCTCTCGCCGCCCTGTCGCTCGCCGCGTGCGGCGGTTCGTCGGCCGGCGCGGGCTCCGCCGACAACCCCTACGACCTCCAGCAGGCCGGCGTCCTGCGCGCCGGCACGCTGACGGACGCCCCGCCGAACGTCTTCCTCAAGAACGGCACGTTCACCGGCTTCGACAACGACCTGCTGACTGCTGTCGCCGGCAAGCTCGGCCTCAAGGTCGAGTTCGTCGGCACCGAGTTCAGCTCGCTGCTCGCGCAGGTCAAGACCCGCAAGTTCGACGTCGGTTCGTCGTCGATCAGCATCACCGAGGCCCGCAAGAAGACGGTCGCCTTCACCAACACGTACGACTTCGGGTTCCTCGGCCTCGACGTGCCGAAGGGCTCGACCATCACCTCGTTCGACCAGCTCGCCGGCAAGCGGGTCGCCGTCGTGCAGGGCACCGTCCAGGACGACTACGCCACGCGCTCGAACCTCAACCCCGTGCGCGTCCCCGACTACAACGCCGCGCTCAACCAGCTGAAGGCCGGAACCGCCGACGCGTGGATCACGCCCGCCGAGATCGGTGAGAAGACCGCCGCCGACTCCGGTGGCAAGGTCCTCTCGGTCGCCAAGCAGCTCGACCCCGGGGGCATGGCGTATGCCGTCGCGCCGGGCAACGACAAGCTGCGCGCCGCGCTGGACAAGGCGATCGACGAGGTCGTCGCCGACGGCACCTGGGCCAGGCTGCAGAAGCAGTACTACCCCGGCCGTGAGATCCCCGCGGACTTCAAGCCCGGCAGCGGCACCGCTGCCGAGTAGACACCCGACTGCACCCGACACCCCGAGAGGAGGGCCGGATGGATGCCCTGAACACCGTGTGGGAGACGTTCTTCGACGTCGAGGCCATGCGCGCAGCACTGCCTGACATGCTTCGCATCGGCCTGCCCAACACGCTCGTCCTGGCCCTCTTCTCGGCGCTCATCGGCACCGTGCTCGGCATGGTGCTCGCCGTCTGCGGGCTCTCGCAGCGCCGTGGGCTGCGGTGGCCGGCACGGGTGTTCACCGACGTCTTCCGCGGGCTGCCTGCGGCCGTGACGATCCTGCTCATCGGCGTCGGGCTCGCACCACTGGGCCTGGGGATCTGGGGGCCGAACCCCTATCCCCTCGGCATCCTTGCCCTGTCGCTCATCGCGAGCGCGTACATCGGCGAGATCTTCCGTTCGGGCATCCAGAGCGTCGACACGGGGCAGCTGGAGGCAGCTCGAGCACTCGGGTTCAGCCGACCGTCCGGCATGCGGCTCGTCGTCATCCCGCAGGGTGTGCGACGGGTGCTGCCGGCCCTGGTCAACCAGTTCATCGCCCTGATCAAGGAGTCGTCGCTGGTCTACTTCCTCGGCCTGCTCGCGAGCCAGCGCGACCTGTTCCGCATCGGCCAGGACGCCGCGGCCAACACGGGCAACCAGTCGGCGCTCGTGCTCGCCGGGCTCTTCTACCTGGTCATCACCGTGCCCCTGACCCACGTCGTCAACGCCATCGACCGGCGGCTGCGTGACGGGCGCAGGGCTGACGGCGCATCAGCCGAGAGACCCGGTGGCGCAGCCGATCTCGCGCCCAGCGCCCAGCTCGCGACCAGCCAGGAGTCCCGATGACCCAGCAGACCCACGTGACCGACGGGTCACGCACCGCCTCACCCGCGAGCGGGGTCGGTGTCGCCACCCGCGACATCCACCTCTCGTTCGGTTCGAACCACGTGCTCCGTGGTGTCGACCTCGACGTCCCGGCCGCCTCGACCGCCTGCGTGATCGGCCCCTCGGGCTCGGGCAAGTCCACCCTGCTGCGGGTCGTCAACCGGCTCCTCGAACCCGACAGCGGCGATGTGCTGCTGGACGGTCGCAGCGTCCTCGAGGACGACCCAGACGTCCTGCGCCAGCGGGTCGGCATGGTGTTCCAGCACTTCAACCTCTTTCCGCACAAGACGGTTCGCGCCAACATCACCCTCGGGCTGACCCGCCTCAAGGGCCTGTCGAAGGACGAGGCCGCCGAGCGCGCGCTCGTCCACCTCGACCGCGTCGGTCTCGCCCACAAGGCCGACGTCAGGCCCGGGAACCTCTCCGGTGGCCAGCAGCAGCGGGTCGCCATCGCCCGCGCCCTCGCGATGGAGCCCGAGGTGATGCTCTTCGACGAGGCCACGTCGGCCCTCGACCCCGAGCTCGTCAAGGGAGTGCTCGCGACGATGGCCGATCTTGCCGCCGAAGGGATGACGATGCTCGTCGTCACGCACGAGATGGGCTTCGCACGGTCTGTCGCCCAGCAGGTGCTCTTCATGGACCACGGTCGCGTCGTCGAGTCCGGCGAACCGGGCGCCGTCTTCGAGGCGCCGGGGACCGAGCGCCTCCAGCGCTTCCTCTCGCAGGTGCTCTAGCCCGAGTCGTCACGTCTCCCGAGCTCCCTGCGTATGCCGTCGGGGCCCGTCCCGGCGAAAACTCCTTGGTGCGCTGCAGTCCGGCGGGTGAGCATGGGCGCGTGGACCTGCGCCCCAGGCTGCCCCTGCAGGGTGGGCTGCCACCCAGCACGACGGCCGACGCCCCGCGCCTGCCGGTCGTCGAGGTCGCCTGCGACGAGTCCGGGTTCTCGGGCACGAACCTCCTCGATGCCGCCACGCCGGTGTTCACCCACGCCAGCGTGGATCTCGGGGTCGACGAGGCGGCCGCTCTCATCGACGAGCTGAGATCCGGGTTCCCTTGGCCGTCGAGCGAGTTCAAGTCCGGGCAGCTGTTGCGCGGGCCACGCGGGCGCGACTCACTCGAGTGGTTGCTGGCCGCTCTCGCCGACCGGGCGAACGTGCAGGTCGTCGACAAGGAGTACTTCCTGGCAACCCGCGTGGTCGACCTCTTCCTGGCCGAGCCTTCCTATGCTGCGGGCACGAGCCTCAGCCAGCACCTGCGCCCCGCTGCACTCACGCTCTACCGGGCGGGACGGGCTCGCGGGGCGGACTGGGACGCCTTCCTGGCCGCCTTCGTCGACCTGGTGCGCACCAAGAGGAGACGGCAGCCCGGGCAGCGCGTCGTCGACGGCTTCTTCCGGGCGCGTGACGCGCTCGCGGAGGGCCTCCACCCCGAGGCCGCCGCGGTGCTGGCGGGGTTGACGCGAACGCGCACTCGGGCGGTC
This sequence comes from Terrabacter sp. 2RAF25, assembly GCF_052115265.1. Taxonomy (NCBI): domain Bacteria; kingdom Bacillati; phylum Actinomycetota; class Actinomycetes; order Micrococcales; family Intrasporangiaceae; genus Terrabacter; species Terrabacter sp. 2RAF25. Next base: position 276,894 of record NZ_JBFRGJ010000005.1, read on the forward strand.
CTGCGCCGACTGGACCACGACGTGTCCATTCCCCCACCGCTCGAGCCGCTGCTGCCGGCGCTGGCCGACACCGTGCTGTTCTGGAGCGGTGGTCGCCGGCAGGTGCTCGTGGTCCACGACGAGCAGAGTGCGCTCACCGCCACTCGTCTCCGGCGTCTGCAGCAGGCGCTCGCGCATCACCCCGCCTGGGTCGGGCGCCCTGTCGAGCCGAGCGCCGCCGCCGACCCGCCCGGCACGTCCGCCGAGCAGGTGTCGCCGCTGGCCGGTGTGGTCACCGTCGACTCGAGGGACGACCCGCGGGTGCAGGTGGCCGACGTCCTCGCCGGCGTCGCAAGGCGGTCGCCGGACCTCGAGAGCGACCCGCTGCTGCGGCCCCTGCTCTCGCCCACCTCGCTCCGGCACGCCGGCGTTCGCAAACCGCTCGGCTCCAGCGTTCCGGACCCTCAGCCGTGACTGCGGCCGCCCCTGCGGATCTTCGGGACGTCCCGGCCCAGGAGCCACTCCTCGACCTTCTGCAACGTGACCATCAGCACCAGCCCTGCCACTGGTGTCGCAAGCGTGATCATCGACATGTCGCTCCTTTCGTCCCGAGCACCGCGCCTGCTGGAGGCACGTTCGCCCGGACTCCTCACCCTGACGACGCCCCGGACGGCAGTGCATGACGTGAGCGCGGGAGCACCGCCCGTGCAAGGTGTCGGTCAGCGGCGCGTCGATGCCGGCAGCGCGAGGGTGAAGGTGGCCCCGCCGCCGTGGGTCGGGGTCACCTCGAGGGAGCCGCCGTGGTGTCGGACGATCTGCGTCACGAGCGCGAGACCCAGGCCGAACCGGCGGTCGGGCGTGTCGCGCCGCGCTCGCGCGAACCGGCGCGTCAGGGCCTCCAGCTCGTCTGCCGCCACCCCCGGGCCGTGGTCCACGACCTCCAGCCGCACCTGGCCGCCGTCGGTGCGCGCGGCGAGCTCGACCGCCGCACCCGGGCCGGAGTGGGCGACGGCGTTGTCGACGAGGGCGAGGATCGCGCGCCGCAGGCTCGTCGACACGCCCTCGACCAGTGCCTCCCCCCTGTCGCCGTCGACCCCGCCGACGCGGCTGGCGTCGCCGCGACCGCTCCCCCCGGATGGTCCTCCCCCGGCCACGACGCCGCGCCACTCGAGCGCCACCCCGGACTCGGCGGCATACGGCCGGAGGGAGATGACGACGTCGCGGGCCAGGCCGGCGACGTCGACGAGGTCGCGTGGCGCCTCGCCGGCGTCCAGCTGTGCAGACAGCAGCAGGTCGGACAGGACCTCTCCCATCGCCTTGGTGTCGTCGACGAGCTGGTCCACCTCGCGACCCATGGCGCCGCCGACGCCACTATCCGTCGCGGCACGTTGGGCGCGAATGCTACGGCGCAGCAGCTGGGCCCGGGTGCTGATCACCGCCAGCGGGGTGCGCAGCTCGTGGCTGGCGTCCGCGATGAACTGGCGCTGCAGGTCGAGCGCCTCGGCCAGGGGCCGCACCGCCCGGCGCCCGGCCAGCAGCCCGGTGAGCGCCGACAGGACGACGCCGAGGAGGCCCGCGACACCCATGGCCACGAGCAGGCTGCGTTCCTGCGTGGCGTGCAGCCGCACGTCGTAGACGGCGGCAAAGAGTCGGTCGTCACGCTTGACCCCCGCCGCGGGCCAGTCCCGCCCGTCGGCGACGACGACGAGGGGGAACGACCGGTTCTGGCCCGTTCCGTCCGGTGTGCCCTCGGTGCCTGACGGCACGGAGCGAAGAGCCGCCTCGGCGGCAGCCGCCACCGGCGCCGGTGTGCCCGTCGTCGACCGCGTCCCGTCCGGCGCGACCTGCACGAGCCAGATGCCGACGGGAGCATCGACCACGTCGTCGACCGTGGCTGCCGATGCATCGACCTGTCGCCGGATGTCGGCAGCCTGCTGGCGGTCGAAGAGGAACCCGGCCCCGATGATCGCCACGAGCACGACGACGGCCGTGGTCACCCCCACCCGCGCGGCGATCGAGTGGGCCGCTCGCCTGACCGGGTCCGCCGGTGCGGCCGTCGGTCTCATCACGAGGGCCCCAGACGGTAGCCGACGCCGTGGACCGTCTCCACGACGCCCCGGCCCAGCTTGCGCCGCAGGTAGTAGACGTAGGTGTCGACGGCGCCGAGCGTGTCGGCGCGGGTGAAGGCGGCGTCGAGCAGCTCGTCCCGCGTGAAGACCCGCGTCGGCCGACGGGCGAGGACCTCGAGGACGGCCGCCTCCCGCGTCGACAGCAGCACGTCCTCCCCCGCGCCGACGACACGGTGCTCGCCGACGACGAAGCGGCGAGCCCCGAGCGCGAGCTCCTCGGACAGCGCCCCTGGCGGGCGGAGCAGCGACCGCAGCCGGGCCAGCAGCTCGTCGACGTCGAACGGCTTGACGAGGTAGTCCTGGGCACCCGCATCAAGCCCCGCCACGCGGTCGGCCACCGTGCCCCGTGCCGTGAGGAAGAGCACCGGCGCCACGAGTCCCTTCCTCCGCAGCCGGCTCACGAGGTCGAGCCCCTCGATGCCGGGCAGGCCACGGTCGACGACGAGCACGTCCCAGTCCGCCACGAGGCCCTGGTGGAGTCCCGCCTGCCCGTCCCGGGCCGTCGTGACGGCATACCCCTCCTCGCTCAGAAGGCGCGTCAGCATCGACGACAGCTCTCGGTCGTCCTCGACGAGGAGGAGCCTCGGGGCCGAGAGGCCGGCCGAGATCTCGGCCACCGGCGCGTCGGCGCCGGCGGCGGCGTCCTCGGTCATGCACCCACCCTCTCCCGTGCGTCTCATAACTTTCTGAGATCCGCTGCGGATCATCAGCTGCGTGAGCAACACGATGACATCCCACCCGCCGACGCGCCCGGGCACGACCGAGCGCGTCCGGCGTGCAATCGGCCGAGGCGTGGCCTTCCGGCGCTGGCGGCACCGGGTCGCCGACCTCCTCGAGGCGCTCGCCGTGGCAGCGTTGATGGCCGTGATCGTCCAGTTCCTCCTCGGAGGTGGTAGCCACGACCTGCTGACCGGCGGGGCCGGAGCACGGCTCACGGCGGTCGGCCGACTGACCGGCCTGGTGGCCATGAACCTGCTCCTCGTCCAGCTCGTCCTCGCGGCCCGGGTGCCGCGGGTCGACCGTGTCTACGGCATGGACCGCGCGCTCAAGGCCCATCGGGTGCTCGGGCGCGTCACGGTCCCGCTCGTGCTCGTCCACGTCGGGACGATCGTCGTCGGTGCCGCCATCGGCGACGGCCGCACCGGCGTGGGTGGTGCGGTGCTCGAGCTGCTCTCGATGGTCACGGGCGGCGACGACCTGCTGATGGCCGGGGTGGCCACGCTCCTCCTCGTCGTCATCGCCGTCACGTCCGTGCAGATCGCCCGTCGCCGCCTCGCCTACGAGACCTGGCACCTCGTCCACCTCACCGCGTATGCCGCTGTGGTCCTGTCGATCCCGCACGAGCTCTCGCAGGGCTCGGACTTCACCGCGTCGGCCTGGACGCGTGCCTACTGGTGGGCGCTGTGGGTGCTCGTCGGGGGCAGCATCCTCCTGTGGCGCGTCGCCGTGCCCGTCCTGCGCAGCGCGCGACACGGCATCCGCGTCGACCACGTCGTGGAGGAGGCCGACGGCGTCTGGTCCGTGGTCATGCGCGGCCGGAACCTCGACCGGCTTGGCGTGCGTGCCGGCCAGTTCCTCAACTGGCGCTTCGTCACCCCCGGGCTCCTCCTGTCCGCACACCCGTGGTCGCTCTCGGCCGCCCCGAACGGCCGCTCCCTGCGCATCACCGTGCGTGGGCTCGGCGACCACTCGGCGGCCGTCCGCGACCTGAGGCCGGGCACCTTCGTGCTCGCCGAGGGTCCGTACGGAGCCTTCACGACGCGGGCGCGGGTGCGTCACCAGGTACTGCTCATCGCCGCCGGCATCGGTGTGACGCCGGTCCGCGCCCTCCTCGAGGAGCTCGTCACGGAAGAGCACGCACTACCGGGTGACGTCCACGTGCTCTACCGCGCGGACGCACCCGACCAGCTGCCGCTCCACGACGAGATCGAGCGGCTCGCCGACCTGGCCGGTCACCGGCTCCAGACCCTCGTCGGCCCGCCGGTCCGGGGCTCGATGCTGCCGGCGGGCGCCGGCGGGACCGGTTCGGACGCAGAGCGTCTGGGTCGACTCGTGCCCGGGCTCGCCGAGCACGAGGTCTACCTGTGTGGACCGCCTGTCTGGATGTCGTTGGTTCACAAGGCAGTCCACCGTGCAGGCGTTCCGACCACCCACATCCACGACGAGAGGTTCGGCTGGTGAGAAAGTCGACATCGGTCATCGTCGGCGTCGCGAGCGCCACCGCCATCGGCGCCTCCTGGGCAGCCGGGCTGGCCCCGAAGCACGACAGCGTGGGCGGGGTCACCCTGTCCGCACCACCCCCGGTCGGCAGTTCCGCCACCGGGGCACCACGCAGCGGGAGCAGGCCCAAGCCTGCGGCCAACCTGCCGCGGCGCGCCCACGCGGGCCCGAGCAGTACGCCGAGTGGGACCCCGAAGGCCTCTTCCCGCACCGTCGACGGCGGTGTCGCGCACACCGAGTTCGGCGACGTGCAGGTGCGCATCACCGTCGTCGGGCACCGGATGACCGACGTCACGGCGCTGCACCTGACGGACAGCTCGCGTCACTCGGTGCGCATCAGCGCGCAGGCCGCCCCGGTGCTGCGCTCCGAGGCGCTCGACAAGCAGTCCGCCCAGATCGACATGGTGAGCGGGGCGACCTACACGAGCGACGCCTACCGGCAGAGCCTCCAGTCGGCCATCGACGCCGCCCACCTGGCCTGACGACATCTCGACACCTCACCGCGTCAGGTTGGGATCGTCCGGGCGGCGCGCTTACTTCCCGGGCCCCGGCGAAGCAGGTGCGTGGACGTGGGTAGGTGTATGCCGTGACCGCTCGCCTCTCCCCCATCGGGCCCGCGCGCCCGCACCGTGACCGCGACCGCTTGACCGACGGCACCGACGGAACCGGCGGCACCGGCTCGATGGGGCTGTCGGACGCTCCACCTCGAGCAGTCGGGGCCGTGCTCGCGGGCGCTCTCGGCGCCGTGGCCGCGATCACGCGACGCAAGCCGCTGCATGCCGTCGGCACGACGTGGGAGGCAGAGCTGCGGGTCGACTCGCCCCTGCCGGACCTCGGGGTCGCGGTGTTCGAGGACCGGGGCGCGCACGCGTGCACCGTGCGGGTGTCACGGGCCCTGGGCACGCCGAGTGGCTGGTGGGACATCGGTGGACTGGCCCTGCGGCTCCCCGGCGCCGGACCGCAGTGGGGACCGGCCGACCTGCTGTTCGCGACGACAGGCACCGGACGCGCCACACGGCACCTGCTCCGGCCGGTCCGCCACGCCACGGAGCGACCCCTGACGACGCTGCTGCCCACCAGGGCGGCCGGGCGCTCCCTCGTGCTGCTGGCGCGACCCACGAGCGGCGACGACGAGCCACGGCAGTACGAGCTGTCCGTGGGGGCCGATGGTGCCGCCTGGCGGCCGGTCGGTCTCATCGACCTGCTCCACGAGCGGATGGACACGCCGACGCGGTTCGACCCGATCGTCAACGAGCTGTCCGGCACCACGCCGCCGTCCTGGGTGGTCGCGGTCCGTGAGCCGGCCTACCGGTGGGCCCGGCGCCTGGGCCGGCGTCGCTCGCGCGGGGCTGCATGGCCTTCTTCCTGGTCTTCGGACGATGGCGGGTAGGCCTTGTCGGCGAGGCGATGCGAGATGGACGGCGTTGGCGGCCGGCGCTGCTACTGCCGCCCGTGGTGGCCTCCCCGCGACCCCGTCGTGTCGAAGGCCATCCTCGGGTCAGGCACGCGGGACCGCCCGTGGACGAGGCAGAACGCGTGTCCCGCGGGGTCGAGGAAGACCCGGTAGCCCGTTTCGGGAGATCCCGAGGCCCGCGTCGCGCCGAACTCGATCACGCGGGCCTGCGCCACATCCACGTCATCGACTCGGATGTCGAGGTGCAGCTGTTGCGGGAAGGCCGGGTCCGGCCACCGCGGCGGCACCCACGGCTCGACGCGCTGGAACGCGAGCTCACGCATACCGGGCTCACGACCCAGCACCACCCAGTCGGGCGCGTCCTCGATGACCCGCATGCTCAGGAGGCGCGCGTAGAAGTGCGCCAGCCTTCGGGGATCGGGACAGTCGACGACTGTCTTCTCCAGCTGGGCCCGCATGGTCAGTGGGTGCGCAGGGCCGGGACGATGTCCTTCTCGGTCATCGTCGACCGGCCCCTGAGGGTGATGTCGGGTCCTGGCGCGGCATGGCGCCTCCTTCGAGTTCGATGTCCCGGAACGGGCTTACCCGGCGCGGCGCCAACCATGCAGGTCGGCCGCGCCCTGACCACCCCGACGCTCATTCGTGGTTGCGTCGAGCGGCGTCGTCGCCGAGTCGGGTCAGGCGCTTCACCAGCCGGGAGCCCACCCCGGCGCGGGCCTCTCGGCCTTCGACCGTACGAGCGCCTCCCCGGGACGGTGGGCCCGGGAGCAGCCGCCCGGCCAGGCCCATCATCCGCGTGGTCGTCCCGGGAGCCAGGCCACGCACCCGGATGCCCAGCCACGCAAGTGGGGTCAGCACGACCATCGGTTTGCCGGCCAGCACCGCGTCGACGATCCTCCGAGCGGCACGTCCTGCGTCGACCGACAGCAGCGGCAAGGAGGCGGCCGGCGCGAACCACGAGTACTCGGCCGCCGCGTCGCCCCCGAACCTCGCGTGCTCGTGTCCTCCCGTACGCATGAGGCCCGGCACCACCGTCGTCGCGGTGACCCCGGTGCCGCTCAGGGCGGCTGCGAGGCCGTCGGAGAACCCCACGGCGGCGAACTTCGCCGTCGCGTAGGGCAACAGGTGAGGGGGCGAGACCATGCCACCGATCGAGGTGACCGTCCCGATGCGCCCGCGACCGCGTCGACGCATGTGGGGCAGCACCGTCATCGCGGCGTTGATCGGACCCCACGCCATGGTGTCGAACGCATCCTCGAACTCGTGCAGCACCAACGACTCCGCGGGTGCGGCCTGGATGACCCCGGCGACCGTCACGAGCACCTCGATGGGCCCCAGCGTGTGCTCCACCCGACCCACGAGGTCGCCGACGTCGTGGCGGTCGCGCACGTCGCACGTCTCGCCGGTCACGGCACCACGTGCACCCAGGTCGGTGACGGCCTCGTCGACCTCCGCCCGGCCGCGGGCCGCCAGGACCACGTGGTGACCGCGGTCGACCAGCTCGCGAGCGACCAGGAACCCGAGGCCGCGCGATGCCCCGAGGACGACCGCCACCGGCCTGCTCGCGCTGGTGGTGTCGCTGTGGGCCTCAGCCTCGGTGGGTTGCTTCGTCATACCTGCCTCCTCGGCGTTGCTGGGGCGACCCCTCGTCCGGTCGCCTCTGGGCGTTTCCGTCGCTCGGGACGTGGGTAGGGGGCCGACGTGAGAGCACTGACCTGGCAAGGCATCGAGGACGTCCGTGTGACCGACGTACCCGACCCACGGATCATCGACACCACCGACGCGATCGTCCGCGTGACGTCGACGGCGATCTGCGGCTCCGACCTGCACCTCTACAAGGTGCTCGCGCCGTACCTGGAGCCCGGCGACATCCTGGGGCACGAGTTCATGGGCGTCGTCGAGGAGGTGGGCCCGGACGTCGTGACCCTCACCGTGGGCGACCGGGTCGTCGTCCCCTTCAACATCTCGTGCGGACGGTGCTGGATGTGCCAGCGCGGACTCTTCGCGCAGTGCGAGACCACCCAGAACACGGCGGCGGGCAAGGGCGCGAGTCTCTTCGGCTACACCAGCCTCTACGGCGCGGTGCCGGGCGGTCAGGCGCAGTACGTGCGGGTGCCGCACGCCGACTTCGGCCCGATCGAGCTGCCGCAGGATGGTCCCGACGAGCGCTATCTCTACCTCTCGGACATCCTGCCCACGGCGTGGCAGGCGGTCGACCATGCCGACGTCAACGGCAGCGACACGCTTGCGGTCCTCGGGCTCGGCCCGGTCGGTCAGCTGGCCGTGAGGAGCGCCCTGCACCGCGGCGTCGGCCGGGTCATCGGAGTCGACCTGGTGCCCGACCGCCTGGAGCTCGCCCGACGCACCGGCGCCGAGGTGGTCGACGCCTCCGACACGGACGTGGCCACGGCTCTGGTCGACCTGACCGAGGGACGCGGGCCCGACGCCGTCATCGACGCGGTCGGGATGGAGGCTCACGGGAACCCGTTCGCTGAGAAGGCGATCGGCGCGACGAGCCACCTGCCCAAGCCGGTGGCGAGAGAAGCGGTGGAGCGGTTCGGCATCGACCGGCTCGCCGCGCTCCACACGGCCGTCGCGGCAGTGCGGCGGGGCGGCACGCTGTCGATCAGCGGTGTCTACGGTGGCATGGCCGACCCGATGCCGATGATGGAGCTCTTCGACAAGGGCCTCACCGTCCGGATGGGCCAGTGCCACGTTCGCCGCTGGAGCGACGAGCTGCTCGACATCGTGCGCGGTGACGAGGACGTCTTCGGGCTGGAGTCGTTCGCGACCCACCATGCCCCGCTCGAGGACGCTCCAATGCTCTACAAGCTCTTCCAGGAGAAGCAGGACGGTTGCCTCAAGGTCGTCCTCTCGCCCTGAAGACGGACCGCGACCGCGTGCGCCGTGAGAAGAGGCTCAGAACACCGCTCCGCCGCCCGTGACGCCGACGACCGTCCCAGACACGTAGCTCGCGTCGGACGGCGAGGCGAGGAACACGTACGCCGGGGCGACCTCTCCGGGCTGACCGGCACGACCCAGCGGGGTGTCCGCCCCGAACGTCTCGATCTTCTTCTCGTCGCGGGTCGCCGGCTGAAGCGGCGTCCAGATGGGGCCCGGAGCAACAGCGTTGACGCGGATTCCCTTGGGCCCCAGTGCCTGTGCGAGGTTGACGGTCAGGTTGTTGAGAGCCGCCTTGGTCGCTGCGTAGTCGAGGAGCGCCGGTGACGGGTCGTAGGCCTGGATGGAGGTGGTGTTGATGATCGATGACCCGGGGCCGAGGTGCGGCAGCGCCGCCTGGCAGAGCCAGATCACCGCGTGCAGGTTGGTGCGCAGAACCCGCTCGACGTGGTCGGGCTGCAGGCCCTCGAGACCGCTCGGGTCCCGGTCCCAGTGGTAGCCGGCGTTGTTCACCAGCACGTCGAGGCCACCGAGACCGCGCACCGCGTCCGCGACGACCTGAAGGCACGCCTGGCGCTCCACGAGGTCGGTGGGGAGCAGCACGCACCGGCGTCCGGCCTCCTCGACGAGGCGGGCCGTGTCCTCCGCATCCGACTGCTCGGGCGGTAGGTAGCTGATTGCGACGTCCGCACCCTCACGGGCGTACGCGATGGCGATTGCGCGCCCGATACCGGAGTCACCACCGGTCACCAGGGCCCGCAGCCCCTCGAGGCGTCCGTGACCGACATAGGTCGTCTCACCGTGGTCGGGCACGGGATCCATCTCGCTCGTGAGGCCGGGCGGCTGCTGCTGCTGCGCTGGGAACCCGCCCTTGTCGTCGTGGCGCACGAGCTGCTCAGCGCGGACGGCGATCTCGGACACGGCACGTCCTCCCTGCTGAGTCGGATGGTCCCCGATACCCGTACCCAGCGGCATACGGCCCATTCGGGCACCACTGCGCACATTGCCGCCATTGCGCCGATCCCGATGTCGTGACAGGCTCGAGGTGGCCGAGCGGTCCAACACCAGCGCCGACTCCGTCGCCCATTCGATGGGAGATGAGTCATGGCGTCCCCAGGCTCAACCGACCCCGCCCACCTGCGTCCCTCGTTCGCCGAGCGTGACGCCGAGACCGCCACCTTGTTCGAACGACTCTCCACAGCCTCGGACTACGAGGCCGAGCACGTGGTGGAGGAGATCACCCTGCTCTACCTCGACCTGTGCAACCGCATGGCCGCCCGCTACGACGGTCGCGGCATCGAGCACGACGACCTCGTGCAGGTCGCCAGGCTGGCCCTCGTCAAGGCGATCCGGCGTTATGAGCCCGGACACGCCCCCTCGTTCGCCGCCTACGCGGTGCCGACCATCAGCGGCGAACTGAAGCGGTGGTTCCGTGACCGCGGCTGGGTCGTCCGGCCGCCCCGTCGGCTGCAGGAGCTCCGGGCCGACGTCAACGCGACGCGGGCGGTCCTGGAGCAGGCGTCCGGCGGCACCCCGAGCGACGCCGAGGTTGCCGACGCCGTCGGTGCCTCCGTGGAGCAGGTGCGTGAGGTCGACGTGGCGGCGACGGGGTTCAGCCCCCTGTCGCTCGACTGCAGCCCTGCGGACGACGACCGGCCCGGGCTCGAAGCCTTCCTGGCGTGCGACGACCATGCGCTGGAGAGTGCCGACGACCGCGTCTGCCTCACCGAGGCGCTCACCGAGCTCGATGACGGGGAGCGCGAGCTGCTGCTGATGCGTTACGTGGAGGGGATGACCCAACGGGAGATCGGCGACGCCCGCGGCATCAGCCAGATGCAGGTATCGCGCACGTTGCGCCGCATCACGGTGCGGCTTCACGACCACCTCGTCGACGACACGGCGGCCGCTGAGGAGGGGCGGACGCTCGAACCGCCGCTGACCAGCGCGTCCTGACCGGGCCCGGCCCGGCTCAGTCGTCGTGCGGGTGGCTCAGCCGCGCCGACTCCCCCACCGCAGCTCGCCCTCGACGTCGTTCAGCCCCTCGAGCTGGGCGACGTCGACGACGACGACGCGGTCGTGGCTGTGCCACGTGCCCACGAACCGGCGTACCGTGCCGCGGTAAGCCGTAGGGAGCGGCGAGGCGCGACAAGGCTTCTCGTGACTCCGGTGACGCGTGCCGGCATACCCGTGGCGCGGTTGGCACGTCTCGTCATCGACGACCGCCGAGCCCTGGCCTGAAGCACCACACCCACGGTGGTGTGGCTTCTGCCCCTCACTCGTCGGACGTCGTCACGTGGTGGGGCATGCCGACCGGCTTCGACTCGGGTGACCCACGTTCGCGCAGGTAGATCGCGAAGACCGCCATCGAGCCGATGGCGAGCATCTCGGACTGCCAGTTCTGCAGGGTGCGCGACCAGAAGTCCGGGCTGGCCAGGTAACCGCCGAACGACACGGGATCGAGAAGGTCCCGCATGCGCTGCTCGTTCTCGGCGACCCGGCCGGTGACTGCCTGTGCAGACCACGAGAGCAGGAACACCACGGTCATGACGAGGACCAGCGAGTGCGAGTAGACGGCCCGGCGCCACCCTCCCCCTTGCGCCCAGCGGGGCGAGTCGGGCCCCGCTCACCGTCCGACGAGCTGCTGCTCGTCGGACTCCCTGCCGGTCTCCCCCGGCGTCTTCGACTCGGAAGAGCCCCGCTGCACGAGCCAGATCGTCAGCAGGATGTAGAGCGTGAACTGGAGGTACTCCGACTGCCAGTTCTCGACCAGGTCGACGAGGAACGACGACGACGCCACGTAGCGGGCGAACGAGATCTGCTGCACGCCGTTGGCACAGTCACCGTCGCCGTCCTGCGTCACCTGCTGCAGGGTGCGGGGGGCCGGCAGCGAACAGGCCTCGCCCGGGTTGACGGTGGCCAGACGTGCGTAGTCGCTGGCGACGCGTCTCGCCTCCGGTTCGTCGACGGACGCGCACGCCGTCAGGGTCAGGGCGACCGCGAGGGCCGCCATCGTGCGCGAGGTCGTGGTCACGAGGCGTTGTCACCCGCCGCGCGGCGCCCCAAAACGGCTGTCGGTGCACCACGGCCGCGCGAGACGTCGCGCACTGACTGACGCAGACTGGGCGTTCGCCCCCGGAACGGTACGGCCCCCGTCTAGGGGACGTCGGCCCCGGCGCGTTCGACGAGGATGGCGAGTCGGGCCAGCGCCTCGCAGTTGCGCTGGTGCAGGGCCAGGTCTCGCAGGACCCGCGGGACGAGCAGCGCCGGGCCCTTCTTCGCGTCCTCGTGCATCGTGACCTCGGTGTCCTCACCATGCTGGCGACAGGTGACCCGCACGACGCCCTCGCCCGACGGCCAGGCACGCACCGTGAGCTCGAGCAGGTGGGGCCGCTCGGAGCGCACGACGGTCGTGAGGTCGTTGATGAGGAGCGGCCAGGCCCCCACCGAGTGGTGGATCTCGGCGCCCTCGCCGGGCCAGTCCGGCGTGACGTCGCGCACGCGCGACGCCCCGACGACCCACTGGCTGTAGCTCCATCCGTTGGCCAGGACCTCGAAGACCCGGTCGGGCGACGCGTGGATGATGCGCTTGGTGGTGCTCAAGGTCGCCTCCATGGTGTGCGAAGTCGGTGGTGCCACAGGGCCGCTCTCGCGGCATTGGCTCCGCATGCCCCGTGCACGCCCCCTCCCGGGTGGGCCGACGCCGAGGCCAGGTAGAGACTGCTGACCGGCGTCTCCGCCCTGCCCGACCCAGCCACGGGACGGAAGACGAGCTGCTGGTGGAGTCCGGCCGTGCCGCCGTTGATGGCGCCACCGGAGAGGTTGCGGTCCATGGCCTCCAGCTGCTTCGGACCCAGCACCCGTCGCGCTGTGATGCGGTCGCGGAACCCCGGAGCTCGGCTCTCGATGCGCGCCTCGACGCGCTCGGCCATCGCCTCCAGGTCGGCGTCGTCCCAGGAGCCGTGGATGGTGCGCACACCGGCGCTACCGGCTGCGGCGTCACCGCGAACCCGTTGCGGCACATGGGTGTAGGCCCACAGCGCCTCGCCTCCCGGCGGGACGCGTGTCGGGTCGGCGACTCCCATCTGGCCGACGAGCAGGAAGGGCCTGTCGGGCACGAGGCCGGCGGCCACCTGACCCCCGGTGAGCGAGAGCTGGTCGAGCGAGTCGGCCACGTGCACGGTGCCCGGAGCGACGTCGGGTGCCCCCTCCCACGGGACGGGGCCGTCGAGGGCCCAGTCGACCTTGACCGTCGAGGGGTCCCACTCGAAGCGCTGCATGCGGTGGCGCAGCCGGGCGGGCAGCTCGTCCCAGGCCACCAAGCCACCGTAGAGCGCCGGCGCGGACACGTCGGCGAGCACCGCTCGTCGTGCTGAGATCTCGCGGGACGCGGTGCGCACCGCGATCGCTCGACCGTCGTGCACGCGTACGCCGACGGCAGGCTCGCCGAGGCAGAGCTCACCACCCTTGTGCTGCAGCCGGCGCACCATCGCGCCGGAGAAGCCGGCGGCGCCCCCGCGGGGTACGGGGAAGCCCACGCTCTGGCCGAGCAGGACCAGGAGCAGGCCCATGGCCGCCGAGCCCGGCGCCTCGAGCCCGATGTCCGCGTGGGCGGCATTGCCCGCGACGAGCAGGCGGGCCGCGTCGCCCCGGAAGAGCTTCTCGACGAGGCTGCGCGCGGGCATGAGCATCTCGCGCACGAGCTCGAACCCACCTGGCCGGAGGACCTGGCGCGCCAGACCGGCGCCTCCACGGACCGGTGGGAAGGGTGTCAGCAGGCAGCGGATGAGGTCGTCGCCCACGCGGTCCCAGGTCTCGCAGAGCGCGAGCCACGCCTCGCCGTCGCCGTGGGTGTCGGCGTCCATGGCTGCGGCCGTGTCGTGCCGGTCGCGGTGCAGCACGCCCCACCGACCGTCGGGGAACGAGTGGCCGACGACCGCCGGCGCCTGCACCCACTCGAGGCCGTCCTGCTCGAGGTGCAGCCCGCGGATCGTGGGCGAGCCCGCGGCGAGCGGGTAGAAGGAGCTGAAGGTGTCGTGCACGTGGCCGGGCGCCACGGTGTCGTCGCTCCAGACGGCCCCGCCGGGCCGCTCCTGCTCCTCGAGGACGACGACCGACCAGCCCGCGTCGACGAGCAGGTTGGCGGCCACGAGGCCGTTGGGCCCGCTGCCGATCACCACGGCGTCCGTCGTCGTCACGTCGTCCTCTCGCTTGCCGGTGCGCTGCCGCACGTCCCCTACCCGGGCCGTCCGACGACCAAACGCCTTCGGGCGCGCCTGTCAGCAGGCACGGAGCCGCGGTGAAGACACCGCCGGACCGTCCGGGCGGCCTTCGCTCGACGGCGGCGTGCCCTACGGCTGGCTCGACCGCGGGAGGGTGCCCGTGCGTGCCACGTCGTCGGCGACCGTCCTCAGCTTGAGGTTGAGGTTCTGGCTCGTGGCCCGCAGGAGCGCGAACGCCTCGTCCTCGTCGACCTTGTGCACGTTCATGAGGATGCCGATGGCCATCCCGATGCGACGGTTGCTGGCCAGCGCCTCCTTCAGGTGGGCGGCCTGGTCGGCATGACCCGCGTGCATCAGGAGCACGCGCGCGTGGGCGGCGAACAGAGCGCCGGCAGCCACTGACTCCCCCTCGAACGCGTGCGGACTTCCACCGTAGAGATTCAGCGCCGTCCGTTCCGGGGCGTCGCCCAGGTGGAAGGAGAGGATCGAGCGCACCGGGGTCCGTTGCACCGTGAGGCGGCCGAAGCCGGGCCAGCGCTCGTCCGAGGACAGGTCGGGGATGCGCACCGGCTCGTCCTCCTTGGCCGCAACGAGACAGGGTCCGTCTCCGAGGGCGTACTGCAGCTCGTCGACCGTCATGGCTACCCGGTCGGTGGCCGCGAGGCTGCGCGGGTTGCGCTGCACCGGCCAGGCCGTGATGCCCGCCCACTCGCACCCGGGCACCGAGGCGACCGCGAGTTTGACCAGGCGCTCGAGAGCATCGGCACCGTCGCTGCCGTCACCGAGGTACTCGTTGAGGGCCACGAACTCCGAAGCCAGGTCAGCTGGTCGCGTGCGATGGTCCATGGCCGCCTTCTACTGGACACGACGAGAGCAGCGCGCTCGAGGCCGCATTGTTTCGGCTCCGGTTTGAACCTGCTCCACTCTAACGCCGTGGCCCGGCGCGAGCGGCCCGGTGGCCGTTGGGGTCGGCCCACGCCGAGCTCAGCGGGGCCGGGCGACTCACCGGCCGCCCGGCCCCGTCAGCCGGCTGCGAGCACACTCAGCTCTGGGCCTGCTCCTTCACGGAACCGACCGAGTCCGACGCGCTGTCACGCACGGCGCCGACGGCCTGTTGGCCCTCCTGCTTGACGTCGTCAGCGGCCGAGAGCGCCGTGTCCTTCACCGACTGGACAGCCTCCTGCGCCGGCTGCTTGAGGTGGTCGGCGGACTCGCTCGCGACGTCCTTGACAGTGCTCTGTGCTTCCTCGAGGACTGGCTGTGCCTTGTCCTTGGCGGACTCCGCGAGCCGGCGCTCCTTCTCGGAGGCGGGCAGGAGCGAACCCACCAGCCAGCCCGCGGCGAGGGCCACGAGTCCGGCGGCGAGCGGGTTTCCCTGCGTCTTGCGCTCGATCGTGTGCCCCGTCTGCTGGGCGGTGTCGGCAACGCCGTGCGCCATGTCGGACGCCCGGCCACCCACACCTTGCGCCACGTCGGAGGCCTTGTCGCCAGCGCCGGACGCCGACCCCATCACGTGGTCGCGGAGCCGGCTCGCGCGTCCCTTGACCTTCTCGGCCTGGCGATGGGCGATGTGGCCGGGCGTCACGGACTCGCCGAGTGCGTTGACGTCGCGGCTCAGTCCGGCGCGGGTGCGTTCGATCTCGGCCCGGATGGCGTCGGGGTCGTTCGTCGTCGGCACGTTCGCCGTCGGGTAGTTGGTGCTCATGAGGTCTCCTCGTTTCCCTTCAGCGCGTCCGGGACCCGCTTGGCGGTCTCGGTGGTGCGCGGCAGTCCTTGGATCTGCTTGCTGTTCTTGCGGCCCGCGGCAGCCAACACGGCGGCGGCGATCCCCCAGGCAGCCATCACGATGACGGCGGCCCAGCCCCGGCTCTCCAGGGCACTCGCGAGGAACTCCCACACGGCGATGGACAGGAACAGCAAGGTCATCCAGCCCGCGAGGGCCGCGGCTCCGAACTGCCCTGCTGCCTTGCCTGCTCGCTTCGCCGAGTCGCGTACCTCCGCCTTTGCGAGCTCGACCTCCTGACGCATCAGCGTGCTGAGCCCCTGCGAGATGTCGCCGACGAGCTCGCCGATGGAGGCGTGCTCGGCCTTGTCGTGGGAGCTCTCACGCGAGCCCTCGTAGGGCCCGGCGTAGGGGGCGCCCTGCGTGCCCAACCCGCCGCCGAGCTCATCGCGAGGAACGGTGCTCATCCGCGAGCCCCTCTCTCCCCCTCGACGTACACGACTTCCGTCTGGTCGGTGAGTCCATCGGTCGTCAGCCCGTCGGTCGCCGTCGTGACGGCGTGCGTGTCGGTGTCGCGGACCCCGACGGTGTAGGGCTCGGAACGGACCGGGGACTGGTCTGGCGGAAGACCAACCGAAGGCGTGCCGGCTGTAGCCGTGGTGTAGCCGCTCGTCGGGTAGCTGCCCGTGACGCCCTGTGCCCCTGCACCGTAGCCGGCTGCCTGAGGTGCCTGCTGGTCGGAAGAGCCGCCCGTGAGCCCACGGGTCATGCGGCCACCGAGCAGGCCGAGCGCGGCCGCCCCGAGCAGGAATGCGCCCGGACGCTGTCGAGCCAGGGACCGCACCTCGTCGAGGATGTCACCGGGCTGCTTGTTGTCCAGCCAGTCCGCGAACGACGACGCCCTGTCGGCAGCCTGGTGCGCCGCCTCGCCGGCGATGCCCTGCTGCTGGGAGCCGGACGCCATCTGCCGCAGCTCGTCAGCCAGCGAGCGAAGGCCACCGACGGCGCGCTGGCCCTGTGAGGACGCCTGCCCGTCGAGCTCCGAGCGCACCTGGTCGAAGAGCTGCCGAAGCTGCGTGGTGGCCTCGGACACGACGTCCTTGGCACCGGACGCGGCCGTCTCGGCGACGTGGCGGCCACTGTCAGCGGCATCGGAGGCCACCGACTTCGCCTCCTCACCGACAGCTGCGGTCGCCGATCCAGAACCCTGGCTACCGGTGGACGTTGCGCCGAGCGAAGTGGTGCCGTTCTCCCCGGTCGCGGGGCCCGAAGTGGATGGGCCTCCGGACACGAGGTCATCCGGCACGGTTGTCTCATAAGGTCGTTCGGTCATCGATCCTTGTCCCTTCATCTGTCGCCGACCACGACGCCCTGTTCTCGAGCTCGTGTGGCAGGCGGTGCTTCACGCGTTCCGGATACCCACGGTTCCCTGGCCCAAGCGCACTTTCGGCGCGTGATTGGAAGGCGGCCGCACAGGGTAGGTAGTTGAGCCGGTCCACCCGCGAGGCCCCGGCCTCGCTGGTGGACCAGAGGGTGGGCTGGCCCCGTCCGGGATCGAGTGGCCCGAGGGGGTAAGGAGTCTGCGAGCCCTCAAGACGGGCCATCATCGAACACCCGAGGAGCGCCATGTCCAACGACGCCATCGTCCTGTTGAAGAACGACCACCAGGAAGTGCGCAAACAGTTCCGAGCCTTCCGCAAGCCAGACCTGACAGCCGTCCAGAAGCAGGGCATCGTCGACACGATCCTCGAGCTGCTGACGGTGCACACCTACATCGAGAACGAGGTGATGTATCCCCGAGTGCGCGAGCTGCTGCCCGACCTGGAGGACGACGTACTCGAGTCGTACGAGGAGCACCACGTGGCCGACGTCCTGTGTCTGGAGCTCGCTGCGATGGACGCGACCGACGAGCGGTTCGACGCGAAGACGACGGTGCTCATCGAGAACGTGGAGCACCACATGGAGGAAGAGGAGCAGGACTGGTTTCCCAAGGTGCGTGACGGCCTCGGCCGCAAGCGTCTGCAGGAGCTGGGTGAGGAGCTGCTCGAGGCGAAGAAGGGTGCCCCCCGACGGCCCGAACAGCCGAGTGCCATGAAGAAGGCGGTCGACGCCGTCATCTCCTGACGCCCCACCGTTCGAGCGATCTTGCTGCGGGTAGGGGCTCGGCATGGAACCTTCGCGCACACCGATGTCCACGCCGGGCCCCGCCGTCGGCCTCGTCCACCGCCTCGTGGAGGACCGCACCTCGCTCGACGCTCCGGCGGCCGCCGTCGCACCCCTCGCCGCGCACCTCCGCGGGACGGGTGCCTGGCGCCGCATCGTGACCGGTGAGGTGCTCGGCCACTCCGCCCACCCGTTCCTCACCGACCTGCCCATCGGCTTCTTCGGCTCCGCGGCCCTGCTCGATCTCCTCGGCGCCCCCGGCTCCGAGGCCGCGTCACGCCGGCTCGTCGGCGCCGGACTGGCGTCGGCACCGGCTGCGGCGCTGACCGGCTGGGCCGAGTACGCGGGGCTCGGCACCAGTCAACGGCGGGTGGCTCTCGTGCATGCCGGACTCAACGTCGCCTCACTGGGCCTGTATGCCGCGTCGTGGGCTGCCCGTCCACGGCGTCAGGCGCTCGGGGTGGCGCTGGGACTGGCGGGCCTGTCGGTGGCCGGGCTGTCGGCATACCTCGGCGGACACCTCGCCATCGGCGAGAGGGTCGGCACCACGGCGGTGCTCGCCCCGACACCTGACGGTGCGGGCGTGCTCTGACCGGCGGGCCCACCGCTGTGCCGGTTGCGTGATCGGGGTCAGGTGCCCGGGTCGGGCTCGCTTCCGTCGCCGGCGTTCGAGTGCGTGTGGACCACGGCACGCGCGAGCACCGCGAGGGGGATGCCAGCCCTGGTGGCGGCCTCACGCAGACGGGTCTCGGCTTCGTTCGGGTCCGAGACCCCCTCGGCGACGAGCACGCCGACCGCCTGGTCGACGAGTCTTGCTTCGCGGAGGTTGCCCACGCTGAGGGTCGCCTGTTGCCGGGTGCGGAAGGCGAGGTCGGCGTTGTGGATCGCCCCGGGCGCCCAGGCGCCGAAGAGCTCGGCCAGCTGCTCCACGTGCCCCCGGAACGAGGCGGGGCCCGAACCGTAGAAGTTGGCGCCACCGGTGACGACGCCTTGGCGGAGGAAGGGCAGCGACAGGCTGCTCCGGACACCGTACGCGGCCGAGCCCTGCGCGAACAGCTGCCACCTCTGCTCGTCGAAGAGGCCGTCCGCGGTCGTCTCGATGACGTCTTCCGTGTCGACGGCGCTCACGCGCGGGCCGGCATCGAGGTACGGCATCGCGTCGAGGAGCCCGACGTCGAGGTCGCTGGCGACGTAGGTGAGCACCAAATCCTCGACCGTCAGGCCCAGGCTGACGCCCATGAGCTCGGGAAGCACGTGCTGGGCCTGGTTCACGAGCTCGCGCAGCTCACCTCTCAGGCCGACGTCGCCGTAGGTCTCGAGCTCGATGAGTGCATCCTCGGTCTCGGGCGTCGGTTCCATGCGCCCCCCGTACCCCGCGCCGGCCGGGCAAACCGGCCTCTCCCGTCTGAGCCGGCGCCCCAACGGGTACCCAGACCTCTGGAGGCTTCAGCAACGCGGCCCCCGTCCGCGCCGGCGCCCCCTCACTCGGTGCGCGGTGTGCCTGTTCCGAAAGGCACTCGGTTGAGCCCAGTCATCGCCTCCATCCCCTCGAACCACGTCTACGTGCGTCACCTGAGCGCACCCGACGGCGACCGCTCGGTCACACGCCTGCCCGACCCCAAACCGCGGGCTGACGTGCCGGACGCCCAGTGGTGGCCGCCCCGGATGCTCGAACCGGGATGGGTCAGCAGCCACGCCGACGAGTTCGACCTCATGCACGTGCACTTCGGCTTCGACGCCGTCTCCCCCGCCGAGCTGGCGGAGCTCGCTGCCGAGCTGAGGCGGCACGACCGGCCGCTCGTGCTGACGGTCCACGACCTGCGCAACCCGCACCACGTGGAGGCGACTCTGCACGACGCGCAGCTCGGGGTGCTCGTGACGGCGGCAGACGCCGTGCTGACGCTCACCCCCGGGGCCGCCGCCGAGATCCGTGAGCGCTGGCGTCGCGAGGCCGTCGTGGTCCCGCACCCCCACGTCGTGGAGCAGGAGCGTGCCGCCCTGCCGCGCCAGCCGCACGACGGTTTCGTCATCGGCGTGCACGTGAAGAGCCTCCGCGCCGGCATGGACCCGCTCCCCGTGATCGACGAGATCGTCGCCGCGCTGGAGGCGCTCCCGGCGGCGAGACTGCGGGTCGATGCCCACACGGACGTCATGACCCCCGGGTACGACCGCCACGCCGTCGACGTCGAGTCGCACCTGCGCGGACTCGAGGCGGCCGGACTCGTCGAGCTGCACGTGCACGACTACTTCACCGATGACGAGCTCTGGGACTACCTGCAGTCGCTCGACGTCTCCGTCCTGCCCTACCGGTTCGGCACGCACTCCGGGTGGCTCGAGGCGTGCCACGACCTCGGCACCGTCGTCGCTGCCCCCGACTGCGGCTACTACGCCGACCAGCGGCCGTGCCTGACGTATGCCGTCCCGGGAGCCGGGCGCGAGGGTCCACGGCCGCCCACCCTCGCCGATGTCCTGCGCACCGCCTACGAGGAACGCCCGCAGTGGCAGGCGGACCCCGACGAACGTCAGCGTGAGCGCATCGAGATTGCGCGCGTGCACGAGCAGGTCTACGCGAATGTGCTTGCGGCAGTGCCGAACAGAGGTGCTGCATGCACGTCGTGATCATCGCTGCGTCCGCCTATCCCATCGTCGAGCCCTTCGCCGGTGGGCTGGAGTCGTTGACGTGGCACCTCGCCCAGGGCCTGCGCGAACGTGCCGTGGACGTGACCGTCTTCGCCGCCCCCGGCAGCGATCCGGGACTCGATGTGACCCATCTCGACGTGCCACCGCTGCGGCTCAGCGACGCGGCACGAGCCGATGTCGCGATGGTGCCCGAGTCGTGGCTGCGCACGCACCACGCCTACCTGCAGGTCATGCTCTCCCTGCGTCACCGCAACGACGTGGACATCGTGCACAACAACAGCCTCCACCATCTTCCGGTCGCCATGGCCGACTCGTTGCCCATGCCGGTGCTGACGACCCTGCACACCCCACCCACGCCGTGGCTGGAGCCGGCCGTCGACATCGCGACGTCGAGGCCCGGTGGCTCCCGCAACCACTTCACCGCGGTCAGCTCCCACACAGCCGGTTCCTGGTCTCACGTCACGCCGGCACGGGTGGTGCACAACGGGATCGACGTACGCCGGTGGACGCCGGGCGACGGCGGAACCGGTCTCGCCTGGGCGGGCCGCATCGTGCCCGAGAAGGCCCCGCACAGAGCCATCGCGATGGCTCGGGCTGCCGGTCGCCATCTGCGGATCGCCGGCCCGATCGGCGACCGCGCCTACTACGAGGCGCGGGTCGCCCCCTTGCTCGGCGCGGACGTCGAGCACGTGGGTCACCTCGCCACGCATGAGCTCGTCGCCTTGTTCGGGTCGAGCGCCGCCACCCTCGTGACCCCTGAGTGGGACGAGCCCTACGGTCTCGTCGCGGCCGAGTCCCTGTCCTGTGGCACGCCGGTCGTCGCTCTGGACCGTGGCGGTCTCCGCGAGTTCGTGCACGCCGGTGTCGGGGTGCTGCTGCCCCCCGGCGTGCCGGACGCACTCGCCGCCGATGCCGTCGCGCGGGCAGTCCGCCTTGACCGCGCCACGTGCCGCGCACACGCCGAGGCGAGCTGCTCCGTGACCCGGATGGTCGACGACTACCTGGCGGTGTACCGCTCGCTCGTGCCGCCGCAGGCGGGGGCCGCGTGATCGGCTACTACGTGCACCACCACGGCCTGGGACACCTCATGCGGTTCCTGTCCGTCGCCCGCGAGCTCAGGACACCGGTGACCGGACTCGGCTCGATGCCCAGACCAACCGGGTGGACCGGTCCGTGGGTGCACCTCGAGCGGGACGACGGCGCCGATCCGGCGGAGGTCCCGACTCTCGACGTCACGGCGCACCGGACCCTGCACTGGGTCCCTCTCCACGACGAGGGCCTCGCGGCACGGACGGCTCGGTTCACGTCGTGGCTCGCCAGCAACCGGCCGGCGCTCGTCGTCGTCGACGTGTCGGTCGAGATCTCCGTGCTCACCCGGCTTGCCGGGGTGCCGGTGGTCGTGGTGGCCATGCCAGGCGCACGGGCGGACCGCCCCCACCGCCTCGCGTACGACCTCGCCGACGCCCTTCTCGCCCCGTGGCCGACCGGCGCGCACACATCAGGGTGGCCGGAGGAGTGGCGCCGCAAGCTCTGGGCCGTGGGCGGCATCTCCCGCTTCGACGAACGCCGTCGGTCGGACGACCGGACGCAGATCCCCTCTGACCTCTCGGCTCCTCGGCGCGTCCTGCTCGTCTGGGGTGCCGGGGGCACCGACGTGACCGCCTCCGACATCGCCGGTGCCCGCGCCGCCACACCCGGTTGGCAGTGGGTCGAGCGCAGCCCACGCTCGCCCTCCCCCGACCTCTGGTCCGACCTCAGGGCTGCCGACGTCGTCGTCACCCACGCGGGGCAGGGGGCTGTGGCCGACGTGGCCGCCGCGCGCCGTCCCGCCGTCGTGGTGCCCCAGCAGCGTCCGTTCGACGAGCAAGGAGCGACAGCCGCCGCGGTCGCACGGCTCGGAGCGGGAGTGGGGCTGCAGCGATGGCCACGAGATCCCGGGGAGTGGCCGGGGCTGCTGGACCGCGCCGTCGCGACCGGGGGCCGGGGGTGGGCACGGTGGTCTTCGGGGCACGGTGCCGCCGAGGCGGCGAGACGGCTCGACGCCCTGGCCGGCACACCGGCAGCCGGGCTCCCCCACTCGACCCCGGCCGCGTCGTGACCGCTGGAGACGTCGCCGTCGTGACGGTCGTGCACGGACGCCACGACCACCTCACGCGGCTGCTCTGGGGCCTCGGGAGCCAGACCCGACGACCCGAGCTGACCGTCGTCGTCGCCATCGACGACGACCGCGTCGAGCGTGTCGTCCGGCACGGCGTCGGCACGGGACAGGACTGCGCTGCCGTCGTGCCGACGATCGGTCGCGTTGACGGACGTCTGCCCCTCTCGTCGGCCCGCAACCTGGGCGTGGCAGCCGCGGTGCGTGCGGGAGCCACTCGCGTCGTCATGCTCGACGTCGACTGCATCCCGTCGCCGCGGCTGGTCGAACGCTACTGCGCCGTGATGGCCACCGATGACGGCGCGCGGCCACGCGTCTGGGCGGGTGAGGTGGCGTACCTCCCCCCTGCCCCGGAAGGTCGCGACTACCGGGAGCTCGACCTCGACGCCCTTGCCGCCCCTCATGCCGCACGCCCGGTGCTCGCCCCCGGCGAAACGCGCGCGGCGGACGACCTCCGCCTCTTCTGGTCCCTCTCCTTCGCCACGACGTCCCGGGCGTGGGCCGACATCGGGGGCTTCGACGAGGCGTACGTCGGCTACGGCGCAGAGGACACCGACTTCGGCGAGCGGCTGGCACGTCACGGCGGGGCCATGACCTGGGTGGGGGGCGCCCGCGCGTACCACCAGCACCACCCGACACGTGTCCCGCCCACCCAGCACCTCCACGACATCGTCGCCAACGCGAACCGCTTCGCCGAGCGCTGGGGCTGGTGGCCGATGGAGGGCTGGCTCGACGCGTTCGAGCGACTCGGCCTGGCACGGCGCGAGCCTGACGGGTCGTGGAGTGTCACCCGCGATGCCCCCTGAGCCCGGCCCGGGGAAGAGGTTGGTCGGCGCCCTTGCGCCGGTTGACCGCTCGGGAGACGATGTGCGCGCCACCGCCTGTGCCGCTTGGTTGGAGCCAGGCGGTGGCGCTGTTGGCGCCCGTACCCAGACTCGAGTGACAATCACGGCGGACCCGCGGACGAGGCAGCCCCGAGCCTCTTTCGCCGCTCCGGATCGCTATGCCGGACCGCTCCGACCGTCAGCATCACCGTCTGGGGGCGCGGCCATGGGGAGCCGACCCCGGCGCGCCCCGTCGATGCGGAGCGGCCCGGTGTCGGTGGGCACGGCGGCGACGTCGTGCGAGAGCTGCAGCTCTCGGACGGCTCGCAGCGAGTCGCTGATGAGCGAGCCGTAGACCGGCCACGCGTCGGGGTCACGCAGCGGCGTGGTGCGCACCTCCTCCCGCAGCTCCTCCAGCACCTTCAACGCTTCCTGGGTGGCCGTGGCGAACGCGTGGTCGGCCGCGTCGTCGTGCCGGCCCAGCTGCTCGACGGCGACGGCCATCGCCGCCAGTGCGTCCGCGTAGCGGTGCAGGAACGTCGGTGAGGGCGCCGGTTGGTGGCGGTCTTCCTCCCCCGCGTCCACGAGCGTGCGGGCGATACCCGTCACCTGCCAGAGCATCCGCCGGAGCGTGTTGACGGAGTGCTCGTAGCCCTCCCAGTCGACCTGGATCTTTCGCAGGTTGTCGCGGGGGTTGAGACGGGTGCTCTCGCGGCCGGTGTGGATGTCCTCGATCACGCTCGGAGCGCGGTCGGCGACGTCGTTTCCGCGGCGGTACCACCGCTGGGCGAGGTCGTGGTCCCAGTCGTCACGCAGCCCCTCGGCCATCTCGACGAGGAGGTCGCGCACCTGCCGCGACAGGGCGCTGACGCGTTGACGTGGCTTGGTCACGTGCAGCGGAGCGAGGACCACCGCGTTGACGGCGACGCCGATCACGCCGCCCGAGACCGTCTCGACGATGGTGAGGTAGGTGAACTGCTCGCTGGTGCCCTTGACCGTGATGAGCGAGAGCAGCACCATGCTCGGCACCTGGATGCCGTGGTCGCCCAAGCGCGCCCACCGGCCGATCACGAGGGACACGAGCAGCACGGCGAACATCGACCACCAGCTCACTCCGACGAGCACGGCGGCGCCCCAGGCGAAGGCCAGGCCGAGCACCACCGCTGCGATGCGCTGGGTGCTGGCGGAGATCGACCGCACCATCGTGCGGTCGACGACGAGCAGGGCCGCCATGGGGGCGTAGAACGGCACCGGGCTGCGCAGCACGTGGACCGCGAAGAGCCAGGCGACCACTGCGGCCATCGCGGCCTTGACCAGGAGCAGGAGGGCGTCGCGTTCGGGCCCGGGTTCGCGCAGGGCCCGTCCGAACGCCCGCACGCGCCCACGCAGGTCGTCGCGCCAGGCGCTCATGTGTCGCTCCCCTGCCGTGGGAGCCTGCTCTGTCTCGTGATCCCATGCCGGAGCACGGTGACCTCCTTCACGAGCGGGGTAGAGGGATGACCCGCTCCGTGGTCTCGTACCCCGTGCGCCGGGCGCGCTCGCGGCATACGGGACGTCGTCCGCGCGGCGAAGACGTGGGCTCGCACGGCGCCCTTCTCCCCTGACCGGTGAGATGATGCTCGCATGACGGACCTGACCTCGCCGTCGGCCTTCGAGTTCGCCTCCCTCGCGCGCGGTCTCGTCGAGGCGGAGGGTTTCGCGCAGACTCTCCGCACGATCGTGGACAGCGCCGTCGACCTCATTCCCTGCCAGTGGGCGGCCGTCGCCGTCAGTCCTCACCTGGGCGCCCAACCCGCGAAGCACTCGACCAGCTCGGACGAGGACTTCGGTGCAACCGTGGCGCGAATCGCGGGTCAGGCCGGCGACAGTCCGGGCATCGCTGCGTTCGTCGTGGGCGGCATCGTCCACTGCCCCGACCTGGCGCTCGAGGAGAGGTTCGTCGCATACTGCGATGGCATGCTTCGCGAGACCTCGGTCCGCTCCGTCCTGTCTCTCGCGATCTGCGTGCACGAGACCACCGTCGGTGTCCTCACCCTGTATGCCGATGCGCCGCACGCCTTCGACGCCGGGGCCATCGACCGCGCGCAGCTGCTGACGGAGCATGCAGCACTGGCCATCGCGGCCGAGCTGAGCGACGACCGGGCTCAGAACCTCGAGATCGCGCTCAACCACAGCCGCACCATCGGTGCCGCCATCGGCATCCTCACGGAACGCCTCCGGATTCCGCCTGCTCACGCCTTCGAGCGCCTCCGTGAGGCGAGCCAGCGGAGCAACCGCAAGATCAGCGACATCGCCGACGAGCTCGTGCAGACGGGCACCCTCGCCGGCCCGCTGGAGGGGCTGCTCCGAGGGCCCTGAGCCCGACGGCATACGTGGGCGGCGCGGTCGACGGGACCGAGGGACCGACGGACCGCCACGAGGTGCCCTGCTGCGCCCTCTCACGCGTAGGGCCACCGGGTGGTGGCGGTCCCTCGACCGCCCGCACGTCACCGCGGGGTGTCGAGCGCGCCGCAGCAGCTGTCGAGCTGGCTCGCGACGGCCGCAGCGCCGACGGGATCTCCGGACTGGACCGCCTCGGCGACGTCGCCGTGCAGCCGCACCGTCGCAGCGGTGGGCGTCGAGTGCGTCGAGGGCGAGACCACCATCAGGTCTCCGAGGGCTGCGAGCATCTCGTTGCCCGAGGCCGCCAGCAGCGTGGCGTGGAAGAGCCGGTCGGCCCGCAGGTACGCCTCAAGGTCACCCGACTTCGCGTGCACCGCCATCTGCACCACCGCCCCGACCAGCACCCCGCACTGCTCCGGGGTCGCGTGCGCGGCCGCGAGCTCGGCCGCGACCGGCTCGATCCCCCGGCGCACCTCACCGAGCGAGAGCAGCTGCTGCTCCCGGCCCGGACCGTCCAGGCGCCACCGGATCACCCGGGGGTCGAACACGTTCC
>NZ_JBFRGJ010000006.1:0-410315 GCF_052115265.1 Terrabacter sp. 2RAF25
GGCACCGACTTCACCACCGTCACCGACGAACGCGTCACCGAGGTCGAACACCTGCTCAACACCAGACCCCGAGCCACCCTCGGCTTCCACACCCCGGCCGTTAGGCTCAACGAACTACTCACCGTTGCACACACGAGTTGAGACCGCCCACCCCGTCCCCGTCGAGTGCTCACTTCACTTCCCGACGCGTACGCCCGTCGGAGAGTGGGCACTCGATCGGGCGTCCGTGTCGGGACGTGGGCACTCGACCGGAGCGTTGGGCGGGGTTGCTGGTTGGATCGAGGCCATGACGCACGAGATCGTGAGCCCGCGCCGCTGCCGACCGGGTGACAAGGTGGCGGTGCTCTCGCCCTCGTGGGCCGCGCCCGCGCTCTTCCCCGCCGTCCACGACCAGGCGATGCGCCGGCTGCGCGACGAGCTCGGCCTCGAGCCGGTGGAGTACCCGACGACGCGGGCGCTGGCTTCGCCTGCCGAACGGGCGGGGGACCTCATGACGGCCTTTGCCGACCCCGACATCCGGGCCGTCATGGCCACGATCGGCGGCGACGACCAGATCACGGTGCTGCGCCACCTCGATCCTGACGTCGTGCGCGCCGACCCGAAACCGTTCCTCGGCTACAGCGACAACACGAACCTGCTCAACTGGCTGTGGTTCCACGGCATCGAGGGCGTGCACGGTGGTTCGACCCAGGTGCACCTCGGTCCCGGCCCCTCGCCCGACGCCGAGCACCTGACCTCGCTCCGGGCGGCCCTCTTCGGGGGCGACGTGACCCTCGCGCCGGTCGCCCGCACCCGCGACATGGGTCTGCGCTGGGACGACCCCGCAGCGCTCACCGACGCGCCGCCCGACGCGCCCGCCGAGCCGTGGACGTGGTCCGGGCCGCAGCGGGTCGTGACGGGCCAGACGTGGGGCGGCAACATCGAGATCCTCCGCTGGACGCTCGAGGTGGGCCGTTTCGTGCGACCGGTCGAGGCGTATGCCGGCTGCGTCCTGGCGCTCGAGGCGAGCGAGGAGATGCCGTCCCCCGAGGAGCACGCTCGCGGCCTGCGCAACCTCGGCGAGCGTGGCGTGCTCGGTGCGGCCTCCGCGCTGCTGTGGGCACGACCGTTCGCATCCGGCCCCGGGCACGAGCGCACCGTGGAGGAGGCGTCGGCGTGGCGTGCGGAGCATCGTGACCAGGTGCTTCGGGCCGTGGCCGAGTACAACCCCGAGCTCGTCGTCGCGCTCGACGTCGACTTCGGGCACACGTCGCCTCAGTGGGTGCTGCCCTACGGCGGCCAGGTCACCGTCGACGGGGTCGCGCGGACGGTGACGGCACACTTCTCCTGACGGTCGGTCTGCCCACCACGGAGTCGCCGCCCGGGCCCACGGTCCGCGCACGCCGTGGACGGGTACGAGAAGACGGCCACCGGGTTGGCCGTGCCACCCCGCCATGCGGAACACTGGTAGTCCGCCGGACGTTGTGCCGGTGGAAAGACTCACCGGACGAGCAGGAGGACCGGGGCGCTCGCGCCCCGCACGTACATGGACGCCAAACGCATTCTGCGCACACCACTGCTGTGGATCCTGGTCCTCATCAGCGCGCTCGTCTTCGGCATGATGTTCTCGGAGTCCGGCCCGCCCCGGATCGACACGTCGGCTGCCATGAAGCAGATCACCGACGGCAACGTCGAGTCGGCCAAGCTGCTCAACAACGAGCGCATGGAACTGACGCTCAAGACGCCGTACACCTCGGCCGACGGCACCGTGAAGGACGCGAAGTCGGTCTACGCCTTCTACGTCGACGCGCGCGGCAAGGACGTCGTCGACGCCCTCAACGCCAAGCCCCCGACGCAGGGCGTTGACGACCAGATCGACCAGCAGAGCTGGTTCGGCTCGCTGCTCTTCTCGATCCTGCCGATCATCATCATCCTCGGCCTCTTCTGGTTCCTGATGGGCCAGATGCAGGGGGGCGGCAACCGCGTCATGCAGTTCGGCAAGTCGCGCGCCAAGCTTGCGACGAAGGACACACCCAAGGTCACCTTCGCCGACGTCGCTGGCTGCGACGAGGCCATCGAGGAGCTCCAGGAGATCAAGGAGTTCCTCCAGGAGCCGGCGAAGTTCCTCGCGGTCGGCGCCAAGATCCCCAAGGGCGTGCTGCTCTACGGCCAGCCCGGCACCGGCAAGACGCTGCTCGCCCGCGCCGTCGCGGGTGAGGCCGGCGTGCCGTTCTACTCGATCTCCGGCTCCGACTTCGTGGAGATGTTCGTCGGTGTGGGCGCGAGCCGCGTCCGCGACCTCTTCGAGCAGGCCAAGGCCAACGCGCCGGCCATCGTCTTCGTCGACGAGATCGACGCCGTCGGTCGCCACCGTGGCGCCGGCATGGGCGGCGGCCACGACGAGCGCGAGCAGACCCTCAACCAGCTGCTCGTGGAGATGGACGGCTTCGACGTCAAGACGAACGTCATCCTCATCGCGGCGACCAACCGCCCTGACATCCTCGATCCGGCCCTGCTGCGTCCCGGCCGTTTCGACCGCCAGATCGCGGTCGACGCGCCCGACATGATCGGCCGCCACCGCATCCTCGAGGTGCACGCCCAGGGCAAGCCGGTCACGGCCGACGTCGACCTGCTCGCCGTCGCTCGCCGCACGCCCGGTTTCACCGGCGCCGACCTGGCCAACGTGCTCAACGAGGCGGCCCTGCTGACCGCCCGCAGCGACAAGAAGGTCATCGACAACGCCGCACTCGACGAGGCCATCGACCGCGTCATCGCGGGCCCGCAGAAGCGCACGCGCATCATGTCGGCCAAGGAGCGCAAGATCACGGCGTACCACGAGGGTGGCCACGCGCTCGTCGCCGCGGCGCTCAACCACACCGACCCGGTGACGAAGGTGACGATCCTGCCGCGCGGCCGGGCCCTCGGCTACACGATGGTCATGCCGGTCGACGACAAGTACTCCACGACGCGCAACGAGATCCTCGACCAGCTCGCGTACGCCCTCGGTGGCCGTGTCGCCGAGGAGATCGTCTTCCACGAGCCGACCACCGGTGCCAGCAACGACATCGAGAAGGCCACGGGCATGGCCCGCAAGATGGTCACCGAGTTCGGCATGTCCGAGCGCGTCGGTGCCATCAAGCTCGGCCAGAGCACGGGCGAGGTCTTCCTCGGCCGCGACATGGGTCACCAGCGCGACTACTCCGAGGACGTCGCCCGCATCGTCGACGAGGAGGTGCGCAGCCTCATCGACTCCGCGCACGACGAGGCGTATGCCGCCCTCAACGCCAACCGCGACCTGCTCGACCACCTCGTGCTGGAGCTGCTCGAGAAGGAGACGCTCAACGTCCACGAGCTCGCCGAGCTGTTCAAGCCCGTCGTCAAGCAGCCGGCCCGCCCGACCTGGCTGTCGTCGCAGACGCGCCAGCTGAGCGACCGTCCGCCGGTGCTGACGCCCGCCGAGATCGCGGCGCGCCAGAACGGCGCCGGGGGCCGGAACGGCCACCTGCCGCCGCCGGTCCCGGCCGACAAGGTCATCGAGGACCAGATCGACGAGGCCGCCTCGGTCGGCGCCCACCCGCTCGCCGAGGAGCACCCCGTCGAGCAGGTCATCGAGGTCCCGGACGACCAGCCGGTCAACCCCGGCGAGAAGGGCTGAGGGTGGCCATCGACCACGCGCGGGCCGAGGCGGCGGTTCGCGAGCTCCTGCTCGCCATCGGTGAGGACCCCGACCGTGAGGGCCTGCAGGACACCCCGGCCCGCGTCGCCCGGTCCTACACCGAGATCTTCGCCGGCCTCGACCAGACGGCCGAGGAGGTGCTCAGCACGACCTTCTCGATCGACCACGAAGAGCTCATCATCGTCCGCGACATCGAGCTCTACAGCACCTGCGAGCACCACCTCGTGCCGTTCCACGGCGTCGCCCACGTCGGCTACATCCCCGACAAGGACGGTCGCGTCACCGGCCTGTCCAAGCTGGCCCGCCTGGTCGAGGTCTTCGCTCGTCGCCCGCAGGTGCAGGAGCGGCTGACGTCGCAGATCGCCGACGCCCTGGTCGAGCACCTGTCGGTGCGCGGCGTCATCGTCGTCATCCAGGCCGAGCACCTCTGCATGTCGATGCGCGGCATCCGCAAGCCGGGAGCCAGCACGATCACCTCGGCCGTGCGTGGTCAGCTGCGCGACGGGGCCACTCGAGCAGAGGCCATGGCGCTCATGCTCGAGGGCAACAAGTGAGCGCGACCGACGACACCACTGCGCTCCTCGGCGAGCGTGACCGCACCGTCGTCATGGGCGTCGTCAACGTCACCCCCGACTCGTTCTCGGACGGTGGTGAGTGGTTCGAGCAGGACGCCGCCATCGCGCACGGCCGTGAGGTGCTGGCGGCCGGCGCCGACATCGTCGACGTCGGTGGCGAGTCGACCCGCCCCGGTGCGGAGCGCCCCTCTGTCGAGGAGGAGCTGCGCCGCGTCGTCCCCGTCGTCACGGCCCTCGCCGCCGACGGTGCGGTGATCTCGGTCGACACCATGCGGGCGGCCGTGGCCCGTGCCGCCGTCGACGCCGGCGCCACCATCGTCAACGACGTGTCCGGTGGCCTGGCCGACCCCGAGATGGTGCCGTGGGTCGCCGCGAACCGGCTGCCGTACATCGCGATGCACTGGCGGGGGCACAGCACGAGCATGCAGTCGCGGGCCGACTACGACGACGTCGTCGCCGACGTGTGTCGCGAGCTCGCCGAGAGGCGCGACGCGCTGCTCGCCGGGGGCATCGACGAGGGCAACCTCGTGCTCGACCCCGGCCTCGGCTTCGCCAAGAACGCCGGCCACAACTGGGCGCTCATGGCGGCCCTGCCCGTTCTCCACGACCTCGGACACCCGATCCTGCTCGGCGCCTCCCGCAAGGCCTTCCTCGGGCGCCTCGGCCTTGCCGCCGACGAGACCCCGCGACCGGCCGCCGATCGCGACGTCGAGACGACCGCCACCTCGGTGATGGCCGCGATGGCCGGACTGTGGTGCGTGCGCGTGCACGACGTCGCCTCGACCGTGCGCGCCCTGTCGGTCGTGCAGGCCGCCCTCGACCACGCCCCGGCCGACGGGGAGGGCCTCGACTGATGGCCGACCGCATCGTGCTGCAGGGCGTCTCCGCCCGCGGCAACCACGGCGTGCTCGACTTCGAGAAGCGCGACGGCCAGACGTTCGTCGTCGACGTGACGATGGTGTGCGACCTCGAGCCGGCCGGCCGCACCGACGCCCTCGCCGCCACGGTCAACTACGCGGATGTCGCGGCCGACGTGGTCGCGCGCATCACCGGACCGTCCTTCGACCTCATCGAGCGGCTCGCCGAGGTCATCGCCGACGACGTGCTCCGTCATGACCTCGTCGACCGGGTCGAGGTCGTCGTGCACAAGCCGGAGGCCCCGGTGGGCCAGCCCTTCACCGACGTGCAGGTGCGCGTCGAGCGCGACAACGCGGCCCACGTCGTCATCGCCCTCGGCACGAACCTCGGCGACCGCGGGCAGACCCTCGTCGACGCGGTGGCCTCGCTCACGGCGCTGCCAGGGCTGACCGTGACGTCGGTGTCCGACATCGTCGCGACCGATCCCGTCGGCGGCCCCGAGCAGCCCGAGTACCTCAACGCGGTCGTCGTGGCACGCTCGATTCTCTACCCGCACGACCTGTTGGCCGAGCTGCACCGCATCGAGGCCGATCACGGGCGCACCCGCGAGATCCGTTGGGGTGCAAGGACCCTCGATCTCGACCTCATCCAGTACGGCCAGCCCGGCGGTCACCGCGAGGTTGTCAGCGACGACCCTGCGCTCACCCTCCCGCATCCTCGCGCCCGCGAGAGGGCTTTCGTGCTCGTGCCGTGGAGCGACGCCGACCCGCAGGCGACGCTGCGCGTAGACCCCGGAGCAGACGGCATACGGCCCGTGGCGGATCTCCTGGCCGACCTCGACCGGTCGGGCGTGCGCCCCGGCCCCCGATGGGAGCAGCAGTGAGACCGCACTCCGGCGTGCGCGCCACCACCCTCGTGCTCGCGGCGGTGGCGATGACCGTGCTCGCATGGCTCGTGCTGCGGCTGCTGGCCTCCCGCGGCACCCCCGTGCCCGAGCCGGGCTGGGTCGGGGCAGCCGCGATGCTCTTCCTCGGTGGGGGCCTCCTCGTCGCCGGCTGGCAGGTGCGCAAGGTGCGCGACGGCTCGCCCAACCCTGCGGTCACGCCGCTCCGGGCGGCCCGCACGCTCGTGCTCGGCCAGGCCGGTGCGCTCACCGGTGCGGTGCTCGTCGGCTGGTACGTCGCGAACGTGCTGGTGCTGCTGCCCGACGCCGACGTCGTGTCCCAGCGCGGGCGGATCTGGCCCTTCCTGCTGCACGCCGTCGTCGCGCTGCTGCTGGCCGTCTCGGGCATGCTCGTCCAGGCCTGGTGCCGGCTGCGGCCGCGCGACGACGAGGACGACGACACCGACCGCGCCTGAGCGCAACGAACGGCCCGCCCGAGGTGTCATCCATGACATGGGATCTCTGGGGGCACGTACGCGGACGGCTCGGAGCGGCCGATGGGCCGTGACACTCGCGGTGGGGGCCGGCCTGCTGGTGGGCTGCGCGGCCACGGGGACGGACACCCCGGGCGGTTCGGGCGCGGTGACGAGCGTGCCGGCCAGGGACGACGTCGGCACGGATCCCGTGCCGGGAAACCCCGGCTCGACACCCTTGCCGGTTCGCGCACCATCAGCAGAGTTCGTCGACCGCGCCCGGCTCGTCGCCGATGCCGTACGCCGCGCCGGCGTGCCCGTGCCCCCGACCCAGCTGGTGCTGCTCTCGGGCTGGGGAGTCGACGAGGGCTTCGACACGAGCGAGCAGAAGGTCGCCTGGGGCTCCGGTCACATCACCCTGGCACCCGCTGTCGACAAGGCCGTCGCAGGCTCGGGCACGCTGCGCCTCGCAGACGGCTCGACCCGCCCCGTCGACCTGCTGGGCGTCCGCCGCGCGCTCGACCGCACTCTCGACGGCGCACTCGGCACGCCGACCGACTGCAACGCGGTCGTCGCTGCGCAGTGCAGGCTCGTCGTGTCCAGGGCCGTGCTCAGCGAGGCGAAGGTGCGCACGGCCCAGGGCGAGGTGACCGCACCGGTCTGGCGGCTGACCATCGACGGGCTGTCGCACACGATCTCGGTGATCGCCGTCGGCGACGGAGTGATGGTGCGTCCGCAGTACCAGGGACCGTTGGCGGGGCTGCCCGACGCGCCGGCCGGGCTGCGCGCCGCGGACTCGCTCAAGCGGGTAGACGGCGCGACCGTCGACGTGGGCATCGCCGGCGGTGGCTGCGACGTGGACCTCGCGGCACACGTCGTCGAGCTCGGCGACATGGTCGTCGTCGGTGGCACGGCGCAGCCGCCACCGAAGGACGTGGCGTGCCCGGCGATCTACATCTCCAAACCCGCCACGCTGCACCTGGCGAAGCCGCTCGGCACCCGGCCGGTCATCGACGTCGTGACGGGTCGCCCGCGGCTGCTCGGGGTGCCCGCCTTCTGACCCGAGCTGACCCGAGCTGACCCGTGCTGACCCGTGGCCTGCCTGTCAGGTGGTGCCGGCGACCGTGGACGTCGACGTGGGCGTCTTCGTGGTGGTCGTCGACGTCGGCGGCTGCGGGGGGCCGTCGGGCTTGGTGGTGCGGGTCGGCCAGGGCGGCGGGACCGTGTCGACGGTGTCCTCGTTCGAGCAGGCCGCCGCGAGCGTGACCGTCGCGGTGATGACGGTGACCGCTGCGGCGCGGAGGACGGTGGCCCGCGAGAGCGGGCGGAACGGCATACGCCCCAAAGGGTTTCGGCTCACGATGACCCTCACTTGTCGACGTCGCCGACGACGAAGAACATCGAACCGAGGATCGCGACCATGTCGGCGATGAGCTGCCCGGGCAGCATCTCCGAGAGCACGCTGACGTTGTTGAAGGACGCCGAGCGCAGCTTGAGCCGCCACGGGGTCTTCTCGCCGCGCGAGACGAGGTAGTAGCCGTTGAAGCCGAGGGGGTTCTCGGTGGCGCTGTAGATCTCGCCCTCGGGCACCTTGAGCACCTTGGGCAGCTTGACGTTGATCGGCCCCTGGGGCAGCTGCACGAGGCGGTCCAGACAGGCCTGGGCGAGGTCGAGCGAGACGTGGACCTGCTCGAGCAGCACCTCGAGCCGCGCGAGACAGTCGCCGGCGGTGCGGGTGACGACGCGGCCGGGTCCCTTGTCGCCGAAGAGCTCGCCGTAGGCCAGGTAGGGCGCGTCGCGGCGCAGGTCGACGTCGAGCCCGCTGGCTCGCGCGATGGGGCCAGAGACGCCGTACGCCTCGACCGTCTCGCGCGACAGCACCCCGACGCCGCGGGTGCGCGCCTCGAGGATCTCGTTGCCGACGATGAGGCGCTCGAGGTCGGGCAGGCGCCGCCGCACGTTGGCGATCGCCTTGTCGACGCGGCCCATCCACCCGGCGGGGAGATCCTCCTTGAGGCCGCCCACGCGGTTGAACATGTAGTGCATCCGCCCGCCCGAGACCTCCTCCATGACGGCCTGGAGCTCCTCGCGCTCGCGGAACGCGTGGAAGACCGGCGTGATCGCGCCGAGCTCGAGCGGGTAGCTGCCGAGGAACATCAGGTGGTTGAGCACGCGGTTGAGCTCGGCGAGCGCGGTGCGCGCCCACACGGCCCGCTCGGGCACCTCCATGCCGAGCATCTGCTCGACGCCGAGCACGACGCCGAGCTCGTTGCTGAAGGCGCTGAGCCAGTCGTGCCGGTTGGCGAGCACGATGATCTGGCGGTAGTCGCGCACCTCGAAGAGCTTCTCGGCGCCCCGGTGCATGTAGCCGATGATCGGCTCGGCGCTGACGATGCGCTCGCCGTCGACGACGATGCGCAGGCGCAGCACGCCGTGCGTGGCCGGGTGCTGCGGGCCGATGTTGAGCACCATGTCGGCGGTCGCGAGGCCGCCGGCGCCGACCCCCACGGTCAGCGCGCGGCCGGGTGTGGACGCCGTCGGGGTCGTCGGCGTCGTCGTCTCGCTCACGGAGTCGACCCTACGTGCCTCATGCGCCCGAGTATGCCGTGAGCCCCGTTCCGCACGTCGGCCGCGTAGCGTCGGTGCCGTGTCGGCACCGAGCCGAACAGACCAGCCGAACAGACGAGCCGAACAGTGCGGAGACGACATGAGCGAGCTGACCCCGTACATCTGCGTCTCGGACTCGCGCGCCGCCATCGACTGGTACCGCGAGCGGCTCGGGGCGGAGGTCGTGTTCGAGCCGATCGTCATGGACGACGGACGCGTCGGGCACTGCGAGCTCGAGGTCGATGGCGCTCGCTGGATGATGTCCGACGAGTTCGGGTCGGCGGGGGTCGCGCCGCCTGACCCGGCCCGGGGCAGTGCGGTCTCGCTGCACCTCACCGTCGCCGACGTCGATGCCGTCTGCGCCGCCGTGCGCGAGGGCGGCGGGACCGTCGACCGTGGTCCCGAGGACAACGCGCCCATCGGTCGGGTCGCTGTGTTCCATGACCCGTTCGGCCACCGGTGGTTCCTCAACCAGCCTCTGCCGCAAGCCGACTGAGCCGGCTCCGAGCCGATCAGGTGCGCCGGTCCGCCTCACGTCCGCGCAGGACGAGGTAGCCGGCGAGGGCGAGCAGCAGGATCGTCGTGACGACGGTGAGCAGGATCGGCACGAGGAGCGACCCGCGGGCGGCCTCCTGGTCGGCTGAGTCGGCCGGCCGCACGTGCACCGTGGCGCCCGCCGTGGCGGTCGACCCGTCGAGGCCGATGGTCGCGTGGAACGAGAACGTGCCCGTCACCGGGTGCCCGTCGTCCGAGGTGACGCGGTAGGTCACCGTGTAGTCGCCGCCGGGGGCGTTCGGGGCAACGGACTGCGTGACGTCACGACCGCTGATGGTCGGAGCCCCCGAGGAGACTGGGCCGGACGGTCCCGTGACGACCACCTGAGAGCCGATGTCGAGGGGCGCCTCGGAGAAGGTGAGCACGACGGTGGCGGGCATCTTCGAGACGGTCGTGCCGTCAGCGGGGTTGGTGCGTTCAAGCACGTCGTGCGCGGACGCCGCCAGCGGTGCCGCCCCGAGCAGCCCCACCGAGAGTCCGAGGCCGAGCAGGATGGAGACGAGACGACGCATGCCGTCAGGGTACGTCGGGCCCACCGACGCGCTTGACCGCCCACCAGAAGTCCCCGAAGCCACCTCGCCTCGAGAGCTCCGCCTCGGCGCCGGCGCGCTCCAGCGCCCGCAGGTAGCCGAGCGGGTCGGTGCCGGCCACGGCGTGGTCGGGCCGGGCCCCGGTGAGGCCCAGCTCGCGCAGCAGATCACGCTGCAGATGCAGCTCGTCGGCGTCGAGGCTGTCCACGGCCACGTGGGCGGTGAGGTCGCACGAGCCGTCGGCCACTGGGTGCACGAGCCCACCGCTCGCGTATGCCGTCAGCGTCCCCTCGCGCGGCCGCTCCGTGACCGTGTGGCCGTAGTCCACGGCCACCAGGGTGCCCGAGACGACCCGCGCGACGAGGTTGGCCCAGGCCTGGTCGCGGGCGAGGCCCACCTCGACCCGGTCGCCCGAGGCGGCGACGGGCCAGTGGGCGGCGGCCCAGGTGCGTTCCGCGTCCGGCACGAGTCCCCCGAGCGTCTCGTCACCCGTGGCAGGGTCGACCAGCACCTCGCGCAGCCCACCCGTCGCGTCGACCTCGGCGACGGTGCACGGCACGACGTCGAGCCACTCGTGGGCGACGACCAGCACGTCCTCCAGGCCTGTCAGCTCCACCGGGAGCATGGGCCCGCCCGGGGAGCGGAGCCACTCGATGTGCGGGTCGAGCCCGGTGGGTCGCTCCACGACGTCGACGGCCACGACCCGCACGCCTGCGCCGCTGGGTGGAGGTGGTTCGTCGCGACCCGGCGCGACGGTATACCTAGGCGGGGATGAGGTTTGGGCAAGGGCCGCCACGAGGTGCGTCGCCAGCTCGCCGCGTCCGGCGCCCACGTCGACGACCACCGATGGCGGGCGGGTGCCGTGCTCGGCGTGCCACACGCCGAGCAACGCCTCGGCGAGCACGCGCCCGGTCACCCCGTGGGCTGCGGTCGTGAAGTGCGCCGCCGGACCACCGCGCGCGACGTAGAAACCCCGCCCAGCGGCATACAGGGCGTCGTGCCACGCCTCGCGCCACGGAACGGGATCCACGCCTCCGGACTGTAGGCGATAGCGTTCCGTGGGTGAGCACCCCGCACGACCGCCCCGCGCGCTTCGACGTCGGCATCGTCGGAGCAGGGCGCGTCGGCGCCGTGCTCGGTGCGGCCCTGGTGCGGGCCGGCCACGTCGTCACCGGGGTCTCGGCCGTCAGCGAGGCGAGCCTGGAGCGAGCCGCCAGCCTGCTGCCCGGCGTGCCGGTCAAGCCGATCCCCGAGGTCGTGTCGGGCGCCCACCTCGTCGTGCTCGCCGTTCCCGACGACACGCTCGAGCCGCTCGTCGCGGGTCTCAGCTCGACGGGCACCTTCACGCCGGGTCAGCTCGTGATGCACACCTCCGGCGCCCACGGCATCTCCGTCTTCGAGTCGGCTGCGGCCAGCGACATCATCCCGCTCGCACTGCACCCGGCGATGACGTTCACCGGCACGGCCCTCGACCTCGAGCGGCTGGGCGGCTGCTGCTTCGGCGTCACGACGGTCGACCTCGCGCGCCCGGTCGGCGAGGCGCTCGTCATCGAGATGGGCGGCGAGCCCGTGTGGGTCGCCGAGGACGACCGCGTCACCTACCACGCGGCCCTCGCCCACGGCGCCAACCACCTGGTGACCCTGGTGGCCCAGTCGATGCAGCTGCTCGGCGAGACCGGCATCGAGGATCCCGCCCGCCTGCTGGAGCCGCTCCTCACGGCGGCGCTCGCC
Organism: Terrabacter sp. 2RAF25; assembly: GCF_052115265.1. Taxonomy (NCBI): domain Bacteria; kingdom Bacillati; phylum Actinomycetota; class Actinomycetes; order Micrococcales; family Intrasporangiaceae; genus Terrabacter; species Terrabacter sp. 2RAF25. The sequence continues at coordinate 11,868 of NZ_JBFRGJ010000006.1, forward strand.
AACACCCTGCAGCGGGGTGACGCAGCCCTCACCGGTCCGGTGGCGCGGGGTGATGCCGGTACCGTGGCCGGGCACGTCGCGATGCTGCGCAAGGTCGCCCCCGACATCCAGCCGACCTACCTCGCGCTCGCTCGAGCGACGGCACAGCGGGCCTTGCTCAGCGGGCGCCTTCGTCCGTCCGCCGCCGGCCCGCTGCTCGAGCTGTTGGCGCACGAGGAGGACCAGCCGTGACACCACCCGAGGCACCCACCGCACCCATGGTGGCCCGCACCCGCGACGAGCTGCGCGAGGCACGGTCGGCGCTCGACGACGCCGACGTCGCGGTCGTCATGACGATGGGCGCGCTGCACGAGGGGCACGCGACCCTCATCCACCAGGCCCGCAAGACGCACCAGCACGTCGTCGTGACGATCTTCCTCAACCCGCTCCAGTTCGGGCCCAAGGAGGACCTCTCCCGCTACCCCCGCACATTCGACGCAGACCTCGAGATCTGCACCGCGGCGGGCGTCGACCTCGTCTTCGCGCCCACGCCCGACGTCATCTACCCCGACGGCGACCCCGGCGTACGCGTCTCGGCCGGCCCGCTCGGTGACGTCCTCGAGGGCCAGGCCCGTCCCGGTCACTTCGACGGCATGCTCACGGTGGTCGGCAAGCTCATGCACCTCACGCGGTGCAGCGCGGCCTACTTCGGGCAGAAGGACGCCCAGCAGCTGCTGCTCATCCGGCGGATGTGCCGCGACCTCGACTTCCCGGTGCGCGTCGTCGCCGTGCCGACCGTCCGCGAGGCCGACGGCCTGGCGATGTCGAGCCGCAACACCTACCTCACGCAGTCCGACCGCGAGACCGCGCTGTGCCTGTCAGCGGCCCTGCGCGCGGGTGCCGCCGCGGCGACCGAGGGTCCGTCGGCCGTGCGTCGTGCCGCGCGGGCCGTGCTCGTGCGCGAGCCCCTGGCCCTCATCGACTACCTCGTGCTCGTCCACCCCGACACGCTCGAGGACGTGCCCGAGTGGTATCGCGGAGAGGCCCTGCTCGCGGTTGCCGGCCGCGTGGGCACGACCCGCCTGATCGACAACCTGCCCGTGCTCGTCGGACCCGGCGGTGGGGCGCTCGAGATCTTCTCGCAGTCCTGAGTCCCTTTCTCCCACAACGATGCCCGAGAGTCTTAGGAAGTAACCCCGTGCAGCGCTTCATGCTCCACTCGAAGATCCACCGAGCCAAGGTCACGCAGGCCGACCTGCACTACGTCGGCTCGCTCACCATCGACCGCGACCTGCTCGACGCGGCCGACCTGTGGCCGGGCCAGCAGGTCGACGTCGTCGACGTCGACAACGGCAACCGCCTCACGACCTACGCCATCGAGGGCGAGCGCGGCACCGGGATCGTCTGCATCAACGGCGCCGCAGCCCGGCTCATCGCTCCCGGCGACACCGTCATCATCATCGCGTACGCCGCCATGGACGACGCCGAGGCGCGTACGTTCGAGCCGCAGGTCGTCTTCGTCGACGACCACAACCGCGTGGTCGAGGTGGGGCACGATGCAGGTGACGTCCCCGACGGTTTCGGCCTCATGACGTCTGCCGTCACCGAGCGGCACCACGACTACCAGGACTGAGAGGCCACCGTATGCCGCAGAGCGGGCTCCCCGACGTGACCGTGTCGCGGCGGCTGCGCGCGCTCCCGCCCGGCTGGACGACCACAGCCGACGTCATCGTCGTCGGCTCCGGCATCGCCGGCCTGACCACGGCCCTGCGGCTCCGGCGCCGGGTCGACCGTGTGCTGCTCGTGACGAAGACGGTGCTCGACGAGGGCTCCACCGCGTGGGCGCAGGGTGGCATCGCTGCCGTCATGTCGCCCGAGGACAGCCCCCAGGAGCACATCCACGACACCCTCGTCGCCGGGGTCGGGCTGTGTGACGTCGACGCCGTCGAGACACTCGTCACCGAGGGCACCGACGCCGTCTGGGACCTCATCGCGCTCGGGGCCGACTTCGACCGGGGCGACAGCGGCGACCTCTCGCTCACCCGCGAGGGGGGCCACCACCGCGACCGCATCCTGCACGCCGGTGGCGACGCGACCGGCCGCGAGATCAGCCGCGCCCTCATCGCGGCGCTCGACCGCGTGCGTGACGACCCCGGCATCGAGGTCATCGAGCACGCGCTCGTCGTCGACCTGCTCACCGACGCCGACGAGCGGGTCTGCGGCGTGACGCTGCACGTCATCGGCGAGGGACAGGTCGACGGGGTCGGTGCTGCGCACGCGCGAGCCGTGGTGCTCGCCACCGGCGGCCTCGGGCAGATCTACGCCTCGACGACGAATCCGTCCGTCGCGACGGGCGACGGCATGGCCGCAGCTCTGCGTGCCGGCGCCGTGCTCGCCGACCTCGAGTTCGTCCAGTTCCACCCGACCGTGCTGTGGCTCGGCGAGGGCTCGCGTGGTCAGCAGCCGCTCATCTCCGAGGCCGTGCGCGGCGAGGGTGCGTTCCTCGTCGACGAGGCGGGCGACCGGTTCATGCAGGGCCAGCACCCGCTCGCCGACCTCGCGCCACGTGACGTCGTGGCCCGGGCCATCATCCGGCGCATGCGCGAGACCGGCACCGACCACGTCTACCTCGACTGCCGGCACCTCGGCGCCGAGTTCCTCGAGCAGCGATTCCCGTCCATCGTCCAGCGCTGCCGCGAGCTCGGCTTCGACCCGGCCACGCAGCTGCTCCCGGTCGCTCCCGCCCAGCACTACGCGTCGGGCGGCGTGCGCACCGACCTCCGGGGCCGCACCTCGGTCGAGGGGCTGTACGCGTGCGGCGAGACGTCGTGCACCGGCGTCCACGGCGCGAACCGCCTGGCGTCCAACTCGCTCCTCGAGGGCCTCGTCTTCGCCCGCCGCATCGCCGACGACCTCACCGCCCGGCTCGGCGCCGGCGAGCTCCCCGAGACCACGCCCGTCGAGCCGGCGGGCGAGCCGGAGCTGATCCGTGGCAAGCGGCGCCTCGACGTGCAGCGCGCCATGACCGCCGGTTCGGGCACGGTGCGCTCGGCGACCTCGCTGGCCGAGACGCAGGCGACCCTCGCCGGGCTGGCTGCCCGCGCCGTCACCGACGACGCCGAGAAGCAGGGCGGCCCCAAGAGCTGGGAGACCTCCAACCTGCTGCACCTCGGGCGAGCGCTCACGTATGCCGCCGCGCTCCGTGAGGAGACACGCGGGGGCCACGTGCGCGAGGACTTCCCGGCCCGCGACGACGAGCACTTCCTGCACCACGTGCACCTGCGACGCAACGCGTCGGGCGTGGTCGAGGCCGAGGTGGTGACGGTGCCGCAGTCGAACCTCGACGGGCTGGATCTAGACAACACGGCCGCCGCCGAAACGGCTGTGGCGCATGATGACTCACGAATGGAGGGGCGCCGGTGACCACCGACGGCCTGAGTGGCTTCCCGCTGGACTGGGCTCGCGAGCTCGTCACCGTCGCGCTGCGCGAGGACCTCGGTCCCGACGGCCTCGACGTGACGACCCTCGCGACGATCCCTGCCGACCAGGTGCGCACGGCCGAGATCGTCGCGCGTGCGCCTGGTGTCGTCGCCGGTGTGCCCGCCATCGGTCTCGTGCTCGCCGCGGTGGCCGAGAAGCTCGGGCGAGAGACGCCGTCCGTCGAGGTGGTCAACGACGACGGCACGCGGCTCGACCGTGGTGACGTCATCGCGCGGCTCACCGGCACGACCCAGGTCATCCTCGTGGCCGAGCGAACCATCCTCAACATCCTGAGCCGGCTCTCGGGCGTCGCGACCCACACCCGTCGGTGGGCCGATGCCCTCGAGGGAACCTCGACCATGGTGCTCGACACCCGCAAGACGACGCCGGGGATGCGCTGGCTGGAGAAGTACGCCGTGCGCTGCGGCGGCGGCACCAACAAGCGCATGGGCCTCTACGACGTCGCGATGATCAAGGACAACCACAAGCTGGCAGCGGGCTCGGTCGCGGCGGCATACGCCCTCGTGCGTGAGCGCTTCCCCGACGTCGACGTGCAGGTCGAGGTGACGACTCCCGCAGAGGCGCGGGAGGCCTACGACGCGGGGGCCCGCTTCATCATGTGCGACAACATGTCGGTGGAGGTGCTGCGCGAGACCGTCGACCTGCTGCGCGCGGCGGGCCAGCCGGTCGAGATCGAGGCCACGGGCGGTCTCACGGTCGAGGCCGTCGCCGACTTCGCGGCGACAGGCGTCGACTTCGTCTCCGTCGGTGGCCTCACCCACAGCTCGCCGATCGTCGACATCGCCCTGGACCTCACCGACTGACCCCCACCCCACCCGTCGAAAGGCCAAACTTCGTGGGTCGCTGACCGTCGAAAGGCCAAGCTTCGTGGGTCGCCGACCGTCGAAAGGCCACACTTCGTGCGTCGACGACGCCGCGATCGTTGGCCCCTCGACCGTCGCGCATGCGCAGACTCTGGCCTTTCGACGGGTGGCACTCGCAGTCATTGGCTTCTCGACCGGGGGGGTGGGCGTAGCCTGCGAGGCAGGAGGGTGCCGTGGGTGTCGTCGACGAGCTGGCCAGCGCCAGAGCAGAGTTCGAACGCGGTGAGTGGTCGGCCGCCCTCGACCGTTGGTCCTCGGTCGGGCCTGGGGGTCTGGCGGCGGATGACCTCGAGTTGGCCGCTGCGGCCGCCCACCTGCTCGGCCGGATCGGGGACGCCGTCGACCGCTACCGACGCGCCTTCGACGTCCGACTTGCGGAGGACGACACGGCAGGCGCTGCCCGCTGCGCCTTTCACCTGTCGATGATCGGCAGGACCAGCGGCGACCCCTCCGCGGCCGCCGCCTGGCTCGCCCGCGGTGAGCGCCTCGTCGAGGCACTCCCCGACGGTAGCCTCGAGTCCGGCTACGTCGCGTTCGCGCGGATGTTCACCCACCTCGGGGCGGGTCGCTTCACGGAGGCTCACGCGTGCGCGGTCGAGGCGACCGAGGCCGGCCGCCGCCATGACGACGCCGGCCTGCTGTCGACCGGGCTGTGCGCCCAGGGGCGGATGGCCATCTACGACGACCGAGTCATCGACGGGCTCTCCCTCCTCGACGAGTCGATGCTCGAGGCGACGACCCGGACCCTGGCCCCGGTCATGCTCGGGCACGTCTACTGCACCGCCATCGAGGGCTGTCAGGAGGTCTCCGACCTGCGCCGGGTCGTCGAATGGACGCGGCTGCTGCACCGGTGGTGCACCGACCAGCCCGGCCTCGTGACGTTCACCGGTCAGTGCAGCCTGCACCGTGCCCAGGTGATGCGGGCCCACGGGGCCTGGGACGCCGCGCTCGACGAGCTCACCGCCGCGATCGAGCGGTATCGGCTCGCGAGCGCCACCGACGCCGTCGGGCAGGCCGCGTGCGAGCGCGGCGACCTGCTGCGCCTGCGTGGTGAGCTCGAGGCCGCCGAGGCGGCATACCAGCTGAGTGCCGAGCACGGCTACGACCCTCAGCCGGGATCAGCGCTGCTGTGGCTGGCCCACGGTAGGACGGCTGCCGCGCTCGCGGCCGTACGCAGGCTGCTCGGCGAGCCTGGACCGGCGGTGCGACGAAGCCGGATGCTGCCGGCCGCCGTGGAGGTCCTGCTGGCCGCGAACGACGTCGACGGCGCGCGTGCCTGCGCGCGCGAGCTCGACGGCCTTGCCGAGTCCTTCGGGTCCGAGGTGCTCACCGCGACGGCGGCCACGGCCTGGGGGCGCGTCGAGCTGGCCGCCGGTGACCCGGCAGGTGCGCTGCCCTACCTGCGCAAGGCGCACCAGGCCTGGCTCCGCCTCGGCGTGCCCCACGACGCAGCGCTCGCCCAGGCCTCCGGCGGACGGGCGCTCCTCGCACTCGGCGACGGCGAGTCGGCCCGACGGGCGGTGGCGTCCGCGCGGGAGGTGCTCCTCTCGCTCGGGGCTCGGCCGGACGTCGACGCGCTCGACCGGCTGGGCTCACCCGGCACGCGACCTGCCGGTCTCACCGAACGTGAGGTCGAGGTGCTCGACCTCGTGGCGGTCGGACGCAGCAACGCCCAGATCGCAGCGGCCCTGGTGCTGAGCGACCGAACCGTGGCTCGTCACCTGAGCAACATCTTCACCAAGCTCGGCGTCGGGAGCCGCACGGCCGCAGCCGCTTTCGCCTTCGAGCACGACCTCGTACGCAGCCAGCCCTGACCGGACCGGCACCCGAATCACGCGGTTCAACCGGCGGCGGCCTCGACCCCGGGCCGCGTCGTCGTCGCGGTGGCCGACCTGCTCACGATGTGGTTCGCGACGAAGGCCGCGTCCCGACCGACGCCTGGCAGCACCATCGAGGCGAACGCGTACTGAAAGGCAAGCCCGCAGAAGAAGAGGCCGGGCACGTCGGTCGAGACGCCGCGGTACTCCCTCGGCCAGCCGTCGTCGTCGAGGACGGGAAGGTCGATCCAGTCGAAGTGCTGCTCGAACCCGGTGGCCCAGACGACGTTGGCGACGTCGAGGACCGTGCCGTCGTCGAGCGTCGGGCGGCCGTCGGTCACACCGGTGACGCGCTCCACGTGCCGCTCGACGCCGCGGGCCGCCAGGTCCGCGCGCTTGACCCTGAGCATCGGACCGCCGTGGTGGCGGATCTCGGCCATCATCCGTCGACCGATCGGCGTGCGCCGCGTCAGCACGTGGCGCCATGCGAAGAGCAGGATCGGGAACACGACATGCACGGCAGCCGTGTCCCAGCGCACCGGGATCTGACCGCAGTCACGGCCGACGAGGACGGTCGGCCGACTCTGTGCCAGTTCGTACGCGATGTCGCAACCGGAGTGCGAGGCCCCGACGACGAGCACTGGGCCCTCGCGCAGCTGGCTGGGACGGCGGTACTCGCTCGAGTGCAGCTGGAGGATCTCGGGGTCGAGCGTCGTCGCGACGTCCGGCACATGGGGAGCCCTCCCGAAGGTCCCGGTCGCGACGACGACGTTGTGACACGCGATGCTGCCCCGGTCGGTCGTCACCACGAAGCCGTCACCGTCCGGGCCGGCAGCCAGTCGCTCGACGCGCACACCGAGCCGGACGGGCAGACCGAAGCGGGCGGCATACGACTGCAGGTAGGCCGCGACCTCGTCCTTGCCGGGGAACGACCTCGGGTCGCCCGGGAACCGCATCCCGGGGAGCGAGTCGTGCCGCGCGGAGGAGTAGAGGCGAAGCGAGTCGTACTGCTGGCGCCAGCCGTCCCCGATGGCCGCGTTGCGCTCGAGCACGACGCACTCGTGCCCGCTGTCCACGAGCTCTCGCGCCGTGGCGAGCCCGGCCTGGCCGCCGCCGATGATGACGGTCTCGATGGTCTCCATGGTGTCCTCCCGGTGGTCGATGTCTCGACCGTAGGAAGGCTGGGGCAGTCACCGCGTCGGCCGTGATGCCCATTCCGGTAGGGGGCATGGGTAGGAATGACCATGGCTGGTGGCCACTCGTCAGGCGCGCGCCCGCGAAGTTTGGCCTTTCGACGGTGGCGCACCCGCGAAGTTTGGCCTTTCGACGGGTCAGAAGCGGCGGTGCCAGAGGTTGACGGCGTAGTCGACCCCAGTCGCATCCGGGTGCTCGGCGAGGATGAGGTCGGCGTGTTCGGGTGCGAACTCGATGCCGACGACGGCCTCGAAGTCCTGGCGTGAGTCGAAGTCCCACCTGATGGTGAGGCGCTCGCGCTGCCAGCCCCGGCGCTCCCAGAACCGCTCGACGGCGCGCGGGTCGTAGGACGGCAGTGCGCGCCGGAACCACGTGCCGAACGTCGAGCGCGTCGCGTCGTTGTCGATGACGAACGCCGCGCCGCCGGGGCGCATGACGCGGTCGAGCTCGGCCAGGCCCGGCTCGGAGCCCGGCCCGAAGAAGTAGGACCACCGGGCGTGCGCGACGTCGAACGACGCGTCGGGCACGCCGATCTCAGCCGCGCCCTCCTCACGAACCGAAACCGACGGCATGTCTGAGATCCGTTGTGCTGCAATGGCGGCCAAGGGGGGATGTGGTTCGACACCGGTGACCGACCGGGCAGTCGTGGCGAAGTACGGCAGGTGGAAGCCGGTGCCGCAACCGATGTCGACGACGTCGAGTCCTGCCCAGTCGAGCACGGAACGCATCGCGTCCTCGATGACGTGGTCGCGGTCGACGCCGCGGTTCTCGATCTCGTAGACGTCAGGCGTCTTCCAGATGTTGGGGGAGGGGATGATGCCGGAGTCGTCGCTCATGTGTTCCGCTGCGCCTCGATCGTGGCGGGGTGCACGAGCAGCGGCAGCAGCTTGCGCACGCCACGCGCGCGTACGGCCTTGACCTGGGCCAGGTGCGCCTCGGCGCGGATGGCGAGCTCGGCGTACGCGAGCGGCCCCATCAGCTCGGTGAGCTCAGGCGCGTTGGAGCGGTAGACCGGCTCGCGACCCACGTGGGCCTCGGGGTTGCCCGAGCAGTACCAGTCGAGGTCGTGGCCGCCGGGACCCCAGCCGCGACGGTCGTACTCGGTGATCGTCACCTCGAGGTAGCTCGTGTCGTCGGGCAGCTCGACGGTGCGGAACGTGCGCCGGATCGGCAGCTGCCAGCAGACGTCGGGCTTGAGGGTGTGCGGCTCGACCCCGGTGAGGACCGCGTGCTGGTGCAGCGCGCAGCCGGCCCCGGCGGGGAAGCCGGGGCGGTTGAGGAAGATGCAGGCGCCGTCGACGACCTTCGTCTTGCGAGCCCCGTCCTCCTTCTCGGTCCAGTCGTCCTTGCTGCCGGTGGCGCGCCCGACGGAGTGGTACTCCCACTCGTCCCCGCCGAGCTCCTCGACGGCCTTCTCGACGCGCTTCCAGTCGTCCTTCTCCGTGAAGTGCGCACCGAGGGTGCAGCACCCGTCGTCGGGCCGGCCGGCATAGATGCCCTTGCAGCCGCTGCCGAAGATGCACGTCCAGCTGCTCGTCAGCCACGTCAGGTCGCAGCGGTAGCGCTGGTTCGCGTCGGCGGGATCGGTGAACTCGACCCAGACGCGAGGGAGGTCCAGAGGTGCTTCAGCCACCGGCACACCTTATGCCGCAGACGTTCAGGACGCGTGCGAGGCGCCCACGTGGTGGAAGCCGCGTACGCTGATCGTGGCGTCCAGGTCGCCACCGGTGCGCGGGAAGGGGCTCAGCCTCCCTGGTGGCACGACGTAGGCGGTCCGACCTCCTTTCGGCCCGACCAGCGCACAGCGGGCACGACGAGAGGAGGCCGTCATGGCCCTGTCCCTGCCCGGCAACCCCGACCTCGAGCGGTTCCGTCGCGACGCGCGAAGGCTGCAGCGTGCCGTGCGCGCCGCCGACCCCACAGCGCTCGCGTATGCCGCCCGCCACCATCCCGGGCGCGCGCCGTCCGACCCCGCCACGTTCGGACTCAGCGACGCGCAGCTCGTCGTTGCCCGCGCGTACGGCCTGGCCAGCTGGCCTCGGCTGCGCGCGTACCTGCGCGCGGCCGCGCCCCTGAGCCGCGACCCGGAAGTGCTCGACCCGGCCCCGCTCAACCCCGACGGTGAGCGTCACCGCGCCCCCGGTGCGGGAGCACCAGCCGAATCCGCCTCTGCCGTGGCTGCGCTCGCGTGCCTGACCTACACCGACCGGGACGAGCCGGCGAGGTGGGCGCGGGCCGCCGAGATCCTGGCGGACGACCCCACCCTCGTCGACAGGAGTGTCTTCGTGGCGGCGGTCGCGGGCGATCCCGACGCGATGGAGCGGCACCGGTCGGCGGACCCTGCGGCGGCGACGCGTGAGGGCGGCCCGTTCCGGTGGCCGCCGCTGTTGTACGTCGTCTACTCGCGCCTGCCGCAGCGTGACCCCGTCACGACGGCGCGCGTCCTGCTCGACGCCGGCGCCGACCCCGACAGCGGCTATCTCTGGCAGGGGTTGCCGACGCCGTTCACGGCGCTGACCGGCGTCTTCGGTGAGGGAGAGGCGGGTCCGTCACGGCAGCCGCGGCACCCGCAGTGGCGCCAGCTGGCAGAGCTCCTCCTCAGCCGCGGGGCCGACCCGAACGACCGCCAGACGCTCTACAACCGGATGTTCAACCGCGACGACAGCCACCTCGAGCTCCTCCTCGCCCACGGACTCGGGCACCCGGCGTCGGAGGTGTGGGCGAGGCGCACGGGCGAGTCCGCCGAGACGATCGACGAGATGCTCGCGCGCCAGGTCGGCTGGGCTCGGGGGCACGGCTTCGGCGACCGGTTGGCGCTCCTCGCCGAGCACGGCCTCGTCCGGACCGAGCCCGCGACCGACGGCGGCACGCTCACCGGCACACCGCCCGACATCCACCGAGCCGCGACGCCCGCGGCCGTGAGCGCCGCCGTCGCCGCGGGAGCGGACGTCGACGCCCGACGCGACGGGCGCACGGCCCTGCACCAGGCCGCCTTCATGGACGACGGTCCACTCGTGCAGGCCCTGCTCGAGGCCGGAACCGATCCCGAGGCCCGCGACGAGGAACACCGCACCCGTCCCCTCGAGTGGGCGGGCTGGGCGCGAGCCGCCGCCGCACAGCGTGTGCTCGAGCCGGTGACGAGGCCCGGCGAGCACCCTGATTCCTGAAGGGTCTTGCCCGGGCCGGAGCTGATGGTCCGACCCGGGCCCCGCAGGCGGTCAGTGCGACGTGGCGGTGCTGTCGCGGTGATGCATGCGGGTCACCTGGAGGTCGGCGGCACCGACGAGGAACGTGACGGCGCCGACGATCCAGGCCGTCCACGCCATCGGGCGGGTGCCACTGAACCCCATCACCCAGGGCGCGACGATGAACGCCACGCCGATCAGGGCCGTGAGGCCTTCGAGCGGGATCAGGTCGGGCCGCACCAGCTCGGCGACCGCCGCGAGCGCCGCGATGGCGCCGAGGACGATCATCGTCGTGGTGGCCCGGGTGGTGGTTGTCGTCCAGATGGGTGACAACGCTGCATAGATGCCGGCGACGAGCGGCAAGGCATCTTGCGGATGCGTCCATCGGTTCATGGTCGCATCGACCCTCTTTCATGTGGGTCCGTCGATCCTGATGGCGGACCGGACACCTCGATTGTCGGCCGCCGCGGACGGCCGGTCAACGGGCCCGGCGTGCACCCGGTGACGGCAGGGGCGGCATACGGTGTCCCCATGACGACGCGCGACGCCGTGCGGGCGCGAGGGCGGAGACCCGGAGGTGAGGACACCCGCTCAGCGATCCTCCATGCGGCGCGGAAGTCCTTTGCCGCCAAGGGATACGACAAGACCAGCCTGCGCGGCATCGCCCGTGAGGCGGGTGTCGACCCGGCTCTCGTGCACCACTACTTCGACGGCAAGGCGGCGTTGTTCGCCGAGACCCTCGACGTGCCCGTAAACCCGGCCGAGCTGATCGAGCGCATCATGGCCGGCGACGTCGACCGACTGGGCTGGCGCATCGTCGAGACGTTCCTCGGGGTCTGGGAGCCGCCCGAACGACGGGACGCGCTCATCGCCCTGGTCCGGTCGAGCATGACGAGCGAGGAGGCGGCCCGGATGCTGCGGGAGTTCCTCGGCCGTGAGGTCTTCGGTCGCGTCGCGGCGTCGACCGGGGTGCCCGACCCTCAGCTGCGCGGGGCGCTCGCGGCCTCCCAGATGATCGGTCTCGTCGTCGCCCGCTACGTGATCAAGGTCCCGGCACTCGCCGACGCGACCCGCGAGCAGCTGATCGAACGCATCGGGCCGGTCCTCCAGCACCATCTCGTGGACAGCGGGCTCCGACCGGAGTAGATTTCATCACATGATGAATAACAGTGGACCGGCAGTGGCCGTGAGCGGTCTGCAGGTCATCCGTGGCAAGCGACGCGTGATCCCCCGGCTGGACCTCGAGATCCCGTCCGGCCAGGTCGTCGGGCTCCTGGGGCCCTCGGGCTCGGGCAAGTCCACGCTGATGCGGTGCATCGTCGGCGTGCAGGTCATCGAGGCCGGCACCGTGACCGTCCTCGGCCACCCGGCCGGGTCGCCCGTGCTGCGCGACGAGGTCGGCTACGTGACCCAGAGCCCCAGCGTCTACGCCGACCTCACCGTCCGCGACAACGTCGCCTACTTCGGGCGCGCGGTGGGCCTGCGCGGCCAGGAGCTGCGCGACGCCGTCGACCGCACGCTCGCCGAGGTCGACCTCGAGTCGCACGCCGACCAGCTCGTGCAGGACCTCTCGGGCGGTCAGGAGTCGCGGGTCTCCCTCGCGGCCGCGCTCGTGGGCCGACCCGGCCTCCTCGTCCTCGACGAGCCGACCGTGGGCCTCGACCCGGTGCTGCGTCGTGACCTCTGGGAGCTCTTCCGCAACCTCGCCGAGCGCGGGCACTCGCTCGTGGTCTCGAGCCACGTCATGGACGAGGCCACTCGCTGCGACCGCCTGGTGCTGCTGCGCGAGGGCCAGGTGCTCGCCGACGTCACGCCCGACGAGCTGCTCGCCCGCACCGGCGCGGCCGACGCCGACGCCGCCTTCCTCGCCCTCATCGACGCCGAGGCCGCCCGTGCCGGCGCAGCGTCGGCCCCCACCGACAGGAGCGCATCGTGAACGCCGGCCTCACCACCGCCACCTCCGGACGCGTCCTGCGCCAGGTCCGCACTGACCACCGCACCATCGCCCTCATCATCGTCGTCCCGTGCGTGCTGCTCGGCCTGCTCGCCTGGATCTACGACGGGACCCCCGTCTTCGACGCCATCGGACCCGCCCTGCTCGGCGTCTTCCCGATGGTCGTGATGTTCATCGTCACCTCCGTGGCAACCCTCCGGGAGCGGCAGTCGGGCACGCTCGAGCGGCTGCTCACGACGCCCATGGGCAAGGGCGACTTCATGCTCGGCTATGCCGCTGCCTTCGGAACACTGGCAGTCGTGCAGGCCCTCGTGGCAACAGGATTCGCTGTCTGGGTCTGCAACCTGGAGGTCGCGGGTCCACTCTGGCTGCTGATCGTCGTGGCCGTCTTCGACGCCGTGCTCGGCACCGCCCTGGGCCTGCTCGCCAGCGGCTTCGCCCGCACCGAGTTCCAGGCGGTGCAGTTCATGCCGGCCTTCCTGCTGCCGCAGTTCCTGCTGTGCGGCCTGCTCATCGCGCGTGACCAGCTGCCGACCGTGCTGGAGTGGATCTCCAACGTGCTGCCCCTGTCGTATGCCGTCGACGCGATGAAGGAGATCGCCCGCAACCCCGACCCGGTCACGACCGTGCTCACCGACCTCGGCATCATCGCGGCCTTCATCGCCGGGGCCCTGGCCCTCGGCTCGCTCACCCTGAGCCGCCGCTCCGCCTGACGGCATACGCCCTCACCTCACCGAACGCSGCGTTCGGTCGCGAACTCAGTGTTAGAACACCGCGTTCGCGACCGAACGCGGCGTTCGCGCGGGAAGGGTGTGCGGCGAGGGGCCGATAGGGTCGGGCCATGCGCCTTGGCGTCATCGACATCGGGTCCAACTCGGTCCACCTGCTCGTCGTCGACGCGCACCCCGGCGCGCAGCCGCTGCCGGCGTTCTCGCACAAGACCGAGCTGAGGCTCGCCGAGAGCCTCGACCCAGACGGACGCGTCGGTGAGGCCACCGCCGACCGCCTCGTGTCGTTCATCCGCGAGTGCCTCGTCGTCGCCGAGGACCAGGGCGTCAGCGACCTGTTCGCCTTCGCCACGTCCGCGCTGCGCGAGTCGCCCAACGGCGAGGCCGTCATCGACCGGGTGCGGCACGAGACCGGTGTCGAGCTCGAGGCCCTCAGTGGCACGGACGAGGCGCGGATGACCTTCCTCGCGGTGCGCCGCTGGTTCGGCTGGTCGAGTGGTCGGCTGCTCGTGGTCGACATCGGGGGCGGTTCGCTCGAGCTCGCCGGCGGCCTCGACGAGGAGCCCGACGTCGCCTTCAGCCTTCCGCTCGGCGCGGGACGCCTGACCCGCGAGCGTCTGCCCGGCGACCCGCCCACCGAGTCGGCCGCCCGTGAGGTCCGCGCGCACGTGCGCGCCAGCCTCGCCGAGCGCGTACGCCCACTGCTGGCTTTCGGTGCCCCGGACCGTGCCGTGGGCACGTCCAAGACGATGCGCTCGCTCGCGCGCATCGCAGGTGCCGCCCCTCGCGACGACGGGCCGTTCGTGCCGAGGACGTTGTCGCGCAACGACCTTCGCGGCATCGTCCAGCGGCTCGCGAGCCTCGACTCGGTCGCCCGCGCGCAGCTGCCGGGAGTCTCCGAGGGGCGAGCCCACCAGCTGTACGCCGGTGCCCTGGTCGCCGAGGCCGCGCTCGACCTGCTCCAGGTCGAGCGCCTCGACATCTGCCCGTGGGCCCTCCGCGAGGGGCTCATCCTCCGCAGGCTCGACCACCTGACCTCGTGAGGTGGCACCGGCGTGGGCCCGCCCGGAGGCCGTGCCGGACAATGGCCGCATGACGATCCGGGTCGGCCTCTCGACCGCCTCGCTCTACCCCGACAACGCGGCGACCGCCTTCGCGACCGCCGCGCGGCTCGGCTACGACGCGATCGAGGTCATGGTCTGGACCGACCCGGTGACCCAGGAGGCCGGGGCCCTGCGCGCCCTGTCCGAGCTGCACGGGCTTCCCGTCGTGTCGATCCACGCGCCGACGCTCCTGCTGACCCAGCGCGTCTGGGGTACCGACCCGTGGGGCAAGGTCGACCGGTCGATCGAGCTCGCCCTGGAGGTCGGCGCGAGCACGGTCGTGCTGCACCCACCGTTCCGCTGGCAGAGGGAGTATGCCGCCGGGTTCGTCGACGGGATCGCCCTGCGCGAGCACGACCACGGCATCACGCTCGCCGTCGAGAACATGTACCCCTGGCGCACGGCTCGCCGTGAGGTCATGGCCTACCTCCCGCACTGGGACCCCGTCGACCAGCCCTACGACAACGTGACGCTCGACCTGTCGCACACGGCGACCGCGGGTTCCGATGCCCTCGAGATGGCGCAGCGCCTGGGCTCCCGGCTGGCCCACCTTCACCTGGCCGACGGTCTCGGGTCGTTCCTCGACGAGCACCTGGTGCCCGGCCGTGGCACCCAGCCGTGCGCCGAGGTGCTCGAGCACCTGGCCGACACCGCCTGGACCGGCGACGTCGTGGTCGAGGTGTCGACGCGCAAGGGCGACCGCGAGCAGCGCGAGGTCGACCTCGCGGCCTCGCTCGCCTTCGCCCGCCTGGCGCTGATGCCCACGCGCGGCTCCAGCCGCATCTGACGGGCCGCTCCGGATCCCCGGCCCCGGGTGAGGCCGGGGTCGCGGCGAGGCGCTGGGGTCAGGCGGAGGTGTTCGGGCGCCAGCCGCGGGGGCGCACCGAGATCATGTCGATGCTCGCGTCGTCACCGGCGTCGATGGCGAGGCGCGCGGCCCGCACCACCGACTGCACGTCGAGGTAGGCCGAGGCGTCGTAGTCGGCGCCCTCGAACTCGACGAGTTCGTGCTGCATGTCGGTGTCGACGCGTCCGGGGTGCAGTGAGGTCACGCGCACGCCGTGCTCCCGCTCCTCCTGGCGCAGCGAGTCGGTGAGGGCCCGCAGCGCGAACTTCGAGGCGCAGTAGGCGCCCGATGACGGCGACGCCGTGAGCCCCGACCCGGAGTTCACGGTGATGACGAGGCCGTGGGCGCGGCGCAGAGCCGGCAGCAGCGCCTTCGTCACCGCGGCGACGGCGGTGACGTTGACGGTCAGCGACTCGGTCCAGTCGCTCACCGGTGAGTCGGCGACGCTGCCGTTGCGCAGCACGCCGGCCGAGTGCACCAGGACGTCGACCCGGTCGAGCCTCGGGACGAGCGCGTCCAGCGCCCTCTCGAGCGAGCCGGCGGAGGAGCAGTCGGCGAGGTCGGCGACGAGGCCCTCCGCGGACGGCAGCCGGTCGACCACCGACGCGACGGACTCGGCGCTGCGGCCGCCGACCACGACGTGGTGGGTGTCGGCGAGGTCCTCGGCGACCGCGAGGCCGATGCCTCGCGTCCCGCCGGTCACCACGGCCACGGGTCGAACGGGACGGGGGTTCTCGCTCATGCTCGCCACCCTACGAGCAGCCACGGGGCGCGCTCGACGCCCCCGACGGCATACGCCCTCGGATGTCCTGAGGCTCAGGCGAGGCCGAGGCTCGCGGCCTCCTCCCACAGGTCGTCACGCACCCGCGGGTGCGCGCACTCCTCGATGATGTCGTGGCACTGCTCGCGCTCGCTGCGGCCCCAGAGCGGCGCGCAGCCGTGCTCGGTGACGATGGCGCTCTGCTGGAAGCTCGTCACCGGCTCGTCGAGCAGCGGCACGATGGTCGAGACGTCGGCCTTCGGGTGCCACGAGCGCAGCGCGATGAACGACTGGCCACCGGGGGAGTGCAGCGCGCCGACGATGAAGTCGGTCTGGCCGCCGAAGCCGGAGTGGATGCGGGCGTTGATGCGTGACGCGTTGGCCTGCCCGAAGAGGTCGACCTCGAGCGCCGTGTTGACCGACGTCATCTGCCGCTGCTGGGCGATGAGCCCCGGATCGTTGGTCTTCTCGGTGCGCAGCATCCGCACGCGCTCGTTGCCGTCGAGCCACGCGTAGAGGTCGGTCGACCCGAAGGCGAACGAGGTGACGAGCGGGTGGTCGGGGTCCAGGGCCCCCGCCGCGTCGAGCGCGAGCACGCCGTCGGAGAACATCTCGCTCCACACCCGGATGCCGCGTCGCTTCGTCAGGCCAGCCAGCGTCGCATCGGGCACGGCGCCGATGCCGAGCTGCATCGTCGCCCCGTCGGCCACGCGGGCCGCGACGCGCTCGCCGATGAGCCGGCTCTCGGGGTCGGGCTCCGAGGGCGCGTGCGAGGCCAGCTCGGCGTCGACCTCGACGACGAGGTCGACGTGCTCGAGCGGCACCTGGGCGTCGCCGAAGGTGAAGGGCATCCGCGGGTTGACGACCGCCACGACGAGGCCGCCCCTGGCCCGGCAGGCCTCGATCGCGGCCGGCAGCACGTTGACCTCGAGACCGAGGCTCACCTGTCCGTCACGCGGCGGGGCGCAGTGCAGCAGCACCGCGTCCGGGGGGAGGGCCCGACCGTAGAGCAGCGGCACGAGCGACAGCCTCGACGGCACGTAGTGCAGCCTCGGGTGGCGCCGCATGCCGGGTCCGACGAAACACGTCTCGACGGTCACGCCGTCGCGGTCGGGCAGCCCGGCGGGCGCGTTGAGCGCGTGCAGCACGTAGGAGGGCTGCGCCGCGTCGAGCGCACGCACCGCCTCCCAGGGCACCGCCATGTTGCCGCTGACGACGACGCGAGGGTTGGTGGGCAGGGTCCCGAGCCGCCGGGTGAGCTCGTCGATCGTCGCCGTTCGCACGCTCTCATCCTCGCGCAGCCGCGACCACGGGGCTTGCGTATGCCGCCGACGTGACGAACGTCGCTCACCTCGCTCGCGTACGCCCCGAGGTCACCGCAAACGGGTCAGCTGGCCTTCTTGGTGGCGGCCTTCTTCGTCGTCGACTTCTTGGCAGCGGTCTTCTTCGCCGTGGACGTCTTCGCGGTGGTCTTCTTGGCCGTCGTCTTCTCAGCGGTCTTCTTCGAGCCGTCCGAGTCGTCGCTCGAGTCGGCGGCGCTCACCGCCGAGCCCGAGCCGCCCGAGCCCGAGCCGCTCGAGCCACCCGACTTGGCGGCCTTGGCCTTGTCGACGCTGCGCTGCAGCGCCGCGAGCAGGTCGACGACCTCGGTCTCCTCGCCCTTCGCCTCGGGGGTCTCGGTGATGTCGCCTCCCTCGATCTTGGTCGCCACGAGCTGGGTGACGGCGTCGGAGTAGTCGTCCTCGAACTCGTCGGGCTCGTAGTCGCCCGACAGCGAGTCGACGAGCGAGGAGGCCATCGCGAGCTCCTTGGCCGTCGCGTGGGTGTCCTCCGAGAGCGACTCGAACTCCGGGGTGCGCACCTCGTCGGCCCACAGCAGCGTCTGCAGCACGATGACGCCGTCGCGCACGCGGAGCACGGCGAGGGTCATGCGCGTGCGCACCGACACGGTGACGAGGGCCATCCGGTCGGCCTTCTCCAGGGCGTCCCGCAGCAGCACGTAGGGCTTGAGGCCGGTCTTGTCGGGCTCGAGGTAGTAGCTCTTGTCGAAGAGGAGCGGGTCGATCTGCTCCGACGGCACGAACTTCTCGATCGAGATCTCCTTCGACGACCTCGACGGAAGGCTCTTGAGGTCCTCGTCGGTCAGCACGACCATCTGGCCGTCGGCCGCCTCGTATCCCTTGGCGATGTCGGAGTAGGGCACCTCCTCGCCGTCGATCGAGCAGACGCGTTGGTACTTGATGCGGCCGCCGTCCTTCTCGTGGACCTGGCGGAACTGCACGTCGTGGTTCTCGGTGGCCGAAAAGAGTCGGACCGGCACATTGACCAGGCCGAACGACACGGCGCCTTTCCAGATGGCTCGCATGAGAACAAGAATGCACCCATGCGCCCCATGCTCGCGACGCCCGCGTCGACCATTCCGGCCGACGACCGCTGGCAGCACGAGGTCAAGTGGGACGGCATGCGCGTCCTGGCCGACGTCCGCGACGGCGAGATGCGCCTGTTCACCCGCACCGAGCGGGACGTCACCGTCGCGTTCCCCGAGCTGCGGGGTCTCCCGAACGAGTACGCCGACATGCTGCTCGACGGCGAGATCGTCTCGATGCGCGACGGCATCCCGTCCTTCGCAGCGATGGCCGAGCGCTTCCACGTCACCGACGCGCGCCGGGCCGCGCTGCTCGCCGAGCAGGCGCCGGTGACGTTGATGACGTTCGACCTGCTGCGCCTCTACGGGGTCGAGCTGCTGGGCCGCACGTGGACCGAGCGACGCTCGACGCTCGAACGCCTAGAGCTCGCGGGCGCCCGCTGGCAGACGCCGCCGACCTTCTCCGACGGCGCCACCCTGCACGCCGCGACGAAGGAGCAGGGGCTCGAGGGCATCGTCTCCAAGCGGGTCGACGCCACGTACGTCCCCGGGCTGCGGTCGCCGTACTGGCTCAAGTCCCCGCACCGGGGCACCGTCTCGGTCGTCATCGGTGGGTGGCGCCCCGAGTCCACCGGCACCGTCTCCCGGCGGCTCGGCGCGGTGCTCGTCGGCGTGCCCAGTCCCGGCGGCCTGCGCTACCTCGGGCGTGTCGGGTCGGGCCTTGCAGGTAAGACGGGACAGGCACTGATGCGCGATCTCGACGCGCTGACCTCGGTCGAATCCCCTTTTGCCACAGATGTTCCCGCCGAGGACTCCACCGGTGCGACCTGGGTGCACCCCGTGCTCGTCGCCGACGTGCAGTCGCTGGGACTCAGCGGGCAGGGCAGACTGCGCCAGCCGGCATACAAGGGCTTGCGCAGCGACCTCACCCCTGGAGACGTCGACGACCACGGGGACGGTGAGTGATGCCCTACGAGGCGCCGAAGGTGACCGTCGAGGTGGATGGCAGGCGGATGAAGCTGTCGAGCCTCGAGAAGGTCATGTACCCCAGGGCCGGCACGACCAAGGCGCAGGTGATCGACTACTACGCGCGCATTGCGCCGGTCATCCTGCCGCATCTGCGCGACCGCGCCGTCACGCGAATCCGCTTCCCGCACGGTGTCGGTGACATGCAGTTCTTCGAGAAGAACATCCCGTCCGGCACGCCGGCGTGGATCCGGCGCGCCGGGCGCGACCCCGTCTTCCCCTTCATCGACGACCTGGCCGGCCTCACCTTCTTCGCCAACCTCAACTCGCTCGAGCTGCACGTGCCGCAGTGGCGCTACGAGGGCGAGGGGCGCGACGCGGTGCCGCTCGGGCCCGACCGCCTCGTCATCGACCTCGACCCGGGACCCGGCACGGGGCTGCACGAGTGCGCCCGCGTGGCACTCATCGTGCGCGAGCGGCTGAGCGGCATCGGCCTCGACACGGTGCCGGTCACCAGTGGTAGCAAGGGACTCCAGCTGTATGCCGTGCTGCCGGGGGCGTACACGAGCGACCAGATCCGCGACACCGTGCAGCAGCTCGCGCAGGAGCTGACGAAGCAGCACCCCGACCTCATCGTGTGGAAGATGGCGAAGGAGCTGCGGCCGGGCAAGATCTTCCTCGACTGGAGCCAGAACGTCGCGGCCAAGACGACCGTGTGCCCCTACTCCCTTCGTGGTCGCGACCGGCCCACCGTGGCGGCGCCGAGGTCGTGGGACGAGATCGAGGCCGGGGCCTCGGGCGACGACCTCGTGCAGCTGACGGCCGACGAGGTGCTCGACCGGGTCGCCCGCGACGGCGACCTGGCGGCCGAGATCACCCGGTAGCTCTCAGGCAGCAACCGCCTCGGGGCGTGGCGGACGACGAAGGGCCCGGCATCCGTGCGGATGCCGGGCCCTTCGTTCGGACTGCTCGTCAGTGCGCCTTGTCGTAGGCGGACTGGATGTCGGCCGAGATGCGGCCACGGTCGGAGACCGTGTGCCCGTTGGCGCGCGCCCACTCGCGCACGGCGGTCAGGTCGGTGCGCTTCGCGGAGCCGGCCGCCCGACGGCGCGTGGAGGCCTTGGCGGCTCCGGCACGACGCGCGTGACCGGTCCAGGTGGCAAGGTCGTCGCGCAGCTTCTTGGCGTTCTTGTCGGACAGGTCGATCTCGTAGGTCACACCATCAAGGGCGAAGGTGACGGTCTCTTCGGCGTTTCCGCCGTCGATGTCGTCGATCAACACCACTTCGACACGCTGAGCCATTTTTCTCCATCTGAAGTTGTCGGTCTGGGAGGGGAAAGCCGCGAATACATGACCCGCGGCAGGATCAATTTACAGGTAATCGCGTCTGAATGCATTTCCTCTATGCACATTCAATGCGACGACTGTCGGTTCATCCATCAATCGTCACGGTCGATGTGCGGCGAATTGCGCGGGAGTGACGCTTCCCCGACCTTTGTTCGCGCCTTTCAGCGGCCGCTCGACGAGCTGTCCGGAGCGGTGTTGCCGGTGTTGCCGGTGGAGTCGGCGGCGGAAGTGCGGTCGTGAGCGGCCTCCCAACGGGCCTGTGCCAACCGCTCGCGACGGTCGCCCTCGAGGATGCTCTTGATCACGAAGTAGAAGAGCGTGCCCATGCCGATCGTCGGGACGATGGCGAGCACATACGGCAGAACCGATTCCATGTACGCCATTTTCTCACGTGCGGCGGCCCGCCCTGCCCGGCGCTGTCCCACCCGGCCCGTACGGTCATGCCATGGCTACCAGGACGACGACCCGGCGCACCCCCGGATTCCGCTGCGGCGAGTGCGGGTGGACCACCGTCAAATGGGTCGGCCGCTGCGGCGAGTGCCAGGCGTGGGGCACCGTCGCCGAGACGGGCGCGGCCACCGCGGCCCGCACCACCGCGGCCTCGGTGGTCACTCCGGCCCAGCGCATTGCCGACGTCGACGTGACGCGCGCCGCCGCCCGTCCGACGGGCGTCGCCGAGTTCGACCGCGTGCTCGGCGGCGGTCTCGTGCCGGGTGGGGTGGTGCTCGTCGCGGGCGAGCCCGGGGTCGGCAAGTCGACGCTGCTGCTCGACGTCGCCGCGCGCACCGCCCGTTCCGGCGCCGACGTCCTTTACGTCAGCGGTGAGGAGTCCGCGGCCCAGGTGCGCACCCGCGCCGAGCGCATCTCGGCGATGGCCGACTCGCTCTACCTCGCTGCCGAGACCGACCTCGCGACCGTGCTCGGCCACATCGAGTCCCGGTCGCCCTCTCTGCTCGTCGTCGACTCGGTCCAGACCATCGCCAGTGCCGACGTCGAGGGTCAGGCGGGCAACGTCTCGCAGGTCCGCGAGGTCGCGGGCAGCCTCATCCAGGCCGCGAAGGCGCGCGGGGTGGCCGTCCTGCTCGTGGGCCATGTCACCAAGGACGGCTCGATCGCCGGCCCGCGCGTGCTCGAGCACCTCGTCGACGTCGTCATCCAGTTCGAGGGCGACCGGCACTCACGCCTGCGGCTCGTGCGTGCCGTGAAGAACCGCTTCGGCCCCACCGACGAGGTCGGCTGCTTCGACCTGTCCGACGTCGGCATCACTGGCCTCCCCGATCCCAGTGGACTGTTCCTGTCCACTCGCGACCACGCGGTGCCCGGCACCTGTGTGACGGTCACGCTCGAGGGCCGCCGGCCCCTGGTCGCCGAGGTGCAGGCACTCGTCGCGCCGTCCACGCTCCCGTCGCCGCGGCGCACCTCGAGCGGGCTCGACTCGTCGCGTCTGGCCATGGTCATCGCCGTCCTCGACAAGCGCGCCGGCGCCCCGGTCGGCTCTCGCGACATCTTCGCCGCCACCGTCGGAGGCGTGCGCATCACCGAGCCGGCCGCCGACCTCGCCATCGTCTGCGCCCTCGCGTCCTCCGTCGTCGACCAGCCGCTCGCCACCGACGTCGTCGCCTTCGGTGAGGTCGGGCTCGCGGGCGAGGTGCGTCGCGTCACCGGTCTCGACCGCCGGCTGGCCGAGGCCGCTCGGCTCGGGTTCCGCCACGCCCTCGTGCCGGCGGGCAGTCTCGCCGACTCGACGGTGCCTGACGGCATCCGAGCGGTCGAGGTGTCCGACGTCGCGAGAGCCATCGAGGCGATGGGCCGCCTCGCCGGTGGGCGACCATCGGCGGCACCAGCCGTCGGCACCGTCTAGACTGCGACCGACCGGGGTGGACGCCCTCGGCGCCCCCATTGCGAACAGGGAAGTGATGGACCGGAACGACGAGCTGCTGCTGCGCGCGGCCCTCGCCGCGGTAGCCCCGGGAACGGATCTGCGCGACAGCCTCGAACGCATCCTGCGCGGTCGCACCGGGGCGCTCATCGTGCTCGGCTTCGACCGTGTGGTCGAGTCGCTCTGCACGGGCGGGTTCACGCTCGACGTCGAGTTCTCCGCCACGCGCCTGCGCGAGCTGGCCAAGATGGACGGCGCCGTCGTGCTCGACCGCGAGGGCACGCGCATCCTGCGCGCCGCCACCCAGCTCGTGCCCGACTCGAGCATCGAGACCACCGAGTCTGGCACGCGCCACCGCACGGCCGAGCGGGTGGCCAAGCAGACGGGCTACCCCGTCATCTCGGTGAGCCAGTCGATGGGCGTCGTGGCCCTCTATGTCGGCGACCTGCGCCACGTCATCGAGGGCTCGCCCACCACGCTGTCGCGGGCCGACCAGGCGCTACAGACCCTCGAGCGCTACAAGGCCCGCCTCGACGAGGTCACGGGCACGTTGTCGGCCCTCGAGATCGAGGACCTCGTCACGATCCGCGACGTCACCGCCGTGCTCCAGCGCCTCGAGATGGTGCGCCGCATCTCGGCCGAGATCCAGGACTACGTCGTCGAGCTCGGCACCGACGGCCGCCTGCTCAGCCTGCAGCTCGAGGAGCTCGTCGGCGGCCTCGGCAACGACCGCGAGCTCGTCATCCGCGACTACCTTCCCGCGACGAAGTCGGGTCTCGACCTCCCCGAGGCGCTCGGCAACCTCCAGACCCTCAACGCCGTCGAGCTGCTCGACCTCGCGGCCGGCGCTCGCGCCGTCGGCTTCTCGGTCGTCGGTGACAGCCTCGACGCGCCCGTGTCGCCGCAGGGCTACCGGCTCCTCACCAAGGTGCCGCGCCTGCCCGCCGCGATCGTCGACCGCCTCGTCAACCACTTCGAGTCGCTGCAGCGCCTCCTGGCGGCCGGCATCGAGGACCTCATGCTCGTCGAGGGCGTCGGCGAGGGCCGTGCCCGCGCCGTTCGCGAGGGCCTTTCGCGCCTCGCCGAGTCGAGCATCCTCGAGCGCTACGTCTGACGCGCGTCTTTTCTTGCGAATGCCGTCCAGCCAGGTTCCGCTGTCCCAGCGCCCTCCGCTGTCGCTGCTCTCCGTGCTCCACGAGCGGGTCAACGAGTGGTACGGCAAGGCCGGGCGCACGCACTTGCCCTGGCGCGAGCCCGACTGCAGCCCGTGGGGAGTGTTCCTCTCCGAGGTGATGTCGCAGCAGACGCCCCTCGCCCGGGTCGAGCCCGCCTGGCGCGAGTGGATGGAGCGCTGGCCGACGCCGGCCGACCTTGCCGCCGCACCGCCCGGCGACGCCGTGCGGGCCTGGGGCCGACTCGGCTATCCGCGTCGGGCGCTCCGGCTGCACGAGGCGGCGACCGTGATGGTGGCGCGCCACGGGGGTGAGGTGCCCTGCACGCCCGAGGAGCTCCTCGCCCTGCCGGGGGTCGGCGCCTACACGGCCGCCGCGGTGTCCTGCTTCGCCTTCGGCATCCCTGAGGTCGTCGTCGACACGAACGTGCGACGCGTGCTCGCGCGCACCCTCGAGGGCAAGGCCTTCCCGAACCCGACCCTCAACCGTGCCGAGACGCTCCTCGCGGCCGAGTCGATGCCGGCCGAGCGCGACACCGCCAACACGTGGAACGTCGCCGTGATGGAGCTCGGCGCGCTCGTCTGCGTGGCCCGTGGCCCGCGCTGTGACGACTGCCCCGTCGCCGACCTCTGCGCCTGGAACGTCTCGGGCAGGCCGGCCTACGACGGACCGCCGCGCAGGGGGCAGGCGTGGCACGGCACCGACCGCCAGGTCCGTGGCGAGCTGCTGCGACGGCTGCGGGAGGCGCACGACGCGGTGCCGTTCGCGACTCTCGAGGACTCGGCCGACGACCGTGCGCAGGTCATGCGCTGCCTCGACTCGCTCGTGGCCGACGGCCTCGTCGAACCGCTCTCCCGGCGCCGCTTCCGCCTCCCCGCCTGAGCCCCCAACCACTTGACCCGTTCGGTCGCGAGGACCACCCGCGTAGCTCCCCCTCCCCGTCGAGTGCCCACTTCCCGACATGGTTCCGGGGCGCCAGGAACTGCGCTCTCGACGTGTCGGGGTGCCTTCCCCCAACGTCGAGTGCCCACTTCCCGCCCGGGTCAGACGTTGCCGAGCACGATCGTCACGTCGACGGCGAGCACCACGCGCTCGGGGTTGGGGCGCGGCTGCCGGTAGCGGACGGCATACCGCTCCTCGGCGTCGGTGACCGCGGCCGGGTCGTCGAGGAGGCGGGCGGTGCCCTCGAGCGACAGCCAGTGCCGGCCGTCGACCTGGCACAGCACCGCCGAGCAGCCGGCCAGGGCGTTGCGCGCCTTGCGGCTGCCGCGGCTCGTGATCACCCGCGCGACGGACGTTGCCGGGTCCCAGGTGAAGCCCACGGGAACGACGTGGGGGCGGCCATTCGGGCGGAGGGTCGTCAGGGTCGCCAGGTGTCGGACGGTGAGGAAGTCGAGTGCCTCGGGGGAGAGGTCGTCGGGTCGGGTGCCCACGTCGGTGCCGTCGCGGTTCAGACGAGGAGGCTGAGCAGCATGACGAGCGCGAAGCCGACGACGGAGATGACCGTCTCCATCACGGACCACGACTTGATCGTCTCCCCCACGGTCAGGCCGAAGTACTCCTTGACGAGCCAGAACCCGGCGTCGTTGACGTGGCTGAAGAAGAGCGAGCCGCAGCCGATCGCGAGCACCAGCAGCGCGAGGTGGCTCGTCGTGAGCGTCGACGCGAGCGGGCCGACGATGCCGGCCGCCGTGATCGTGGCGACGGTGGCGGACCCGGTGCCGAGGCGGATGAGGACCGCGACGAGCCAGCCCAGCAGCAGCACGGAGATGTTCACGCCGGTGGCCCAGTCCTTGATGACGTCACCGACGCCGGCGTCGACGAGCGTCTGCTTGAAGCCGCCACCGGCAGCCACGATGAGGATGATGCCGGCGATGCCCGGCAGGCTGGCGCCGAAGCTGTCGCTGACCTGCATCCGGGTCATGCCGGAGGCCAGGCCGAGCCGGAAGTAGCAGAAGATGACGGCGATGAGCAGCGCCACGACGGGAGTTCCGAAGACGTCGATGACCTTGCGCACCCCAGCGTTCTCGTCGGTCACGAGCAGCTTGGTGATCGCATCCACGAGCATGAGCAGGACCGGGAGCGTGATGGCGATGATCGCGGAGCCGAAGCCGACCCGCCGGCGCCCCGGCGCGAGAGGCGCGTCCAGCTCGTCGAGGTCGGTGAACCGGCCGCTTCCGCCTCGCCCTTCAGAACGGGCGCCGGAGCGAACGTCAGAACCCGGTCCACGCCCTCGATCGGCTCGTGCGGTCCCGCCGGTCCCGCCGGTCCCGACGGTCCCGCCCGTCCCGACGGAGCTCGCGCCAGCCCCCACCGCCACCGGGACGCCCGCCGGCGCCTCGACGTACTTGGGCACCCACTGGTCGACGAAGCGGGCGAGCACCGGCCCGGCGACGATGACGGTCGGGATGGCGATGATGATGCCGTAGAGCAGGGTGCGGCCCAGGTCGGCGTTGAGCAGGCCGATGGCGGTCAGCGGGCCCGGGTGGGGCGGCACCAGCCCGTGCAGCACCGAGAGACCGGCAAGCGCCGGGATGCCGACCTTCATGACGGACAGACCGGTCTTGCGGGCCACGAGGATGACGACCGGCACGAGGAGGACGACGCCGACCTCGAAGAAGAGCGGCAGGCCGAGGATCGCCGCGATCGCCGCCATCATCCACGGCAGGCCGTTCTGGCCGACGCGGCCGACGAGGGTCGACACGATCCGGTTGGCGCCGCCCGAGTCCTCGAGCATCTTTCCGATCATGGCGCCCAGCGCGATGAGCACGCCCACCGAGCCCGTCGTCGAGCCGAATCCCTTGATGAAGCTGTCGACGATGTCGCCGGGTGGCATGGTCGCGACGGCGCCGAGCACCGCGGACCCGAGCATGAGCGAGAGGAAGGGATGCAGCTTCACGACGGTGATGAGCAGGACGACGGCGAGGATGCCGAGGACGCACGCGGCCACGAGCTGACCGTTGCCGGCGTACGGCGCGTCGGCGCTGCGCGCCACCGTGGGAAGCAGGCCTGAACGGTGGTTCGGGGCGAGGGCGGTCGTCAGGGTCGGTGCCAGGGCGGAGAGCATCATGACTGGTGGTCCTTCCGTAGGTCGAGAGCCCGCAGGGCCCGGTCGAGCACCTCGGCGGCGCTCCCCTCGTTGACGACGTTGACGCCCGGCTCGTCGGGCTCGAGAGGTTCGAGGGTGGCGAGCTGGCTGGGCAGCAGCGACGGCGGCATGTAGTGCCCGGGCCGGTGCTCCATGCGGTCCTGGATCACCTCGCTCGGTGCCTCCATGTGGAGGAAGCGCACGTGCGGGCGGCCCCGGCGGAGCAGATCCCGGTAGACCCGGCGCAGCGCGGAGCAGGTGACCACCGCGGACTCGCCAGCGGCCTCCTTGCCGCTGATCCAGTCGCCGATGGACTCGAGCCACGGCCAGCGGTCGTCGTCGGTGAGCGGCCGGCCGGACGCCATCTTCGCGACATTGGCCTCGGAGTGGAAGGCGTCGCCCTCGGCGAACTCCCAGCGCATGACCGTCGAGATGCCCTTGGCGACCGTCGTCTTGCCACTGCCGCTCACACCCATCACGATCACGACGTCAGGTGCCGTCGCGTCTCGGGCCGTGTCGGGCTCTTGCTCGGGGTCAGGGTCGGGCACGCCTCGAACGTACTCCGTTGAACCAGCGCAGACGCGTCTGTAGGGTCGCTCTTTGTGCCCGATCCCCCCAGACCGTCGTGAACACCTTCTGGGTGCTCGTGCGGGCCGGGTTCCGGCGGCACTCGACCTACCGCCTGGCGCTGCTCGCGGGCATGACGACGAACTCCGTCTTCGGCATCATCCGGGCCTCGATCCTGCTGGCGGCGCTGACGTCCGCGAACGCCTCCATCGGTGGCTACGACAGGCCGACGACGATCGCCTTCGTGTGGTGGGGCCAGGCACTGCTCGGCGCCGTCAACCTCTGGGGCTTCGCCGAGGTCAAGGACCGGGTGCGGTCCGGGGACATCGCGGTCGACTTCCTGCGGCCGATCGACCCCCAGTTCGCTTACCTCGCAGGTGATCTCGGAAGAGCAGGCATCAACCTGGTCGGTCGAGGGCTGCCCGCCCTGCTGCTCGGGGCTCTGCTCTTCGACATGGCGTGGCCCCCCTCAGCGGTCAGCTGGGCGGTGGGGGCCGTGTCGGTCGGGCTGGCCGTCGTCGTCGCCTTCTCCGGCAACTTCGTCATCAACCTGCTGGCGTTCTGGCTCATCGAGATCCGTGGCATCACGCTGCTCTGGATGATCACGGGCGGGCTGTTGTGCGGCCTCTATCTGCCCGTGCCGTGGTTCCCCGACTGGCTGCGCACGCTGGCGCAGTGGTCGCCGTTCCCGTCCATGTTGCAGAACCCCATCGACATCCTGGCCGGCCGCGTCGTCGGCGCCGACATCGCGTCTGCCGTTGCGGTGCAGGTCTTCTGGGCGATCGTGCTGCTCGCGCTCGGCCAGGTCGTGCTGCGTGCCGGCCGCCGCCGACTGGAGGTGCAGGGTGGCTGACTCGCGTCCTTCGCTGTCGCAGCGGTTGCGGCCGTACCGGGTGCTCCTCGCGTCGCGCGCCCGCGCCCAGATGCAGTACCGCGCCTCCTTCGTCACCGACATCCTGGGGACCGTCGGGGTGGGGCTCGCCGAGTTCGCCGAGGTGTGGGTCATCTTCCACAACGTCACGTTCCTCGGCGGGCTCGACTTCAACGCGGCCCTGCTCGTCTTCGCGCTGTCCAACCTCGCCTTCTCGCTGGCCGACATGTTTGTCGGCCACCTCGACCAGCTGCCGGTCTACATCCGCGCCGGGCAGGTGGACGCCTTCTACGTCAGGCCGCTCCCGCTGCTCGCCCAGCTGATGACGAGCGAGCTGTCGATGCGACGGATCGGCCGGCTGTCCGTCGCCCTGGTCGCCCTCGTGGTGTCACTGACGACGGGCTCCGTCGAGTGGTCGCCGACGAAGGTGCTGCTCATCGTGCTCACGGTCGTCAGCGGCACCGCGATCTTCGCCGCCCTCTTCACGGCCGCCGGAGGGCTGCAGTTCTTTCTCGTGGACGGCTCGGAGTTCACCAACGCGTTCACCTACGGCGGGTCGTATGCCGCCCAGCAGAGCCAGCAGGTCTTCCCCGGCCCGCTCCGGATCTTCTGGACCTTCGTCGTCCCCACGGCCTTCGTGGCCTACCTTCCTGCGGTCGCGATCCTCGACCTGCCCGGAGACCACCTCGCGCCCCAGTGGCTCGCCTGGTTCACGCCCCTGGCTGCGCTGCTCGCGTGGGGCATCGCCGGGCTGTGCTGGAGACTCGGGACCCGTCACTACCAAGGAGCCGGCGGATGAGCATCATCGAGACCCGTGACCTCGTGCGCGACTTCAAGAAGACCCGCGCCGTCGACCGCATGACCTTCACGGTCGAGCCGGGCGAGTCGGTCGGCTACATCGGGGCGAACGGCGCCGGCAAGTCGACGACCATCAAGATGCTGACCGGCATCCTCAAACCCACGTCCGGCCATGTGCGCACGTGCGGCCTGGACCCGATGCGCGAGCGCATCGCCGTGGCGCGCCGGGTCGGAGTCGTGTTCGGGCAGCGGTCCCAGCTCTGGTGGGACCTGCCCCTCCGCGACTCCTTCTCGATCCTGGCCGCGATCCACAGCCTCGACCAGCAGGAGGCGCGGGCGCGCACCGACATGCTCGTCGAGCAGCTCGAGATGGGGTCGCAGCTCGGGACCCCCGTGCGTTCCCTGTCGCTCGGGCAGCGCATGCGCGCCGAGATCGCAGCCGCGCTGCTGCACTCGCCCGACCTGCTCATCCTCGACGAGCCGACGATCGGACTCGACGTGCTGTCCAAGCAGCGCCTGCGCGAGTTCCTCGTGGCCGAGCGCCGAGAGCGCGGCACCACGCTGCTGCTGACGACGCACGACATGGGCGACATCGAGCGGCTCTGCGACCGGGTGCTCGTCGTCGACCGCGGACGGCTCGCCTTCGACGGCACCCTGACCGGACTGGCTGCGACCGTGGGGGCGCAGCGCATCCTCGTCATCGACCTCGCGCAACCGACACCCGACCTCGACGACATCCCTCGCGCCCGGCTGCTCGGCAGCGAGTCCGACGGGCTGCGCCAGCGGCTCGCCTTCGACTCCGAGGCGACGACCGCCGCGGCCGTGCTGGCGCAGGTCTCGGCCCGGCACGAGGTGCGCGACCTCACCATCGAGGAACCCGACATCGAGGACGTCGTGCGTCGCATCTACGCCGCGTCCGGCCGCAGCTGAGCCCCGCAGCTGAGCCCCGCAGTTGAGCACCGCAGTTGAGCACCGCGAGGGTCAGAGGGTGCGGAGCATCCGGGTGTTGCCGAGGGTGTTGGGCTTGACCCGTTCGAGGTCGAGGAACTCGGCGACGCCTTCGTCGTAGGACCGCAGCAGCTCGGCGTAGACGTCCATCGGCACGGCCTGCCCCTCGATGGCCTCGAACCCGTGTCGCACGAAGAAGTCGGTCTCGAAGGTGAGGCAGAAGAGGCGCTCGACCCCGATCTCGCGGGCGTCCTCGACGAGAGCCTCGAGCAGCCGGCCGCCGAGTCCGGTGCCGAGCATCTCGGGCGCGACCGCGAGGGTGCGGATCTCGGCGAGGTCCTCCCACATGACGTGGAGCGCGCCGCAGCCGACGACCCGCCCGTCGAGCTCGGCGACCCGGAACTCCTGGAGGCTCTCGAAGTAGGTGACCGCCTCCTTGCTGACGAGCACCCGACGCTCGGCGAGCGGGGCCACGAGGGCCCGGATGTCGCGTACGTCGGACGTGCGCGCCCGTCGCAGGACGGGCGTGGAGGCGTACGCGTTCGGCTCGTTCGTCACGTCGCTCACGTCAGGTTCCCGTCGCGGAACTGCGCGAACAGCCGCCGGGCCTCGTTGCCGAGCACGACGATCGACTGCGCGCCTGCCGTGCCGAAGGCGCCCTTGGCGACGCCGCGGCCGACCTCGAGTGGGCTCACCTGGTGCAGCCCGGCCGTGAACGTGAGGATCTGCTCGGCGGTCAGGTTGCTCTTGCCGACCTTGCTGAAGCTGGTCAGCGCCGACGGGATCGCGATCGGGCCGGCGAGCTTCGCCTTGACGGCAGCCGCGAGGATCACCTCGCCCTGGTGACGTGAGCGGCCGAAGTCGCCGTCAGGCAGGGTTTTTCGCTCACGGGCGTAGGCCAGCGCCTGCTTGCCGGTGAGGGTCTGCGGGCCGGCCTTGATGACCATGTTGCGGGCGTGCGAGGCGACGACGGTCTTCGGGATGACGATCGGGATGCCGCCCTGCTCGTCGACGATCTTCGTGAAGCCGGTGAAGCCCAGCACGACGTAGCCCTCGACCGGCAGGCCGGTGACGTTGCGGACGGTGCTCACCTGCGCCTTCGGGCCGCCGAACACCATGGCGGAGTTGATTTTCCCCCTGCCGCCGGTCGAGAGGGGCACGTAGAGATCACGGGCGATCCCCATGACGCCGCCGCCCCCGTTGCCGTCGATGCCGATGACCTGGAGCACGTCGGCGCGCGTGCGCTCGAGCGGCTGGCCCGGGCGCGCGTCGGACCCGATCGCCAGCACCCAGCGCGGCCCCGGGCCGAGGCTCGGCTTCTCGACGCCCAGCGACGGCCACCAGCCGCCGACGACCTTCCAGGTCGGCCCGACGGCGAGCGTGACGTCGTCGCCGGAGGTGACCACGGCGACGGGGGTGCCCATCCACGAGCCGACCTCGGCCCTCGCGTCCAGGGTGCCCGTCGCCGCCCTGCGACCCTTGAGCGCGGCAGCTGCGGTGGGCGAGGCCGTACGCGTGAGGTCACCCCCCGCGTACACGGTGCGCACCAGCGCGGCGAGGGACGCGGGTGCGCCGACGATCTGTGGACCTTTCTGTGCCGGGGCGTCGGACGTCGTGCCCGAGGTCGCGCTCGACGTCCTTCGGGACGCTGAGCCCGCGGACGGCGTGGACGGGCCCGACGTGCACGCGCCGAGCGTGAGCGCCACCGCCGCCGTGGCCCAGCCCGCGCGCACCGCGAACGAGCGTCGTGAACGCACCGGACGGCATACGTCGTCGGCGCGCCCGCGGTCGGCGGGGCGGTGCTCTGAAGTCACCGCCCCACCGTAGACGACCTGTTCACGCGACGCGGGAGGCCGTCCGGACGAGGGACCGGGAGGCCAGCACCGACGCAAGCACCACGGCCCCGGCGATGGCCGAGGTCACGACGAACCGCAACACCAGTCCGCTGTCGAGCCTGCTCTGGAAGGGCAGCATGAGGACCACGACGAAGCCTGCGGAGAGCGCGATCGTCACGGCCAGTGGGAGCGCCACCTCGAGCGCCCGGGCCCGGTGCAGCGACCGCTCGCCGGTGCCGGCGAGGGCGAGGGCGCGGTACTGCTCGCGCTGGTCGAGCACTCGCGCGGCCTGCACCACGCCCGTCGACGTCGCCCCGACGATGGTGATGATGACCAGCGTGACGAGGGCTCCGGTGCCGAGGTCGGCCGCGAGATAGCGCTCGAGCGGCGACCCCGGCTCGTCGATCTGCGCCAGGCTCGTGAAGCCGACGACGACGACGGCCAGGCCCAGCGCGCCCACCGCGCGCCAGGTGCTCTTGGGGTCGTCGGCGATCCGACGAGCCGCAAGCAGGGTCGCCGCCGTCGGGGCGACGCGGGCCGCGAGCCGGCCGGCCACCATGACGACCCATGGTCCGACCGCGTTGACCGCGAGGATCATCGCGCCGAGCACGAGCACGATGGTCATCCGCTGCGGCTCCTTCATCGGGGTGATGACGAGGACCCAGGCAGCGCCGGCTGCCAGGGCGACGAGGACGCGCAGCAGGCTGAGCCGCTTCGGGCTCGTCCGGGCCGCGACGCCGAGCGGGCTGATCGCGACCCGCGCCAGGCTCGACGCGCCCGACACGACCGCCACGACGACGACGGCCGCGACGACGGCGAGCGTCTGCCACAGCGGCAGCACGAGCTCGCGCAGCTCGAACACGCGGCCCTGGAAGCTGAGCCGGGCCACGAGGGGGAGCACGGCGAGGTAGAGCACGACGCCCGTCAGCGCACCGACGACGGCCTGGGCCGCCGCCTCGGCCAGCGTCATGACGGTGACCTGTCCCGACGTCGCACCGGCGAGCCGGAGCGCGGCCAGGCGCTGGTCGCGCCGGGCGATCGCGAGACGTGCGGCCACGCCACCGAGGGTGAGGATCGGGATGACCATGCACGTCGTCGCGATCCACGCGAGCGTGACGTAGAGGTTGCCGAGTGCCGCCTCGTCGCTGAGGTGTCCCTCGAGGCCGCCCGGCGGCAGGGGGTTGCGCGCCTCGAAGGCCTGGAGTCCGGCGACGCAGACGAGCAGGGCAGCCGTCGCCACCGCGAACGAGACGACCGCGAGGATCCCGGGAACCCGGTTCTCGGCCGCGTCCGCCCGACGCAGCCGCCACCACAGCGTGCCAGCGGCCTTCATCGAGCCACCTCCGACGCCATACCGTCGGTGCGGTCGACGTTGTGCCCGACGCTCTGTCCGACACTCTGCCCGACGCCGTGGTCGACGATCCTGCCGTCACGTACGTGCACGATGCCCCGGCACCAGGCGGCGACGTTCTCGTCGTGCGTCACGACGACCAGCGAGGCCCCGGTGTGGGCCGTCAGCTCGGTCAGGTGGCGCATGACCTCGGCGCTCGTCGCCTGGTCGAGCGCGCCGGTCGGCTCGTCGGCGAAGACCACACCGGGCCGCGCGACGAGCGCCCTGGCGATCGCGACGCGCTGGGCCTGGCCGCCCGACAGCTCACCCGGTCGGCGCTTCTCGAAGCCGGACAGCCCGAGCGGCGCGAACAGGGCTGCAGCCCGGGCCGTTGCCTGGGAACGGGAGGTTCCGTCCAGCATGAGCGGGAGGGCGACGTTCTCGATCGCGGGGAGCTCGGGCAGGAGCATGCCCTGCTGGAAGACGAAGCCGAAGTCCTTGCGGCGCAGTACCGTTCGCTCGCGGTCCGACATCCGCGCGATGTCGCGGCCACGCCAGAGCACCTGGCCGCCGGTCGGCCTGAGGATGCCGGCCAGCACGTGCAGCAGCGTCGTCTTGCCCGAGCCGGACGGGCCCATCACGGCAAGGCTCTCGCCTGAGCGGAGGGTGAGGTCCACCCCGCCGAGGGCCGGTGGGCCGGCCGGAGCGCCCCTGCCGGCCTTGCCGTAGGTCATGACGAGGTCGCGCGCCACGAGTCCGGTGGTGGATCCGGTGGCGGGTCCTCCGACGGGGTCGCCCGCGAGGTCGTTGTCGGGGTCGCCCGCGAGGTCGCTGTCGAGGTCGCTGGCGAGGTCGCTGTCGAGTGATGGGCTGGGTGAGTTGCGGGGTGAGGTGTCGCTCATGGGGACCACCTTCGCGGCGCACGCCCCCGTGCCACATCGGACCGGGGTCGGCTCCGCCGGCGCGCGAGTACGACCCCGGTATGACACCCGGCCAGACGGCATACGCCCTCGGGGTCGTCGATCGTGTCTCCGGATCGTGTCTCGGGCACGACGAAGGGGTCGGGGACCGTGGTCCCCGACCCCTTCGGCCGGTCAGTCCTGCTGAATCGTGCTCTGTGCGGTCAGCGGTCGGTGCCGGTCAATCCGGAGTCCGGGTAGACCTGGTCGTCGGGCACCGTCGACGGGCCTGCCGTCACGTTGACACCGAGTGCCTCGTCGAGAGCAGCACCCTCGGGAAGCTCCGGCAGGTCGTCGGCCGGCCGGTGCGCGTCGGGGTGGGCCATGTCGGAGAAGGTGAACTTCTCCTCCTTGCCCTCGCCCTCCGTGTCGATCTTGATGTACTGACCCGACGTGAACTCGGCGAAGAGGATCTTCTCCGAGAGGGCGTCCTCGATCTCGCGCTGGATGGTGCGGCGCAGTGGGCGCGCACCGAGCACGGGGTCGTAGCCCTTCTTGGCGAGCAGGTCCTTGGCCGCGGGCGTGAGCTCGATGCCCATGTCCTTGTCCTTGAGCCGCTTGTCGAGCTTGGCGATCTCGAGGTCGACGATCTGCGTGATCTCCGCCTTGTTGAGGTGCGGGAACACGATGGTGTCGTCGACGCGGTTGAGGAACTCGGGCCGAAAGTGCTGCTTGAGCTCGTCGGTGACCTTGGCCTTCATCCGCTCGTAGTCGGTGCGGCTGTCGGGCCCGGACGAGAAGCCCATGTTGGCCTTGGAGATGTCCCTCGTGCCGAGGTTGGTCGTCATGATGATGACGGTGTTCTTGAAGTCGACCATCCGACCCTGCGAGTCGGTGAGGCGGCCGTCCTCGAGCACCTGCAGCAGCGAGTTGAAGATCTCCGGGTGGGCCTTCTCGACCTCGTCGAAGAGCACGACGGAGAACGGCTTGCGGCGCACCTTCTCGGTGAGCTGGCCGCCCTCCTCGTAACCCACGTAGCCGGGAGGCGAACCGAACAGGCGGCTCACCGTGTGCTTCTCGGAGTACTCGGACATGTCGAGCTGGATCAGCGCGTCCTCGCTGCCGAAGAGGAACTCGGCGAGCGTCTTGGCGAGCTCGGTCTTACCGACACCGGTGGGGCCGGCGAAGATGAACGAGCCACCGGGGCGGCGCGGGTCCTTGAGGCCGGCACGGGTGCGGCGGATCGCCTGGGACAGCGCCTTGACGGCGTCGTCCATGCCGACGATGCGCTTGTGCAGCTCGTCCTCCATGTGGAGCAGCCGGCTCGACTCCTCCTCGGTCAGCTTGAACACCGGGATGCCGGTGCTGGCAGCCAGGACCTCGGCGATGAGCTCCTCGTCGACCTCGGCCACGACGTCCATGTCGCCCGACTTCCACTGGGCCTCACGGGCGGCCTTCTCCTGACGGAGGCGCTTCTCGTCGTCGCGGACGCGGGCCGCACGCTCGAAGTCCTGGCCGTCGATGGCCGACTCCTTCTCGCGCACGAGCGCAGCGATCTTCTCGTCGAACTCGCGGAGGTCCGGCGGAGCGGTCATGCGGCGGATGCGCAGTCGCGCGCCGGCCTCGTCGATGAGGTCGATGGCCTTGTCGGGCAGGAAGCGGTCGTTGACGTAGCGGTCGGCCATGTTGGCCGCCGCGACGAGCGCCCCGTCGGTGATCGTCACGCGGTGGTGCGCCTCGTAGCGGTCGCGCAGGCCCTTGAGGATCTCGATGGCGTGCGGCAGCGTCGGCTCCTGCACCTGGATCGGCTGGAAGCGCCGCTCGAGGGCCGAGTCCTTCTCGATGTGCTTGCGGTACTCGTCGAGCGTCGTCGCACCGATTGTCTGCAGCTCGCCACGGGCGAGCATCGGCTTGAGGATCGACGCGGCGTCGATGGCGCCCTCGGCGGCACCCGCACCGACGAGCGTGTGGATCTCGTCGATGAAGATGATGATGTCGCCGCGGGTGCGGATCTCCTTGAGGACCTTCTTGAGCCGCTCCTCGAAGTCACCGCGGTAGCGGCTGCCGGCCACGAGCGAGCCGAGGTCGAGGGTGTAGAGCTGCTTGTCCTTGAGCGTCTCGGGCACCTCGCCCTTGACGATGTCCTGGGCCAGGCCCTCGACGACGGCGGTCTTGCCGACGCCGGGCTCGCCGATGAGGACGGGGTTGTTCTTCGTGCGGCGGGACAGCACCTGCATGACCCGCTCGATCTCCTTCTCACGCCCGATGACCGGGTCGAGCTTGCCCTCGCGGGCAGCCTGCGTGAGGTTGCGACCGAACTGGTCGAGCACGAGGGAGCCCGCGGGCGTGCCCTCGGTCTGGCCCTGGCCGACACCGGCGCCGGCCTTCTCGCCGCTCTGGCCACCCTGGTAGCCGGAGAGCAGCTGGATGACCTGCTGACGCACCTTGTTGAGCTCGGCGCCGAGCTTGACGAGCACCTGGGCGGCAACGCCCTCGCCCTCGCGGATGAGGCCGAGCAGGATGTGCTCGGTGCCGATGTAGCTGTGGCCGAGCTGGAGTGCCTCGCGCAGCGAGTACTCGAGAACCTTCTTCGCGCGAGGCGTGAAGGGGATGTGGCCGGTCGGGGCCTGCTGCCCCTGGCCGATGATCTCCTGGACCTGGGCCCGGACCGCTTCGAGCGAGATGTCGAGCGACTCGAGGGCCTTCGCGGCGACGCCTTCGCCTTCGTGGATCAGACCCAGGAGGATGTGCTCGGTCCCGATGTAGTTGTGGTTGAGCAGGCGTGCTTCCTCCTGCGCGAGGACAACCACCCTCCGGGCCCTGTCGGTGAACCGTTCGAACATGTTCTTCTCCTGACTGATCGAGAGACATCTCGATGCTATCCGTGCCCGCTGTGGACGAGCACAACCCGACCAACGCGAGCCGTGCTCGTCCTGTTCCCATCCTGAGCGTGATCGGCTCAGGTTCCGCCTCTGTTCGCCGTGGGCGGACAGAACGGGTGCGCGCCCTACTCAGGAAGACGGCATACGGCCCGCCCCCGTTCGGATCGAGGTGGACGTACCCGCCCATCCCGACGACGTATGCCGCCTGCCCCCTCACGCCGACACCGCCAGGTCGCCGGGGCGGCCGGGGAAGTGTCGGCGCCACTCGTCGCGAAGGCGGGGGACCGGCATACCTGCTCGGCGCATCGCCTTCGTGATCCTGGCCAGCGTGTTGGCCGGCGTCGAGTAGAGGTCGCGCGACACGATCACGAGGCGGCGGATGCGCTCGTCGTCGAGCACCTCGTCGCGGCCGATGTCGGAGAGCCACTGCTGGTCGGACTCGGCGTGCTGACGACCGTCGTACTCGATGATGAGCGGGAACGGCAGGTAGGACAGGTCGTAGCGTCGGAGCAGTGCGCCGTCGTGATCGTGGACCCGGTGGTCGATCTCGGGCTCGGGAAGTCCGGCGAGCACGATCAGCAGGCGTAGCCGCGTCTCCATCGCGGAGTCGACTCCCGCGCGGACAAGGGAAGCGGCGCGGCGGGCCAGGTGCGAATAGGGCCCGGACTTGGCGCTCGCCCTCGAGACAAGCTCGGCCGAGGTCGTGCGCTTGTGGCGGACGAGCGAGTCGCCGAGCACCACGAGGTCGACGAGCGTCAGGCAGTGCGCCATGTCGAGGAAGGTCTGGGCCGGCGATGTGATGCGCAACCCACCCCAGGTCATCACCTGCTGCCCGACCTTGCGACGATGACCGACCAGTCCCGCACCCTTGACGCGGATCCGCGGCGAGGTGACGTGCACGTTCGGATCAGCGGGCACGATCCCGCCGAGAAGGCGAGCAGCGGTCTGGTGCGACACGTAGCTCCCCGGCTCGGCGACCAACAGACCGGCCTCTGCGAGCGTGGCCACGGTTACCGACGCCTGCCTCGAGACGTGGACCCCGTGAAAGAGCGTGCGGTAGCCGCGGCGGAGCTGCCCGTCGGACAGGTGCCGAGCAGCGGAGCGGAGGAAGGGCTTGCCGTCGTCCGGTGTCATGGGCAGACGATCCAGCACTCCGGGTCGCGCGCGCTCCCGTCCTCCACAGCCCGACGGTTTGGGGCCGTGGCGCTGGTTCTGGCGGGGCTGGGGGGCCGGGGGCGACGGTTTGGGGGCCGTGGCGCGGGAAGGTGCGCGGTTGGGGGCCTGCCCGCGACGGTTTGGGGGCCGTGGCGCCGGATGGAGTTTGGTCAGGGGCGGGTGGTGGTCGCGAACCGTTCGTGCAGGGCCTTGACCTCGGCCTCGAGCTCGGGGGCCGGGCCATCGACGACTGCGTCGGGAACGACGTCACGGATGGACAGCGCCGCGACGGGTGACGGGGACGCCCGCCACGCAGACCGCCACGTGCCCAGCTGCGATGAGCTGACGGCATACACGATGCGGCCGAGGCCGACCCACGCGTGTGCCGCGGAGCACATCGGGCAGTGCTCTCCCGAGGTGTAGACGGTGCAGGCCGCGCGCTGCTCGGGCGTCAGGTGCGCGCCGGCCCACCGGGCGATGGCGAACTCCGGGTGCTGGGTCGCCTCGAGCGCGACGACGTGGTTGTGGTCCTCGAAGAGCACCTCGCCCTCGCCCGAGACGAGCACCGAGCCGAACGGTTCGTCGCCGCGCTCGAGGGCGAGGCGCGCGAGCGAGACCGCGCGCCGCAGGTGCTCGAGGTCCACGTCGCTGACGGTCATGCGACCCGTCCCGTCACGAGCGCGAAGGTCACGAACGCCCCACCGTCGGCCTCGAGCATCGACTGCACGGGCGAAGTCACCTGGCCCTTGAGCTCCATGACGGCACGCTCCCACAGCAGCCAGTTCGCGCAGGCGTCCTCCTGCGCGCGGGCCATCACCGAGGTGAACGCCCGGCTGAACTCCCACTGGCTGCGCAACCACTCGGGCGTGTGCCAGGCAGCGGTCTCGGCGCCGACGACCCGGTCGATGTGCTCCGGGATCTCGCCGAGCTCGCGCACCTCGCTCGTCAGGGCCGGGGTCGCGACGCCGAGCTGCCCACCGGGCCTCAGGAACGTCGCGAGGTAGGGCGGGTAATGGTCGCCCGTGCCGAAGTACTCCCACGCGTCGATGCTGACGATCGCGTCGAACGAGCCTCTCCCGAACGGAAGCGCGTGGGCATCGACGCGCATCGGCAGCACCCGGTCGTCGACGCCTTCTTTGCGGAAGACCGCTCCGGCCTCGGTCGGGTCGACCCAGAGGTCGGCCGCGACGACCTGCACGCCGTACTCCTTCGCGAGGAAGACCGACGTCGCCCCCAGACCCGACCCGAGGTCGAGCACGCGCATGTCGGGTCGCAGGTCGAGGTCGGCCGCGAGGTCCTCGAGCAGCCACAGCGGGTGGGGACCCATGTCGAGGTCGACGAGCCACTTCGCGTCGTACTTCGACGACCGTGGGAAGGCGTCGCGGGTCAGGTGGTCGAGGGCGGGCATGTGCCGATCCTGCGTGACGAGAACGTATGCCGTCGAGCCTGTTTCACGAGTCGGCCCCCTCCGGTGAGGGCTACGTCAGTCGACGCGCGTGAGGACGTCGGGAGTGAGTGAGGCGACGGAGGTGTGCCCCGACAGGGCGACCTGCAGGTCGAGCTCGGCGCGCAGGTTGCGCAGCACCTGCGACACCCCGTCGGCTCCGGCGAGCGCGAGACCGTAGACGTGCGGCCGTCCGATGCCAACGGCCGTCGCGCCGAGGGCCAGCGCAATCAAAGCGTCTGCGCCGCAACGGATCCCGCTGTCGAAGACCACCGGCATCGGTGACCCGGCGCCCCGCAGCGCAGCGACGACGCCGGGCAAGGCGTCGAGCGCGGCCACCGACCGGTCGACCTGCCGCCCACCGTGGTTGGAGACGTAGACGCCGTCGACACCGGCATCGACGGCCCGTCTGGCGTCGTCCGGGTGCAGGATCCCCTTGAGCACGATCGGCATCGAGGTCATCGACCGGAGCCGAGGCAGGTCGTCCCACGTCAGCGAGGGCCGGCTGAACACGTCGAGGAACGTCTCGACGGCGGCGCGCGGCTCGGGTGCGGTGAGGTTGTGCCGGGTGTCGCCGGGATGGTTGCGCGACATGGACAGCAGGGTCGCGACCGCGGCCGGCGTGGGCCGAGGGCGCGGCTGGGGCGTCGCGGCCGCCACCCGATCGGCCACGAGGCGCCTGAAGACGGGGTCCGACGTGTACTGAGCGATGCCCTCGCCGCGCGCGAACGGCAGGTGGCCGAGGTCGAGGTCGCGCGGCCGCCAGCCGAGGTATGCCGTGTCGAGCGTGACGACGAGGGCCTCACTCCCGCAGGCCTCTGCACGCGACACGAGGCTCTCGACGAGGTCGTCGTCGCTGCTCCAGTAGAGCTGGAACCAGTGACCCGAGCCCCCGAGCGTCCGGGCGATGTCCTCCATCGGGACCGACGCCTGCGTGCTGATGACCTGGGTGATGCCCTGTTCGCGTGCGCCGCGTGCGACGGCGAGGTCGGCCTCGTCGTGCGCCATCGAGAGCACTCCGACCGGGGCGACGAGGAACGGGCTCGCGTGGCGTCGGCCGAAGAGCTCGACCCCGAGGTCACGCTCCGTCGTGTCGACGAGCATGCGCGGCACCACCCTCCACCGGTCGAAGGCTCGGGCGTTGGCCGAGGCGCTCGCCTCAGAGCCAGCGGATCCTGCAACGTAGGCAAACCCCCTGCGCGACATGACTTTTCGCGCTGCTGACTCGAGCTGGGTGCCGTCGGTCGGGACCTCCGGTCGGTGACCGAACGCACCGGCCCGGTAGATGGCGGACTGCACGGTCCGGCCGAAGCCCTCCGACGGCATACCTGCTCCTCGCGTCTCGGTCGGGTGCGTCGTCGCGCCCGGCCTCGCCCATCCTGCTACGTGGCGCCCTCGGCGGGGCCTGTCACCACGTGACCGAGATCGACTCTCGCCACCAGCGCTCGAGGTCGTCCACCGGTTCGGCGGCGCCCCGGCTCCAGAGCCGCAGGTAGAGGTCCACGGGGTCGCCCGTCCACACGTGGTCGGCGCCGGACGCGTCGGGGGAGCCCGGTCGCACCCTGCGGGTCCGGAGCGGTCGACCGGTCGCGAGGTCCACGAGCCAGGCCACGTCGCAGCCGTCGGGTGCCACGAGCAGGCGGGTCGACTCGGTGGATCCGCCGGGTGAGGCGCCCTTGCGACTGCGGGTGACGAAACCCACGAGTAGCTCGTCGATGCCGTCGACGGCGACCTCGGGGACGATCCACGTCTCCTCGGCTCGCGGCGGTCGCCGCAGCCGGGCGCCGAGCGCGTCGACTGCGTGGACGGTCGTCTCGTGGCACTGTCGCCGGGTCCAGAAGAGCCGCGCGGCAGGAGCCTCCTCGAGGAACACGAACGCCTCGAGGTCGTCGGGTGCGTCGACGATCGCCTGCAGCAGGCCGGTCGCCCCCTCGTCGAACCACCCCAGCACGTCGGGCGACTCGCGGCCCTCGACCTCGAGCGGTTCGGGCGGGTCGACCGGCGCACCGCGCAGCTGGCTGGCCGCCCAGCGGTGCACCATGCCCTGGTGGGCGACGAGGTCGAGCACGGTCCAGCCCGGGCAGGTGGGGACGGGTGCGTCGAGGCCGGCGGCCATGGCGTTGGCGCGCAGCACCGTCGACGCGGCCCCGAGCGCATCGCCCAAGGCGTCGAGGGACAGGCCGAGAGGACCGGGCGTCCGCAGGGCGTCGTCGTCGAGGGTCACCATCACAGCCCCTGGACGTCGCGGGCGAGACGGGCGAGGGCGGTCGACCCCTTCTCGTTGGCGGCCTTGCCGTCGGGGGAGGAGAAGGTGAGCCGCACGCCGACGTTGCCGACCTGCACGACACCGACGTAGTCGTGCACGGTGCCGGCGGCGGAGGTCCGCGTGAGGTCGACCCGGCCCAGCGGCATACCTTCTGCGACGTCGCGTCGCTCGTTGTCGACCGTCGTCGTGATGCCCTTGTGGGGCTTCGGCGCCCGGCACGAGGCGGCGGCGTCGAGCACGGGCTCGACGGCTCGGGCCGCGGAGGCGAGGTCGGGGTAGGTGATCGCGGCGACGTCCGCGCGGGTGGCCGCCGGGCCCTGCCAGGACCGGGCGTACGCGTCCGGTCCCGTCACCTTGGTCAGGCGCGCGGCGTCGGGGCAGGCAGCGAGGTCCGCCGGTCCCTCCGCGGTCGAGCGGGTCAGCCCGGCCACGTCGTAGCCGTCGAGGTGTGCCGCCACGGCCCCGGTCGCGTGCACGCGAGGGGGCGTCAGGCTCGACGGCGGTGCAAGCGGCTCGTCCGACGCGGCCGACGCCGCGCGCGTGGTGGCGACGCCCGTCGTGGACGGGACGGCCACGGGCATCGTGGCCGCCGGGTCCGAGCACGCGGCCAGGCAGGGCAGGAGCGTCAGGGGCGTCACGGCGACGAGGAGGTTCCGGGTGGTCGGTCGACGCATGGCAGCGAGTCTGCCGCATGGCGATCCCGTCCCGGCGGAGCAGGCGGGCAGGCGGACAGTTGGGCAGGCGGGCAGGCGGGCAGGTGGGCAGGTGGGCAGGCGGGCAGTGGGCACTGGGCAGGTGGGCACTGGGCAGGTGGGCACTGGGCAGGTGGGCGCGGGGCCGACCGGCAGGCGACCCGTCCCCACGGCGGTAGATTTGGCGGGCGGGCGGCCACCGCCGTCCGCCGCAGTCCCACACCAGGGGCCGGCACCCCGGTCCCGACATCCGACACCACCCGAGCACCACCCGGAGGCCCCCGTGGACGCCAGCGACCTGCTGCGCAACTCGCTCCTGCAGCTGTCCAAGCAGGAGAAGATCCGAGACGTCATCGAGAAGGCGCCCGTGTCGCGCTCGGTCGTCAAGCGCTTCGTGCCCGGCGCCGAGCGCGCCGACGTCGTCGGCGCGGCGGCCGAGATCGCGGCCTCCGGACGGCTGTCGACGATCGACTACCTCGGCGAGGACACCACCGACATCGCCCAGGCCCGGCACACCCGAGACGCCTACCTCTCGCTGCTGACGGCGCTGCGCGACCAGGGCCTCACCGGCGCCGGCACGGTGGAGGTGTCCCTCAAGCTCAGCGCCCTCGGCCAGGCGCTGCCCGGTGACGGCAACGCCATCGCGCTCGCCCACGCCCGGGAGATCTGCGAGCTCGCCAAGCAGGCCGGCACCACGGTGACGCTCGACATGGAGGACCACACGACGACCGACCTCACGCTCGACGCGCTTCGCGAGCTGCGTGCGGACTTCCCGACCGTGGGCGCCGTCCTGCAGGCCTACCTCTACCGCACCGAGGCCGACTGCCGTGACCTCGCGCACGCGGGCTCACGCGTGCGCCTCTGCAAGGGCGCCTACAAGGAGCCCGAGTCCGTCGCCTTCCAGGCCGGCGGCGAGGTCGACAAGTCCTACGTGCGCTGCCTGAAGATCCTCATGCAGGGCGAGGGCTACCCGATGGTGGCGTCTCACGACCCTCGTCTCATCGAGATCGCCGGGGCGCTCGCGGGACAGGCCGGCCGCGACCCGAAGTCGTTCGAGTACCAGATGCTCTACGGCATCCGGCCCGAGGAGCAGAAGCGCATCGCCGACCGCGGCGACCAGATGCGCGTCTACATCCCCTACGGCCAGGAGTGGTACGGCTACCTCATGCGACGCATGGCCGAGAAGCCGGCCAACGTCATGTTCTTCCTGCGCGGCGTCGCGACCAAGGGCTGAGGCGGGCGACGATGACAACGACGGCCATCTTCGGCGCGGGAGTCATGGGCGAGACGCTGGTCTCTGGCCTGATCCGGTCAGGGCGCACGCCGGGTGACCTCGTCGTCACCGGCCGCACTCCCGACAAGGTCAACGCGCTCGCCGAGCGCCATGGCGTACGCGTCCTGCCGAACGCCGAGGCCGCTGACGTCGCCGACA
Source organism: Terrabacter sp. 2RAF25 (assembly GCF_052115265.1). Classification (NCBI taxonomy): domain Bacteria; kingdom Bacillati; phylum Actinomycetota; class Actinomycetes; order Micrococcales; family Intrasporangiaceae; genus Terrabacter; species Terrabacter sp. 2RAF25. Next base: position 55,735 of record NZ_JBFRGJ010000006.1, read on the forward strand.
CGCTGGTGCTCTGCGTCAAGCCCCAGGACATGGCGGCCCTGCTCGACGAGATCCACGACCACGTGGCCCCCGGCAACGCCGTCATCTCCCTCGCGGCCGGCATCACGACCGAGTTCCTCGAGTCGAGGCTGCCGGAAGGCACGTCGGTCATCCGTGTCATGCCCAACACCCCGGCGCTCGTCGACCAGGGGATGGCCGGCATCTCGCCCGGCCGCCACTGCACCGACGACCACCTCGCCGAGGCCGAGTCGCTGCTCAGCTCGTGCGGCCGGGTGGTGCGCCTCGCCGAGAAGCACCTCGACGCCGTCACCGCGATCTCCGGCTCGGGCCCGGCGTACATCTTCTACGTGGTCGAGGCGATGATCGAGGCCGGAGTGGTGCTCGGGCTGCCGCGGGCGACCTCCACCGAGCTCGTCGTGCAGACGCTCTACGGCGCGGCGACGATGCTGCGCGAGACGCACGAGCACCCGACGGTGCTGCGCGAGCAGGTCAGCTCGCCGGGTGGCACCACCGTGGCCGCCCTGCGCCAGCTCGACGACCACAAGGTGCGCGCCGCCTTCGTGACCGCCATCGAGGCTGCGGCGGCCCGGTCGAAGCAGCTGGCGTCCGGTCAGGCCTGACCGCAGGGCGTCGCGGTCCGCGTCCGACTGCCAGGGTCAGGGGCGGCGTTCTCAAGTCGACGGCGTCGCCGCGCTGACCGCGCCCCAGACGACCTGCTGGTCGGGGATGACGACGCGGTGGCGGCGGTGCTGCGACGTCGTGTACGTGTAGGTGTAGCGGCCGGTGCTCGAGGCATAGGCGTACTTGAGCGGTCGCCACGGCTGCCCGGGGGCGGCGTACTCGATGGTGCCGCGGACCCCTGTCCACGGCCCGAACGCGTGCGTGGAGGTCCAGTAGTGATAGGCCCGAGCGGTGACCGTGACCTTGGTGCCCCGGCGGGTGGCCGAGGTGTGGGCGACCGAGCCGAGGCGGACGTCCATGCTCGTCGTGTTGAGTGAGGCCGTCGTCAGGGGCGCGTGCGCACTGAGCGGGCGCCACGTCCACACTCCGAGGCGGTCGGGGTCGGAGAGCGTCGCGAACGTGCACACGAACGGGTCGGGGCCGGCGGCCGCGGCCGTCTCCGGTGCGACCGCAAAGGCCGCAAGCACGACGGGCACGGCCGCCGTGGCGAGCGCTGCCCGAAGGCGGCGGTCCGAGCGCCGCGGGCGTCGTTGGCGCGGTGCCGACGTGAGGTCGCCACGGCGACGGTTCATGATCGGGATGCTGCGCGCGCGGATGTGCCTGCGGGGGCTTTGAGGGTTGCCGGTCGGTGAGCGGTCGGCACAGGTGACGCCGGGCCGTGGGGCGGGCACAGTGGAGGCGTGCCCGCACGCGACGCAGAGCTCCCCGAGACCCCGGCCACCACCGGCGCCCATCAGCAGGACCGCACCGCCGGCGCACCGCGAATGCACCTGCACGCAGTCACGCCCGACGACTGGGAGTCGCATCGCGACGTGCGGCTCGCGATGCTCCAGGACGCGCCCGACGCCTTCTGGTTCACCTACGCCGACGAGGCCGTCTACGACGAGGCCGACTGGCGCGAGCGCATCGAGGGGGCCTGGCTCGTGCAGGCGCGTGACGCCGACGGCATCCTCGGCAGCGCTGGCCTGGGGTCCCACTGGGAACCCGAGCGGGCAACCACCGCAACGCTGTTCGGCATGTACGTGGCTCCACGAGCGCGCGGGAGAGGTGTGGGCGAGGCGCTGGTCCGTGCGGTGCTCGACGAGGCACGGCGGCTCGGCAAGTCCGAGGTGGTCCTCGAGGTGACCAGCTCCAACGGCGAAGCCGAGGCCCTCTACGCCCGTTGCGGGTTCGAGCGAACCGGTGCCCTTCACGACCACCCGCGTCGCCCAGACCTGACCGAGATCGAGATGGTCCACAGGTTCTGAGCGCCACTGTCGGCCAGTCCGGTTCGTCGTCCCTCCCCGAGGGGCACCGAACGTTCACCGACCCGCTGGTGCGTTCGCGTGGTGGGTCGTGCGAAGGTGGACCACATGACCGACATCACCGTGCGTCCCCTCGGCGAGGACGACTGGGAGGACTACCGCTCCGTCCGGCTCTCCGCCCTGCGTGAGTCGCCCGAGGCGTTCGTGGCCACGGCCGACGAGGAGGAGTCCTACGACGAGGCCTTCTGGCGCGAGCGCATGCAGCGGTCGGCCCGCCTCGTCGCGGAGCGCGAGGGCAGCGCCGTCGGCGTCGTCAGTGTCGGCACCGCCAAGGCGGACGACGGTTCGGCGGGAGAGCTCTTCGGCCTCTGGGTGCGACCCGAGGCGCGAGGTCTGGGCGTCGCCACCCGCCTCGTCAAGCAGGGTGCGGCGCTGGCCGCCAAGCGCGGCAACTCACACCTCGTCTACTGGGTCGGCACCGACAACGGGCGGGCGGTCGCCTTCGCGAGCGGGATGGGCTTCCGGCCGACCGACTACCGCCGCCCGATGGGCGTCGTCAGCGAGGAGGACGGCGACGAGGAGGTCGCGATGGTGCTCCCCCTCGGCAACGATCCCGGCCCACAGCCTCACCTCTGACCGCGCGCAAGTCGCGCCCGGGGGCGTCCACTACGGAACGGCTTGTCTCCCAAGCGTCGCGGCCGTTCCTGGACCAGGTGTCGTCGCTCACGGCCGGGCGGCGAACCGTTCGATGAGCTCGGTCGGGCCACTCACGATGAGCATGTGGTGCGCCGAGATCTTCGTCTGCGGCACGGCATACGTGAAGTCCTCGCCGGGAGCCTTGACGCCCACGATCGTGACCCCGTACTTCCGCCGCACCTGGCTCTGCTCGAGGGTGAACCCGATGGTCTCGCTCGGCGGCTTGAGCTTGACGATGGCGAAGCCGTCGTCGAACTCGATGTAGTCGAGCATCTTGCCGTTGACGAGGTGGGCGACCCGCCGACCCGAGTCTGCTTCGGGGGAGATGACGTGGTGCACGCCGATGCGGTCGAGGATGCGCTTGTGCTCGGGCGACATCGCCTTGGCCCAGATCGAGGGCACGCCGGCGTCGACGAGGTTGGCCGCGGCGAGCACCGACGACTCGATCGACGACCCGATGCCGACGATGGCGATCTTGGGCTCGGCGTCGCGGATCATGTCGAGCCCCGTCGCGTGCGAGAGGTCGGCGTGGACGACCTTCGCCACCTTGTTGACGTAGCTCTCGGCGATCGCGTTGTCGCGCTCGACCGCGATGACCCGGTGACCGAGCCGGGTCAGCTCGAGCGCCACGGCCGAGCCGAAGCGTCCCAGCCCGATGACGATCACGTCGTCGTCGAAGAGCCGGTTGCGGGCCATGGGTCGTACCTCCGTCGTCCGGGTCGCGTTTCCGCGATAGCGTCTCAATCATGCCAACTCAGGCCAGGGTCGTCTGGGACTCCTCCTTCACGAAGTACAACTTCGGCCCCACGCACCCGATGGCACCGGTGCGTCTCGACCTCACGGCACGCCTCTGCCAGGCCCTCGGGGTCTTCGACGCCGACGGCGTCGAGGTGGCCGGGGCGGAGGTCGCGTCCGACGAGCTGCTGGCGACGATCCACGACCCCGACTACCTCGCCGCGGTCAAGGCTGCCTCGGCCGACCCTCGGTCGGCCGACGAGGCGTACGGACTCGGCACCGACGACGACCCCGCCTTCGAAGGCATGCACGAGGCGAGCTCGCGGGTGGTCCAGGGCACCGTCGACAGCTGCCGGGCCGTCTGGGAGGGCGAGGCCGCCCACGCCGTGAACTTCACCGGCGGGCTGCACCACGCGATGCGCGGCGCGGCCAGCGGCTTCTGCGTCTACAACGACATCGCCGTCGGAATCCAGTGGCTGCTCGACCACGGAGCCGAGCGAGTCGCGTACGTCGACGTCGACGTCCACCACGGCGACGGCGTCGAGCGGATCTTCTGGGACGACCCACGGGTGCTCACCATCTCCGTCCACGAGACCGGCCGCGCGCTCTTCCCGGGCACCGGGTGGCCGGGAGACGTCGGCGGCAAGGACGCAGAAGGCAGCGCGGTCAACGTCGCCCTGCCCCCCGGACTGTCGGATGCCGGGTGGCTGCGGGCCCTGCACGCCGTGGCCGTCCCCGTCGTCAGAGCCTTCAAGCCCGACGTGCTCGTCACGCAGCACGGCTGCGACACGCACACCGAGGACCCCCTCGCCCACTTCGCCGTCACGGTCGACGCCCAGCGCGCCGCCGCCGACGCGATGCACCGGCTCGCCCACGAGGTCTGCGACGGCCGCTGGGTGGCGCTCGGTGGTGGCGGCTACGAGGTCGTCGGCGTCGTGCCCCGCACCTGGACGCACCTGACCGCCATCGCCGCCCACGCCCCGATCAAGACGGCCACCGAGGTCCCCGAGGACTGGCGCTCGCACGTCGAGCAGGTCTTCGGCCGTCCGGGCCCGCGGCGCATGGGCGACCTGACCGCGGAGGACGGGCCACTATGGTGGCGTTCCTGGGAGATGGGCTACGACCCCGCCAGCGAGGTCGACCGCGCCGTCATGGCCACGCGCACGGCCGTCTTCCCGCTCCACGGCCTGGACGTCCACTTCGACTGAGTCTTTGGCGCCTCGCTTCGCTGCGGCGCGTGCCTTGGCGCCCAGTTGTCGTCGCCTTCCTCCGCTTCGCTCGCTCGTTCCTCGCTCGCTGCGCTGCGTCCAGGCGACGCCGGCGCCGCGGCCTGTTTGTTGGCGCCTCGCTTCGCTCCGGCGCGTGCCGCGGCGCCCTGCAGGCGTCGCCTTCCTCCGCTCCGCTCCGTCCAGGCGACGCCGGCGCCGCGGCCTGCTGCCTCGGAAATTGGACGGAGTGTTCCTTCGATTGCGGGTAGGGTTGCCGGCACGGCGACGACGGGCCTGACGATCCTGAGCCGAGCACGACCAGAGGCTGTCCGCGATCCGCGGCGGCGAAGGTGTGGTGGCACAGCGACATTCCCCATCGCCCACACCTCCGGGGCACCAACCCTCTGGAGGTGAACGGAATGCAACCAACCCAACCCACAACCCTTGCTCCGCGCGTGCTCGCGCGGGACCTCGGCTCCGTCGAGCCCGGCGAACGCGCCACCCTCGCCGGCTGGGTCCATCGGCGTCGAGTGCTCGCGAGCGTCACGTTCCTCGTGCTGCGCGACCGCACCGGCCTGGCGCAGATCGTCGTCAAGGACGAGGCGACCATCGCACAGCTGGCAGGTCTGCCCGAGGAGACCGTCGTCGAGGTGACCGGAACGATGTCGGCCAACTCTGCCGCGCCCGGAGGCGCCGAGCTCGTCGAGCCGACCGTCACGCCGCTCACCGAGCCGGCAGCGGCCCCACCGGTCGAGCTGTGGCGCCCGACGTTCGGGGCGGGGCTCCCGACCCACCTCGACCACGCCGCCGTCACGCTGCGTCACCCGAGACACCGCGCGGCCTGGCAGATCGCCAGTGCGTCGATGCGCGGATTCCGTTCTGCGCTGGGCTTGCTCGAGTTCACCGAGATCGCGACGCCGAAGCTCGTCGGCACCGCGACCGAGTCCGGTGCCAACGTCTTCACGGTCGACTACTTCGGTCGCACGGCCTACCTCGCGCAGAGCCCGCAGCTCTACAAGCAGATGCTCGTCGGGGTCTTCGAGCGCGTCTTCGAGGTCGGCCCGGTCTTCCGGGCAGAACCGCACGACACGGTGCGCCACCTCGCGCAGTACACCTCGCTCGACGCCGAGCTCGGCTTCATCCGCGACCACCGCGACGTGCTGGCCGTCCTGCGCACCGCTGTCGCCGGCATGGTCGAGGGCATCACCACGTATGCCGGCGGCGCCGCTGCGCTCCTCGGCATCGAGCTGCCCCGGGTGCCGGACGAGTTCCCCGTCATCCACTTCAGCGACGCGCTCGCCAGGGTGGGAGCCGACCCCGACGAGCCGGACCTCAGCCCTGCGCACGAACGCGCGCTGGGGGAGTGGGCGCGGACGGCATACGGCTCGGACTTCCTTGCGGTCGAGGGCTACCCGATGGCCAAGCGGCCGTTCTACACGCACCCGCAGCCGGGCGACGAGCGGTGGAGCAACAGCTTCGACCTGCTCTTCCGAGGTCTCGAGCTGACCACCGGCGGGCAGCGCCTGCACCGTCCGTCCGACTATGCCGCGGCGATGGCGCGCACCGGCACCGACCCGTCGGTCCTGTCCGGCTACCTCGACGCCTTCGCGCACGGCATGCCTCCACATGGCGGCTTCGCGATCGGTCTGGAAAGGTGGGTGGCGCGCCTGACAGGCGCCGAGAACGTGCGCGAGGTGACGCTCTTCCCGCGGGACCTGCATCGGCTGGAGCCGTGACGAAGCGGGTGCACGGTCGGTGGCTTGCGCCCGACAGGGCGGACGCGGAGATCGATGAGCCGGGAGATCCACAGGGATCCCACCGGCGTGTCGAGTTGCGTCGGGCCGATTCGTTACACCGTTCGCTTCCCCTCCAGTCACATCTGCCCCTAGTGTTGCTTCTTGCACCTGCGTGAAGTTTCGTCGGAGGGGAAGCCGTCGACGCGTGGGTGCGACCCACCTGAAGATCGGGGTAACACATGTCGAATGAGCGTCAGCTCGCCGAGGTGCGGTTTCTGACCGTCGCCGAGGTCGCCTCGATCATGCGCGTGTCGAAGATGACGGTCTACCGACTCGTCCACGGCGGAGACCTTCCGGCCGTACGCGTCGGCCGCTCCTTCCGGGTTCCGGAGGACGCGGTTCACAAGTACCTCCAGACCTCCTACATCGACACCGCGTGAGCACGGCGTGACACCCGCGTCACCACGCACCCGAAGGGGCGGCCCCGACCACCAGGTCAAGCCGCCCCTTCGGCGTTCCCGCAGGTGGGCAGGCGGGGAACGGGCACTCCTTTTGGGCCAGAGGCCCGCACACGCTAGGCTGTGGAGCCTGTTCGGCTCGTGAAGTTCGACCTCGCCTCTTCGAGGTGTGTCGACGCAGGTCGGCATCAGCTCATTCGGAGACAAGTCGCACGACAAGGACAAACATGGGTTCTGTCATCAAGAAGCGCCGCAAGCGGATGGCGAAGAAGAAGCACCGCAAGCTGCTGCGCAAGACGCGTCACCAGCGTCGCAACAAGAAGTGACCTGAGCTTCTCAGGTTTTCGGCGGATCGCCCCGCACGCTCTCGACCCTCACCGACGGTGGGGGTCGTTCGCGTCTCCCGCGACGGTGTCCGGCGCGTCCTGCTCAGGACACGTGGGCCTCGCCACATCAGCGCTCCCAGCGGCCACGCCGACCACGTATGCCGTAGCGCCTCGATAGGCTGCACGTGCGGGGGGAGCGAGCCCCCTCCGCCGGGTTCAGCACACGTCCGCCGCGACCGACGACAGGAGGAGCCGATGGCCAAGGTCGTCCTCGTGACGGGGGTGTCCCGCTACCTCGGCGGCCTCTACGCGCGCCGCCTCTCCGCCGACCCGTCGATCGAGCGGATCCTCGGGGTCGACGTCGTGCCCCCGAAGCACTCGATCGGGCGGGCCGAGTTCGTGCGTGCCGACATCCGCAACCCGATGATCGGGCGCATCATGGCGCAGGCCTCCGTCGACACGGTCGTGCACATGAACGTCATCGCGACCCCCAAGGACACCGGCGGGCGGGTGACGCAGAAGGAGATCAACGTCATCGGCACGATGCAGCTGCTCGCTGCCTGCCAGAAGTCGGAGTCCGTGCAGCGCCTCGTCGTGAAGTCGTCGGCGGCCGTCTACGGCTCCTCGCCGCGCGACCCCGCGATGTTCAGCGAGGACATGAACCCCAAGACCCTGCCGCGCACCGGGTTCGGCAAGGACTCCGTCGAGGTCGAGGGCTACGTGCGGGGCTTCTCGCGCCGCCGGCCCGACGTCGAGATCACGATGCTGCGATTCGCCAACGTCGTGGGTCCCAGCATCCACACCGCGATCACCGACTACTTCTCGCTGCCCGTCGTGCCCGTGCCGCTCGGGTTCGATGCCCGGTTCCAGTTCATCCACGAGGACGACGCCACCGCGGCGATGATCCTGGCCACCACCGGACCCGCCGTGGGGATCGTCAACGTGGCCGGCGACGGCTTCCTCACCGTCACGCAGTGCACGGCCATCGCCCGCCGCCCGATCCTGCCCCTCCCGCTCGCTGCCGCGGGCCTCATCGGCAACATGGTCAAGCGAAGCGGTCTCGCCGACTTCTCCTCCGACCAGCTGACCTTCCTCGCGTTCGGGCGTGGCCTCGACACCCATCGGATGCGCTCGGTGTTCGGCTTCGAACCGCACTACTCCACCCGTTCGGCCTTCGAGGACTATGCGAGCCATCTGCGTCCGGCCGTGCCCGGTGTCGAAGGTGTCGGTGACGTCGTCAGCGATGCCGCCGGTGGCACGGCGGCAGCCATCTCCCGAGTCTTCGACAGGATCCAGCCGTGACGACAGAGCCGACCGACCCGACTGCGCCGAGCGGGCAGAGCGCGCCGACCGTGCGCAGCCGGAAGGCTGCCGCGAAGGCCACGCCGGCCGAGATCGCCACGAAGCCCACCGCGGCGAAGAAGGCCGCTGCGAAGAGGGCGTCGGCCACGAAGGCGACGGCCACAAAGGCGACGGCCACAAAGGCGACGGGCACGAAGGCCACCGGCAAGACGGCCGCCGGAGCGAAGGGCGCAGCCAAGAAGGCGGCTCCGCCATCGCGCGCGACGTCCACGCCGGCGCGCGCGGGCGGGGCGTTCGCGGCAGGCGCCGCACGGGCCTCGGGCGAACGGCGACGTCGCACCGGCACACCGCTGCTGCCGGCCCAGCCGGTCGAGGTGAGCGACGCGAGGCGACGCTCGGTCGGCGCGGCCGGCCCCACACCCCCAGACGGGGTGGTGGAGGTGACCGACACGCCGGTGACGGTCGACGTGCCGACCGGACAGGCCGATGACGTCGAGCTGGCCACCATGGAGCCGAGCGCCACGCCAGCAGGTGATGACTCCACCACCCGGGACGCGGCCGCTCAAGCCACCGCCACCGACGCCACCGCCACAGACGCCCCCGCCGCCGACGCCACCGACGCCAGCGCCACCGCCACAGACCAGACGGCGGCCTCTACCGATGACACCGCGAGGCCCGCTGAGCCGACCGCCCCAGCCGGGTCGACCGAACCGACCGAGCCGACCACTCCGCGCTCGCGGCCGAGCCGGGCCTCGATGCGTTCGACCCGTCCATCCGCGAACGGTGAGCCGAAGCGCCTGCGCGCCGTGCCACCCGTACACGAGCCCGCCCCCAGCCACCCCCAGCCGGACGCCCAGGGCACCCGACGGCATACGCGTTCGGGCGACGAGGGCTGGGACCACGCGCTGACCTCCGGCCTGCAGTCGCGCGCCGAGAAGCTCGTCGGCGCCGTGCTCGAGGGGGCCGAGTTCACCTCCGAGTCCCGGCCGGGGCCTGCCGAGCTGGTGGAGCTCGCGGTGAACGTCCTGCGTGCCGCGGCGACGTCGGCCGGGGTCCCGGCAGAGGATGTCGAGCGCCAGGTGGCCGAGACCCTCTCCTACGTTCGGCGCCGCTTGTCGGGCGACTACGTCGTCGACGAGTTCGGCTTCGACGAGGACTACACGATCAACGTCCACCTGCCCCTGCTGCGCCCGCTGTACAAGAAGTGGTTCAGGGTCGAGGTGCGCGGCATCGAGAACATCCCCGACGAGGGCGGTGCGCTCGTGGTCGGCAACCACTCCGGCACCGTCGCCATGGACTCGCTCATGACGCAGGTCGCCGTCTACGACGAGCACCCGAAGAAGCGTCACCTGCGCATGCTCGGGGCCGACCTCGTCTTCCAGATGCCCTTCATCGGCACCATGGCGCGCCGCTCCGGCACGACCCTCGCGGCCAACACCGACGCCGAGCGCCTGCTCGCGGGCGGCTCGCTCGTCGGCGTCTGGCCGGAGGGTTTCAAGGGCGTCGGCAAACCGTTCAGCGAGCGCTACAAGCTGCAGCGCTTCGGCCGCGGTGGTTTCGTCTCGGCGGCCCTGCGTGCGGGCGTGCCGATCGTCCCGGTCTCGATCGTCGGCGCCGAGGAGATCTACCCCATCCTCGGCAACATGCCGGCGGTGGCCAGGCTGCTCGGCCTGCCGTACGCCCCGATCACCCCGACGTTCCCGCTGCTCGGCCCGCTCGGCATGGTGCCGCTGCCGAGCAAGTGGCTCATCGAGTTCGGCCCGCCGATCCAGACCACCACGTTCGGGCCCGAGGCCGCCGACGACCCGATGCTCGTCTTCGACCTCACCGACCAGGTGCGCGAGACGATCCAGCAGACGCTCTACAGCCTGCTCATGCAGCGCAAGTCCGTCTTCCTCTGACGGCGCCGACATCGCGGCAGGCCGGCTCGCGTATGCCGCCGCGCCCGGTCCGTTTGGGCGGCCATCGGTCGCGCGCGGGCTCCGGGCAGCAGGGTCAGGGCAGCAGGGTCAGGGCAGCAGGGTCAGGGCAGCAGGGTCAGGGCAGCAGCGTCAGGGCAGCAGCCGAGTCGGGAGCGTCGTCGCGGGAAGCCGCGGCAGGGCAGGCGGCGTGACGACGAGCGTCGGCACCGGGATCGTCGCGCCGGGCAGCGTGACGCCGCCGCCGCCGACCCGCACCGTGGTGCTCGAGACACCCACGTGAGGCAGGCTCACCGTCGCGCCGGGAAGGGTCACGCCGCCCCCGCCGACGCCCACCGTCGTGCTGTTGAGGCCGGCGCCGGGAAGGTTGATCGTGCCGCCCGGCAGCGTGACGCGGCCGGTGACGCTCACGCCGCCGCGCGGAAGAGGCACCGTGGGCAGCGTCGCCGACGGCAGGCCGCCGCCCGGGAGCGTGGCGGACGGCAGCTGAGGCCGGGGCAGGGAGGCCGAAGGCCGCGGTGCGGTGGCCGGCGGGCGGGAGTTCGCACCCGCCGTCGGCCGGATCGAGGTGATCCCGCTGAGCAGCTGCTTGGCCTGGTCGGCGCGCTCGCCGCAGGCGGTGCACGACGCGAGGTCGCGCAGTGTGGCCACCTGACCTGCACCGAGCAGGTCGCGCAGACGCTGCCAGGCCGGCAGCGAGTCCGTCGGCACGCGCGGCCGCATCGCGTCGACCTGGGGGATCGCCCGCGTGTAGAAGTCGGACAGCTCGGTCAACGCGTCGGTGCGACCCTCGGTCCGGTAGGCCTCGACGAGGATCGTCTGGGCGCGGCGGGTGGCATCGGACGCCGCGTCGTAGGCGGTGTCGAGGTCGTGCGTAGAGGGCCCGCCGCGGTCGATCAGGTTGCGTGCGTCGCCGATGTGCTCCTGCGCCTGGGCCAGGTAGGTCAGCCCTTGGTCGTAGCGCGAGCCGGCCAGCTGGACGGCCGCGCGGTCGAGGAGCTGCTTGACGCCGTAGAGGGCGTCGCCGGGCACCGCGGACCTCGAGGCGAACCCGAGGGCCCCGCCGAGAACCAGGATGGCCGCGGCCGCAGCAGCGAGCAACTTCAGCGGGCGTGCGGCGACTCGCAGCACCGAGACGGTGCCGCCGACGCCGACACCGACACCGGCATCGGTGTCGGGGGCGCCGGTCGCAGCGTCGGTGGGGGCGTCGACGTCGGCAGGGACCGGCACGAGCGGGACCACCGTCGTGGCGTCGTCGGCGAGGAGCCTGGCCCGCAGGTCGGAGACGAACTCGGCCCGAGGGGCGAGCCCCGCCTGGTCGACCGACTGGACGGCGTGGAGCACGGCGACGAGCTCGAGGATGCCGGGGTCGGTGACCCGCTCGCCGTCGAGAGCGCGCTGCAGCAGCTCGCCGTCGGCGTTGGCGCCGAGGTCCATGGTCCCCTCCTTCGGTCTCGGGTGCTGGTCAGCTGGTTCTGTGGTGCTGGTGCTGGTGCTGGTGCTGGTGTACGGGGTCGCGCCCGTCAGGGCGTGCGGTGCCTGGACGCCGGTCCCCGGGGTCCGAGCAGGCCTGCCGCGACACGGCATACCTCGGGTTCGACGGCGAGGGGTGGGTCGTGCAGGTTGCTCGTCAGGGGCTCCAGCACGTTCGTCGCTGCCATCGAGCCGCCTGCGTTCACGCGATCCGCGGTCGCGCCGGTCGGCGCGCCGAGCGTCGGTCCGGGCCCACACGCACCGTCCCTACGCCGTGAGAACGACGCTGGTGTCGGTGGGGTTACGCCTTTCACAGCTCGACTCCTTCGAGCGACTTGCGCAGGGCGCGGGTGGCTCGCAGCTGGAGCTGCTTGACGGCCCCTTCCGACTTGCCGATCACCTTGGCGGTGTCGGCGAGGCTGAGGCCCTGGAGGAAGCGCAGCGTGATGCACTCGGCCTGGTCGGGGCCGAGGCCCTTGATCGCCTCGACCAGACGCTCGTCGCGCAGCCGTGTGAGCACCTCGGTGTCGGGGGCGTCGACTCGTTCGTCGGCGTCGCGCATGTCGGCTGTCGCGACCTCGAAGCGGAACTTCGCCGACTTCACGTGGTCGGCGATGAGGTTCCGCGCGATGGTGACGAACCACGCCGCGATGTCCTTGCCCTGCCAGGTGAAGGAGTCGATGCGACGCATGGCCCGCAGGAAGGTCTCGGAGGTGAGGTCCTCGGCGAGGGACCGGTTGGCCACCCGCACGAGCACGTAGCGGAAGACCGTGTCGACGTAGCTGTCGTAGAGCTGCGCGAAGGCCTCCTTGTCGCCACCCTGGGCCAGCTCGACGAGAGCGGCGATGCGGGCCTGGTCAGCGGCGTCACGCTCCGGGTGCACGCGCCGCGGGCCGAGCGGACCCGTCGGCGGTCCCACCTGGGACGGTGCTGCGCTGTCGTTGGCGAGGGACGCCCAGATCGCGTCGAGCGCGGCCCGCCAGGTGGGCAGCGAAGGCGCGAGGGCAGGCGGGACCGACACCATCGCCGGGATCGTCCGCGGCGCGGAGACAGGGGCGGGTCGGCGGGCCGACGTCCTGTTCGAGCGCATTGGAGACAGTCTGTCGGACCGGGGCCGAAACCGGGAGTTCGATCGCCTTTTGTGGCGCAAAACCTACTCACGGGTACGTTCGCGCCCCACGCGTCCCGGACGGAGACGGCCCCGCGGCAGCCGGACCGGCCTAGAGTTGGGCCATGACGAGCGATCAGCCTGCGGTCGAGGGCGAGCCGCGAGTCGTCCTGCTGGGCCGACCCGGTTGCCACCTGTGCGACGCGGCACGCGAGGTCGTGGTCCGGGTCACCGGCGAGCTGGGGGTGTCGTGGGCGGAGCGGTCGGTCGACGACGACCCCGAGCTGCTGCGCCGCTACGCCGAGCAGATCCCGGTGACCTTCGTCGACGGGCGGCGCCACGACTTCTGGCGGGTCGACGAGGCCCGGCTGCGCGCGGCCCTGCGCTGACGGTCACGGAGCGTGCAGCCCCGGCAGGCTCGTTGGCGAGCGGTTCGGCACGACCTGCCTCGAGGTCGCGTCCCATGCCGTGGTAAGTCCCCGAAAGTCAACTTTGTGCATGGCTTCACAAACGTCTAGCCTGAACAGGTCCCCACGTGCTCCGCGTTCGGCTCGAACCCGTGCCCGAACGCCTCGCTGAGAGGAGCCGGTGAGCAAGCGTGTCCGCCGACCCTGCACTGCGTCGAGAGATTCCCGACGCGACCGTCGCGCGGCTCCCCGAGTACCTTCGGACGCTCTCGCGCCTCGCTGAGGACGGCGTCCTGTCGGTCTCGTCCGAAGAGCTCGCCGCCGAGGTCGGAGTGCGCTCCGCCCAGCTGCGCAAGGACCTCAGCCACCTCGGCTCCTACGGCGTGCGCGGTGTCGGCTACGACGTCGAGACGCTCGCCCTCGAGATCTCCCGGGCACTCGGTCTCACCGAGGACTGGCCGGTCGCGATCGTCGGCATGGGAAACCTCGGTCACGCGCTCGCCTCCTACTCCGGCTTCGTCACCAAGGGATTTCGCATCGTCGGTCTCTACGACGACGACCCTGCCCTGACCGACGAGCGCGTCGTCGGGGTGCGCATCCGCCCGCTCCGCGAGCTCGTCGACCACCACCAGGTCGACCCCATCGCCATCGGTGTCATCGCGACGCCGGCCCCCGCGGCCCAGGCCGTCTGCGACGCCCTCGTGGGTGCGGGCATCAGCTCGATCCTCAACTTCGCGCCGGCGGTGCTCTCGGTGCCCGACGGCGTGGACGTACGCCGGGTCGACCTCTCCACGGAGCTGCAGATCCTCGCCTTCCACGCCCAGCGCAAGTCGCTCGCCACGGGCGACCTCAGGTCGGCGGTGGTGGCCCCGTGAGCCTGCTCGTCATCGGACTGTCCCACCACACCGCGCCGCTGTCGGTGCTCGAAGCGCTGTCGGAGCGCCCCGACCGGGCCGAGGCCATCGCGTCGTCGGTGCTGGGGTCGGCCACGGCCACCGAGGCCGTCGTGCTCTCCACGTGCAACCGCCTCGAGGTCTACGCGTCCGTTCCGGCCTTCCACCCGGCCGTCGCCGCCATCGGCGAGGCGCTCGCCCTCGCGGCCGGCATCGAGGAGCCCGAGGGCCTGCGCGAGCCCGCCGAGCTGCCCCCGGGCGACCCCGCCGACGCCCTGGCCGCGCGGGCCGAGGCACTGGCCGACCACCTCTACGTCCGCTATGACGACGCCGCCGTCGCCCACGCCTTCACGGTCGCCTGCGGCCTCGACTCGATGGCCGTCGGCGAGGCGCAGGTCCTGGGCCAGATGCGCGACGCCCTCGCCGGGGCCCAGCACCGCGGCCAGGTGGGCGAGATCCTCAACGCCCTCTTCCAGGGGGCACTGCGGGTCGGCAAGCGGGCCCACACCGACACCGACATCGACCAGCACAGCGTCTCGCTCGTGCAGATCGCGCTCGAGGAGGCGGCCGCCGTGCTCGGCCCGCTCGAGCACACGGCCGCCGCGGTCATCGGCGCCGGGGGCATGAGCGGCCTCGCGGCAGCGACGGCTGCGCGGGCCGGCGTCCGGTCGCTGACCATCGTCAACCGCACTCCCGAGCGCGCCGAGCGTCTCGCCGAGGACACCTCGGGCACGCCACGCCCGTGGAGCGACCTGGGCGACGTCGTGGCCGAGAGCGACCTCGTCATCACCTGCACCGGCGCGGTCGGCCACATCATCACGGCCGACCTGCTCGCTGCCGGCGCGACCCGGCGCGGCGGTCGGCGGCAGGTCGTCATCGACCTCGCCCTGCCGCGCGACGTCGAGCCGGTCGAGACGTGGCACGTTCCCGTGCCCGGCGTGACGCTCATCGACCTGCAGGCGCTCGGCCTGCTCCTCGAGGGCCGCGCCGACACCACCCAGGTCGTCCGCGTGCAAGACCTCGTCACGGGCGAGGTCGCCGACTACCTCACCCGTCGCATGGAGAAGTCCGTGGCTCCCACGGTGGCAGCGCTCCGCGCCCGCGCAGCAGACCTGGTCGCGTCCGAGATGGACCGTCTCGACCAGCGCCTGCCCGGACTCGACGAGACGACCCGAGCGGAGGTCGGCCTCGCCGTCCACCGCATCGTCGAGAAGCTGCTCCACACGCCCACCAAGCGCGTCAAGGAGTTCGCGATGGAGGGCAGCGGCGACGACTACGCTGCCGCCCTGCGCGAGCTCTTCGACCTCGAGCCCAAGGACGTCGCCAACGTGTCGACCCCACCGAAGCGGGGGCAGTCATGACCGCCCTGCGTCTCGGCACCCGTCGCTCCGCCCTCGCCACCACCCAGTCCGGCTGGGTGGCCGACCGGCTGCGCGCGGCCGGTCACGAGGTGGAGATGGTCGAGATCACGACCGAGGGTGACGTCTCGGGCGAGCTGCTCACCGCCATCGGCGGCACCGGTGTCTTCGCCGCTGCGATCCGCCACGCCTTGCTCGACGGTCGCATCGACGTCGCCGTGCACTCACTCAAGGACCTCCCCACGACGCCCGAGCCGGGGCTCGTCATCGCCGCCGTGCCGGTCCGCGAGGACAGCCGCGACGTGCTCGTCGCGCGCGAAGGTCTCACGCTCGGCGAGCTGCCGGCCGGCTCGGTCGTCGGAACCGGCTCTCCGCGGCGCACCGCGCAGCTCGCAGCCCTGGGGCTCGGACTCGACATCCGTCCGATCCGCGGAAACGTCGGCACGAGAATCGGTTTCGTCACCTCCGGCAAGCTCGACGCGGTCGTCCTCGCCCGTGCCGGCCTCTCCCGGCTCGGCCGTCTCGACGAGGCGACCGAGGTGATCGACCCGATCCAGATGCTTCCGGCGCCGGGCCAGGGGGCTCTCGCCGTCGAGTGCCGGTCCGACCGGGCCGACGTCGTCGCCGCGGTCTCCGTGCTCGACGACGCCGACACCCGAGCCTGCGTGCTCGCCGAGCGTTCGCTGCTCTCGACCCTCGAGGCGGGCTGCACCGCACCCGTGGGTGCGCTCGCCGAGGTCGTCGAGGGCGACGAGGGCCTCGAGCTGTCGCTGCGCGCCTTCGCCGGCAGCGAGGACGGCTCGGTCGAGCTCCGCCGCTCGCTCGTGGGCCGTTATGACGAGCCGGCGGCCCTCGGGTCCCGACTCGCGCACATCCTTCTCGAGGACGGCGCCGCCGACCTCCAGGTCTCATCGTCAGCTGGACCCGCACCAGACCACGCCCCACACCAACCGGAGCAAGTTTCGTGACTCCTTCCCGCCAGCCGTCCGAGCAGACGGCCTCGAATCCCACCCACGCGACGACGCCAGCTCGTGTCGCCTTCGTCGGGTCCGGTCCCGGTGACCCCGGCCTGATGACGTTGCGCGGCCGCGACCTGCTCGCCGCTGCCGACGTCGTCGTGACCGACCGCATCGCCCGTGACGACGTCGTGCTCGAGCACGCCCGGCCCGACGTCGAGATCGTCGACGCGGGTCACGGCGAGCAGGGTCAGGAGCTGACCCAGGCCGTGCGCGCCAAGCTCGTCGTCAAGGCCGCGAAGTCCGTGGGGCCGAACGGCCTCGTCGTGCGCCTCATGGACGGCGACCCGGCGACCTTCAACGGCCTCGTCGAGGAGGCGCGCGCCTGCCGCAAGGCCGGCATCACCTTCGACGTCGTGCCCGGGGTCTCCGCGCTCACCGCCGGACCGACGTATGCCGGTGTGCCGCTGACCTCGAAGTCGACCGGCGCCGTGCACGTCGTCGGCGTCGACCGCCCGGGCCTCGACTGGTCGGCCTACACCGCCGACGACGACAGCCTCGTGCTGCTCGGCGGCACCGACGGCATGCGGGCCGCGCTGGCCGGGCTGCTGGCCGCCGGCCGCACCGCCGAGGCTCTCGTGGTCCTCTCGGCCAACGCCACCACCGTGCGCCAGTCGTCCGTCGCGACGACCCTGGGCGAGGTCGACACCGTGTTCGCCGGCAAGGAGCCCCTCGAGGTCTCCCTCGCCGTCGTGTCGCCGAACGTCGGCCTGCGCGAGGAGTTCTCGTGGTTCGAGAACAAGCCGCTCTTCGGGTGGAAGGTCCTCGTGCCGCGCACCCAGGCCCAGGCAGGCCCGATGGTCGACCGGCTCGCCGGCTACGGGGCCACGGCCGACGTCGTCCCGACGATCTCGGTCGAGCCGCCGCGCACGCCTCAGCAGATGGAGAAGGCCGTCAAGGGCCTCGTCACCGGTCGCTACGAGTGGATCGGCTTCACCTCCGTGAACGCGGTCCGCGCCGTCCGTGAGCGCTTCGAGGAGTTCGGCCTCGACGCCCGCGCCTTCGCCGGGCTCAAGGTCGCAGCCGTCGGCGGCGTCACGGCCGACGCGCTGCGCGAGTGGGGCATCAACCCCGACCTCGTGCCCACCGGTGAGCACTCGGCCGCGGGCCTGCTCGAGGTGTGGCCCGAGTTCGACGAGGTGCTCGACCCGATCAACCGGGTCCTGCTGCCCCGGGCCGACATCGCCACCGAGACGCTGGTCGCCGGGCTGCGCGAGATGGGCTGGGAGGTCGACGACGTCACCGCGTACCGCACGGTGCGGGCCGCTCCGCCGGCAGCCGCCATCCGCGACGCGATCAAGGGCGGCGACTACGACGCCGTCGTCTTCACGTCGAGCTCGACGGTGCGCAACCTCGTCGGCATCGCCGGAAAGCCCCACGCCGCAACGGTGGTCGCCTGCATCGGACCGGCCACGGCCAAGACGGCGCAGGAGCATGGGCTGCGCGTCGACGTGCTCGCGCCGGAGGCCTCGGCCGTGAGCCTCGTCGACGCCCTCGCCGGTCACGGCGTGGGCCTCGCCGTTGCTGCAGCAGAGGCGGGCCAGCCCGTCCAGCGACCCAGCGACAAGCGTCCGGCCTCGCGCCGCCGCGCCCGCTGACGGTCCGCCGATGATCGAGCGTCCCCGTCGGCTCCGCCAGACCGCGGTCCTGCGGTCCCTCGTCGCCGAGACCCGGCTGCACCCGCGCGACCTGGTGCTCCCGGTCTTCGTGGGCGAGGGACTGACCGAGCCGCGTGCGATCGAGAGCATGCCCGGCGTCCAGCAGCACACGCTCGCAGGCGTCGTCGACGTGGCGCGGCAGTGCGTGGCCAAGGGCCTCGGCGGCATCATGCTCTTCGGCGTGCC
The DNA here is from genome assembly GCF_052115265.1 of Terrabacter sp. 2RAF25. Taxonomy (NCBI): domain Bacteria; kingdom Bacillati; phylum Actinomycetota; class Actinomycetes; order Micrococcales; family Intrasporangiaceae; genus Terrabacter; species Terrabacter sp. 2RAF25. The sequence continues at coordinate 74,139 of NZ_JBFRGJ010000006.1, forward strand.
CGTCGAGAAGGACGCCACCGGCTCGGGCGCCGTCGACCCCGACGGCATCCTCAACGTCGCGCTGCGCGCCGTACGCGACGCCGTCGGCGACGACCTCGTCGTCATGGCCGACACGTGCCTCGACGAGTTCACCGACCACGGCCACTGCGGCGTCCTCGACGAGCAGGGCCGGGTCGACAACGACGCGACGAACGAGCTCTATGCGCAGATGTCCGTCGCGCAGGCGCGCGCCGGCGCCCACGTCGTCGCGCCGAGCGGCATGATGGACGGTCAGGTCGCCGTCATCCGCGAGGCGCTCGACGCCGAGGGCCTCACCGACGCCGTCATCCTCGCGTATGCCGCGAAGTACGCCTCCGCGTTCTTCGGCCCGTTCCGCGAGGCCGTCCAGTCGAGCCTCCAGGGCGACCGCCGCACCTACCAGCAGGACCCCGCCAACGTCGTCGAGTCGTTGCGCGAGATCGACCTCGACATCGCCGAGGGCGCCGACATGGTGATGGTCAAGCCCGCGATGTCCTACCTCGACGTCGTCGCGGCCGCCGCCGAGCGGTCGTCGGTGCCGGTCGCCGCCTACCAGGTGTCGGGGGAATACTCCATGATCCAGGCGGCCGCCGCCAACGGCTGGATCGACCTGCGCGCGACGGCTCTCGAGTCGCTGACCTCGATCCGCCGGGCCGGCGCGCAGGTCATCCTCACGTACTTCGCGCTCGACGTGCCGGACTGGATCGCCTGAGACCACTACCATCTGGTACGTCGCAGGAGGTTGACATGGCAGGTACAGGGGATGACGGCGTGCAGTGGCTCAGTGATGCCGAACAGGCGTCGTGGCGTGCCATCCTGCGCGGGACCCGGCTGCTCGAGCAGGCGCTGGACGACGCGCTGGGTGACGCCGGGCTGCAGCTGAGCGAGTACGAGATCATCTCGATGCTCTCCGAGAGCGCGAACCACCGCCTGCGCATGTCAGAGCTGGCCGCGATGGTCGTCCAGTCGCGCAGCCGCCTCACCCACACCGCGAAGCGGCTCGAGGACCGCGGGTGGGTCACGCGTGAGCAGTGCGCCGACGACCGGCGTGGTGTCGAGCTCGTGCTGACCACCGGGGGCCTGGCCGCGGTCGGCGAGATCTCCCGCGTCCACGTCCAGAGCGTTCGCGACAACCTCGTCGACATCATGACGCCGAAGCAGTTCGCCGCCATCGGCGACGCCATGGCCATCGTGCGCGACCACCTCGACCCCGACGGCGTCAGCGGCCGCTGAGCCGACAGCTCGACGGGCCCACGGCGTACGCGTGCGTCGGTGTTGAGAGGATGGGGCCCATGAGCTCGCAGCCCGCTCCCGTCCAGACCAGCCCCGATGCCCCGGCGTCCGCCGCGCTCCTCGCGAGGGCGAGCCAGGTGATCCCCGGAGGCGTCAACTCACCGGTGCGCGCGTTCCGCGCCGTCGGTGGCACGCCGCGCTTCATGTCGAGCGGGTCGGGCCCGTGGCTCACCGACGCCGACGGCAAGCGCTATGTCGACCTCATCTGCTCGTGGGGTCCGATGATCCTCGGGCACGCGCACCCCGACGTCCTCGCCGCCGTGAACAAGGCCGCAGCGCGCGGCTTCTCGTTCGGCACGCCGTCTGAGAACGAGGTCCTTCTGGCCGAGGAGATCGTCGCGAGGGTCGAGCCGGTCGAGCAGGTGCGCCTGGTCAACTCGGGCACCGAGGCGACGATGTCCGCCATCCGTCTCGCGCGTGGGTTCACCGGGCGCGACGTCATCGTGAAGTTCGCCGGCTGCTACCACGGCCACGTCGACGCGCTGCTCGCGTCGGCCGGGTCGGGGGTCGCCACCTTCGCCCTGCCCGACTCGGCCGGCGTGCCCCGCTCGAGCGCCGGCGAGACGATCGTGCTGCCCTACAACGACCTGGCAGCAGTCGAGGCGGCGTTCGCCGAGCGCGGCCACGAGATCGCGGCCGTCATCACCGAGGCGGCCCCCGGCAACATGGGCGTCGTGCCGCCCGCTCCGGGCTTCACCGAGGGCCTGCTGCGGGTGACCAAGGCGCACGGAGCGCTGCTCGTGTCCGACGAGGTGATGACGGGGTTCCGCTGCAGCGCCTCCGGGTTCTACGGACTCGAGGGGCCGTATGCCGCAGGGTCGCCCGACCTGTTCACCTTCGGCAAGGTGATGGGCGGCGGCTTCCCGACGGCGGCCTTCGGAGGCCGGGCCGACGTCATGGCGCTGCTGGCGCCGCAGGGTCCCGTCTACCAGGCCGGCACGCTCTCGGGTAACCCTGTCGCGTCCGCCGCCGGCCTCGCCACGCTGCAGGGCTGCACGCCTGCGGTCTACGAGCGCCTCGACACCGTCGCGCACACCATCGCCGACGCCGCCACGCGCGAGCTGACGGCGGCCTCGGTGCCGCACACCATCCAGTGGGCGGGCTCGATGTTCTCCGTCTTCTTCCGCGACGGCGCCGTGACCGACTACGACGACGCCAAGGACCAGGACACGGCCGCCTTCCGCCGGTTCTTCCACTCGATGCTGTCCCAGGGCGTGCACCTGCCCCCGAGCGCCTTCGAGTCGTGGTTCGTGTCCGCCTCGCACGACGACGAGGCGCTCGAGCACGTCATCGGTGCCCTGCCGGCCGCGGCCCGGGCCGCGGGCACTCCCGACTGAGCCGACCGGGCGAACCGCCGCGCCTGCTGGGACCGCGCCCGACGGCATACGCAATCGGCCTGTCGAGGGGGCGTCGGGGCATTGTCGGCGCGGGCCCGGGGGAGGAGTCTGGACGGTGACGGCGGCGCCGTCCGGGCGCTGCCTCGAGCGAGGGAGGTGGGCCGTGCACGCACGTTCCACGACGGTCATGGGCCGTCCCGGCATGATCGAGACCGGAATCGCGCACGTGCAGGACGTGGTGATGCCGAAGGTCAGGGCGATGGACGGGTGCATCGGGCTGTCCATGGTGGCCGACCGCACGAGCGGCCGCTGCATCGTGACGACCGCCTGGCGTGACGAGGACGCGATGCGCGCGACCGCGTCCATGGTCGAGCCGCTGCGCACCCAGGCCGCGGAGCTGCTCGGGGGCGAGGCGACGGTCGCCGAGTGGGAGATCGCCTACCTGCACCGCGACCACCGGGCCGCCGACGGCTGCTGCGCCCGTATCACGTGGACGGAGTCCGACCCGGCCTCGATCGACCGAGTCATGGACTCGTTCCGGATGGGGATCATGCCCCGCGTCGAGCAGCTCGAGGGCTTCTGCAGCGCCAGCATGTTCGTCGACCGTGCGTCCGGGCGGGCCTGCGTCACAGCGACGTACGACTCGACCGAGGCGATGATGACGACCCGCAACGCGGCCATGGGCCTGCGCGCGGACCTCGCGGCCGACACTGGCACGCGCATCACGGAGGTCGGCGAGTTCACGCTCGCCATCGCGCACCTCGACGTGCCCGAGATGGTCTGACTCGGCCGACCTACGCCGCTTGCGATGGCGTCACCCGAACGGGTGGCGCCATCGTCAGGTCCGCCGGCGGGCCTGCGACCTAGTGGACGGCCGCGAGCAGGACCCCGACCCCGACGAAGAGTCCGCCGAAGACGCGGTTGAGGGTGCGCTGTCCCGACTCGCGCTGCGTCAGGCGGCCCAGCCCGCGCGCCGCGGCGGCGAAGAAGAACCACATGACGACCACGTCGACGGCCACGATGGTGGCGGCGAGAACCGCGTACTGGGTCAGCAGCGGTTGCTCGGGGCGGACGAACTGCGGGGTGAAGGCGAGGAAGAAGACGACGGCCTTCGGGTTGGTCAGGTTGACGAGCAGCCCGCGGCGGAACATCGACCCGGCCGACTCGCGCCGCAGCTCACCCACCTTCGCGGCCGCTGCGCGCGAGCGGTACTGCCGCACGCCCAGGAACACGAGGTACGCGGCGCCGGCGTAGCGGATGACGTTGAACAGCAGGGGCGAACCGGCGACGAGCAGTCCGACGCCCGCCGCGACGACGACGATGTGGGCCAGCAGGGCCACCTGCTGCCCGAGGATCCCCCAGATGGAGCGGGTCCAGCCCGAGCCCAGGGAGTTGGCCATGGTGTTGATCGCGCCCGCACCGGGCGTGAACGAGATCAGCGTCCCGGCGGCGACGAGGGTGAACCAGAGTGACCACGACACGGTCGCGAGTGTAGGTCGGCCTCGCCCTCGACGGCCGCCTCATCCGGGGAGCGAGTCGGGGCCGCTGTCGGTGGTCGAAGATATGTTCGACTCATGGCAGCAGACCTGTCGACGCTCGAGCTCCTCCGGGGCCGGCTCGCCGACCTGGAGGCGCGACAGCGCGCCGCCGGTGGCGCGTCCGAGCCTGGTTTCTGGGAGCAGTTCTCGGGGCGTATGCCGTCGCAGCCGTCGCAGCCGTCGCAGCCGTCGCAACCGTCGCAGCCGTCGCAGCCGTCGCCGCCGTCGCAGCCGTCGCCGCCGTCGGTCGGGTCTGCGCGGGGCCGGGTCAGGGCGGGGCGGGTGGCGCCTGAGGCGCGGCCGGCCTCGAAGCCGGGTGGAGCCTGGGCCGGGCTGTCGATGGAGCAGCTCGAGTCGGTCGACCTGCTCGAGATGCGGTGGCTCGACACCGCCGGCTACGAGCAGATGGTCAACGACCCCGCCTGGATCGAGTCCGTCGAAGAGCACATCGAGGCCCGCACGCAGGCCGGCGCGGCGGCGAGGAACGACGCCGCGGCGGACGTGATCACCATCGAGGCGAGCCTCGGCGTCGGGCTGCGGTCGCACGGTGAGGTCGACCTGCTCGCGGCGACGGAACGGGTGGCTCAGCAGCGGCGCGGGTTGGAGGTCACGCTGGTGACGCTGGTGTCCGAGCTGGTCTCGCGTGGCGTGCAGGCGCCTGGTGGGCTCTCGCACACCGACTGGCTGCGGGCGCACGACCCGAGCCTGACCGCGGGCCAGGCGACGGCGTTCGTCACGGTCGGCGCCGCGTTGGCGCAGGCGCGGTGGGCCAGGTTGCGGATGCTGGTCGCGACCCAGCAGGTCACCGTGGCCAATGCGGCCCAGGTCATCGAGTTCGAGCAGCGCGTCGCCCCGGTCGCCGACCCGGACGACCTGCAGACGGCGCTGGCCGACCTGACCGGGCAGGCGGGGCGGTTGCGGGCTGAGGAGCTGGCCCGGCTGGTGCGCCACCACACCGAGCAGGTCCGGCCACCGCACGATCAGGACCGCCTCGACCGGGGCCGCCGCGCGGCACGCGGCCTGTGGTTCACCCAGCCCACCGCGACCGGCATGGTCGGGCTGCGCGGGATGCTCGACCCGGAGGGCGCGGCGGTCCTCAAGGCCGCGATCGACCCGCTGTCGGCCCCGCGCCCGGACAAGGACGAGACGGGCCGTATCGTCGCCACCGACGCCACCGACGAGCGCACCGCGGCCCGGCGCCGGATGGACGCGCTGCTCGCGATCGTGCAGCGAGGGGTCGCGGCCGCACCGGGTGTCGCGGTCACCGACAAGGCCAAGGTGATCGTCCTCATCGACTACGACACCCTCACCGCCGATGTCGACCCGATCGCGTCCGTGACGGGCGCCGGAACGACCCTGACCGGCGAGGTGCTCTCGCCGTCGGTGGTGCGCCGGATGGCGTGCGAGGCCGAGATCATCCCGATGGTGCTCGGCCGTGACGGCGCACCCCTGGATGTGGGCCGCGGGCAGCGGCTGTTCACCTACAGCCAGCGCCTGGCGTTGATCGCCCGCGACCAGGGCTGCAGCTTCACCGGCTGCACCGTCCCGGCGACCTGGTGCGAGGCCCACCACGTGCTGCCCTGGCACCGCGGCGGCAGGACCGACCTGACCAACGGGGCACTGCTGTGCCCGAAGCACCACACCCACGTCCACGAGCACGACCTGACCGCGACCGTCACTGCGACCGGCGTCACCTGGCACACCAGATGACCCCGCCCCGCACCCCGCCCCAAGCCGGCGGGGCCACCGCCATGCCCGCCAGCGGGACGTCCGGGTGCCGGCAGCTGTCGGCGCCCGGTCAGGGGCCGCAACTCACAGCGCGTGGGTGCCCCATCCGTACAGCCCCCGCGCACCGCGATTCGTGGAACGGGTCACAGGGGGTGCACAAGAGTGGGTGCGGATTCGGTCCTGAGCATGACGTTTGAGAGACTGTCGCCCATGGGTCAGAGCACGGGCGGGGCAGCGGCGCGTGCCGACGACCTCACGGTCGTGCACCTCATGCGACACGGTGAGGTCCACAACCCGCACGGCGTGCTCTACGGGCGCCTCGACGGCTTCCACCTCTCCGCCCTCGGCGCCGAGATGGCTCACCTCGTCGCGGCTCACCTCCAGACCAACGACATCACCCACGTCGTTGCCTCGCCGCTCGAGCGGGCGCAGGAGACCGCCGCCCCGATCGCGGCCGACCACGACGTCGAGGTGCACTCCGACGCACGCGTCATCGAGTCCGAGAACCGGTTCGAGGGCCGCGGCACGAGCGCCGGCGAGCTCTTCCACCCGCGCAACTGGCACCTGTTCCGCGACATCACGAAGCCCTCGTGGGGTGAGCCCTACGAAGAGATCGCGGCCCGCATGCTCGCCGCCATCGCCGACGCGCGCGACGCGGCACGCGGTCACGAGGCCGTCATCGTCAGTCACCAGCTGCCCGTCTGGACCGTGCGCAACAAGCTCGAGGGACGCCGACTCTGGCACGACCCTCGCAAGCGCGAGTGCACCCTGGCCTCGCTCACGTCGCTGACCTACCAGGGCGACGAGCTCGCCTCGATCGCGTACTCCGAGCCGGCCGCCGAGCTGCTCGCGAAGGCGAGCAAGAGCGTGGGCGCCTGATGCCGAACGTCGACCGACGCACCGCGCTGCGTTGGGGCGCCGTCGCCATGGCGGGGGGCCTCGCGACGTTCGCCGCAGCCTGCTCGTCCGACCCGAACTCCGTCGCCGACCAGGCCCGCTCGGGTGACCGCAAGGGCTACGTCGCCGGTGACGGCTCCATCGAGCAGGTGCCCGTCGCCGAGCGTGGCGAGCCGGTGCGCCTCCGCGGCACCACCCTCGAGGGCAAGCCCTGGGACATCGCGGAGCGGGCCGGCACGGTGCTCGTCGTCAGCGTCTGGGGCTCGTGGTGCCCGCCGTGCATCGAGGAGACTCCGGCACTGCAGAAGGCGTGGGAGACAGTTCGGGCCAAGGGCAAGAAGGTCGAGTTCATCGGCCTCGACAAGCTCGAAGGCGCCGAGACCGGCCTCGCCTTCCAGACGGCCAACAAGGTCACCTACTCCTCGCTGGCGTACGACGGCGGCGTGCCGCTGCTCGCCCTCCAGGGCAAGGCGTCGGCCACCCCGACGACGCTCGTGCTCGACGGCGAGGCCCGCATCGCCGCCCGCGTCTCGGGGCCGGTCTCGACGACGACCCTCCTCGGACTCGTCGACGACGTCCTGACCGGGAAGGCCTGAGTCGCCGTGGGCGCCGAGATCGCCACCGGTTCGCTGCTCGTCGCGGCGGCCGTCGCTCTCGTGGCCGGCTTCGTCTCGTTCGCGTCGCCCTGCGTGCTGCCCCTCGTCCCCGGCTTCCTCGGCTACGTGACCGGCCTGTCCGACGTGTCGCTCGAGAAGCGCTCGCGGGGGCGTCTCGTCCTCGGCGCACTGCTCTTCGTGCTGGGCTTCACCATCGTCTTCCTCATCGCGGCCGCGGCGGTCTCGGCGGTGGGCCTCGCGTTCCGTGAGCACCAGAGCGCCCTGCTCCGGGTGGGCGGCGCTGTCGTCCTGGTCATGGGCGTCCTGTTCCTCGGCGTGGGCCGGTCGTATGCCGTGCCGGTGAGCTGGCGACCGCGCGCCGGACTCGCCGGGGCGCCGCTGCTGGGCGCCGCCTTCGCGGTCGGCTGGTCGCCGTGCATGGGGCCGACCCTCGGCGCGATCCAGGCGATGGCGGCCCCGATCTCGGCCGAGTCCGGGTCGATCGGCCGGGGCCTGGCGCTTGCGGCCGTCTACTCGATCGGGCTCGGACTGCCGTTCGTGCTCATGGCGGCACTCTGGGAGCGGGCCGGTCGCGCGAGCGACTGGTTGCGGCGCCACCGCCGTGCGCTCCAGAGCGTCGGTGGCCTGCTGCTCGTCGTCGTCGGACTGCTCATGCTGACCGGGGTGTGGGAGACCGTCGTGGTCTGGCTGCAGGTGCGCCTCGTCAACGGCTTCCAGGTGGCGATCTGAGGTGAGCACCGACACGAACCCGGTCACCAACTCAGCGACCGACTCAGCGACCGACTCAGCCACCGACCCAGCCACCGACCCAGCCACCGACCCAGCCACCGACCCAGCCACCGACTCAGCCACCGACTCATTTACTGGGCAGGGCTCGAAGGGCGGGTCAGGCACCCAGGGAACCCAACGCATACGCAAGGGGATGCGGCCCGACCGTCAGGAGCCGACGCTGCCGCCCCTCGGTCCGGTCGGCCTGCTGCGGTGGGGCTGGCGCCAGCTGACGAGCATGCGCACCGCTCTCTTCCTGCTGCTGCTGCTCTCCATCGCAGCCGTGCCGGGCTCGATCTTCCCGCAGCGCAACATCGACGCCGGTCGGGTCGCCGACTACATCGCCCAGAACCCGACCACGAGCCCCTGGCTCGACCGCCTCGGCTTCTTCGACGTGTACGCGTCGCCGTGGTTCTCCGCGATCTACCTGCTGCTCTTCATCTCGCTCGTCGGCTGCATCGTGCCGCGCACCAAGGTCCACGTCGCGGCCCTGCGAGCGCGCCCGCCGAAGGCCCCGGCGAGACTGCACCGTCTCGACGAGCACGCCGAGGTGACCACGTCGCTGACGCCCGACGAGGCGCTCGAGGCCGCCCGTGGTGCCTTGCGGCGCAAGCGTTTCCGGCTCCACTCGCACGACGGCGTCAGCATCTCTGGAGAGTCCGGCTACCTCCGCGAGACCGGCAACCTGCTGTTCCACCTCGCGCTGACCGGCATCATCGTGGGGATGGCTGTCGGCCACGTGCTCGGCTGGCGCGGCGACATCATCCTCGCCGAGGGCGACAAGTTCGCCTCGTCGGCGGGCACCTACAACACGCTCTCGCCGGGCCCGTGGGTCGACACCGAGAGCCTGCCACCCTTCGTCCTGTCGCTGAACAAGCTCGACGTCGAGTTCAACGAGACGCCCGGCCGCGGCTTCGGGGCGCCGCGCCTCTTCGACGCCCAGACGCGGCTGCAGCGCGACCCGGCGTCGCCGGCCAGCGACGAGACCGTCTCGGTCAACCACCCGATCACCGTCGACGGCGCCGACATCTTCCTCCTCGGCAACGGCTACACGCCGGTCGTCACGGTCCGCGACGCCAAGGGCACCGTGCTCTACCGCGAGGCGACGCCCTTCCTGCCCCAGGACTCCAACTACCGCTCGGTCGGCGTCATCAAGGTGCCGTCCGCGTCGCCGAAACAGCTCGGCTTCACGGGTTTCTTCCTGCCGACCGCCGAGCCGACCTTCGCCAACGGGCCAGCCTCCCTCTTCCCCGACACGAAGAACCCCGAGCTGGCGTTGTCGGTGTGGGAAGGCAACCTCTTCCCCGGAGGGGCCCCGCAGTCGGTCTACACCCTCAACACCGACCAGATGAAGCAGGTGACCAAGGCCGACGGCTCGCCGGCGCTGGTGCGCCTCAAGCCCGGACAGACCTACCAGCTGCCCGGCGAGCGAGGCTCGATCACCTTCGACGGCGTGAAGCGCTTCGCCGGGCTCTCGGTGCGCACCGACCCCGGGGCGCCGATCAGCCTCGTCAGCGCCGTCCTCGCCACCCTGGGGCTGATCCTCGGCCTCACGATCAAGCGCCGACGCGTCTTCGTGCGCGTGCGCCCCGTAGCCGAGGGCGCTGCCGGCGCCGCAGGCCCTCCCGGCGCCGACGGGACACCGACTACCGTGGTCACCATCGGTGGCCTCTCGAAGGACTCCGACCCCGGGCTCGCCGCGATCGTCACCGCGATCACGACCGGCGTGCACGACCGCCTTGCAGAACGGACCGACCGCTCGTGAACCTCGCAGCCAACGCCAACGCCGCGCTCTACGCGTCGATGATCGTCTACACGCTCGCCATGCTCGCCTTCACGTGGCACCTGGCGGCGCGCGCACCCAAGGTGGCCGACTCCAAGGCCGGCGCGAGCGTCACCGCCGACGCACGCGAGCAGGTGCTCGTCGGCTCGGGGGCTCCGACCTCCGAGCGGCGCGCCGCGACGCCGTACGCCGCGGGGCCCGGTTTCGAGGAGAGCCTCAAGAGCCGCCAGCGCGGCAGCATCGCCCTGATGCTCACCTACCTCGCCACTGCGCTGCTCGTCGCGTCGGTGCTGATGCGCGGGCTGGCCGTGAGCCGCCCACCGTGGGGCAACATGTTCGAGTTCGCGACGGCCGCAGCCGCGGCGGTCGGCGCCGCCTACAGCGTGCTCGCCAGGCGCAACAGCTGGCAGTGGCTCGGCGTCTTCATCGTCACGCCGATCCTGCTGGTCCTCGGGCTCGCCCTCACCGTGCTCTACACCGAGGCGGGCGAGCTCATGCCGGCCCTCAAGTCGTACTGGCTCGGCATCCACGTCTCCGTCGCCTTCATCGCGGTCGCGTTCTTCACGATCGCCGCCGCGGTCGGCCTGCTCTACCTCGTGCGGCTCCGCCGCGAGGAGAAGCCGCCGGCGAAGCCCAGCTTCATCGAGTCGCTGCCGAGCTCACAGTCGCTCGAGCGCACTGCCTACAGCCTCAACATGGTCGGCTTCATCCTCTGGACCTTCACCCTCATCGCCGGGGCCATCTGGGCCAAGCAGGCGTGGGGCGCCTACTGGCAGTGGGACCCCAAGGAGGTCTGGACCTTCGTCATCTGGACCGTCTACGCGGCCTACATGCATGGTCGGGCCACGGCCGGTGTCGACCACCGCAAGTCGATGTACATCGCCCTCGCCGGCTACGTCGCGGTGATCGTCAACTTCACGCTGGTCAACCTCGTGTCGACCTTCGTCGGCATGCACAACTACTCCGGCATGGGCTGAGGGTCTGCCGTGGTCCGTTACTCCCTGCTGCGCATCCTGATCTTCTTCGGGTTCCTGTTGCTGTTCTGGCTCATCGGCCTGCGCAACAGCCCTGCGCTGCTCATCGGCGCTGCCGCCCTGGCGTCGGCGGCCGCCTCCTACATCCTGCTCCGGGGCATGCGTGACGAGATCACCGCCAAGCTCGTCGAGCGGCACGAGGCGAAGGCCGAGGGCCGCCGCCTGGAGCCCGACCCGACGAGCGACGAGGCGGCTGAGGACGCCGAGGACGCCGGGCACGAGGGCCCGCTCAGCTCCGGTCGCTGAGGGTCACCCGGCCAGGCCGAGCCGGCCGGCAATGCGGGTGGCGGTGGCGCGGGCGTCGTCGCCGACACCGAAGAGCAAGGCCGAGCGTCGTGTCCTGAGGAAGTGCACGCCGACGAAATGCAGGTCGGGCGCCACGGTGCTCTCGCCGTCGTCGTGGCGAGGGAAGCCCTGCTCGTCGACCAGGCCCGGAACGTCGATCCACTCCGTGTAGCGGCTACGGAAGCCCGCGGCCACGACCACGGCCCCGAGGTGTCTCACGGGCACGCTCTCGACCGGCCGTGGCGAGAACGGCGCAGGATCGGGGACGTCGGGGGACGCCTGCCCTTTCTGCGCGCAGCTGGCCGTGATCAGGTCGCGCAGCCAGTCGTGTGCGGCGTCCGAGGCCCCGAGCGTGGCCTCGAGGTCGGGGGCCATCCGCACGGTGGTGTCGTCCGAGCCGACGAGGTGGCCACCGAGCCGCACGCCGAGGGCCGCGAGCGTGCGGAAGCTGAGGTCGTGGCCGCCGCCCCGGCCGCTGACCTGCGGGTTGGCACCGAGACGTGCAGCGGGCGTCGGCAGGTCGCTCACGCGGTGGTCGAAGAACGGGGTGTCCAGCAGCCACTCGAAGACGTCGCGCCCTCCAGTGCGCCGCGGGAACCACGGTGCCCTGCCGCAAGCCATGACGACCTCGCGACCGGCCTCGGCGAGCTCCTCGGCGATCTGGCAGGCGCTCTGCCCGGAGCCGACGACGAGCACCGCGCCGTCGGGCAGACCGGCCGGGTTGCGGTACTGCGAGACGTCGACGCGGGTCAGCCCGGACGGGAGCGACTGCACGGCTGCCGGCTGGTTCGGTCGCTGGTAGGCGCCGGTCGCCACGACCACCACGCGGCTGCGCACGGTGCCGTGGTCGGTCTCCAGGTCGTAGCCACCCGCCCGGCCGGGTCGCAGCGCGCGCACCGGGGTGTCGTGCCGGACGTCCGCATTCAAGCGTGACGCGTAGTCCTCCAGGTGGTGCGTGATCTGCTCCCGTGACATGAAGCCGGCGGGGTCGTCACCCTCGTAGGGTGCCCCCGGCAGCAGCACGAGGTGGTTCGGGCCGACGAGGGTGAAGCTGTCCCACCGGTGCGCCCATGACGCGCCCGGCGACTCGGCCTCCAGCACGACGTGCTCGACCCCACGCAGGCCCAGCTCGTGGCTGGCCGCGAGACCGGCCTGCCCGGCGCCGATCACGACCACGTCGATCTCCTCGTGCACCTCTCCACGGTGGCACTCACGCCGGGTCCCCGTCAGCGAAACCGAGACGCCCCCGTCGAGGTATGCCGCCGCGCTGGGTCGCGAGGGATCACCTCGACCGCTGGAGTCAGCGTCGGCCCAGGACGAGGCCGACGGCGAGGAGCAGCGACCAGGCCAGCAGGAACTGTCCGGTGCCAGCCAGGGCCGGGATGAGACCGCGGCCCGTGGCCCGCCCCACGACGGCCTGCATCGGCTTGACCACGAGCGGCGCGGCCAGCAGCGCGAGCAGGACCCAGGGCGAGGTGAAGGTCGCGAGCCCGGTCATGACGAACGCGACGGCGATCAGGGAGACGTAGAACCAGCGGGTGCCGGACTCGCCCATGCGCACGGCGAGGGTGCGCTTGCCGTGCTCGCGGTCGGTGGGGATGTCACGCAGGTTGTTGGCGACGAGGATCCCCGACGACAGGGCGCCGACGCCGATGGCGCCCCACCAGCCCGCGGCGGTGGGCGGGGTCATGGTGGCCATCGTGCCGAGGGTGGCGACGAGCCCGAAGAAGACGAAGACGAACACCTCGCCGAGCCCGAGGTAGCCGTAGGGCCGGGAGCCGCCGGTGTAGTACCAGGCCGCGACGATGGCCGCGGCGCCGATCGGGATCATCACCCACAGACCCGAGAGGCCGACGAGGGCCAGGCCCATGAGGCCCGCGAAGAATAAGCACGAGAACGCCGCGATCTTGACCGAGCGGGGGGCTGCGAGCCGCTGGCCGACCAGACGAACCGGCCCTACGCGTACCTCGTCGGTGCCGCGGATGCCGTCGGAGTAGTCGTTCGCGAAGTTGACCCCGACCTGGAGGGCGAGGGCGACGACCAGGGCGAGGACGGCATACGCCCAGACGACGTGACCGGTCTGGTAGGCGGCGCCGGTGCCGACGAGGATGGGGGAGACGGCGGCGGGCAGCGTGCGTGGACGAGCGCCCTCGATCCACTGGGACAGGGTGGCCATGGGGTCTGGGGGAGTCCTTCTACAGCTTGCGGAGGAAGTCGGGGTCGTCGTCGGGGCCTCGCGGACCTGCTGGGCCGCGGGGGCCGGGTGGCCGTCGGCCGGGTCCGCGCGGTGTGGGCCCGCCACGAGCGTCGCTGCGACCCGCGACCAGCCAGAAGATCGGTCCGAGTACCGGGACGAGGGTCGCGAGCAGCCAGACGGGCTTCGGCATGATCCGCACCAGACGGCTGTTGGTCTGCACGCAGTCGACGAAGGCGTAGATCGACGCGAAGACCACGAGGGCGACGAGCACGACGCGTGGCACGTTGATCTCCTTCGTCGACCGGGTGGACACCCCCATCTTGCCACCGCTCAGGCGGACCCCCGCACAGCGCGTCGGATGGCGGTGCGGTCGGGCTTGCCCGGACCCCGCTGCGGGATGGCCGGCAGCACGAGGACACGCCGCGGTAGTGCGGCGTCGGGCAGGATCCCGCGCAGGCGCTCGCGCACCTGTGCGGTCGTCAGGCGGCCTGTCGGGTCGACGAGGGTCACTGCGGCGCAGACGGACTCGCCCCACTCGGCGTCGGGCAGGCCGACGACGACGACATCGAGCACGTCGTCGAGGTGACGCGACATGGCGTCCTCGACGACGCCGGGGTTGACCTTGAGGCCCCCGGTGTTGATGACGTCGTCGGCGCGGCCGTCGATGATGAGCAGGCCTTCGTCGTCGAAGTGGCCGAGGTCGTCGGTGCGGAACCAGCGGATGCCGTCGAGGTCGGTGCTGAAGGCGTCACGGCTGAGCGCCGGCTCGCCCAGGTAGCCGTGTGCGACCGTGTCACCGCCGAGCACGACGTGCCGGTCGTTGTCGACATGGACGCGGCTCACGGGCAGCGGACTCCCGTCGTAGACGCACCCGCCTGCGGTCTCGCTCATGCCGTAGGTCAGGTTCAGGTTGACGCCCAGGCGCCGGGCCTGCTCGACAAGGGCACTCGGTGTCGCGGCGCCACCGACGAGCACTCCGTCGAAGCGGCACAGGGCCTCGAGCCCTGCGGGGTCGTCGACGAGGCGGCTCAGCTGGGTCGGCACGAGCGAGGTGTAGCGGCGTCGCGCCGGCCCGCTCGGGTGCACCTTGGCGCTCGCTGCCACGAAGGAGTCGGCTGAGAACCCGTCGCGCAGGTCGAGGACCACGGGCGTGACTCCGGCCGCGACCGATCGCAGCAGCACCTGCAGGCCGGCGATGTGGTGTGCAGGCATCGCCAGCAGCCAGGCCCCGCTGCCGCCGAGCACCTGGTGGGTGGCCCACGCAGAGCGTTCGAGGCCCTGGGCCGTGAGCAGAGCGCGCTTGGGGCGCCCGGTGGAGCCGGACGTGCCGATCGCGACGGCGAGTCCGTCGGGCAGGTCGTCCGGGTCGTGGGACGGCACTGACGGCGGGGTGTCAGCGGCGGCATACGGCAGCACCGGCGAATGACCGGCCACGGCGGCCTCCAGAGCGGGCAGCACGTCGAGCACGTCGGGTCCGGCGGGCACCGGGAGCAGCTGCAGCGCCGTCATGGACCCCATTGTGCCTGCGGCCTCGCCTCGCAACGGAGACGCCCCCCGCCTGTGTATGCCTCATTGTCCGTGGCGTGGGACCTATGCCCGCGAGGTCAGGACCGGCCCTCCGACGGTGGACTCCAGACGGCGAGCTCCCCACCGGGCATGCACACGACCATCGCGCGGTGGGGGCCGTGGATCGTCCACGACTCGTAGGCAGGGTCGACTCGGCAGGAGACCTGGGCATCGACGAGATTGATGGCGAGGTCGTTGGTGCGTGAGACCAGCACACCGGTCACCTCCTGGCCGAGCAGGTCGGCGAGGACCTTGGGCGGGGTCTCGACGGACTGTGAGATGTCGACCTGGACGGGAGGCCGGCCTCGGTGGGTGACGAAGACGTCGCCTTCGAGATTGAACTGTCCGCCACCGCTCGTCCAGAGCCGGACCATCCAGTCCAGCTGCACGCGCGAGACGGTCATCCGGGTGAAATCAGGGATCATGATCCTTCCTCCATGGCTGCCCAGGTCACCAGCTCCCCTCCTGCGACGCACACGATCTTGGCGCCTCCGGCTCCGCTCAACTCCCAGGACTCCCAACGGTCGTCCGGGTCCACGCTGAGTCGGGCGCCGGCGAGGCTGATGTCGAGGCGACCCTCAGGTGAGATAGCAACTGAGTTGAACGTCTGCCCGACGAGGCTCTGGATGAGGTCGGTGTCCCTTGCCTCGGGAGGAGCGTCGTTGTCGATGGCCTGCGGTGCACGGCCGTCGATTTCGAGGACAGTGTGTCCGGCGAGTCGGAACTCCCAGTGGCGTTCTGTCCAGAGCTCGACGGCGTACTCGTGCCGGACGGCGATGACGATGTCGCCAGCGAAGTCGGGAATCACCATGACCACCCTTCAGGAATGGGGAACGTGCCGTCGCCGTCAACGGCAAGGTGTGTTTGCGATCTTGGACCAGGCTTGCCTTCGGCAGTCAGTGGCTGGCCCTCCGAGTTGTAGAAGATCACGTAGCCGTGTGGGTAGTCAGAGCTCGGATCCATGAAACGGATAGAGTTGACGTTCTCAGGTGAGCCCTTGGTCGCGAAGATGGAGTCGGGATCCTGCCAGACCTCGCCCTTGCCGTTGTCGGAGACGCGTCCCTTCCAGTTCGAGCCGGCCAGGTCGGGACGCGTCGAGTCGGGCAGGGGGTCGCCGGCCATTCCACGACCCACGGTGGGCGCATCGGCCTCGGTGAGCCAGCGGTTGTCGTTGGCGCGGGCGTGCTCGCCCAGACTCGTCGCGCCGTGGGCCACAGCACCGACGCCGGTCGCAGCGACGGCGGCGGCCGCGACGTTGAGCGGCACTCCGACGACCAGGCCGACGCCGGTGGCGTCGAGGACCGTCCCTCCGATCTCGCCCCCTGCGCCGAGGATGATCCCGCCCGTCCCGAGGGCGATCTCGAGCAGGTCCTCGGGATGCTCGATGACCGCCTGCCCGACGTCGGCTGCGCCGTTCACCAGTGGCACGGCTGTGTGGTTGTACGTCCACGCCCCGGCCTCACCCGCGTGCTCGAGGGCGTCCTCCCACCACTGGCGCTGCTCGCGCACCTCGATGTGACCGACCCTCGGCCGCGAGGCGACGTCGATGCGCTCCTGGACGAACCCCAGGTCGCCGATGAACGAGGCGCGAACGTCCGGAGCGCAACCCGCGGCCCCCGGCGGAGCCGTGGCGGCGCCGACGCTCAGTCCGGAGGCGCGCTGATGTGTGAACGCCTCCGCCGTCAGCGCGTCGAGCCGCCGCGCGCAGTGGCCTGCGGCAGCGCTCAGCTCGTCGAGGACCGTGCCGAGGGCGCGGTGCACCGAGCTGAGGGCCGTGTCGCGGTCGCGGCCGGCCAGGGCCACGGCAGCGGCATACGTCGTCGGTTCTGTCGTCGTGGCCTGCGCGGCGGCCACGCGGCGGGCGTGCTCGTCGATCGCGTCATCGGCGCGACGCCGAAGGCCGTCCACCTGTCCGGCCGCGCGCTCGAGCGCGCCGGCGAAGCGGTCGAGCCCGTCGGCAGCGTGGCCGAGACGAGGAAGCACGCGACGCGTTCGGGCGGCAAGGACCGCGAGATCGGATCGCGCCCTGGTAGCGGCATCGCCGTTCCAGACCAACGCGAGCTCGGCTGCGGCGGCGGCATCCAGACCGCCGTTCGCGAGTCCGCGCGCGGCCACCCGGCGAAGCTCGCGCGCCGCAGCCCGGATCGCCCCCGGGTCTCCGACCGGAGGGGCAAGCGAGGCGGTGCGTTCGACGACCCGGGTCATGGGATTGGGCGCGTCGGCCCGGAGAGCCCGGTCGGCCCGCCGGTCGACGCGAGGACCAGCGCGGCACGGACCTCGGTCGCATCGGCCGCCAGGGCAGTCTGGTCGAGCGCGTCACCGAGTGCAGCAAAGCCCGTCGACGCAGCTTCGAGCGCCGCCAGGTGGCTGGCCACGAAGGCGGCGAGCGAGACGGACAGGGCCGGGTGGGCGTCGCCGCAACCCAACTTTGCAGAGCGACCAGCCCGCGCGAATCCCCTTGCGCAGTCTGCGAGTCCGGAACCTGCCGTGAGCAACGTGGATCCCACGCGCCGCGTGCCCTGCGTGTCGATCGCGTAGCTCATGGGTCCGAAACCTACGGGCTCTCGCGCCGACGGTCAGAGAGTTCTCCACAGCCTCCGGGTCAGCCAGCAGGCCGGGGCGTCGCGCGCGCCGGGGTCGCCCGGCGCCGCTGTCGGGCAGCCATGACGACGGTCCAGACGAGCGCCACCGCACAGACCGGGAAGCCGATGTAGGGGTTGAGCGGGAGCACGATGCCCAGCGCGCCACCGACGACCCACAGCACCTGCAGCATCGTCTCGGACCACGCGAAGACCGACGTGCGCACGTTCTCTGGCACCTCGCGCTGCACGAGTGCGTCGAAGCAGAGCTTCGCGAGCTGCGCCGACAGGCCCTGCACGAGACCGAGCACGACGAGGGTCCAGACGCCGTACCAGATACCGGTGGCAAGGCAGCTGAGCGTGGCGGCGAGAACCGACACCATCGCGATGCGCTCGGGTCGCTGGTCACGCACGACGTTGCCGACGACGCTGCCCAAGGCGTTGCCGACGCCGATGCCCGCGGCGATGAACGCGAGCACGAGCTCGCCTCGGAAGCCGTCGATCGGGTGCTCCTTGGCGAGGAACGCCATGAACATGATGAGGAAGCCGGTGAGCACGCGGGTGCCACCGGTCGACCACATGGCGTGCATGACGGGCCACGGGATCGCCTGCTTGCGCCGGCGGAACCGGCCCAGCGGGCCCAGCGAGTCCACCGTCAGGGTTTCGTGCTCCGAGGACGTATGCCGTCCGGCTTCGTCCTCCGTCCAGCCTCGCCGGGTGCCCCGGAGCGAGCTGGGGCCGTCGGGTCGCGCGAGTCGCTCAGGTCGGTGCACGGTTCTCACCGCGATCGGGGCGGTGTCCTCGATCGGCACCTCACCGACCGACGAGTCCACGAGCGATGGCAGCCGGATCGCCTGCACCGTGCCGATGACGAAGACGACAAAGCCCACGCGCAGGGCCCACGCCGGCCCGGCGAGCATGCCCAGGCCGCCGAGCACGCCGCCGAGGAGGGCGCCTACGACACCGGCCATCGAGACGCGCGAGTTGGCCCGGACGAGAGTCGTGCCGGCGGGCAGGAGGCGCGGCACGGCGGCGGCGCGGGTGATGTTGTAGGCCCGTGACGCGACGAGGCAGCCGAGTGCGGCCGGGAAGAGCCAGCTGCTGTTGTTGTTGACCGCCTCGGCGAGCACCCAGCACAGGAAGGCCCGCAGCGCGAGGGTCGTGCCGATGGCCCACCGCCGCCCGTGGGCGAAGCGGTCGAGCAGCGGCCCGATGAGCGGCGCGACGAGCACGAACGGCACCATCGTCAGCAGCAGGAAGGTCGCGACGTCGCCGCGGGCCTGTGCCGTCTGGGGGTTGAAGAACAGGGTGCCGGCGAGGGCGAGCGTCATGATCGTGTCGCCGGCGGTGTGGCTCGCGTGGAGTTCGGTGATGCGGGCGAGGCCGGTCTCGCCGGCACCACCGGAGTGGGTGAAGGTATGCGCCTTCGTCGCCGCGAACCGGCCGGAGCGGGCCGTGGCCCGGGCGGTTCCGGCGGCCGCCCGCCCGAGGCCGCGGCCGACGGCGCGCGTCGCGTTCAGCGCGGTGGTGCGGGCCGGCTGGCGGAAGCTCGCAGGGCGGCCGCCCTCAGGCACATCGGGGTTCGGCGCAACGACATCCGGGACATCGGTGTCCGGCACATCGGTGTCCGGCACATCGGTGTCCGGCACATCGGGATCCGGCACGCTGGGGTGCGTCCGGGAACCGCGCCCGGGATCCTGCTCGCGAGCACGCGCGCTGCCGCTCGCGGGCGCGCGGCGTCCGCTGCCGGCGGTGCGCTCGTCGCTGGGTCCCACCCCAACATCCTGCCTCCTCGAGGTGGTGGAGGTGGGACCGACACCGGGAACGGCTGACGGGCGGCACGTGGGCCCTGGGCGGCCGGCGGCGGAAGCCGCTGCGGCGGGTCCGGCAAGTGTCGGAACTTGCCCCGGAACTTGCCCCGGGCGATGACCGGTTCGTCCCTCGCCCCCTCGCTACGCTCGAACGGTGAAGACCGTGGGGGACGCGGGTTTCGAGGGGGTCGATGGGGCCGACGAGGGAGTCGGTGGCAACGAGGGGACCGAGGGTTCGGCTGCCGTCGTCCACCGGCGATCGCGCACGCACCTGGGCGTCGTGCTCGGTGTGGTCTGGATCGTCGTCCCACTCGCCCTCTTCCTGCTCGACCAGTCGATCCTGTTGTCGGGCAACCCGGCTCAGGTGATCGCACTCGCCGCCAGCGGGCTCATCGGCGTCGTCCTGCTCGTCCGCGACAGGGCCGACGACCGTCGGCGGGTCCGCCGTCGGCCGCGCTGGAGACGAGTGTTCGGGCAGGTGGTGGGCGTGGTCGCCACCGTGGCCGTGCTCGGCGCGCTGGTCTGGCTCCGACCGTTCGCTGCGACCCCGGCCGCGGTGTCGGCCCTGGGCGGCGGCGCCGACGTGCGCGTCACGGACGCGGCGACCCAGATCAGCATCGCGCCCAAGGGGACCACGCCGACCCGCGGCCTGGTGTTCCAGCCGGGGGCTCGCGTCGACCCCCGCGCGTACGTGCCGATGTTGTCGCAGGTGTCGAGGCAGGGGGTGCTGGTCGTCATCGTCAAGGCGCCCTTCGACATCGGCCTGCTCGCGACGACGGCGCCACAGTCCTTCGTCGACGAGCATCCCGAGGTGCGGGAGTGGGCGGTGGGCGGCCACAGCCTCGGCGGCGTCGCGGCGGCACGCTTCGCCCTCGACCACCCCGGCCTCGTCCGCGGGCTGGTGCTGTGGGCGTCCTACCCCGACCAGTCGCTGGCGGGGCGCACCGACCTCGAGGTCGCCTCCGTGAGCGGCACCCGCGACGCGTTCACCACCCCGGCCGACGTAGCCGCGAGCCGCGCCCTGCTGCCCCGCACGACGGCATACACCCGCGTCGACGGGGCCGTGCACTCCTACTTCGGCGACTACGGCGAACAGCCCGGCGACGGTTCGCCCACGGTCGGGCGGGCGCAGGCGCAGCAGAAGGTCGTCGAGGCGACGGTCGAGCTGATGCTCTCGCTCTGAGCCGGCGACCGCCCGGCCCCGAAGCAGCCCGGAAGCAGCTCGGAAGCGGCTCGGAAGCGGCTCGGAAGCGGCTCGGAAGCGGCTCGGAAGCGGCTCGGAAGCAGCTCAGAAGTACCGGCTCAGAAGTACCAGGGGAACGGCGACCAGTCGGGGTCGCGCTTCTCGAGGAACTGGTCGCGGCCCTCGACCGCCTCGTCGGTCATGTAGGCGAGCCGGGTCGCCTCGCCGGCGAACACCTGCTGGCCCATGAGGCCGTCGTCGGTGAGGTTGAAGGCGAACTTCAGCATCCGCTGCGCCTGCGGGCTCTTGCCCATGATCTCCGTGGCGGCCTGCAGCGCCTCGGCCTCGAGGTCGGCGTGGTCGGCGACGATGTTGACGGCGCCCATCCGTTGCATGTCCTCGGCCGAGTAGGTGCGTCCGAGGAAGAAGATCTCGCGGGCGAACTTCTGGCCGACCATCTTGGCGAGGTAGGCGCTGCCGTAGCCGGCGTCGAAGCTGCCCACGTCGGCGTCGGTCTGCTTGAAGCGGGCGTGCTCCCGGCTCGCGATCGTCAGGTCGCAGACGACGTGGAGCGAGTGCCCGCCGCCGGCCGCCCAGCCGTTCACGACGGCGATGACGACTTTGGGCATGGTGCGGATGAGTCGCTGCACCTCGAGGATGTGCAGGCGACCGCCCTGGGCCTTCACCCGCGCCTGGTCGACCGTCTCTGCGGTCTCACCCTCGGCGTACTGGTAGCCGGAGCGGCCGCGGATGCGCTGGTCGCCGCCCGAGCAGAACGCCCACTTGCCGTCCTTGGGGCTGGGGCCGTTGCCGGTGAGGAGCACGACGCCGACGTCGGGGGTCATGCGGGCGTGGTCGAGGGCGCGGTAGAGCTCGTCGACGGTGTGCGGGCGGAACGCGTTGAGCACCTCGGGACGGTCGAAGGCGATGCGCACGACTCCCGACTCGGCGTGCGGGCGGCCCGGGGCGGCCCGGCGGCGGTGGTAGGTGATGTCGGTGAGGTCGAAGCCCGGGACCTCGTCCCACTCGGCCGGGTCGAAGGTCTCGGAGACGGTCGCGCGTTCGGTGCTCACGGCGGGCAGCCTACGCGGCCGGTGGGCCCCCCTGCCGAGGGCGTATGCCGCCCGGCTCAGTGCCCCGGACCCGGCGTGGTCGCGCCGGGGCGGGGCCAGACGCGGCCGGGCCGCGGCAGCCAGCGCGGCACGGTGGCGACGTAGCGGTCGTACTCCTCACCGTGCGTCTCGCGCAGCGTCGGCTCCTCGTAGAGGGCGACGAAGACGGTGACCGCGACGACGAACAGGACGGCATACGCGAGGACGGCGCTGCTGCGCCACAGCAACGCCTGGCCGGCGATGGCGGCCAGCACGGAGACGTACATCGGGTTGCGCACGTAGCGGTAGGGCCCGGTCACGACGAGGTGCTGGGTCGGGGCGGTGGGGGAGGGCGTGCCGAGTCCGTCGCGTGCGAAGCGGACGAACGCCTCGGCGAGGCCCGCGATGCCGAGCGTCACGAGGACCCAGCCGGCCGTGGTGCCTGGAGTCGACGCCGGCCAGGCAGCGGGAGCGGCGACACCGACGAGCCAGGGGATCACCCCGCCCATGGTCACCGGGACCGCGGCGAAGGCCGTCGTGCCGAGTGCTGCCGATCGAGCGTCCATGCTGTGCCTCCTGCCTCGCTGTTGCCAACACTTGTTGACAAATACGGTACGGCGCGCTCCAGCAGAAGTCAACGGGTGTTGGCTAACGTGGACCTCATGATCGACGAGCCCACGCGGGAGACGAAGTCCGACCGTGCCCGGCAGCGCATCCTCGAGGCGGCTCGGGCGCACTTCCGCGGGCACGGCTACCGGTCCGCGACGATCCGCGCCATCGCGGCTGACGCGCAGATCGACCCCTCGATGGTGATGCGCTACTTCGGGAGCAAGCGCGACCTCTTCGCGGCCGCGGTCGACCTCGACCTGCGGCTGCCCGACCTGACGGGTCGCCCGCGAGCAGGCTTGGGGCGCGGGCTCGTCGAGCACTTCCTCGCCCGGTGGGAGGGCGGCGACGACACGTTGGTGACGCTGCTGCGCTCGGCCGCGACCGAGCCCGACGCCGTCGACGTGCTGCGGCAGGTCTTCACCGAGCAGCTCACGCCGGCGGTGGCCCAGGTCGCGGGGCCCGAGACGGCCGCGTTGCGCGCCGGCCTGGTCGCGAGCCAGATGCTTGGGCTGGCGGTCGTGCGGGACGTCCTCGCGCTCGACCCCGTCGCCAGCGCGCCGCCGGCCGAGGTCGCCCGGCTGGTGGGTCCGGCGATCCAGCGCTATCTCACGGGTCCCGTGGGGTCGGGCGCCGCGGCGGCCGAGGCACCGCGCGGCTAGCGTGGCGGCATGCCGATCCCTCCCTACGTCGTCCACCTCCGCTCGATGATCGGGACCGAGCTCCTCTGGATGCCCGGCATCACGGCGGTCGTGCTGCGCGGGAGGTCGGAGGGCGCCGACGAGGTGCTGCTCGTCAAGCGCTCGGACAACGGCCGGTGGACCCCCGTGACCGGCATCGTCGACCCGGGCGAGGACCCCCACGTCACGGCAGTCCGGGAGGTCGAGGAGGAGGCCTGCGTCGTGGCCGAGGTGGAGCGGCTGGTCTGGGTGGCCGCCACCGGTGTCGTCACCCACGTCAACGGCGACCTGGGGCAGTACCTCGACCACACCCTCCGCTGCCGCTGGGTCTCAGGTGACCCGCGGCCCGGCGACGACGAGTCGACCGACGCCCGGTGGTTCCCGCTCGACGGGCTCCCGCCCATGTCGGACCTGCACCGCGAGCGCATCGCCGTCGCGGCCGACAACCCGGCGGACGTGCGGCTCGGCCGCTGAGGCCGTCCGCTCCAGGCTGACCCAGCGCGCCGGGGTGACATCTGTCAGGGGCAGGTCGTGACAGGGGACGCAGGACCCGCGGCGCACGCATACCTAGCGTGGAGGCATGCCGGGTGGTCCGGCGGAGCAACGGAGGTCATCGTGTTCGTCCCACGCACGTTCATCATCGCCGGCATCGCGCTGATCGCGATCTCGCTCGGCGCCTCGGGCCACGGTCTCTGGTGGCTCGTCGGGCTCGTCTGGGCGCTCGGGTGGACCAGCAACGGGCGGCGGGCCTGCCACGTCGGCCGCGACCGGCACCAGCAGCCCGACGTCACAGCGACCGAGGCATCGGGGCAGACCCCGCCCGCGGGGCGGCCCGACCCCACGCTCGACCGCCACGAGGCCTTCCCGACGCGCTGACAGGGTTCCTGACCGGTGTGCTGACAGGTGCGCTGACAGGTGCGCTGACGGTGCCGGGCATCGGTCGGGGATGATCTGTCGGTGATGATGGGAGGCATGACGCCTCTGCCCGCCGCCGCCGACCTGCTCGCGTCGGCCCATGTCGTCGCCCTGCCGATGCGGGTGCGATTCCGAGGTGTCGACGTGCGCGAGGCGGTTGTCTTCGAGGGCCCTTGTGGCTGGGGCGAGTTCGCGCCCTTCGCGGAGTACCCCGACGACGAGGCGGCCCGATGGCTGGCCGGGGGGATCGAGGCCGCGTATGCCGGGTGGCCGGCTGCCGTGCGCGACACCGTCCCGGTCAACGCGACCGTGCCTGCCGTGCCGGCCGACCGGGTGGCCGACGTGCTCGCCAGGTTCGACGGCTGCACGACGGCCAAGGTCAAGGTCGCCGAGCGTGGCCAGAGCGTCGACGACGACGTGGACCGCGTCGCGGCCGTGCGAGACGTCATGGGGCCGAGCGCCCGCATCCGCGTCGACGCGAACGGCGGCTGGAGCGAGACGGGCGCCGTCGAGGCGCTCGCGAGGCTGGCGGCATACGACCTCGAGTACGCCGAGCAGCCCTGCGCCACCGTCGAGGAGCTCGCCAGCCTTCGGATTGCTCTGGCACGCAACGGGATCAATGTTCTCGTAGCCGCTGACGAGTCCATCCGCAAGGCCGAGGACCCGGTCCGGGTGGCGCGTCTGGGCGCTGCGGACCTCGTGGTCGTCAAGGCGGCTCCGTTGGGCGGTGTGCGGGCTGCCCTCGAGGTCGTCGACGCCTGCGGCCTGCCGGCGGTCGTGTCCTCCGCCCTCGACACGAGCGTCGGGATCGCTGCCGGCATCGCGCTGGCGGCCGCGCTGCCGGAGCTCGACCACGCCTGCGGGCTGGGGACGGTGAGCCTCTTCGAGCGGGACCTCGCGGTGGACCCGCTGCGTCCTGTCGCGGGGCGCCTCGCGACGGCGCACCCCGTGCCCGATGCCACCGCCCTCGACGAGCTGGCGGCGGCGCCGGACCGCCAGCACTGGTGGCGTGACCGCCTCGCTCGCTGCCTCGACCTGCTCACGGAGGGGGTCCCCCGATGATCAAGGCCTGTCTCAACGGGTCGCGAACTCGTCGGCAGCACAGTCGGGTTCCCGTGACCCCCGCCGAGCTGGCCGTCGCGGCTGCGGACGCCTCCGCCGCCGGCGCCTTCATGGTGCACGTCCACCCGCGCGACGAGTCGGGCAGGGAGACCCTGGAGACGCGCCACGTCGTCGACGCGGTGACTGCGATCCGCGCTGCCACGCCCGGCCTACGGGTGAGTGTGTCGACGCGTGACGGCATCGTCGACAACGTTCGCCGCAAGGTGGCCCACGTCGCGGAGTGGCCCTCGCCAGACCTCGGCGGGCCCGACTGCGCGAGCGTCAACTGGCACGAGGAGGGCGCCGTCGAGGTCGCGCAAGCCCTGCGCGACAACGGGTGCGGCGTCGAGGCGGGCATCTGGACCCCCGAGGCGGCCAGCCTCTTCGTCGCGACGAACTGGCCATGGCAGGTCGAACGGGTGCTCGTCGAGCTCATCCCGGGTGTGACCCCGGGGTCGGACGGGCGCTGGGCCGCTGAGCGCATCCTCGCAGCGCTGGGCATGTCACCCGTGTCTGTCGTCGTCCACGGCGAGGAACGCTGGACCTGGCCGGTCCTGCGGTGGGCACAGGCCTCCGGCTACGACGTTCGCGTGGGACTCGAGGACACCCTTCACCTGGCGAGCGGGCGTGAGGTGCGCGACAACGCGGAGCTGGTCCGCGCCGCTGCGACCTCGGAGCCCAGCACGCCGTCGCAGTGGCCGGTCCCCGACCCACCCGGCTGAGAGTCGTCCCGCCTCAGGGGCGGGCCCGGGCGGCGAGCGACCGCAGCCACGTCGCCTCCGCACGGCGGTCTGCTCGCGACACCGGGACCTCGAGAACCCTGATGCCAGAGTGCGACTCGCTGAGGGCCTCGGTAAGGCGCGTCAGGTCGTCGATGCGTTCGTGGGCCGCGTGGTGCGCCGAGCACAGAGCCGCCAGGTCGGTGCCGTGCGGGGTCGCGAAGACCCTCTCGAAGGCGTCCGAGTAGCGAGGGTCGCCCTGCTCGAGCGAGCTGAAGATCGCGCCGCCGTCGTCGCTGAGCACGACGAAGGTGAGGTCGGGTCGAGGCTGGCCGCTACCGACGAGCAGGCCGTTGCTGTCGTGCAGGAAGGTGAGGTCGCCCAGGTAGGCGATGGTTCGCGCCGCGCGCGGTCGACCGAGGGCGATGCCGATCGCGGTGGAGACCATGCCGTCGATGCCGGCCAGGCCGCGGTTGCCGACGACGAAGCGGTGCTGCAACGGCGGCCAGGGTGTGCCCATGACGTCGAGGTCGCGTACGGCGTTGGAGGAGCCGACGACGAGCGAGGTGTCGGCGGCGACTGCCGAGGCCACCACGGCGGCCACGGCAAGGGGCGACAGGCCGGAGTCGAGACCTGGCGCACGCCGCGGATCCCCCTGTCCCGCAACCAGACCGGCATCGATGAGCTCCGAGAGTCGGACGTCTGCGTCGTGCCAGGCGGCGAACCACGCAGCATCGTCGGCCGCCTCGACGCGAGGCACGACGTCGAGGACCCGCGCGACGCGGCCCGGGTCGGTCGCGACGCCGTCACGCCCGCGCACCGCCAGCACCTCGAGACCCGGGTCGCTGATGAGCGTCGTGACCGGACGGGAGAGGGTGGGGTGGCCCACGACGACGACCCTCTCCACCCGGGCGCGCAGGTCGGTCGTGAGCAGGAGCCGGCCGGTGCGCAGCGCCTGGCGTCCGATGCGGGCTCCCGAGGTCGGCTCGGCGAGCATCGGCCAGTCCGCAGCCTCCGCGAGCAGCCGAGCGGCGGGTCCGGCGTCGTCACCGGCCACGACGACGGTGCGGGGCCCGAGCGGCAGCACCTCTCCGTCGCGCGGAACCCGCACGGACGGGTCGACGTTCGCCTCCGACCCGGCACGCAACCGCGCCGTGGCGGAGTTGTCGGGGGTGGCGTGGTCGGGGTGGTCGTGGGGAACGTCGGGGCGGCGCCACCAGGTGGCAGGGGCGGGGTCGGCCGGCAGCAGGTCGCCGTCGAGCTGGACGTTGAGCTGGGACGGCCCCCGACGCGAGCAGGCCTGCGCCACAAGGGCATCCAGCTCATCGCCCGAGACGTCGGCCGTCAGGTCGTCACAACCGGCGAAGACGCCGAAGATGCCGGCCTGCTGCGTGGTCTGGTTGGCGCCCGTGCCGCGCAGCCGGTCGGGCCGGTCTGCGCTGACGACGACCAGTCGGCGCCCCGTGTGGTGCGCCTCCATCACGGCCGGGAGGAGGTTGCCGACGGCCGTGCCAGACGTCGTGACGACCGCGACCGGACGTCGCGATCCGGTGGCCAGACCGAGCGCGAGGAACGCGGCGGACCGCTCGTCGACGCGTACGTGCAGGCGCAGGTCACCGGCGCGGTCGGCGGCGTGCAGCGTCAGGGCGAGGGGTGCCGAGCGTGACCCGGGCGCGAGCACGACGTCACGCACCCCGACGAGCCACAGCGACTGGACGAGCCGGAGCGCGAGCTCCGAGGCCGTGCGGGCAGCGGTCACGGGTCGGTCAGTCGCTCGCGAGCGCGTCGCGCATCGGGATCAGCTTGGCGTTGGACTCGGCCACCTCCGACTCGGGGTCGGACCCCGCGACGATGCCGCAGCCGGCATACAGGGTGATCTGCGACGGGTCCTCGGCGTCGAAGGCGCCGCTGCGCAGGGCGATTCCCCACGCGCCGTCGCCGTGGGCGTCCATCCAGCCGACGGGTCCGGCGTAGCGGCCGCGGTCCATGTGCTCGAGCTCGGCGATGAGCTCGACGGCCCGTGCGGTCGGCGTGCCGCCGACGGCGGCCGACGGGTGCAGCGACGCGGCGAGTGTGAGCGACGAGGCGTCGTCGGCGCTCACGGCGGCGACGTCGGTCGCGAGGTGCATCACGTTGGGCAGGTGCAGCACGAAGGGGGCCTCGGGCACGTTCATCGACGAGCAGTGCGGTGCCAGGGCCTCGGCGACCGAGCGAACGGCGTACTCGTGCTCCTCGAGGTCCTTGGACGACCGTGCGAGGGAGCCCGCCAGCGCCGTGTCCTTGTCGTCGTCGCCGGTGCGGCGGATCGTGCCGGCGAGCACGCGCGACGTTATGAGGCCCTGGTCGCGGCGGACGAGCAGCTCGGGCGTCGCGCCGACGAGTCCGGCGACGGCGAAGACCCAGGTGTTCTCGTAGCGCTCGGCGAGGCGGCGTAGCAGCCAGCGCGGGTCGATGGGCCCTGATGCCGTGGCGACGAGGTCGCGGGCAAGGACGACCTTGTCGACCCCGCCCGCCCCGATGCGCCCCACGGCCTCGGCCACCGCATGGGCGTAGTCGGCGGGTGAGACGGAGCCGTCAGCGAAAGCAACCCCCCGAGGTGGCTCGGGATCGTCTGCGACAGAAGGCTTCTCGAGAATCGTCAGCTGTGGGTCGAGCGAGACGGTGGTGAGCCAGGTGCGACCGTCGCGGCGTCCGACGATGGTCGACGGCACGACGAGGCGCGCGGACTCGGCCGAGTCGTCGGCGAAGGGGAACGACCCGAAGCAGACGAGCCCGGTGCCGGGGCGTCCGACCTCGTCGCGCACCACGGCGTGACGGCTGACCTCACGCCACCACGACTCGGCCTCGCGGAACCGGTCCTCACCGCGTGCCTCGAAGGTGAGCGCGCGGCCCCAGCCGACGAGCCCGTCACCGCGCCGCACCCACGACACGAGGTCGTCGTGCTCGCGGTCGGCCGGCAGGTAGGCGAGAAGGGGGTCCGCGGCCTCGAGCGGCACGGTGCGGACGACGACCGTCGGCCCCGCAGTGGGGGACGGCGCTTCGGGAGCGGGAAGCGTGGACATCGGTTGCAACTCTACGGCCGAACGAGCCCCACCCCGGCCGCGCGGGCTGCCACACCGCCGCCCGTGCGACCGAACGCACCCGCGCCGGTGCGAGGATGAGCGCATGAGCCGTGCGCAGCTGGACAAGAAGCCGGTCGACGTCGCGTCGATGTTCGACACCGTCGCCGAGAAGTACGACGTGACCAACGACGTGCTCTCGCTCGGGCAGGACCGGCTGTGGCGCCGCGCGGTCGTCAAGGCCGTCGCCGCACGTGCGGGGGAGCGGATCCTCGACATCGCTGCCGGCACGGGCACGTCCAGCGAGCCGTGGGCCAACGAGGAGATCGAGGTCGTGCCGGCGGACTTCTCGCTCGGCATGCTGCGGGTCGGCCGCCGCCGCCGTCCCGACATGGCGTTCACGGCCGCCGACGCGATGAGCCTGCCGTTCGCCGACGAGAGCTTCGACGTCGTGACGATGAGCTTCGGGCTGCGCAACGTCGCCGCCCCCGAGACCGCTCTGCGCGAGTTCCTCCGGGTGACGAAGCCGGGCGGACGCCTCCTGGTCTGCGAGTTCAGCCAGCCGGTCAACAAGGTCTTCCGCACCGTCTACACCAACTACCTGATGCGCGCGCTGCCGCCGGTCGCCCGCCGCACGTCGAGCAACCCCGATTCGTACGTCTACCTCGCCGAGTCGATCCGCGCGTGGCCGCCGCAGGGCGAGCTCGCCGGCATCATCGAGGGGGCCGGCTGGCAGCAGGTCGGCTGGACCAACCTCACGGGCGGCATCGTCGCGTTGCACCACGGCACCAAGCGCTGACGTTCGTCGCGACCGGGGGCGTATGCCGTCGCGCCGGGTCGCGGCCACGAGTGGCCTCTCGACGTCCGCGGAGCGGCCGAAGGCGGCCTCTCGACGTCTGAGAGCGGCCATGAGTGGCCTCTCGACGGGTGGGCGGGGGCGTTTGTTAGGCATGCCTTATCTGACAAGCGCGAAATCGCGGGAATAGACTCCCCGGAGAGTTCGTGAAGATCTTCACAAGCGGTTCGGAAGCGTGCAGGAGAGATGACCAGTTCGAGCGTGGCGCCCAGCCCCAGCGAGGGCGGCGGTGCACCCGTCGAGCGGGCCGACGTCATCGTCGTCGGTGCCGGCCCGGGTGGCAGCGCCACAGCGGCCTACCTCGCTGACCACGGCCTCGACGTCGTCCTGCTCGAGAAGTCGTCCTTCCCGCGCGACAAGATCTGTGGCGACGGCCTGACACCGCGCGCCACCAAGGAGCTCATCTCCCTGGGCGTCGACACCACCGGCTGGCAGCGCACCAAGGGCCTGCGCATCAAGGGCGGCGGCCACACGCTGCAGCTCGACTGGCCCGAGTCGGACGCCTTCCCCGGCTACGGCATGGTGCGCACCCGCGCCCAGCTCGACGAGAGCCTGGCCCGCCACGCGGAGAGGCGCGGTGCCCTCCTGCACGAGCGCACGAGCGTCACGGCCCCCGTCCGCGACGGCTCCGGCCGCGTCAGCGGCGTCACCGCCAAGCGACTCGACGACGCGGGCCGTGCCACCGGCGAGACCGTCACCTACCGGGCCCCGGTCGTGGTCGCGAGCGACGGCGTCTCGAGCCGTCTCGCCACTGCCGTCGGTCGCCCGAAGCGCGAGGACCGCGTCATGGCCATCGCGGTCCGGGCCTACTACACGACACCGAAGCGCGACGACTACCTCGAGAGCCACCTCGAGCTGTGGACCCGCGACGACAACGGCAACCGCATCCTCATGCCCGGCTACGGGTGGCTCTTCCCGCTCGAGGACGGCCGCACCAACGTCGGCCTCGGCACGCTCGACACGACGGCGGCGTTCCAGAAGACGGACTTCAAGGACGTCATGCGCCGGTGGGTCGAGGACATCAACCCGGAGTGGCAGCTCGAGCACGACGAGGCCGCCGGCCCGATCCGCGGCGCCGCGCTGCCGATGGGCTTCAACCGGACGCCGCTCTACGGCGACGGCCTGCTGCTCGTCGGCGACGCGGGCGGCATGGTCAACCCCTTCAACGGCGAGGGCATCGACTACGCCCTCGAGGCCGCCCGGCTCGGCGCCGAGCTCGTCGCCCAGGCGATGGCGCGCCCGAGCGACGCCGAGCGCGAGCGGGTGCTGGCGGCATACCCGAAGGTGATGAAGGACGAGCTCGGGGGCTACTTCACCCTGGGTCGCTGGTTCGCCCACGCCATCGGCAACCCCGAGGTCATGCGCCTCGCGACCAAGTACGGCCTGCCGCGCACGAAGCTCATGCCGTTCCTGCTCAAGATCATGGCCAACCTCGCCGACCCGGCGAGCAAGGGTGCGAGCGACCGCATCATCAACACCCTCTCGCGGCTGGCGCCGAGCGCATGACACATCCTGCCGCCGAGCGCACCGGCACCCCCGTGGTCGCCCCCATTGTGACGCCGAGCACAATCGTCACGGACGCCCATAGGATGGGTGCGCCGCGCATGTTCGCCCCTGCGATGCACGTCTCGAATGCACGTCTCGCACGACCGGAAGGCACGTGACCTCGGATGAACTCCTACGTCCCGATCCTGTTCATGCTGGGGCTCGGCTTCGCGTTCGCCGCGCTGTCGGTCTTCACCTCGCTCGTCGTCGGCCCGAAGCGCTACAACCGCGCCAAGCTCGAGGCCTACGAGTGCGGCATCCAGCCGACGCCCCACGCCGCCGGCGGCGGTCGCGTGCCGATCAAGTACTACCTGACGGCCATGCTCTTCATCATCTTCGACATCGAGTCGATCTTCCTCTATCCGTTCGCGGTGGCCTTCAACAAGCTGGGCCTCTTCGCGCTGGTGGAGATGGTCCTGTTCATCCTCACGGTCTTCATCGCGTACGCCTACGTCTGGCGCCGCGGCGGCCTCGAGTGGGACTGACGGACGGTGCCGCACGTGAGCGCCCGCACCTGCGGGTACGCGTCCACCGGGTCCGCCAGGAAAGGTAAGGAGTAAGCAATGGGTCTCGAAGAGAAGCTCCCAGCCGGGTTCCTGCTCTCGACCGTCGAGGGCCTCGCCGGTTACATGCGCAAGGCCTCGATCTGGCCGGCCACGTTCGGCCTCGCCTGCTGCGCCATCGAGATGATGGCCGTCGGCACCCCCGACTACGACATCGCCCGCTTCGGCATGGAGCGCTTCTCGGCGACGCCGCGCCAGGCCGACCTGATGATCGTCGCCGGCCGCGTCAGCCAGAAGATGGCTCCGGTCGTGCGCCAGGTCTACGACCAGATGCCCAACCCCAAGTGGGTCATCTCGATGGGTGTCTGCGCGAGCTCGGGCGGCATGTTCAACAACTACGCGATCGTGCAGGGCGTCGACCACATCATCCCGGTCGACATCTACCTGCCGGGCTGTCCGCCGCGGCCGCAGATGCTGCTCAACGCCATCATCGAGCTGCACCACCAGATCGAGACCTCCCCGCTCGGCATCAACCGCGAGGAGGCGGCCAAGGCCGCCGAGGCCGCTGCGCTGTCCGCGACCCCGACGCACCAGATGAAGGGCCTGCTGGCATGAGCGACGGCGAGAGGAAGAAGGACGCGACGCCGGCCGTCAACGCCGACACCACCAAGGACCAGACGTCGGGCATCACGCCCGGCGAGGTCGAGCTCGCGCAGCACGGTGGCGCCAACCCGAGCGAGCCCCAGGTCGTCGGCGTGCGGCGCGGCATGTTCGGCGCCACCCGCGGCGCCGACACGACCGGCTACTCGGGTCTTTTGCGCCCGATCCTCGTGGCCGGCGCCGCCGAGCGCCCCTACGGCGGCTACTTCGACGAGATCGCCGACAACCTCGAGCGCGGCCTCGTCGGTGGCACCGCCTCCTACGCCGAGGCCGTCGACCGCGTCGTCATCGACCGCGGCGAGATGACCATCCACGTCCGCCGTCAGCACCTGCTCGCCGTAGCCCGGGTGATGCGCGACGACGCGTCGCTGCGTTTCGAGATGTGCACCGGCGTGTCCGGCGTGCACTATCCCGACCGCGTCGGCGAGGAGCTCCACGCCGTCTACCACCTGCTGTCGATCACCCACGGCGGCAGGCGCGTTCGCATCGAGGTCTCGTGCCCCGACGACGACCGCCACATCCCGTCGATCGTCTCCGTCTACCCGGCCAACGACTGGCACGAGCGCGAGACGTGGGACATGTTCGGCATCGAGTTCGACGGCCACCCGGCCCTGACTCGCATCCTCATGCCCGACGACTGGCCGGGCCACCCGCAGCGCAAGGACTACCCCCTCGGCGGAATCCCCGTCGAGTACAAGGGCGCCACAGTCCCACCGCCGGACCAGCGGAGGTCGTACAACTGATGAGCACGCACACCGAGTTCTCCCAGACCGAGGTGCCGCAGCCCGGCGCCAACGACGTCTACGCCACGTCGGTGGCCGACGAGCAGGCGAGCGAGGGCGGCTACGTCTTCAACGCCGCCGGCGGCGACTGGAACGACCTCGTCGACGAGGCGACCTCGCTCAACGAGGAGCGCATCGTCGTCAACATGGGTCCGCAGCACCCGTCGACGCACGGCGTGCTCCGCCTCATCCTCGAGATCGACGGCGAGACGGTGACCGAGGCCCGCGCCGGCATCGGCTACCTCCACACCGGCATCGAGAAGAACATGGAGTACCGCACCTGGGTGCAGGGCGTCACGTTCTGCACGCGCATGGACTACCTCACGTCCATGTTCCAGGAGACGGCCTACTGCCTCGCCATGGAGAAGCTGCTCGGCATCACCGACCAGATCCCCGAGCGGGCCAACGTCATCCGCGTGCTCATGATGGAGCTCTCGCGCATCAACTCCCACACGGTCTGCCTCGGCACCGGTGGCATGGAGATGGGCGCGACCACCGTCATGACCGTCGCCTTCCGTGAGCGCGAGCGCGTGCTGCGCATCTTCGAGATGGTCACAGGTCTGCGCATGAACAACGCCTACATCCGTCCCGGTGGCGTGGCCCAGGACCTCCCGCCCGGCGCCATAGACGCGCTGCGCGAGATGGTGCCCGAGGTGCGCCGCGGCCTCGGCGAGCTCGAGGCGCTGCTCAACGAGAACCCCATCCTCAAGGGCCGCACCGTCGACGTCGGCGTGCTGAACCTCGCCGGCTGCATGGCGCTCGGCATCACCGGGCCCGTGCTCCGATCGACCGGCCTGCCGCACGACCTGCGCAAGCTCGACCCGTACTGCGGCTACGAGACCTACGACTTCGAGGTCATGACGCGCACCAGCCAGGACGCCTACGGCCGCCTGCGCATCCGCATCGACGAGATGTACGAGTCGCTGAAGATCGTCGAGCAGTGCATCGACCGGCTCCAGGAGAGCGAGGGTCCCGTCATGATCGCGGACAAGAAGATCGCCTGGCCCGCGCAGCTCGCGCTCGGTAGCGACGGCCTGGGCAACAGCCTCGACCACATCCGCGAGATCATGGGCACCTCGATGGAGTCGCTGATCCACCACTTCAAGCTGGTGACCGAGGGCTTCCGGGTCCCGCCGGGGCAGGCCTACCAGGCCGTCGAGTCGCCGAAGGGCGAGCTCGGCTGCCACCTCGTCTCCGAGGGCGGCACGCGCCCCTACCGCGCGCACTTCCGCGACCCGAGCTTCAACAACCTGCAGGCCGTGGCCGCGATGTGCGAAGGCAGCCAGATCGCCGACGTCATCGTCGCCGTGGCCTCGATCGACCCCGTCATGGGAGGTGTGGACCGATGAGCGCGGTAGTGCGCGAGGATCGCAGCGAGCGCCAGCGAGCGAGGATCGGAACGCACGTCGGCGCGCGAAAGGACAAGCACGTATGAGCGGTCACGACGCTTCAGGTCACCTGCACGTCAGCCCCGAGTCCAAGGCGCCGTATGCCGCCGACGTGCTCGAGAAGCTGCACGCCGATGCTGCCGAGGTGGTGGCGCGTTACCCGCAGAAGCGCTCCGCGCTGCTGCCGCTGCTGCACCTCGTGCAGTCGGTCGACGGCTACGTCACCGGTCGCGGTGTCACCTTCTGTGCGGAGGTGCTCGACCTCACCGAGGCCGAGGTCAGCGGTGTCGCGACGTTCTACACGCAGTACAAGCGCCACCCCAACGGTGAATACACCGTCGGCGTCTGCACCAACACGCTCTGCGCGATCATGGGCGGCGACCTGATCTTCGACCGCGTCTCCGAGCACCTCGGCATCGGCCACGACGAGACCACCGACGACGGCAAGATCACGCTCGAGCGACTCGAGTGCAACGCCGCCTGCGACTACGCCCCCGTGGTCATGGCCAACTGGGAGTTCTTCGACAACCAGACGCCTGAGAGCACGATCGGCCTGGTAGACGACCTGCGCGCCGGCAAGGACGTCGCCCCGACCCGTGGCGCCGCCAAGGTCTGCTCCTTCAAGGAGGTCTCGCGCGTGCTCGCGGGCTTCCACGACGGGCGTGGCGACGAGGGCGTGGGCGCCGGTCCCGCCTCACTGCTCGGCCTCACGATCGCCAACGAGAACGGCTGGGTAGCCCCTGCTGCCAAGCGCGCCGACCGCGCCAGCGGTTCCCGTGGCGCCTCCGACGGGAAGGACGGCACGAAGTGACCGACACGCTGACCCCGATCCTCACGAAGTTCTGGGACGACCCGCAGTCCTGGACCCTCGCGACCTACGAGCGCCACGACGGCTACAAGGCCCTCACGAAGGCCCTCGACATGGAGCCGCAGGCGATCATCGACGCCGTCAAGGACTCCAGCATCCGTGGCCGTGGAGGCGCCGGCTTCCCGACCGGCATGAAGTGGTCGTTCATGAGCCCGCCCGACGGCGGCCCGCGCTACCTCGTCGTCAACGCCGACGAGTCCGAGCCGGGCACGTGCAAGGACGTGCCGCTCATGATGGCCAACCCGCACTCGCTGATCGAGGGGGTGGCCATCTCCTCGTACGCCATCGGCTGCGAGCACGCGTTCATCTACCTCCGCGGTGAGGTCGTCCACGTCTACCGCCGCCTGCTGCGCGCCGTCGAGGAGGCCCGCGCTGCGGGCTACCTCGGCGACAACGTCGGCGGCAAGGGCGTCAAGGTCGAGATCACCGTGCACGCCGGCGCCGGCGCGTACATCTGCGGCGAGGAGACCGCGCTGCTCGACTCGCTCGAGGGTCGTCGCGGCCAGCCGCGCCTCAAGCCGCCGTTCCCCGGTGCGGCCGGCCTCTACGCCCGCCCGACGTCGGTCAACAACGTCGAGTCCATCGCCTCGGTGCCCGGGATCATCCTCGAGGGCGCCGACTGGTTCAAGGGCATGGGCACCGAGAAGTCCACGGGCTTCGGCATCTTCAGCCTCTCGGGCCACGTGACCAACCCGGGCCAGTTCGAGGCCCCGCTCGGCATCACGATGCGCGAGCTCATCGAGCTCGCCGGCGGCATGCGCGGCGGCCGCAAGCTGAAGTTCTGGACGCCCGGTGGCTCTTCGACGCCGATCTTCACCGATGAGCACCTCGACGTGCCCCTCGACTTCGACTCGGTCGCGGCGGCCGGCTCGATGCTCGGCACCCGCGCGCTGCAGGTGTTCGACGAGACCGTCTCGGTCGTGCGCGCCGTCGCCCGCTGGACCGACTTCTACGCCCACGAGTCCTGCGGCAAGTGCACGCCGTGCCGCGAGGGCACGTGGTGGCTGCGCCAGATCATGAGCCGCATCGAGAACGGCCAGGGCACGCAGGACGACATCGACAAGCTCGTCGACATCTGCGACAACATCCTCGGCCGCAGCTTCTGCGCCCTCGGTGACGCGGCGACCAGCCCGATCACCTCTGCCGTCAAGTTCTTCCGCGAGGAGTTCGAGGCCGGCATGCACACCCCGGCGCACGAGCTGTTCCCGCCGGAGCACTCGGTGCTCTTCCCCGTCGCCCCGGCCGGCAGCGCCCCGGCAGCCAACCAGTCCAAGGAGTCCAGCGGGATGGTGTCCGCATGACGACGACCGCCTCCACCCCCACGGAGACCAAGCCCGACCAGGTGAGCCTGACGATCGACGGCGTGCCCGTCAGCGTCCCCAAGGGCACGCTCGTCATCCGGGCCGCAGAGCAGGTCGGCATCGAGATCCCGCGGTTCTGCGACCACCCGCTGCTCGACCCGGTCGGCGCCTGCCGCCAGTGCCTCGTCGACGTCGCGATGCCCGACCGCGAGGGCAACGTCCGACCGATGCCGAAGCCGCAGGCCTCGTGCACGATGACGGTGTCCGAGGGCATGGTCGTCAACACGCAGAACACCTCGCCGGTCGCCGACAAGGCGCAGCAGGGTGTCATGGAGCTGCTGCTCATCAACCACCCGCTCGACTGCCCGGTCTGCGACAAGGGCGGCGAGTGCCCCCTTCAGAACCAAGCGATGAGCGCCGGCCGCCCGGTCTCGCGCTTCGAGGACGTCAAGCGCACCTACCCCAAGCCGGTCAACATCTCCTCGCAGGTGCTGCTCGACCGTGAGCGCTGCGTGCTGTGCGCCCGCTGCACCCGCTTCTCCGACCAGGTCGCCGGTGACCCGTTCATCGCCCTCGTCGAGCGCGGTGCGCTCCAGCAGATCGGCATCTACGAGGAGCAGCCCTTCGAGAGCTACTTCTCCGGCAACACCGTCCAGATCTGCCCGGTCGGTGCCCTGACCGGCGCGGCCTACCGCTTCCGCAGCCGCCCGTTCGACCTCGTGTCGACGCCGTCGGTCTGCGAGCACTGCGCGAGCGGCTGCGCCACGCGCACCGACCACCGCCGCGGGGTCGTGCTGCGCCGCATGGCCGCCGAGGACCAGGCGGTCAACGAGGAGTGGAACTGCGACAAGGGTCGCTGGGCCTTCACGTACGCCACGCTGCCCGACCGCATCGAGCTGCCGATGGTGCGCGACGCCGACGGTGAGCTCCGGGTCGTCAGCTGGCCCGAGGCCCTCGCCGCCGCGGCGGCCGGTCTCGCCGGCAAGAAGGCAGGCGTGCTCGTCGGAGGTCGCGTGAGCACCGAGGACGCCTACGCGTACGGCAAGTTCGCCCGCGTCGTGCTCGACACGAACGACATCGACTTCCGCTCGCGGCCGCACTCGGCCGAGGAGGTCGCCTTCCTCGCAGAGCACGTCGCCGCGACCGGCCCGGAGGGTGGGGCGGTGACCTACGCCGACCTCGAGGCCGCCGGGGCCGTCCTGCTCGTGGGCTTCGAGCCCGAGGACGAGAGCCCGATCGTCTTCCTGCGCCTGCGCAAGGCGTTCCGCAAGCACCGGACCCAGGTGTATGCCGTCGCGTCGCACGCGACGCGCGGGCTCACCAAGGTCGGCGGCAGCCTGATCCCGACCGTGCCCGGCCAGGAGGCCGCCGTCCTCGGCGACCTCGGCTCGACCGACACCGGCGCGAAGGCGCGTGAGGCTCTCGGCGCCGGTGGGGTCGTGCTCGTCGGTGAGCGCCTCGCCACCTCACCCGGTGCGCTGCGCGCCGCAGCCGACCTCGCGGCCGCCACCGGTGCCCGCCTGGCGTGGGTGCCGCGTCGTGCGGGGGAGCGAGGTGCGCTCGAGTCCGGTGCGCTCGGTGCGCTGCTGCCCGGTGGACGTCCGGTGTCCGACGCCTCGGCCGTGGCCGAGGTTGCCCGGGTCTGGGACGTCGACCACCTGCCGCAGGCATCCGCCCGCGACACGGCCGGCATCCTCGCCTCGGCCGCCGCCGGTGACCTGCAGGCACTCGTGGTCGGTGGTGTCGATCCCGCCGACATCGGCGAGCCCGCCGCTGCCGCGGCCCTCGAGAAGGCCTTCGTCGTCTCCCTCGAGCTGCGCGAGTCGGCCGTCACCGCCGTCGCCGACGTCGTGCTGCCCGTCGCCGCCCAGGCCGAGAAGTCGGGCAGCTACGTCAACTGGGAGGGCCGCGTCCGCGCGTTCGAGGAGGCCCTGACGAGCAACGCCGTCAGCGACCACCGCGCGCTCGACATGCTCGCCAGCGAGATGGGCTTCTTCCTCGAGACCCGCACCCAGCGCGAGATCCGCGACCAGTTCGTGGCGCTCGGCCCGTGGACGGGTGCTCGCACCACGAGCGCACCCGCCGGCCAGCGCGCCGCCGGGGCGCCCTGGTCCGAGGGCAGCTTCGTGCTGTCCACGTGGGCCACGCTCCTCGACGCCGGACGCATGCAGGACGGCGAGCCGTTCCTGGCCGGCACCGCTCCGCTCGCGGTCGCCCGCCTGTCCGAGGGCTCCGCCGCGGGTCTCGGCGTCGTCGATGGCGACGCGGTCACGGTCACCGGCCCCGGGGGCAGCGTCACGCTGCCCGCGGTCGTCACCGCCGGCATGGTCGACGGTGTCGTGTGGCTGCCGACCAACTCGCGTGGCGCCGACCAGACCTGTTCCGTCCGCGCGGGCCTCGGCACCGATGCCGGCGGCCGCGTCAACGTCACGAAGGGTGGTGCCGCATGAGCTTCGTGACGGCATACGGGGTGGCCGCTGCGCTGCCCATGACCGAGAACCCCTCGGCCGACTTCAGCGACACCCCCTGGTGGGTCGCGCTGATCAAGGCCGTCGGCATCTTCGTCTACCTGCTCCTGTCGACGCTGCTCGTCATCTGGTTCGAGCGCCGGGTCATCGGCCGCATGCAGCAGCGGCCCGGCCCGAACCGCAACGGCCCCTTCGGCCTGCTCCAGACGCTCGCCGACGGCATGAAGGCGATGCTCAAGGAAGACATCACGCCGGCCAACGCCGAGAAGCTCATCTACACGCTCGCGCCGCTCATCGCCGCGACGATGGCCTTCGTGTCGTTCGCGATCATCCCGCTCGGCGGCACGGTGTCGATGTTCGGCCACCACACGCCGCTGCAGGTCACCGACGTGCCCATCGCCGTGCTGCTCGTGCTCGCCGTCGCCTCGGTCGGCGTCTACGGCATCATCCTCGCGGGGTGGAGCTCCGGCTCGACCTACCCGCTCCTGGGTGGCCTGCGCTCGACCGCCCAGGTCATCAGCTACGAGATCGCCATGGGCCTCTCGCTCGTCGCGATCTTCCTCTACAGCGGCTCGATGTCGACCTCGTCGATCGTCTCGGCGCAGAGCTCGCTCTGGTACATCCTGCCGGCCTTCTTCAGCTTCGCCGTCTACCTCGTGACGATGGTCGGCGAGACGAACCGTCTGCCCTTCGACCTCGCCGAGGGTGAGGGCGAGCTCACCGGTGGCTTCCACACCGAGTACTCCTCGATGCGCTTCGCGATGTTCTTCCTCGGCGAGTACGTCAACATGTTCACCGTCTCGGCCCTGGCCACCACGCTGTTCCTCGGTGGCTGGCAGGCCCCGCCGATCATCTCGGCGATCAACGACAACATGTTCGGCGGCGGCTGGTGGGGCCTGCTGTGGTTCACCCTCAAGCTGTGGACGTTCATGTTCATCTTCGTCTGGCTGCGAGGCTCGCTGCCGCGCGTGCGCTACGACCAGTTCATGCGCTTCGGCTGGAAGTTCCTCATCCCGATCACGCTCGCCTGGGTCGTCGCCGTCGCGTTCATCCGCGGCGCGCAGCTCGGCTTCCTCGGTGACAGCAAGCTGACGTTCGCCGGCCGGGAGCTCTCCGTGGCGACGGTCGTCATCGTCAGCATCGTCGCCGTGATCGCGCTCGCCGCGGCCTGGATCTGGGACGACAAGCGCGCCGCCAAGGCCGCCGCCGAGGACGAGGCGCCGCCGGAGGAGATCGACCCGTTCGAGGGTGGCTACCCGGTGCCGCCCCTGCCGGGTCAGCGCCTCGCCGAACCCGGACCTCGCATCAGCGCCGCACGCGAGCCGGTCCTCTCGACCGCCAGCTCGACCTCCGCCAGCTCGACTTCCGCCACCTCGACCTTCACCAAGGAGGAGGACCATGGCTGACGACACCGTCGGCAACGACGTCACCCCCACCGGACCCGCCCGCTCCAAGGGCTCCGAGGTCGGCGCGCCGCGTTCGCAGCGCTCCGGCAGCGACGACCGCCAGAAGGGCTTCCTCTCCGAGCTCTTCGCACCGGTCGCCGGCTTCGGCGTGTCCTTCGGCACGATGTTCCGCAAGGTCGCCACCGAGGAGTACCCCGAGAAGCCGCGTCCCACGGCGCCGCGCTTCCACGGCCGCCACCAGCTCAACCGCTACCCCGACGGCCTCGAGAAGTGCATCGGCTGCGAGCTGTGCGCGTGGGCCTGCCCGGCCGACGCGATCCTCGTCGAGGGCGCCGACAACGACGACACCCCTGGTGGCACCGGTCGGTTCAGCCCCGGTGAGCGCTATGGGCGCGTCTACCAGATCAACTACCTGCGCTGCATCTTCTGCGGCCTGTGCATCGAGGCCTGCCCGACGCGCGCCCTGACGATGACGAACTTCTACGAGCTCGCCGACAACGACCGCGGCAAGCTGATCTTCACCAAGGACCAGCTGCTCGCGCCGCTCCAGGGCGGCATGCTCACGACGCCGTTCCCCATGTCGGACGGGCTCGAGGAGCGCGACTACTACCAGGGCAAGGTCAGCGGTCCGAGCGACGGGCAGAAGGCGTACGTCGCCGAGCGTGACGCGCGCGACGACACGGACACCGGCGACGAGCCCGGTCTGCCGACCGCGCCGGGCAACGTCGGGGCCTCGGTTCCCGGTGCCCACGACCTGGTGCACTCGTCCAACCCGACCGCGCCGCAGACCCGGGAAGGGGCCAACCCGTGACCTCCACCGCCGAAGCCGTCGGCTTCTGGCTGCTCGCCCCGATCGCGGTCCTCGCCGCGTTGGGCCTGCTCTTCGCCAAGAAGGCCGTCCACGCCGCCCTCGGCATGGCCCTCGTCATGTGCATCCTGGGCATCTTCTACATCATGCAGAAGGCCGACTTCCTCGGGGTCGTGCAGGTGTTCGTCTACACCGGCGCCGTGATGATGCTCTTCCTCTTCGTGCTCATGCTCGTCGGTGTCGACTCGTCCGACTCCGTCGTCGAGACGATCAAGGGCCACCGCTGGGCGTCGTTCCTGCTCGTCGTGGGCCTCGCCGGAGTCCTCTTCTTCGCCATCGGCGCCGCCGTCATCGACCAGGCCACCGTGCAGACCGGCATGGACAAGCTCGTCGCGAGCAACACCGAGACCGGCAACGTCACCGGCCTGGCCGAGCTGATCTTCGGCCAGTACGTCTGGATCTTCGAGGTCACGTCCGCGCTGCTCATCACCGCCGCCCTCGGCGCGATGGTGCTCGCCCACCGCGAGCGGCTCAGCCCGCGCATCACGCAGGCCGAGTGGGCCGCCAAGCGTGTGCGCGACAACGCCCACGTCGCGGGGCTGCCCGTGCCCGGTGTCTACGCCCGTCACAACGCGGTCGACACCCCGGCCCTGCTGCCCGACGGCACGCCGAGCGACCTGTCCGTCTCGCGCGTGCTCGTGGCGCGTGACCAGGTCGCCACCACCGACGGCATCAGGGACGTCGAGCGCCACATGCAGCGCGAGATCGAGGAGGGTGGTTCCAAGTGAGCCCCATGCACTACGTCTACCTCGCGGTGCTGCTGTTCGCGATCGGTGCGGCCGCCGTGCTGCTGCGACGCAACGCGATCATCGTCTTCATGGGCGTCGAGCTCATGCTCAACGCGACGAACCTCGCGCTCGTCACCTTCTCCCGGATGCACGGCGCCCTCGACGGGCAGGTCATGGCCCTGTTCGTCATGGTCGTCGCCGCCGCGGAGGTCGTCGTGGGCCTCGCCATCATCATGGCGATCTTCCGCGCCCGCCGGTCGGCCTCGGTCGACGACGCCAACCTGCTGAAGCTGTAAGGAGCGCCGTCCAGAATGGGAACTCTCGTCCAGACGCTCGCGAGCTCGCCGAGCACGCTGAGCACGTATGCCGCGGGGCTCGCCGCGCACGAAGGTGAGGCGCACGCCGCGACCGGGGTGACGGCATACGCGTGGCTGCTCGTCGCGCTGCCGCTGCTCGGCGCCGCGATCCTCCTCCTCGGCGGCCGCCGCACCGACCGGTTCGGGCCCGTGCTCGCGACCTGCCTCTCCTGGGGTGCCTTCGTCGTCGGCGCGGTCGTCTTCCTCTCGATGCTCGGCCGTGGTGCCGAGGACCGCGCCGTCGGCATCGACATGTTCGACTGGGTCGCTGCCGGCGCGTTCAAGGTGAGCGCGGGGCTGCTCGTCGACCAGCTGTCGATGACCTTCGTGCTGCTCATCACCTTCGTCGGCTCGCTGATCCACGTGTACTCCCTCGGGTACATGGAGCACGACCCCGACAAGCGGCGCTTCTTCGCCTACCTCAACCTCTTCGTCGCGGCGATGCTCCTGCTCGTCCTGGCCAACTCCTACCTGCTGCTCTACGTCGGCTGGGAGGGCGTCGGTCTCGCGTCGTACCTGCTCATCGGCTTCTG
The DNA here is from genome assembly GCF_052115265.1 of Terrabacter sp. 2RAF25. Taxonomy (NCBI): domain Bacteria; kingdom Bacillati; phylum Actinomycetota; class Actinomycetes; order Micrococcales; family Intrasporangiaceae; genus Terrabacter; species Terrabacter sp. 2RAF25. The sequence continues at coordinate 117,206 of NZ_JBFRGJ010000006.1, forward strand.
GAACTGGAACCCGGCCTACGCGACCGCCGCCAACAAGGCCTTCGTCGCCAACCGGGTCGGTGACTTCGGCCTGTCGATCGCGATCATGGTGATGTTCTTCCACTTCGGCGCGGTCGACTTCGCCACCGTGCTCGGTGCGGCCGGCAGCAACGCCAACCAGGGTTTCATGACGGCCATCGGGCTGATGCTGCTGCTCGGTGCGTGCGGCAAGTCCGCCCAGTTCCCGCTGCAGAGCTGGCTCGGTGACGCCATGGCCGGCCCGACGCCGGTGTCGGCGCTGATCCACGCCGCAACCATGGTCACCGCGGGCGTCTACCTCGTCGTGCGTTCCGCGCCGATCTTCGAGTCCGCCCCGACCGCCCAGCTCGTCGTCGTCATCGTCGGCGCCATCACGCTGCTCTTCGGGGCGGTCGTCGGCTGCGCCAAGGACGACATCAAGAAGGCCCTCGCCGCCTCGACGATGAGCCAGATCGGCTACATGATGCTGGCCGCCGGTCTCGGCCCGGTCGGCTACGTGTTCGCGATCTTCCACCTGCTCACGCACGGCTTCTTCAAGGCCGGGATGTTCCTCGGGGCCGGCTCGGTCATGCACGGCATGAACGACCAGGTCGACATGCGCCGCTTCGGTGGCCTGTCGGGCGCCATGAAGATCACGTGGGCGACCTTCGCCCTCGGCTGGCTCGCCATCCTCGGCGTGCCCCCGTTCTCCGGCTTCTGGTCCAAGGACAAGATCATCGAGGCCGCGTTCATCGGCGAGGGCTGGCGGCCGTGGGTCTTCGGCCTCGCGACGCTCATCGGCGCCGGCATCACCGCGTTCTACATGTCGCGCCTGTTCTTCATGACCTTCCACGGCAAGAAGCGCTGGACCGACGACGTCCACCCGCACGAGTCGGGCAAGCTCATGACCGTCCCGATGATGGTGCTCGCCGTCGGCTCGGCCTTCCTCGGCCTCATCATCGGCCCGACGGGCCTGTTCACCTCCTGGCTCGAGCCGGTCACCGGCGCCGAGCCCGAGGGTGCCCACCCGGTCATCGCGGTGCCGGTGCTGATGGCACTGACGCTCATCCTCGTCGCCGGCGGTGTCGCGTTCGCGTGGCTGCGCTACTGGCGCGACGAGGTGGCGGTGACGGTCCCCGCCGGCAACCTGCTGACGCAGGCGGCGCGCCGCGACCTCTACCAGGACCAGGTCAACGAGGCCCTCCTCATGCGACCCGGCATCCACCTCACGCGCTCGCTCGTCTTCGCCGACAGCAAGGGCGTCGACGGTGCGGCCGGTGGGCTCGCCGCCCTCGTGGGCGGCACGAGCTCACGCCTGCGCAAGCTGCAGAACGGCTTCGCGCGTTCCTATGCCCTGACGATGCTCGCCGGTGTCGTCGCCATCCTCGGTGCACTGTGGGTGATCTCCTGATGACGACCATGTCCAGCGTCCCGTGGCTGACGATCGTGGGGCTGATCCCGCTCGTCGGCGCGCTCCTCGTCGCCTTCGTGCCGGGCAGCGCCGAGAACGCCAAGCGGATGGCGCTCGGGTTCTCCCTCGTCACGCTCGTCGTGGGCATCGTCGCCGCGACGCAGTTCGACCGCGGCGCGAAGACCCAGTTCCAGCTCGGTGAGCAGCACTCGTGGATCCCGCAGTTCGGCGTCAGCTACTCGCTCGGCGTCGACGGCATCGCGCTCGTGCTCATCCTGATGGCGCTCGTCCTCACGCCGATCTGCCTGCTGGCGGCCTGGCGCGACGTGCCCGAGGAGGCCGGTCCGCGCGGCGCCCAGCGAACCAAGACCTACTTCGCGCTGCTGCTCGTGCTCGAGACGTTCATGGTCGGGGTCTTCGCAGCCACCGACGTGTTCCTCTTCTACGTCTTCTTCGAGGCCATGCTCATCCCGGTCTACTTCCTCATCGGCCGCTTCGGCGGTGCGCGGAGGCAGTACGCCGCGATGAAGTTCCTGCTCTTCTCGCTGGCCGGCGGCCTGATCATGCTCGTCGCCGTCATCGCCCTCTACCTGCAGGGCCCGGGCGGCAGCGACGGCTTCCTCATCGAGCGCCTCACCGGTCTCTCGCTCGACCCGACCACCGAGCGGCTGCTCTTCGTCGGCTTCTTCTTCGCCTTCGCGGTGAAGGCGCCGATGGTGCCGTTCCACACGTGGCTGCCCGACGCCGCCACCGAGTCGTCGCCGGCCACGGCGACCCTGCTCGTCGGCGTGCTCGACAAGGTCGGCACGTTCGGGATGATCCGGTTCTGCCTCCAGCTCTTCCCCGAGGCGAGCCAGTGGGCGACCCCCGTCGTGGTCGTGCTCGCGGTCGTGTCAGTCATCTACGGCGCGCTGCTCGCGATCGGCCAGACCGACATGATGCGCCTGGTCTCCTACACGTCGGTGAGCCACTTCGGCTTCATCGTCCTGGGCATCTTCGCGTTCACCAACGTGGGCCACGCGGGCTCGACGCTCTACATGGTCAACCACGGCTTCTCGACGGCGGCCCTGTTCCTCTTCGCGGCGATGCTCGTACGCCGTCGGGGCAGCAAGCGCATCCCGGACTTCGGCGGCTGGCAGCGCATCACCCCGGCACTCGCGGGCATCTTCCTCGTCGCGGGCCTCTCGGGCCTGGGGCTGCCGGGTCTGGCGAGCTTCGTCTCCGAGTTCACGGTGCTCGTGGGCAGCTTCCCGACCCAGCCGGTGGCCGCCGTCATCTCGACGGCCGGCATCATCCTCGCGGCGCTCTACATCCTGCTCATGGTCAAGAAGGTCATGACCGGCCCGAAGCCCGAGGGTCTCGTGGGCACCCGCGAGCACGACCGTCTCGACGAGCCGGCCCGCCGCGGCCTCACCGCCGTGCGTGACCTGACGACGCGCGAGAAGGTCGTCGCCGCGCCCCTGATCGCCGCGTTCCTGGTGCTCGGCTTCCTGCCGAACATCGCGCTCAACGTGATCAACCCGGCGGTCAACCAGACCCTGTCGCACGTCCAGAAAGCCATTCCGAACCTCAACCCGGCCGGCACCCTGGCCGAAGGGAGCTCGAAGTGACTGCCGTCGCTCCGCTGGCGCTGCCCGCAGCGTTCCAGCCGTCGAACGTCGACTACCTCGCGATCCTGCCGCTGCTCATCGTCTTCGGCGTCGCGTTGGTGGGCGTGCTCGTCGAGGCGTTCGCGCCGCGCGAGCGGCGTCACACGATCCAGGTCGGGCTCGCCGTCGTCGGACTGCTCGCGGCCGCCGCGTCGATCATCCCCGCGTCCGGGCACCAGGGCGTCACCATGGGCCTGGGCGACGGCGCCACCAGCCGCCAGATGTTCGCCTTGGCCGTCGACGGCCCGGCCCTGTTCATGCAGGGCACGATCCTGCTCATGGGTGTGCTGGGTGTCCTGACGATGGCCGAGCGCTTCGGTGGCACCGGTCCCGACGCCTTCACACCGAGCGGCGCGTCGACGCCGGGCTCGGCCAACGAGACGGCCGCGGCTCGCGCCGGCGCGCTGACCTCCGAGGTCTTCCCGCTGACCATGTTCGCGATCTTCGGCATGATGCTCTTCCCGACGACGAACGACCTCATCGGCATGTTCGTCGCGCTCGAGGTGCTCTCGCTGCCGCTCTACATCCTCTCGGGCCTCGCCCGTCGGCGCCGGCTCCTCTCGCAGGAGGCCTCGCTCAAGTACTTCCTCCTCGGCGCGTTCAGCTCGGCCTTCTTCCTCTTCGGCACCGCCCTGCTCTACGGCTACGCCGGCTCGGTCTACTTCGGTGACCTGTCCAAGGCCATCGCGAGCGGTCCGCTGGCGATGAACGGCCTGCTCGTGCCCGGCGCCTTCCTCGTCTTCGTCGGCCTGCTCTTCAAGGTCGGTGCGGTGCCGTTCCACGCGTGGACGCCCGACGTCTACCAGGGTGCGCCCACCCCGGTCACCGGCTTCATGGCCGCGTGCACCAAGGCGGCGGCGTTCGGCGCGATCCTGCGCCTCGCGTACGTCGGCCTCGACACCGGCCGCTGGGAGTGGACCAACGCCCTCGTGCTCGTCGCCCTGCTGACGATGGTCGTCGGCGCCGTCCTGTCGGTCACCCAGACCGACATGAAGCGCCTGCTCGCGTACTCCTCGATCGCCCACGCGGGCTTCATCCTCGTCGGCGTGCTCGCCTTCGACCGCAAGGCCGTCGGTGCCGTGCTCTTCTACCTCGTCGCCTACGGCTTCTCCACGATCGCGGCCTTCGCCATCGTCTCCCTCGTGCGCCAGAACGGCGCCGAGGCGACGCACCTGTCGCAGTGGGCGGGGCTCGGCAAGCGCTACCCGGTCGTGGCCGGCGCGTTCGCGTTCCTCATGCTCGCGTTCGCCGGCATCCCGCTGACCTCGGGCTTCGTCTCGAAGTTCGCGGTGTTCTCGGCCGCGATCGGCACGGGCGGCGCCACCGGCACCGTCCTGGCCGTCGTCGGCGTCGTCTGCAGCGCGATCACGGTCTTCGTCTACGCGCGCGTCATCGTGCTGATGTTCTTCAGCGACGCGCCCGACGACGCCGTCGAGGTCGTGACGCCGTCGGTGTCGACGACCTTCTCGATCGCCATCGGCACGCTCGTCACGCTCGCGCTCGGCATCCTGCCGTCGGCGCTGCTCGACCTGGCCGACCGGGCCTCGCAGTTCGTCCGATGACGGCCGCTACGCCCGTGCGTGCCCTCGAGGTGCGATGACGACGCACGCCACCCCGCCCGTCCTCGGGATCCCCGGGGCCACCGACGAGCTGTCGGCCCGCCTGCGTGACGGACTCGCTCGCGTCGACGCGCTGCTGACGCAGGTCGTCGACCACGACGACCCCTTCATCGCCGGCGCCTCCGGGCACCTGGTCGAGGCGGGCGGCAAGAGGTTCCGGCCGCTGCTGACGCTGCTCGCCGCCGAGCTCGGCGACGGCATCAACGACGACGTCGTCGCGGCCGCTGCGGGTGTCGAGCTCACGCACCTCGCGTCGCTCTACCACGACGACGTCATGGACGAGGCTGCCGTGCGCCGAGGGGTCGCCTCGGTCAACGCGGCCTACGACAACTCGACGGCGATCCTCGTCGGCGACCTGCTCTTCGGCAAGGCGTCCGAGCTCGTCGCCGGACTCGGCGCCGAGGCGGTCCTCATCCAGGCCCAGACGTTCGTGCGGCTGTGCTCGGGGCAGATCCGCGACGACCGGGCCTGTCCTGAGGGCGTCGACCCGGTCGACTACTACCTCGGCGTGCTGGCCGACAAGACCGGCGTGCTCATCGCCACCGCGGGCCGCTACGGAGTGATGTTCAGCGGCGGCTCGCCTGAGTCGGTCGAGACCATGCGGGCCTACGGCGAGAAGGTCGGCGTCGCCTTCCAGCTCGCCGACGACCTGATCGACATCGCGTCCGACTCCGACGCGAGCGGCAAGGTGCCGGGCACCGACCTGCGCGAAGGCGTCGACACACTGGCCGTGCTTCGCTTCCGCGCCATGGCCGACCCGTCCGACACGACCGACGCCCGGCTGCTCGCACTGCTCGACAGCGACCTGTCGGCCGACGAGGCCGCCGTGGCCCAGGCCCTGGACCTGCTGCGCGCGCACCCCGCGCTCGAGCGGGCCCGCGAGGAGACGTACGCCGTCGCTCGCGAGGCGCAGGCACTCCTCGACCCGCTGCCCGACAGCGACGCCAAGGCGGCCCTGCAGGCCCTGGCCCTCAGCGTCGTCGACCGCGTCGGCTGACCAACGCACCCCGCGGTGTGAGCTCTGCATCGAGTGCCCACTTCCCGACGCGTGACATCGTCGGAAGCTGGGCACTCGACCAGACCTGGGCGTCGAGTGCTTAGTTTCCTACGTGTGTCGTCGTCGGAAGATGGGCACTCGACCAGACCTTGGCGTCGAGTGCTCACTTCCCCACGCAGGTGCGTTCGTGAGACGGGGGCGCCCGAGCGGCTGTACGGGAGGTGACGCTCGGTAGGGTGCGGGGATGCCCCGTCGCACCCCTCCGACGCGGACGGCAGCCAGTCTGTCCGCGGCGACCGCAGACCTGCCCGCTCCGCTCGCCGTCGTCGACCTCGACGCGTTCGACGCCAACGCGACGACCCTCGTGTCGCTGGCGGGCGGACTACCGATCCGCATCGCCACCAAGTCGTTGCGCTCCCGGACGCTCATCGAGCGCGCCCTCGGGCACGACGGCTTTGCAGGCCTGATGTGCTACGCCGTGCGTGAGGCCCTGTGGTGGGCCCGCGACGGGCACGACGACCTGCTCGTGGCCTACCCGAGCGTCGACGTTCCGGCGCTCACCGATCTCGCCTCCGACCCCGCACTCAAGCGCGCCGTGGTCCTGATGATCGACAGCGTCGAGCACGTCGACTTCTTGGCCCGCGAGGTGGCGGGTCACGAGGGCCTGCGCGTGGCTGTCGACGTCGACGCGTCGCTGCGGGTCGGGCCGGCACACATGGGGGTGCGCCGCTCGCCGACCCGCACCCCGGACGACGTCGAGACCGTCATCCGCCGAGCCCAGGAGCGCGGACTCGTCGTCGCCGGCCTGATGTTCTACGACGCCCAGATTGCCGGGTTGCCGGACTCATCGCCTGCAGTGCGCCGGATGAAGAAGGTCTCGGCCAACGAGCTCCTCTCGCGCCGCAGCGACGTCGTCGCTGCGGCCAAGGCTCTCGCCGACCTCGAGGTCGTCAACGGCGGAGGCACCGGCAGCCTGCACGTCACGCACCTCGACCCCGCCCTCACCGAGCTCGCTGCAGGCTCCGGCCTCTACGCCCCGACCCTCTTCGACGGCTACGACGACCTCGCCCTGCGCCCCGCGGCGTACTTCGCGGCGCCGGTGGTGCGTCGGCCCTCCGACGGGATCGTGACGGCATACGGCGGCGGTTACATCGCCTCGGGCCAACCCGGCTGGTCGCGGGTGCCGAGCCCTCTGCCCGACCAGGGCCTGTCGCTCGTGCGCCGCGAGGGCGCCGGCGAGGTGCAGACCCCGCTGACCGGACCGGGGGCCGACCGGCTTTCACTGGGAGATCGGATATGGTTCCGGCACGCCAAGGCAGGGGAGCTGGCCGAGCGGTTCATGGAGTTCGCGCTCGTCAGCAGCGACGGAGGCGACCGTGTCGTCGGACGAGCGGCGACCTACCGTGGTGAAGGACAGTGTTTTGGCTGAGAGCGTGAGCGTGGCGAAGGGCGGCGTCGTCGGCAGCATCGAGTGGACCAACTGGTCGGGCACCGAGACCTCGAGGCTGGCGAGGGTGGCGACGCCGCGCAGTGAGGCCGAGGTCGTCGACGAGTTGTCCCGGGCACGCGTGAACGGCTTGCGAGTCAAGGCGATCGGGGCCGGGCACTCCTTCACCGGTGTGGGCGTCACCGACGGTGTGCAGCTTCGACTCGGCGCGCTCACCGGGGTCACGTCGATCGACTCGACCCGCGGCGAGGCCACCGTCCGGGCCGGCACCCCGCTGCACGTCCTCAACGACGAGCTGGCTGCCTTCGGCTACGCGTTGCCCAACCTCGGCGACATCGACCGACAGAGCCTCGCCGGCGCGATCGCCACCGGCACGCACGGCACGGGCCTGCGCCTCACCGGGCTCTCGGCCGGCATCCGTGCGCTGCGACTCGTCCTCGCCGACGGGTCCGTCGTCGAGTGCTCACCGTCGCACGAGCCGGAGCTCTTCCAGGCGGCCAGGCTCGGGCTCGGCGCCCTGGGCATCGTCACCGAGATCACCGTGGCCGTCGTGCCGGCGTTCCTGCTCCACGCCGTCGAGCGCCCTGAGTCGCTTCTCGACGTGCTCGAGCACGCGGACGTCTCGGCCGAGGCCAACGACCACTTCGAGTTCTACTGGTTCCCGCACACCGACCGCACGCTGACCAAGCGCAACAACCGCGTGCCCGAGGGCACGGCCAGGCGACCGCTCCCGGCTTGGCGCGAGAGGCTCGACGACGACCTGCTCAGCAACCGGTTCTTCGAGCTGACCAACCGCGTGGCGACCCGGCTGCCCCGATCGACGCGCGGCATCAACGCGATCGCGTCGCGAGCCCTCAGCGAGCGTCAGTTCACCGACAGCTCGCACAAGGTCTTCGTGACGGCGCGCGAGGTCCGCTTCATGGAGTCCGAGTGGGCCTTCCCGCGGGCCGCCCTGCGCGACGTGCTGCTCGAGCTGCGCGCCTGGGTCGACTCCCACGACGAGCAGATCTCGTTCCCGGTGGAGTGCCGCGTCGCCGCCGCCGACGACGTGTGGCTCTCGACCGCGTACGAGCGCCACAGCTGCTACATCGCGATCCACAAGTACCACCGGCAGGGCAGGGGCGCCTACTTCGACGCCTTCGAGGCGATCGCCACCGAGCACGGTGGGCGTCCGCACTGGGGCAAGCTGCACACCCGCGACGCCGACTACCTGCGCTCTGTCTACCCCCGCTTCGACGACTTCGTCGCCGTGCGCGACCGCGTCGATCCCGACCGGCTCTTCGGCAACCCCTACCTCGAGCGCGCGCTCGGCGCCTGAGTCACGCGCTGACTCAGGCGCGGGCCGCGCGCTGTCCCTGCCACGCCCGGTGCAGGGCGTCGCGGACGGCGTCGGCGTCGCCCGAGAGGTCGGCCTGCACCTTGGCGTGCGCCTCCCAGCCGGGCGGGACGCCGAAGGTGCCGGGGTATGCCGTCACGAGACGCTCGCGCTCGGCCCCGCCGAGTCGGACCAGCAGGGTTCCCGGCGCGTCCGCTCGCGCGACGAGAAGGCCGTCGACGTACCACGCACGGCGCCCGTCGACCGTGCGCGCCCGGCACCCCTCGAGGGTGTCGAGGTACGCGTCCACGTCGTCCAGCGTCATCGTGCGAGCGTAGCCCGGGCCGGTGTCGGCGGGGCTGCCTCTACGGTGGACAGGGAGCGAGCTCGGCTACGCGCGGCCTGCGCGGCCTCTCGACGTCAGACGCTGCTGTCGGGGCGGGTCATCGAGAGCACGTCGAGCGCCTCATCGAGCTGTTGTTCAGTGAGCTTGCCCTCCGCGACGTGGCCCTGGTCGATGACGACCTCGCGGATCGTGCGGCGCTCCTTGACCGCCCGCTTGACGACTGCGGCTGCCGCTTCGTAGCCGATGTAGCGGTTGAGGGGGGTGACGATCGAGGGGGAGCCCTCTGCGAGCGCACGGGCGTGCTCGACCTCGGCCGTGATGCCGTCGACGCACCGGTCGGCGAGCAGACGTGACGTCGCTGCGAGCAGGCCGATCGACTCGAGCGCGTTCTTGGCCATGACCGGCAGCATGACGTTGAGCTCGAAGTTGCCGGCGGCCCCGGCCGTCGTGATGGCGACGTCGTTGCCGATGACCTGCGCGCACACCATGAGGGTCGCTTCGGGGACGACCGGGTTGACCTTGCCGGGCATGATGCTCGACCCCGGCTGCAGGTCGGGCAGGTGGATCTCGCCGAGGCCGGTGCGCGGGCCGGAGCTCATCCACCGCAGGTCGTTGCAGATCTTCGTCAGGCTGACCGCGACGACCTTGAGCGCCCCCGACAGCTCGACGACCGCGTCCTGTGCGGACTGGGCCTCGAAGTGGTCGACGGCCTCGCGGAACGGGATCCCGGTGACCGCCGCGACACGCTCGATGACCTTGCGGGCGAAGCCCGGGGCCGCGTTGAGCCCGGTCCCCGCAGCCGTGCCGCCGAGCGGGAGCTCGCTCGTCGCGTCGGCCGCGGTGCGCACGCGGCTGGCGCCGAGCTCGACCTGCCGCACGTAGCCGCCGAACTCCTGGCCGAGGGTGACCGGCACGGCGTCCATGAGGTGGGTGCGACCTGCCTTGACGACGTCGGCGAACTCGGCACTCTTGCGGCCCAGCGCCGTTGCGAGGTGCTCGAGTGCAGGCACGAGGTCCGAGACGGCGGCCGTCGTGGCGGCGATGCGCAGGGCGCTCGGGAAGGTGTCGTTGCTCGACTGGCCCGCGTTGACGTGGTCGTTCGGGTGGATGTCGAGGCCGCTGGACAGGTGCGCGATGCGCGCGACGACCTCGTTGACGTTCATGTTCGTCGAGGTGCCCGAACCGGTCTGGAAGACGTCGACCGGGAACTCGTCGTCGTGGTCGCCGGCCGCGACCTCGCCAGCGGCAGCGGCGATGGCGGCAGCACGTTCGCCGTCGAGCACACCAAGGTCGGCATTGACCTCAGCCGCGGCGGCCTTGAGCTGGGCGAGTGCATGGACCACCCCGGCCGGCACCGGCTGACCGCTGATCGGGAAGTTCTCGACGGCCCGCGCCGTCTGGGCGCCCCAGAGGGCGTCGACGGGCACCTGGACCTCGCCCATCGAGTCGTGCTCGGTCCGGAAGCCTGTCGCTGCGACGTCGCTCATGCCCCCATCATGCGCGCCCGGCGGCGGGTGTTGTCGCTCGGCGCCCGAGGGTGAGGTCGGGAGAGGGCACACCACGCTGGCGAGCACCACGTCAGTGTTGCGCGGGGTGCAACAGTGACGAAGGCGCGGTGTGTGGTCACCTGGCGTGCGGTGCTTCCCGGCGGCTACGTCAGTGGTGCGTGGGGTGGAACAGTGACGTAGGCGGGGCGTCTGGTCACCCGGCGGGCGGTGCTTCCCGGCGGCTACGTCAGTGTTGCGTGGGGTGCAACAGTGACGCGGCGGTCGTCGACAAGCTGGGTGGAGGCGCGGGTCGCGTTGCCACGGTTGCCGTGTACGGGACTCAGGGTCGGTGGGTCGAGGCGAGGTCGTCGTGGCGATGGCTCGTTCCCGGGCAGCCTTCCGACCCGGCGCACGACCAGCCCGACTGCACCGGTCGCGTATGCCGTCCGGCGGGCCCCGCGACCTGCGCCCCCGCGGGTCCCTCCTGGGCAGGGGCCGGCCGGCGGGCGGGCTCGGCCGGCGCGGCCACCGGATTGCGGATGAGCAGCCACGAGACGATTCCGCCGGCAACGAGCAGCACCGCGCAGAGCAGCATCGCCGCGCGGTAGGCCGACGAGAACGCCCGCGGGTCGGCGTAGTCGGTGCCGCTCAGCCCGACCGCGGCCGGCAGGGCAGCGACGGCGAGGAGGCTCCCGGCGCGTGCCACCGCGTTGTTGACGCCACTGGCGACGCCGGCATACCGGTCGGGAGCGGCGGCGAGGACAGTGGCGGTGAGAGGCGCGACGAGCAGCACGAGGCCGAGCCCGAAGACGGTGATGCCCGGCAGCACGCCCAGCCAGTAGCTCGACCCCGACCCGACCCCGGCCAGGAGCACCGTGCCGACGCCGCACACGACCGGGCCGAGCGTCATCGGCAGCCTCGGGCCGATGCGAGACGCGAGCTCGCCCCCACGCGAGGCGAGGAAGAGCATGAGGATCGTGACGGGCAGTGACGCCATCCCGGCGAGCATCGGCCCGTAGCCGAGCACCGTCTGCAGCTGGAGGGTCAGGAAGAAGAAGACAGCGCCCAGGGCGGCATACACGAGCAGGGTCATCGCGTTCGCGGCGCTGAACTGGCGTGAGGCGAAGAGGGACGGCTGCACCATCGGGTGCGGTCGCCGCTGCTCCACCACGACGAAGGCCGCCCCGACGGCGAGCCCGAGCGCCAGGACGCCGATCGTGGCCGCTACCCCGAGCGCCTCGTGCTGGATGAGGGCGAAGGTCGTGACGCCGAGGGCGAGCGTGGCGAGAACGGCGCCGAGCACGTCGAAGTGGTGGTCGGCGCGCTCGTCGCGGGTCTCCGGAACGTGCAGCTGGGCGATCCACACGGTCGCGATGCCGAGCGGGACGTTGACGAGGAAGGCCCACCGCCAGCTGGCGTACTGGACCAGCCACCCACCGACGAAGGGTCCAGCGGCAGAGGCGATCCCGCCGAGACCCGACCACGCTCCGATCGCCTTGCCGCGGTCGCCGGGCCGGAACGACGACTGGATCATGGCGAGGCTGCCGGGGGTCAGCAGTGCACCGCCCACACCTTGGAGAACGCGCGCGACGACGAGCTGGCCCGGAGAATGGGCGACCCCGCACGCCGCCGAGGCGAGGGTGAACCACGTGACGCCGATGACGAACACCCGGCGCCGGCCGAAGCGGTCGCCGAGCGAGCCGCCGAGCAGGATGAGTGAGGCGAGGGCGAGCAGGTAGCCGTTGGTGATCCACTGCAGGTCGCTCATGCCGGCGCCGAGCTCCTCGCCGATGCGCACGAGCGCCACGTTGACGACGGTGCCGTCGAGCAGGGCCATTCCTGACCCGAGCACGGCGGCTGCGATGACGAACCGTCCGGTGCGGGAGCCGAGGGCGAGGTCGCTCACGTCAGCAGTCTGTCACCGCCGGCGCCCGCATGAGCCCGGAGGACAGCCTCAACGCGGGCAGTCGTCCACCGGCAGGTCGCGCCGCGCGGCCCGTGCACCCCGGAGGCTCACGAGGGAGTCGACGGTGAGTACCGCGAGCGCGAGCCAGACGATGCCGAAGCCGATCCACCGCTCGCGCGGCAGGTGCTCGCCGAGCAGCAGCACCGCGCACAGCAGCTGCATCACGGGCGTGAAGAACTGGATGAGGCCGATCGTGACCAGGGGGATGCGTCGCGCGGCCGCCGCGAAGCACAGCAGCGGCACGGCGGTGACGACACCGGAGAGCACGAGCAGGGAGGTGTGCACACCGCCGTGGCGGCCGAACTCCAGACCGCCCTGCGCCGACACGACGAGCAGCAGCACGACGGCGACGGGGGCGAGCACCACCGTCTCGACGGTCAGGCCGTGCAGGGCGTCGAGGCTGACGCCGACCTTCTTCTTGGTGAGGCTGTACAGCGCGAACGAGCACGCGAGCGTGAGCGCGACCCACGGCACGCGCCCACCGACGATGCCGAGGAAGGCCGCCGCGACGAAACCGATGCCAACTGCGACCCACTGCATCCAGCGAAGCCGTTCGCCGAGGACGACCACCCCGAGCGCGACGGTGACGAGCGGGTTGAGGAAGTAGCCGAGCGCGGCCTCGGAGGTGTTGCCCGACGTCACGGCCCCGACGTAGACCACCCAGTTGACGGCGATGAGCACGGCCGCGACCGCCGTGCCGGCGAGCAGGCGTGGCCGCCGCAGGAGCGGCCGCACCCAGTCGACGTCGCGCCCGACGAGCAGCAGCACGACGCAGAAGAGCAGGGTCCAGAGGATGCGGTGGGCGAGGATCTCCCACGCCCCCGCGGGCTTGAGGGCGTCGAAGTAGAGCGGGAAGACCCCCCAGATGCCGTATGCCGCGAAGCCGAGCAGGGTGCCGCGTCTGACCTCGCCGTGGGGCGTGCGCCCGGGCGAGCCAGGTGCTGCAGATCGGGTGGAGAACTGGTCGGTGGAGGTCACGAACCCGCCGGGATGCCGACGGTCCACGTGTCGCGCCCCGCGAGCAGGGCGTCGATGTCGGCGTCGGTGATCTCGTTGGTGCGGGCCGAGGCGATCTGCTCGCGCAGTGCGTCGTCGTAGGTGGGGCGCTGCACGTTGCGGAAGATGCCCATCGGCACGTGCCCGAGGTCGGGGCTGTCGAGACGCGAGAGGGCGAACGCGGCGGAGGGGTCCTGCGCGGACACGTCGTGACGCACGATGCGGGCAGGGTCGGCGTCGGCGCGGGCCACGACGGCGAGCGCGCCGCGGTCGTCACGGACCACGACGTTGTCGCCGGCCGCGACCTCCTCGCCGTCGGCGAGGTGCAGGATGCGCGCGGCGGCCTCAGTGCGGTCCTTGAGCACGTCGAAGACGCCGTCGTTGAAGATCGGGCAGTTCTGGTAGATCTCGACGAGGGCAGCGCCGCGGTGCTCGGCGGCGGCACGGAGCACGCCGGTGAGGTGCTGGCGGTCGGAGTCCATGGTGCGCGCGACGAAGCTGGCCTCGGCGCCGAGCGCGAGGGACACGGGGTTGAAGGGCGTGTCGAGCGAGCCCAGCGGCGTCGACTTCGTGACCTGCCCGACGTGCGACGTGGGGGAGTACTGCCCCTTGGTCAGGCCGTAGATCTCGTTGTTGAAGAGCAGGATCTTGAGGTTGACGTTGCGCCGCAGCGCGTGGATGAGGTGGTTGCCGCCGATCGACAGGGCGTCGCCGTCACCGGTCACGACCCAGACCGAGAGGTCCTCGCGCGTCGCTGCCAGGCCGGTCGCGATGGCCGGGGCGCGCCCGTGGATCGAGTGCATGCCGTAGGTGTCGAGGTAGTACGGGAAGCGCGAGCTGCACCCGATGCCCGAGACGAAGACGATGTTCTCGCGCTTGAGCCCGAGCTCGGGCAGGAAGCCCTGGACGGCGGCGAGGATCGCGTAGTCGCCGCACCCGGGGCACCAGCGCACCTCCTGGTCGGAGGTGAAGTCCTTCTTCGTCAGGGCGGTGCCGTCCGCGAGGCGCGGCACGCCGGCGGTGCCGTTGACGCCCGGGGCAGCAAGGGCACCCGCAGCACCCGACGAGCTGAGCGGCATACCGAGTTCGACGGGCAGGTCGGTGGTCACTGGGCGGTCTCCTTCAGGTGCGCGTCGCTGAGGGAGGCGACGGCGGCCGAGATGACGCCGGCGAGCTCGCCCGCCTGGAAGGGCAGGCCCCTGACGGACGTGTGCGACTCGACGTCGACGAGGTACTTGGCGCGGAGCAGCAGCGCGAGCTGGCCGAGGTTCATCTCGGGCACGATGACGCGCTCGTAGCGGCGCAGCACCTCGCCGGTGTTGGCGGGGAACGGGTTGAGGTGGCGCAGGTGCGCCTGCGCGACGCGGGCGCCGGCGTCGCGGGCGAGGCGCACCGCGGCGGCGATCGGGCCGAACGTCGAGCCCCAGCCGAGCACGAGCACGTCGGCGTCGCCGGTGGGGTCGTCGGCCTCGAGCGGGGCGATCGTGTCGGCGACGCCGTCGATCTTCGCCTGGCGCAGCCGCGTCATGTGGTCGTGGTTGTCGGGGTCGTAGGAGATGTTGCCCGTGACGTCGGCCTTCTCGATGCCGCCGACGCGGTGCTCGAGGCCGGGCGTGCCGGGGATCGCCCACGGCCGCGCGAGCGTCTCCGGGTCGCGCAGGTACGGGTGGAAGACGGGCTGGCCCTTCTCGTCGGTCGCGTTGGGCTCGGTCGCGAACTCCACTGCGATGTCGGGCAGCTCGCCCGTGCGCGGCAGCCGCCACGGCTCGGAACCGTTGGCGAGGTAGCCGTCGGACAGGACGATGACGGGTGTGCGGTAGGTCGTCGCGATGCGGACGGCCTCGACCGCGATGTCGAAGCAGTCGGCGGGCGTCGACGGTGCGACGACCGCGACCGGAGACTCGCCGTTGCGGCCGAAGAGGGCCTGGAGCAGGTCGGCCTGCTCGGTCTTGGTGGGCAGCCCGGTGGACGGGCCACCGCGCTGGATGTCGCAGACGATGAGCGGCAGCTCGAGCGACACGGCCAGGCCGATCGTCTCGGCCTTGAGCGCGAGGCCGGGGCCCGAGGTCGTGGTGACGCCGAGCGCGCCGCCGAAGCTGGCACCGAGCGCCGCGCCCACGCCGGCGATCTCGTCCTCGGCCTGCATCGTCGCGACGCCGTAGCGCTTCAGCCCGGCCAGCGTGTGCAGGATGTCGGAGGCCGGCGTGATCGGGTAGCTGCCGAGGAAGAGCGGCAGGTGCGCCCGGTGGGCCGCCGCGACGAGCCCGAGCGACAGCGCGACGTTGCCCGTGACGTTGCGGTAGGTGCCGGCGGGCATCGTGGCCGGGGCGACCTCGTAGGCGACAGCGAAGTCCTCGGTGGTCTCGCCGTAGTTGAACCCGGCGCGCAGCGCGGCGAGGTTGGCCTCGAGGATCTCCGGCTTGTCGGCGAACTTGGCCTTGAGGAACGCCTCGGTGCCGTCCATGGGTCGCGTGTAGAGCCACGACAGGAGGCCGAGCGCGAACATGTTCTTGGCGCGCTCCTTCTCCTTGCGGGTCAGGTCGGTGAACGCCGCGAGCGCCTCGACCGCGATCGAGGTGAGCGCCACCGGGTGCACGTGGTAGCTCTCGAGCGAGCCGTCGTCGACCGGGCTCTCGGCGTAGCCGACCTTGGACAGGTTTCGCTTGGTGAACTCGTCGGTGTTGACGATGATCGTCGCGCCGCGGGGCAGGTCACGCAGGTTGGCCTTGAGCGCCGCCGGGTTCATCGCGACGAGCACGTCGGGGGCATCGCCCGGCGTGAGCACGTTGTGGTCGGCGAAGTGCAGCTGGAAGCTCGACACGCCCGGCAGGGTGCCTTGGGGTGCGCGGATCTCGGCGGGGAAGTTCGGCAGCGTCGACAGGTCGTTGCCCAGCAGGGCGGTCTGTGACGTGAAGCGGTCACCGGTCAGCTGCATGCCGTCACCGGAGTCGCCGGCGAATCGGATGACCACGCGATCGAGCTTCTGGACCAGTTTGGTGCTCATGCTCTGAGTCGTCCTCGAACTTCCCTACGGATTGCCTGCCCGGAGCCCTTTGCGGCGGGCAATTTCCATGCTAGTTCGTGCCTTGTTCAACTTTGCGCACTTGTCATCACGTGGACATCACGGAGTCTCGACACCCGCCCGCCTCGTCACGGCCCGTGGACCGCGCCGCGACCACACGGCATACGGGGACCGGGCATGGATAGGCTGGCCGACATGTCCGGGTACCTCGCCGTCGCAGCGGTGCTGGGGGCAGGCGTCCTGCTCGTCACGGCCGCGATGGTCGCCCGGCGCCTGCTGGCTCCGCGCGCCCCGCACGCGGCCAAGCTGACCACGTACGAGTCGGGCGTCGACCCCGTCGGCGAGGGCTGGGCGCAGACGAAGGTTCGCTACTTCGTCTTCTCCTTCCTCTACGTCGTCTTCGCGGTCGACGCCGTCTACCTCTTCCCGTGGGCGACGGTGATCCGCGACGCCGACCTCGGCCGGGCCAGCCTCGTCGAGATGGCCGTCTTCATCGGCGTCATCGTGCTGGGCCTGGCCCACGCCGCCCGCCGCGGACTGCTGAGGTGGGTGTGATGGCGAGCGACCCCAGCAGCGCCGGCCACCCCAGCAGTGCCGGCCACCCCAGCCGGCCCGTCGACCTCCCGATGCCGACCGTCGGTCCGGCGTCGATGGGCGTGCTCGGCGCTCACGCACCCAAGCCGGTCAAGGTCGTGCTCAACTGGGGGCGGCGCTACTCCCTGTGGGTCTTCAACTTCGGGCTCGCCTGCTGCGCCATCGAGTTCATCGCCGCGTCGATGGGCCGCCACGACTTCATCCGGCTCGGCGTCATCCCGTTCGCGCCCGGCCCGCGCCAGGCCGACCTCATGGTCGTGTCGGGCACCGTCACCGACAAGATGGCGCCGGCCATCCGCCGCCTCTACGACCAGATGCCCGAGCCGAAGTACGTCATCTCCTTCGGCGCCTGCTCCAACTCCGGCGGTCCCTACTGGGACTCCTACTCGGTGACCAAGGGCGTCGACCAGATCGTGCCCGTCGACGTCTACGTGCCCGGCTGCCCGCCGCGCCCCGAGGCCCTGCTGCACGGCATCATCCGCCTCCAGGAGCAGATCGCGAGCGAGCGCCTGTCCACGCAGAAGCTCAAGGGCAGGTATGCCGGCACGCGGGTCGGGAGCGCCGGCGACGTCCGTCGTCCGTTGCTGCAGCGTGGTGCCGTGGCCGGGAGCGGTGACCGGTGAAGGTCACCGGCGTGCGTGACGTCCCGTTCGGTGAGTGGTCGAGCACCGTGCTCGCGCTCCGCGAGGAGGGCTACCGCTACTTCGACTGGCTGACCGCCGTCGACGAGACCGACCGCGGCAGCGAGGGCGGCGGGGGTGGCGACTCGGCCGACGAGCGCGACACGCCCGGCTTCGACGTCGTGTGCCACCTCGTCGACACCCGCGAGCGGGGCCGGCTGCCGTCGGTGATCGTGCGCACCCGTGCCCCCGAGGGCCTGCCGGTGCCGTCGCTGACCGCGATCTTCCGGGGTGCGGCCTGGCACGAGCGCGAGACGCACGAGATGTTCGGCATCGACTTCGACGGCTTCGACGACGGCACCGGTCTGGGGCTGCGACCGCTCCTGCTGCCCGAGGGCTTCGAGGGCACTCCGCTGCGCAAGTCGTTCGTGCTCGCCGCTCGCGCCTCGAAGGCCTGGCCGGGGGCCAAGGAGCCCGGCGAGGGGCACGACTCCGCGCGGGCCCCCGGCCGGCGCCGGGTCCAGGCGCCCGGGGTGCCTGGGCCCGAGTGGGGCCCGAGATGAACCTTGTGCTCGCACCGTGGCTCGAGGTCGTGCTGCGCGCCGCGGCAGTGCTCGTGGCCTTCCTCGTGCTGCCGCTCCTCGTGGGCCAGACCGAGCACAAGGTGATGGCCCACATGCAGGGACGCCTCGGGCCGATGTATGCCGGTGGCTTCCACGGCTGGGCGCAGCTCGTGGCCGACGGGGTGAAGTTCGTCCAGAAGGAGGACATCACGCCCGCCCGGGCCGACCGCCGGGTCTTCCGGCTCGCGCCCTTCGTGGCGCTCATCCCGTACCTCGTGGCGCTCGCGGTCATCCCGCTCTCGCCGAGGGTCGTCGGGGCATCGGTCGAGGCCAGCGTCGTGCTCGTCCTCGCCGTGATCGGCGTCGGCATCATCGGCACGCTCATGGCGGGGTGGGCCTCGGCCAACAAGTACTCCCTCCTCGGCGCGATGCGAGCCGCCGCCCAGCTGGTGTCCTACGAGCTGCCGATGGTCCTCGCCGTCGCGTCGGTGGCGCTCGCGGCAGGCACCCTCTCGCTCGTCGGCATCGGCAACGCCTGGAACCCGTGGTGGCTGCTGTGGCAGCTGCCCGGTGCCGTTGTCTTCCTCGTGGCTGCCCTCGCCGAGCTGCAACGGCCGCCGTTCGACATGCCACTCGCCGACTCCGAGATCGTCTTCGGGGCCTTCACCGAGTACACCGGGCTGCGCTTCGCCTTCTTCCTGCTGGCCGAGTACGCCGGCATCGTCGTCATGTCGCTGCTCTTCGCGGTGCTCTACCTCGGTGGCTGGCACGGCCCCTTCGAGCAGTGGGTCGGCTGGGTGTGGACCCTGCTCAAGGGCTTCCTCGTCGCCGTCGTCGTGATCTGGCTCCGCGTCTCGTGGCCGCGCATGCGCGAGGACCAGCTGCAGCGACTCGCCTGGGTCTGGCTGGTCCCGCTGGCGCTCTTCCAGCTCGCCCTCACCGCCGTCGGCGTGGTGGTGTTCCCCCGATGAGCACGAGGACGGTGAACGCACGTGGGTGACGGCATCCTGCCCGGGCTGGTCAAGGGCCTGGCCACGACGGCGAGGTCGCTGACGCGGCACACGCACACGGCCGAGTACCCCGACGTCGCGCCGGCCCTGCCGCCGCGCTCGCGCGGGGTCATCGCGCTGACGGAGGAGAACTGCACCTCCTGCATGCTGTGCGCGCGTGAATGCCCCGACTGGTGCATCTACATCGACTCCCACAAGGAGGAGCTGCCGCCGACGACGCCCGGTGGCCGCGCGCGACAGCGCAACGTGCTCGACCGGTTCGCCATCGACTTCTCACTGTGCATGTACTGCGGCATCTGCATCGAGGTCTGCCCGTTCGACGCCCTGCACTGGAGCCCCGAGTTCGAGTACGCCGAGGTCGACATCCGCGACCTGCTCCACGAGAAGGGCCGGCTCGGCGCCTGGATGGCCACCGTGCCCCCGCCCCCGGCCCTCGACCCCGGCAGCGTCGACCCGGCCGAGGTGACGGCCGCGGCCAAGCCCCCACGCGGCGCGGCCGGTGCAGCTGCAGGTGCACCCAGCACACCCGCCCGTACGCGTGCCGAGCGCCCCGCGACCCGGCCCGCACGCGTACGCCCCGAGGAGACTGGCGAGTGACGACCCGCGACATCGTCTTCGTCGCCGTCGGCGCCGTGACCGCCCTCTCTGCCCTGCTCTCGGTGACCACGAAGCACGTCGTGCACGCCGCCCTGTGGCTGCTCGTGTCGCTCGGCTCGCTGGCCGGCGCCTACCTCGTGCTCGGCCAGGAGCTCGTCGGTCTCGTGCAGCTGCTCGTCTACGTCGGCGCGATCGTCGTGCTCGTGCTCTTCGCCCTGATGCTCACCCGCGCCCCCATCGGCCCGCACGCCGAGATCGACACGCCTCGGTGGCAGCGTGCGGCCGGCGCGCTGCTCGGGGCGGCGACCACCGTCCTGCTCGCGTCCCTCCTGCTCCCACTCCTCTCTGGCGCGACCGCCGACCTCGACGCCCCGTCGGCCACGACGCCACGCATCGCCCAAGCGGTCTTCGGCACCTGGGTCTGGCCCTTCGAGCTGCTCTCGGTGCTGCTCCTCGTCGCGCTCGTCGGCGCGTTCGCCGTGTCCCGGCTCGTGCTGGACCGCGAGGACCCGGCCGCCGCCTCCCGCCGAGGCGAAGGCGCCCGCCGGTGATCCACCTCGCGCTCCCGGGCGCCCTCGTGGCCCTGCTCGCCGGCATCGGCGTCTACGGCGTGCTCGCGCGTCGCAACGCGGTGCTCGTGCTGATCGGCGTCGAGCTGATCCTCAACGCCGCGAACCTGCTTCTCGTCACGGCCGGCTCGCGTCCCGGCGCGCCCTTCTCGGCCGGTGCGGTGCTCACCCTCTTCGTCATCACCATCGCGGCCGCCGAGATCACCGTGGCCCTCGCCATCATCCTGGTGCTGTTCCGTCGGGCCGGGCACATCGACCTCACGGCCGTGCCCGACCTCACCGAAGACCCCGGCGAGCCCCACGACCCCGACTACGGCAGCGACATCGACGACGCCACGACGGCCGACGAGCCGGAGCACGACAACGAAGACGCACCCGCCGACGCCCCCGAGGGCGAGGACGAGCGGGCCGGCGCAACGCCCCAACCGGCCCGGTCGGGGGAGGGGGCCTCGTGAGCTGGATCGTGCGGATGATCGTCGTGCTCCCCGCCCTGGCCGGCCTGGTGGGGCTGCTGGCCCACCGCCGGCGTGCGGTGTCCGCGGCGGTCGCGGTCTCGGTGTCGGCGTACGTCATGGTGCTCGGCCTCATCCAGTGGGTCGCTCCGGCGCGCACCGCCGACATCGAAACGCTCGGCAGCCTCCCGCTCGGCGGCGGCCTGGCCGTGCCGCTGCACCTGCTGTCCGACCGCGTCTCGGGCCTCGTCTCCTTCGTCGTGGCCCTCGTCGTGCTCGCGATCCAGGTCTTCACCGTCTGGTACCTCCGCGACGATCCGCGCTACGGCCGCTTCGCCGCCACCGTGTCGCTCTTCGCCGCCGGCATGCTGCTGCTCGTCCAGGCGGGCGACCTCGTGCTCATGCTCGTCGGCTGGGAGATCATGGGCTGGTGCTCGTGGCTGCTCATCGGCCACGACAGCGAGCGACCCGCAGCCCGTCGCGCCGCCTACAAGGCGTTCCTCGTCACGCGCGTCGCCGACATCGGCATGGTGGTCGGTCTCGTGGCTCTCTCCGTGCGCGCCGGCAGCACCCACCTGATGGCCGTGCTCACGGCGTCGGGGCACGACACGGCCCTGACCATCGGGCTCGTCGGCGTCGCCGTCGGCGTGGCGGGCAAGTCTGGCCTCGTCCCCTTCCACGACTGGCTTCCCGACGCCATGGAGGGCCCCACCCCGGCCTCGGCCCTGATCCACGCGGCCACCATGGTCGCGGCCGGCACCTACCTCGTCGCCAGGCTCTTCACGCTGTACGCCCAGCACGACGGCGCCCGGTTGCTGCTGGCGGTGCTCGCCGCCGTGACGATGGTGTATGCAGCCCTGCTCGCCCTCGTGCAGACCGATCTCAAGCGGATGCTGGCGTACTCCACGCTGAGCCAGATCGCGATCATGCTGTCGGCTCTGGCCGCCGCGCCTGCCGAGCTCGGACCGGGTGCCGGCATCTCGCACCTCCTCGGCCATGCCTTCTTCAAGGCGCTGCTCTTCCTCGCTGCGGGCTGGCTGTCGGTCCTCGGAGGGGCCACGGCCCTGGCCGCGCTGCGCGGTCGGCTGCGTCCCACCGGGGCCCTGCGCTGGGCGACCGGGATCGGCCTGGCAGCACTGGCCGGGGTGCCTCCGCTGGTTGGCTTCTTCACCAAGGACACCGTCATCGACGCTGCACTCGAGGGCAGCGGCGCGGGGGCACTCGTCGTGACCATCGCGCTCTTCGTCACGGTGGCCCTCACCGCCGCCTACTGCGCCCGCGCCTGGCTGCTGCTCGACACGCCCCTGGCCGTCGACCCGCCGGACGTCCCGGACGCCCCGGTCATCGCCGAGGAGCAGGTCGCCGTCGTCACCGTCGCCGACAGCGCCGACGACGCCGAGGTCGAGCGCGTCCACGCGCACGGCCACTCACCGATCACCTTCCCGGCGGCCCTCGTCGTCGTGGTGCTGGCAGCCCTCACCGTGGTCGCCACCCTGTTCCTGGCGAGCCTGCGCGGCGGGGTGCACGTGGGTCTGCTCAGCGCCCTGCTCTCCCTGCTTCTCGTCGTGGGCGCTGCGGCCGCCGTCTGGGTCGCGAGCGACCGCGGCCGGTCCGACGTCGCCGACCGCGTTCCCGGGCTGCTGCGCGACCGGGCGGTGCGGGGCTTCGGTGCCGACACGGCATACGTCGGCGTCGGACGCGCCGTCACGGCGCTGGCCCGTCTGGTCGTGGCGCTCGACCGCGACGTCGTCGACGCCTACCCCCGCGCCACCGCAGCGGTCGCCCGCGCGGCCGGGCGCGCAGGGGAGCGCAGCCACCGCGCCGTGCCGTCCCTGTCGCTGCTCGGGCTGCTCGGCGGCGTCGTCGTCATCGCGATCCTGGGGGTGACCGCATGGCGCTGACGCTCATGCTCCTGCTGCCGCTGCTCGGGGCCGTCGCCCTCATCGCGATCCCCGGCGAGACGCGCGTCGAGCGCGGCATCGCCCTCGGCGCCACGGTCGTCACCGCGGTGCTCGCCGTCGTCGTCGTGTGGGGGCGCCACGAGATCGACGTCCCGTGGATCCGGGCGCTGGGCGTGCGCTGGCACTTCGGGGTCGACGGCATCTCGGCCGCGCTGGTGCTGATGACCGCCCTGCTCACCGTGGCCGTCGTCGCGCACGCGCTCTCTGGCCCCATCCCCAAGGGCGGCAGCGGCTCGACGTTCCTCGGCTGCATCCTGCTCGTCGAGACCGGCGCGCTCGCGACGTTCCTCGCCCGCGACGCGATCCTATTCTTCATCGCCTTCGAGGTCGTCCTCGTGCCGATGTGGGTGCTCGTGCGGCGCTTCGGCGACGACCACGTGCCCGACGAGGCGCGAGCGGACGCGGCCGGTCGCTTCGTGCTCTTCACCGTGCTCGGCTCGACCCTGATGCTCGTCGGCATCCTGCTGCTCGTGCACCACCAGGGCACGAGCGACCTCGCCGTCCTCGCCGCCCGACACGGCACCGGCCTGTCGCGGTCGTTGCAGGTGGTCATCGCGGCCGTGCTGCTGCTCGGTCTCGGGATCAAGGTGCCGCTGTGGCCGCTGCACACCTGGCTGCCGTCCGCGCACACCATCGCGCCGACCGCGGGCTCGGTGCTGCTCGCCGCGGTGCTGCTCAAGATGGGCACCTACGGCATCGTGCGGCTCGCCGTCGCGACGGTTCCCAGAGGGGTCGCCGAGCTGAGCCCGCTGCTCGCGCTGCTGGGCGTCGTCGGCATCCTGTGGGGAGGCCTCGCGTGCCTCGTGGAACGCGACCTCAAGCGCCTCATCGCCTACAGCTCGGTCGCGCACATGGGCTTCGTGGCGCTCGCCATCGCGTCGGGAAGCGAGACCGGGCTGCAGGCAGCCCTCTTCGGCAACATCGCCCACGGCGTCGTCGCGGCACTGCTCTTCTTCGTCGTCGGTGACCTCAAGGAGCAGTGGGGCTCGACCGACCTCCGGGTCGCCCGAGCGGCTCTGCGCGACAAGGCTCCCCGCTTCGGGCTGGCGCTCGTCGTCGGCCTCGCGGCCGCCTTGGGCCTGCCCGGCCTGGTCAGCTTCTGGGGTGAGTTCCTCGCCCTGTATGCCACCTGGTCGCCCGCGCCGGGTCGTCCTGTAGCGCTGCTGCGGGTCTGCGTCGTGCTCGGCGCCGTGGGGCTGGCGCTCGCGGCCGCGTACGCGCTCAGGGTCGCCCGCATCGTCTGGGCCGGCGAGGGCAGCGAGCACGCCGAGGGCGCCGCCGCTGAACCGGTCGGCGACGCACGGGGGGCCCGGTGGGCGGTCGTGATGACCCTCGTCGTGGTCGTCGTCGCTCTCGGCGTGCTGCCCCACCTGCTGCTCGGCCTCTCCGACAGTGCCACGACGGGGCTGCTCGCCGGGCTGGGGGTGGCGCCGTGAAGGGTCTCTCGATCGACTACGCCGTCCTGCTGCCGGCCCTGCTGCCTGTCGTCGGCCTGGTGCTCGTCCTGGTCGCCGACCTCTTCGCTCCGCGTGGCCGCCGGCTGCCGTGGGGCATCGCGGGCCTTGCCGCGATCGGTTCGGCGGTCGCGACGCTTCCGGGCCTGGCCCTCGGTGGGGGCTCGACCCGCGAGACGTTCTGCATCATCCCGACGGCTCTGCCTGCGGGCGGCGGGAGCCTGCCCAGTGTCGAGGGACTGCCCCAGGTCTGCTTGTGGCAGGCCGACGCCCTGGGCTCCACCCTGCAGCTCGCAGCGGCGGTCTCGGCCCTCGTCTGCATCGCCCTCGCGTGGCCGCGGGCCCGACGCCGACGTCCCGAGCACAGCACGCGCGAGCCGGTCGAGGCGGTGCTGCTCCTTGCCGCCCTCACCGGCACGGTGGTCGTCGCAGCCAGCCGCGACGTCGGCACCTGGCTCGTCGCGCTCGAGCTGGCGACGCTGCCCGTCATCGCGCTCGTCGCCCTCTCCGGGCGACGCTCTTCCGCGGCCGGCGCGACCCAGCTGCTCGTGACCTCGCTCGTCTCCTTCGCCCTGCTCGTGCTAGGCATGGCCCTCTGGTTCGCCGCCACGGGCAGCCCGTTCCTGACCCCCGACGCCGCGCTGTCGTCGGCGGGGGCGTTCGCGGTGACCGGCGGGCCGTCAAGCGTCGTGCTGCCGTCGGTGTCCTCCGGCCTGGTGTCGCTGGCCGCCGTGCTCGTCCTGGCCGGGGTCGGTTTCAAGCTCTCGCTCGTGCCGTTCCACGCGTGGACGCCCACGGCGTACTCCGGTTCCTCGGTGCCTGTCGCGACGTTCCTCGCGACGGTCTCGAAGATCGCGGCTCTCGCGGCGCTGCTCGTCGTGCTGCGCGCGGTGGCCGTCCTCGGCACCCCTGCGCTGGTGGCGATCGCCGTGCTCGCCTCCCTCAGCATGACTCTCGGCAACGTGATGGCGCTGCGGCAGGACGACGTCGTGCGCCTGCTCGCCTGGTCCACCGTCGCCCAGGCCGGCTGGGTCGTGCTGCCGCTCGTCAGCATCTCGGCGCTCGGGGTCGGCGCGAGCGCCACCTACCTGATGACCTATGTCGTCGCCACTCTCGTCGCCTTCGCCGTCGTCGCCGTGACCCTGCGCGACCAGCGCGCGGGTGGCCGCACCCTCGCGGCCTACGAGGGGCTGTGGCGGCGCAGCCCGTGGCGGGCCGGTGCACTCGTGCTCGCCCTGACCTCGCTGGCGGGCCTGCCGCCCGGCATCATCGGCCTCGTCGGCAAGGTCACCGCGCTGCGCCCGGTCGTCGCCGAGGGCTGGGTGTGGCTCGCCGTCATCGCCGCCGTCAACGCCGTCATCGGCGTCGCCGTCTACCTTCGCTGGCTGCGTGCGGTCATCACCGAGCCCGACTCCACGCAGGTCGAGGGCACCGGCCCGGGGGCCAACGCCCAGGTGGCTGCTCACCGACCGGTCGTCGTGGCCGGGCTCGCACTCGCTGCAGCCGTGCTCGTCGTCGTCAGCGTGCAGCCCGACCTGCTCCTGCGCCTGCTCGGCTGAGGGTCGGGCGGTCGTTCGCGGCCGCATCGGCTCGCCGGCCTGCTCGCGCGTCGTCGCCCCCCCGCCGGGTTGCCGACCCCATCGTGCGGACGCCACGTCACTGTTGCGCCCGGCGCAACAGTGACTCACGAGGGCAGACCCCATCCGTGGTGGGCCGGGCTCGCCCAGAGCCTGCGGGGCGTTGCCGGGCAGGGGAAGGGCAGAGGCAGGGGCCCGGGCATGGCGAAGGGGCCGTCCGCACCTGGACGGCCCCTTCGTTCTCCCCCAGGAGACTCAGACGGTCGCGGGAGCCCGCTGGGCCACGGCCGGGAAGCCGGCCGCCGTCTTCGCGTGCCGCAGGCCGAGCAGGCCGAGCACCAGGAAGATCGCTGCCCCGATGAAGGCGCCGATGCCGGCGTAGAGGGCGATGACCCCCATGGTGCCGAAGGCGTAGGCGTTGAGGAGCAGGCCGCGCAGGGTGTTGCCCATGAAGAGGCTCTGGCGCAGGTCACCGAGCGCCTTGACCTGGGCCTGGTCGGCGTTGGGGTCCTTGGAGAGCTTGAGGAACTCGCCCGAGACCTCGGAGTAGGTCTTGTTGTTCGACTGGGTGTTCATGTGCACGAGGATGTAGTGGTCGGCGAAGGCCTTGGCCTGGGCGCCGTTCTCCATCTTCTGGCCGGCGAACGGGAGCAGCGCGTCCTTCTGCTCCTGGGTCTGCAGCGCCGCGGCGACGGGCATCGTGATGTTCTGCTGGCTCAGCTGTTCCTTGACGTTGTCGGCGACGAAGCTGCTGGCATACGTGAGGAGGCCACCGGCCACGACGAGCACGGCCGCGAGAATGAGGCCGGTCCAGGAGATCAGCTTGTCGAGGGTCTTACGCATCGGTCTCTTCTTTCATCGGTGGGAGGGTGTCGGTTCCTTCCCGTTGCTCCAAAACTACTACTACACGTAGTAGTTGAAAAACGCATTGAACGAGATCCGCGTCACAGCGGGTTCCCAGGCTCCGCACGGCCGCCTCCTGGCTGGGCGCTCGCTGGGAACGGTTGCCTCGGACCGGTCGTTCAACGGGCATGCACAACCACTTCAACGGGCTCAAGACCGCCGCGCTCTTCGGCGGCATCTGGGCCCTGCTGCTCGGCATCGGCGCGCTCGTCGGTGGCGGACGGTTCATCTGGCTCTTCGCGCTCATCGGTGTCGCGACGACCTTCTACGGCTACTGGAACAGCGACAAGCTCGCCATCCGCGCCATGCACGCGTACCCCGTGAGCGAGGCGCAGGCGCCGGGGATGTATCGCATCGTGCGCGAGCTCTCCACTGCCGCAGGCAAGCCCATGCCGCGGCTCTACATCAGCCCCACTCAGGCCCCGAACGCCTTCGCGACCGGCCGCAACCCCCAGAACGCTGCCGTGTGCTGCACCGAAGGCATCCTCGGCCTGCTCGACGAGCGCGAGCTGCGTGGGGTGCTGGGGCACGAGCTCATGCACGTCTACAACCGCGACATCCTCACCAGCTCGGTCGCGGCCGCGATCGCCGGCGTGATCACCTCCATCGGCCAGATGCTCATGTTCACCAGCATGTTCGGCGGCGGCAGCTCCGACGACGACCGCCCCAACCCGATCGCGCTTCTCGCGATGAGCCTGCTCGCTCCGATGGCCGCGATGATGATCCAGATGGCGATCAGCCGCACCCGCGAGTACGACGCCGACGAGGACGGCGCCAAGCTCACCGGCGACCCGCTCGCCCTCGCGTCGGCGTTGCGCAAGCTCGAGTCGGGCGTGGCGCGGGCACCACTCGCCCCGCAGCAGGACATCGTCAACGCGAGCCACATGATGATCGCCAGCCCCTTCCGAGCGCAGGACGTGACGCGTTTCCTGTCGACGCACCCGCCGATGGAGCAGCGGATCGCGCGCCTCGAGAACATGGCGGGTGGGCCCGTCCAGCGCTGAGCCGGTGTTGGCACGCGCGTCCTGAGCGGCGGCGCGCAACCTGTGCGACGAAGAGCTCGCTGATCTGGCAGGCTCGCCCCTATGCGCAGTCTCACCCTGGCCGAAGCCCGCGAGCGATCCTCGCTGATCACCGTCACGTCGTATGCCGTCGAGCTCGACCTCGACCAAGGGGCCGAGGTCTTCGGCTCGCACACGACGGTGCGGTTCGCGTGCAGCCGACCGGGCGCCGACTCGTGGGTCGACCTCAAGGCGCACTCGGTCGAGACGATCTCGCTCAACGGTGAGCCGATCGACCCCGCCGAGGTGTCCGACGGCCGCCTGCCGCTGAAGGGCCTCGCCGCCGACAACGAGCTCGTCGTCGCCGCGACGATGGCCTACAGCCACGACGGGCAGGGCCTGCACCGGGCCACCGACCCGGCCGACGACCTCGACTACGTCTACGGCCACCTGTTCCTCGACGCCGCGCCGAGTGTCTACGTCTGCTTCGACCAGCCCGACCTCAAGGCGCCCTACGACGTCACGGTGCGCGCCCCCCTCGAGTGGACCGTGCTCGGCAACGGCGCGGCGACGCGCACGGCCACCGGCACGTGGACCCTCGCGACGACGAAGCCCCTCGCCACGTACTTCGTGACGGTCTGCGCGGGCCCCTACGTCTCGGTGCGCGACGAGCACGACGGCATCCCGCTGGGCATCCACGCCCGGACGTCGCTGCGTGAGCCGCTCGAGCGGCACGCGGCCGAGCTCTTCGACGTGACGAAGCGGTCGTTCGACTACTTCCACGGGCTCTTCGGCATCCGCTACCCGTTCGGGGAGTACCACCAGGTCTTCGTCCCCGAGTTCAACGCCGGCGCGATGGAGAACCCGGGCTGCGTCACCTTCCGCGACCAGTACCTCTACCGCGGCGCGGCGACTCGCGACGAGCTGCTGACGCGCGCCAACACGGTGAGCCACGAGATGTCGCACATGTGGTTCGGCGACATCGTCACGATGCAGTGGTGGGACGACCTCTGGCTCAACGAGTCGTTCGCCGAGTACATGTCGCACCGCGCGCTGGTCGACGCGACCGAGTACTCCGACGCGTGGGTCGACTCGTCGATCGTGCGCAAGGTCTGGGGCTACGGCGCAGAGCGCTCGCCGTCGACGCACCCGGTCGCAGGCGTCGAGGCGCTCGACGCGCAGAGCGCGCTGCAGAACTTCGACGGCATCTCGTACGCCAAGGGCGCGGCCACGCTCCGCCAGCTCATCGCGTACGTCGGCGACGACGAGTTCATCGCGGGCGTCCGCGCCTACCTGACTGACAAGTCGTACGGCAACGGCACCCTGGCCGACTTCCTCGGCGCGATCGAGACGGCGAGCGGCAAGGACCTCGAGGCCTGGTCGCGGGCCTGGCTGCTCACTGCCGACCGCGACACGATCTCGGTCGAAATCGACGAGCAGGGCGGGGTCGTCGAGTCGGCGGTCGTGCGCCGCGAGTCACCCGCCGACCGCCCCGCCGACCGGCCGCACGCCTTCCACGTCGCGGGCTGGACGGACGGGCGCGAGCTCGCCCGCGCCTCGGTGACGGTGACGGGCCCGGTGACCACGCTCGCCGACCTGGAAGGCACGCCGGAGCCGGCCATCCTGGTGCCCAACGCGTCCGACCTGACGTGGGCACGCGTGCGCCTCTCCGACTCGACGGTGGCCGCGCTGCCGTCGCAGCTGGCCCAGGTTCCCGACGCGCAGGCCCGCGCCGTCGTGTGGTCGTCGCTCATCGACGGCGTGCACGGCGCCGCGGTCTCTCCGGACGCGTTCCTGGACGTCTTCGACGCCGCGTGGCCGCACGAGTCCAACTCGTCGATCCTGACGCGTGTCGCGGCCTACGCCGAGCACCGCGTCGTGCCGTACTTCGTCCCGCGCGACCAGCAGGACGCTGCCGTGGCCCGCCTCAACCGTGCCGGAGTGGGACTGCTCGAGCGCGCGACCGCAGGCACGACGGAGTCGCTCGCGGCGGCCCGCCTCGTCGCCGGCACGAGCGACGACGCGACCTTGCTGCGCGCCTGGGCCGACGGCAAGGGCCTGCCCGCCGGCCTCGAGGACGACGGCGACTTCCGCTGGATCGTCGTGCGCAACCTCGCGGCGCGTGGCCTCGTCGGTGTCGCCGACGTGGACGACTTCCGGTCCAAGGACGACACCCTGCAGGGCGGCCTCAACGCACTCATGTGCCGTGCCAGCCTGCCTGAGGCCGACGCCAAGGCGTGGGCCTGGGAGCAGCTGACGACGCGCCAGGGACGCTCCAACTACGAGATGGTCCACCTGGCCCGCGGCTTCTGGGTGGCGCCCGACGACGCGCTCGTCGAGGACTACGTGCCGCGCTACTTCACCGACGTGCCGGCCATGTCGGGCTGGGTCGGCGAGGACGCCCTCTCGCGCGTCGTGCTCGTCGCCTTCCCGCGGGTCTTCACCGACGAGACGGCGCGGCTCAGCGCCGAGGCGATCGCCCGTGACGACCTGACGCCCGCCGTCCACCGCTCCCTCGTGGACGCCGACGCCGAGCTGCGAGAGGCCCTTGCCTCGAGGGCGACCTTCGGCGCGGCGGTCTGACCGACGTGGCGGTGCCCACACGCACCGAGCTGCCAGACGCCGGGCTCTCGGTGACCGACGCCCACGCCGAGCTGCTCGATGCGCGGCTGCCGGGGCTGCTGGAGGGGCTCTACCTCCACGGCTCCATCGGGTTCGGCGGCGAGTTCCACCGCGGCAGCGACGTCGACTTCGTCGCGGTGACCAGCCGGCGCCCCAGCGACCCCGACTGCGAGGTGCTCCGAAAGGTCCACGCCGACATCGACAAGCAGTGGCCCCAGCCCGCGTACGACGGGTTCTACGTCGTCGCCGACGACCTCGCCGGCAGCCCCGACGAGGTTCCCGACGGCCCGGGGGTGTTGCACGGCTGGTTCGACGTCGGCACCCACGCCGACGTCAGCCACATCACGTGGCGCGAGCTGCGTGACCACGGAGTCACGTTGCGCGGCAAGGACCTTCGCGACATGAAGGTCTGGAGCGACGACGAGGCCCTGCTCCGCGCGACACGTGACAACCTCGACACCTACTGGCGGGCGCAGCTCGAGGCGATGGAGCACCACCCGCGCGAGGCGTCCCTCCCGCAGGCCGCCGAGTGGGGCGCGCTCGGCGTTCCACGTCTCGTGCACCTGCTCGTCACGGGCGCCCCGACGTCGAAGTCCGGCGCGGCCCGCTGGGCCCTCGACACCTACCCGGCCCACCGCCAGATCGTCGAGGAGGCGTTGCGGGTGCGGGAGCGTCCCGACGACCCGTCGGAATATGCCGCCGACCCCGACCGCCGGCGCCGTGACCTCGTCGCGCTGATGGGTGAGCTCATCGCCGACGGCGTCGGCCGGAGCGTCCTGCCTCCGGGCAGTGCCCCCTCCGCGACATGACGGGTGCCGCAGCCGGCCCCTGGGTGATCGAGCTGGCGGACGTCGGGACCGTCGCGTGCGAGGCGATGCTGCGCGACTACTACGTCGAGGTGAGCGACCGGTGGCACCGGCTGAGGCACGGCCGCGACTCCACGCCGGAGGAGATCGAGACCGGTCTTCCACGGATGCGCAGCGACGACCTCGCGCCGCCGACCGGTGCGTTCGTCGTGGCCCGGAGCGCCGTCGACGCGTCCGTGCTCGCCGGCTGCGTGGGGCTCCGACGGCTGCGGGACGACGAGGGCCGTCGTGTCGCCGAGCTGCGCCGGCTGTACGTACGGCCCGAGAACCGCGGCGCCGGGCTGGGGTCGGCCCTGCTGCTGTGCGCCGAGGAGATCGCCCGGGTCTGGGGTGTGTCGGCGCTCCGGCTCGACACCCGCCTCGACCTCGTGGAGGCCCGGGCCCTCTACCGGCGCCACGGCTACGTCGAGGTCCCGGCGTTCACCGACGGTCCCTACGCCGAGGTCTGGTACGCCAAGGTTCTCCGCGCGGACGACATCCGTTGACGGCTCGTCGCGGTCAGCGGTCGTAGGCCGTGGTGTGGTGGGGCTCGTAGAGCTGGATGTCGTCTGCCCCCGGGACGGCCATCATCACGACGAGGCCGTACCTGTGGTCGGCCGGCTCCGTGGTGAAGACCGCGCCCCGCGACGCGAGGTCGGCCATGGTCGCGGCGAGGTCGTCGCACATGAGCGAGATCGCGTGGTGCCGCGGTGCGCTCCAGCCGGAGCCCTCGGGTCCACGAGTGGGGTGCACCCCGACCTCGCTGGGGCCCGTGCCGAAGATGAGCCAGGCATCGGCCCCGGTGGCGTCGGGGCTGGTGGCGTCGTCGCTGACGAACGGCCACCGCAGCACGTCGCGGATGAACGCCCTGGTGGCTGCGGCGTCGTCGGAGTAGACGAGGTTGTGAACGGCGGTGATCATGACCCGGACGTTACGCCGCTCGCCGAGATGGGTCTGCGGGCGCCGGGCCGCTTTTTGACCCGACGCCCTGCTGAGCCTGTACCCAGAGGGTGCGACTTCGTCCCGGGACCGCGGACGGAATGTCTGCGCCGCTCCGACTGCCGCGGCCGTGGGACGGTAATAATCTGGCCGCATGGATGACCCTCACCCGGACCGAGGATCCGAGGCGCAGCGGCTCGACGAGTTGACCGCGCGAGTCGCCGCGGACCCAAGAGACCTGGACGTCCTGCGGGTACGCGTCGAGCAGGCCACCCAGCGGGTCGACGAGGGTGAGGCACGCGCAGACCGCAGCGAGGCCCGAGCCGACGAGAGTGAGGGGAGGGCCAGCCACGACCGGGTCAGGCTCGACAGGCTCGAGGCCCGCTCGGACATCGACGCACGGATGATCGCCGAGCTGCAGGCCGACGGCACCCTGAGCCGGCAGCACGCAGCGCACCTCGAGGTCGCCCTGCGGTCCTCGCGCCGCATCGGGGCGGCGATCGGCATCGTCATGACGGTTCGGGGCCTGGACGAGGACGACGCCTTCGAGGTGCTGAAGAGGGCCAGCAACGACGCCAACCGCAAGATCCGCGACATCGCCGACGAGATCGTGCACACCGGCGACGTGAGTGAGCTCCCGGAGCTCTAGCCGCCATGGCCATGGCCGCGGCCCTGGCCTTGGATCAGCGCGACACGTTGCCAGCCTCAGCCAGGGTGCCGCGACCTCACCAGGGGCTGGGCTCGTAGTCCTTGACGAAGCAGCCGAAGAGGTCCTCGCCGGCCTCCCCGCGCACGATCGGGTCGTAGACACGGGCCGCGCCGTCGACGAGGTCCAGGGGCGCGTGCCAGCCCTCGGCCGCGATCCGCAGCTTCTCGTCGTGCGGGCGCTCGTCGGTGATCCAGCCCGTGTCGACCGCGGTCATGAGGATGCGGTCGGTCTCGAACATCTCGCCCGCGCTCGTGCGGGTCAGCATGTTGAGCGCGGCCTTGGCCATGTTGGTGTGTGGGTGCCCGGCCCCCTTGTAGCGGCGGGAGAACTGGCCCTCCATGGCCGACACGTTGACGACGTACGCGCGCCGGGCCCCGGCGGCGATCGCGGCGCGCATCGCCGGGCGCAGCCGCGACACGAGGATGAACGGCGCGGTCGAGTTGCACAGCTGCACCTCGAGCAGCTCGAGGGGGTCGACCTCCTCGACCTTCTGGGTCCACGAGTTGTTGCGCTGGAGGTCGGGCAGCAGGCCGCCGGCGTCGACAGCGGTGCCGGCCCGGTGGGCCTCGAGGCTCGCGTGGCCGGCCGACAGCGCCAGAGCCGTCATCGAGGCGGCCGTCTGGGCGGCGACCGCGTGCTCGACCGACTCGCCGTCGTGGTGCGCGACGGCGTGCGTGCCGAGCGCGCCGGCGATCGAGGCCGGGTGCGCCTCGCTGATCCGGTCGAAGGTCACCATCTCGGGCAGTGCGATGCCGTCGGGCAACGGCGCGGACTCGAGCTCGACGAGGTTGCTGTAGGCGCCGGGGGAGCGGCGCACCGTCTGGGCGGCGTTGTTGACGAGGATGTCGAGCGGGCCGGCGGCCGACACCTCGTCGGCGAGGGCGACGACCTGGGTGGGGTCGCGCAGGTCGATGCCGACGACCTTGAGGCGGTGGATCCAGTCGGCCGAGTCGCCCATCGAGGCGAACCGGCGCATCGCGTCCTTCGGGAAGCGCGTCGTGATCGTCGTGTGGGCTCCATCGCGCAGCAGCCGCAGCGCGATGTACATGCCGATCTTCGCGCGGCCGCCGGTGAGCAGCGCGCGCTTGCCCGTGAGGTCGGTGCGCTGGTCGCGCTTGGCGTGGCTGCGGGCCGCGCACTCGGGACACAGCCAGTGGTAGAACGCGTCGACGAGCGTGTAGTCCTTCTTGCAGATGTAGCACCCACGAGGGTTGATCAGCTCGCCCGCGAATGCGCCAGAAGCATTGGACACCAAGGGGATTCCCTTGGTCTCGTCGTCGATGCGCATCGGCGAGCCGGTGGCGGTCGACTCGATGACCTGGCGGTCGGCCTTGCGCTCGGCCCACGTCTTGGCGTTGCGCCGGTCCTTCTTGAGCCGCTTGTACATCAGCGACGCAGCCCGCCTGAGCGTCTCGAAGTCGGGGTCGTCGATCTCGAGCGAGGGGGCCAGGGCGAGCACCCGCACGGCGGTCGCGACGTCCTCGGGGTCGAGGTGCACGACGGCAGCAGGGTCCAGCTCGTTCTCGGTCTCACTCACCGCGCAAGGGTACGCGTGGGGCCGGGTGCTCCCCGAATCGCCGGGGCGCAGCCGGCCACCGCGCCCGTATGCCGCCGCGCCGGGCAGCGTCGTCGCCAGCCACCGGGAGCGTGGTGACTGGCGACGGAGGCGACCCGACGGCATACGTGCTCGGGGGCGTCGGGTGGTTGGCCTCGCCCGGGGTCACGCGGGGGCGGTGCACACCCTCTCGCGTCCCCGGCGCGGGGATCGTGGTCCGGTCAGCTGGAGCTGGCCGGCTTGACGGCGAGGGTCACCTCGACGTCCTGGCGGGAACCGCCGCGGATGATCGTCAGCTTCGTCTTGTCGCCGGCCGTCATCTCGCGGATCTGGGCGACGAGGGCCGTCGCCGAGTCGACCCGCTGGCCGTCGACGGCGATGATGACGTCGCCGGTCTTGATGCCGGCGTTGGCGGCGGGTGTGCCGCTGTTCACCGCTGCCACCTGGGCGCCGGCGCGCTTGGCGGAGCCGTCGGTGACGACCGTGTCGCGCGTGCTCACCCCGAGGAAGGCGTGCTCGGCCTTGCCGCTCTTGATCAGCTGATCGGCGATCGACTTGGCCTCCTTGACGGGGATCGCGAAGCCGATGCCGATGTTGCCGCTCTGACTGCCCTGGCTCTGGCCGAGCGAGGCGATCGAGGAGTTGATGCCGATCAGCTCGCCCTTGGCGTTGACGAGGGCGCCACCGGAGTTGCCGGGGTTGATCGCGGCGGACGTCTGGATCGCGTTGGTCACGACGGCGTCGGACTGCTGCTGCTGGCCGAAGGGCGAGTCGCTCGCGGTGCCCGTGCTGACGGGCCGGTTGAGCGCCGAGATGATGCCAGTGGTCACGGTGCCCGACAGGCCGAGGGGGTTGCCCACCGCCATGGTCGGGTCGCCGACCTTGATCGCCTCGGAGTCGCCGAGGGTGATCGGGGTCAGGTCGCTCGGGCCGTTCGTCAGCTTGATGACGGCCAGGTCGGTCGACGGGTCGGTGCCGACCACCGTCGCGGCGTACGTGCGGCCGTCGCTCAGCGTGACCGTGATCGAACCGTTGCCGCTCGCGCCCTCGACGACGTGGTTGTTGGTCAGGATGTGCCCGTTGTTGTCGAAGACGACACCCGAACCGGCCCCTGAGCTCTGCTGCGTCGTCACGTCGATGCTGACGACGCTGGGCGCGACGGCGGCGGCCACGGCACCCCAGTCGGGGGCGGTCGCGTTGCCCTGCACGACGGTCGGCGACGAGTTCTGGTTCGTGTTCGTCGTCGCGGTCGCGGAGGGCGTCGAGCCGGTGGCCGTGCCCTGGCCGTCGAGCTGGGTGACGGCGTACGTGCCGCCGCTCGCGAGCACGGCGGCGAGGAGGGCGACGCCGACCGTCTGGCCGAAGCGTCGGTCACGCCTGGGCGCGGGGCGGCTGCCCTCGCCGAGCGGCGGCGTGGGCGGGGAGGGCGGTGCCGGCGGTGAGGCGGGTGCGGACTGGCTGTAGTAGTCGGCCTGCGGGATCTGCTGCGTGCGGTCCTCGGGTGCCAGGGTCATGGCTCCTCCTCGATCTGGGCTGTTGTCCCCATGACATCCACCCAGCTTTGGACCGCGTTGTGCCGTTCCTAAGAATCCGCTGTGCCTTGGCGCCTTGCGCCGGATCCGACGGCCTGTCCTTCCGGGGTGACCCGGCGCGGCAGCTCCACGACGACGGTCGCCCCTCCACCCGCGGTCTCCTGGATGCGGACGCGACCCCCGTGCGCCGCGACGATGGCCTGCACGATGGCGAGACCCAGGCCGTTGCCGCCACCCTTGCCGCGGCTGCGCGACCAGTCCGAGCGGTAGAAGCGCTCGAAGACGTTCTGGCGGTCCTGCTCGGGGATGCCGGCCCCGTGGTCACGCACGTGCAGCGCGACGTGGCCCACGTCGACCCGGCCGACGAGGATCTCTATGGAGGTGCCGTCGGGCGTGTGCACGCGGGCGTTGGTGACGAGGTTCGTCACCACCTGGCGCAGCTGCTGCTCGTCGGCGCGCAGCTCGGTCGGCTCGATGGGGCCGTTGATGCCGGTCGCCACGATGTGCCGCCCCGGCGCGATGGTGCGGGCGTCCTGCGCCGCGTCGGCCGCGAGCACGGCGAGGTCGACGGGCTGGAGCTCGAGGGGCCGCTCGCCGTCGAGTCGGGCGAGCGTGAGCAGGTCCTCGACGAGCCCGCTCATGCGGGTGGCCTCGGACTCGATGCGGCCCATCGCGCCGGTGACGGCGTCGGCGGTCGGCAGTGCGCCCTGGCGGTAGAGCTCGGCGTAGCCGCCGACGGCCGCGAGCGGTGTGCGCAGCTCGTGCGAGGCGTCTGCGATGAAGCGACGCATCTTCTCCTCGTTGGCCTCGCGCACCGCGAAGCTCTGCTCGATGCGGGCGAGCATCGCGTTGAGCGAGCGCGACAGGGAGGCGACCTCGTCGTCGCTGTCGGGCACGTCGATGCGCTGCGTGAGGTCACCGACGGCGATCTTGGCGGCGGTGTCCTCGATGCGGGTGAGGGGCCGGAACGTGCGACGGACGAGGTACCAGCCGAGCAGGGCGGTGAGGAGCAGCGCGATCGCGCCGATGCCGGCGGCATACAGGAGGAACTGGGTGACCGTGGCGTCGAGCGGCTTCACCGGCAGGGCGACGGCGACGATGGCGGTGTGGTCGTCGTTGAGCTTCGCGAGCACGACCCACTGGCCCGCACCGGTCTCGGAGCCGACCTGGAACGTGGTCCCGTTGATGACGGTCGGGTCGGTGACGTGAAGCGTGGGGATGTCGGGCTTGGCCGCCTCCAGGAGCGACGCCTCGCCGAGCGACACGACCCTGCCGTTGGAGAGGTCGACGACGCGCGCGGTGAAGTTGGTCGGTAGCCGGGAGCCGGTGACGCGGTCGAGCTCGGCCAGCTCGACCGAGGTCAGACTCGTCGAGTAGACCTTGAGCTCCTGCTCCGTCTGGCTGAACAGGTAGGCACGCAGCAGAGCGCCGACGACGACGGAGGTGACGGCGAGCGCCACGGCGATGAGCCCGAGGGTGACGCCGAGCAGTCGCCACCGCAGGGGCACCGCCCCCAAGCGCCCCGACAGAGACCGCCGGGCGGTCGCGGGCGAAGGGGCCGTCCGTGACGTCACGTCGGGGCCGCGTCAGGAGGTGGTCAGCTCGGGGGGCACTCGCAGAACGTAACCCACGCCCCGCTTGGTGTGGATGAGTGAGGGCCCGTCGGCGTCGATCTTGCGGCGCAGGTAGGAGATGTAGGACTCGACGATGCCGGACTCGCCGCGGAAGTCGTAGTCCCAGACGTGGTCGAGGATCTGCAGCTTCGACAGGACCCGGTTTGGGTTGAGCAGCAGGTAGCGCAGCAGCTTGAACTCGGTGGGGGACAGGTCGATGACCCGGCTACCGCGACGCACCTCGTGGGAGTCCTCGTTGAGCTCGAGGTCGTGGAACTTCAGGGTCGCACCGTCGTCGACCTGGCCGCGTGTGCGGCGCAGCACCGCGCGGATGCGGGCGATGACCTCCTCGAGGCTGAACGGCTTGGTCACGTAGTCGTCACCGCCGACCGTGAGGCCCTGGATCTTGTCGCCCGTCGCGTCGCGCGCGGTGACGAAGACGATCGGCTGCTGACGGCCACGGTCGCGCAGGCGTCGCGTCACCTCGAAGCCGTCGACGTCGGGGAGCATGACGTCGAGCACGACGAGGTCGGGCTCGGACTCCGCGGCCATCGCGAGGGCGGTCGTGCCGTCGCCGGCCGTCTCGACCTCGAAGCCGGCGAAGCGCAACGACGTCGCGAGCAGCTCACGGATGTTCGGCTCGTCCTCGACGACGAGCAGGCGCGCCTCGGGCGCGGGCGCAGTCTGGGTGTCCACGGACCCAGTGTCAGGGTGTTTGCTGGGAGTTCGCTGGGAGACGATGACGATTTCGGCTGGACATATGAGACATACCGAGCAGGGAGGGAGGGTCAGGAAGTTCTCGTACTCAACACGAGGAGATGACCCCCGTGAAGACCAACAACCTGGTGCGGACCGACTCGATCTCGCAGCGGGTCGCCGCCAGCGAGCGGCTGTCGGCCGAGGCGAAGGCACGCATCGCCGAGCGGCTCGCCGCACGCAAGGCCGCCCTCGCCACGCTGCGCGACCAGGTCCAGGCCCCGACCACCGAGCAGGGCGTTCGCGAGGTCGTCCGCACGGCTCGCCGCGACGGCGTGCTCCTGCGACGGGGCGACGGTCGTGACGGCGACCGCCGCGACGGCGACCGCACCCGGCGGGACGGCCGCGACGGAAAGCACGACGGACGGCACGACGGCGCCTGGCGTGACGGCGACCGCCGCGAAGGTCAGCGTGACGGCGAGCGCCGCGACGGGCGGCATGACGGCGGCAGCCGCTTCGGCGACGGGCGCTGACCACTCCCGCCCACCACGCCCGCCGACCATCCGCCGGCCCCGCCGCTGTCCCGGTGAGGCCGGCGGATGGTCTCCGCGACGGTGCCCTAGCGTGGGCGCCGATGACCGTCCTGCTGCTGGCGCCCCTGCTCGGCCTGATCGTCGGCCTCGTCATGGGTGCCCTCGGGGGTGGTGGCGCCGTCGTGTCGGTGCCGGTGCTCATCTACCTGCTGCACCAGCCCGTGCGCGAGCCACGACCATCTCGCTCGTGGTCGTCCTGTTCGGTGCCGTGGTCGGGCTCGTCGGCCTGCGGGGCAGCGGTCGGGTCGACTGGCGCACGGGCCTCGTCTTCGGCGGCCTCGGCCTCGGCGGTTCGGTGCTCGGATCGAGGGGGTCGGTGCTCGTCGCCCCGGCCCTGCTCCTGGCCGGTTTCGCCGTGCTGCTCGCCGTCGTCGGCGTGCTCACCTGGCTGCACGCCCGCCGACCCGAGGCGTCGGGTGGTTCCGCCGGTGAGGTGTCGCTCACCCAGCTCGTGCCGACCGCCTTCGGGGTGGGCGCCCTGACCGGGTTCTTCGGGGTGGGCGGCGGCTTCGTCACCGTGCCCGCGCTCACCGTGGTGATGCGGCTCCCCGCGGTCGTCGCCACGTCGGCGAGCCTCGTCGTCATCGCGGTCAACGGGGCGGCCTCCCTCGCGACCCGCGCGCTCGGCGGCGGCATCGGCCACCTCCCGTGGGACCTCGTCGTCACCTTCGGGCTCGGCACCGGTCTGGGCACCCGGCTCGGCAGCCGGGTCTCGGGGCGCACGGGCGGCCCGGTTCTGCTGCGGGCGTTCGCGATCCTCCTGACCGTGCTCGCGGTCGTCGTCGGCGCGGAGGCCCTCCGGGCCTGACGGCCCTGACGGCCCTGACGGCCCTGACGGCCCTGACGGCCCGACAGGCTCACCGAGGATCGATGCCGGCCGGCTCAGAGGTCGTCGGCGTCGACGATCCGGTACGCGTACCCCTGCTCGGCGAGGAAGCGCTGCCGGTGCGCGGCGAAGTCCGCGTCGACGGTGTCGCGCGACACGATCGTGTAGAAGTGCGCCGTGCGGCCATCGCCCTTGGGGCGCAGCACCCGGCCGAGGCGCTGTGCCTCTTCCTGCCGCGACCCGAACGTGCCGCTGATCTGGATCGCGACGCTCGCCTCCGGCAGGTCGATGGAGAAGTTCGCGACCTTGCTGACGACGAGGGTGCTGATCTCTCCGGTGCGGAACGCGTCGTAGAGCCGCTGACGCTCCTTGACGGTCGTCTCGCCGGTGATGACGTCGGCGCCGAGCCGGTCGGCGACCTCGTGCAGCTGGTCGAGGTACTGACCGATGACCAACGTCGGCTCGCCGACGTGCTGTGCCGCGAGCTTCTCGATGACGCCGAGCTTGGCGTCGGTGCAGGACGCGAGGCGGTAGCGGTCCTCGGGCTCGCTGACGGCATACGCCATGCGCTGGCCGTCGGGCAGCGTGACCCGCACCTCGACGCAGTCCGCGGGAGCGATGTAGCCCTGCGCCTCGATGTCCTTCCACGGCGCGTCGAAGCGCTTGGGGCCGATGAGGCTGAAGACGTCGGCCTCGCGGCCGTCCTCGCGCACGAGGGTCGCGGTCAGCCCGAGGCGCCGGCGGGCCTGCAGGTCGGCGGTCATGCGGAAGATCGGCGCGGGCAGCAGGTGCACCTCGTCGTAGACGACGAGGCCCCAGTCGCGGGCGTCGAGCAGGTCGAGGTGCGCGTAGGCGCCCTTCCGCTTCGTGGTGAGCACCTGGTAGGTCGCGATGGTGACGGGGCGGATCTCCTTGCGGGCGCCCGAGTACTCGCCGATCTCGTCCTCGGTCAGCGTCGTGCGCTTGAGCAGCTCGTCCTTCCACTGCCGCGCGCTGACCGTGTTGGTCACGAGGATGAGCGTCGTCGCCTTGGCGGCCGCCATCGCGCCCGCGCCCACGAGGGTCTTGCCCGCGCCGCAGGGGAGCACGACGACACCGGAGCCGCCGTGCCAGAAGCCGTCGACGGCGTGCTGCTGGTAGGGCCTCAGGTGCCAGCCGTCCTGCTGGAGCTCGATGGGGTGCGCCTCGCCGTCGACGTAGCCGGCGAGGTCCTCGGCCGGCCAGCCCACCTTGAGCAGCTCCTGCTTCAGGGTGCCGCGCTCGCTCGGGTGCACGACGACGGCCAGGTCGTCGAGGCGCTCGCCGGTCAGCGGCTTGATCTTCTTGTGCCGCAGGACCTCCTCGAGGACCGGCCGGTCCGTCGTGCGCAGCACGAGGCGCGTGCCCTCGGGGGAGTCGGCGACACCCTCCTTCTCGAGGGTGAGGCGGCCGTAGCGGTCCATCGTGTCGGCCACGTCGACGAGCAGGGCGTTGGGGACGGCATACCTGCTGAACGTCATCAGGGCGTCGACGACCTGCTCGGCGTCGTGCCCGGCGGCGCGGGCGTTCCACAGGCCGAGCGGGGTGATGCGGTAGGTGTGCACGTGCTCGGGGGCGCGCTCGAGCTCGGCGAACGGCGCGATGGCGCGGCGCGCCTCCTCGGCACGCGGGTGCTCGACCTCGAGCAGGAGGGTCTTGTCGCTCTGCACGATCAGGGGTCCGTCATTCATCGACTCGTCCAACCGTTCGTGGCGTGCGGGTGTTCCCGGGGCGCGAGGTCACGCCTGACAGTATGGGTGCATGCGATCCCCACAGGTCGAGGCGGCGACGGGGCTGCCCGCGAAGGTGACGATCTACGAGGTCGGCCCGCGCGACGGACTCCAGAACGAGAAGACCGTCGTGCCGGCCGCGACGAAGGTCGAGTTCATCCGGCGGCTCGAGGCGGCAGGGCTCGGCACCATCGAGACGACGTCGTTCGTGCCGGCGAAGTGGGTGCCGCAGATGGGCGACGCGGAAGAGGTGCTCGGCGCGCTCGGCGCCGACGGGCTGGGGCGGCGGCGACCCGCCCTCGTGCCCAACGAGCGCGGCCTCGACCGTGCCGAGGAGCTCGGGCTCACGGCGATCGCCATCTTCGGCTCGGCCACCGAGACCTTCGCGCAGAAGAACCTCAACCGGTCGGTCACCGAGCAGTACGCCATGTTCGCGCCGGTCGTGAAGCGCGCGCTGGCCGACGAGATGTGGGTGCGTGCCTACGTCTCGATGTGCTTCGGCGACCCGTGGGAGGGGCCGGTCCCGGTCGAGCAGGTCGTCGACACGGCCGAGCGGCTGATGGACCTCGGCTGCCACGAGCTGAGCCTCGGCGACACCATCGGCGTCGGCACGACGGGTCACGTGCACCGGCTCCTCGAGGCGCTCGATGCGCGCGGCATCGGCGCAGACCGGGTCGCCGTGCACTTTCACGACACCTACGGCCAGGCGCTCGCCAACACGATGGCGGCGCTTCGTGACGGGGTGACGGTCGTCGACGCGGCCGCCGGTGGCCTCGGCGGCTGCCCGTACGCGAAGTCGGCCACCGGCAACCTCGCCACCGAGGACCTCGTCTGGGCGCTGCACGGGGCCGGCGTGGCGACGGGCGTCGACCTCGACGCGCTCGTCGAGACCTCCGTGTGGATGGCCGGTCAGCTCGGCAGGCCCAGCCCGTCGAACGTCGTGCGGGCCCTCGCCGGCGGCTGACGGGCTCAGCCTGCCGGCTGGTCCTTGGTCAGGTGCAGCAGCCAGTCGCGGTCGGTGCGGATCAGCGCGAACCGGCGTGGGCCGCTGCCCCCGTGGAGCACGAAGACGATCCGGTGGCCGTCGCGCGACTCCTCCTCCCACCAGCCGGTCTCGGCCACCGACTTGTGCTCGTCGGTGTAGGTGAGGTGGTCGAGCGCGTGGTCGTCCACCGCGACGGCGAGCCGGTCGTGGCGGCTGCTCGTCGGGAGCCCCTTCGGAACTGCCCACGAACGCAGCACGCCGTCCTCCTCCAGCCTCAGGTCGAAGTGCGGCCGCGGCTTCCGGTGGTCGTGGAGCACGTATGCCGGCCGGTGGCCGTCGCGAGCATCCTTGCGTGACAAGGCTGCTCAGCCCTCGAGCGTGGCACCGACGATGCGGTGCACCGAGAACGACTGCTCGTGGCCGGACTCGTCGGTGGCGCGCACCCGACCGCCCTCGACGCGCTGCGGGTGGATCAGGTGCCGGCTGGTCGCCCCGTGGCCGTCGGAGTAGCCGATCCAGACGCCGTGCCGGTCGGCGACCGCATCGCGCAGCAGCGACAGCGTGACGACGGGATCCATCGTCTGGATGCGCGGGCCCGGCCGCGACTCGTCCTCGGCCCGCCGCTGGTCTGCCGTCGCCTCGGCCGCCCGCAGCCCGTCGACGAGGGTCTGGGTGTAGTTGCGGTCGACCGGCGACACCGACGGTCCGGGACCGCGACGGCGCGTTCCGGCGCGGCGGCGAGGCGCCTCGGCGTGCACGACCGCGCCGTCCTGGCCCTCGTGCACCGGGGCGAAACCGTTGTCGCGCAACAGGTCGACGAGCACGCGGGGGTCGGCCGACGACACCAGCACGGTCGGCGCGAGGCGCCGCAGCCGAAGGGGAGCGAGCTCGCGTGAGGCGAGCATGGTGTCGAGCACCGACTCGTCGTCGGAGCGGACGTAGGCCGCCGCGCCGCCGATGCGGGTCTGCCCGTGCCTGCGCGCGACGTCCGACACGAGGTACTCGAGGGGCTGGGGGAGCGGCGTGCGGCTCGACCGGCGCACCGTCTCGGTGAAGTCGGCGGCGGTCCAGCCCGCGTCGAGGGCGCGACGGACCGACTCGGGGGTGAAGCGGTAGACGGTGGCGCCGCCGCGGGACTCGACGTCGGCGGCGAGGCGCATGAACGACCCGAGTCCACCGACGAGGGGCCCGGGCGCGACGGCGGTGAGGTCGGCCTGGACGAGGATGTGGTCGACGGGAGAGGGCAGGTGCGCCGACATCGCAGCCGCGGCGCGGTCGAGCAGCGGCGTCGAGGCCGAGGCGTCCGGCTCGGTCTCTGGGGTGGACGTCGCCTGCGGGGTGGTCACGACGAGGGCCCGGCCCGCGTCCGACAGCGCTCCGCGCCCCGTGACACCGAGCCACTCGGCCTCGCGCAGCACCGCGTCGACGGCCTCGTCGAGCACGCCAGCCGACCGGTTCGGGCGTCGCCACGCCAGCCGCTCGCGCAGCGACTCAGGCGCCGGGGCGCTGCCGGGCTCGAGGGACGCGAGCTCACGCAGCACCTCCCGGCGGATGCCGCGGATGGCCGGCCACTGCACGTCGGGGCCGAGCGCGTTGGCCGGACCCGTGCCCGTGCTGCGGCGTCCGACGAGGTGCGGTGCGCGAGTCGATGCGAGCCAGGCCAGTGCGAGGGTGGCCCAGCGGTGCCCCGCCTCGCTCGAGGTCCAGTCGTCGATCTCCGACGTGGGAGCCCACACCGGCACGACCTCGCCGTCGTCGGCGACGAGCCCGGCGGCATACGCGAGCTCGACGACGAAGGCTGCGTGCTCGGGCTCGACGTCGAGCACCATCTGGGTCACGCGGAGGTCGCGGACCGACAGGCCTCCGGCACGCAGGACACGCGGAGGGTCGGCGCCCCACGCCGCCGCGAGCTCGTCGAGGTGGGTGAGGCACTCGCTCGCGGCACCGCCCGCGGCGGCGTCGACGAGCGACACCGATCGAGCCTCGACGGCGGGCGGGGTCAGCTCGGGGGCACGGTGCAGGCGTCCGCCGCGCAGCGCGAGCCCGACCTCGCGGGGCAGCGCGACCCGGTCGGCCGAGACGGGGACGAGCAGGTGGTGCTCGAGCAGCCAGCGGGCGGTGGTGCGTCCCGGTGTCGCTGTCGGCAGCACCCCGAACGGGGGACCCCACGTCATCCGCTCGAGCATCGCGCGCGAGTCCTCGGGGGCCTCGGCGATCGCAGCGGCGACCTGCTCAGGAGCGAACTGCTCGGCTTGCGCCGACGGACGCAGCTCCCGCATGGGCGCCCCGAGCCCCGCGATGGACGAGCCGAGCACCTCGGGGACCGTGCGCACGACGTGGTGCCCGTCGGCGCCGCGCCACACGAGCGCGGCCCGCCACAGGTCCTGCACGAGCGTCTCGACCGTGGCGGCTTCGTCGGTGCCGAGCAGCTGCAACAGGTCGGCCCGGTCGACGGCGTCGCCTGAGACGACGACCGCCTCCAGCACCTGCAGATGCCCGCGGTCCAGGGCCTCGACGGCCCGCTGCACGCTGGCGCGCGTGCCGGCCCGGGCAGCGAGGGAGGTCAGGTCGGCTGGTGCGGGTCGCGCGAGGTCGGGACGAGCCAGCACGAGGTCGATGAGCTCGGCGTCGCTGCGACCGCGGATGTCGTCAGCGAGGCTGCGGCTCGGGGTGGCCATCCTCCCAACCTAGTGCCCGTTTCGTCGGGCCTCCGCTCACCCGGGAGTGCCGCCCGCTAGCG
The DNA here is from genome assembly GCF_052115265.1 of Terrabacter sp. 2RAF25. NCBI lineage: Bacteria > Bacillati > Actinomycetota > Actinomycetes > Micrococcales > Intrasporangiaceae > Terrabacter > Terrabacter sp. 2RAF25. Next base: position 162,162 of record NZ_JBFRGJ010000006.1, read on the forward strand.
TTGCCCCCATGAGCGCGCTCTCGCCCGCGTCCGCCGCCGGTGCCGCCTCGGCCCAGCCCACCGGGCAGCAGTGGACCATCGGGCACGGTCCGTTCGAGGCGACGGTCGTCGAGGTCGGGGGAGGCCTGCGCACGCTGTCCCGAGACGGCGTCGACGTCGTCGCCGGGTATGCCGCCGACGAGGCGTGCGCGTCGGGCCGAGGCCAGCAGCTGATGCCGTGGCCCAACCGGGTCCGCGACGGCCGCTACACCTTCGCCGGCACCGAGCACCAGCTGTCCATCACCGAGGTGCCGCGCGGCAACGCGAGCCACGGCCTCGTGCGGTGGTCGCTGTGGGAGCTCGTCGAGATCGAGGACGAGATGGTCACCGTCGGCTACCGCCTGCACCCGCAGCCGGGCTGGGACCACTTCCTCGACCTGCGCACCACCTACCTGCTCGACGACTCCGGTCTCGTCGTCACGGCCGCGGCTCGCAACGTGGGGCCGTCGGCCGCCCCGTTCGGCTACGGCGCCCACCCCTACCTGGCGATCGGCGACACGCTGCTGCCCGACGTCGGCCTGACCGTTCCCGCGAACAGCTGGGTGGAGGTCGACGACCGGCTGCTGCCGAGCGCGACCCGACCGGTGGACGGCGAGCCGCTCGACTTCCGCGAACCCCACTGGGTCGGTGACGTCCGCCTCGACACCGCCTACACCGACGTGGTGCGCGACGACGACGGCATGTGGCGGTGCACGGTGACCGCCGCCGACCGCTCCGCCACGCTCTGGGCCGACGCCGCCTTCCCGTGGCTGCAGGTCTTCACCGCGATCGCCGAGGACCGCAAGGGCGAGGTCGGCGTCGCGGTCGAGCCGATGAGCTGCCCCGCCGACGCGTTCAACTCCGGCGAGGGTCTGGTCGTGCTCGATCCCGGCGAGGAGTGGACCGGCACCTGGGGCATCGCGCCGGCCTGAGCGCTGACGGAAATCCTGCTTGCCCCGAGCCGTTAGGCTTGCTCCGAGCGCAAGGAGCGCCATCGCGTCGTGCCGTCACATGCGCGACCCGACGACATGCAACGAGGTGGACTGTGCCGACTGGCAAGGTCAGGTTCTACAACGCCGACAAGGGCTTCGGGTTCATCACCGACGAGTCCGGTGCCGACGTCTTCCTGCACGCGAACGCCCTACCGGCCGGCGTCACCGTCAAGCCCGGGGCGCGCGTCGAGTTCGGCGTCGTCGACGGCCGAAAGGGCCCGCAGGCGCTCTCAGTGAAGGTGCTCGACCCGGTCCAGTCCGTCGTCGCCAACAAGTCCGCCCGCGAGCGCAAGAGCCCCGAGGAGCTCGTCATCATCATCGAGGACGTCGTGCAGCTGCTCGACGGCGCGAGCAACGTCTACCGGGCCGGCCGCCGACCCGAGCGCAAGCTGGGCTCGAACCTCGCGCGCGCCCTGCACGGCCTCGCCGACGAGCTGGAGAAGTGACCTGATGACCGTCATCGCCACCCCCTCGACGAAGAAGGACCCCGTGCTGCTCGCGGCGGCCGACCTCGCCCGGACCGCCCTCGACGAGGTCTCCGAGCCCGGCACCGTCGGTGCCCACCTCGGCATGGACGTGCTCGAGGACCGGCTCGGCATGCACTGGTTCGAGTGCACGTCACCCGGCTACCGCGGCTGGCGGTGGGGCGTCAGCGTCGCGCGCGTGCCCCGCGCCAAGGTTGCGACCGTCTGCGAGACGAACCTGCTGCCCGGTCCCGAGGCCGTGCTCGCGCCCGAGTGGCTCCCGTATGCCGACCGGCTGGCTCCCGGTGACCTCGGCGCGGGCGACGTGCTCCCGTTCCGGCCGGACGACCCGAACCTCGAGGCCGGCTTCGAGGCGACCGGCGACGAGGACGTCGACCAGATGGCGTTCTTCGAGCTCGGCCTCGGCCGCCCGCGGGTGCTGTCCGCCGAGGGCCGCGAGACGGCAGCCTCGCGCTGGTACGCCGGTGACAACGGTCCCACGTCCGAGGTCGCGGCCAAGGCCACCGAGCGGTGCACGACGTGCGGCTACTTCCTGCCGATGGCCGGGGCGCTCCGCGGCACGTTCGGGGTGTGCGCCAACGAGTGGAGCCCCTCCGACGGGCGGGTCGTCTCGCTCGACCACGGCTGCGGTGCCCACTCCGAGACCGACGTCGATCACCCCGAGCCGGCCTCGGTCGGTGACCCGATCGTCGACGAGTTCGCCGTCGACCTCGAGCCGTCCGAGACGAGATCCGGCGACGAGGTCTCCGACGAGGCCACCACGCACGACGACGCCGTCGACGACAAGACCGCCGGGCCGACCGACGAGGCGCCTGCCGAGTCCTCCGACGCCGCGCAGCAGGTCGACGAGCCGGGGCAGCACGGCTCCGACGACCCCGTCACCGACTGACCGAACGCGCTCTGCCCCGCGCTCAGGCGGCGTCGCGAGCGTTGCCGCGCCCACGGCGTACGTACGCCCACCCGATGCCGCCGAGCACGAAGCCGGCGACGCACGTCCACGGCCACCAGCCGCGGTCGCCCTCGTGCAGTGAGGGCACCACGAGCGTCACGACCAGGGCGACGACCCACGCGGCCAGCCCGACCTCGATGATGCGCAGCATCGGCACGTGCAGCGGCTCGATCTGCTCCGGCGTGGCCGGTGGGGCGGGGGACGGGTCGGTCACGCCCGCCAGCCTACGGTCTCGGAACGCAGCCGAAACACGGCACCACTAAGGTGTGCGGCATGTCAGCCGATACCACCACACGCCCGGACACGGCATCCGGGCTCGACCGCTACTTCAAGATCACCGAGCGCGGCTCCACCGTGGCGCGCGAGGTGCGAGGTGGCGTCGTCACCTTCTTCACGATGGTCTACATCGTCGTGCTCAACCCGATCATCCTCTCGGGGGTCATCGACGGCTCCGGGAACATGATCGGCGGCACCACGAACCTCGTCGAGAGCAAGCTGCTCGTCGCCGTGGGCACCGCGGTGATCGCCGGCGTCATGTCGATCGCCATGGGGCTCTTCGCCAACTTCCCGATCGCCCTCGCCGCGGGCCTCGGCATCAACGGCCTCATCACCGGCATGGTGATCACGCACTCGTCCGCCAAGATCACCTATGCCGATCTGATGGGCCTCGTCGTCATCGAGGGCGTCATCATCCTGGTGCTCGTGCTCACCGGGTTCCGCAAGGCCGTCTTCAGGGCCATCCCGGCACCGCTCAAGGTCGCCATCTCCGTCGGTATCGGCCTGTTCATCGCCTTCATCGGCGTCATCGACGCCGGCTTCGCGCGCCGGCCCAGCACGCCCGGGTCGGTTCCGAGCGAGCTCGGCATCGGCGGCAGCCTCAGCGGCTGGCCGACCCTCGTCTTCGTCGTCGGCGTCTTCCTCATCGCGGTCCTGCTCATCCGCAAGGTCAAGGGCGCGATCCTCATCGGCATCGTCGCGGCGACCGTGCTGGCCATGGTCATCGAGGCGATCTTCAAGCTCGGCCCGCGCGTCTACGACGCCAAGGGCACGCTCACCAACCCCGACACGTGGGTGCTGACGGTCCCGGCCCTGCCGAGCTCCGTCACCAACACCCCCGACCTCGGCATCCTCGGTCAGTTCAGCCTGCTCGGCTCGTTCGAGAAGCTCGGCATCATCACCGCGTCGCTCTTCGTCTTCTCGCTGCTGCTCGCCGACTTCTTCGACACGATGGGCACGGTCGTCGCGATCGGCACCGAGGCCGAGCTGCTCGACGACGAGGGCAACCCGCCCAGCACCGACCGCATCCTCGTGGTCGACTCGGTCGCGGCGATCGCCGGTGGCGTCGGTGGCGTCAGCAGCAACACGTCGTACATCGAGTCGGCGTCCGGTGTCGAGGAGGGCGCTCGCACCGGTCTCGCGTCGATCGTGACCGGCATCCTCTTCCTGCTCGCGACCTTCCTGGCGCCGCTCTTCGCGGTCGTCCCGTCCGAGGCCGCGGCACCGGCACTCGTCATCGTCGGCTTCCTGATGATGACGCAGGTGACCAACATCGACTGGCACGACATGGAGGTGGCCCTCCCGGCGTTCCTCACGATCGTGCTGATGCCGTTCACCTACAACATCACCGTCGGCATCGGCGCCGGCTTCATCGCGTGGGTGCTGGTCAAGATCGCCAAGGGCCACGCCCGCCGCATCCACCCGCTGCTGTGGGTGGTCTCGGGCCTGTTCGTGCTCTACTTCGCGAAGACCCCGCTCGAGGCGCTCTTCACCTGAGTCGTCCTGCCGCACAGAGCGGCTGCTCCACCGCGCACGTATGCCGTGAGGCCCCTTCCCGCTCGGGAGGGGGCCTTCGTGCGTCTCCGGCCTGCCCACACCCTGGACACCGAGGAATGGTTAGCAGAGGTAATGAGTTAGGCTAAGAACCACCGAAGACAGCACTTCCGAGGATCCGCCCCTTGCGTACCAAGACGTCGACCACCCGCCTCTCCAGAGCCGAGCTCGTCTCGCTCTCCAACGACATCCGACTGGCCTGCATGCGCATCTCGCGCCGGGTCCGGTTCGAGTCCGACCGCGAGCTGCCGCCGCACCAGTTCTCGGTGCTCGCGCGCCTCGAGGGCGCCCACCGCACCAACAGCGAGCTCGCCGAGATCGAGCAGGTGTCGGCGCCGAGCATGAAGCGCACGACGAGCGCGCTCGTCGAGGCGGGCTACGTCGCGCGCGCCGACGACCCCACCGACGGCCGGCAGGTGATCCTGTCGCTCACCTCGGAGGGGCGCAAGGTGCTGCGCCGCATCCGCCGCCACCGTGACGAGTGGCTGCTCGCGCGCTTCGAGACCCTCAGCGACGAGGAGCGCGAGCTGCTCCAGCAAGCCGCCGCCGTGCTGGCGAAGGTGGCGACGAAGTGAGCCCGACCTTCCACTCCCTGTCCGTCCCGAACTACCGGGTGTACGCGTCCGGTGCGATCGTCTCCAACGTCGGCACGTGGATGGGGCGAGTCGCCCAGGACTGGCTCGTGCTCACCGTCCTCACCGACCACTCGGCCACCGCGCTCGGCCTGGTCACCGGCCTGCAGTTCCTGCCGTTCCTCATCCTCGCGCCCTTCGCCGGCATGATCGTCGACCGGTTCCCGAAGCGCCGCATCCTCTTCATGACCCAGACCGCGCTGCTCGTCACCGCCCTGCTGCTCGCCGTGCTGACGGCCACCGGCGTGGTCGAGCTCTGGCACGTCTACGCCCTGGCGTTCCTGCAGGGTGTCGCGACCGCGGTCGACAACCCGGCTCGCCAGACGTTCGTCTCCGAGATGGTCGACACCGAGCACCTGCCGAACGCCGTCGCCCTCAACAGCGCCTCGTTCAACCTCGGCCGGCTGATCGGCCCGGCCGTGGCAGGTCTGGTCATCGCGGGGTTCGGCATCGCGCCGGCGCTCTACGCCAACGCCGCCACCTTCGTGTTCGTGCTCGTCGCGCTGCTGCGCCTCGACGCCAAGCTGCTCACCCCGTCACCCCGGGCGCGTGGCAAGGGTCAGATCCGCGCCGGCCTGCGCTACGTCAAGGGCCGCCCCGACCTCGTGCTGATCATGGCGCTGGTCTTCGTGCTGGGCACCTTCGGCATGAACTTCCAGGTCACCATGGCCCTGATGGCCACGAAGGTCTTCGACAAGGGCCCGGGGGAGTACGGCCTGCTCGGCTCGATCATGGCCATCGGGTCGCTGGCTGCGGCCCTGCTCTCGGCTCGCCGCGCACGCCCGCGCCTGCGCATCCTGCTCGCCGCGCTCGTCGGCTTCACCATCTCGACCGCGCTGCTCTCGATGGCCCCGAACTACGTCCTGTTCGCGATCTTCCTCGTGCCGACCGGTCTGTCCGCACTCACCGCCCTCACCACGGCCAACGCGATGGTGCAGGTGAGCGTCGACCCGGTGATGCGCGGTCGCGTCATGGCCCTCTACATGGCGATCTTCATGGGCGGCACGCCGTTCGGTGCCCCGATGATCGGCTGGATCGGTGACGCGTGGGGTCCGCGTTGGACCATCGCCATGGGCACGATCGCCGTCGGTCTCAGCCTCGTGGCGGTGGCCCTGTGGTTCGCGCGTCGGCAGAATGTCGCGGTGACCATCCAGACCCAGCGCCACCCCCGGCTGCGCATCCAGCTCGCCTCGTCGGTCCCGGCGACGGTGCCCACGACGCCCGAGGTGACGAAGTGAACTTCAAGTTCCGTCACCGCGCCACCCTTGCGGCGCTCGTGCTCTTCATCGCGATCGCGGTCATCGCCGCCTTCGTCAAGCGCTGACTGGCGCTGACCGTCAGGCGAGAGGCCACGAGGCCCCGGGGCGCCGAGGTCGTGAACAACACAGGAGCGGTCGCCCGTGACGGGCGGCCGCTCCTGCGTCGTGGCTCGAGCTCGGCCGGGGGTGGGGGAGTCAGCCGAGCAGGCCACCGGAGGGGCAGGTGACGACCTTGCTGTCGAGCAGGCAGACGACCGTGCCCGTGCTGCCCTTGGTGGAGTGGAGCGGGTCGAGCACGCGGACCAGGTTCTTCGGGTCACCGGGCAGCAGGGGCAGGTGCGGCAGGGCGAGCAGGCGCACGCTCTCGGCGGGAAGCGTCGGGGTGGGCAGCTTCACCGGCGGCTTGGGCACCGTCACGGAGGGCAGCGGGACACCCGGCAGCTTCGGCAGGGGAAGCGGCAGGCCGGGCGCGGGCCGGCTCGGGACCGGGGCCGGCTTCGGCGCGGGCTTCGGTGCCGGCTTCGGAGCGGGCTGCTGCGAGGGGCTCGGCTTGCCGGCGGGTGCCGGTGACGGCTTCGCCGAGGCGCCCGGTGTGGGGCGGGCGCTCGACGAAGCCGTCGAACGGGGAGCCGGCGAACCGGCATACGCGAAGCCCGAGCCCTCGGGAGTGGCAGACCCGGTGCCGGAGGCGGGACGGGCGGCGGGGAGCGCGTTCATGGGCAGGACGGTGATGCCGTGGCGGTACGCGTCGGCGATCGACAGCACGGTGCGGACGTACGAGTCGGAGTGGTTGTAGCGCATGACCGCCTGGTAGGCGGCTCCGGGCGCGCGCAGGTCGGCGCCGCCGGAACACAGGAGCACGCCGGCGCCGGTGACGGCGTCGGTCAGGCTCTGCGGGTTCGCCACGCCGTCGCCGTCACCGTCGCGGCCGGCGACCGCCCACGAGGTGGGGATGAACTGCATGGGGCCGACGGCGCGGTCGAACGTCGTGTCGCGGTCGAGGGCGCCGCCGTCGGTGTCGGTGATGCGGGTCGTGCCGCGCGAGCCGTCGAGCGGGATGCCGATGATGCCGGGTCGGGCGATGCCGCTGGCGTCGAGCACGTTGCCGCCGAAGCGCGCGTGGTTGCTCTCGACCCTGCCGATCGCACCGAGCAGCGCCCAGTCGATGCCGCACCCGGGCTTGATGCTGCCGAGCACGCCGGCGGCGCGCTGGTAGGCAGCGACGGCCACCGACGGTATGCCGTTCGCGTCCAGCCGGACGGGGGCGAACGAGCCGATGGCCGAGATCGCGGCGCGGGCCTCGGCCGGCACGCCGACGCGGGCGTAGTCCTTGGTGAAGGTGTCGTAGATCGGGGGCAGCTGCATGGGGGCCGGGGCGGGTCCGGCCTGCGGGTAGGTCGGGCTGCCCTGGGCGATCGCCGTGTCGGGAACGGTGATCGACGTCGGCGCGACGGCGCCCTGGTCGGCGCCCCTGGTGGCGGCGAACGCGATGCCGGCCGTGGCCAGGGCGATGACCGGCACGGCGGCAGCGACCCTGCGCGCGGTGGTGCCGGCGCGGACGATGCGGACCATTGGTGACTCCTCGGTGACGGCCGCCCCCATTGGCGGTCTGTGCTGGTCAACGAGGCATACCCGCAAAGGTCACGCGACGGTGAGGACGTCCCTTTGGTCCGATCGAGAGAGCGATCCCTGCGCTTCCTGATCAGTCGAAAGAGCGATTCGTCCCGTGTCTGCGAAGGGTGTCCATCGCTGGAACGGGGACGAATCGCTCTTTCGATTGCCGTCCGGTCAACCGAGCTGCGTGACCACGTGGTCGATGGCCTTCGTCAGCGTGGTGACGTCCTCGGGGTCGACGGCCGGGAACATCGCGACGCGCAGCTGGTTGCGGCCGAGCTTGCGGTAGGGCTCGACGTCGACGATGCCGTTCGCACGCAGGGTCGCGGCCACCGCAGCGGCGTCGATCGCGTCGTCGAGGTCGATCGTGCCGATCACCTGCGACCGGGCGGCCGGGTCGGCGACGTACGGGGTGGTGTAGTCGGTCTGCTCGGCCCACGTGTAGAGGCGGGTCGAGGAGTCCTTCGTGCGGCCGGTCGTGAACTCGAGCCCACCGTTGCCGTTCATCCAGTCGAGCTGGCTCTTCATCAGGGCGAGCGTCGAGAGGGCGGGCGTGTTGTAGGTCTGGTTCTTGAGCGAGTTGTCGATCGCGGTCGGCAGGCTGAAGAAGTCCGGCACCCATCGGCCGCTGGCGGCGATCTCGTCGACGCGGGCGAGTGCGGCTGGTGAGAACGCGGCGAGCCACAGCCCGCCGTCGGCGGCGAAGCACTTCTGCGGGGCGAAGTAGTAGACGTCGGACTCGGTGATGTCGACCGGGAGTCCGCCCGCGCCGGAGGTGGCGTCGATGAGCACGAGCGCGTCGGCGTCGGCCCCCCCGACGCGCTTGACCGGCGCCATGACCCCGGTCGAGGTCTCGTTGTGGGGCCAGGCGTACGCGTCGACGCCCGCCTCGGCGTGGGGCGCGGCAAGCGTGCCCGGGTCGGCCTTGACGATCGTGGGCTCACCGAGGAACGGCGCGGCCTGGGTGACGTTGCCGAACTTGCTCGAGAACTCGCCGAAGGCGAGGTGCTGCGCGCGGTCACGCACGAGACCGAAGGCGGCGATGTCCCAGAACGCCGTGGAGCCGCCGTTGCCGAGGATGATCTCGTAGCCGTCGGGCAGCGAGAAGAGGTCGCGCAGGCCCTGGCGGACCTCGCCCACGAGGTTCTTGACCGGTGCCTGGCGGTGCGAGGTCCCGAGGATCGTGCGTCCGAGGGAGCTGAGGTACTCGACCTGCTCGGGGCGGACCTTGCTGGGCCCGGAGCCGAACCGTCCGTCGGCCGGCAGCAGCTCGGCCGGGATGGTGATGGGCTGGGTCACGGCTGGTGCTTCGGTCACGGGACCATATTCAACCCCACCTTCCCACCCCTTGGACACCGCCGCTCGATGCGTGGACGACCGTGTCGTGCGCGCCTGGTCCGTCTGTACGCGTCCGGTGCGCCGGAGGGTGGCGTACCGCTCACCGACGGCCCGGACGGTCACGAACGAGCCGAGCGCGTGCGGTGGCCTCAGCGGACCACGCCGCCCAGGGACCGGTTGACGTAGCCGCCGGGCCTGCCGTCGTAGTAGCAGAGGGTCCCATTGCTGCATCGGCCGAACATCACGAAGGTGCCGTTCGGCCGGCTGACCACGTCGGTGGCCGAGGTGTACATGGCGGTGACCCCGATCTGCAGGGCGTTGCGCTGGACCACCGCCTGCCGGTCGGGCCCGGTGGTGACCGCGATCCGCGCCTGCCCACCGGTCGTGTCGGCCATGGCGCGCGACGACCAGGCGGACATCCCGTCGCCGCGGGGGACCCAGCCGCTCGTGCTCGCGCCGGTGGTGGTGAAGGTGCGTTCATAGGTGACGGGGAGCTGGCCGCGCCCGGAGACCGTGGTGACCTTGGTCGTCAGGTTGGCCGAGGCATAGAGGCCCGAGGTGAAGATGCCGCCGACCTGCCTCCACCCGGACCAGCGCGCACCGTCGTGGTGGTTGCGCCAGCCCGTACCGTTCGGCGCGACGCCCCAGACGTCGAGCGTGCCGCCACCCACCGAGCTGCCGTGCTGGGCGATGACGCCACCAGGGAGCACCGCCGAGCCCCGGCGTACGCCCCCGGTGAACCACGTGTGCACGACCTGGTGGGAGGCGTTGCGGGTGAACAGGTCGATGCGTCCGAGCGACGACGAGGCGGCCGACGGCGGGTCGGTGCTCGTGATGCCGGCAGACGCCCAGGCCGACCAGGTCGCGCCGTCGTCGCGGCTGCGGCGGTACTGCACGACGTCGCCCGAGCCACGGACGAAAGCCCAGATCTCGCTACCCGTGCGCACCGCGGCGACGCCTGTGGTCGACACCAGCGATCGCGCACGCACGGTCGGTGGGGTTGCGGTGGGTGTGACGCGGACGATCCTGTCGTTGGTGCCGTTGGACGTCGTGAACCACAGCGCCCCGTCCGGCCCGAGCTGAACGGTGCGGATGCGGCCGAAGCCCTGTGCGCCGGGCAGCCGGACCACTCGGGCGACGCGGCTCGTGCCCGGGGTGGGGTCGAAGCGCATCAGGTAGATGCCCTGGCCCTTGAGCAGACCGACGGCGAGGGCGCCCTGCCACTCACCCCAGGCTGCACCCTGAAGGAAGGTCGCCCCGCTCGTGGCGACGGTCGGGAAGCCGGAGCTCCACATGGCCCGGCGCGCGTTCGGGAACTTCGCCGTGTCGGTCATCGGGGTGGCCTCGTTGTAGCCGGGCACGGGGTCCCAGCCGTAGTTGCCGCCGCGCACCGACAGGTTCATCTCGTCGTCACGGTCGGAGCCGTGCTCGGCCGACCACAGCTCGGTCGTGCCGGGGCGCAGCGCGAGACCCTGCACGTTGCGGTGCCCGTAGTTCCAGACGTACCGGGCGTTGCCCCCGCGTGCGTAGAAGGGGTTGTCGGCCGGGATGCTGCCGTTCCAGTTGACCCGCAGCACCTTGCCGCCGAGCGAGCCGAGGTTCTGCGGGTTGGTGCCGACTGCGGCGTCGCCGGTGCCGACGTAGAGGCGGCGGTCGCTGCCGAAGCGCAACCGGCAGCCCGAGTGCCGACCGCTCGAGAGCGGGATGCCCGTCACCACGGGGGCGCCGTCGGAGACCGCTGTGGTGTCGCTCGTCAGCCGCCAGCGCAGCACGCGGACGTCGAGCGGGTTGCCGGCGGACGTGCGCACGGACTGGCAGGTGTAGAAGCGCTTGTTGGTCGAGGCTGCCGGGTCGGCGACGATGCCGAGGAGCCCGCCCTCGCTCTGGGCGAAGATCGACGGGAAGCCCGAGATGCTCACTCTCCGTGGGGCATTGGCTCCGCGCTTGCTCCACACCTGCCCAGCGCGCAGGTCGTAGAGCATGAGCCCTCCGACCCACGTCAGGTCCCACGGGTTGCTGAGGCCCGACACCATCGTCGTGACCCGCACCGTGGGTGCCGCTTCGGCGGCGGGCTGCTCCACGGCCAGCGCGGCGCCGGCCAGCAGTGCGCCCACCAGGGCGATGGATCCTCGGACGCGCAGACGCTGCACCATGGTGGCTCCCGACTCGGTGTCCCGCTTGCTCCCACGTGGGAGGCTACGCGCGCCGGCGCGAGCGCGCGCGCCGAGATCGAGCGTCACCGAGCTCGTATGCCGCCGAGCACGTATGCCATCGAGCACGTATGCCGCCGGGCCCGGTCACGCGACCGGGCCCGACGGCATACGTGCTCGGGTCGTTCACCGACCCGGGGAGGTCAGTGGCCGATGTCTGCCGTCCACCCGGCGACGTCCTGGGGCTTGCGCGGACCCTCGCCGATGTAGCGCGACGACGGCCGGATCAGGCGCCCGGTCAGCTTCTGCTCGAGGATGTGCGCCGACCAGCCGGCCGTGCGCGCACACGTGAACATCGGGGTGAACATCGACGCCGGCACCTCGGCGAAGTCGAGGATCACCGCGGCCCAGAACTCGACGTTCGTGGCGAGCACGCGGTCAGGGCGGCGGGCGTGCAGCTCGTCGAGAGCGGCCTTCTCGAGCGCGGCCGCGGCCTCGTAGCGCGGGGCTCCGAGGCGCTCGCAGGCAGAGCGGAGCACGCGGGCGCGGGGGTCCTCGGCGCGGTAGACGCGGTGGCCGAAACCCATCAGCCGCTCACCCTTGTCGAGGACGCCCTTGACGTAGGCCGTCGCGTCGCCCTGCTGCTCGACGCCGTCGAGCATGTGGAGCACGCGGGACGGGGCCCCGCCGTGGAGCGGCCCGGACATCGCACCCACAGCACCCGACAGCGCGGCAGCGACGTCGGCGCCGGTCGAGGTGATGACGCGCGCAGTGAAGGTGGAGGCGTTCATGCCGTGCTCGGCCGCGGACACCCAGTAGGAGTCGACGGCCTCGACGTGCTTGGGATCTGGCTCTCCGCGCCAGCGGATCATGAAGCGCTCGGTGATGGTGGAGGCCTTGTCGACCTCGCGCTGCGGCACCATCGGCTTGTCGAGGCCGCGGGCCGACTGACCGACGAAGGAGAGCGCCATGACGGCGGCCCTGGCGAGGTTGTCGCGCACCTCCTCGGCATCGATGTCGAGGGTCGGCCTGAAGCCCCACACCGGCGCGAGCATCGCCAGCGCCGACTGGACGTCGACGCGCACGTCGCCCGTGTGGAGGGGCAGGGGGTAGGGCTCGGCGGGAGGGAGGCCCGGGTCGAACTCGTTGTCGACGAGCAGGCCCCACACGTGGCCGAAGTCGACGTGGCCGACGAGGTCGTTGATGTCCACCCCGCGATAGCGCAGGGCCCCGCCCTCCTTGTCCGGCTCGGCGATCGTCGACTCGAAGGCGATGACGCCCTCGAGTCCTGGCTTGAAGTCGGGATCGGGCGTGCTGTCTGCCATGTGCGTCCTTGCTGTGCAGGCGGTACCACCGCGGTGTGGAGGCCAGCAGCCGTCGACCGTGGGGGAGTCGGCCGTGGCTGCCAGACTTCACCGTATGCCGTCAGCCGCCGACCAGACCGTGTTTCGTGACGCCGTGTTCGCCACGCGAGACCTCCACCAGGACGCCGTCCGGTTCGAGGGCACCGACTTCAGCGGCGCCCACGCCGAAGGCGCGTCGTTCCTCGAGTGCACGCTCGTCGGGGCCACCCTCGACGAGGCCCATCTCTCGGGCTCCCGCTGGTCGGAGTGCGAGTGGCAGCGCGTCCACGGCGTCGGGTTGAGCCTCGTCGAGGCCAGCGTGGTCGAGACCACCATCGACGGCTGCCGTCTCGCCGCGGTGTCCGCCTGGGGCTCGACCTGGCGCGACGTCACCGTGGTGGGCGGCAAGGTCGACTTCCTCAACCTGCGCGGCGCCAGGCTCAAGGACGTCGCCTTCGTCGACTGCGTCGTCGTCGAGCTGGACCTCCAGGAGGCGGTCGTCGACGGGCTGACGTTCGAGGGCTGCACGCTGCAGCAGCCGTCCTTCGGACGCGGCACGTATGCCCGTCTCGACCTCTCCGGCGCCACGCTGCGGTCGCCGGTCGGGCTGGCCGGTCTCAAGGGGGCGACCCTGAGCCGCCCGCAGGTCATCGACCTCGCCGACGCCTTCGCGGCCGAGCTCGGCATCGTCGTCACCGACTGAGGGCCCGCGCACCCGCGTTCGCTCCCGCGTTCACCCCCCGTTCGATGTAGCTGCTGTTCACCAGGGACCGGTGACACCGAACGCGGGGACGCGTCAGTTGATCTGGTTGGGCTTGCCGCGGCGCAGGGCTGCCGCGGCGGCGTCCTTGGCGCGTTCCGTCGCCTTGACCTTGTCCTGCGGACGAATCCGCTTCGTGAGGTCGGCGCGCTCGACGAGCGTGGTGAGCAGCATGTCGGTCGTCGGGTGCACTGCGATGGGCTCGTCGCCGCTGAAGACGACCCAGTGCGCCGCGTCGCCCTTGTAGACCTTGAGGATGCTGCCGTCGGCGAGCGACCTCGCGTGGTCCATCGCCTGGCGCCTGGCCCGCTCGCTCGAGATCGCCTTGTTGGCCGCCTCCTTGGCGGGCTCGCGCAGCGCCTGGCTGGCCACCCAGATCTGCGGGCCGTACTTGATCCCGAGCTTGACGGTCTGCGTGACGAGCTTTCCCTTGCCTGCCATCGTCCGACTCCTCACCGGCCCCGGGCGGCCGGGGCTCTCGCTGGGTCCGCACGCGCCGTGGCCTGACGCTCCTGCGGGCCTTCCTGTCGCCAACCCTAGTCTGGGCTCATGGACAACAACCCGGTGACGTCGGCCGACGAGACGGCGCGCAAGCCCACGCGGACGGCTCACGAGGTACGCCGCCTCGACTACTCCGGAGACGGTCTCGTCGAGGCCGACGTCGCCGAGTCGCCCTACCTCCAGGCACGCGCCTGGGTGGACGCGGCCCAGGCGGCCGCCGGTGAGCGAGCCGACGTCCCGGAGCCGTCGGCGCTGTCCGTGGCCACGGTCGACGAGTCCGGCTCGCCCGACGTGCGCACCGTCCTGATGCGGTTCTTCGACGAGCGCGGGCCGGGCTTCGTGACCAACCTCGGCTCGGCGAAGAGCAAGCAGCTGCAAGGCAACCCGAGGGTGGCGGCCAGCCTGACCTGGCCCTCGATCTACCGTGCGATCCGGTTCAGGGGCAGCGCCGTGCCTCTCGACCGTGACGAGGTCGAGGGCTACTTCGCGTCGCGTCCCTACGGTTCGCGGTTGTCGGCCTGGGCCTCCGACCAGTCACGGCCCGCGGCCGACCGGGCCGAGCTGGAGCGCCGGTGGCAGCAGGTGTTGGAGCGCTTTCCCGACACCGGTCGCGACGACGACGTGCCGGTGCCCGACTTCTGGGGCGGCTGGCGCATCGTGTGCGACGAGGTGGAGTTCTGGGCGGGCCGGAGCAACCGGCTGCACGACCGCATCGTCTTCCGCCGCAGCGGGCCGGGGGACCTCGCAGACCCAGGAGCCTGGACGAGGTCGCGCCTGCAGCCCTGAGCAGACCTGGACCCTGACCTGGACCCTGACGGGGCGGGACGGGACGGGACGGGACCGGACATGGCACAGGGCAGCCCGACGTGTCGGACTGCCCTGCCTCATCCATGGTGTGGATGGGGACGCGGCTATCGCGTGGCCACCTCACACGTTCCGGAAGAAATCACTTCTCGGATCACCTCCCTTCGGTTCGACTCCTCGAACCTACGTCGGGATGAATGGGGCGGCAAGACCTTTTACACAGGGTCGGTGGGCAGCTCGTCATCGGTGGACGTCGCCGGGCCGGCAGAGCCCGTGCCAGAGCCGGCCCCGGTGCCCGTGCCGGCGCCGGCGCCGCCGGTACCCTCACCCGCCGCCGTCGTCTCGTCGTCGGCGGCCCGGCGTCGGGTGATCCGGCCGAATCCGAAGATCATGGCCAGGGCCGCGACGACGACGAGGGCGACGACCAGCATCGGCCCCCACGTGTCCTCGGGCGGTGCGGCGGCGTCGAA
Source organism: Terrabacter sp. 2RAF25 (assembly GCF_052115265.1). NCBI lineage: Bacteria > Bacillati > Actinomycetota > Actinomycetes > Micrococcales > Intrasporangiaceae > Terrabacter > Terrabacter sp. 2RAF25. Next base: position 177,307 of record NZ_JBFRGJ010000006.1, read on the forward strand.
CGGCGCGAGCAGGGTCACGTGCCGACCTCGGGCTCGGGCGCCACTGCCACCGCCGCGGCGTCGGGCGAGGGCCCGATCGTTCCGCCGCCGCCGCCGGCCGGCATCCGGGAGACCGTCGGCACGTTCGGAACGGTCGCCGCCATCAGCTCGCTCGGCACGCGCTCGTCCGCTGCCGCGACGGGCGGCGACAGCAGGCTGGGCGCCCCCACGAGCATGGCCAGCAGCACCGGCATCTCGAGGTACGCGTGGTAGCTGGCGAGGGCGGCATACAGCGCCTTGCCCTGGACGAAGTCGACGCCGAAGAGCACGGCGAACACCGCGGCGACGAGGAAACCGACGGCCCAGAGCCGCGGACCGGTCACCCACGGCACGCGGGCCTCGAACGCAGCCGAGGCGTCGGGCGCGACGCGTGGCATGAGGGCGACCCACACGACGTAGTGCATCGTCTGCATGAACGCGAAGACGGCGAGGAACCGGCTCCCGAGCAGGGTCGCCGCGGCTCCCGGCGGCGCACTGGTGGACAGGACCGTCTGACCGTCACCGACGACGCTGCGCACGATGCCGGGGTCGGTCGTGAGCGAGCCGTCGAGGAGCCCGAGCAGGATCACCGCCGGGATGGCGACGACCCAGAGCAGCTGCACGGCACGGAAGGCCTGCCGGCCGCGGCGGGAGGTGATGCGGCGCGACCACTCCCAGAGGAAGAAGAGCGGGACGACGTTGTGCAGGTGGGTGAGCACGACGAAGTGGTAGGCCGGGAAGGCCAGGGAGACCGCGGCGGCCGCGGTCACGACGCCCCAGACCACCTGGCGGCGCCGGCCCTCGAGGCCGAAGCGGGCGGCGAGCGCGATGACGCCGTAGCCGAGGAGGATCTCGGCCAGCTGGGCCGGGCGGCCGACGACGCCGGACAGCAGTCGGCAGACGACGATCGCCGTCACGAGAGCGACGAGCAGGTCGAGGAAGGGCCGGCCGAGCACCCCCGAGAAACGGCCGGCGACGTAGCGGATCTCGAGCAGGTTGTGCAGGATGCCGAAGAGGATCAGGCCGATCACGGCCGTCGCGATGGGCGCCCCCAGCGCCAGGGCGAGCGATGCGCCGACGGCCCCGAGCACGAGGAGCGTCACGGTGCGCCAGCGCTGCGTCCCGGTAGGCACGCCGGTCATGCCGTGACCGTCCGCGCGTGGGAGGCGCTCGCCGTGACCATCGCCGTCGAGATGCCGGTGCTGGTGGGGTTCGCGCGCCTCGCCGGGTGGGCGTCGTGGGGGCGCGGGGTGGCGTCGGCCGTGGGAGTCAACGTGCTCACGCAGCCGGTGCTGTATGCCGTCTCGACGCGGTTCTCGTCGCCGACGCAGCTCCTGGCTGCCGAGGTCGTCGTGGTCGTGGTGGAGACCGCGCTGCTCGCATGGTGGTGGCGGGTGAGGGGACGGGAGGGGAGGTCGACACTGGCGCTCGCGGTCGTCGCCGCCAACGCCTTGTCCACCGTTGCGGGACTGCTCGTCCCCTGACTCCCGGCCATCCGCCAATCGTTCCGTCGCCCGGACGAGCGGGCCAGCCGAGTAACCCGATCGTTAGGGTCCTGTGGCGTGACCGAGATTCGCGGCCAGGGGGACAACGGGGGCGAGCGCGGCGGCAGCCTGCGTGCGATCGCGCTGTCGGCGTACGGCCCCACGCTCCTGGGGTCGACCGGTGCCGGGGCCGTCTCGCCCATCGTGGCCGTGTCGGCACGCGAGCTCGGCGCCTCGGTCGGGGTGGCGGCCCTGCTCGTCGCCATGATGGGCGTCGGCCAGCTGCTCGGCGACCTTCCGTCCGGGGCTCTCGCCGCCCGCATCGGGGAGCGCCGGGCGCTGCTGGTCGCGGCCGTGGTCGAGGCCGTCGGGATGGTCGTCTCGGCGCTCGCGGGCGGCCTCGTCATGCTCTTCGTCGGCGTCCTCGTCATCGGGCTGGCCGGCTCGCTCTTCGGGCTGGCCCGGCAGGCCTACCTCACCGAGGCCGTCCCGGTCGCCATGCGCGCCCGGGCGCTCTCGACCCTCGGGGGCGTCCACCGCATCGGCTACTTCGTCGGACCGTTCATCGGCTCCCTCGTCATCACGCGCTGGGGCATCGAGTCCGCGTACGCCGTCGGTGGCGTCGCGAGCCTCGCCGCCTTCGTGCTCGTGCTGGTCGCACCGGACATCACCGGCTCGGCGCACCGCGTCGCGACGGCGGCCGTCCCGAGGAGCGTCGCCTCGGTGCTGGTGCAGCACCGGCACGTGCTGCTGACGCTGGGCACCGGGGCGATGTGCGTGGCGGGCGCGCGGGCCATCCGCGAGGCGCTCGTGCCGCTGTGGGCCGAGTCGGTCGGGTTCACGCCGGCGCAGACCTCGCTCGTCTTCGGCGTCGCCGGCGCCATCGACATGGCCCTCTTCTACCCGTCGGGCTGGCTGATGGACCGCTACGGACGGGTCGCGGCGGCCGTGCCGAGCATGCTCGTGCTGGGCCTCGGGATGGCGCTGCTCCCGCTCGCGACGAGCCTCGTCGCCGTGACGGCCGCCGCGACGGTGCTGGGCGTGGGCAACGGGCTCGGGGCCGGTTTGATCATGACGCTGGGCGCTGACGCGTCACCCGTCGACGGCCGCGCCCAGTTCCTCGGTGGCTGGCGGCTCTGCGCCGACCTGGGAAGGGCCGCGGGCCCCCTGGCGTTGTCAGCTCTGAGCGCAGTCATGTCCCTCGGTGCCTCAGCCGTCGTGCTCGGCGCCGGCGCCGTGGTCGGGGCGGGATGGCTGCGCGTCTGGGTGCCTCGGCACGACCCGACTCGGGCACCGACCAGGGCATCGAACAGGGGCTGAGGACGGGCACCTCCACCGGCAGCGCGACGGGCGGTCACTGACCGTCCGAGGATTCTGAGAAGGTATGACCGTGACGGACCTGATCGACACCACCGAGATGTACCTGCGGACGATCTACGAGCTCGAGGAAGAGGGCATCGTGCCCCTGCGGGCCCGCATCGCCGAGCGTCTCGGCCACTCGGGCCCGACGGTCTCGCAGACCGTGGCCCGGATGGAGCGCGACGGCCTCGTCGCGGTCTCCGGCGACCGTCACCTCGAGCTGTCCGACCACGGACGCCTGCTCGCGACCCGCGTCATGCGCAAGCACCGCCTCGCCGAGCGCCTCCTCGTCGACGTCATCGGCCTCGAGTGGGAGTACGCCCACGACGAGGCGTGCCGTTGGGAGCACGTGATGTCCGAGAAGGTGGAGCGCAAGATCCTCGGCCTCATCGGCGACGGTCTCGAGTCGCCCTACGGCAACCCGATCCCCGGTCTCGACGAGCTGGGCATGCACCAGGACGAGGACTTCCTCACCGGGCTGATCCCGCTCACCACCGCCGTGCGCGACAGCGCCTCGCGCGTGACCATCCGGCGCATCGGCGAGCCGGTCCAGGTCGACCCCGAGGCGCTCGGACTCCTGACGAGCGCGGGCGTCGTGCCCGGGGCCCACGTCGACGTGGCGCGCGACGGCGCCTGGGTCGTGGTCGTCCGCGACGGCGTCGAGTCCGGCGCCGGCGTCTCGCTGCCCGAAGAGGTCGCGGTCCACGTCTACTGCCAGACCGCCTGACGACCTCCGCGCCCAAGGCGTACGTCAAGGTGTGCCCCCTCTGGTGGGGGTGTCTTGGCATGCCTTGCCACATTTGTCCTGGCGGCCGGAAGTTCTCCAAGTTCTGCGGACCTGGAGGTGACAACCTGCGGCCGGTTGGGTAGCGTGGCCGCACTTGCTCTCCCCGTCGAGCGAGTGCCCCGGGTCGGACCGCCTAGTCCTGCCATCGACCTGTGGCCAGTGACGAACCGCAATGGCAGGAGCGGGGGAACCACTTTCTCCGGACGTCGAGAGACGTCCTCGGGGTGAAGCCTTCCGTTGGACCGCAATGGTCCGAGCGAAGGCCGGGCACGTACCTCCAGCCCGAACCCGACAGCTCACTTCGTAGGCGTCGAGAGGTCAAACGTGGCTCAGAACGTTCCCGGGCGCCACCGCGCCCCCGGTCGATTCAACGCGATCTCGGAGCTCAAGACGATCGCCAGGGAGTCGGCCCAGCCGGCCGTCAAGGGTGCCGCCATCGTCGCCGCCTCGGGCGGCCTGGTCGCCTCGTTCGCCGGCACGGCGAACGCCGCAGACGGTGTGAACAGCGCCGCCGCGGGTCCCGCGGTCGTGGGTCCCCAGGTGGGCACCCTCAAGGCGTCGAACGCCCTGTCGGCCATCGGCTACGGCAAGCCGGCCCTCAAGTCCACGCCGCTCGTCATCGAGGACATCAAGGTCAAGCGCGAGCGCGCCGAGGCCGCGGCCGCGGCCGCGGCCGACAAGGCTGCCGCCTCGCGCGCCGCCGACCGTGCAGCTGCCGCCGACCGTGCCTCGCGCTCGACGGCCCGTGTCGCCCTCGACAACGCGAAGATCCCGAGCGCCTCCGGCATCGTCGGCATCGCGCAGTCCTTCTTCGGCGTGCCCTACGTCTACGGCGGCTCGTCGCCGTCGGGCTTCGACTGCTCGGGCTTCACCTCCTACGTCTACCGCCAGGCGGGCATCTCGATCCCGCGCACGGCCTCGGCCCAGCAGGCCGCGGCGACGCGCGTCAGCGACCCCCAGCCGGGCGACCTCGTCTTCTTCGGCTCGCCGGCGTACCACGTGGGCATCTACGTCAGCCCCGGCCGCATGATCGACGCCCAGCGTCCCGGTACCGTCATCGGCAACCACTCGATCTGGACGGCGCCCTCGGGCTACGGCCGCTTCTGAGCATCGCTCGACCTCTCTGTTCGTTGTGCCCTCGCCGACTCCGGCGGGGGCACAACGCTTTTCGGGGCCGTGGTTGACTGAGTCGATGACCGACCAGCCTGCCGCCGAGTCCACGACCCACATCGAGCTCGACTTCTGGAGCGACGTGGTCTGCCCCTGGTCCTGGGTGGCCAAGCGACGCGTCGAGGCTGCCGTCGCCGCCTTCGAGCGGCCGCACGACGTCACCGTGCGCCTGCGTTCCTTCGAGCTCGAACCGGACGTCCCGCGCGGCGGGGGCGTGCCCGTCGTCGAGCACGTGGCGGCGCGCCACGGCGGCGACGGTGAGGCGGGGCGGCTCATGAACGCCCGAGCGAGCGAGGTGGCCGAGGCCGACGACCTCTACTTCGACTGGGACCGCGCCGTGCGGGCCAACAGCTTCGACGCTCACCGTCTGTGTGCGCTGGCCGGCGAGATGGGCGGGCCTGCCCTGCGCTCGGCTGCCGTGGAGCGCTTCCAGTCGGCGCACTTCAGCGAGGGGCTGGCGATCGACGACCACGAGGTGCTCCAACGGCTGTCCGCCGAGTGTGGTCTCGACGAGCGGCGGGTCTCGGCCGTCCTCGCGTCCGACGAGTACGCCGACCAGGTGCGGGCTGATGAGCAGCAGGCCCGCTCGATGGGCGTCAGCTCGACGCCGTTCGTCGTGGCCAACGCGTATGCCGCCGTGTCGGGTGCGCGCCCCGTCGACGACTACCTCGCGCTGCTGCGCGGCGTCGCCACCCAGACCATCTGAGCGACTGCGTCAAAAACCGCAAAACGCCCATAGCGCAGGGAGATTCGTCCACCTGCTGGCATGTCGCGCCCGCCTTGGCGACACGGCACCCGATCGGGGTGCAGGATGCAGCCAGTGCGGTGCTGGCGCGATGGTTCTTCCGCCTCGCGCGGTTGCGCACTCGGGGGGTTCGATTGGCACACTGCAGCCGGGCACGCCCGGTGGACCTCGGGACGGGAGATGGTGGACCAGGCGCGCGACGGTCTCGGAGGCGAGCCTCGGCACGTCGTCGACGACCAGACGGGTGAGGCGGTTCTCGCTGCCTGGAGGTCGCTGCCGAGCGCCTCGCGCGCGCTCCTCTGGCGGCTCGTCATACACGACGAGGATTCGCCCCGGATCGCCCCGGACCCTGCACCGGCGTCGCACAGCACGGCCGACCCGGTCGACCGAGCCCGAGACCGGCTGCGGCTCGGACTGCTCTCCGAGCTCGTCGCGCGGGCAGAGGGGGCCGACTGCGCCGCCGCCCGCCGGGCCCTCGGTGCACACCTGCGTGGCACGCCCCCGGGACGTGACCGGACTGAGGTCGACGACCACCTCGCCTGGTGCGCACCCTGCCGAGCGGCCGCAGCCGTCCTCGATGACGTCGACGGCGCGATCCGCCACCGGGTGGCCCCGGCTCTGCTGCCGGGAGCGTTCGCGGCGGACGCAGACGTCGTCGACGTGGTCGCCGGCGACACCCTGAAGACGCACGACGCGTTGGCTCTGCCCGCTCACGGCGCGGTCACGGCCGACGCCGACCTGCTGGACCCGCTGGACCTGCTCGACCGCGCCGCGGTCCGGGCCGCCGGCGCCACCGACCCGGCAGCGCCCCTGGCGGCACGGGTGCTGTCGGTCCCGGGACGCGGGGTCCTGCTCGTGACGGCTGCCGCGGCGCTGGCGCTGGCGCTGACGCTCTTCGTGCTCGAACCCGGCCCCGGTGGCCCGGTCGCTGCCGAGGCACCGGCGCCGCGAGGTCAGCCCGTGACGAGTGCCTCCCGCGTTGCGACGTCACGCGCGGACGGGTCGGGCAGAGCGGCATCCGGGCGACGGCCGGTCATCGGCGTGGCGGTCGCCGAGGCCATCTCAGGCGACCGCGCGGCAGGTCCTGTCCCGACCGGCCGCTTGCGACGCGAGACCACAGTGGACGTGCGAGCCGTGACCGGTCCGGCTCGGACGCCGAGAGCGTCTGCGGCGCCCTCCACAGGGCGTACGTCGTCGGCGCTCGGAAGCGCACCGACCCCCGCCCGACCGTCGGCTCCTGCCGGCCACTCGGCTCCGCCCCCTGCAACCGTCGCGCCCACGCCCGCGACACCACCCACGCAGCCGGTCGTGCCACCGAGCGGCGCTGGGATCGTGACGACGCTGACCTTCGTGCCCGCCGGCCGCGGGACGTTCGTCGCACGGTTGTCGGTGAGCTCGGGATGGCTCGTGACCTCGCTGGTCGATGAGGTCGGCCATCGCGCCGTCGAGCACGTCACGACGCCGTCGGCCCTGCTCGAGGAGCGGATGCACGCGGGTCGGGTCGCGGTCGAGGTGACAAGGGTGACGGACGGCGCGCGGGCGGGTTCTCTGGCGGTCACGTTCGTGGGTCGGGCGGACTCGGTGCTTCCGGGGTCGGGCACCTACGCCTTGCGCTGACGTGAGTCGTCCGGGCCATCGGGACCCGGGTCCGGTGCGTCGAGCGAACCATCGCTCCCGTCCAGCTCGTCCGGCCCGCTCCCGGCGGAGGGCGCCGCCTCGGGCACGGCGGCATACGGCAGCGGGGGCACGACGGACACCGGGGGACCGGTGGGGGCGACCTCGTCGACGGGGATCACCTGGCTGAGCCGCGTGAGCTCGACGACCGCGCGGATGGGTGAGGTCCTCGGGACGACGAGACGCAGGTCCTGGCGGCGATCGCGCAGGCGCTCGGAGAGCCGGAAGAGGGTGGCGATCGCAGCGCTGTCGACGTACGTCGTGTCGGTGAGGTCGAGGACGATGCGGGTGACGTCCTCGGGGACGGCGTGGCCGACGGCATCGATGACGTCACGCGCGTTGGAGAGGTCGACCTCGCCGGTGATGCGGACGATCTGGGTGGACCCCTCGCGGTGCGTGCGCACCCGGGCGAGCTCGCTCATGGGCGGGCTCCCAGGCGTACGCGGCGGGTGAGCCGCACCTCGGTGCCTGCTGCCGCGTGCTCGACCTCGACCTCGTCCATGAGGGCGTGCATGAGCTGCAGCCCCCACCCGCCGCCCCGGTCGGCGGCCGCGCGCCAATGGCCGTGGTCGCGCACGCGCACCTCGAGGTCGTCGCCGCTGAGACGGGCGAGGAGCTCCAGGACGCCGGCGACGTCAGCACCGCTGTACGCGTGCTGGACGACGTTGGCACACGCCTCGCCGCTCGCGACGAGCACCTCGTTGGCCTCGCTCTCGGGCACGCCGGACTCGTGCAGCCACCGGCGGAGGGCGCCGCGCAGCTTGACGAGGTTGCGAGCCTCCGCGGGGAGGCGCAGGGAGAGCTCGCCCTCGACCGAGACGGCTGGACGCATCGCCAGCAGGGCGACGTCGTCGGGGATGTGGTCCTCGTCGAGGAAAGTGACGAGGAGCCGGTCGCACAGGAGCTCGAGGTCCTCGTCGGGTGAGCTGGTGAGCGTGGACGTCAACGAGGCGGTGAGGGCGTCGAGGGGTCGGTCGTCGAGTCCGTCGCTGGGTCGGTCGGCGCGGGAGTGGGTCGGCGTCGCCGTGGCCTCGCGGCTCAGCCGGTCCAGGCCGACGGTCAGGGACACCCCGCGGCGCTCGACGAGGCCGTCGGTGTAGAGCAGCAGCGTCGCACCGGCCTCGAGCACGTGGGTCCCCTCGACGAAGGAGCCGTCGAGCGTGACCCCGACCGGCGGGCCGAGCGCCCCGGTCAGGTAGGTGCCGTGTCCGTCGGCGACGACGAGGGCAGGCGGGTGGCCGGCGTTGGTCCAGCGAAGCTCACGCGTCGCGGGGTCGAAGACGAGGTAGATGAGGGTGACCATCTCGGGGACGGGGAGCTGCGCGACGAGCTGGTGGACGCCGTGCATCACGGCCGGTGGCGAGGGGTCCTGGAGGGCGTACGCGCGCAGAGCCATCCGCACCTGCACCATCGTCGCGGCCGCCTGCAGGCCGTGGCCGGCCACGTCTCCGATCGCGAGCCCGATGAGGCCCTGGGGCAGCTGGACGACGTCGTACCAGTCGCCGCCCACCTGCACGTCCGCGGTCGCGGGGACGTAGCGGGCCGCGAGCGCCACGCCGGGCACGTCCGGCAGCCGGTCGGGCAGGAGGCTGCGCTGCAGCGTCTCGGCGATCTGGTGCTCCCGCTGGGCCCTCGCCTCCTCGTGGCTGAGCAGCTCCTGGGCCTCGGAGCGCTCGTGGATCTCCTGCACGAGCCGCACGTTGGCGGCGGACAGCTGCGCGGTGCGTGTCTCGACGCGCTGTTCGAGCTCGGTCGCAGCGACGGCGAGGTCGGCCGCGGCCTTGCTCCGCTCGCTGACGAGCGCGGCGAGGAAGAAGGTGGTCAGGGCGACCGACGCGTTGAAGGCCTGCAGCGTGACCATCTGCTCGAGGCGGCTGGTTCCGGCGAAGGGGCCGCGCTCGTTGGCGGCTGCCCACGTCGCGGCCAGGGTCGCGATGAGGGCAGCCGGAGCGGCGCCGCGCAGCTGCAGGCGCCAGGCGGCCCAGCCGAGGAAGGGAAGTGCGACGAAGAGGACGCGCATCTGGAAGACCGTCCAGGCGAGGGTCAGCGCGACGGCGACGAGGATGACCGCGCCCTCCAGCCACTGCCGCAGGGGCCATCGTCGCTGTTCCCAGAAGAGGGGCAGGCACAGCAGGAACGGGGTGAAGGCCAGCACGCCCATCGCGTCGCCCGTCCACCACACGGCGAACGCGGTCGGCAGCTGGGCGGCCTGGATCGAGCCGGACGCGAGCAGGACCAGCGATCCGATCGTCGCGCTGACGAGCATGCTCCCGAGGGCTCCGATGAACACGATCGCGATCGCGTCACGCTGGCGGTCGAGCTCCCGGCGGAAGCCGACCCGGTGCAGCAGGGTCACGGCGACGACCGGTGCAAGGGTGTTGCCGACGGCAGTGGCCAGCGCGGTGACGACGGTGGCACTGATCGGGAGGTTGACTGCGAGCGCGGCCACGGCGACAGCCGGCCAGTACGAGCGTCCGAAGACGAGCAGGGCTGCCACGGCGATGCCGGTGGGGGGCCACAAGGGGGTCACGTCGTTGCCGACGAGGGAGAGCTGGAGCCCCAGTCGCCCGCCGTAGTAGTAGGCGACGCCGATGGTCGCGAGCACCACGAGCCGGCGGATCGCCGCCCTCTCCGTGAGCGCGCCGACGGTGCCCGAGGACTCAGCAGCCCCCACGCGCACCGTCATTGTCGGACGCCGCCCACGCGCCCGCCCGTCCCCATGGCAGCGAGCCTAGGGAAATGCGGCTCCCCTGACGAGAGTTTCGCGCACACTGTCCCGGTCCGGTCGGTTGCTGCCCTCGTGCGACAGCCGGCCACGAGTGCGATCGGTCACGTCGGTCGTCGTTGCGCGTCGGCACGCCCGAAACCTCTACTACCTTGAGTAGGAGAGGAGGGGCCATGGCCGGGCACGACACGTTGGGGACGGCGCGCAACCTGTCCGTGGCCACGGCAGCGGTGGGGGCCGCTGCCGGCGGCTGGACCTTCGCCGACCCTGGCCTGCTCCATGGCCCGGAGGCGATGCAGGGGTCCGCGAGGGGCACCGCGTTGGTGTTGCTGGTCGTCGCCCTGCCGGTGTTGCTCGGGTCGTGGTGGAGGGCTGCGCGCGGATCCGGGGCCGCCGTGCTCGCCGCGCTCGGCGCCCTGCTCTACGTCGTGTACAACGGCGTGCTCTTCCTGTTCCTCACCCCGTTCAACGCGGCCTTCCTCCTGTATGTGGCCATGCTGGGCCTCGCGTTGTGGGCCGTTGGGCACCTGTGCGTCTCGTACGAGGTCTGGGCGGTCGGGCAGGGCGTGGTGGAGCGGGCGCCGGTGCGCGGCGTGGCGGCATACGTCTGGGTGGTGACGGGCCTCAACGTGGTCGCGTGGCTGGCGCGCATCGTCCCGTCGCTGGGTGTCTACCCGACGCCCATGCTGGAGGGGACCGGGGTGCAGACCAACGCCATCTATGTCCAGGACCTCGCCGTCTGGCTGCCGCTCGCGGCCGTGGCCGCGCTCTGGCTGTGGCGGCGAGAGGCACGCGGAGGTGTCGTGGTCGCGGCGCTGCTCGGCATGTGGGTCATCGAGGGCGTCAGCATCGCTGTCGACCAGTGGTTGGGGGCGCTGGCAGACCCGGCATCAACCGTGGTGTCCACCGCGTTGGTGGCGCCCTTCATCGCGCTAGCGGCGGTGGGACTCGTGCCGTGGTGGCTGCTCGTGCGGCGCGCCCCGGCGTTCATGGCCCGCTCGGGCGGCCCGGTCTGACGCAGGGGGTCGGGCCGTCCGGGTGACGTCTGGCAGCGATCGGCGCGGCCGGCGCGGGAATCGCGTCGACGAGTTTTCCCAAGTGGTCCGCACGCGCGTCACACCGCGCTTAGCGTTGGCTCGTGTCGTCGCCGCACCCACACCCGGAGTTCCAGCCACGGTTGGTGGCTGGCGCGGGCGCGGGAGAACGCGGGGCCGGGGAGCTCGACTTCGGGGCGCTCTTCCACGCGGTGCCGAGCCCCTGCGTCGTGCTCGACATCGGCCTGATCATCCAGGACTGCAACGACGCCTACGTGAAGGCCGTGAGCCGGAGCCGGACCGAGCTGGTGGGCTCGAGTCTCGCCGACGTCCTGCCGAGCCAGCCGGCTGGGCCCGAGACGGTGCCCGGTGCGGAGCCGGTGGTCGACACTGTCCGGCGCGCCGTGCGGTCGGCTCTGGACACCGGCCGATCCGTGGTGGTTGGTCTGCAGCGCTACGATAGCGACACCGGTCGACCTGCGGCGGAAGCAGAGTCGGGTGGCGGGCACTACTGGATCGGCACCGCTGTGCCAGTGCCGAACTCGTCCGGCGTGCCGCGGCACGTGCTCTACAACGTCCACGACGTGACAGCCCTCGTGCCGCACCTCGCCACTGCCTTGAGCCAGCCCTTGGAGCCCGCAGGGCGACAGGCTCGCGCGGCTGTCGTCGCCGCGACCGCCGTTGCCGAGCAGAGCCAGCTGTTCGACCTCGCGCTCGAGACCCAGCGACAGCTCGGCATCGCCGTCCAGGAGGTCATGCTCCCCGCCGAGGTGCCGCTGAGCGTGCGGGAGTCCGTCCAGATCGCGGTCCGCTACCAGCCGGCCTCGGACGCCCTGCGCGTCGGCGGGGACTGGTACGACGTGGCCGACCTCGGCCAAGGACGACTCGCGGTCGCGGTCGGTGACGTGGTCGGTCACGGTCTGCGTGCGGCAGCGGTCATGGGACAGCTGCGCAGCGCCCTCAGCGCCCTCACCGTCGCTGACGTCGGCCCGGCCGCGGCCATGACGGCTCTCGACCGGGTGGCCCGCCACAGCCCCGATGCGACCGCCTCGACGGCGGTGAAGGTCGTCATCGACCCGGCCCTTGATCTCGCCATCTACAGCAGCGCCGGCCACCTGCCGCCGCTCATCCTCCGGGTCGACGGCACCATCCACACGATGAACCAGGCTCTCGGGCCGCCCCTCGCCGTGACCCAGAAGGTGATGAGCCGGCCGCTGGGCACCGCGATGCTGCGCGCCGGTGACACGCTCGTGCTCTACACCGACGGGCTCGTCGAGCGACGTGGCGAGCCCCTCGACCTCGGGATCGGCCGGCTCTCGGATGCGCTGGTGCGCCTGCGCGACCTGGACGTCGACTCGCTCGCCGACCGGCTGCTGTCGGAGCTGCCGCCGCGCTCGTCGCTGCGTGACGACATCGCCCTCATCGTGCTGCGCATGTGAGGCGCCCGCGTACGCCTTGGGCTCGTTGGGTGCGTCCCGTCAGACCGCGCCTCCCTCATGAGTGCGCCGTTCCGCTGGTGATGCGCGATGCAACGCCCACCCCTGGGGGAACGCCACACCCCTGCGGGCTCAGCGAGGACGGCCGAAGCCACGGTGGCCAAGCCGATCCCCAGCCCGGTCAACCGCCGGCGCGAGGGATAGGGCGTTGTGTCGTCGGGCCAGGCGACCTGTGCTTCCCAGATCACGACGAAGCCGATGGCCACCATGGGAATCGTCGGCCGGGCCCACCACGCGCCGGCGAGGGATTTGACGGAGCTGCCGACGATGAAGCCGAGGAACCCCAGCACGACGAGCGCGGCCGTGGTCACCCCAGTGAGTCGGCGCATGAAAGAGGGAGTGCCAGCCGGACGCTGCCCGTGCGGATGCTTCGCGAGGACCGGTCATCCGCCACGCAGCGGGTGCTGAAGAGCAACGCGTCCGGAGGGCCGGAGCCAGTCGAGGGCTTGGGCTGTGGCCGGTGGGTCGCACGAAGTCATACAGACGTGTGGTGCCCCCGGCAGGATTCGAACCTGCGACACCCGCTTTAGGAGTCCGACCGAGCTAAGTCGGATCTTCGGAAGCGCTTGTGTCGCAGTGGTTTTGGCGCTGCACCATGTCGGCTGTCTTCTACCGGTCTTGCGACTGCGGGCACCTGTGGGGCACCGGAGGTCGCGTTTTCGGTTGTGTCTCGTGTCCCAAGGTGGTGCGTGCGGGCACGCCGTCCGGGGCCGTCTCCGAGGGCGCATGATGGAGGCGTGGATGTGCGGCTGCTGTACTTCGACGGGTGCCCGAACTGGCTGGTGGCTGAGGAGCGGCTTCGCTCTGCTTTGGCCAGTGTTGGCCGGAATCACGAGCCGATCGAACGGGTCCTGGTGGAGACGTCGGAGGACGCGGAGCGCCTCGGCTTCATCGGGTCGCCGACCATCCTCGTCAACGGTAGGGACCCGTTTGCGTCGGGTGAGGAGCCGGTGGCGCTGGCCTGTCGGGTCTTCACGACCCCGGACGGCCGAGCGGGGTCGCCGACCGTGGAGCAGCTCGTTGAGGCCCTGTCCTGAGGCGCGGCCTCGGATTGGCTGTGACGGCCTATGTTGCAGCTGCAATGGTGGGCTTGGTACGGGAGCGCGGCGGTCTCGTCATCTGAGGGTGCCCGGAAGCTTGCTTCTGCCATCGACCAGGGCTACGTCTGGTTCGCTGGGTCTTTCCTCAAGGTCGCAAGAGCGCATGGACCGGCGGCCGGAAGCCGAGCATCGATTGCTGAGTCGACGGGGCTGTCGGCTTGTTCGAGAGCTCGCTTCTGAGCACACGCCGATGCCCTCGATTGCGATGCCGATGCCCTCGGTTGCGGGCCCTCAACCACCTTTGGCGATCCAGTGTGCCCCCAGTGCGCCCCAGCGCGGTGGCCGTCATGGCGGCCTCATGCGCCGTGTTGGTCTGCGCAGTGATGCCAAGGTGGCTCCGCTGGGAGGCCACGCGCAGAAGGCGCACGCGGAGGCCCGGCATGCGGGTGGTGGGGCCGGCCACGTCCCTTTGGTGGGCAGTGGTCCTCCGTGGGTCTGTGCCGGGAGGCGACGGCGGGGGCTGCCCTCGTCATGGCGCCTGATGGCGAGGCGGAACTCGCGGTCGTCGGTCCAGTTGAGGGCGGCAGGGCGGTCGCCCCCTGGATGTGGTCGAAAGCGTGGGGGCGGTGGGGTGCGCGAGGACGGCGCGCCAGCGCCGCCCGCAGCGCGGGGTCCCTGCCGCGGGTCCCCGCGCTTTTCTGCGCCGCAGGCGCAGCTTGAGCCAGTACAGAAAGTCCTCACCGACTCGGATCCCGACTCCGTGTCCTGTCTCGGGTGATGCTTGACGGTGCCGTCTGGCCTGATGCTTGACAGTCAATGCGCCGGACAGGCTCAGCATTGGGAAAGGCTCGGTGGCCGTTGTCGTTAAGCGGAGGGATGCCGGGGTGGTTGTCGACCGTTGGATGGATGCCCGCTCGGAGCGGTGGGGTCGACGAAATAGCTTGTGCCGAGGGCTTGACACAAAGCCACGCATCGATTCATTCTCCTCTTGTCACAACTACGTGACACAAACGCGCGGGGGTTTCGATGTCGCTCATCGTTCTGTTCGTTCTCGTCGGCACGCCGCTTCTGCTGACGTTGATCGCTCTGTCGCTGGCCCGACGACGCATCGTGACGGGCGACGAGTGGAAGAGGGTCCGGCTGATGTTGGCTGCCGCCGTTGTCACTGGCGGCGTTGTCGCGTGGCTGCTTCAGGGCACCTTGGACCTCGGGCGTGGGGCCATGCTGGCCCCCGCCATCCTGGGCGTCTCCCTCGTTGCTGGTGTCGGACTCGGTGAAACGGTGGTCCGACCGCGGCGACCGGCCGGTCCCCGGACCGCTTCACTGGAGACGCGACAGGTGACCGAGTACCTGCCGCGGGGCGTGACCACCGTGGTCGTGGCGACTGCAGCGCTGCACCTCGCCGCCCTGACCCTCACCACGGCGACCGCCTCCGCGGACGACATGGGACGCGCCGGCCGGCAGGTGGCCGCGCAGTGCGGTGGCACCGGTAGCGTCGCCTCTCCCTATCCGGGCAGCTTCTACTCCGGGCCCTTGACTGCGCTGCTTGTCGTCATGGGCCTCGCGACCCTGGCTGCGTTGATGGCGGTGGTACGCCGGCCGCGCGGTTTCGCGCCCGACGAGGTGGGCGACGACGTGCTCCGCCGGGCGTCCACGACACGGGTTCTGGCGGCAGCAGGTGCCGCTCTGGCGGCTAGCCACGCCGGCATTGCCTTCTTCGCAGGGACCGCCCTGCTGAGGATGGACTGCCAACGCCCTTGGATGGCGCCAGTCGGTTGGGCGCTGCTCGCGAGCGTGCCGGTGGCCCTGCTGGTGCTCGGCTGGCTCCTGGGCCTGATAGTCACCCCAGGGGCACTGCCTGCTGAGAGAGCCCAACAGCCCGTGGAGACTCGGTGACGCTGGTCCTCACACTGCAGCCAGACGACCCGACGCCGCCATACCAGCAGGTTCGGCGCCAGCTCGCCGACCTGATCACGGCAGGGCTTCTCGGCCCGGGCGACCGACTCCCGCCACTGCGCCAACTGGCCGGCGATCTCGGCGTGGCTGTCGGGACGGTCGGGCGCGCCTATCGGGAGCTCGAGCAAGAGGGACTACTCACCTCCCGCCGCGGCGGCGGCACCCGGGTCGCCGCGCACGCGCGAGCACCTGAAGGAGGTCGACGACAGTTGCTCGAAGGCATGGCTGCAGAGTTCGTGGCGCGTGCGAGGACTCTCGGCTTCACCGATGAGGAGATCATCGTCGCCCTAGGTCGCCAGCTGCCGTCATGAGCTGATGCGGAACGGGCCACCCGCACCGCAGCCGGCGCAAAATCGCACATGCCCCTCGCGCGTTCACCTGGATCTGTGCCAAGCACCGGCTGACACAGACTTGTCAAGCGTCACCGGCGTCCTTGTCAAGCGTCACCTCTGTCAAGACACGACTGCTGACCTCTGTCGTCGGTCGGGTGATGCGCGACAGTCGTCCGCCACCTGCTTCGCGACAGGCGCCCGGTTCGTCACCGCGGGGCTGGTCGTCACCGTGGGACGTCCGGACTCGAGGAGGCCGGGATTGGCACTGGTTGTCTTGGCTGTCATCGAGCAGAGGGGGATGCGGTCCGTGCGGTGTTGGCAGCCGCGGATTTCACTGCGGTCGACGTGCTCGCGCAGGGTGCGCCGGGCGAGGTTGCACTGGGGGGTCGGTCGGTATCTGACTGATCAGTTGATTGTGGTTGGCGGACCGGTCCCATCGACCGGCGTCGTGCCCGGATTAGGCGTCCTCCGTTGTGGAGGTCGCTGTGACCGAGGTGCGTCGCAAGCATCCGCGGTGGGGGATCGCGCCGGACCCGGATGGAGCTGAGCGCAAATCCGGGCACGGGGTGAAGCTCCCAGCGGAGCGCACGATCGACCGGCTCCTGATCCGGCAGGGCCCGCTGCGGCTGCGCCTGCGGAAGGAGCCACGCAGCGCATACGTGTGGTGCGAGCGGCCGGGTCGATGCAGCTATGGGGGGAGTGATCACCGGCGACTACAGGAGGCAGCCACCCACCGGTTGGTAGAGGCGGGGAGGGGGTGTGCGACAAGACCTGCGCCTGGAATCACAGCCTGGGCCGCCATGGGCGCGCCTGCTGGTGCGAGCATGGACGTCGCCGCTGCTGAACGTTCACTGACTCCTGCCGTGTTGGGAGTGCGGGGTGGGACCTGTCGGGTGTACATCTGCACCATGGCACGCCATGTCGGCGGCCACTGACAACGCAGGAGTGATCATGGGCGACATCGCCAGCAAGGTCGACAAGGCGTTCGAGGCTTCATCCCTGAGTGAGCTGGCGGATGCGCCGGTGGATGCGCTGCAGGGCGTCAGCGCCGGCGACGCGGAGCACCTCAAGGCCGCCTTCAACATCAAGACGGTGCGTGACCTCGGCACGAACAAGTACTTCCTGTGGGCGCAGGCCATCGCCAAGCTCGCCGAGTAGCCACATTCTTCGGCTGATGTACCAGGGGACCCATCGGCCGTCCGGCCCACTCTCACGGTGGAGCCGGCGGTCGGACATCTCGGGCGGGAAGCACCCCGACCCGAGGACCCCGTCCAAACCCTCGACACCCTCGACACCGTCGAGCTCTGACAAAGGAGAACCGATGCTCAAAGGTTTCAAGGACTTCATCATGCGAGGCAACGTCGTTGACCTCGCGGTCGCCGTCATCATCGCCGGCGCCTTCGGCAAGGTCATCGAGGCGTTCGTCACCGTGATCATGGACGTGGTCGGCAAGCTCGGCGGTACCCCGAACTTCTCCGCTTGGGCGCCCGGCGGTGTGCACCTCGGCACGTTCATCACGGTGACGATCAGCTTCCTCATCGTGGCTGCGGCCGTGTACTTCATGGTCGTCGCGCCGATGAACCACCTCGCCGCCCGGCGGGCGGCCGGGGTCGAGCCGGAGCCCGAGGCGCCGTCGGAAGAGGTCCTGCTGCTCACCGAGATCCGCGACGCCCTGCGGTCGCGCTGACCTGGCTCTCAGCCAGCGGCGGGCGACGCGATACCAGTGACCGCCTCCCGTGCGGGAGCCCTGTGGAGGGGGCCGACGCGCGGGAGGCTCACACCGCACACCGACACGCTTATTTAGGGGTGCCCCTCATCCGCGGCGGTCTCTTTGACGTGAGCAACGACCGGGGCGCTCTCCGGCCGAACTGCCGGTTGGTCGTCGGAGTCGGCTCACGAGGCCTGGGCGCAGCACGTGACTGGTCCCGCGATTGGGTTGTCTGTGATCAATTGGTGCGCGCCTTCCAGGCACGGCGAAAGTGTTGGGTCCCCGCTTGGCCGCCACGGCCCCCTTGGGTTTCGGCGCGGTCATCGGTCAGGCGGCCGGGGTCAGGCGCCGCTGGTGTTTGTGGTCTCCGTGATTGGGAGTCCGGCGGTTCTCGCCTGCTGCTCGATGGTGGTCACGGCCTGTTGGGCGTCGCCGATGAAGCCGAGGTTGCCGGCGAGGGCTTGGCTCTTGAAGCCGGCGAGCTTGCCTTCGAGCTGGGTCATCGGCTGGACCAGGACCTTGCAGAGGGTGGGGTTGGCCTTGATGTTCTCGGTGGCGTTGAGCAGCAGCTTCGCGTCGAGCGCGGCGGCCCCGGCAGCCTTGACGATGGCCAGGGTGCGCCCGTTGGCTCCCTTGTTGAATGAGCCGGCTTGCCACGGCTTGTAGAGGTAGCGGTGGAAGGTTCCTGCAACGATGCCGAGATCGGCGACGAGTCGGGTCTTGGCGAAGGCCCGCGTGTTGGAGGTCGGGCAGCCTGAGGCGGTGTCCGTTCCGGTGGCCGGCGCGGACCCCGACGTGCTCGAGCCCGGGGGCGCTGCCGATGCCGGCGCGGACGAGGCGCCGACGGCAGGCGACGCGGGGGTCGTGGTCGCCTTCGGTCCACAACCGGCGAGAGTGACCGACGCGGCAACGAGGGGCAGGCAAAGCGCGAGGACGCTGTGGCGGCGCGTAGTGGTGGTCATCGTGCTCCTTCTCGGCCCCGCGCTCAGAAGCGAGCCGCGGCCCCGTCCTGGGGCATCGACCATCGCAGCGCCTGCTGGGAGTTTCGTGCATGGCATCTGTCAGGTTGCGGCGCGCTGGGTCCGTCATGGCCGGCCCTGTCGTCCAGCGTGCACTGGGACGGTCCGATCCCGACGGCCCGAGCTGGGCGGGACGAGCGGGACGGCCAACCGCCGATTGGGGCCTCTGGTGGAGCGTCGTCGTCGCGAGTAGGTTCCTGACCACTGCACCAAGCAGTACGGTGCCCCGGCAGAAGGGTCCCTCATGGACTTCAACGAGATCGTGGACCAGGCGAAGAAGCTCGCAGGCGAACATCCCGAGCAGGCGAAGGCGGCGCTGGAGAAGGCTGAGGGCATCCTCGACGAGCGCACCGGCGGCAAGTTCACCGACCAGATCACCAAGGGCGGCGACGCTATCGAGGGACAGCTCGGCCTCCAGCCCGACAACCCGACGGGCCAATGAGCTGCTGCTGACCAATCCGGCAGCCCACTGTGATTCACAGTCATGCTGCCCGCTAAGGAGCGGCACTCGGGCTGACAGGTGACGACGTCGGGCGGCGGCGACGGGTGTCGCCGTGCTCCGCGTGCGGACGGTCGCACGCAGCACCTCCGTCAGCGTGTCGTCCAAGGTGCGCGCCCTAAACGACAGTTGTGGGTCACACGCATGCGCTCGAAGGCGGAGCTCCCGCGTCCCGTGTTGCTCTGCGGCCCTCGCCTCCTTGGATTTTGCAGGAAGGCGAGGGCCGTGGGCCGGGACGATCTCCTCGACATATCAGGTCTGGGGTCAGACGCCCCCTGTTTCTCAGTCGACGAGCGCGTCGTCCTGATCCGTTCGCCTAGCCAGGACCGTCTCGGGGGCGGGCTCGGCCACGGGCGTCTGGTCGCGTCGGGTCACGCTCAGATAGGTCACGATGGCGAGGATGGTGGCCAGGAAGAGCAGGCTGGTCCAGGCGGTGCCGAGGCCAAGTCCGCCGTCGGCGGGGTCGGAGCCGAGGAAGTCGCCGAGGTTGGCGCCCAATGGCCGGGTCAGGATGTAGGCGACCCAGAAGCACAGGGTGGCGCCCGCGCCGACGCGCCAGACCAGTGCGGTGACGGCGATGAGCCCGGCGGGCAGCAGCACCGACGCGCCCGGGGTCCACCCGGTCAGGTCGAGCGTCCAGTCGCCGGCTGCGGTGCCCAGCGCGAAGGTCACCAGGACCGTGAGCCAGTAGAACGCCTCCCGGGGGCGGGTGATGATGGAGTGGATCGACAGTGTCCGCTCCCGGGAGTACCAGATCCCGAAGACGGCCGCGAGTACCACCGTGAAGACGCCGGTGGTCAGCGACAGCGGGACGTTGAGGTTGTCGGTGAGGTTGTCGGTGAGCAGGGTGCCGACGACGCTGATGAGGACGACGACGGTCCAGTAGGCGGCCGGCACGTAGCGCCGGAGCCGGAACTGCACGATCAGGGCGGCCGCCAGGGCGAGGCTGAAGATGACGGTGGTTGTGGACAGTCCGAGCCCGATGGTGGTGTTGAGGTAGTCGGCGAGGCTCTCGCCGACGGTGGTGCACAGGATCTTGATGATCCAGAAGTAGATCGTGACCTCGGGCACCTTGTTGAGCATCTGGCTCAGGGCCCGGGGAGGTGAGGGGGGTTTGGGTGTCGCGGACATGGGGCGGTCTCCTTGAAACGGGTCGGTGCCACGGGAAAGGGCAAACGCGACAAACCAACCGAGCCGCCTTGACCGAAACCTGAGGAGCCTCTGCGTTTTCATGGGGACCACCCCGCGGAGCCACGGTTTCGGGGTCGATCACGCACGATCCCGCCGATCGTGAACACTTGGTGAACTGTCCACAGGTGGCGTCCATGGGTCGCCGGTTACGGTTGGCCCCGTGATGACCGCACTTGCACCGGCGATCGCACCGGCGATGGCACCGACTCTTGGACCGAGCTGGCTGGACCCCAACTACCTCTTCGCGACCTACGGCGCAGCGTTCTTCGTCGTCTCGCTCGTCTTCGTCTTCATCGAGTGCGGGCTGCTCTTCCCGTTCCTGCCCGGGGACTCGCTGCTCTTCGCGATCGGCCTGTTCATCGCGGCGGGCAAGCCGCACCTGCCGTCGTTGCTCGTGGCCCTTCCCGCCCTGATCGTGGCCGCGTTCCTCGGCAACGTCGTCGGCTACGGCCTGGGCCGCGTGATCGGCGTGCCCCTGCACCAACGGGACGGGCGCATCGTCAAACGCCGGTACCTCGATGAGTCCCGCGCGTTCTTCGACCGGCACGGCAGCAAGGCACTGGTGATCGGCCGGTTCGTGCCGCTGGTGCGGACCTTCATCACCCTCGTCGCCGGGGCGAGCCGGATGCCGCGCCGGCACTTCGTCCTCTGGAGCGGCGTCGGTGCCGTGCTCTGGGTGCCGGTCATCACCCTGCTCGGCTACTCCCTGGGCTCCGCCTTCCCGGCGGTCGGCAAGAACCTGGACGTCGCCATCGTCGTCATCGTCGTCCTCTCCCTCGTGCCCGTCGCCCTCCAGTGGTGGCGCCACCGACGCGCCGTGGACGAGGCCATCTGAGCCGACCCGACACGCACGAGCCCGCCATCCACCGGGAGGGCTCGAGCGCCTGAGCTCCTGCTCGCGGCTCGAAAGAGTCAGCCTTGGCTCTCGGGCTCTCGGGCTCTCGGTTGTCGGCTGCGAGTTCCTATCGCTGCGGATCGTCGCTGGCTGGTGCCGGGTCCGGTTCAGCGGGAAAGAGAGGAACCATAAGAGTGAAACGGGTCGGCTGCTGCCGAGTCAGGGCCAGCCGGCCGCCATAGGCCTCGGCGATCGATCGCCCGAGGGCCAACCCGATACCCAGTCCGTCGCTGCCGGACTGGCCTCGCCGGAAGAGCTCCTCGCTACGGGCCTGGACCGAACCCTCGTCGGCGACGTCGATCGCGACGAACGAGCCGAGGTCACGGAAGACGACCGTGACGCGTCCGGCACCATGGTGCATGGCATTGTCGAGGAGGATCTTCAGAATCTCCGTGACGACGAACTGCGGAAGGAACAGCGCAAGGTCGGTCTGGGCGGTGACGACCAACGGGCGCCCCGCCTCGGACAGCGGGCCGTGCCATCGCCGCTCGATCTCGGTGCCGAAGTCTTCGACGCTGCGGACCGGGGCCGCGCCCAACACCCCCGCCTCCGGGCGGGCGAGCTGGATGACGTTGTCGATGGTTCGCTCGAGATCCCGCACCTGCCCGAGCGCATCGACCAGTGCGGCGTGAGAGTCCGCGGCCGCTGCGTTGCCATCGGAGCTCAGTGCGTTCTGCAGTCCCAGGGCCAAGCCGGTGACGGGGGTCCGTAGCTGGTGAGAGATGTCAGCGGTGAGTCGGCGTTCACGGGCGATGAGGTCGCAGAGCCGGTCGAGCATCTCGTTCTGCGTCCGTGCCAGTCGGACGAGCTCGGGTGTCCCGACAGGTTCGGTTCGTCTCTGGAGGTCTCCGCTGGCGACGCGCTCGGCGGCCGACGCCAGTGCCTCGAGCGGGGTGCTGAGGTATCGCGCCTGGCGTCGCGCCACGAGGACCGCGACGCCCAGAGCGAGCGCGGCGGACAGCGCCAACGCTGCCCAGGCCAGAAGGATCCCCGCAAAGGTCTGGCTCGTGGGGGCTGAGGCTCGAACGACCGCGATGACTCTCTCACCTACGGTGACCGGAACGGCGACCACGAACTCAGCGCCGACCACGCCCTCAGACTCAACTCCGCGGGCAGCTGCGCGGGTGACGGAGTCGGCAGTTGCGGGTCCTCCCGCGGTCGGGGACCTGCGGGTCAGCGAGGCGTCGTAGACGGCGACCTTCTTGTCGCTTTCCACGGGAGGGAGCTCTACGGGGTCACCCGCCAGGAAGTCCGGCCCGACCTGCCGGGAAGCGAGCAGTGCTGTGCGTTCGAGCTCGCTTCGTTCCTCGTTGAGGATCGTGGCCCTGGCGGCCAACGCCAACGGAATGCCGAAGAGGACCAGGGCGACCGAAACCGCCACGACGGCCACGCGGATGATTCGTCGACGCATGCCTGTCATCCTCGCGCGCCCCGGGTCCAGTCTCGAGTGCCTGGCAGTCCCTGGCGTGATGGGTCGGGAAGTTTTGCCCTCCTCTAACCCAGAGTCGCATCACGCTTAACCACCGCATTTCTAGCGTGGTGTCCGAGGTCGATTCGGGCGCAACCAGGGAGAGGCATCACATGACTGTCACCAGGATCCGGCTTGCAGCGGCGATGGGGACGGGAGCCATCCTGCTCTCCGGCTGCAGCAGCACCCCCTCCTCGCCCGCGCCTGCCCCCACATCTGCGCGGGTCACAGCGACTTCGACCAGCGGTCCGGGGTCGCAGCCCGCCGCGTCATCGCCAGGCTCCGCGTCCCCGGCCGCCACCGAGAGCAACCCGCCCGGGGACATCCCCGACACGCAGGTGTACGTGCCCTTCACGCCCAGCGGCGCAAACGTCAGTGTCAAAGTCCCCGAGGGATGGGCCCGCACCACGACGGGAGCGTCCACGGTCTTCAGCGACAAACTGAACCGCATCGAGGTCCACATCACCAAGGCCACGACCGCGCCCACGACCTCAACGGTCATGAACGTCGACGTGCCTCAGCTGCAAGGCAGCGTGCCGAAGTTCGCCTCACCCAAGGTGGGGACGGCGAGGCGAGCAGGACAACCGGTTGTGCTGCTGACCTACCAAGGTGACTCGGCGGTGGATCCCGTGACGGGCAAGGTGGTCCGGGACGCGTTCGAGCGGTACTCGTACTCTCACGCCGGGATTCGAGTGGACCTCACCCTCTCGGGTCCTGTGAACGCGGACAACGTCGACCCGTGGCGCACCGTGTCTGACTCCCTGCGGTGGACACCGTGACCTCCCTGAGCGGGTCGAACGCCGCGTCGTCGGTCTCGTCCGGCCCCGTGACCGGGAACGGGAGACCCACAAGCTCGGAGCCAACGGCCGCCCTCACCGCTGATCGCCTCTACCGGTTCTTCCGCACCGGCGAGGAGGAGACCCTCGCCTTACGTGGAGTCTCGTTGACCGTCGCTCCCGGAGAGACCGTGGCGGTGGTCGGCCCATCCGGGTGCGGCAAGTCCACCCTGCTGGGATGCCTCGCCGGACTCGACGAGCCCGACGGCGGAACCGTGCGTGTCGGCGGGCAGCGGCTCAGCCACCGCCCCGAGGCTGACCGCGCGCGACTGCGCGCCCGGCGCATCGGCGTCCTGCTGCAGAGCCGCAACCTGCTGCCACATCTCAACATCCGCGCCAACATCGAGCTCGCCCGCACGGCCTGCCACGGACGCACGCAGCGGCGGGGGACGACCGAACGCCCGGGCGCACCCGTCGCGGTGATGGACCTGCTCGAGCGGGTCGGTCTGGCACGGCGCGCTGAGGCATACGCCTCGGAGCTCTCCGGTGGCGAGCTCGCCCGTGCGGGCCTGGCGGTCGCGCTGGCCAACGACCCAGACATCGTCCTGGCCGACGAACCCACCGGCGAGCTCGACGGAGACACCGAGCAACACGTGCTCGAGCTCCTGCGCGACCGAGCGGGGGCGGGCGCCGCCCTGCTGGTTGTCACCCACAGCCCACGCGTCGTCGCCATCGCCGACCGCGTCATCCACCTTCACGACGGGATGGTCACCTCATGAGCTCGCCTGGTCCGACGCCTCGACCCGCCCTCGCAGTGAGCTGCGAGGGAGTGGCTCGCACCTTCGGCCGCGGCGAACGAGCCGTCGTGGCCGTGCACGGCAGCAGCTGCGAGGTGCCCTTCGGGGCGCGCATCGCGATCGTCGGGCCCTCCGGCTCAGGCAAGTCGACGATGTTGCACATCATGGCCGGCCTGGAGACGCCCACCGCAGGACGCGTGTCCTGGCCCGGTCTCCCAGCCACGGAGACCGAACGGCGCGCACAGATCGGCGTCGTCTTCCAGAGCCCGAGCCTCGTGCCGGCCCTCACGGTGGCCGAGAACGTCGCGCTACCTCTCGTGCTGGCCGGCGTGCCCGACGCGGAGGCTGAGGAACGCGTCACCGAGGCGCTGGAGCTGGTACAGGTGAGCGAGCTCGCTACCCAACTCCCCGAGGAGCTGTCCGGGGGACAGGCCCAACGGGTGGCCGTCGCACGTGTCCTGGCGAGCAGACCGTCGCTGATCCTGGCCGACGAACCCACGGGACAGCTGGACCGGGCGAACGGCCAACACCTGGTTGACGTGTTGCTCGCCACGGCCGAGGAGCTCGATGCGGCCCTGGTGGTCTCTACCCATGACATCGAGGTGGCCGACAGGCTGAAGGACCGGTGGCTGATGCACGAGGGTCGACTGAACACGGACGAGGCGTGGCTGAACCATTCGCGCGCGCCGCGTGGCCCACAAGCAAGCGCGACCACAGTCGGTGACCGACGATGACCGGCACCTGGCTGATGGGTCTGCTGCGCCGGCGCGGGGGGCGCCTGCTGGCGGTCAGCGTCGGTATCGCCGTCGCCGTCTCCCTCATTGCCTCCCTCGGGACATTCCTGACGGTCTCGCAGCAGACCATGACTGCGCGAGCCCTGCGATCGGTGGCCGTCGACTGGCAGGTCGAGGTCCAGCCGGGGGCTGACCCCGCCGCAGTTCGGGCCACCGTTGCCGGGTCCAACGGGGTCCGCGCAGCGTTGCCCGTCACGTTCGCGCGCAGCACCGGGCTGCAGGCCACCGCTGGAGGGACCACGCAGACGACCGGTGCCGCGATGGTGCTCGGGCTACCGGACGGCTACCGGGCGCAGTTCCCCGGGGAGATTCGCCAGCTCAGCGGCGCCCCGAGCGGCGTGCTCGTGGCTCAGCAGACCGCCTCGAACCTGCACATCCGCCCGGGCAGCCAAGTGGCCATCAGCTTCGGCGGGTCACGATCAGCCACAGTCACCGTCGCCGGCGTCGTCGACTTACCCCAGGCCGACTCGCTGTTCCAGAAGGTCGGGGCCCCCGTTGGTGCCCAGCCGTCGGCGCCGCCGGACAACGTGATCCTGCTGCCCGCGGCCACGTTCACCAAGGTCGTCGGTGACCAGCCTGCGGCGACGCCCGCCCACGGGGTCCGGACGCCCGCTTCCCCGGCTTCCCCGGTGGTCCCGGTGACGACCCAGATCCACGTCGCCCGGTCCGCGCCGCTTCCCAGCGACCCGGCCGGTGCCTACGCGGCAGTCCTGGGAGCCGCGCACAACCTCGAGGCGACCTTGGCCGGTACCGGGGTGGTCGGCAACAACGTGGGCGCAGCCTTGGACGCTGCCCGCTCGGACGCCGCCTACGCCCAGATGCTCTTCCTCTTCCTGGGGCTGCCCGGCGCCCTGTTGGCCGCCATGCTCACGGCGGCCCTCGTCGGCGCTGGGGCACAGCGTCGCCGCGACGAACAGGCACTGCTCCGCACCCGCGGACTCCCTCCGCGGGCGATCGGACGACTCGCTGCCATCGAGGCGGCACTCGTCGCGGGCGGGGGAGCCGTTCTCGGGCTGGTCGCGGGCGCGATCGCCTCTCGGTGGGCTTTCGGGTCGAGCAACGCAACCGCCTCAGACGGGCCGCTCGGCGTGCTCGGGCTCTCCCCGGCGTGGGCGGTCTTCGCGGTCCTGTTCGGCGCCGTCATCGCCGGAGCGACGGTGCTGGCGCCCGCCCTGCGGGACCTGCGCCACCTCACCGTCTCCCACGCCCGGCACGCCGTAGGCCGGGCCCGGTCCCCCTGGTGGATGCGGTTCGGCGTGGACATCGCCATCCTCGCAGTCGCCCTGGTCGTCTTCTGGGTCTCCAGCAGTGACAACTACACGCTCGTCCTGGCACCCGAAGGTGTCCCGTCCATCTCGGTGTCTTACTGGGCCTTCCTCGGACCGACCCTGCTGTGGCTGGGAGGCGCCATGTTTCTGTGGCGCCTGGCCACCATGAGCCTCACATACGGCCGCGGCCCGTTGGCCCGCTTCATCGCGCCGCTGACCGGTCGACTGGCCAAGCCGGCAGCGGCCACCATGTCACGGCAACGGCGTCCCCTGACCCGGTCCGTCGTCCTGCTCGCCCTGGCGATCTCGTTCGCGGCCTCGACCGCGACCTTCAACGCCACCTACCAGCAGCAAGCCGAAGCCGACGCGCAGCTCACGAATGGCGCGGACGTCGCGGTCACCCCGGCCCCGGGCGCGCCCCTGTCCGCGGCGGCGACCACAGCGATCGCCCGAACGCCTGGCGTGACCCATGTCGAGCCCCTGCAGCACCGCTTCGCCTACGTGGGCGCCGACCTGCAGGACCTGTACGGAGTGCATCCGAACAGCATCGCCTCGGTGACCGCGCTACAGGACGCGTACTTCCAAGGCGGCACCGCGCGCCAGCTGATGGCGACCCTCGCTGCCAAGCCTGACTCGGTCCTCGTCAGCGACGAGACCGTCAAGGACTTCCAGCTGCACCCCGGTGACCTGCTCAACCTGCGCCTGGAGAACCAGAGCACCCACCACCTGACCACCGTCCCCTTCCATTACGCCGGAATCGCCAAAGAGTTCCCGACGGCCCCCAAGGACAGCTTCTTCGTCGCCAACGCCGACTACGTGGCCAAGATGACAGGGTCCAACGCGGTCGGGACCTACCTGGTCGACACTTCCGGCACGAACCAGCCGGCCGTCGCTGCCGCTCTGCGCAACACCCTCGGCACCAGCGCCACCGTCACGGACATCACCCACACCCGGGCCGCCGTCGGATCGAGCCTGACCTCGGTCAACCTCGCCGGGCTCACCCGCCTCGAGCTCGCGTTCGCCGTCATCCTGGCGGCAGGGTCCGGAGGGCTGGTGCTGGCCATCGGCCTGGCCGAACGACGCAGGACCATGGCGATCATCTCCGTCCTGGGCGCTCGACGTCGGCAACTGCGAGGCCTCGTCATGGCAGAAGGGGCTGTCGTGGCAGTAGGCGGACTGCTCGGCGGCGCCCTCATCTCCTGGGCCCTGACGCAGATGCTCGTCAGGGTGCTGACCGGGGTCTTCGACCCGCCACCGTCCAGGATCGCACTCCCCACGGTGTACCTGACCGTGACGGTGGTGACCGTGGTGGCCGCTCTGGCAGCAGCCGCGGCGTTCAGCGCCCGGTCATCGACCCGACCGGCAGTCGAGGAGCTGCGTGATGCCTGACCGCTGGGCTGTCGCGGTGAGGGACCGGTCACAGCCGTCCGAGACCTTCGGGCCCTAGCATCGAGGCCATGTCACCGACGTGGGGATCCTCCGGCGTGCCGGTCGTCATCGTCGAAGACGACGCCGTCATCGGCCGCCACCTCCAACAGGCCCTCGAGAGCCACGGCTACCACGCCAGCTGGTTCCGCACCGGCCAAAGAGCCCTCGAGCACCTCCGCACCTGCCCCTGCGAGGTGATGCTCCTGGACCTCGGGCTACCGGACTCGGACGGCGTCGACATCGCCCGGCAGGTCCGCGCCGAGTTCTCGGACCTGTTGATCATCATGTTGACCGCCCGCACCGCGGAGATCGACGTCATCGCCGGACTCGACGCCGGCGCCGATGACTACCTCACCAAGCCCTTCACCGCAACGGTTCTTCTCGCTCGCCTCCGAGCCCACCTACGCCGCCACACGACGAACGACAACGCCCAGCCTGCCAGCACCGTGCTCGGCGCACTCACCCTCGAGCGGTCCTCCCGACGAGTCTTCGTCGACGGCCACGAACTACGACTGCGCGCCAAGGAGTTCGACCTCCTCGCGGCCCTGGCCGACCAGCCCGACACCGCAGTGAGCCGCGAGAAGCTCATGGCCCAGGTGTGGGACGAGAACTGGTACGGCTCCACCAAGACCCTCGACGTCCACATCGCACATCTGCGATCGGTCCTGTTCGCCGCCGCGGCCAACGCCGGGGAACGGATGCCGACCATCACCACACTTCGCGGGCACGGCTACCGCCTGGACGCCCCACCGCGCACCGGAAGTGGAGACCACCAGGGGCGGCAACCGGAACCGCAGTGAGCCGTCACCGAAAGTGGGCGTTCGTTGCATCACCGTTCAACGCCCGTGAACCGTGCTGCGCCGGAGCCTTCCGCGGTGCGGCGCGCTCTCGTCTCAGCCCCCCGCCAACCGGTCAGGAGACGCGCGATGCGCTCTGCCGGGCCACCCAGGTACGCATTGCCACACGAGCCAGCGTTACCCCAGCTGCGGCCGCCATGAGCCCGATCCCGAGCCCGCCGATGATGTCGGGCACGTGGTGCACGTGAGCAGCCACGCGGGACATGCCCACGACCACGGCGAGCAGCACCAGCAGGATGCCGATGCGTCGTCGGTACGCCAGCACGAGGCCCGCGACGGCAGCCGCTGCGGCCGTGTGGTCGGACGGGAAGCCGTTGTCGGCAGCATGCGCGATCGCCGGCGCCACCCCGTCGACCAGGAAGGGACGAGGATCAGTCCAGA
This sequence comes from Terrabacter sp. 2RAF25, assembly GCF_052115265.1. Lineage (NCBI taxonomy): Bacteria > Bacillati > Actinomycetota > Actinomycetes > Micrococcales > Intrasporangiaceae > Terrabacter > Terrabacter sp. 2RAF25. Next base: position 206,208 of record NZ_JBFRGJ010000006.1, read on the forward strand.
TGGCGCTCGTGACTACGATCAGGACCCCGACAACCGCGAGGGCCAGCACCCCTGCGACGACGAGTTCCACCTTGCGGGGCCGGTCCAGCGTGAGCCATACACCCGCTGCAATGAGCAGGACGAGAAAGAGGGTGTAGGTCGCCAAAAGGGTCACGAGGGTCACCGACCCATGATGCCTGTCCTTTTCTGTGTGCCGGCTGCGAGGGCGACTGTCGACGACCTGTTTGCAGTCTCCCTTTCGGGGTGCGTCAAGGTGGGGCGATTACCGTGCTGGGGGCGCTCCGGCGACCGCCGGGGCCCGCGACCGCGTCCGACCTCTGCCACCGGGAGCCCTTGCCTGTGAAGCTGTCCCTTCTCACCGCCACCGCCACCGCACTACGGGCGCGCGCCGACCTGCGCCGGGCCGGCGCCGCCGCAGCATTCTCGTTCGTCGTGCTCGTGGTCGTCGCCACGTTCGGCGTGCCGCAGTCGCCACAGCTGACGCCGCGCCTGGTCACCTTCCTCGGCGCGGTCGTCTTCGCCGTGAGCGCTGCCATCGCCGTGCGCTACACGGCGAACGAGCTCGCCGGGGTCGTCGGGGCCCGAGCCAGCGCCGGCACGGCGTCGAACCTGCGGCTCTGGGTGACGATGATCGGCTACGTCCTCGTCGGGGTCCTGGCGCTCACCGTGCTGCACGTGCCGATCGAGAAACTGCTCCTCTCCGGGGCGATCACCGGTGTCGTCATCGGCATCGCCGCCCAGCAGGCACTGGCCAACCTCTTCGCCGGCCTCGTCCTGCTGACCTCGCGCCCCTTCGAGATCGGGTCCTGGATCCTGCTCAAGTCCGGCGCTCTCGGGGGCGAGTACCACGGTCGGGTGGTCGGCATCGGCCTGACCTACACCGAGATCATCACTGAGGACGGCCCGTTCTCCCTGCCCAACGCTGGCGTTTTGGCTTCTGCCACCGGCCGACGCGGCCCAGAAGAGACCTCCACGACGGCCGCCTGACGTCGTGGTGACCAAGTCCGACGTTCGACGTCACGGGCGAGTAGCCCTGAGGGTGACGCGGGCGACGGGTGGGGTGACGGGGGCGTACGGGAGAGCGCGTTCCTGCGTCCCGTTCTGGCCTTCTTTCGCTAAGTCGACCGCCCCCTTGAGCGCCCGGGTGATGATCACGCCGCCCTTAGGCGGCCTCTCAGTCCGGCCAGCAAGCTTCTGTCAGCACGGTCCGAGAGGCACCACGGTCAGCGGTACGCACCGACCCCATGGCCCGCGGGTGGTCCCGGGATCATGCGTACCAACGCCTGGACCACCGATCAACGCTTGCGCGTGAAGATCCCACGCCTGATGGGCCACGAGACGGCGCCAACCAAGGGGATCGCCTAAAGCAACAGCGGTGGCGTCGCATCATCGAGCCAGTAGGCCATCCAAACCAAGGCTCCGATGAAGATCAGGCTCGCGGGCCAGTCACGAACCGTGCCGCGGACCTCCCGCGATGGACGCTCATCCATGCAAGAACGCTAACCCGCCCGTCGCCGAAGGTCTATTCCCGCGCGTCACCCAAGAGCTATTCCCGCGCACTCATCCGCGGTCTCTCGGCGTGTTTCTTCGTCCCGGACCCCCCGGGGTGTGGATGGTGGGAGTGCGGACATACCTACACAAATATTCTGAACTGACGAAACTGCGGGCTTGATGCCCTGGGGGTCGGCTCCCCACCCCGGCCAGAGGCCATCCCAAGCGAATTGCCGTCACACACCACACTCACTCTTTCTGGTCCGCCATCTTCTTCGTGACCTTTTGACGTGGTCGGCGTGTGAGCAACCCCCGCGGCGCCGGCATCTCCTTCATCGTTTCGGGGCCGCCCTTCGGACCGGGTGTGTCGTGCAGCGCGGGGTTGCATCAGCTGCACGGCACACCCACCCGGACCAGGGAAGGGGGTGGCCGAAGATGACCCGGGCAACACGAGACCGCATCTGGGACGCCGTCCCCCTACACCCCGCCCAGCACGCCGACGAGCGTCTGGGATCCGCTCCCACGGGTGAGGACCACCCACTGGACCTGGGCCACCTCGACGCCGCCACCAAGGCCCAGGTCATCGCCCGGCTACTGTCACGGGACTTCGACGCCTGGTCCGAAACCGCCTCCCGAGTCGGGCACTGCGCCAAGCCGATCCGCCTACACGGGTCCTCGCAGACCGTCGACACCCGAACCGGCGAGGTCCTCTCGAGCTTCTCCTCGACGGATGCCCCGCTCGGGGTGCTGCACGTGCGGTGCGGGAACCGGCGCGCGGCCGACTGCCAGTCCTGCTCGAGGGTGTATGCCGCGGACACGTTCCACCTGATCCGGGCCGGCGTCACCGGCGGCAAAGGGGTGCCCGAGGAGGTCGCGGAGAACCCGCTGGTCTTCGCGACGCTGACCGCGCCGTCGTTCGGGCTCGTCCACGGCACCCGGGGCGGCCGCCCCTGCCGCCCTTTCACCATCAAGGGCCAGGACCGGGTCTGTGAGCACGGCCGCCCGACGGTCTGCCACACCCGGCATGGGGATGGGGACGAGCAGGTCGGGCAGCCCCTGTGTCGGGACTGCTACGACTACGAGAGCCACCTCGTCTGGCAATGGTGGGCACCCGAGCTGTGGCGCCGGTTCACCATCGACCTGCGTCGCGCCCTCGCGAAGCACCTCGGCGTCCCCGAGTCGAGGCTAGGACAGCTGGTGACGGTGCAGTACGCGAAGGTCGCCGAGTACCAGCAACGCGGCATCGTCCACTTCCACGCCCTCATCCGCCTCGACGGACCCAAGACAGTGGGCGGGTTCGCCCCAGCCCCGGCCGGCCTGAGCGCGGCGCTGCTGGCCCGGCTCGTCGAGCAGGCCGCCGCCGGCGTGGTCTTCGACGCCCCGCCGCTGCACGAGGGCGACGTGACGCGGCGGCTGCGGTTCGGCGCCCAGCTCGACGCCCGACCCGCCACCACCGCCCGCCGGACCGATGACCCCGACCGGGCCCTGGCCCCGGAGCAGGTCGCCGGCTACCTCGCGAAGTACGCGACGAAGTCGGCCACCGACAGCGTGAACACCGACAGCCCGCACGCGCGGCGGCTGCGCGCCACGATCGCCGCCGTCACGGACCGGATCCACACCGACGCGCGCGTTGAGGACAACCCGGTGGGCGACCACCCGTACGGGCTGCTGTTCAAGTGGCGGCACATGCTCGGCTTCCGGGGCCACTTCTCTACCAAGTCCCGCCGTTACTCCGTGACGCTCGGACAGCTCCGCCGTCGACGGGTCCGCTACCAGCGCGCCCTGGCCGCCGCGCACCGAGAGGGCCGGACCATCGACGTCCGCGACCTCGATGACCTCCTGCAGGACGACACCGAAGAGACGACCCTCGTCATCGGCCACTGGACCTACGCCGGGACCGGCTGGGACACCGACGGCGACACGGAGCTCGCCAAGGCCGCCGCCGCCCGCGCCCGCGAATACGCGCAAGAACGAGCAGCACAGCGAATGAATTTTGGATCACGTAAGACAATCTGAGTGAGGAGAAGACAATGAGCGAGACGAAGAATGAGATCCAACCTCCGCAGCTTCTGAACGCCAACGAGGCTGCCGCATGGTGCCGCATCACGGTGGGCACCCTCAACCACCTCCGCATTCATGGCCGATTCGCGCCTGCCGTCCGGGTCGGTAAGCGGTGTTTCTGGATGCCGCAGGACCTACTCGCCTGGCTGGAGTCACAGAAGGAGCCGGCGTGATCCTCAAGAGGCCCAACGGGAAATGGAGAGTCCAGGTCAAGCACCGGGGGTCTGTCGTGGCCGATCGGACCTTCGGACGCCGGGGCGATGCTGCCCGTTGGGAGATGGAGCAGAAGCGGCTGCTTCTGTCGGGCGAGTTCGTGTCGCCCGCGGCGGGGCGCATCACCGTGGCCGAGCTGGCGGAGGAGTACCGCGACTCTCGGAATGGTCAGGTCTCGGTGCGGGCTTGGGAGTCGGACGAAAGCGCCCTGCGCGTTCACATCGTGCCTGCCTTCGCGAAGTTGCCGATCTCCTCGATCACGGTCGTCCATATTGAGCGTTTCCTCACGGACCTCGCAGTGTCGCGCTCCGTCCGAACGGCGGCCCGCGTCCGCACGACCCTTCGAGGACTCTTTCGCTACGCCGTTCGGACCAGGCGCATCGCGAAGTCGCCTGCCGAGGACCTGCCGCTCCCTCGTCCGGACTCGCGGACCGGCAAGGTGGTGGAGGTCGCCCCGTTCACCATCGCGCTGCTGCTCCAGGTGGTGGACTCGCAACGCGTGCACACGAAGCGCTACGCCGATATCACTCTCGTGCTGGCCTTGACCGGGCTTCGATTTGGTGAACTACGCGGGCTCCGGGTGCGGGACCTTGTCGTCGTGCCGTACCCCGGCCTCGTCGTGAAGCGGTCCATTCCGCAGTCGGGGCGCACTGGTGCGGTGATCGAGCGGGCCACGACAAAGAGCGGTCGTTCACGCCTCGTCCCGCTGACGGATCTCGTCCGCCCGGTCGTCGAGTCCTGGGCAGAAGGTCGCGAGCCGGACGACTTGCTCTTCCCGGCTCCTGAGGGCGGGTACCTCTCGGCACAGAACTGGAGAAGGGCCGTCCGTTGGACGACAACGGGGCTCGGCAGGCGCCCCCACGACCTGCGCCACACTGCCGCAAGCCTCTGGATCGCGGCCGGCGTCGACATCAAGACGGTGTCGTCGTGGCTCGGCCACTCGACCGCGAAACTGACGCTCGACACGTACGGGCACCTGATGGGTACCGATGCCGACCGGGCGGCGCTGGACCGCGTCAACAAGGCCCTCGGGAACCCCACGGGAACCCAGCGGGGGAGCGTGCCGATTCGGAGCGTCGAGGAAGAGGCTGAAAATGGCTCTTGACCTGCGGAAATGTAGTCGTGCCCCCGGCAAGATTCGAACTTGCGACACCCGCTTTAGGAGAGCGGTGCTCTATCCCCTGAGCTACGAGGGCGGGGCATGGCTGAAACCCTCGCTGGAAACCTCGCTGCAAGGGTCGCTGTAACCCTCGCTGTAACGAGGCCCTGCCGGGCTGGCCAACGGGGACAGGCTACTGGACCGCAGCGAGCCTTCCGCACTTGGCTGCCGACGGACCGGCGGGGCGCACCATCAGCGGCATAGATAGGCGTTCTGCGGGGCAGGGTCTGGCGTGGCGAAGCAACGGCGGCCCGCTGGGCGGTTGGGAGGTAGGCGGCGCGCTCCGGGTCGATCCCGGCACCATCGCCAACATCGTCGCCCGTCGCGCCGCCCCGGGGGACACGGTGCCGCCCGGCAGCCTCGCGGTAGTCACAGTGAGCGTGTCTGCCACCCGCCCTGACCGATGCGGGTTCGGGGCCGCCCGCAGCGCGGCAAGAGAAGCCCTGTGTCAAGCGGCGGCCTTCTGGAGGGCTTGGTAGGCGCGGTGGCGTGCAGGGTCGTAGGCCTCGTGGTTTTGCCAGCATCGCCAAATGACCATGAGCCATGCTCTGGCGAGGATGCGGGTGGCGTGGGAGTGGTCCTTGCAGGGCTTGGACGGTGGGGAATCGGCTTCGGCAGTCACCGATCTCGGCGAGGAGTCGGGCTGCCCGCACGACTCCGGCTTTGGGGAGGCTGGTGAAGATGTGCGCGTCGGGGTGCGCGGTCAGCTGGGCTTCGAGGGCGTCCTCGAGGGCGGCGATCTGCATCCGCAGCGACTGTAGTGCGCTGACGTAGGCCGCCGTGATCTGTGCGCGGGCCTCGGCGTCCGGTCCGGTGGTGCCACGGGCTGCCGCGGTCAGGTGCGCGTGCAGCTGCTCGGCTCGGCGGGGGTTGGGGTACCGCTGCCCCTGCAGCCAGGACTGCAGGCGTGCAGGACTGAGCCAGTCGACCTTGGCTTGGGTCGGGAAGCGCTTGAGGAACGCCAGCGCGATCGGCGAGTCGATGTCGCGGAACAGTCCGATGGCGCCGGGGAGGACGGTCGCGAGGTGTGCCCGGAGCTGGTTGGCCATCGCGACCCGTGCTGCTACGAGGTCTCGGCGGGCACGGACACTCATCCGCATCGTGACGGTCGCGGGCGTGTCCGGTACCAGCGGGGCCAGCCGGTGTCGGTCGGTTCGGACGGTGTCGGCCAGCACGTATGCATCGAAGTGGTCGTCCTTGTTCCCGGCTGAGCCGTAGCGGCGGCGCAGGTTGCGCACTTGGTTCGGCGGGATGACGAACACGACGAAGTCGGCGGCTAGGACCGCGTCGACCATCGGCCCGTCGCCGCGCTCGATCCCAATCTCTCGGACGCCGGCGCGGCGCAACAACGTGACGAGCTGCCGCAGGCCGACCGTGGTGTGGGGGACCACCGCGCGCTGTAGTTGGACGCCGTGTTCGTCGACGACCGCGACAGCGTGCTCGCTGCTGGCCCAGTCGATGCCGGCCGTTGATGAGCCCTCTGGACGTGTGGAGCTGATTGTGCTGACACTCATGGTGTTCCTTCCATGCTGATGCTGCAGCAGGTAGGCACCCAGTGGTCTCGGGACGCGAAGCCGGTCGCTCACTGATCGGCGCTCAATCGGCGCGCAGCCCTGTCGCCAGTCACTCGCGTCCTGGGACCACCGGACCCAGCGAATCTTTTGCTGGACCTTCTACCCCGAAGGGCAGCAGTCAGCGGACGTTGGGCTGTGATCCGGTGGGACCAGGTGCACCAGCGGGCGCTCCCGCTGGACCGTGATCACGCTGCCGCAGGAACGACGCCGGCAGGAAGAGTCTGCGCAGTGAGCGTTGCTCAGGACGAGCCGTGTGGCGATGTCGGTGTTGGACCGACCGGCGGCGATGAGGGCAAGCACTTCGGCCTCGCGCGGAGACAGGCCGTCGGGCAAACCCGCGGATGGGGCCTTCGCTCGGGCAGTTCGGTTCGAGTCCAGGGTGGCGTTCGCGAGACGCTGCTGGACCTGCGCGGCGAGGTGGGTCTCGCCGCGCCCCAGGGCACCCGTCCGGGCTGAGTCGGATTGGCCAGCCGGACGGAGGATTGCCTTCGTCGTCCAACGTCCCAGAGAGCTGCCCTGCCGCGTCAGCCCCAGTGCTGGGACTACAGGCCCAGCAGAAGGGGAGTGTCCGGGATGTCGCCGACGATCAGCGCCGCGAGCGGTGTGGCGATGTCGCGCGGCGAGAACAGGTCGGTGCCGGCGTACGCGGTGATGTCGGCGTGAGGCCACCATCGCATCGCGCTGATGTGCTCGGCGGCCAGCTCGTCGTCGGAGAACGCGCCGCGAGGGTCGAAGGGCGCGGTGCGGACGAGGAAGTAGTCATTGACCAGCCCGTCGAAGCCGTCCGGGCGCCCGGGAGTCGCGACCTCCTGATGCCAGACGTGAGGCGGGTCGGCATCAAGGACCAGGCCTGTTTCCTCGTGCAGCTCACGACGCAGTGCCGCCAGCGGCAGCTCACCGGGCTCGACGCCTCCACCGGGGGCCGCCCACACGACCGTTGCGCCCAATGGCACCGCTGGATGCGGAAAGCTGAAGCGGCACAACAGGATTCGGTTATCATCGGTCAGGATGACCGCCCGGACGGCACGTCTCACGCGGGCCACGGCGGGTGGCGGCGACGGGTTCACGCGCCGGTCCTGCCGTCGACGCCCTCGCGGAGCAGGTCGAGGTGCCCGCAGTGCTGCGCATACTCCGTCACCATCCGCAGCACCAGCCAACGCAGGTCGACGTCCTCGTGCCAGTCGAGCGGCCGCGCCGTGTCGTCGAGGCCGTGGGCGGCGACGATGTCGCGGGACACCGCACACTCCGCGCGCCACGTCGCCAGGTCCTCGGTGAAGTCGGCGTCGGCGGGCGGGTTGAAATCGAGGTCGGGCTGGTCCTCGGTGAAGAACAGGAACGGCACGTCGCGGCGTTCGAAGTTCTGCTGGAACCACCACCGTTCGACGCCGGCGAGGTGCCGGACCAGGCCGTGCACCGACATCGTCGACGGCGGCATGGAGCGGGACCGCGCCTGCTGCGCGGTGAGACCTCGACACTTCATGTCCACCGTGGCGCGGTAGTAGTCGAGGTATGCCGTCAGGGCCTCGCGTTCGCCGGCGACACGGGGGATGCGCGGGCGGTCGTCCTCGGACCAGACCGGCGCGAAGTCGTCATCGGTCAGACCGGACTCCGACCGGACCTGCGCACCTGCGGAGTCGTCCACCATGCGCGCCACTCTGTCACCGCCCACCCACAACCTCCCGGCGAGCGGTTCTGGCAAGATCCCGCGGACCACATGACGCCCGCCAGAGAAGGGAGAAGCGACGTGCGAGAGGTCGTGACGCGCAACGAGGTCTTCGACCGGCTCTACGCCGAGGGGCGGGCGGCAGTGCTGGCCCGTCGCCACGGGCAGGACGTGCCGCCCGAGGACGGCGGTCGCTGGCCGGTGACTGTCGTCTGCATCCCGCATCCGTCGACGCGTACGACCCTGGAGCGGTGGATGGAAGAGGTCTGCGAGCTCGCCGGCCCGGGGCACTTCCTCACGGGGCGGAGCGACGCGAGCCACGTCACCATCCGGGCCCTCGAGACCTACCGCGACGCAGCGCACCCCGAGCAGGCGGCATCTCGCGCCTGGGCGTCAGCGATGCGGACCGCAGCCGACGGCACGGCACCTCTGCTGGTGCGGCTGACGGGCGTCACGCTCACGTCGGGCTCGGTGATGGCGCAGCTGGAACCCGTGGGCGACGCTCCGTGGGTCTTCATGGAGCGACTGCGTGAGGCGCTCGGCGAGCACGCCTGGTTCGAGGACCAGTGGGACGGTCGCGACATCTGGTACGTCAACATCCTGCACTTCGCCGCACCGATCGCCGACCCGGAGGGCCTGGTGGCCTGGGTCGGCGCCCGCCGTCAGGTCGACGCCGAGGAAGTCCGTCTGGACTCGGCCAGCCTCGTGCGCTACCGCTACGAGAGCTCAGCGGCCGGCAGGCTGATGGCGATGGAGCCGTGGTGCTCGGCCCCGTTCCGATCCCGCGGCGCAGCGACGACATAGCACGCATGCTGCGCAAAAGCAAGTTCGGCTCTTGACGCGTGCTCCGACGGGCCTCGACTCTGGATGTTCCACGCGGCCCGACCGGGCCGCGACGAGGAGGTCGCAATGGACGAACAGGTAGTGAACCGTCGGCGAGTTCTGGTGGGAGCTGGTGCAGCGGGCGCCGTGGCGGTCGGCAGCGTGGCGGGCGCGTCGTCGGCGTCGGCGAGTGAAGGCAACGGGTCCGCCCTGAGCGGCAGCTGGGTGATCACCCGCAAGGACGACCCGCCGGGCGACCCGACCAAGGTGACGACGGTGATCAGCTTCGCGGGTGGCCGTGTCTTCCTCTCCCATGACATCGCACCGGCCGGCCCACCCGGCACGGGGACGTGGGCGTCACTGGAGGGCGGCGCCTTCAAGGCGACGTTCTGGTTCGGCCAACCCGGGCCGGGCGGGCCCGGGAGTCCTGGCGTCAGCGTCCGCGTACGCGCTCGGGGGAGGGCTCGCAGGTACTCGATCTCCGGGACCTACCGCTTCTCGGTCTTCGACGCGTCCGGGGCCGTCGTCGACAGCGGCACCGGGTCCTTCAGCGGTCACCCCATCGAGGCCTGACCGCTCCCTCGCCTCGGAACGCGCGCTCGGCGGAGCCCGAGTGCCCGGTGCCGGGGGCGTATGCCGCCTTGTGGGCGGGCGATTCCGCCGTGCGGGTCTGTCGATGGCGGGCCCGCACGGCTTCGTTGGTTAGCCTGCTGGAATGACGGACGCCCCCAGGACCGACCCTGCCCTCCAGGCCGAGTCGTCGGGCGATCCCCGCGCCGACCGCGTCACGGCGGCGGTGCGCACGTGGCAGCGGACGCTCGTCGACCTCGGCGGGCGCAACACCCTGCTCTGGTATCGCGACCTGCCCTCCGGCACGCTCGACCTCACGACTGCCCACCCGGGCGGCGTCTCGATGCTGCTCGCCGGGCGGCGCACCCGACTGTCCGACCTCGTGCGCGAGCCGGTCGCCTTCGACGAGGCACGGCGTCGGGTCCGTGCGATCCGGTCCAAGGCCCTCGAGCTGCGCGAGGAGCGCGGCATCGCGGCGGGCTTCGTCGCCATCGGGATGGCGACGTGGTCTGTGCCGCGCGCGGCTCGCCCACCGGCCGCGCCCGTGCTCCTGCGCTCGTGCGTGCTGCGCCCGACGGGCGCGGCACAGGAGGACTTCGAGATCGACCTCGGCCCGGAGGCCGAGCTCAACCCGGTGCTGCGGGAGTACCTCCGTTCCGAGCAGGGGATCGAGATCGACGGCGACTCGCTGGCCGACCTCGCCACGGCCGGCAACGGCTTCGACCCCTACCCCGTGTATGCCGCTCTGGGCCATGAGTGCGCCGCCGTGCCCGACTTCTCGATCGCGCCGCGGCTCGTGCTCGGCACCTTCTCCTACGCCAAGCTGCCCATGGTGGCCGACCTCGGTCTGCAGGGCGACACCCTCGCGAACCACGACGTCGTGGCCGCCCTCGCCGGCGACGAGTCGGCACTCGGCGCCGTGCGGCTGCGCGTGCCCGAGAGCGAGCCTGACCCGGACCCCGAGCACGAGCACCTCGTCCTCGACGCCGACTCCTCACAGCACGCGGCCATCGACGCCGTCCGCGCCGGAGCCCACCTCGTCATCAAGGGGCCGCCCGGCACCGGCAAGTCCCAGACCATCGTCAACCTGATCGCCTCCCTGGCGGCCGAGGGCAAGTCGACGCTCTTCGTCGCCGAGAAACGCGCCGCCATCGACGCCGTCCTCAGCAGGCTCGACCGGCTCGGCCTCGGGGACCTCGTCCTCGACGCGTACGACGGCCCCACGAACAAGCGCGCCACGGCGCAGCAGTTCGCGAAGAGCCTCGATGCCGCGGTCGAGAACGACTCTCCCGTGAACGACCGCACCACCGCGACACTGCGCGAACGTCGCGGTCGTCTGCAGGCGCACGTGCAGGCCCTGCACGCGGTCCGCGACCCGTGGGGCGTCTCCGCGCACGAGGCCCAGGAGGCCCTCGTCGAGCTGGGCACGCGCACCCCGGCGCCGACGAGCCACGTACGCCTGGGTGGCCGTGAGCTCGCCGGCCTGAGCCGCAACCGCGCCGTCGAGCTCGGTCGTCGCCTGCGCGACGTCGCGGGCCTCGGCGCATGGACCCGTGACGGCGACGACCCCTGGTATGCCGCTCGCATCCTCACCGCCGACGACGCCTCGCGCGCCCTCGACATCACGAGCCGACACAGCACGAGCGGGCTCGACGACGCTGCCCGGCAGCTCAACGCGATCCTTTCGGAATCTCATGTGCCAGAGGCGAACTCGCTCGAGGACTGGAAGGCCGCGTTCGCGACCATGGCCAACGTCCGCGAGACGCTCGAGGTGTTCCGTCCGGAGGTCTTCGACATCCCGCTCAAGGAGCACATCGCCGCAACGGCGACCCGCGACTGGCGCGACAACCGCGAGATCGAGATGGGCTGGATCGAGCGGTGGCGCATCCGCCAGCAGACCAAGCGGCTGCTGAGACCCGGGCGTCCGCCGGCCAACCTCCATGAGGAGCTCGTGTCGGCGAGCGAGCAGCGGGAGCACTGGTTCGAGCTCGTCGGCGGTGGCGGCCGGCCCGAGATCTCACCGCGGCTCGACGAGGGGCTGGCGCTCCTCGGCGACCTCACTGCAGACCTCGAATGGCTCGACGACAGGTTGCGGCCCGGGCCCGACGGGCAGACCCTGACGGCGCTGCCGTTGGCCCGGCTCCGCGAGCGGCTGGCGGCGCTCGCAGCGCGCCCCGACCGCATCGCCGTGCTGCCGCAGGTGACCACCGTCCTCGACGAGATGCGCGCCAGCGGTCTGGGTCCGCTGGTCGACGACCTCGCGCGCCGTGGCATGGCGACCGACCAGGTCACCGCCGAGGTCGAGCACGTCTGGTGGGCGTCGCTGGCGCAGGAGATCACGGTGCGCGACCCGGCATACGGCGCCCACGACGGCGCGGGACTGCGCCGCGACGTGGCGGAGTTCGGCGAGGCCGACCGTGACCACCAGGCAGCGACCGTCGCCCGGGTGCGCTCCGCCGTGGCCCGCAACGTGCGCGAGGTGCTCGCCGACAACCCGTCGCACGAGGCTCTCGTGCGGGCCGAGGCCGGCAAGGCCCGCCGCCACAAGCCGTTGCGCGACCTCATGCCGCAGGCCGCCACCACCCTCACGGCGATCAAGCCCTGCTGGGCCATGAGCCCGCTCGTCGTGGCCTCGACCCTGCCGCCGGGCCGCTGGTTCGACGTCGTCATCTTCGACGAGGCCTCGCAGGTGCAGCCGGCCCAGGCGATCTCGGCGATCTCGCGGGCGCGTCAGGTCGTCGTCGCGGGCGACGAGCGCCAGCTGCCCCCGACGAACTTCTTCACGGTGGTCTCCGACGACGAGTCCGACGCCGGCGCGGCGGGAGACGACGCCCTGACCGAGGGCTTCGAGTCGGTGCTCGACGTGCTCGCCGCGGCGCTCCCGACGCGCAACCTCACCTGGCACTACCGCAGCCGCGACGAGCGCCTCATCGCCTTCGCCAACCAGACGATGTACGACGGCCGGCTCACGACGTTCCCGGGCACGTCCATCGACTCGGCGGTCACCTTCGAGCCGGTCGACGGCCAGGCCGAGGTCCAGCCGGGTGTCGATGCCATCGAGACCACCGACAGCGAGGTCGCGCGCGTCGTCGAGCTCGTGCTCGAGCACGCCCGCCGCCGGCCCGCCGAGTCCCTCGGTGTCATCGCCCTCGGCATCAAGCACGCCGACCGGCTCGAGGACGCCATCACCGCAGCCCTGCGCGGCGCGCCCGACGTCGCGCCGTTCTTCGACGAGGCGCGCGAAGAGCGGTTCTTCGTCAAGAACCTCGAGCGGGTCCAGGGCGACGAGCGCGATGCCATCATCCTGTCGATCGGCTACGGCAAGACACCGCACGGCCGGGTGCTGCACCGTTTCGGGCCGCTCAACAACGAGGGCGGCGAGAGACGCCTCAACGTCGCGATCACCCGGGCCCGTGCACGCATGACCGTCGTCTCGGCCCTGCGCGCGGGCGACCTCGACCCGAGCCGGCTCAAGGCCCGCGGGGCGACGATGCTGCGAGACTTCCTGGCCTACGCCGAGAGTCGCGGCGTCGCTGCCGAGGAGGGCACGCTCTTCTCGGCAGCCACCGCGACGAGCGACCCGCTGCGCACCGACCTGGCCAACCGCCTGCGGCGCGAGGGGCTCACCGTGCACGAGGACTTCGGCACGGCGAGCCACCGCATCGACATCGCGATCGAGGACCCCTACCACCGAGGTCGGGCACTCGTCGCCGTCGAGACCGACGGCGACCGGTATGCCGCCCTGCGCAGCACGCGCGACCGTGACCGCCTGCGGCCCGAGCAGCTGGCCCGTCTGGGCTGGGTGCACGAGCAGGTCTGGAGCACCGACATCTTCCGCGACCCGGCTCGTGAGATCGCACGACTGCTCAACGTCGCCCGTACGGCATCCCCGCCGCCGCCGCCGGAGGCGCCGGCCGCCCGTGGACCGCGGGCCTACGACGCCGAGGTCGCCGAGGTCGCCGGATCCGGCGACGGGAGCGCGTCGGGCGCGGAAGCAGCCGGGGCGAGGCCGAGTGTCGCCGCGGATGCCGACGGGTCGCGCGGCGTGGCCCCAGCCGATGACGGCAAGCCCGATGACACCACGGCCCCCGGACGTTCCGCGAAGCGCAAGCGCCGCCGGGTCTTCCGCAAGGGCACGGCAGAGGGCGCCGACGGCACGGCTGCGAACGCCCAGGGTGACGGCAGCGAGCCGGGGGCAGCGCTCCGTGCCAGCAGCGACGAGCTGGACCTCGGTTGGGGCGAGCGCCCCGCTGGCTCAGGCGTCGGCGACCGATGGCTCGAGGAGCAGCGTCCGCCGCACTACGAGTGAACCTCCGCCCTGAGGGCCGACCGCGCGGCTCGACAAGGTAGTGGAATGTTCAATGGGACGGTGGCGTTGTGGGTCGCATGAACACGACGACTCCTTTCACGCTGCGACTCTCGTGGGCCGAGGGTCTGTTCGAACGCGGTGACTTCCTCGCCGCCGCCACGGCGCTCGCCGCGCTCGTCGACGAGGTCGACTCCGCCGAGCAGGCCTCCTCCGACGGCTTCCTGCACTCGGTGACCGAGCTGCGGCTGCTGCTCGCGCGGGCCTACTTCGGGTCGGCGCAGCTCGGGCGCGCGGAGGCGACGTTGGTCCGCGTCATCGAGGACGCCCCGACGGACGCGTACGCCCATTTGCTCCTGGGCCGCACCCTCCAGCGGGCCGGCCGCCACGCCGACGCAGCGCGTCCGCTGGCCCTGGCCGAGATCTTCGGCGGCTACGAACGGCCCCAGGCCTACGGTGCGAACGACCTGGCCGCTGCCGAGGCCGCGAGCCCCACGACGACCTGACCGCCCCCAGGCCTGACCGCCAGCACGAGCTGAGCCCGCACCCAACACCACGGCCGGACCGGCCCCACGAGTTGACCGCACACAACCAGAGATCGCGGCACACCCCACCTCAATATCGAGTGCCCACTTCCCGACGTGTCGGGAAGTGGGCACTCGATGTTTGCTGGCAGGTCTGTCCTGGCAGGGGAGCCGGCTGAGTCGGCTGAGTTTGGCTGAGGCCCTGGGGTCCGCTGATTTTGGCTGAGGCCCTGGGGTCCGCTTGAGCAGGTCAGCGCACGCGGAGGGCGTCGCGGATCTCCTGGAGCAGGATGACCTCCTCCGAGGGAGCCTCGGGCTCCGGCTCGACGCCGGCCTTGCGACGCTCCGCGAGCTTGTTCATCGGCACGACGACCATGAAGTACACGGCCGCGGCAACGATGATGAAGCTGATGAGGACCGTGATGAAGGTGCCGATGTGGACGCCTCCCGGGGCATAGGAGGAGAAGTTCGGAGTCGTGAAGATCTTGCCGATGAGATCCATGATCACCGTGACAAACGCCTCGATGACCTTGCCGAAAGCCCCCGCGATGATGACGGCGACCGCGAGGTCGACGACGTTGCCTCGCATGAGGAAGTCCTTGAAACCCTTGATCATTCGTTTGTCCTGTCTGTCATGACCCCGAAGAACAAGCAGGTCGCCCATGAAGGAGGCGAGTGCCCGGCCGTCGCGGGGCCGTCACCTGCGCCCTCACCGAATTGTGTGGCGGTGCCAGCGTTCCGGTCTGGTCGGTGGAGGATGCACGTGAGTCGCATGTGACTCACGTGGTCGTGCCTGACGCCTCGACCCTACTGGGCAGTGGGGCTGGAGTGGCGGACGGCGAGCACGAGACTCTGGCCGACCTCGAGGGTGCCGAGCCCTCTGGCGACGTCGGAAGCCTGCCGCGGGCCGAGCGCCAGAGTGAGCCGGGGCGGCGCTGCGACCCCGAGTCCCGTCGTCTGCCCGGAGTCATGGACGGCCAGGACGACGACATCGGACGCCACCTGCGCGCCGCTGCCGGTGGCATACAGGTCGACGTGGTTGCCGGGCCGGACGCCGACCGAGCCGGCGTCGACGACGGGGACGCTCAGCGCCACGTGGTCGGACGGCTGGCCCGCGAGCAGATCGCCTCCGACGAGCCGCCCGGGGGTGAGCGCCTCCTGCGCGGCGAGCGGGCCGGAGGCCGTGCGCCCCACGACCTCCGCGGCCGTCGTCAACGCCGTCGCCGGCCGTTGACCACGCGCTCGCGCGACGAGCTCGACGTCGTCGGCCGAGACCACCTGACCGGCCGCCACGTCACGCACCATCACGAGCGTCGGAACCCCGACCCCGCCCGCAGGCACGGGGCGCAGGGCACCGACCGTGACGAGCACCGCGGCCGCGGCCAGGACGGCCGCCGCCCAGCGCCGCCACCGCGACCGTCGGGCGCTGCGGCGACGCGGGCCGTCGGGCCACTGCGAGCGTGACCTCGTGCGAGGTCGGTGCAGCCCGAACATCAGGGCAGCGTGAGCGGCAGCTCCAGCCCGTCGAGGCTGCGGCGGCACGGACACGTGGCTGAATCGTCGGGCTCGTAGGCGGGCATCTGCCCGATGGCGTCGCGCAGGATCGCGCTGAGCCGCTCGACGTTGGTGGCGAACACGCGCAGCACCTCCTCGTGGGTGACGGCGTCGCCACCCTCGACGCCGGCGTCGTGGTCGGTGACCATCGCGATGGTGGTGAAGCACATCGCGAGCTCGCGGGCCAGGGCCGCCTCGGGCATCGCCGTCATGCCGACGATGCCGAAGCCGGCCTGCTGGTGCATGACCGACTCGGCGCGCGAGGAGAAGCGGGGACCGTTGACGACCACCAGGGTGCCTTCAGGCACGACCTCGAGGTCGGAGAGCCTCGAGGCGTCGATCGCGACCTGGCGCCCGTTGGGGCAGTACGGGTCGGCGAACCCGACGTGGACGACCGGGCCCTCCTGCTCGTAGATCGTGTGCGCCCGCCCCCACGTGCGGTCGACGACCTGGTCGGGCACGACGATGGTGCCCGGGCCGTGCTCGGGGCGAAGCGAACCGACCGCGCACGGGGAGAGGATCTGGCGCACGCCGACCGCCCGGAGGGCCCAGAGGTTGGCGCGGTAGTTCACCTTGTGGGGTGCGAACCGGTGGCCCTTGCCGTGTCGGGCCACGAAGGCAACGGTGCGACCCTCGACCTCGCCGACGACGAGAGGGTCGCTCGGGCGCCCGAACGGGGTGTCGACGTCGACGGTGTCGTAGTCGTCGAGGAACTCGTAGAGACCTGAGCCGCCGATGACACCGATCTCGGCGCGCTGGCCGGCGGGGTCGGGCATCGTCGGGAGGGGCACCTGGTCAGTCATCATGCGGCGAGCCTAGGACGGCCACCGAGCGGTGGGCGCGACCCCACGCCACGGGTGGGGACAACGCCCCTGTGCGTCAGGAGGCTGTGGACGACGAGGACGACGCGCCCGAGCCGGACCCCGCCGAGGAGCTCGAGGAGCTCGAGGAGCTGGAGGAACCGGACGAGCTGGAGGAACCGGACGAGCTGGAGGAGCGGGACGAGCCGGGGGAGGAGGTCGACGCGCCACCGGACGACTCCGAGGAACCGGAAGACGTCGAGCCCGAGGAGTTCGAGCCGGCGGAGTCCTTCTTGTCCGAGCCGGCGCCGTCGGCGGGGGTCGAGACGCCCTTGCCCTTGGTCGAGGCCCGCGAGTCGGTCTTGTAGAAGCCGGACCCCTTGAACGCGATGCCGACCGGGTGGATCACCTTGCGCAGCCGGGGCTCGCCGCAGTTGGGGCACACCGTCAGCGAGTCGTCGGTGAACGACTGGCGGATGTCGAAGGCGTGGCCGCACTCTTGGCAGGCGTAGGAGTAGGTGGGCACAGGTGAACCTCGGACGTCGAAGGGGGATGAGCCGCAGGCCAGTCTACGGCCAGCCGGCGAGGCGTCCGCCGCGGCTGATCTCGCGGATGCGGCGCTCGGTGCGCTGCTTGACCTTGGAGGTGGTCACGACGAGCAGGCGGTCGCCGTGCCGGATCGTCGTGTGCGGCTCGGGCACGAATCCCTCGCCGCCCCGCACGACGAGGGTGACGTTGGCCCCCTTGGGCAGGCGCAGCTCGAAGACGGCGACCCCGTGCAGCCGCGACTCGGCACCGACCGTCACCTGGATGACGTCGGCGCTGATCTCCATGAGCGAGGTCGACTCGAGGTCGACGTCGACCGAGTGCACCTGCTCGGTGAGACCGAGCCGTTTGGCGACCCACGGCAGGGTGGGTCCCTGCACCACCGTGAAGACCACGACGAGCATGAAGACGAGGTCGAAGATCCATTCTGTGTCGGGTGTCCCCGTCACGCCGGGAACGGTCGCGAGCACGACGGGCACGGCGCCCCTGAGCCCGGCCCACGACAGGAACGCCTGCTCACGCCAGGGCACGCGGAACCACGACACGGACACGATGACCGAGAGCGGCCGAGCCACGAGGAGGAGCACGAGCCCGATCACCAGCGCCTTGACGAACATCTCGTCGAGCCGCGTGGGGTCGGCGAGCAGGCCGAGCAGCACGAAGAGGCCGATCTGCGCGATCCAGCCCATCGCGTTGCCGAAGCTCTGGAAGGCCACTCGGTTGGGCAGGCCCATGTTGCCGAGCACGAGCGCGGCGATGTACGTCGCGAGGAAGCCGGACACGTGGACGGCAGCGCCCACGGCATACGCGAGCACCGTCAGCGACACGACGCCGATCGAGAAGAGGGCGGAGGACGCGCCGGCCACGCGACGGAGCAGCTGGCCGCCGACCCAGCCGACGACCCCACCCACGAGGGCGCCGCCGGCGAGCTCGACCGCGGTGTGGAAGAGCAGGACCCACCACGGGTCGGCCGTGCCTCCGGGCATGCCCTGCGCGGCGAACGCGACGACGAGGATGACGACGGGGGCGTCGTTGAAGCCCGACTCGGCCTCGAGCATGCCCGAGATGCGGCGGGGGAGTGCGACGTTGCGCAGCACGGCGAAGACGGCGGCTGCATCGGTCGAGCTGACGACCGCACCGATGAGCAGCGAGATCGTCCACGACAGGGGGAGGAAGGCGTGGGCGGCAACCGCGACGACGAGCACCGACACGACGACGCCCACGGTCGAGAGCACCGCGGCCGGCGCCACCGAGCGCCTGATGTTGCTCCAGGACGTCGTGAGGCCACCCTCGGCGAGGATGAGCACGAGCGCCGCGTACCCGAGCACCCGGGTCGTCGACGCGTCGTCGAACTGGATGCCGGCGCCGGCGTTGCCGAGGGCCAGTCCGATGCCGAGGTAGATGAGCAGTGACGGAAGGCCCGAACGCACCGAGAGACGGACGGCCGCGACCGCCACGAGCAGGACCAGCGAGCCGACGAGGAGCACACGTGTCAGGTCGTCGAGGCTCATGCTCGACGACGTGATGGACGAGAGTGCGGGCAAAGGCGACTCCTCAGGTGTGGGCCAATCCAACCATCCCGGTGGACTGCTCCGGGCAGGGTGTCCGCGCCCGTCACAACCCCACGAGACGGTTCGGCAACGATGCGGAGCGGCACTCCGCGGGCGGCGGCTCGGGCACCGGACCGTGGCCTAGGCTCGTTCGCGTGTCACGGTTGAAGCGCGCCCGTCAGATCGTCCTGCTCATCGCCGTCCTGCTCGTCATGGCGGTGGTCGGGACGAGCATCGTGGCGATCTCGGTCGTGCGGCAGTCGTTCCCCGAGACCGGCGGCGAGCTCCAGATCGAGGGCCTCACCAGCTCGGTCACCGTCAACCGGGACGACCGCGGCATCCCGTCCATCTACGCCGACAACGCCAACGACCTCTTCCGGGCGCAGGGCTTCGTCAGCGCCCAGGACCGCTTCTTCGAGATGGACCTGCGCCGGCACGTGACCGCCGGACGCCTCTCCGAGATGGTCGGCAGCTCGAGCGTCGACACCGACAAGGTGATCCGCACCATGGGGTGGCGCCGCGTCGCCGAGCAGGAGCTGCCCAAGCTCGCCCCCGAGACCCGGCAGTACCTCCAGGCGTACGCCGACGGTGTCAACGCGTACATCAAGCAGGCGGGCTCGCCCGAGAAGATGTCGCTCGAGTACACGGTTCTCGCCCGACGCAACCCGAACTACCGCGTCGAGCCGTGGACGCCCGTCGACTCGCTCGCCTGGCTCAAGGCGATGGCGTGGGACCTGCGCGGCGACTACAAGGACGAGCTGGCCCGCGCGCAGCTGTCACGGACCACCCGCTCGCTCAAGCAGATCAACCTGCTCTACCCGCCCTACCCGGTCGACCGCAACCTGCCGATCCTCTCCGCGCAGGATTGGCAGCCGGCAGCCGAGGCCGACCAGGCCGCCAGCGCCGAGCCGGCCGCCCTCGAGCAGCTGCGGTCTGCCGACGGCAACACCGCAGTCACCTCGGCGCTCGCGTCGGTCGAGGCCGTGCCGGCCCTGCTCGGTCGCGGCGACGGCATCGGCTCGAACTCGTGGGTCGTGTCGGGCAGCCGCACGACCACCGGGAAGCCCCTGCTCGCCAACGACCCGCACCTGGCCCTCTCCATCCCCGGCATCTGGGGCCAGGTGAACCTCCAGTGCCGCACCGTCAGCCCTGCATGCCCGTTCCGCGTGTCGGGGTTCACCTTCTCGGGACTGCCCGGCGTCGTGATCGGCCACAACGACAAGGTCGCCTGGGGCATGACGAACCTCGGGCCCGACGTCACCGACTTCTTCCTCGAGCAGGTCACCGGCGACGCGTACCTTCGCGACGGCGCGAACACGCCGCTCGTCCAGCGCAAGGAGGTCATCAAGGTCGCCGGCGGTGCCGACGTGCCGATCACCGTGCGCTCGACCGTGCACGGGCCGATCCTGTCCGACGTCGTGCCCGACATCGACACCGCCGGTGACCGCAGCGTCGTGCGCGGTGCCGCCCAGTCCAACCGGTATGCCGTCTCGCTGGCCTGGACGGCGCTGACGCCGGGCACCACGGCCGACGCGATCTTCGCGCTGAACAAGGCCGGCAACTGGTCCGACTTCCGCAAGGCGGCCGCCCTCTTCTCGGTGCCGTCGCAGAACCTCGTCTACGCCGACACCGCAGGTCACATCGGCTACCAGGCGCCGGGCAAGATCCCGGTGCGCCGTTCGTCGACCCCGGGGGCGCCCCCCGGCTTCTGGCCGGCGCCGGGCTGGGACTCGCAGTGGGACTGGAAGGGGTACGTGCCGTTCGACGACCTGCCCCAGACGTTCGACCCGGCTGAGGGCTTCATCGTCACCGCCAACCAGGCCGTCACCGCCAGCCAGACCCCGTTCCTCACCTCGGAGTGGGACTACGGCTTCCGGGCCCAGCGCATCCGCACGCTGCTCGCTGCGACGCCGAAGGTCTCGCCCGAGACGATGACGCAGATCCAGGGCGACAGCCGCAACACGTACGCGCCGGGCCTGGTCGAGCGGCTGCTGTCCGTCCAGGTCGACGACTTCACGGCCCAGGCCCAGCGGCTGCTGCGTGACTGGGACGGCAGCCAGCCGAACGACAAGTCCCGCGACTCCGCGTCGGCCGCGTACTACAACGCCGTGTGGAAGTACCTGCTCGAGTTCACCTTCGACGAGCTCCCGCCCGACATCGCCCCCGACGGCGGAAGCCGGTGGATGGTCGTCATGGAGCAGCTGCTCAAGGACCCCAAGAACGACTGGTGGGACGACAAGACGACGCCCGGCGTGACCGAGGGGTCGGGCGAGATCCTCAAGCGTGCGCTCGTCGAGGCTCGTCTCGACCTGGCCCGCGAGCTCGGCAAGGTGCCCGCGACCTGGCGCTGGGGTCGGCTGCACCAGCTCGACCTGAAGCACCAGGTGATGGGTGCCGACGGCGTGCCGTCGCTCGTCCAGAGCCTCTTCAACCGCGTGGACATCGAGCTCGGGGGAGGCAACTCCATCGTCAACGCCAACTCGTGGAACGCCTCGAAGCCCGGCTACGACGTCACCAGCGGCCCGTCCATGCGCATGGTCGTCGACCTCGGCAACCTCGACGCGTCGCGCTGGGTCAACTCGACCGGCCAGTCCGGGCACACCTACGACGACCACTACTCCGACCAAGTCGATGCGTGGGCGGCGAACGAGACGTTCCCGTGGCCGTTCAGCCAGACCGCCGTACGCGACGCGTCCGCCGACGAGCTGACCCTCGTCCCGCCGCGGCCGGCGACGACGCCCTAGCTGCACTGACCGGGCGACCTAGCGCAGCCGCACCACGCGGCCGGTCGTCGTCACGTAGCCGTCGACCGGCACGTCGTGGTCGTCGGTGGGCAGGTCGGCCTCGCTCTGCTCGCCCTCGTGGAGCAGCGTGATGACGGGGGTGGCGGCGTCGCGGTGCAACAGGGCCCGGTCGTAGCAGCCGCCGCCCTGCCCGAGGCGTGCGCCGTGGGCGTCGACAGACAGACCCGGCGTGACGACGAGGTCGCACGTCGCGAGCGCATCCGTGCCGAGCAGGCCGTCAATCTCTTCGGCGGAGTCGGCGTCTGGGTCGCGGGAGTGCTGCGGGTGGCTGGGGCGGCTCACCGTCGCGCGGTCGCCCGTGGCGCCCCGGACGGCATACCTCCACTGGAGGGAGTAGTCGTCGAGGACCACTGGCACGATGACCTCGTGCCCGGCGTCGAGGAGCGCCTCGACGAGACGCCCGGTCGGCGGCTCGTCGGGCAGCGACTCGTAGACGGCGACGCGCGCCGGCTCGGGAACGAAGCGCAGCACCGCCTCGGCCAGCGCCCTCGACGCCGCCTCCAGGTCCATCCCGGCGGCGAGCTCGCGCCGCCGGTCGCGTGCGGCGTGACGGAGGTCACGCTTGCCGGGGGCGCTCACGGGGCCCACATTCCGCGCACTGGGGTGCCGCACATACGGCCCATCGTAAGGTGATGGCCATGAGTGACCAGGGGCTCCAGGCGTCCGTCGCACTGATGCGCGAACGGGGCCTAGGTCCCGAGGCGATCACGGTGTTCGAGCACTACTACGCCCAGCTGCAGGACGGTGCGCTCGGCACCATCCCCGAGGACTCCATCGAGCCTCTCGGAGAGGTGCAGACGCTGCGCGAGGTCAGGGTCTCCGACGAGGAGGCCCGCGAGGCCCTGTCGCGCACGGCCGTGATCAAGCTCAACGGAGGCCTCGGCACCGGCATGGGGATGTCGGGCGCGAAGTCGGCCCTCGAGGTCAAGGACGGTCTGACCTTCCTCGACATCATCGCCCAGCAGGTGCTCGCCCTCCGGCAGCGGTGGGGTGTCGAGCTTCCCCTCGTGCTGATGAACTCGTTCCGCACCTCGGAGGAGTCGCTGAAGATCCTCTCGAAGTACGCCGACCTGCCCGTCGAGGGGCTGCCCCTGGACTTCATCCAGAACGCCGAGCCGAAGCTGACCCCCGACGACCTCACACCGGTCCAGTGGCCGGCCGATCCCGAGCTCGAGTGGTGCCCGCCGGGTCACGGAGACGTCTACGTCTCGCTCGTGACGTCAGGCGTGCTCGACGCGTTGCTGGAGAAGGGGATCCGCTACGCGTTCCTCTCGAACTCCGACAACCTCGGCGCGACCTGCGACCCCGACGTCGCCGCGTGGATGGTCGAGCACGGCCTGCCCTACGTCGCCGAGGTCTGCAAGCGCACCAAGAGCGACCGCAAGGGTGGTCACCTGGCCGTCCGCAAGTCCGACGGGCGCATCGTGCTGCGCGACACGGCCCAGGTGGCCGAGGGCGACGAGCGGCACTTCCGCGACATCAAGCGGCACAGCACCTTCAACGCCAACAACGTCTGGATCGACCTGCAGGTGCTACGCGAACGGATGACCGCCAAGCAGGGGGTCCTCGGCCTGCCGATCATCGTGAACCACAAGACCGTCGACCCGGCCGACCCGACCTCACCCGAGGTCATCCAGATGGAGTCGGCGATGGGCACGGCCATCGAGGTCTTCGAGGGCTCCGAGGCGATCCTCGTGCCGCGCACGCGGTTTCGTCCGGTGAAGACGACCAACGACCTGCTTGTCATCCGATCCGACTTCTTCTCGCTCGACGACGACTACCACGTCGTCGCGGCCGTCGACGGTCCAGAGCCGTTCGTCGACCTCGACTCCGCCTACCGGTTCGTCCCCGGCTTCGAGAAGCGGTTCCCCAAGGGGGTGCCCTCGATGCGCGACTGCACCAGCCTGCGCGTCATCGGCGACCCTGTCTTCGGGCGCAACGTCAGGTGTGTCGGCGAGGTCCTCATCGACGGCTACCGACGTGTCCTCGACGACGCCGTGCTCGGTGAGCTGCCCACTCCTGCAACGGTTCCCGTTGAGACGCCGGGTCACGTCCGCACGGTCGACGAGCACCTCAAGTCGATCCTGTCCACGCTCCAACCGTCGCCGACCGAGTGGACTGCCCTCACGGACGCCCTGGGCCTCGTGGTGGCCCGCGACGTGCGCGCCAAGGTGGACCTCCCACATTTCGACAACTCGTCGATGGACGGGTATGCCGTCCGCGCCGACTCGCTCGCCGAGGCGGAGGACAACCCGGTCAGGCTGCGCATCGTCGGGGAGGTCGCGGCTGGCGACAACCCGACCTTCTCCGTCGGACCCGGCGAGGCTGCACGCATCATGACCGGGGCGCCCATGCCCGAAGGCGCCGACGCCGTCATCGCCGTCGAGGACACCGACGGGGCCGCCACCGGTGAGGTCGAGTGCCGTGTCGCCGTCGACCCCGGGCGCTACGTGCGTCCACGTGGTGAGGACGTCACCTCCGGGTCCGTGGTCGTCTCCGCGGGAGAGGTCGTGGGCGCGCGCACCATCGCGCTGCTGGCGGCGTGCGGCTACGCCGAGGTCGAGGTGCACCGTCGTCCGCACGTCGTCGTCCTCTCGACCGGGTCCGAGCTCGTCGAGCCCGGAAAACCCTTGCAGCCCGGACAGATCCACGACTCCAACTCGTCCATGCTCTGGGCCGCCGCGGTTGGGGCGGGGGCGTCGGCCGAGATCCGCGCGGCGGTGGGTGACTCCGACGACGAGCTGGTCAAGGCACTCGACGAGGTGGTCGGCCAGGCCGATGTCGTCATCACGAGCGGTGGGGTGTCGATGGGGGCCTACGACGTCGTCAAGAGCGCACTGCAGGGCGAGGGCGTCGACTTCGTCAAGGTGGCCATGCAGCCGGGCAAGCCGCAGGGCTTCGGGCTGCTCACGGGTCCCGGCGGACGGCGTGTGCCGCTGTTCGCGCTGCCAGGCAACCCCGTCTCGTCGTTCGTGTCGTTCGAGGTCTTCGTCCGACCGGCCCTGCGGCGGCTGATGCGCCTGAGCCCGGAGAAGCGCCGGCTCCGGCCTGCGACCCTGATCTCCGGTGTCGAGTCGTTCGGCGGTCGACGTCAGTTCGGTCGCGCCGTCGTCTCTCGCTCGGCCGAGGGGACGCTCGTCGCCGTGCCGGTCGCTGGGCAGGGCTCGCACTTCGTGGCCGACCTCGCGAAGGCCAACGCGCTCTTCGTCGTGCCCGAGGACGTCACCGAGCTCGTCGCCGGCGAGGTCGTCGACGTGCTCGTGCTCGACCGGGAGGCGTGATGGGGGAGCAGCCGCAGGTCCCCGGTCCGGCAGACCCGAGCGACCCGCCAGATCCCACCGACCCCTGGCTGACCCACGTGCGTGCCGACGGGAGCGCCCACATGGTCGACGTCTCGGCGAAGGCGGTCACGGCCCGCGAGGCGAGTGCGGCCGGACGGGTCCTCCTGTCCGCCGACGCCGTGGCTGCCCTGCGATCGGGTGCCGTGCCCAAGGGTGACGCTCTCGCGGTGGCCCGCATCGCCGGCATACAGGCGGTGAAACGCACCCCGGAGCTCATCCCATTGGCCCACCCCATCGCCGTCCACGGCGTCGAGGTCGACGTCACGGTGGCCGACGACGGCGCCGACATCTCGGCGACGGTGCGCACCGCCGACCGCACCGGCATCGAGATGGAGGCGCTCACTGCCGTGTCCGTCGCTGCCCTCGCGCTCATCGACATGGTCAAGGCGGTCGACAAGCACGCCCGCATCACCGACGTGCGCGTCACGGCGAAGTCCGGCGGCCGCTCGGGGGACTGGCGTGAGTGACGGGTTCGGCTCGGGGCGGCGGGCCGTCGTCGTCATCGCGTCGACCCGCGCGGCGGCCGGTGTCTATGAGGACAAGACCGGGCCGGTCATCGCCGAACGGTTGCGCGCGTGGGGCTTCGTGGTCGCCGGCCCGGTCGTGGTGCCCGACGGCGACGAGCTCGGCCGTGCGCTTCGAGAGGCGCTGGCCGCCGAGCCGGAGCTCGTTCTCACCAGCGGCGGCACCGGCCTCACGCCCACCGACGTGACGCCCGAGCAGACCGCGCCGTTGCTCGACCGACTGGTGCCCGGGGTGGCGGAGGCGATCCGCGCGGCAGGCGTCGCCAAGGGAGTTCCCACCGCGATGCTGTCGCGGGGCCTGGTCGGTGTCGCCGGGCGCACGTTCGTGGCGAACTTGCCCGGGTCTCGAGGGGGCGTGGTCGACGCGCTCGACGTTCTCGGGCCTGTGCTGGGGCACGCGCTCGACCAGGTCCCGGGCAGCGACCACTGATGACCCGATGGGTAGGCCTGCAGGACAAAACGATTCACCGCTGCGCGA
This sequence comes from Terrabacter sp. 2RAF25, assembly GCF_052115265.1. Lineage (NCBI taxonomy): Bacteria > Bacillati > Actinomycetota > Actinomycetes > Micrococcales > Intrasporangiaceae > Terrabacter > Terrabacter sp. 2RAF25. The sequence continues at coordinate 232,188 of NZ_JBFRGJ010000006.1, forward strand.
CGTCGGGCGTGACGCGATGAGGATGCCGTGGCGTCCCCACCGCGACGGTCAGGCTCGCTGGCCCGTCGTCCTGCGCGACGCCTCGGTCGATCCCGTCGTGGTGCTGCGGCCCTTGCGCATCGACGACGAACGCGACTGGCAGCGGGTGCGCCGCGACAACGCTGCCCACGTCCAACCGTGGGAACCGACGCTGCCGCCAGGAGCGCCGCCGCGCACGCCGGTGTCGTTCCGGCAGTTCGTGCGCGACCTCGACGCCGAAGCGCGCGCCGACCGGGCGCTGCCGTGGTGCATCGAGGTCGGTGGCCGCATCGTCGGGCAGGTGCATCTCTTCGGAATCGTCCGCGCAGCACAGCAGTCCGGGGCCGCCGGCTACTGGCTCGACGAGTCGGTGACCGGGCGAGGGATCGCCACGCGAGCTCTGGCGCTGGCCGTCGACCACGCCCTGGGTGAGGGCGGGCTGCACCGCGTCGAGGTGAACATCCGGCTCGACAACGAGAAGTCGCTGCGGGTGGCCGAGCGCTTGGGGCTGCGTGACGAGGGCGTACGCCGTCGCTTCCTCCACATCGACGGCGCGTGGCGCGACCACCGGTCGTTCGCCGTGACGACCGAAGACCTCGCCGGCTCGACCCTCATGACCCGTCTGTCACAGGTGTAACACCAGCCTCTTGCGCGACACGCCTCGAATGTGCGGGGTCGTTACCGAACCGCGTCCTACCGTGGGTCACGTGCCCGTCAGCAGCCTCATCTTCGTCGTCATCGTGGCGATCTGGGCTGCCTACCTCGTGCAGCACTGGGCCCGTCGCCGGGAGGATGCCGCGGCGACCAGGTCCGTCGACGGCTTCTCCGAGGCCATGCGCGTCCTCGAGAAGCGACCCTCGCTGCCGACCACCGAGCTGAGCACCCCGCGACCACGTTCGTATGCCGTCAAGCCGGCCCGCGTCGGCGGCCCGACGGTCGACGTGAAGCGAGCCGTTCCGGCCGGGACCTCGCGCCGCCACTCGCCGCTCGTGGCCCGTCGCTCCGACGAGCAGCTCGTCGCCACGGACCACGCCGAGGCGGTCTTCACGCTCTCCGGCAGCGACGACAACGACATCGCCCCCTACGCCACCGAGGTGGACCGAATGCACGAGTCAGCGCGCCAGTCGAGCACTACCGGGTCCCACCGCCGGCCCAGTAGCGTTCCGGCCCCTGCTCGGGTCCCACTCTCGCAGAGGCGTATTCGTGCTGTCCTGCTCCTCGCGGCCGTCGTGTGGCTTCCGGTCTCGGTCGTGCTGACCGTGACCGGCCTGCTGATGTGGGTCTCCATCCCGTTCGCCGTCCTCACGGTCGGCGCCGTGCTCGTGTGGCTGCGGGCCGAGGCCCAGGCCGACAAGCTGCGCACGTCGGCTGACGAGGCGCGCGGTCAAGGTCGGTCGCAGCGCCGTCGTCGCCGAGATCGTCGCGACGACGAGTACAACTGGACGGCAACACACGTGCCCGCGCTGTCGAGTGACGACACGCAGGTCATCCGCAGCTCGGCCTCGGCTGTGGCCGTGGGTGTCGAGCAGATGGTCACCGTCGGGGCGGCGGGCGCAGCGCACGCCGTGCAGGCCCAGGCCCACGTCGAGCCCGGCGTCTTCGACGTGCAGGCGCCGGTCGCGGGCGAGGCCCCCGTGGCGCAGCCCGAGCCGGAGGTGGCACCCGAGGGCAGCTGGAGCCCGGTGCCCGTGCCGAAGCCGACCTACGCGCTCAAGGCGAAGGCCGAGCCGCGCTTCACCGAGGGCGGCATCCCAGCCGATGTCTTCGACACGCCTGAGTTCGCCGACGAGGCCGAGGAGCTCGACGACCGAGCCCTCTTCGCCCGCCGCGCCGTCTCGCAGTAAGCCCGCGCGCCAGCTCAGCCGCGACCGGGTTGGCGGGGCCGCCGAGGCGGACGGGCCTTAGCGCCTGCCTGGGTGGCGGTTTGGGGGCCGTGGCGCCGGATCCGGCGGGTGGGCGACTGCCTGAGTGGCGGTTTGGGGGCCGTGGCGCCGGATCCGGCGGGTGGGCGCCTGCCTGGGTGGCGGTTTGGGGGCCGCGGCGCCGGATCCGACGGCTGGGCGCCGGCCCAAGCCTGCCGGCATACGGGCCCCGGAAGGCACGGACCCGCGGGACGGTCAGGCGTTGGCGGGCGAACTGCCGTCGTCTGCCGACTCAGCCAGCTCGCGGTCGAGCTGCTGGCCGCTCTCGTCGCTGAACAGATGCTTGCCGACCGCATTCAGCACGGCCGCGAAGGGCACCGCGACGAGCGCGCCGACGATGCCGGCGATGATCGACCCGGTGGCGATGGCGAGGATGACGGCCAGCGGGTGCACGCTGACGGCCTTGCCCAGCAGGAACGGCTGGAGCACGTGCGACTCGAGCTGCTGGACGCCGATGACGACGGCCAGCATGATCAGCGCGACGCCCGGACCGTGGGCGACCAGTGCCAGCAGAACCGCCACCGCACCCGACAGCAGCGCGCCGACGATGGGGATGAAGGCCAGCAAGAACACCAGGATGCCGATCGCGAAGGCGAACGGCACCTTGAGGATCGCGGCACCGACCGAGATGCCGATCGCGTCGACCAGGGCCACGATCATCGTCGCACGCACGAACGCCGACAGCTGGTGCCAGGCGATGATGCCGGACGAGTCGACGCGCGGGCGGGTCGCGCGCGGGAAGAGCCGCACGACCCAGCCCCAGATGCGCGGCCCCTCGTAGAGGAAGAAGAAGAGGGAGAAGAGCGCGATGAAGAGGCCGGCGATGAAGTGCGTCGCCGTGAGGCCGACCGACGTGGCGGTGTCGCCGAGGTTGCCCGACTCGCTGACCTTGTCGCGGATCGTGTTGAAGTACTGGTCGAACTGCGCGTCGGTGATCTTGAAGCTCGTGCGCACCCAGTCACGGATGCGTTCGAGGCCGGTCGCGACCTGGGAGGTGAGGTCGGAGAAGCCGCTGCTGAACTGCGACCCGACGAGCGTGAACAGGGCGCTGACGAGGATCAGCACGCCCAGGACGGTGAGGCCCGCGGCGCCGCCAGGCTTGAGCCGGCGTGCCTGCAGCCACAGCGCGACCGGCCGCAGCAGGGCGGTGACCAGGATCGCGATGGCCACCGGCACGATGATCTCGGAGACGGCGCGCACCGCCTGCGACAGCACGTAGAGGGCCGCCCCGATGAGCAGGATGCGCCACGCCCAGTCGGCCGCCACGCGCATGCCGGGCGGCACCTCCGCCGCCTCGATGCCGGGCAGCTCGGGCGCGAGGGGAGGGGTCACGTCGTTGGCCGCGGTCGGTGCGGGGGGCGCCGGCTCGGGCGTCCGGACGGAGGGGGCGTCAGCCGCTTTGTCGGTCACGGTGACACCGTATGCTGCCCGGCGCGGCCAACGGGGCAACGACCGTTCCCCATGCGGCCGTGAAACCCGGCATCACGATCACGATCGCGCATCGGCGGAACGGCACGGCTGCGTACGCTCGGGGGATGACCGACGCATCCGTCACCGACCGCCCGGCCCTCGCTGTCACCGGCTCGACCGGCTGGCTCGGAGGGCTCGTCGCCCGCGACCTCGCTGACCGTGGATTGCCGCAGCGCCTCCTCGTGCGTGACGTCGGTCGCGCACCCGACCTCCCGGGCGCGCAGCCGGTGCAGGCCGCGTACGCCGACCGGGTTGCCGCCGAGAGCGCGCTGGCGGGTGTCGAGACCCTCTTCATGGTCTCGGCCGCCGAGAACGCGGATCGCCTCGCAGAGCACTACGCCTTCATCGACGCCGCGGCCGCCGCGGGCGTGCGGCACGTCGTCTACGTGTCGTTCTTCGGTGCAGCGCTCGACGCGACCTTCACGCTGGCCCGAGACCACGCGGCGACCGAGCAGCGCCTTCGGGACTCGGGCATGGCGTGGACGTTCCTGCGCGACAACCTCTACCTCGAGTTCGTCGACCAGATGATGGGCGAGGACGGCGGGATCCGCGGGCCGGCCGGGGAGGGGCGGGCCGCGGTGGTCGCCCACGAGGACATCGCGCGAGTCGCGACCGCGGTGCTCATCGGCCCCGAGTCACACGCCGGTCAGACCTACAGCCTGACCGGGCCCGAGGCGCTGACCTTCGCAGAGATGGCGGCCGTCGTCAGCGAGGTCACCGGACGCGAGGTCACCTTCCACGACGAGACCCTCGAGGAGGCGTACGCGTCGCGCGCGGTCTACGGGGCACCCGACTGGCAGGTGGATGCCTGGGTCTCGACCTACACGGCCGTGGCGAAGGGCGAGCTCGACGGCGTCACCGACGACGTCGAGCGGCTCACCGGCCGGCCGCCGCTGTCGCTGCGGGCCTACCTCGAGTCGAAGCGCGGCTAGCCCACGAGCTCAGCGGTCTGGCGGGCTATCGCGAGCTCCTCGTTGGTCGGAACGACCGCGACGACCACGGGTGACCCGTCGGGCGAGATGACGCGTGCCTGCCTCGATCGGGCACCGTTGCGGGCGCGGTCGATCGCGATGCCGAGTCCCTCCAGCCCTTCGGTCACGGCGGCGCGGAGGGCGATGCTGTTCTCTCCGATGCCGGCGGTGAAGACGAGCACGTCGATGCCGCCGAGCACCGCGAGGTAGGCGCCGACGTAGTGCTTGAGCCGGTGCACGACGACGTCGAACGCAAGGCGGGCCTCGGTGTCGCCGTCGGCAAGCCGCTTCTCGAGCTCGCGGAAGTCGTTGACACCGCTGAGTCCCAGCACACCGGACTTCTTGTTGAGCAGCGTGTCGATCTCGTCGAGCGACAGGCCGGCTTCACGACCGAGGTATGCGTGCAGGCCAGGGTCAACGTCACCCGAGCGGGTGCCCATGACGAGTCCCTGCAACGGCGTCAGGCCCATGGAGGTGTCGACGGCCACGCCGCCGCGCACGGCCGAGGCCGAGCAGCCGTTGCCGAGGTGCAGGACGACCTGGCGCAACTCGCCGACCGGCCGTCCGAGCAGGTCGGCCGCAGCCCGGGAGACCCACTGGTGGGACGTGCCATGGAAGCCGTAGCGGCGGATCGCGTGCTTGCGCGCGAGGTCGCGCGGGACGGCATACGTCGACGCCTCTGGCGGCAGGGAGGAGAAGAAGGCGGTGTCGAACACGGCCACGTGCGGCACGTCGAAGTGCTCGCGCGCCGCCTCGATGCCGGTCACGGCTGCCGGGTTGTGCAGGGGCGCAAGGGCGCTCAGCTCGCGAACGCGCTCGAGCACGGCGTCGTCGATGACGACCGGTTCGGAGAAGTCGGGACCGCCATGGACCACGCGGTGCCCGACGGCCCGCAGCGGGACGCTGTCGAGGTCCACGCCGTCGGCGCGCAGGTCGTCGGTCATCCGCTTCAGGGCGGCGGCGTGGTCGGCCACGTCGCTGCCCGACTCACCGATGCGTTCGATGGTGCCGCCTGCCCGCTTCTCACCGGTCTCGGGCACCACGACCTGGAACTTGAGCGACGACGACCCGGCGTTGAGGACGAGCACCGGCGGAGCCGCGGTGGGGCCGGAGGTCTGGGCGTTGGTGTCGGTCAACGGGATGCTCCCTGCTGGGCCTGGACCGCCGTGATGGCGACGGTGTTGACGATGTCGTCGACGAGGGCGCCACGCGACAGGTCGTTGACCGGCTTGCGCAGACCCTGCAGCACCGGCCCCACGGCGATTGCGTGGGCGCTGCGCTGGACCGCCTTGTAGGTGTTGTTGCCGGTGTTGAGGTCGGGGAAGACGAACACGGTGGCGTGCCCGGCGACGGGGGAGTCTGGCATCTTGGCCCGGCCGACGTCGGGATCGATGGCGGCGTCGTACTGGATCGGCCCGGCGAGGGCGAGCTCGGGCGCGCGCTGGGTGACGAGCTCCGTTGCGGCCCTGACCTTCTCGACATCGGCACCGGACCCGCTGGCGCCGGTGGAGTACGACAGCATCGCGACGCGCGGCTCGATGCCGAACTGGTGCGCCGTCTGGGCCGAGGACATCGCGATGTCGGCGAGCTGCTCCGCGGTCGGGTCGGGGATGACGGCGCAGTCGCCGTAGACGAGCACGCGGTCGGCGAGGCACATGAGGAAGACGCTCGACACGGTCTTCACGCCGTCGGCCGTCTTGACGAACTCCAGGGCGGGCCGGATGGTGTGGGCGGTCGTGTTGACCGCGCCCGAGACCATGCCGTCGGCGAGGCCGAGGTGGACCATCATCGTGCCGAAGTAGGAGATGTCGGTGACGACCTCTCGGGCGCGCTCGAAGGTCATGCCCTTGTGGGCCCGCACGGCGGCATACTCCGTGGCGAAGCGCTCGACGAGTGCGGGGTCGGTGGGCGACACCACGGCTGCGGCGTCGAGGTCGAGACCGAGGCTCGAGCCGCGGGCGCGCACCTTCGTCTCGTCACCGAGCAGCGTCAGGTCGGCGACGCCACGGCGCAGCAGGATGTCGGCGGCCTGGAGGATGCGGTCGTCCTGGCTCTCGGGCAGCACGATGTGTCGCCGGTCGGCGCGGGCCCGCTCCATCAGCTGGAACTCGAACATCAGCGGCGTGCGCACCTCGGATGCGGAGACGTCGACGGCCGCGAGCAGGGCCGTGACGTCGATGCTCTCGGAGAAGAGGCGTCGGGCCGTCTCGATCTTGTTGCGTGACCCCTTGGTCATCGGCCCGCGCACCTGCATGAGCCGCTCGGCCGTGCGGAAGGTGCCGTCATCGGTGAGCGCGATCGGCAGGTCCTGCTGCACGCCGGCCGAGAGCCGTGCGATGGTCTCGGGGATCGGATAGCCGCCGGTGAGGATGATGCCGGCCAGGGTCGGGAACGTGCCCGACTGGTGCGCGAGGAGCAGGCCCGGGATGAGGTCGCTGCGGTCGCTCGGGGCGATGATCGTGACGTCGGGGCCGATACGGGCGAGCACGTTCGGCAGGCTCATTGCCGCGACGACGAGCCCCAGGCTGTCGCGGTCCATCCACGACTCGCTGCCGAGCACCAGCCGCGCGTCGATGGCCTCGGCGAGCGCGCGGAAACTCGGGGCCGACAGCAGGGCGTTCTCGGGGATCGCCCCAGTGACGGGAAAAGGCAGTGAGGACAAGGAGGCCCGCACCTCGTCGAGGTCGTCGGGCTCGACCCGGTTGGCGACGACGGCCACCGTCTGGGCGTGGTGGGCACGCAGCTCGGCGACGGCGCCGTCGGCGGCGACGCGGATCTGGTCGGGTGTGCGGCCGCGTCCGTGCACGACGAGGACCACGGCCGACCCGAGGTTGGCGGCGATGCGGGCGTTGAACGACAGCTCGGTTCCCGTCGAGACGTCGGTGTAGTCGGAGCCGACCACCACGACCACGGCGAAGCGGGAGCTGAGTGCCCCGAACTTCTCGACGATGACGTGCAGCGCTTCGTCGGGGTCGTCGTGCGCCTGGGCGTAGGTGACGCCGATGGCCTCGTCGTACGTCTGGTCGATGCCGGGCTGGCTCACGAGCATCTCGACGATGTGGTCGACCTCGTCGTCCGGGCCGCTCCCGCCGAGGGTGGTCAGCGGCCGGAAGACGCCGACCGAACCGACCTCGCGGATGAGGGCGTCGAGCAGGCCGAGGGCCACGGCGGACTTGCCCGTCAGGCCCTCGGGAGAGGTGACGTAGACGCTTCGGCTCACGACACGAACCTAGCGAACGGCTGCCGGCGCCGGGTCGGCACCGGGATCACGGCGCGACACCGTGAAGGTCGGTGGTCGGCGCAGCGACTGCCCGACCACGCAGTAGCGCTCCGTCGCCGTCGCCAGCCGATCGAGGGTGGCGTCGTCGGCGTCGGTCGTCACCTCGGCGACGACGTGTGGCGCGATGACGCCCACCGGGACGTCCCGGTCGATCCCGAGCGTGCCGCGTACGTCGAAGGTGGCCTCGGCACGCACCGTCACGTCACGCAGGTCGACGCCGAACGCGACGGCGACCGTGTGCAGCGTGACGCCGGCGCAGGCGACGAGGGCCTCCATGAGCATGTCGCCCGAGCACGCGTCGGCGCCGTCGCCACCCGTGGCGCGGTGGAGGCCGGCGCGCACAGGGCCTGCCCAGGTGGTGACCTCGACGGTCGGCGGCACATCGAACGTCGCGGTCGCCGAGACGGGTGTCCGTGCGCTCGCAGGCTCGTCGCGGTAACGCTGCTTGAGCGGTGTCTGCGCGGCGCGCAGCTCGTCGCGGTTCATCCGTGCGCCCTCGGGCGTGGTCCGTGCTGCACGTGGTCGCTCATGGGGCCTCCAGGGTCGATGGACGCGGTCACAGCCAACGTATGCCGTCCGCAGCCGTCGGCGCTCGCACCCGGCACGACAACTCCGGCACGGTGAGTGCCGCGCCTGGTCTACGGCTCGCGTGGGACGCGGTCGGTGCCGAGCCTGGCGAGCAGGCGCAGGGCGTCGTGAGGTGCGTGGCCCCTCGCGTCGTTGTCGAAGTAGACGTGCACGTCGTGCCCCTCGCCGAGCCACTCGATGCAGGTCTGGGCCCACCGGTCGAGCGACTCGTCGCTGTAGCCGCTGGCATACAGCTCGGTCTCGCCGTGCAGGCGCACGTAGCGGAAGTCGCTCGTCGCGTCGTGCATCACGGGCCACCTCCCGGCGCTGTCGGCCACGACCATCGCGATTCCGTGCTCCGCGCACAGCCCCCGGGCCTCGTCCGAGTCGAAGCTCTCGTGGCGCGGCTCGAGGGCGTGGCGCAGTGGCACGTCGACCTCGGTCGTCGTGAGACTGCGGTCCTCCTTGACCTTGTCGTCGTGGTTCGCGGCGAGGGCGGCTGCCGCACCCGTGGTGGTCGGCAGCAGCTCGAAGAAGGAGGCCAGCCGGTCGTGGTCGAAGTGCAGGCGCTCGGGCAGCTGCCAGAGGATGGGCCCGAGCTGCGCACCGAGGGCCAGGACCCCGCTCGCGAAGAAGTTGGCGAGCGGGGTCTCGACGTCTCGCAACGCCTTGAGGTGGGTGATGAAGCGTCCGCCCTTCACCGCGAACACGACGTCGGGAGGAGCGGCGGCCCGCCAAGCCGCATACGAGCTCGGGCGCTGGAGGGAGTAGAACGACCCGTTCACCTCGATCGACGTCATCCGCTCGGCGGCATACGTCAGCTCGAGACGCTGGGGGAGCCCCTTCGGGTAGAAGTCACCCCGCCAGGAGGGGTAGCGCCACCCGGAGACGCCGACGAGTGCACGGGGCATGCAGCACCCATACCCCGCCGGCTCCCTGCGGGGCTAGATCCAGCGGCGGCCCTTGAAGACGCCCCAGAGGGCCGCGCTGACGACGCCCATCATGCCGAGCGCGAACGGGTAGCCGAGGCGCCAGTGCAGCTCTGGCATGGCGTCGAAGTTCATCCCGTAGACCGTGCCGATGAGGGTCGGGGCGAAGAGGATGGCGGCCCAGGCCGAGATCTTCTTGACCTCCTCGTTCTGGTCCATGCTCGCCTCGGTGAGGGTCTTCATCTCCTCGTTCTGCTTCTGGGCGACGAGGGTGGCGTTGACCGTGAGGATGTCGCGGAGCAGGTGGCGGAAGCCTTCGACCTGCTCGCGCACCGCGGTAAGGTGGTCCTCGACGTCGCGCAGGTAGCGGCGCAGCTCCTCGTCCGTGCCGTACTTCTCGAACCCGGCCGAGAGCGACTGGATCACGGTTGCGAGGGGCCGCACGGCGCGCTCGAACTCGATGACCTCGCGGCTCAGCTCGTAGATCCGACGCGAGACCGCCGGGTCGCCGCGAAACACCTCCGTCTCGATCTCGTCGATGTCGTTGTGCAGCCCCCGCACGACCGGCAGGTAGCCGTCGACCACCCGGTCGAGGATGGCGTAGAGCACCGCCTCGGGACCCCGCGCGAGCAGCTCGGGGTCGCTCTCGAGGCGCCGGCGCACCGCGGACAGGTCGGGCGCCTCGCTGTGACGCACGGTGATGACGAAGTCGGGGCCGACGAAGAGGTGGACCTCGCCGAACTCGACCTGCTCTGATGCGTCGACGTAGCGTGCGGCCCTCAGTACGACGAAGAGGGTGTCGCCGTAGCGCTCGATCTTCGGGCGCTGGTGGGCCATGATCGCGTCCTCGACGGCGAGCTCGTGCAGGTCGAACTCGCTTGCGAGAGCGGCCAGCTCGTCCTGCGTCGGACGGTAGAGACCGATCCAGCCCACCGACTCGTCAAGCTCACGCAGGGCACGGAACGTGTCGGCCAGCCTCTCGGGTGACGACGTGCGCCGGCCGTCGACGTAGATGGCGCTGTCGACGACGCTGGCGCCCTGTCGCCGCTGGCGGCTGGGACCCGACGGGTCGTCGGGGTGCGATGGGTGCGACGCGTGGTGAGTGGCGGGTCGACGGACGCGGCCGGCGAGGGTGCGGATGGGGTTGCGGGTGGTGGTGCGGGTGCGCTCGGACATGACGACCTCCCGGGGCGGGACGAAGGGGCGGCGGACAGCGTCACGAGAGCCGCCGAGAGCCCGGTCGCACGTCGTGCGGGTCTCGAGCGGTCAGCTCTCGTCGGTCGTAGGACTGGGAGGCTCGCCACACATGGGGACCCACCTCCTGCTGTCGCCGCGACGCGCCCGTATGCCGTCGCCTCGGGGAGTGTAGCCCGCGCCGCAGGTGCGGGGTGGTCGTTTCCGACCGCGCGAACCGCGTGGGTCAGCTCCGACGGCGGCGGGCTGCTGACTCGAGGTCGCGGACCTCGCGCTCGAGCCCGAGCACCTTCTCGATGCCGGCCAGGTTGAGGCCTTCGTCGAGGAGCTGCCGGATGCGGCGCAGCCGGACGAGGTCGTTGTCGCTGTAGCGCCGGGTGCCACCGGACGTGCGGGAGGGCAGGAGCAGGCCCCGGGCCTCGTAGAGGCGAAGGTTCTGCACCCTCATGCCGACGAGGTCGGCGGCGACGGCGATGCCGTAGAGGCCGCGCTCGGGGTCGTTCTCGCCGTTGGCGCTGGGGGTCATCGGAGCTCGAATCGGGTCTCGAATCGGGTCTTGCATCAACGTGGCGCTGGTGCTACAAAAAATCTATCGCACACACCACAGATCTGTTGGTGGATCCATGGCGGCTCACGACGTGATGGAGGTGACGACGATGTCGATGGATGTGCGGCGGCTGCGAGGCAGGACGCCGGCGCGAGAGCGGGTCACCAGCCGGCTCGCCGAGGGTCCCTCGCTCGGGCTCGGGACCCTTGACGGCGTGGACGTCGATGCGGCGTTCACGGAGATCGTGATGAGCGACGACGACCTCGTGGACCTCGAGTTCGAGGCTCTCGTCAGTGCTGAGTTCGGAGATCCGCCCGGCACGGGCGGGGCCCCGCACGACGACGCGCACGACGCGCCGCCCCCACCCTGGCCTCGCTGCTCGCTCGCCCCTCGGCCGAGCCCCGCTGCACGAACCGACGCGGCCAGGCGCCGCAACCGGCAGCGCAGCCCGCCCCGAGCCCGTGGTGTGGCCTGGTATGTGTTCTCGTGAAACGGGGCGGTCCCGGCCGTACGGCCGGGACCGCCCACCGCGCCGACCTCGTTCCAGGCGGCGAGGTCGTTCGGATCCGCGCCACGCGCTTCCCAGTCCTCGAAGAACCGGTCGAGCCCTGCCGGCGCCGTCACCACGAGCAGCCGTCCCGGCTGGGCCCCGACGTTCTGGAAGCAGTGGGCGATGCCTCTGGGCCCGTAAGCCATGCCGCCTGTCGATGCGTGCAGCATCCGGCCTCCGGCCTTGAACCGGAAGTCACCGTCCAGGACGTACCAGAGCTCGTCCTCGCGAGAGTGACGATGCAGTCGCGGTCCGTTCAGGGGCGCGACGACGATCTCCTGGACGCTCATCGCCTGACTGGTCTCGACCTCCCCCGCCAGGACAGTGACGGCGTCGCCGGTCGGAGCGGTGAACGAACGGCCGTGCTGCGGCTGACGTGCGAAGGGCTGGCTCACTCGACTCGCCTCCTGTGGCCCACCACGCTACGCCTCGACCGAGCCGCCCCCGCCGACACTCGTCTGCCTCTGCCACCACCGCCTGCGATCGAGGAGGGAGACCAGCAGCGGAGCGACGCCGCAGGGGCGGACGTGTCCTCTCGCAGCCCGGGTCATCGCCGATGGGGACAAAGACCCCATCGGCAAAACGAACCTCGGCACGGCCGATGGCGCGCGTACTCTCGTGGCATGGAGTGCTGGCTCAGCATCGAGGTTCAGGACGGGGGCGTCCCCGCCGGCCTCTATGTCTACGCCGGGCGCAACGCTGCGGCGGCCGGCTCCGAGCGCCCGTGCGGCGCGGTCGAAGTGCAACCTCTAGGTTCGTCGAGCTGGCGGCGAAGACTGGCTCCGAATGATGAGCCATGACGACTGGGTGAAGCCACCTGGGTGAGCGCTCGGCGGCACACGCGGATGTCCGGTCTCCCTTGGTAGCGCAGTGACTCGTCGACGAGAGGACCCCAGGGCATGAAACGCTCAGCTCAGTCGTCGTGGCGACGCCGGGTTCGGCTCGTCGTCGGTGCTGCGACCATCGCGTCAGTGCTTGCGAGCTGCTCGGGCGCGGCTCCCTCGGGCTCGACGACCTCGTCGACGTCGGTCACTGCGGCCAGATCACCAGCTCCGGTCCTGCAGCCCTTCAAAGTCCTGGGGATCGGCGATTCGTACATGTCCGCCCAGGACGGGCAGGGCCGATCGTTCATGCGGGTTTTCGGCAGCCAACTCGAGAAGAAGATCGGCCGACCGGTCGAGGTCACCGTCTTCGCCGAGGGTGACTCGACATCCGCGAGCGTCCGGGACGCCCTGCAGAACGATCCCAAGGTCCGGACGGCCGTCGGCATGAGTGACCTCATCGTCATCTCAGTGGGCAGCAACGACGTCGACCCGTTCGGGATCTTCCCCCAGGGAACGTGCGCGCCCAGACAGGCCTTGGCAGCATGCCTCAAGGCATACGCACCAGCACTCGTCGGCAACTACGAGGCCATCTTCACCGCGCTCGGCGAGGTCACGAACGGGAGAACGACGCCCGTGCGGGTCACGTCGGTCGACAACCCCTTCATCGGTATGCGGGATGCCCCGAGTGCGACGTTCGGCCGGGACTTCTTTGCGCAGGTGGCTGCGGCAGAGACCGACGCGATCTGCTCGGTGGCCAGAGGGCACGGGGCGCGCTGCGTCGACTACCTCCACGTCTTTGGGGGGCCGGATGGGCTCGACGATCCGGCCCGGTTCCTGGCCGCCGACCACGCTCACCCCGGCGACCTGGGGATCCAGACGATCGGCGAGCTCCTGACACGGATGGGCACCGCAGTCTAGGCATGGTCCACGACGCGAGAGGTCAGAGCTGACGCGGGTCCACAGCCCGCTCCTCACGCGACGACCGAGCTGAAGGTCTGAGAACTGCCGTGACCGAGGGTGCTGAAACCCCCAGACACCTCAGACGGACGCCCCGAGTGCCCGGTAGTCCGGGGGGAACGAATACGTGGCCGTGTTCAGGGCGTAGCGTGCCGAACATGGCTGTGCGCCACGGCTTCACGGAGACACTGAGCTCGGTCCTGGAGGCGGCGGAGAACGCGTCGCCCTTGGAGGCGGTGGCTGCGGTCACGGACGCACTGGCGGCGGCCCTCAGCGCCTCCGCCGCGTTCTTCCTGATCGCGGACATCTCCGGGCGGGGGCTGGTGCGCCTGACCTACCGTGCGTCCGATGAGGATCTGGCGGCGCTCGACCTCGGGGGTCTCGAGGGTGAGGTCCGGCATGACGACGGCGAACAGGCGGTCGGAGTTCCCCTCGACGGAGGCGCGGTCGAGGAGGCGCTGCGCACCCAGACCGTGCAGGTCGTTGCTCCGTCGCCGGACGCGGCCGGAGGGCCGGGCGCCCGTTGGGTGGTCCTCGCGCCGGTGACGGAGCGTGGCGAGGTGCTCGGGCTGCTCCAGCTGTCCCTGCCTACCGCCCCGGATACCGACTCGCTGTTGCAGATCGCGCGGATCGGTCACGTGCTGTCGTTCGTCGTGATCGCGAACCGAAGGCATACGGACCTGTTCGAGTGGGCGCAACGCAGCGCCACGTTCACGTTGCCCGCGGAGATCCAACGGCGCCTGCTGCCGGCGGCGTTCACCTGCGAGGCCGGGGCGTTCACGCTCTCGGCGTGGCTGGAGCCGGCCGCGTCCGTGGGTGGTGACACCTTCGACTACTGCCTGGGCCGCGACGTGCTGCACCTGTCGCTGACCGACGCCATGGGTCACGGCGTGGCCAGTGCCCTGACGGCCACCCTGTGCGTCGGAAGCCTGCGCAACACCCGCAGACAGGGTGGCTCCCTCCTCGAGCAGGCACAGGCCGCGAACCGCGCCCTGTACGAGCATTCCTCCAACACTCGATCGGAGGGCTTCGCCACGGGCATGTTGGGGCGCCTGGACCTGCGCACCGGCGTTCTGGCACTGCTCAACGCGGGCCACGTGGCCCCCTACCTGTGCCGCGACGGCGCCACCAGCGCGGTCCGGCTCCCGGTGGACGTGCCGCTGGGCCTGTTCGAGGAGACCACCTACCGATCCACCGACATCACCCTGCACCCGGGCGACCGGTTGGTCCTCGTCACCGATGGCATGCTCGAGCGCGGTGCGGCGACCCTCGACCTGGTCGCCGAGATCGCCCTCACCCGGGCGTTGCACCCTCGCGAGACCACCCGCCGGCTGACCGACCTCGTCTTGGAGGTCGCGGGTCCGGTCCTGGCCGACGACGCCACGCTGCTCGTCCTTGACTGGCACGGCGGGCACGGCGGACTGCGCGACACAACAGGAGGCGCGGAGCGTCGACGCACCGGTGCCGCCTCCCCGGACCCGCCACATCGGACCCTTGACTCACCGCTTCTCAGGCGCCCGGGTGAGCCGATCGCCCACGATCCCTGAGGAACGACATCGTCGGTCTGGCGCCCGGAGTCCTGCTGCTCATGACAGACCGCGGATCGCAGCTGCACCGCTCGGCCGCGCCGCGGGTCTGCAGTCGTCGACGACGGGCAGAAGACGGGCGGATGACGAAGAGAGAACCCCGCCCCTCGCGGCGTGCTTCCGCAGGTGGGACGGGGTTTCTCGGTGGTGGAGCTGAGGGGATTCGAACCCCTGACCTTCTCATTGCGAACAGGTGCAGGGTTCTGATCATGCTCGTCCTGGTGCTGCGCATGCGTTACCTCGGCACCCTTGTCGGACGGGAGTTTCGGGGCTCGGGGGACACCGGGGGGACACGACTCGAGCACGCGGGTCTGCGCAGTGACGGGAACGCTCCGAGCAGTGAGGTGCCGCGCGGAAGGCGCTCGTGCAAGCCAGCCGAGCGGGTCGTCGTCCTCGCCGCGCGCTGGAGGTGGGCAGTGGTCCTCCGTAGGAGCCGGCCAGGCACACAACGGCTGGGGCCTCCCTCGTCCAGGCGTCTGTGCCCGGGCTTATCGACGAGAGGGAGAGTGCGAGTGTCGTCAACGCGTCGGGCTCCGCCATGAGCTCGTGAAGAAGCGTGGGGGCGGCGGGGTGCGCGAGGACGGCGCGCCAGCGCCGCCCGCAGCGCGGGGTCCCTGCCGCGGGTCCCCGCGCTTTTCTGCGCCGGGGGCGCAGCTTGAGCCAGTACAGAAACTCTTCACCGAATCGAATGCCAACCCGCTGTCCCTGAGCGGCGCGCACTGGCAGCGACAGATTCGGACGAGCGTAGCCGTCCTCAGCGCGGCACTTGCGCGCGTTCCATCTTGGCGACTATGGCGTGGAAGGATCATTGCAGTGCGTGCTCGGGCGGCTGATTGAACGTTGGCCGAGAGCTGGAGACGTCTTGGACATGAGGAGATCGCTGGGTGGCCGTTGCACGTCGTGGTCGCACATACCGATTGACCCGGATCCTCTTCCCGGGCCGTGACTACCGCCGGCTGGACGTCACCGGCCCTTGGGACGATGACTGCTACGCGGCGTACCTCGCCTATGGCTGCGCCGGCGTTCTATGGCGCAACCGGGGAAATGCCCAGCCACCGGAGGCGGCGAAGCTGCCGGGCCTGCGCTGGCTCGAGATCGAGGGGCACACCCGGGACCTGTCATGGGTTTCGCAGTGCACCGACCTGGTGTCACTGACGGCTTCGTTTCGCGTGCGCACTGGAACCACGAAGGTGTCCACCCTTGACGTCGGGCCGCTCACGAGGCTGAGGCACCTGATGGCCGGCGGGTGTCGCGTCGTCGGTTTCACCGAACTGCGCGACCTCGAGACGTTGAGCATTGAGATGTTCGATCCTGTTGCGCATGGGGGTCCTGGTCTGCTGGACGGCCTGCGGTCGAGGCCGACCACCATCCGTGTCGCTTCCGCTGCGCCTTTCGACGTCGACCTTGACTCCATTGCTTCCGCTGGGCTGGAAGAACTGCGACTGGCGCCGGTTCGAGTCGCGGACCTCGCGCCACTCGCCCGATGCACCTCACTGAACGCTCTCGACCTGAAGTTGCCCGCGGACTCATCCCCGCTCGACCTCGCTCCGCTGGGTGCGTTGCCCGGACTTGCGGTGGTCGTTATCCGCGGCGATCGCCCAGTCTCGAACGTCGAGTCCTTGGCCACCAGTCGCGGACTCCGCGAGGTGGAGATCACGACGCCACGTGCCGGCACCATCCAGCGCCTGCCCGCCGGGTGGAGCAGCAGTGGCGACACATGGAGCTACACGGTCAGAGGTCCACGGGCGAGCTGGATTGTTCCGCCCCCCGAGGACTGACCCAGATGCGTGGCCCACGCCCGCACTCGCCACGCGCGGTCGGCGGCAGTAGCGGATGTTCGCCTCGGCGAAGGCATTTCGGCGTATCGCTGTCATGATCGCGTTGTGCCTCGGCGTCCAGTGTTCGATGATTCTCGCGTTGTTCAGCTGGATCCTTTCCGTGAGCGAGCGGGCCGGCTCATCCACCCATCGGGCTCTCGGGGTTGGGTCTTCGTACGCCCTCTGGGTGGAGGCCCAGCGGGAGGGCGGTCACTTGTGGTGGCGAAGATGGTCGCCGCAACGTGAAGTCTCTGCCGGCTTCGTGATGCTGGACGACGGCGACATGCTCGACGACTCGGTTGACCAGCCCGAGGACGTCGCGGGTGAAGTGAGGAGTTGGTCCGAAGGACGCTTCACTTGGAGAGGGGTGGAGTACGCGGTCTCATGGGCCGGCGCAGATGAGTCCCGCCGAGTGCGCGACGAGGTCTTCCAACTTGGTGAGCCTCACGGCTGACGTTGTGAGATGCCATGAGAGCGGCATGTCCGTGCGTTTAGACCGGCTCGGCCTGCACCAGTATGTGAACATGACTAGCGGACGGGACGACGCCGTAGCGGGGCCTGCGATTCCCCTTGGAATGTCCTTGATGGACGCGGCTCGCCAGGCGGTGGAAGGGTTCCGCTCGTCCAGGAGCTCCGGACGAAACGGCGGCGAGGTCGAGAGTATCGAGGTCGTTTGGGTGAGCCGGGGTGTGCCGCCGGACCTTGACCCCGAGCCTGGCGTTCGTCTCACCTGGCGCCAGCTCGAGGGCCGCTTCGGCCTACTGATGCCGATCCAGCGCCTGGCTGAGCAATCGGGCAGCCTCGAGATGGTTCCGTTCTACCTGCGGTTGGCCGTGGACGAGCCGCATGGTGCGCCTGCCTCGGAGGCGGTGATGTGGTTTAGCAACCTCCCCTCTGGACCGTACTGACCCCCAACACACGGATCTTCGTCAGTGCGCCGGAAGCCGGGGTCGTCCGACCGGCGGCAGAAGCGGACGGCGCCCTAGGAGTCCGTCGCCAGCTGCCTCAGGGAGCGGGGCTGATGGCGTAGTCGATCAGGCGGTCGGGCGATTCACTGCGCGGGTGCACCAGCAGATGCTCGCTGGTCTGCTCTTGTCCGGGAAGCTCGTAGCGGATCTCTAGCTGCCACCACACGGCTGAGACGCTCATGTCCGTCGTCACGCCGGTGACAGTGCTCGGCTTTCCCGCATGCCGCTGAAGGAGCGCCTCCCGTCCAGGGCCCTCAGCAATGATCGCTTCGAGAGCAGTTCGGTCTCCGGATTCGACAGCGGAGGTGTAGGCATCGATCGCGGAGTAGATCGTGGGTTGGCGATCAGTCCACACATGCCACCCAGTGAGGACTGCTGCCAGAAGGACCACAACAGAGATGGCAAGCGCGAGCTTGAGGTGACGGCCGGGCAGCGGCCCCACTCTGCGCTCATCGTGCTCCGTCATGGTGGTGGGCATGGGCGAGTTTTGCATGGCCCGCCTCGGCCCGGGCCGCTCGGCGAATACGAACATTGCGCGCCTCGACTGCACGAGGCTCGCGGCACGAGGGGACGGTCTGTGCGCGGCATGCGCGAACGTTGGCGCGGGCTCAGACGACCACTGATCGTCGAGCGGCGGCCGCTGGCAGGACCGCCGGCCCGGGGAAGGTAGGTCGGGAGGTGGGTCGGGAGGTAGGTCAGGGGCGGTCATGCGGGGTGGAAGGTGAGGCGTTCATTCCTGGTCGCGCTTGGTTGTTCTCCAGCGTGCCGCGAGAGCGAGGGCGCCGACTGCGAGCAGTGCGACACCGGTGGCGAGTGCGGTTGGGGTGGGCTGCATGGTCCAGGCCCACGACGCCGGTTGCCCGTTGTCGGAGGTGCCCAGGACGGTGAGCAGGCACAGGTAGGCCGCTGGCAGGAGGACGCCGACGCGTCCGAGCAGGGCGACGCCGGTGCACACCAGTCCGACGGACCCCAGGTAGGAGGCGGTGACGAGGGCGTAGCTGTCGCGGGTCAGGGCGGGGTTGATCGCGAGCATGGCGAGGGTGGTGGCGATGAGGGCGCCGAGGAGGCCCGCGTGGGTGTGGCGGGCCCGGCGGGGTGCGGTGGCCTCCAGCCGTGCTGCGGGGCTGTGGCAGCTGCGTCCCAGGAGCATGGCGAGGGGGACGGGTTGGACGAGGTAGAGCGGCATGACGGCTGGGGTGACACTTGTCAGGACGCCGACGGGTAGCGCGAGGGATGCGGGCACGGCGAAGGCGATCACGATGAGTGCTGAGGTGGCCAGCGTCGCGGGAATGCCCAGTCCTCTGGCCATCAGCCAGGGTCCGCGCCAGGGAGCCGCGCCGGGTCGTGGTCCGCGTGGCCGCGGTGATCGCGGTGATCGCGGTGCCGGGCTCGCGGAGGTCGACGGCGGGTTCACGGTGTGGGTACCCGTGGGAGCGGTCGGCACGCCGCGGCGGCCGCGACGGCCTGGTTCATCCAGGCGTCTTGTTGGTTGGGCGGCAGGTGGACCAGCTGGTCGTGGGCCGGGGTGTCGTCAGGCCGGGAGACGGTGGAGGTGATCCGGTCGGTGAGTGTCGCGGCGATGTCCCGGCTGGCGTCGAGGTCGGTCCGTGCGGCCAACTCGCTGCGGAGGCAGTCCTGGTCGACGACGGGAACGATGGCGGCGGCCACGAGCTCGACCGCACGGGACCGGTCGATCACCCCCGAGGGGTCGGCGCTCCAGGCTGCGGTGCGGTCACGGGAGGTGTCCCAGATCTCGGCTGGCGCGCCTGGTTCCCCGGGGGCTACCGGTGCGCCGCTTTCGACGAGCTGGGCGGGGAGGAAGTCGAGCTCGGCGCCGGCTCGGCGCAGGTCCGCGAAGGCGGCGGCGAGCATCTCGAGGTCCTGCCGGGTGGCGGAGTAGCCGCAGACGCGCGCCGAGTCGTGCTCTGCGCACTGGAGTAGACGCGCGGCAGCGGCGGTGGACATCCACTGCTGGCCGCGGGCGACTTGCGGCAGGAGCACGCCCGCGGCGGCAGCGCCCGCGAGCAGCAGGGCGGTGACCGCGGTCCGGCCCGAGGGCCGTGTCGAGCGATGACGCGACCCGGCGGCCACCAGGAGCAGGCCGGCGGCCGCGAGGAGCCAGGCGCCTGCGCTGAACATCCGTGCCGCGTGTTGGACGACGTCGTCGTCCCAGCGTTGCTGGATCACCGGGTAGAGGCGTCCCCAGGTGCGTTCGGCGTCGGGCAGGTACACCGGCACGAGCGCCCCGTAGAGCAGCACACCGGTCCCGACGACCGCCGCCCACCGGGGCAGCCACGCCCCGAGGAAGGCGCCGACAGCGACTTGGAACGCCAGCAGGCACAACGTGATCACGAAGACACCCCACGCCGGCGAGCCGCTGCCGGACACGAACACGGTGCGCACCGCCGCAGCCGCGAGCACGAGCAGGAACGCGCCGGCAGCCAGCACCCACACCGGCAGAACGGACCGCGCCACGACTGCCGGCCCGGAGCGCAGCCCGGTCTTTTCCAGGACGGCCACGCCTCGCGACTGCGAGCGGCCAACGATGAGGGCCGCGACGATGCCGCTGACGATTCCGACGACGATCGACCCGTAGAGGTGCGCGAACAGGGTCGTGTCGTTCCAGCGTCCCACCCAGTGCGGCGACCCGGTCAGCGCAGACAGCACCCCGGTAACCGCGAGCCCCAGGGCAGGCCACCGGGCCGGTGTGGTGCGCAACTCGTGCCACAGCCAGTTCCACACCCGGTTCCACAGCCATTCCGACAGCCGGTGTTGTCGAGGGTCGGCCGCGAGCGTGGACGCGGGCGGCTGGCTGCGGGTCCGGGTGCTCATCGGCCGTTCGCGGCCAGCACGCGAAGGTAGGCCTGCTCCAGTCCGGGACCGTCCACGACGACCGGGATGGCGTCACTGGCGTCACCGGCATGTGTGGCCGGCTCGGCCGGTGGTCGTGTCCCGGCGATGAGTCCGGCGAGACTGTCCTCGGCGACGACTCGGCCCTGCTGCAGAACGACGACTCGGTGGCACACAGCGGCGACGTCCTCGGCCAGGTGCGAGCTGATGATCGTGGTGGTGCCGGGATCCAGGGATCGGACGATGTCGCGGAAGGCGGCGCGCTGTTCGATGTCGAGGCCGTTCGTGGGTTCGTCCAGGACCAGGACACGTGGGCGGTGCACCACGGCGCAGGCGATGCCGACCCGCTGCTGCATCCCGCCGGACAGGTCCTTGATGCGGCGGTCAGCCAGTGCGGTGAGCCCGACCAGAGCCAAGGCCCGATCGATGGCACCGGCTGTCTCGGCCACCGGTACGCGGCGCAGCCAGGCGGCGTACTCGAGGAACTCACGCACCCGGAAGGAGGGGAACGCCTCGAAGCGCTGCGGCAGAACGCCAAGTGACTGCAGCAACTGCGCCCGGGAGCCACGCCTGTTGACCGCCACCCCGGAAAGGTGCACCTCCCCGGCGCTCGGGCGGACCAGCCCGATCAGCACGCCCATCAATGTCGACTTCCCGGCCCCGTTGTGGCCGAGGAGCCCGGTGACGCCAGGGCCGAACGAGACCGACACGTCGTCGAGGGCCGTCGCACGGCCGTAGCGCACGGTCACCCCGTGCAGTCCGACCACCGGCGTGGCGACCGGATCTGGATCATTCGCATCGAGCATCTGAGCTCCCCTGTGAGCCGCCGCCCCCTGCAGGCGGCGCGTGAACGGTACCGCAGGCCACTACGGCTGCCTCGCGAACGAACCGCGACGACGACGCGCCCCCGGTCGACACAGAGACCCACACCCTTCGAAAGTCGCACCGACGAGGCGCGCAGTAGGGCACGCCCCGCGGCATGGTCGGGCGATCGTAGTCGCCCTCAGAGCGGCATGAGCGGTCAGTGCTCGTGTTGATCCATCGCCGCTTCGGCCGCGATGAAACCCCCCAATCGGGTTGTGCGCGGCCATGGCGGGGTTTCGCGCTTCGTGGTCCAGCTGAGATGCACGATCGCGAAGGTGCCGTCCGATCCGCGATAGACCACGGAGTCACAGCCCTCGCACGTTGCGATGGCGATCAGGTCCAGCCCATGCAGTTCGTGGCCGTCAGCGATCTCTGCCGCCGCTTCAGCCTCGAACGTCCGAGCGCTGTCACCGTCGGCTCGGTGCCAGGGCTCGCGGAAGTCGGTCCACGTCATGAGGGAAGACTGGCATGCCAGCGCTCAACGTCCGGTCCCGTGAACCGCGCGATCTGCGGCATGATCGGAGATCCCGTTCCTAGCGGGCGGAGTCTTCGTTCAGGACGCGAGGGATTCAGTGGCGCGCTTCTCGATGCCGCCATCTGCGCGGCCGCGTGTGTGGCGCAGACCTGCGGGTCCGCGCCGAAGGACATAGCCGGCGGCTAGAACACCCAGGACGATGAGGATGACGCCGCTTGTCATGTCGGAATACTGAACCGCCCAAGGTCGATTAGGCGGGTAGTTGTCGAACTTCCTGAGCACGAACGGCTCCATGATCGCCCCCAACGGGACAACGAGGCGCGCGAGAAGGCTGAGCCATCCCCGCCGAGCGGCCAACCAACCCACCAGGCCCATAGGTCCACACAGCACTACGGCTGCCTGGAACCAGATGCCGTTCATTCCGACTTCGCCTGCTTCATAGATGTGCAGCGCGGATCCGACCACGTAGTGGATCAGCAGCGTGGCGACGGCTGCTCCGATGCCGACCAAAAACGCCGTCCACGGCTTGGCCATCTTCCAACCAGCGTAGAAGGCGACGGCTGCCCAAGCGGTACCGGAGTTGAGCACGTTGCCGATGGACTTACGGACGAACGACCAGGCCTGGAGGTTGCCCTCAAGTTCTGCAGGCAGCGTGATGTTGAACAGCAGAGACAGCAGCGCTAGCCCGACGCATGCCGTCACGATGGACTTCCATGGACCTCGGATCCTCCCCATGCGCGGGAACCTAACACCCGGTCCATTCTGGCCGTCTCAGATTGGTCCACGGCGCATAGCTCGGCTCGACTCAGCGTCATTGCCATGGGCAGGACCGCAACGTCCGCTATTCGGCATGTGGGTGAAACTTCGATCGCGCGACACGCGGCGTGTTTCTTCGTGGTTCGGCGCCCTGGGTGTGGATTCTGGGAGTGCGGACATACCTACACAAAACCTGAACTGACAAACATGCGGGCTTGATGCCCAGGGGGTCGGCTCCCCACCCCGGCCAGAGGCCATCCACACGAATAGCCGCCACACACACGACACGCATCGACTGGTCCGCCATCTTCTTCGTGATCTCTTGACGTGACCTGGCGTGTGCGCGGCTCCCCGCGACGCCGGCATCTTCTTCTCGATCGTTTCTGGGCCGCCCTTCGGACCGGGTGTGCCGTGCAGCGGGAGCCGCAGTACCTGCACGGCACACCCACCCGGACCGGATAGGGAAGGGGGTGGCCGACGATGACCCGGGCAACACGAGACCGCGTCTGGGACGCCGTCCCCCTGCGCGCCGCCGAGCAAGATGGTGAGCGCCCTGCCGGTGAGGGCCACCCGCTAGACCTCGGTCACCTCGACGCCACGACCGAGGCCCAGGTCGTCGCCCGGCTGCTGTCCCGGGACTTCGACGCCTGGTCCGAGGCCGCCTCCCGGGTCGGGCACTGCGCCAAGCCGATTCGCCTGCACGGCCACTCCGACACCGTCGACGTGAAGACGGGCGAGGTCATCTCGTCGTTCTCCTCGGCCGACAGTCCGCTCGGGGTGCTGCACGTGCGGTGCGGGAACCGTCGTGCCGTCGAATGCCCGTCCTGCTCCCGGCTGTACGCGGCAGACACCTTCCACCTCATTCGGGCCGGTGTCACCGGCGGCAAGGGCGTCCCCGAGCAGGTGAGCGAGAACCCGCTCGTCTTCGCGACCCTGACCGCTCCCTCGTTCGGGCTCGTCCACGGCACCCGCGGCGGCCGCACCTGCCGCCCCTTCACCATCAAGCGCCAGGACCGGGTCTGCGAGCACGGCCGCCCGACGGTCTGCCACACCCGGCATGGGGATGGGGACGAGCAGGTCGGGCAGCCCCGGTGTCGGGACTGCTACGACTACGAGAGCCACCTCGTCTGGCAATGGTGGGCGCCCGAGCTGTGGCGCCGGTTCACCATCGACCTGCGCCGCACCCTCGCGAAGCACCTAGGCGTCCCCGAGTCCCGGCTCGCGGAGCTCGTGACGGTGCAGTACGCGAAGGTCGCCGAGTACCAGCAGCGCGGCATCGTCCACTTCCACACCCTCATCCGCCTCGACGGCCCCAAGTCGGCGGACGGGTTCGCGTCAGCGCCGACCGGACTGACCGCCGCGCTCCTGGCCCGGCTCGTCGAGCAGGCCGCCGCCGGGGTGGTCTTCGACGCGCCGCCGCTGCACGAGGCGGATGTGGTGCGCCGGCTCCGGTTCGGCGCCCAGCTCGACTCCCGCCCCATCGCCACCGCGCGCAGGACCGACGACCCGGACCGGGCACTGACCCCGGAGCAGGTCGCCGGCTACTTGGCGAAGTACGCGACGAAGTCCGCCACCGACTCCACCGGCACCGACAGCCCCCACGCGCGCCGGCTGCGCGCCACCATCGCTGAGGTGACCGACCGGATCCACGCCGACGCCCGCCGCGACGGCATCGCGCTGCGGGAACACCCCTACGGGCTGCTTTGGAAATGGCGGCACATGCTCGGTTTCCGCGGACACTTCTCCACCAAGTCCCGCCGCTACTCGGTCACCCTCGGGCAGTTGCGCCAGCGACGGGTCCGGTACGAGCGGGCCTTGGCGGCCGCGAACCGCGAGGGCCGGAGCCTCGACGTCCGCGACCTCGACGACCTCTTGGCAGCCGACGTCGAGGAGACCACCCTCGTCATCCGGAACTGGACCTACGCCGGATCCGGGTGGGACACCGACGGCGATGTCGAGCTCGCCAAAGCTGCTGCCGCCCGCGCCCGCGAGTACGCCCAAGAACGGGCAGCGATCAAGCACCAGAACGACTGACAGAGAGAGGAGTTCGGACATGGAAGTAGAGAAGTCAGGGGACCAGAAGGTCCCGCTTCTGCCGGTGCTGCTGACCTCGCGCGAGGTGGCAGTCGCGTTGCAGGTCTCGCCAGCAACGCTGTGCCGGTGGCGTCAGACAGGTCACGGGCCGCGGGTCGTGTGGTTGTCGCCGTACGCGCCGCGGTATCGCCCCGAGGACGTCACCAAGTGGATCGAACGGATGGCGGCATGAGCATCTCGAAGATGCCCAACGGCCGCTTCCGAGCACGGCTCAAGAGTGGCCGGGTCGGCGTCGCCAGCAAGGTCTTCGACACCCGCCGCGAGGCCAAGGCCTGGCTCGACCGGGAGCGGGCCGCCTTGGCCGGCGGGGTCGACCCGCGGGCCGGACGTGAGCGCGTCAGGCCACTCGTCCAGCGGTGGCTCGAGATTCGTCGGGTCACCGTGGCCGCGAAGACCTACCGAGCAGACCGGGATCTGCCGCGCCTGATGCCGACCAGCATGCTGGCGCTGCAGGTCTCCGCCGTCTCGGGCCGGGAGGTGGCCCGGTCCTTCGAGGTGCTGCTGGCAGTCGGTCTAGCCGAGGGGTCGGTCGTGCGTTACCGCGCCAGCCTGTCGTCGTTCTTCAGTTGGTGCGTGCGCGAGAAGCTGATCCTGGGCAACCCGGTCACCGGCGTGCGTGTGCCGCGTCAGTCGGACGAGACGGACGAGATGGACCCCTTCAGCGAAGGCGAGCTCGAGGAGGTCTACGCGACCTGGCATGCAGCGGAGCCACGGCTCGCGGACATCTTTCTCGTTCTCGCGTGGACCGGCCTGCGGTGGGCGGAGGCACGTTCGCTCCGGGTGGCCGACGTCGTGGAGGTCCCGACCCCGGGCCTGCTGGTCCGGCGATCGCAACCGGAGGGCGGTGCGGTGAAGTCGACCAAGGGCCGTTTGTCGCGTCGCGTGCCCCTCGCCAACCGGGTGCTCCCGATCATTCGGGGTCTGAGCGTTGGCAAGGCGCCGGGCGACCTGCTCCTGGTGACCGAGCGCGGGTCGCAGCTCCACCGGTCGGCCGTCCTGCGCAGCCTGCAGTGGTCGACGACGGGTCGAGGGCGGCGGATTCACGACCTGCGCCACACCGCTGCGTGCCTTTGGCTGGCTCGCGGAGTGGACCCCGGGACAGTCCAGGCGTGGATGGGTCACGAGTCCATCGGCACCACGAACCGCTACCTGCACTTCCTCGGAACGGGTGCCGATCTGGCCGGTCTGGCGAGGCTCAATGTGACCCCGGGGGACACCGGGGGGACACATCGGCAGGAGAAGGGCGGATGACAAAGAGAGAACCCCGCCCCTCGCGGCGTGTTTCCGCAGGTGGGACGGGGTTTCTGTCTGGTGGAGCTGAGGGGATTCGAACCCCTGACCTTCTCATTGCGAACGAGACGCGCTACCAACTGCGCCACAGCCCCAGGTGCGGAAGAAAAGATAACACCACGCCGACCGGCATACCGAATCGGGCCGACACGTGGAGGACCACCCGTGCAGCAGGGTTCTCAGACCCAGCTGGGGAACCACATCCGGGCCTGCCACTCCGAGAGCGGGATGACGTCGGCGACGTAGATCGGGTGGAAGAAGGCGAACAACGCCATCGTCAACAGCACGAAGCCACCCATGACGCCGTATCCCACCCGGCGTCGGGTCAACGACGACTCCCGCCCACCGACGATGAGCCCGAGCACGTAGACGCAGGCGAGCACGACCCACGGCACGAACGCGACCTCGTAGAAGGAGTAGATGGTGCGGTTGCCGAGGAAGAACCACGGCAGGTAGCCGGCGAACAGGCCGCAGAGGATCGCCCCGGCCCTCCAGTCGCGGCGAAGCGCCCACATGAAGAGCAGCACGAAGATGGCGAGGGTCGCGCCCCACCAGATCGACAGGGTCCCGATCGAGGTGATCGCCTTGCTGCACTGGTCGACGAGGCATCCCTCGGCGCCCTTCTTCGGCCCCTCGTAGAAGAACGACGTCGGGCGACCCTGGATCAGCCAGGACCATGGGTTGGTCTGGTAGGGGTGCGGGCTGTTGATCGCCTGCGTGGAGGCGTACATCTGCTGGTGGTAGGCCCACAGCGAGCGCCACCAGTCGGGCAGCCACGCGTGCGTGGTGTCGGGATTGTTCTGCGCCCAGGTGCGGAACGACCCGCCCTTGCTGAGGATCCAGCCGGTCCAGCTCGCCACGTACGTGACGACGGCGGTGACGACGAGCTGGGCGAACGCGTACGGGCCGTCCTTGACGACCGTGCCGACGGTCCAGCCGCGTACGCCGGCGGCGCGGCGGGCGCCGAGGTCCCAGAGCACGGTGAGCAGGCCGAAGAAGACGAGGAAGTAGAGGCCCGACCACTTCACGCCGGCCGACAGGCCCAGCATGATCCCCGCGACCCAACGCCACGGCCGCCAACCGAGCCACGGGCCAAGCCACGACATGGCTGCGCGGGGCCGGTCACCGACCTTGCGGGCGAGGACTTCGCGCGCCTTGTCGCGGTCGATGAGCAGGGCACCGAACGCGGCGAGCCCGAAGAACATGACGAAGATGTCGAGCAGCCCGGTGCGCGAGTGGACGAAGTGGTGGCCCTCGAAGGCGAGCAGGGCTGCGGCCACCGTGCCGAGCAGATCAGAGCGGAAGAGCCGTCGCGCGATGCGGCCGAGCATGAAGATCGAGATGGTGCCGGCCAGTGCGACCGCGAATCGCCACCCGAAAGAGTTGAGGATGCCGAACGGCACCTCGCCCCAGCCGATCAGCCACTTGCCGACCGGCGGGTGCACGACGAAGTCGCCCTCGGTGCCGTAGATGAACGGGTCGTTGGCGGTGAAGTGCTGGTCGACCTGTGAGGCGTCCTGAAGGACCTGGTCGTTCTTCATCTCGAACCAGTACAGGACCATCGACCAGCCCTGCTTGACGTAGTACGTCTCGTCGAAGACCAGCTTGTGCGGTGCCCCCAGGTGCCAGAACCGCATGACGCCGCCGACGAGCGTGAAGAAGAGTGGCCCCGCCCAACCGAGCCACGCGAGCCGGCCGGCCGTGCGACGGGTGAGTCGGAAGTCGTCGGCCGGGTCTCCGAGCAGGCGCGCGCGCACCTGTCTGGCCGAGTTCATGGGCGCCATCGTATGCAGTGCGGCTGAGTCGGCCGCACTCCGCCGCGAGAGGCGTGCGGCAGGGGGATCAGAAGGGTGGTGGGTCACGGTCGGCAGAGCGGTGGTCGTCGGCGCCGCGCCCGGTGGCGTCGCCAAGGTTGCCCCCGGGCCCGGTCGGCGCTGGGCTCGCAGCCGATGGCGGCGGGAGGTCTGGCGGTCGGACCCGTCGAGCCGGTCCTTGGGCAGCGTGACGTAGGTGCGGCCTGGGGCAGTGCGCCAGGTGACCCTGACCGCGTCGTCTCGCTGTGCCTCGAACCAGCCGGCGCTGCGCACGCGGTGGTGCTGGCGGTGCTTGTCGGTGAGGTTCGAGACGTCGGTGGGGCCGACCGGCCACTGGACGTCGTGGTCGAGATCGCACTGGCGTGCCTCCACGCAACAGCCTGGACCACGACACACCCCGTCGACGGCGCGGACGTGCTCGACCAGCGCACGACTGAGTCGGTAGCCCTTGCGGGAGCGCGCCGGGGTCGATGTCGGCGAGGAGGGTCTGCCAGACAGACCCCCCGGCGGTCATCATCTCGCGGGCCTCCTGCGCACTGACCAGCCGTAGCCGGGGAGCTCGCAGGGCGAGTCGTCGAGGCCGACGGCCGTCGTGAACGGCACGACCACGAAGACCCGACCCGCCGGCACGGGAGTGGTGCGCGCGAAGCCGTCGTCGTCGGGCCAGCCGCGGATGGCCACACCGGTCAGGTAGTCCGCGCGCAGCTCGTCGAGCGAACGAGGGTGGCCCTGAGCGCGCGCAGCGCGTGCTGCGGCGTCGGCGCGGTCCATCGCGGCGGCGGCGGAAGAGTGCCTTGGACAGGCCGGCTCCGTCGCGGGTAGGGGCGAGGACGGTGCGCGCGATGCCATCGGCGGCCTCGTCGTCGCGGGCGACGGGCATCGGTCGTGAACGGCATAGGAGTCCAGACGTCGAGTTCCCTGTCGTGACAGGTGGACTCGCGTTCGAGGCTCAGAGCGAGACGCCCCGCGTCCGCAGCACCGAGTAGCCTACGAACGCGACGATGTCGAGGATCGAGTGGCACACCACGAGCGGCATGACGCGGCGGGTGCGCACGAAGACGAGGCCGAGCACGAGGCCCATGACGATGTTGCCGGCGAAGCCACCGAAGCCCTGGTAGAGGTGGTACGACCCGCGGATCAGCGCCGACAGCCCGATGACGAGCGGCCACGACCAGCCCGTCTGGCGCCAGCGCGTGAACAGGTAGCCGACCATGATGACCTCTTCGAGCACCGCGTTCTCGATGGCGGCGAGGACGAGCACGGGGCCCGACCACCACACGGCCTCGAGGTTGGCCGCCGACACCTGGGTGTTGATGCCGATCGCCTTGGCGAAGAAGTAGAAGCCGAGGCCCGGGATGCCGATGAGGGCGGCGAGACCCGCGCCACGGGCGAGGTCGCGCGCCGGCTCGCGTCGGTCGAGGCCGACGAAGTGGCCCGCCCGCACGTCGACCGCCGGCTGGCGCACGTGGTTGAGCAGGTAGAGCGCCAGGGCGACGGCAACCAGCGGGAGCACGATCCCGGCGAGCTGGTAGGCGAGGTCGAGCCACGGGCGTCCGGGCGTCGCCGACTGGTTCATCGCCGTCGTCTGCTGCGACAGGGGCACCGGCCGTGTCAGCTTCTCGATGATGCTGAGGACGGCGTACACGGCCGACGAGCCGAGGCTGACCCCGAGCACCAGCACGGTCTCGCGCCGCAGGCCGCTCCGCGCGCCCGCCTCGGTGACCGGCGCGGGGTCTCGCTCCGACGGTGCGAGCAGCCCGGCGAACCGTCCGCGCGGGGCGGGAGCAGTGGTCACCATGGTGAACAGCGTAACTTCGCGTGACCCGGTCCTCGCCTGAGCCGTATGCCGTCGCCGGACCTCGGCGTAGCGTCGGTGCATGTCGATGCTCTCGGGCTGGCGGCGGGGCTCGCACGCCGCCGACGGCTTCGAGTACCCGACCTACACCGAGGGTGAGGGGCCGGGCGTCATCGTCATGCACGAGAGCCCCGGGCTCACCCCGGAGGTGGTGCGCTTCGGCCGGGAGGTCGTC
Organism: Terrabacter sp. 2RAF25; assembly: GCF_052115265.1. NCBI lineage: Bacteria > Bacillati > Actinomycetota > Actinomycetes > Micrococcales > Intrasporangiaceae > Terrabacter > Terrabacter sp. 2RAF25. The sequence goes on from NZ_JBFRGJ010000006.1 coordinate 261,961, forward strand.
GATGCCGGCTTCACCGTGGTCATGCCGCACTTCTTCGGCCCCGCCCACCGGGCCCCGTACGCGCTCGAGGCCGCCCACGTCATCCCTCGCCTGTGCATCGGGCGGGAGTTCACGACCGTCGCGACCGGGCGCACCACCCCGATCGCGACGTGGCTGCGCAGCCTGGCCCGCCGCGTCCACCACGAGGCGGGTGGAGTGGGCGTCGGCGCGGTCGGCATGTGCTTCACGGGAGGCTTCGCGCTGGCCATGATGATCGACCCCGTCGTCGTCGCGCCCGTCGTGGCGCAGCCGGCGGTCCCCGTGCCCCTCACTCCCCGGCGCGCCGCCGACATCGGCCTCGATCCGGGCGACCTTGCGGCAGTGCGAGATCGGGTGCTCGACGGCTGCCCGGTCCTCGGCGTCCGCTACCGCGACGACTGGGCCACGGGTACGCGCTTCGAGACCTTGACGGATCACCTCGGCGACGGCTTCCTCCGCGTGGAGCTCGAGGGCGCCGGCCACGCCACGCTGACGGGGGAGCGACACCAGGACGCCGTGGACGCGGTCATCCACTTCCTGACGGAGCGCCTGCAGCCGCAGGACTGATGCGTTGTGATGGCGGCGTCGACGTCGTAAACGTTTGGCGCCCAAGCCAGTCGGCGGCATACGTTCTCCGCATGTCCTCCACCCTGCGTGCCGCCCTGCGCTCCCGCCTCACGATCGCTATGCGCGAGCGCGACCGTGCCGCCACGGCGGCGCTGCGCAACGCGGTGGCCACCATCGAGAACGCGGAGGCCGTGCCGGTGGTCGAGCGCCCGGCGGTCAGCACGTCCGCTGACGTCGCGGGCGCGGCGGTGGGCGTCGGCGCGACCGAGGCGGAGCGGCTGGTCCTGGGTGCGGACGCCGAACGGCATCTCCTCGCGGCAGAGGTCGCCGCGCTCGTCGAGGCCGAGCAGGCGTATGCCGCGGTCGGGGACGTGCCACGCGCCTCCGCCGCCGCGGCGGGAGCCGCCGTTCTGCGTGACGTCCTGGCCGAGCACCCCGAACAGGTCTGAGTGGTCGCCCGTCCACAGGCATCGGTGGACAAGCTGTGCGTCGATGCACGGCGCGTGTGGACAAGCCGCCGTCTCCTGTGGACGACACGCCGGCACCCTGTGGAGGCCGGAATTGTTTTCGCGAATCCCTTGCGGGCCCTCGTCGCCGGGAGATACAAATCTCTCACGCACTCCTTCGGGAGAGCGGGACGGCTCGGAGACGAGGGTCCACACGGTGGGGCAACCCACCGCGGCAGCCGGGTGACGAGGCGGCCGGGACCGGAGAAGACGAGCAGTCGATCGGGAGCGTCACCATCGACCGATCAACCAGAAGGGCCCTTGAGACTCATACTCCCAAGGGCCCTTCGCCTTTGTCTGCGGGCTTGCAGAACCCTTGTGCTGCAAGCGGATCTGCGTCAGGCGGTCACCTCATCAGCCGGCCGCCACGGCGTGAGCCACGGCGTCTCGGGCCAGCCCTCACGTGCCGCGACGAGCTCGTACATCGTGGCGCCGTCGATGGTCTCGCGGATGATGTCGGCGTGCCCGGCGTGCCGCGCGAGCTCCTCGACGAGGTGCATCGCCACCCATCGCACCGACCACGCCTCGACGTCCTTCGGGAACCACGGGGCGTCGCGCGGCACGGGCACCGCGGCGCCGAGGTCGGCGCGCTGCAGGACGTCGCGGGTCACGTCGCCCTGCGCCACGAGGGCGGCGAGCAGCGAGTCGAGGGTGTCGGCGTCGGTGACCCGGAAGTCGTCGCCCCAGGACTGCGCCTGCTCCGCGACGGACCGGTCCGGCGGGGTCGGCGCCTCGGGCGCCGCCGCCATCCGCTCGGTCCAGCCGCGTTCGCAGGTCGTGACGTGCTTGACCAGGCCGCCGATGCTCAGCGTGCCAGCGGTCGGGGTGAGCCGGATCTGCTCCTCGGTGAGGCCGAACGTCGCGGCCACGAAGGCGTCGCGCTGCTGGTCGATGTAGGCGATGAGGCTCTCGCGCTCGTCGGCGACGGGTGGGACCTGTGCGGCCATGGGTTTCTCGCTCTCTGCGTGCGTGCGGGGTGATGGTCTCGGGCGGGCTGACCGTGTGGTCGGAGGAGGGGTGGCTCAGTCGTCGCGGTGGGCGTAGAGGTCACGCAGCAGCGCGATCTCGGCGCCGTGGTGGATGAGCTCGCGGTTGATGTGCAGCACGAGAGTGGCTCGGGGTGCCTCGGCGAAGGGGCCCTCCGCCGGTCCGCAGGGCTCGGCCAGCCCGTCGGTGCCCCAGCTGCGTACGCCGTCGAACCAGGCGGCATACGCCCTGTCGAGCTGGGCGAGCGCCGCGTCGGCCGTCGCGGCGTAGTCGAAGGTGAGGTAGTCGGCCTCGGGGGCGCCGAAGTGGTCGTGGGCTCGTGCGCCGAGCACGCCGACGATGATGTGGGCGAGCCGCCACGCGATCGTCGTCACCGGTGCCGGCTCGGGCGCGGGGTAGGCCCAGTCGATCGTCATCTCGCCGGTGCCGCCCTGCATCTCGGTGCTGCCCTCACCGCGGCGGTGGACGTTCCAGGCGCCGGGGGTGGGCGCCCAGAGGTACTCCTCGTCGGTCAGCCCGTCGAAGCGGGCGCGCAGCTGGTGCTGCCAGTGCCAGTCGGCCTGCTCGACGAGGGCCTCGTTCCAGTCGATCGTGGTGTGCGTCGTCGGTGTCATGTCCTGATCGTCGCAGCCATATAGGACAGGTTCTGTCCGCAGAGACTGGCAGACTCCAGCCATGTCCACGACCAGCGACGGCAACGGCACGACGGCCCGGGTGCTACGGCTGCTCGACCTGCTCCAGAGCCGCCCGGTCTGGAGCGGCACCGAGCTCGCCGAGCGGCTGGGCGTGACGACCCGCAGCGTCCGTCGCGACGTCGACCGGCTGCGCGGGCTCGGCTACCCCGTCAACGCGACCCACGGCGCGGGCGGCGGCTACCAGCTGGGCGCCGGGCGCCGCCTCCCGCCCTTGCTGCTCGACGACGACGAGGCGGTCGCGATCGCCGTGTGCCTCCGTCTGGCGGCGGGCGGCACCGTCGAAGGGCTCGGTGAGGCCGCGGTGCGCACGCTGGCCAAGCTCGACCAGGTGCTGCCGGGGCGCCTGCGGTCACAGGTCGAGGCCATCCACGAGGCCACCGTCACCCTCGACAGCGGGGTCGCCCCCGTCGACGCCGCGACGCTGCTGGTGCTCGCCCGAGCCTGCCGCGAGACCGAACGAGTGACCTTCGCGTATGCCGGGCCGCGCGGTTCCGGCGAACGCCGGGTCGAGCCCTACCGCCTCGTCGCGACCGGGCGCCGGTGGTACCTGCTGGCCTACGACCTCGACCGCGAGGACTGGCGCACGTTCCGGCTCGACCGGATGTCTGACGCCGAGGCCGGCGGCTGGCGCTTCAGGCCACGCGAGGACGCACCCGACGCCGCTGAGCACGTGCGCCGGTCGATCTCGCGCGACGCGTACGACCACGTCTGCCGGGTGCGCATCCACGCGCCGAAGTCGCTGGTGGACAAACAGATTCCGGTCTCGGTCGGCACGGTGACCGCAGACGGCGAGACGGACTGCATCTTCGAGGCCGGGGGCAACCACCTGGGGTGGATGGCGATGCACCTCGGCGTGCTGCCGTGGGTGATGACGGTCCTCGACCCGCCCGAGCTGCGCGACATAATGCGCGAGCAGGCGGCCCGGATGCTGAGGGCCGCCGACGCCACCCGGTGACGAGTCGGCTCAGCCGGTGTTGCGCAGGCCGGCGGCGATGCCGTTGATCGTCAGCAGCAGGGCGCGTTGCACGTCGGCGTCCGGCTCGGCGTCGTCGGGCACGGCACGAGACCGGGCGAGCAACGAGGTCTGGAGCGCGTGCAGCGGCGCGAGGTAGCTGTCGCGCAGCTCGAGCGTGCGACGCAGCGTCGGCGCCGACTCGAGCAGCTCCGACTGCCCGGTCACCCGCAGCACCTCCTCCAGCGTGCGCTGGTGCTCCTCGCGGATCGTGTCGAAGAGGCCGGCGACCTCCGGCTCGACGAGCTCGTCGACGTAGCCGGCCGCGATGTCGAGGTCGGTCTTCGCGAGCGTCATCTGCACGTTCGACATGAAGGTGCGGAAGAAGGCCCACGAGCCGTACATCTCGCGCAGCGTCTTCTCCCGGCCGTCCTTGCGGGCGGCGGCGAGGCCCGATCCGACCCCGAACCAGCCGGGCAGGATGATGCGCGACTGCGTCCAGCCGAACACCCAGGGAATGGCGCGGAGGTCGTCGAGGCCGCCCTCGCCGCCGGGGCGCTTCGACGGGCGCGAGCCGATGTTCATCTTGCCGAGCTCGTCCACGGGAGTGGCCGAGACGAAGAACGGGACCAGTCCGGGGTCGCGCACGAGTGCCCGGTAGGTGTCCTGCCCGCGAGCTGCGACGACGTCCATCGTGCCGTTCCAGCCGTCGAGGACGTCTTGTGGCAGAAGGGACTTCCGGTGCAGCACCGAGGCCTCGAGCACGGCCGCGAGCGCGACCTCGAGGTTGAAGCGGGCGAGCCCCGGCAGGGTGTACTTGTCGCTGAGGACCTCGCCCTGCTCGGTGATCTTGATCGGTCCATCGAGGCTGCCGTAGGGCTGGCTGAGGATCGCCTCGCCGGTGGGACCGCCACCGCGACCGACCGAGCCGCCGCGGCCGTGGAAGAGCCGCAGCACGACGCCGTGCCGGCGCGCGACGTCACGCAGCGCGCGCTGCGCCCGGTGGATCTGCCACTGCGATGCCGCGATGCCGGCATCCTTCGACGAGTCGGAGTAGCCGAGCATGATCTCCTGCACGTCGCCGCGCGCTGCGACCACACGCCGGTACGCCGGGTCACCGAGGAGCGCGTCGAGCAGCGGTCCCGCCGCCTCGAGCTCGGCGACGGTCTCGAAGAGCGGGGCGAACCCGATGCGCGCGGTGGCCGGGTGGGTCTCGGTGCCGGTGTCGACGAGGCCGACCTCGCGGGCGAGCACGACCACCGCGAAGAGGTCGTCGATGTCGTGCGTCATCGACACGATGTAGGTCTCGACCGTCTCGTCGCCGTAGGTGTCGAGGACGGTGCGGACGGCGTACATCAGTGACAACGACGCCGACGCGGCCTCGCCGACGTCGACGGCGCGGCTGCCGGTGAGGGGGCGGCGCGAGGCGAGCTCGCGTGACAGAAGGGCGATGCGGGCGGGCCGGTCGAGGTCGCCGTAGGCCGTGTCGAGCTCGCCGATGCGGTCGTAGAGGTCGGCGAGCGCGGCGTGGTGCTTGCCGCTGTGCTCGCGGATGTCGAGCGTGGCGAGGCCCAGCCCGACCGTCGTGGCGGTGCGGATGAGCCGCAGGATCGCGCCGTTGCCGGTGAGCTCGTCGCCGCCGGCGAGCATCGAGTCGCGCACGAGAGTGAGGTCGGTGAGCAGCTCATCGAAGCCGGCGTAGTCGCGGCCGGGCTCGTGCGGCGTCTGGTGGGTGAGCCGGTCGCGGGTGCGCTGGAGCCGCACCCGCACGAAGCTCAGCTTGAGGCGGTAGGGCTCCTCGGCGTTGAGCCGCTTCAGGGCGTCGTAGGTGATCGGCAGGGCTTCGGCGTCGGCCTCGAGGCTGCGGCTCAGCTCGTCGGTCACCGTGACGACACGCGTCGACGGGGAGAGCTCGGCAAGGAGGTTCTCGGTGTGGGCGATGAGGTCGCGCAGTGCGGCGTCGTGCTGCAGGCCCACGACCTCGAGGGTGACCTGGGGCGTGACGTTGGGGTTGCCGTCGCGGTCTCCGCCGGCCCAGGCGCCGAAGCGCAGTGGCCGGGCAGAGACCGGCAGCTCGATGCCGATGGTCGCGAGCGACCGGTCGAGCTCGGCGAGCAGCTCGGGGACCACGCGCTGGGTGAGCGAGTTGAGGTAGTAGATCGCGGTGCGGGCCTCGTCGGTCGGCTCTGGCCGCTGGATGCGCAGCTCGTCGGTCTGCCAGACGAGGTCGACGAGCTCGGCCAGCCGGAGCTCGAGCCGGGGCTGGTCGGCGGGTGCGCTTCGCGGGTCCTCGAGGGTCTGCACGGTGTCGGCGATGCGGCGCAGCAGGTCGATGACCGAGCGGCGCGTGGCCTCGGTGGGGTGGGCCGTGAAGACGGGCCGGTACTCGACCCGGGCCAGCACCGCGTCGACGAGCTCGCGGTCGACGGTGCCATCGTCGAGTGCCGCGCCGATGCGGCGCGCCGTCGCCGCCAGCGGGCCCTCGTCGACGGCCGTCACCTCCTGCCAGCGGTGCAGCTGCTCGGTGACGTTGACGAGCTGGAAGTAGGCGGTGAAGGCCCGGGCCAGCACCACCGCGGTCGGTGCGTCGACGGCCGCGAGCGTCGAGCGCAGCTCGTCGTCGCTGGGCTGCCGGGCCAGGCTGCGCACCCGCTCGACGAGCGCGAGCAGTTCGGCGCCCTCGTGCCGCTCGAGGGCCTCGCCGAGCAGGGCGCCGAGCTGGCGCACCGATGCGCGAAGGGCCGTGTGCTGCTGCGCGGACGAGACGCCCGCAGCGAAGGTCGCGGCATTCGGCTCGCGGCGGTCTGCGGCCAGCAGCTGCTCGGTGGAGCGCTGGGCGGGAGGCTCGGTCGAGGTCTGTCCCGAGATCGTCATGCACTCTGTGTATCGCGGTGACGTTTCCGCGACGTAACCCCGTCCACATTCGGGGACGGCCGTCTCGCCCACCGGACCTGCGGGTGCCCTGACAGGATGACGGCATGACCACCGGCACCCTCGTCCTCGCCGCCACACCGATCGGCGACCCTCGCGATGCCGCGCCCCGGCTCGCCGAGGAGCTCGCGACCGCGGACGTCGTCGCGGCCGAGGACACCCGCCGCCTCCGTCGCCTGCTGGGCGACCTCGGGGTCAGCACCACCGGCTCGGTCGTCAGCTACCACGAGCACAACGAGGCGTCCCGCACGCCCGACCTCGTCGGGCGCCTCCTCGCGGGCGAGCGCGTGCTCGTGGTCACCGACGCCGGTATGCCGTCCGTCTCCGATCCCGGCTACCGGCTCGTCGCCGCCGCGGTCGAGTCGGGCGTACGCGTCACGTGCGTGCCCGGGCCGAGCGCGGTCCTCATGGCGCTCGCCGTGTCGGGGCTGCCCGTCGACCGCTTCTGCTTCGACGGGTTCCTGCCACGCAAGCCGGGCGAGCGGGCGCGGGTCCTCGCCGAGGTGGCCGACGAGCGCCGCACCCTCGTCTTCTTCGAGGCGCCGCACCGGCTGGCCGAGACGCTGACCGCGATGCGCGACGCGTTCGGCCCCGAGCGCAGGGCCGCCGTCTGCCGCGAGCTGACGAAGACCTACGAGGAGGTGCGGCGCGGCACGCTCGCCGAGCTCGCCGATTGGGCGGCCGACGGCGTCAAGGGAGAGATCACGGTCGTCGTGGCCGGCGCCGAGCGCGCCGTGCCGTCCCTCGAGGACGCCGTGGCCGGCATACGGCAGCGGGTCGACGCGGGGGAGCGCCTCAAGGACGTCGCGGCCGACGTCGCCTCGCAGACCGGGCTGTCGAAGAAGGCGCTCTACGACGCGTCGCTCGCCGCACGCTGAGGTGACCGGCGCGCCGACGCCGCCCCTGCCCGCGGTCCGCCCCTTGTGCCGGTCGTGAATCCCCCTACGGTGGGGACGTACCGCGTCGCGGCGCCCAACGCCGTGACCCACCCTGACAGCGAAGGAGAACCGATGGGCACCACGCGCACTGCCACCACGCACTGGGAGGGCTCGCTCTTCGAGGGGTCCGGCCAGGTCACCCTCGAGAGCTCGGGCATCGGCACCTACGACGTCAACTGGCCCTCGCGCGCTGAGCAGGCGAACGGGAAGACGAGCCCTGAGGAGCTCATCGCGGCGGCGCACTCGTCGTGCTTCTCGATGGCGTTCTCGAACGGTCTCGCCAAGGCCGGCACGCCCCCGACGACGCTCGACACGACGGCCGAGGTCACCTTCGTGCCCGGCACCGGCATCACCGAGATCAAGCTGTCGGTCGTCGGCGAGGTGCCCGGCATCTCCGCCGAGGACTTCCAGGCCGCAGCCGAGGACGCCAAGGCGAACTGCCCGGTCAGCCAGGCCCTCAAGGCCGTGCCGATCAGCCTCGAGGCCAAGCTCGCCTGACCTTCGTGTCCCCATACGCGCGCGTATGCCGCCCGGCTCAGCCGGGCGGCATACGTGTACCTCGAGCGGGAGCGTCCTTGCGGCTCAGGACTTCTCGACCGAGTCCTTGAAGGCGTCGAGCATGCTCTGCCAGTTCTGCGAGAACTGGTCGGCCTGCTCCTGCGACTCGTTGCCGTCCTGCTCCAGGGTGACGGTGGTGGGGCCCCCGTCGCCGCTGCCCTCGAGCGAGTAGGTGACCGTGTGGTAGTTCTCCGGGCTGTCCTCCTGGCCCATGAGCGGGCTGTAGTGCGTCGTGGACAGGCGCCTCGGCTCGTCGACGTCGAGCACCTCGCCCTTGTCCTCGTAGGGCTTTCCGTCCATCTCGCCCCGCCACGTGATGGGGCTGCCCACCTGCCAGTCGGTGCTCACCTCGGTGCCGACCATCCACCTGCGGATCTCGGCCGGGTCGGTGAGGGACTGCCACGCCTGCTGCGGCGTGGCGTCGACGGTGACCTTCGCTCGTGCAACATGACCAGTCATGGCTCAGTCATACCCGGTGCGCCCGCCGTGCTGATTGAACGTTCGCGACAGGGCGTCGCACCGGGCCCGGGCGCTGGCCGGGAACTCGTGCGCGACCGCCGGTCCGCCCCACCTAGGATTGCTCGCCATGAGCAATGTCCTGTCTGCCGTCGCCTGGCCGTACACCAACGGCCCGCGCCACATCGGCCACGTGGCCGGTTTCGGTGTGCCCTCCGACGTCTTCAGCAGGTACATGCGGATGGCCGGCCACGACGTCCTCATGGTCTCGGGCACCGACGAGCACGGCACGCCGATCCTCGTCCTCGCCGAGGAGGAGGGCGTGACCCCCCAGCAGCTCGTCGACAAGTACAACGCCGTCATCGCCCAGGACCTCACCGACCTCGGCCTGTCCTACGACCTGTTCACCCGCACGACGACGCGCAACCACTACGCCGTCGTCCAGGAGATGTTCCGTCAGGTCCACGCCAACGGCTACATGATCGAGCAGACGACGAAGGGCGCCATCAGCCCGTCGACCGGGCGCACGCTGCCCGACCGCTACATCGAGGGCACCTGCCCGATCTGCAGCTTCCCCGAGGCGCGCGGCGACCAGTGCGACAACTGCGGCAACCAGCTCGACGCCGACGAGCTGATCAACCCCCGCAGCAAGATCAACGGCGAGACGCCCGAGTTCATCGAGACCCAGCACTTCTTCCTCGACCTGCCGGCGCTCGCCGGCGCCCTGGGGGAGTGGCTCGACGGCCGCGAGGCCTCGGGCACGTGGCGCCCCAACGTCATCAAGTTCTCCAAGAACCTGCTCAAGGACGTGCGCCCCCGCGCCATGACGCGCGACATCGACTGGGGCATCCCGATCCCGCTCGAGGGCTGGGAGGACAACCCGGCCAAGCGCCTCTACGTCTGGTTCGACGCCGTCATCGGCTACCTCTCGGCCTCGATCGAGTGGGCTCGCCGGCTCGGCCCGGGGCAGGAGGACCGCTGGCGCGAGTGGTGGAACGACCCGTCGGCCGTGTCCTACTACTTCCAGGGCAAGGACAACATCACCTTCCACAGCCAGATCTGGCCGGCCGAGCTGCTCGGATACGCCGGCAAGGGCGACAAGGGCGGCGAGCCGGGGGAGTACGGCGACCTCAACCTGCCCACGGAGGTCGTGGCGTCGGAGTTCATGACGCTCGAGGGCAAGCAGTTCTCGACGAGCCGCAAGCACGTCATCTACGTGCAGGACATCGTCGCCCGCTACGGCCCCGACCCGATCCGCTACTTCATCTGCGCCGCCGGGCCCGAGAACCAGGACGCCGACTTCTCCTGGGCCGAGTTCGTGCAGCGCAACAACAGCGAGCTCGTCGCCGGCTGGGGCAACCTCGTCAACCGCACCGCGGCGATGATCGCCAAGAGCTTCGGCGAGATCCCGCGGACGTATGCCGCCCTGCCTGTCGACGACGAGCTGCTCGCAACGGTGCGCGGTGCCTTCGCGACCGTGGGTGCCAACCTCGAGCGGCACCGCCAGAAGGCCGCGCTCGCCGAGGTGATGCGTGTCGTCGGCGAGGCCAACGCGTACGTCTCGAAGACCGAGCCGTTCAAGCTCAAGGGCGACGACGAGCGCGAGCGGCTCGCGACGGTGCTCCACACCCTCGTGCAGGCGGTGAGCGACATCAACACGCTCATCTCGCCGTTCCTGCCGCACGCGGCCAACCGGGTGCACGCCGTGCTCGGCGGCGAGGGCGAGTTCATGCCGATGCCACGGCTCGACGTGGTGCGCGACCTCGACGACGACTCGCGCGCCTACCCGGTCATCACCGGCGACTACTCCGCGACGCCGCGCTGGGAGCCGCGTCCGGTCGTCCCGGGCACCCCGATCTCCAAGCCCACCGGGGTCTTCACCAAGCTCGACCCCGACCATGTCGTCGAGGCCGAGCGCGAGCGCCTCGCCGACCCGGGCAGCCCCGACCCCGACCAGAGCGCATGACGCCTCACGCGTCGGGCCAGCGCGGCCTGCCGGAGCACCTGCCCGACCCGCTGCCCATCGACGTCGTCGACAACCACGTCCACCTCGACATCACGCGCGAGGGCGACGAGCCCTTCGACGTCGCCGACGCGATCAAGCAAGCCCGGGCCGTCGGCGTGACCCGGCTCGTGCAGGTCGGCTGCGACCTCGACGGCATCGCGTTCACGATGGACGCCATCGAGCGGCACCCCGAGCTGGTCGGCGGAATCGCCTTGCACCCCAACGAGGTCCCACGGCTCGCTGCCGCTGGGACGTTGGAGACGGCATACGCCACCGTCGAGCGTCACGCCGCCCACGACCGCGTGCGCGTCATCGGCGAGACCGGGCTCGACTACTTCCGCACCGGCCCCGAAGGGGTGCCGGTGCAGCAGGACGGCTTCCGCTGGCACATCGACCTGGCCAAGCGGCTCGGCAAGGCCCTGCAGATCCACGACCGTGACGCCCACGACGACGTGCTGCGCATCCTCGAGGAGGAGGGCGCGCCGGAGCACACCGTCCTGCACTGCTTCTCGGGTGACCTCGCGATGGCGCGCGTGTGCGTCGAGCGCGGCTACTACCTCAGCTTCGCCGGCACCGTCACCTTCAAGAACGCCCGCGACCTGCGCGACGCGCTGACGGCCATCCCCCTCGAGCGCGTGCTCGTCGAGACCGACGCCCCCTACCTCGCGCCGGCCCCGCACCGGGGCGCGACGAACGCCTCGTTCCTCGTGCCGGTGACCATCCGGGCGATGGCCGGAGTGCTCAACATCGACGTGCCGAGCCTGTGCCGCGCGGTGTCGGAGAACAGCGAGCGTGTGTACGGCCCGTGGAGTGCCGAACGAGTCGGGCAAACTGCCTAGCGCACCCCCAGATCAGGGGTCCAGCCGAACAGGCCGTCGTTATCGAAATTTGACCTTTGCGACGGCGATCCCTCAGTCTTGACGACTGTTGGCCGGTTGCTGCCCCGCATCGACCTCCTCCCGATGGCGTGAGGAGGACGGATCGAGAGCGCGTTGCACCCGGATAGATCGACGTTCGGAGTGTTTTGATTTCTCGCAACGCCAAGATCCTGGCCGCCACTGGCGCGGCCGTCGTCCTCACGGGTGGCGCCGTCGGCGCCGCCCAGCTCGACAAGACCGTGAACCTCTCGGTCGACGGCGCCTCTTCCACCGCCTCGTTCTTCGGCAGCCGCACCGTCGGTGACGTGCTCGCCGGCGAGGGCATCCAGGTGAAGCCGGGCGACGTGGTCGTCCCGGCCGCCGGCAGCACCGCCGACGACGGTGAGTCGATCACCGTCAAGTACGCCCGCCTGCTTAGCCTCACGGTCGACGGTAAGACCCGTCAGATCCGCACCACTGAGACCACCGTCGACGGGGCGCTGCTCGCGCTGGGCCTCCGCGGCGAGGGCTCGCGCCTGTCCGTCTCGCGCTCGCAGACCATCGGTCGCCAGGGACTGTCCCTCACCATCGTGACGCCCAAGGCCGTCACGGTGAGCGTCGACGGCAAGACCACGACGAAGACGGTGGCCGCGGCCACCGTCGGCGAGGCCCTGACCCAACTCGGCGTCCGCCTCGGCAAGGCCGACAAGGTCAACCCGCCGGTCACGACCCCCCTGGCCAACGGCTCCAAGGTCGCCGTCCAGCGCGTCCAGACCAAGGACACGAGGACCACGCAGCCGATCGCCTTCGGCACGACCCGCACCAAGACGGGCGCCCTCTACTCCGACCAGACCAAGGTCTCCCGCGCCGGTGTCGCCGGCACCCGGGTCGTGACGTCGCGTGCGACCGTCATCGACGGCAAGGTCGTGAGCCGCAAGACCATCGCGTCGACGGTCTCCAAGGCCCCGGTCAACCGCGTGCTGCTCGTCGGCACCAAGTCCCGGCCGGCCCCGGCCCCGGCCCCGGCCGCTGCCCCGGCACCTGCGGCCCGCACCGGCGGCTCGTCGTCCGGCGCCGGCATCAACCTGGCTCGTGCCGCCATGTGGGACTCGATCGCTCAGTGCGAGTCGACCGGCAACTGGCACATCAACACCGGCAACGGCTACTACGGCGGTCTGCAGTTCCTGACCTCGACGTGGCTCGGCTACGGCGGTGGCGACTTCGCCCCGCGTGCCGACCTCGCCAGCCGCGAGCAGCAGATCACGGTCGCCAACCGCGTCTACGCCGACAACGGCACGTCGCAGTGGCAGTGCAAGCCCTGACCTGATCTCCCTGGCGATCGACAGAGCAATCCGTCCCCTTCGGGGTTCAGTGCAGGTGCGCTGAACGCGGGACGGATTGCTCTGTCGTTCGTGGCCATAGGGTGGGGCGCATGACGAAGAAGGACGCCGCGGCGCCCGTTGCCGCCCCGGCCGACGACGCCGCGCTCCTCGGGCCGTCGCAGGTGCGCGAGCTCGCCGAGCGGCTCGAGGTGCGGCCCACCAAGCAGTGGGGCCAGAACTTCGTCGTCGACGCCAACACGGTGCGCAAGATCGTGCGCGTCGCCGGTGTCGGGCCCTCCGACGTCGTCGTCGAGGTCGGCCCGGGCCTCGGGTCGCTGACCCTCGCGCTGCTGCCCGTCGTCAAGGCGGTCACGGCCGTCGAGGTCGACCCGCGGCTCGCGGGTGCCCTCGAGGACACCGTGCGCAGCCTCCAGCCCGACAACGCCGACCGCCTGCGGCTCGTCGCGGCCGACGCGCTGACGGTCACGAAGCTGCCGGGCCCCGACCCGACCGCTCTCGTGGCCAACCTGCCCTACAACATCTCGGTCCCGGTGGTGCTCTCGTTCCTCGAGCACTTCCCGTCCATCGACCGCGTCCTCGTCATGGTGCAGCTCGAGGTCGCCGAACGGCTCGCGGCCAAGCCCGGCGGCAAGATCTACGGCGTGCCCAGCCTCAAGGCGGCCTGGTACGCCGACGTCGAGCTCGCCGGCCGCGTCGGGCGCAACGTGTTCTGGCCGGCGCCCAACGTCGACTCCGGCCTCGTCTCCATGCGCCGGCGCAAGCCGCCGAAGACCACGGCCTCCCGCAAGGACGTCTTCGCCTGCATCGACGCGGCCTTCCTGCAGCGGCGGAAGGCGCTACGGGGCGCGCTCGCCTCCTGGGCAGGGTCCGCCGACGCCGCCGAACAGGCCCTCGTCAGGGCCGGCATCGACCCGAAGACCCGCGGTGAGCAGCTCGACATCACCGCGTTCGCCCGCATCGCCGAGGCTCGCCCCGCCGGCGTCGAACCGTCCGAACGACGCGCTCGCCGGCGAGGCAATGCGTCCTGACTGCGACGGGCTGGCCCATAGGGTGGGCGCATGACTGTCGCTCCGACCCTGCCCGGTGCGGTGACCGTGCGGGTCCCGGCCAAGGTCAACCTCGAGCTGCGCGTCGGACCACGCCGGCCCGACGGCTTCCACGCGCTCGCGACCGTCTACCAGGCCGTGTCACTGCACGACGAGGTCTCGGTGGCCCGCTGGGCCGAGTGGCAGGTCGTGCCGGCCGGCACCTACGCCGACCGCATCCCGACCGACGGCGACAACCTCGCCGTGCGGGCCGCGCGTCTCGTCGCCGAGCGCTGGGCCGTCGACGAGAGCCTGTCGATCCGCATCGACAAGGACATCCCGGTCGCCGGCGGCATGGCCGGCGGGTCGGCCGATGCCGCCGCCGCCCTCGTCGCGTGCGAGCAGCTCTGGGGCCTGGGCCTCGACCGAGACGAACTGGCCGAGCTGGCCGCGACCCTCGGTAGCGACGTCCCGTTCATCCTCTCCGGCGGCAACGCGATGGGCTCCGGGCGTGGCGAGCAGCTGGCGCCGGTCCTCGCGCGCGGCACCTTCCACTGGGTCTTCGCGATCAGCGACACCGGCCTGTCGACTCCCGAGGTGTATGCCGAGTGCGACCGCCTGCGCGAGCGCGACGGCGTCGACGTGCCCGAGCCCAGGGTCAGCCCCCAGCTGATGGCGGCGCTGCGCTCGGGTGACCCCGCTGCCCTCGGCGCCGCCCTGCACAACGACCTCGAGCCCGCGGCGTTCTCGCTGCGCCCGCAGCTGCGCGAGCTGCGCGACGCCGGCGTCGAGTTCGGTGCCCTCGGTGGCGTCGTCTCGGGCTCCGGCCCGACGGTCGCCTTCCTCACCAAGAGCCACGAGGCCTCGCTCGACCTGTCGGTCTCGCTCGCGGCCTCCGACCTCTGCCGCGACCTGCGGCGCGCCAAGGGCCCCGTGCACGGCGCCCACGTCGTCGCCCAGCCCCGCGACTGAGCAGCAGTCTGCGGGTCCCTCGCCCCGACCTCCTCCCCTCGCCCTCCTCCCACCGAACGCGGCGTTCGGTCGCGAACACCGTGTTAGAACACGCAGTTCGAGACCGAACACCGCGTTCGGTGAAATGGGAGGGGAGCGCATAGGGTCGGTCAGCGATGGCCAACCTCATCTCCCTCGAACGCGTCTCGCTCGTCTTCGGCACGAGCCACGTCCTCGACGACGTCAGCCTCGGTGTGCTCACCGGTGACCGCATCGGCGTCGTCGGCGTCAACGGCGGCGGCAAGTCGACCTTGCTTCGCGTGATGGCCGGACTGCAGGAGCCCGACTCGGGCCGCATCACGAAGCAGGGGGGCGCCGAGGGCATCCGCATCGGGATGCTCTCGCAGGAGGATGCGCTCGACCCGACCTGGACGATCCGCGAGGCGGTGCTCGGCGACCTTGCCGAGCACGTCTGGGCCGGTGACCCACGCATCCGCGACGTGCTGACCGGGCTGCTCGGCGGCATCGAGGCCGAGAACGTCGGCGGCCTCGACAGCCGGGTCGGCCCCAAGTCCGGTGGCGAGCGCCGCCGGCTCGCACTGGCTCGTCTGCTCGTCTCGGACCCCGAGCTGCTCCTCCTCGACGAGCCGACCAACCACCTCGACGTCGAGGGCGTCGCCTGGCTCGCCGACCACCTCGCGAGCAAGCGCCCGCGCCCCGGCAACGCCACCGTCGCGATCACCCACGACCGCTGGTTCCTCGACGCGTACGCCACCAACACCTGGGAGGTCGAGTCCGGCAAGGTCAGTGCCTTCGAGGGAGGGTATGCGGCATACGTCCTCGCGAAGGCGGAGCGTGACCGTCTCGCCGGCGTCGTGGCCGACCGGCGGGCCAACCTCATGCGCAAGGAGCTCGCGTGGCTGCGGCGTGGCCCGCCCGCCCGCACGAGCAAGCCGAAGTTCCGCATCGACGCCGCGAACGCCCTGATCGCCGACGAGCCCGCGCCGCGCAACAGCGTCGAGCTGGCGTCGTTCGCGAGCCGCCGCCTCGGCAAGGACGTGCTCGACCTCGAGGACGTCACCGTGTCGGTCGGCGACCCGCCCGACGAGCGACGCCTGCTCGACCACGTGACCTGGCGTCTGGCGCCGGGGGAGCGCATCGGCATCGTCGGCGTCAACGGAGCCGGCAAGTCGACGCTGCTCCGCGCCCTGACGGGCGAGATCCCGCTCGACAGCGGCCGGCGCAAGATCGGCAAGACGGTCGCCATCGCCCACCTGACGCAGGAGGTGCGCGAGCTCGAGCGCTTCGAGCAGTGGCGCGTCATCGAGGCCATCGAGGACGTCAAGCAGTGGACGACCTTGGGAGACAAGGAGATCAGCGCGAGCCAGCTCGCGACGCGTCTCGGGTTCCCGGGCGGTCGGCAGCAGTCACGCGTGGGCGACCTCAGCGGTGGCGAGCGACGCCGGCTCCAGCTGACGCGCCTGCTCCTCACCGAGCCGAACGTGCTCATCCTCGACGAGCCGACCAACGACCTCGACATCGAGACGCTGACCTCGCTCGAGGACGTGCTCGACGGCTGGGCCGGGACGCTCGTCGTCGTGTCGCACGACCGCTACCTGCTCGAGCGCGTGGCCGACAAGCAGCTGGCACTGCTCGGTGACGGCAAGGTGCGTGACCTGCCCGGTGGCGTCGAGGAGTACCTCAGGCTGCGCGCGGCCGCTGAGGCGAAGACGGCGTCGTCCCGGACCACCTCCGCGACCGCGCCGGCGTCACCGAGCCCGTCGGACGGCATACCTGCTCAGGGCGCGACGACCGCGAGCCCGGCCGAGGTGCGCGAAGCCCGCAAGACGATGGCCCGCATCGAGAAGCAGCTCTCGCGCCTGCAGGACCGCGAGGAACGGCTGCACGGCGACATGGCCGAGCAGGCGACCGACCCCTCAGCGCTCGCCGACCTCAACGCGAAGCTGCAGACCGTGGTCGGTGAGCGCGAGGAGCTCGAGCTCGAGTGGCTCGAGGCCGCCGAGATCGTCGGCTGACTGCATCCCCACCGATCGAAAGAACGCTCCGTCACGTGACGGAGTGTTCTTTCGATTGGAATGAGCCGACGGAGTGTTCTTTCGATTGGCCCTTGCCCGGCCCGTTGAATTTATCTTGATGTCAAGATAAATTCGACACATGGAGATGCACCTGCACCACGTCCAGGTCTCGGGTCCTGCCGGCTGCGAGGACGACATGCGAGCCTTCTACGCCGGGGTGCTCGGCATGTCGGAGGTGGAGAAGCCGGAGGCGCTGCGTGCCCGCGGAGGCGCGTGGTTCCGGGCCGGCTCCGCCGAGCTGCACGTGGGCATAGAGGACGGCTTCACGCCCGCACGCAAGGCCCACCCCGGCATCGCCGTGGCCGACGTCGACGAGCTGGCCAAGACGGTGGCCGCGGCCGGCGCCCCGGTCACCTGGGACGAGAACATCCCCGGACTGCGTCGCTTCCACACGAGTGACCCCGTCGGCAACCGGTTGGAGTTCCAGCAGGCATGAGGGGCTCAGGTGTGCGGCACGCCTCGCGACTCGAGCGGCGCGAGCATGCGCCGCAGCAGGGTCGCCAGCTGGGTGCGGTCGGCGGCCGAGAGCTCCGACAGCAGCGACTTCTCCTGCTCGATGAGGTCGGCCATGGCCGAGTCGACGACGTCGCGGCCCGCGGCGGTCAGCCGCACGAGCACCCCGCGGCGATCGCCGGGGTCGGGTCGTCGGTCGACGAAACCGCTGCGTTCGAGACGGTCGACCCGGTTGGTCATGGTGCCCGACGTGACCAGGGTCTGCTGCACCAGCGCACCTGGCGACAGCTCGTAGGGCTCGCCCGCTCTCCGCAGCGCCGACAGCACGTCGAAGGCCCAGCCCTCGAGCAGGTGCTCGGAGAAGGCCGAGCCGCGGGCGAGGTCGAGACGGCGCGCGAGGCGCGAGACCCGCGAGAGGACTTCCAGCGGCGTGACGTCGAGGTCGGGGCGCTCGCGGCGCCACGCAGCGACGATCTCGTCGACGTCGTCGGCGGGCCCGCGGTCGGCGCTCATGTGGCAACTGTAGTCGCCGTCAAGACTCTTGACATCGAAAGAAAGTGAGCACGTCGTGACCGACCCCACCACCCCGCCCACCACGGGCGCGCGAAGCACCGACTCGGCGTGGGACCCGCGCCAGTACGCCGTCTTCGCCGGCCACCGGGGGCGCCCCTTCGCCGACCTGCTGGCGCGCGTCGACGGTGACGAGCCGCGTCTCGTCGTCGACCTCGGCTGCGGGCCTGGCGAGCTGACGCTCGGCCTCACCCAGCGCTGGCCGAACGCCCGCGTCGTCGGTGTGGACAGCTCTCCGGAGATGCTCGCCCGCGCACGCGAGCTCGACGTCGACGGCCGCGTCGAGTGGGTCGAGGCCGCCGCCGAGGACTGGGACCCCACCGAGTCCGGCGGCTCCATCGACGTGCTCGTCACCAACGCGACCCTGCAGTGGGTCCCGAGCCACCTGCGGCTCGTGCCGTCGTGGGTCGCCGGCCTCGCGCCCGGTGGCACCTTCGCCATGCAGGTGCCCGCCAACTTCGACGCCCCGTCGCACCGCCTGATGCGCGAGGTCGCCGCGCGCCACCCGCGTGCCGACGACCTGCGTCCCGGGCTGGCCCGCGCGCAGGCCGTCGCCCAGCCCCAGACGTATGCCGCCCTCCTCCTCGACCTGACCCCTGACGTCGACGTGTGGCAGACGACCTACGAGCACGTGCTCGCAGCCGAGCCCGACGGCCCCCACCCCGTGCTCGAGTGGGTGCGCGGCACCGGCCTGCGCCCGGTGCTCGGAGTGCTGGACGAGCAGGAGCAGGAGGCGTTCGTCGCGGACTACGAGAGGGAGCTCGAGACGGCATACCCCCGCAAGCCCTACGGCGTGCTCTTCCCGTTCACGCGCACGTTCGCCGTCGCCCGCACGCGCGCCTGACCCGGGCTCGCGGTCAGGGGGGTGCGGCGGCCCGGCGTCGCTCCTGGGCCACCACGGCCTCAAGGTCGGCGAGGCGGTGTCGCTGCTGCAGCGGGCGGGCCATCCGGTGGTTGCCCTCGAGCCGGGCCGCGTTGCGGTCGAGGTAGGCCCAGTAGCCGGCGGTGAACGGGCAGGCGTCGTCACCGAGCCGTTTCTTCGGGTCGTAGCGGCAGTCGCCGCAGTAGTCGCTCATCCGGTCGATGTAGGCCCCGCCCGAGACGTACGGCTTGGTGGCCATCGCACCCCCGTCCGCGTGCTGGCTCATGCCGACGACGTTGGCCGTCATGACCCAGTCGTAGCCGTCGACGAAGCGGGTCTGGAACCACTCGGTGAGGGCATCGGGGTGGTAGCCGCGCTGCGCCGCCCAGTTGCCCAGCACCATGAGACGGGGGATGTGGTGCACCCAGCCGCGCTCGCGAACCCCGGTCAGCGCGTCGTGGAGGCAGGCGGCGTCGACCCCGTCGGTCTCGAGCCGGTCGAACCAGTCCGGC
Organism: Terrabacter sp. 2RAF25; assembly: GCF_052115265.1. Lineage (NCBI taxonomy): Bacteria > Bacillati > Actinomycetota > Actinomycetes > Micrococcales > Intrasporangiaceae > Terrabacter > Terrabacter sp. 2RAF25. The sequence continues at coordinate 281,243 of NZ_JBFRGJ010000006.1, forward strand.
AGCGAGCGCCGCGCCGCCAGGGCGTTGCGGCGCCGGTAGGTGGGTCCGAAGTGCCAGTAGAGGTGCCACACGTACTCGCGCCAGCCGATGACCTGACGCACGAAGCCCTCCACCGAGGCGAGCGGGGCATCACCGTCGCGGTACGCCTGGGTGGCCCGGTCGACGACCTCGACGGGGTCGAGCAGGCCGAGGTTGAGCGGCACCGACAGCAGGCTGTGGGCCATCGCCCAGTCCCCGTGCAGCATCGCGTCCTCGTGCGGCCCGAACGCGCCGAGCCGCTTCGTGACGAACCGGTCGAGGGCGGCGAGCGCCTCGCGTCGGGTCACGGCGAACAGCCTGGGGCCGTCCTCACCGATGGGGGAGAGGTGCCCCTCGCGGGTCCATCGGTCGAGGTCGTCGCGCACCTCCGCGTCGATGTCGTCCTCTCGCGGACGGTACGGAGCCGGGACGTCCAGCCGGTCGGCGCCCCTCGGCGGCGGCTCCCGGTTCTCCTCGTCGAACGACCAGCGGCCGCCCGCCGGGCGCTCACCCTCGACGAGCAGGTCGAGGCGCAACCGCTGGAAGCGGTAGAAGTCCTCCATGCGCACCCGGCGCCGTTCGCCTGCCCAGGCGGCGAACTCCTCGCGGGAGAGGCTGAATCCCGGTGTCGGGTCGACGTCCTCGACCACGGCGGCGACCTGGAGCCGCCTCACGAGGCGCTCGGCGGCATACGACGTCGGCTCGTACACGCGCACTGGCTCGCCGAGCTCGTGCAGCGCCTCGGTGTAGGTGTCGGTGCGCATCAGCACGGCCGAGTCACCGAGCTCGGCCGCTCGGTGGCGCAGCGCGGATAGCACGAGGTGCAGCTTCTGCCGGTGGAAGGGGCGTCGCGCGAGCGCTCGCCGGCTCTCGACGAGCAGTACGCCGTCCGCGCCCACCTCGAAGTGCGGACCGAGCTGGTCGGCGAAGAGCCACCGTCGCGTCATGGCGGAGTCATACCCGCCGGTCCCTCCCTGGGGGCGCATCCCGGGCCGGTCTGCGGTCGCGTGACCCCTCCGGCGAGGCGTGGGGCCCGGGTAAGCCGCGGGTCTGGCGGAGGTAAGCGGCGGGTCTCGCTCTCGTGGGGCGTCTCGCCGCGGAAGAAAAAGTGGGTCAATTTCCGGCATTTCTGCCCAATTCGGAAAATCGTGTCATGAAATGGGTCCCGGCACGTCATACAGGTGACGGCAACGCAGGGGTCTCCCGCTTGGTCAGGGGAGGGAGTGGCCCCTACGGGTTTGTCTCCAGTGGTGCCGTCAGGTTTCGTCCTCCCGCGTGGTTTCGTGGAGGGGATCATTCGGGAGGACGAAACCTGCCAGCCCGCCCGCCTGGCCGCTGGTCCCGGACCCATCGGCCTTTCGGCGTCCGGATGGACGCTCGCGCTGCCAGTTGGCAGACTTGCCTCGAACCGCTCAGACCGGACAAACCGGTGCGACACGGGGCAGACGAAGGGCGAAGGGTTGTCGGCAGACGCGACCTTGTGGTCGAGCGAGGCCTGGGCCTCGGCCCCTGACGCCACCCTGCTCGCACGCACCCGTGACGGCTCGGCAGAGGCCTTCGGCGAGCTCTGGCGCCGACACCTCCCGGCGGCGTATGCCGTCGCGAACCGTCACCGCGGTCGCTCGGCTCCCGAGGACGTCGTCGCCGAGGCGGCCGCTCGCGTCCTGGCGCTCGTCCGTGACGGTCGCGGGCCCGACGAGAACTTCCGCGCCTACTTCATGTCGGCGGTGCGCACCGTCGCCATCGACCAGGGCCGGCGAGAGCTGCGGCTCGTCCCGACCGACGACGACGACCTCGAGGACCTGGCCCCGGCGCTCGCTGACCCCTTCGCCGGCTTCGCGGCCGACGAAGAGGGCCTGGCGCTGGTCCGCACCGCCTTCGCCGAGCTCCCGGAGCGCGACCAGCGCATCCTGTGGCACACCACCGTCGAGGGCGCCGCCCCGCGCGCGGTCGCGCCCGCACTGGGCATGACCCCCAACGCGGTGAGCGTCCGGGCGATGCGGGCGCGCGAGGCGCTGCGTGCCAACTACCTCGATGCCAGGGCGGCGCGCGGACTCGCCGGGGCCGACAGCGACGAGTGCCGCTGGACCCTGACGCACCTGGGCGCCTTCGTGCGCGGTCGGCTGCCGAAGCGTCAGACCGAGCGCGCCCGGGCCCACGTCGAGACGTGCCCGCACGCCGCCGCGCTGGCCGCTGACCTGCGCGTCATCCACGACGGGTTCCCTGCGCTGGTCGTGCCGCTCGTGCTCGTCGCCGGGCTGGCGTCGCCGGGCTTCGTCACCGGAGGCGTGGTGGCGGCGCTCTCGTCCGCGGCCGCGGCAGGGACCGGTGCCACGAGCTCCTCAGGTCCCGCCGGTCACGCCGCCGACGCCGGTGCCGGTGCCGCGGGGACGTCCTCGGCGACAGGCGCGTCGGCGGTCGGAGGCGCCGTCGACGCCGGTGCCGGTGCCGCGGGGACGTCCTCGGCGACAGGCGCGTCGGCGGTCGGAGGCGCCGTCGACGCCGTCGCGCAGGTGGCGGGCCGCGCCACCAGCCTCGCGGCGATGCTCGCCGTCACGGTCGGGATCGCCGGTGCGCTCACCGTCCCCGGCCCCTCGCTCGCCGACGCGCGCCGGCCGGTCCCGCAGACCCCGTCGGGTGCGTCGGCCACGACGGCCATCGCCCCACCTCCGGCCGCGGCGGGCACGTCGGGTCGGCCGACTCCGCCCAGCGGGCGCAGCGCGACCCTGGGCACCAGCGCGTCGGCGATCCCGTCCACGACCGAGACCGGTCCCGTCCGGGCAGCGACGGGCACACCCCGGCCTCGTGAGGTCGCGCCCCCGGCGCTCGACAGCAGGGGCAGTGTGGCCGCGACGCCCGGGCCGCCGACGTCCGGGAGCACCCGACCATCCGTGGCGGGCAACCAGGCAACCGGAGCCTCGGGTGGTGGTCGGCCCGCACCCGGCCCGACCCGTCCGCCGGCCCCGAATCCGCCGACCACCGCGAAGCCGCCGACCACCGCGAAGCCACCGACCACCCCGAAACCGCCTGCGCCTTCCGACCCTCCGACGCAGCCCGACCCGTCACCCTCCGACCCTGGGGCCACCCGCCCGGTCATCTCGGTGCGCCTCGTCCGCGAGGGTGACACGGCGCGCATCGCGGTCCGGGTGCGCACCTCGGCCGCCGGCAGTCTCACCGTGAGGATCAGCAACCAGTCCGGTGCCGGCCGGCTCGTCGTGCGCAACTCCAGCTGGGACTGTGCCCAGGTCGCCGGAGCGGTCGTCTCGTGCTCGGGCGGGCGCGGCTCGGCCGTGCTCGACCAGTCGGGCACCGGCGGCATCGTCCCGCTGTCCGTGCGGGTCACCGACGCCGCCGGTCACACGTGGGCCGACACCTTCCGTCCCGAATGACCTTCAGCGGTTCGGGAGGGTCACGAGGCGTGGCTTCTGGTCGAGGCCGGAGAGGCCGTTCCAGGCGAGGTTGACCAGGTGGGCCGCGACCTGCTCCTTCTTGAACTTGCGGCTGTCGAGCCACCACTGTCCGGTCAACGCGACCATGCCCACCAGCATCTGCGCGTGGATCGGGGCCGACTTGGCGTCGAGGCCGCGTTGCTTGAACTCGGCCGCGAGCAGGTGCTCCACGTGCGCCGCGACGTCGCCGAGGACACTCGCGAACGAGCCGGTCGCCTGGCCGGGAGGGGAGTCGCGCACGAGGATGCGGAACCCGTCGGGGTCGGACTCGATGTAGTCGAGGAGTGCGAGGGTGGCCCGTTCGAGCAGGACCCGAGCGCCCTCCGGCTCCTCGAGCGCCGCACTGATGCCGCCCATGAGGGCCTGGATCTCGCGGTCGACGACGACGGCATACAGCCCCTCCTTGCCCCCGAAGTGCTCGTACACGACGGGCTTCGAGACGTTGGCCCTGGAGGCGACCTCCTCGACTGACGTGGCTTCGAAACCCTTGTCCGCGAATAGTTTTCGACCGACGGAGATGAGCTGCTCGCGGCGTTCGGGACCCGTCATGCGGGCCCGCGGCCGGGCGCGGTCAGCTCGTTGGGCGCGGTCTGCGGTCACGTCGTCATTGTGCAGTCCGGAGCCGGTCGCCCGGGCCAGGCGCAGCTTCCCCAGGTCTTTTTTCGAAATCTCGTCATGAAACAGCACCCGCCGCGTCTTAGTGGTCGGCAGGGAGTTGGCGGAGGAGCCGAGGCACTGGGGGGACCACGGCCGGGCGAGACCGCCGGTGAGGTCGATCGCGACGCATACCCGGGGAGGGCCGCGATCGACCTCACCGCAACCGTGCCCGGCGACGGGTTGTTCCTCCGAAAGGCCTCGCACGGGCGACCTCCGTGCTCCACACTGGAGGTCATTCCTCGCGGGAGGAGCCCCCTCAGGTGTCAGCCCACACGATCGGACCCCAGACGGAGTCCGCGGCCGCGGCCCGGCCGAGCGCCGATGCGCTCGACGAGAGTGACGCGGTCCTGCTCTCGCGCGCACGGCTCGGCGACGACAGCGCCTTCGCGACGCTCTGGCAGCGCTACCTCCCGGCGGCCTACGGCGTGGCCACCCGCTTCCGCGGTCGCGTGTCGGCCGAGGACCTCGTCGCCGAGGCGTCCGCCCGCATGTTCCGGCTCATCCGCGAGGGCAACGGCCCGTCCGAGAACTTCCGGGCGTACTTCACCGCGACCGTGCGCACGGTCGGCGTCGACGCGGTGCGTCGCGACATGAGCCTCGTCCCCACGCCGGGAACCGACCTCGACCGGCTCCCGCTCGCAGACACCCAGCTGTCCGCGCTGGGCGCCGAGGGCGTCGACACCGACCTCGTCCGAGCCGCCTTCCGGCAGCTGAGCCAGAGTGATCGCGAGCTGCTGTGGCACACCATGGTCGAGGGCGAGCCCCCGCGCGTGGTCGCCCCGCTGCTCGGGGTCTCGGCCAACGTCGTCAGCGCGAGGTCGATGCGCGCGCGTGACGAGCTGCGCGCCCGCTACCTCGACGTGTGGGTGCAGCGCCGCGTGCCCGTGTGCGGCACGCCCGAGTGCCGCTGGACCCTCGACCACCTGGGCGGGCACGTGCGCGGGCGCCTCACGGCCCGGCAGCGGGTGCGCGCCGAGGCGCACCTGGCGCAGTGCTCCCGGGAGGCGGGCCTCGCCGTCGAGCTCCGCCGTGTCTACGAGGGCTTCGGCGTGCTCACCGGGCCGATCGTGCTCGTGGCAGGTGCGGCCATGGCCGGCACGCTGCAGCACGGTGCGATCGCCGGCCTCATCGGCTCGACGGCTGCCGGCTCGACGGCTGCCGGCGCGGCAGCGGGCACCACGGCGGCCGGCGCCGCCGCGGGCACCACCGCAGCAGGCACAGCGACGGGCACAGCGGCCGGCGCCGCGGCGGGGAGCACTGCCGCCGGAGCGACTGCGGCCGGCACGGCCGCTGGGACAGCTGCGGCCAGCACGGCCGCTGGGACGACCGCGGCAGGCGCGGCGGCGGGTGGCGTATCCGCAGCAGGCACCTCCGTCGGGGCCATGGCAGGTGGTGCCGCCTCGGGTGCCGCAGGTGCCGGTGCTGCAGGTGCCGGTGCTGCCGGTGCTGCCGGTGCTGCCGGTGCTGCCGGTGCTGCCGGCGTCACGATGACCGCCACCACGGCGGGCGCAGCCTCCGGAGCGATCGCCTCCGGCGCAGGGGCGGCCTCACTCGGGGCGACCTCGTTCGCCGCCGGCACCGCCGTCTCGGCCGGTGCAGCAGGCGGCGCAATCATCTCCGGCCCGATCGCCGCAGGCGTCGTCGGCACCAGCGCGCTGGTCTCCGGGGCCGCCGTGGCCGCCCCCGCCGCCGCCCTCGCGGGAGGGTCTCTGCTGGCCGGCACAACCCTCGGTCCGCCCATTGCCACGGCGATGGCGGGCCTCGTGGTCGGGCTCGGCATCACCATGGGCCCGACCGTCACGCAGAACCTCGGAACCCCCGCCGCGCAGGTCGTGGTGGTCGCCAACGCGGCGCAGACGACGCGGACCACCCCGGCGCCTGCGGCCGTGCCCGGCACCAGCCCCACCGACGTGCTCGTGCTCAACACCCTGCCCAGCGTCGTGGCCGACAGCTCCACCACGTCGACCCCGCCGGCGTCTCCGGCGGCGGCCGCTCCGCCCGCCGTTGATCCGCCCCCCGCAGCAGCTCCAGCAGGTGCCGGCACGGCGCCGGCCGCGACCGACCCGTCACCGGCGGCACCGGCTCCGTCCGCTCCGGCACCGGCTCCGGCTACGGCGCCGGACCCTGTACCTGCGGCCGTCGACCCGACCCCCGTCGCTCCCGTACCGGCGTCTCCGGTTCCCGCCGCGCCTGGCGCCGACGCATCAGCCCCGTCGGCCGAGGTCCCCGAGCACGCCGCGTCCACTCCCGACGCGACCGATGTCACCCCCGCGTCGCCCGACCCGGGTGCCACGACGTCCGACCCGGGCGCCGCCGCCGACCAGACCCCCGCCTCGTCCGCGCCGACCGACAGCCCGGTCACCGACAACCCCGCGCCCGCCAACCCGACACCGGGCGACTCGGGTGCCGCTGCCCCAGCGGGGCAGGCTCCGTCCGACCCCACTCCGGCCGTGGACCCCACCCCGGCCGGCTCCGCCGGTTCGGCTGACACCACGTCGAGCACGGCGTCGTCGAACCCAGCCGCATCGACCACGGCAGCCTCGACGGCTGCCGCCGAGAACGTCCAGCCCGCCCCGCCGGGCGACACCTCCGCCGTGGTGGCACCGGCTGCCCAACCAGATCCCGTCACACCCGCCGCGCAGGTTCCGGTGCTGGGTTCGGCGTCGACCGACCCGTCGCCGGCCTCCCCGCCGACCGACCCCGCCGCGGCGGGCGGCACACCCGTCGGTTCCTGACCCGAGCGGTCCCCGGACCCGTCGGGTGGCGCGGGAACGGTGTGGGGCCGTGCGCGCTGCGGCGCTGCACTAACCTGTGCACGTCCACGACGACGTTCCCCGGTTGGTCTGCCGGCAGGGCCCGCCTGACTTTGAATCAGGACAAGCGACGCAGGTTCGACTCCTGCCCGGGGAGCAACGCCAGCGCGAAGCGCAGCGAGCGCTGCCGTGCTCCCGTCAGGAGTCGGGAGGAGCGAGGCACGAGCGACGGTGCCCTGCCCGGGGGGAGCAACGCCAGCGCGAAGCGCAGCGAGCGCTGCCGTGCTCCAGGTCAGGAGTGCGCACCTGCCCCCGAGGTGCGGGTTCCGTCGATGGTGGGCGACGCGTCCCGCATCCGTGCCAGAACCGCCCACTCCTGCCGTAAAGCTTCGCAAGGGGCCCCGGGGCGGCGGCGGCGGCATACGGAATCGGGTGGCGCACGTCCCTTGTTGTGAGCGGGGTCACGGCGCGCGCACGGGCGCACGGCGACGTCCGGCCCCACGAGTAGCATGGCGGGCGGCGCACCCGGGTCGTTCACGGTCGGGGTCGTCCGCGCCCGAGTGCACGCCGATCCATGAAGGAGCTGCGCCCTGTGAGCGATCTACGGCCGACCGCCGTGATCGTCCTCGCCGCCGGTGAGGGCACACGCATGAAGTCCACGACCCCCAAGGTCCTCCACACGATCGGGGGCCGCAGTCTCGTGGCTCACGCGATCCGGGCGGCCCGGGGCACCAGCCCCCACCACCTCGCCGTCGTGGTGCGCCACGAACGCGACCGGGTCGCCGAGCACGTGGCCCAGGTCGACCCCGACGCGGTCGTCGCCGACCAGGACGACGTCAAGGGCACCGGCCGGGCCGTCGAATGCGCCCTCGAGGCGCTGCCGGCCGACCTGTCCGGAACGGTGGTCGTCACCTACGGCGACGTGCCGCTCCTGACGAGCGAGACCCTCGAGGGTCTCGTCGCCGCGCACCACGCGTCGGGCAGCGCGGTCACCCTCATCACGGCAACGCTCGACGACCCCACCGGCTACGGCCGCGTGCTGCGCGACGAGTCCGGGGCCGTCGTCGCGATCGTCGAGCAGAAGGACGCCGACGACGAGCAGCGGGCGATCCGCGAGGTCAACAGCGGGCTGTACGCGTTCGACGTGGCGGTCCTGCGCGAGGCGCTCGCCGAGGTCGGCACCGACAACGCGCAGGGCGAGAAGTACCTCACCGACGTGATCGCCATCGCCCGCGGTCGAGGTCTTGGCGTGCGAGCACACCTCGTCGCCGACCTCTGGCAGACCGAGGGCGTCAACGACAAGGTGCAGCTGGCCCGGCTCGGCGCCGAGCTCAACCGGCGCACCGTCGAGCAGGCCATGCGCGACGGCGCCATCGTCATCGACCCCACCACGACCTGGATCGACGCAGACGTGACGATCGGCCCCGACACCGTGGTGCGACCGGACACGCAGATCCACGGCGCGAGCACCATCGGCCGCGACTGCGTCATCGGCCCCGACACCACGCTCACCGACGTCGAGGTCGGCGACGGCGCCAGCGTCGTGCGCACGCAGGCCGAGCTCGCCGAGATCGGACCGGGGGCCACCGTCGGTCCCTTCTCCTACCTGCGGCCCGGCACCCGCCTCGGGGCCAAGGGCAAGATCGGCGGCTTCGTCGAGACGAAGAACGCCGAGATCGGCGACGGCGCGAAGGTGCCCCACCTGACCTACTGCGGCGACGCGACGATCGGCGAGGGTGCCAACATCGGTGCCGGCACGATCTTCGCCAACTACGACGGCGTCACGAAGGGCCACACGACAGTCGGCGCCCACAGCTTCGTCGGCAGCAACTCGGTGATCGTCGCCCCGCGCTCGATCGGCGACGGCGCCTACGTGGCGGCCGGCTCGGCCGTGGTGAGCGACGTCGCACCGGGCCAGCTCGCCGTGACTCGCGCCCAGCAGCGCAACATCGACGGTTGGGTCGCGCGTCGGCGCGCCGGCACGAAGACCGACGAGGCGGCTCAGGCAGCGCAGGCTGATGCGAAGACCGACCCGCAGGGCGGCCCGCCGGCCGACCCGCTGGCACAGGCTCGCGCCCAGGCTCGCGCGCAGGCGCGCGCCGACGCCGAGGCAGCGGCCGAGGCGGAGGCGGCGCTCGCCAGCGAGCCCGGCGCCGTCTCCTCGAACGACCGGCTTTCCCCGCGCGACAACAGCGTCGACAGCGTCACCGACAGCAGCACCGAGACGAAGGACGCGCAGCCATGAGCGGCATCAACAAGACCACCGAGAAGCACCTCATGGTCTTCTCCGGCCGGGCCCACCCGCAGCTCGCGCAGGAGGTCGCCGCGGCGCTCGGCACCGACCTCGTCCCGACGAGTGCCTACGACTTCGCCAACGGCGAGATCTACGTGCGCTACGAGGAGTCCGTCCGTGGCTCCGACGCCTTCGTCATCCAGAGCCACACGTCTCCGATCAACGAGTGGATCATGGAGCAGCTCATCATGATCGACGCGCTGAAGCGGGCGTCGGCCAAGCGCATCACCGTCGTGCTGCCCTTCTACGGCTACGCTCGCCAGGACAAGAAGCACCGCGGTCGCGAGCCGATCTCGGCCCGCCTCATGGCCGACCTGTTCAAGACGGCCGGCGCCGACCGGCTGATGGCGATCGACCTGCACACCGCGCAGATCCAGGGCTTCTTCGACGGCCCGGTCGACCACCTCATGGCGATGCCGATCCTCGCCGGCTACGTTGGCAAGAAGTACGGCCACCTCGACCTCGCCGTCGTCTCACCCGACGCCGGCCGCATCAAGGTCGCCGAGGACTGGAGCTCACGCCTGGGCGGGGCGCCGCTGGCCTTCATCCACAAGACCCGCGACATCAACCGGCCCAACGAGGTCGTCGCCAACCGCGTCGTCGGCGAGATCAAGGGCCGCACCTGCGTGCTCGTCGACGACATGATCGACACCGCGGGCACCATCACCAAGGCCGCCGACGCCCTCATGGAGCAGGGCGCTGCCGGCGTCATCATCGCCGCGACGCACGCGATCCTCTCTGGCCCGGCCGTCGACCGTCTCAAGGCCTGCAAGGTCGACGAGGTGATCGTCACCAACACGCTGCCGATCCCCGACGACCGCCGCTTCGACAAGCTCGAGGTGCTCTCGATCGCGCCCCTGGTCTCGATGGCCATCAAGGAGGTCTTCGAGGACGGCTCGGTCACCAGCCTCTTCGACGGCAAGGCCTGACAGGTCGGCCACACCGGGCCACACCGAGCCTCACCGAGCCACACCAGGTCAGGTCGACCCGAACCACGAGGCCGTATGCCGCTGGGACCCACCCGACGGCATACGGCCTCGGTCTGTCGTGCCGTCGGTCTGTGGCGTCTGTCTGTGGCGTCGGTGTTCGGTGGTCAGGCGCGCGCTGCCTGGCGCGCGCGGTAGGCAGCCGTGTGCGCCCGCGCGGCGCAACCGCCCTCGCAGAAGCGCCGCGAGCGGTTTCGGGAGAGGTCGACCACGACGTCGTCGCAGTCGACGGCCTCGCAGACCCGCAGCCGGGCCAGCTCGCCGGCGCGGACGACGTCGATGACGGCGATGGCGGCCTCGACCGCCATCCGCTGGGCGAGCGGGGCGTCGGCAGGGGTGGCGTGGATGTGCCAGCCGACGTCGTCGTGGTCGACGAGCTGCGGGACGGCCCGCGCCCCGGCGAGCAGGTCGTTGACGAGGGCGACGACCCCCGCCTCGTCCTGCTCCCAGAAGCCGCGCAGACGTGGGCGCAGCCGGCGCACGCCCTCCAGCTCGGCGGCGCCGCGGTCGAAACGGCCGGTCCAGCCGTGCTCGGCGTAGAGGGCCGCCAGCTCGTCGACGGTCGTCAGGGTGTCGGGGGCGCTGTCGCCGGGCAGCACGCCGGGCATCGTGTTGACGAGTGCCGCGGCGGCAGCGAGCGCAATGTCGGTGTCATGGGTGAAAAGCACGTTGACTCCTGACGGGAGGCGTCGATACTGTCATGAGTGTAAGCCTTTTTGGTGCTGACATGTCCGAGCTGGGCACGGGTCGGCGGAATGAGCGAGGTTGTCATGACCGAACGCGTAGTCGTCACCGGCCCGGTCGTCGGCGAGTCGGCGAGGGCCGACGAGGTCGAGGCGCCCGCGGGCCACTCGCGGCACCCCCTGCTCGGCCTCGGGGTGGCCCTCGTCTCCGCGGCGGCCTTCGCGACCTCGGGCGCCTTCGGCAAGTCGCTGCTCGTCGGTGGGTGGTCGCCGGGCGCGGTCGTGACCATGCGCATCACCCTGGCCGCGCTCGTGCTCCTCGTGCCCGCCCTCTGGTCGCTGCGCGGTCGGTGGCCGGCGATGCGGCGCAACGCGTGGGTCGTCGTCGGCTACGGACTGACCGGTGTGGCCGGCTGCCAGCTGGCCTACTTCAACGCCGTGACCCACCTCTCCGTCGGTGTGGCCCTGCTGCTCGAGTACCTCGCGCCGGTCCTCATCGTCGGGTGGCTCTGGCTGCACCACCGGCAGTCGCCGCGTCGCCTGACGCTCGCGGGTGTCGCGCTCGCCGTCGCGGGGCTGCTGCTCGTGCTCGACGTCCTGGGCGGCGGCGCCAGCGTCAACCTCGTCGGCGTCCTCTGGGGTCTCGGCGCCGCCGTGTGCCTCGTGCTCTACTTCCTGCTCGCCGACCACGTCGACGACGATGTGCCCCCGCTCGCGCTGGCGGGTGGCGGGCTGACCGTCGGCGCCGCCTCGCTCTGGCTCGCCGCCCTGACCGGCGTGCTCGACATGACGCGCGGCGCGGCCGAGGTGCCGCTGGGCGGCGTCGTCGTGCCGTGGTGGGTGCCGGTGCTCGTCATCGCGATCGTCGCGGCCGCCTTCGCGTACGTCACCGGCATCGCCGCGGTGCGGATGCTCGGCGCCAAGGTGGCCTCGTTCGTCGCCCTGACCGAGGTGCTCTTCGCCGTGCTGTTCGCGTGGCTCGTGCTCGCCGAGCTGCCGACACCCGTGCAGCTGCTCGGCGGCGCCTTCATCGTCGCCGGGCTGGTGGCCGTCCGTTCCGACGAGGCGCGGTCCTGACCTGTCGGCAGGATTTCACCGGTGGGCCGTCCGTCCCGTAAGATCGAGCAGTTGCCTCGGCGAGGGACGGTGCACGACTGCCACGGCAGGACGTGACGAGGTCCGTGATCGACGCGGTGGCCTGACTCGCGGACGTGCTCAGGGGAGCGCTTCGCGAAACGGGTTCGCCTCTGCGTGCGGACCACGTCGGCCATCCGCTGCGAACTGCCGAACATCGCGCGTCGTCCCGCGTCGAGGCCACCACCGACCGCCTCATCTTCCACGAGACCCCAGGAGACACCCGTGTCCGACAACACCAAGCTCGTCGCCGAGAAGCGCAGCGACTTCGGCAAGGGCGCCGCCCGCAAGATCCGCCGCGCCGGCAACATCCCCGCCGTCATGTACGGCCACGGCACCGAGCCCGTGCACATCTCCCTCCCGGGCCACGACACGATGATGGCGCTCAAGCAGGCCAACGCCCTGCTCACGATCGTCATCGACGGCGCCGAGCAGCTGGCCCTGGCCAAGGACGTCCAGCGCGACGCGATCAAGCCGGTCATCGACCACGTCGACCTCGTCGTCGTCCGCAAGGGCGAGAAGGTCACCGTCGACGTCTCCGTCCACCTCGAGGGCGAGGCCGCTCCCGAGACGGTCGTCACGCTCGACCACAACACGCTCCAGATCGAGGCGCTCGCCACGAACATCCCCGAGAACGTCGTCGTCTCGGTCGAGGGCCTCGAAGCGGGCACGCAGATCCTCGCCGGTGCCGTCGAGCTGCCCGACGGCGCGACGCTGGTCACCGACGCCGAGGCTCTCGTCGTCAACGTGACCCAGGCCATCTCCGCCGAGGCCCTCGAGGCCGAGCTCGCCGAGGCCGAGGCCGAGGCCGGCATCGAGCGCGAGGAGCACGACGAGGAGGGCGCCGAGGGCGGGGCCGCCGAGGGTGCCGAGGGCGAGGCCGCCGAGGGCGCCAAGGCCGAGGGCGACGAGGCCTGAGCCACAGCATCATTCGTGGTGCGACGCACGATCGTCGCGCCACACCCTGCGTCCACGGGTCCCGTTCGAGCCTTCGCTCGGCGGGACCCGTGCGCGCGCCGGCACCAGGGGAATGACCCGAAGCACCGACCACCGGAGGACCGCATGGACACCTGGCTCGTCATCGGGCTCGGCAACCCCGGACCCGGCTATGCGGGCAACCGACACAACGTCGGCGCGATGGCACTCGAGGAGCTGGCCGGCCGCGCCGTCGGCGGCCGGGCCGCCTTCAAGGCGCACAAGGTCCGGGCGCGTGTCGCCGAGATGCGCCTGACGGTGGGCGGCCCGAAGGTCGTCCTGGCGGTGCCCTCGAGCTACATGAACGAGTCGGGCGGCGCGGTCGCCGGCCTGATGAAGTACTACGACGTGCCCGTCGAGCGGCTCGTCGTGATCCACGACGAGCTCGACATCGACGCGGGCCTCGTTCGGCTCAAGCAGGGCGGGGGAGAGGGCGGCCACAACGGCCTGCGATCGGTCACCAAGTCGCTCGGCTCGAAGGACTACCTGCGGGTGCGCCTCGGCATCGGCCGGCCGCCCGGTCGCCAGGACCCCGCCGACTTCGTCCTCAAGGACTTCAGCAAGGCCGAGCGCACCGACGTGCTCCCCTTCCTGCTCGACGAGGGCGCCGACGCCGTGGAGGCGCTCATCGAGGTCGGGCTGCTCGACGCCCAGCAGCGCTTCCACGCGCCGCGTTGACGCGAGTCGGTCCGAGCCCGGTGCGGCTCCGGTCTTTCGCTGGGCCGGCGCCGGACCAGAGCCGCACCAGAGCCGCACCAGAGCCGCACCACAGCCACGACCGTCGCCGGCTCGACCTAGACTGGAGGACCTGATGCCGCACCCAATGCTGTCCGCCTTCAGGGCGCTCCCCGATGTCCGTCACGTCCTCGACCAGGTTGGCCGCACCCGCCTCGTCGACGTCTCCGCCAGCGACGGCTCACGACCGTTCCTCGTGGCCGCCCTCGCCCGTCAGGCCGACGCCTCGGCCGCCGGGCCGGCCGACGCCGCCCCGATCGTCGTCGTCACGGCGACGACACGCGAGGCCGAGGACCTCGAGACCGCCCTCGGCCTGTTCCTGCCGACCGACCGCATCGCAGTCTTCCCCTCGTGGGAGACCCTGCCGCACGAGCGGCTCTCGCCGCGCAGCGATACCGTCGGTCGTCGCCTCGCCGTGCTGCGCCGGCTGGCGCACCCCGACCCCGACGACGCGGCATACGGCCCGCTGTCGGTTGTCGTGGCGCCGGTGCGCGCCCTGCTGCAGCCGTTGACGAAGGGCCTCGGCGACCTCGTGCCCGTCGCGCTGCGCGCGGGCGACGAGCGACCGCTCGAGGAGGTCGTCGACGCCCTCGCCGCAGCCGCCTACACCCGCACCGACCTCGTCGAGCGGCGTGGCGAGTTCGCCGTGCGCGGCGGCATCCTCGACGTGTTCCCGCCCACCGAGGAGCACCCGGTCCGCATCGAGTTCTGGGGCGACACCGTCGAGGAGGTGCGCTGGTTCAAGGTCGCCGACCAGCGCTCCCTCGAGATCGCCGACCACGGCCTGTGGGCGCCACCGTGCCGCGAGCTGCTGCTCACCGACCCGGTGCGCGCCCGGGCGCGCGCTCTCGCCGACCAGCTCCCAGGCGTCTCGGAGATGCTGTCCAAGGTCGCCGAGGGCATCGCCGTCGAGGGCATGGAGTCGCTCGCGCCCGCCCTCGTCGACGGCATGGAGTCGGTGCTCGACGTGCTGCCCCGTGGCGCGGTCGTCCTCCTCGCCGACCCCGAGCGGGTGCGTCGCCGCGCGCACGACCTCGTGGCGACGAGCGCCGAGTTCCTCGAGGCCAGCTGGGCCAACGCGGCGGCCGGCAACCAGGTCCCGGTCGACCTGCAGTCACTCCTCGGTAGCGCCTCCTACTGGTCACTGGCCGACGTGCGCGCCCACGCCGAGGCCACGGGTCGCGCCTGGTGGACCCTCACGCCGTTCGTCGCCGACGCCGACCTCGTCATCGAGGACGACGACGTCGACGAGCGCATCGCCGTGCGCACCACCGACCCCGAGGCCTTCCGAGGCGACACCGACCGCACCGTCGCGCACCTTCGCGAGCGGGTGCGCGAGGGCTGGGCCGTCGCTGTCGTCACCGAGGGCCCGGGCCTGGCCAAGCGCGTCGCCGAGGTGCTGCGCGAGAACGAGGTCGCCGTCCAGGCGCTCGACACCTCGCGCGACGACACCCTCACCGCCGGCACCGTCCACGTCACGACGGCGCCCCTCGGCCGTGGGTTCGTCCACGAGGCCGGCCGCATCGAGGTGCTCACCGAGACCGACCTCACCGGCCAGCCCGGCAGCGGCACGTCCACCAAGGACATGCGGCGTATGCCGTCACGCCGCCGCAACCAGGTCGACCCCCTCCAGCTGCGCCCCGGCGACCACGTCGTCCACGAGCAGCACGGAGTCGGCCGGTTCGTCGAGATGATGCAGCGCACCGTGGCAGGGGCGACGCGCGAGTACCTCGTCATCGAGTACGCCCCGAGCAAGCGGGGCCAGCCCGGCGACCGGCTCTTCGTGCCCACCGACCAGCTCGACCAGGTGACGAAGTACGTCGGCGGCGAGGAGCCCAGCCTCAACAAGATGGGCGGCTCCGACTGGTCCAAGACGAAGTCGCGGGCCAAGCGCTACGTCAAGCAGATCGCGGCCGACCTCATCCGCCTCTACAGCGCTCGCCAGGCCACCAAGGGCCACGCCTTCGCGCCCGACACCCCGTGGCAGCGCGAGCTCGAGGACGCCTTCTCCTTCGTCGAGACTCCCGACCAGCTCATCAGCATCGACGAGGTCAAGGCCGACATGGAGAAGCAGGTCCCGATGGACCGCCTCATCTGCGGTGACGTCGGCTACGGCAAGACCGAGATCGCGGTCCGTGCAGCGTTCAAGGCGATCCAGGACGGCAAGCAGGTGGCGGTGCTCGTGCCGACGACCCTGCTCGTGAGCCAGCACCAGCAGACGTTCGCCGAGCGCTACGCCCAGTTCCCGGTCAAGGTCGCCTCGCTGTCGCGCTTCCAGAGCGACAAGGAGGCCAAGGAGGTCATGGCCGGCATGGCCGACGGCACCATCGACCTCGTCATCGGCACGCACCGCCTGCTCGCCAAGGACGCCCGGTTCAAGGACCTCGGGCTCGTCATCATCGACGAGGAGCAGCGCTTCGGCGTCGAGCACAAGGAGCTGCTCAAGACGATGCGCACGGCAGTCGACGTGCTGTCGATGTCGGCCACACCGATCCCGCGCACGCTCGAGATGGCCGTTACCGGCATCCGCGAGATGTCCACTCTCGCAACGCCGCCCGAGGAGCGCCACCCGGTGCTGACCTTCGTCGGCGCCTACGACGAGAAGCAGATCACGGCGGCGGTCCGGCGCGAGCTGCTCCGCGAGGGCCAGGTCTTCTTCGTGCACAACAAGGTCAGCTCCATCGAGAAGGCGGCGAGCCGCCTGCGCGAGCTCGTGCCCGAGGCTCGCATCGCGACCGCCCACGGCCAGATGGGCGAGCACCGGCTCGAGCAGGTCGTCGAGGACTTCTGGGAGAAGCGCTTCGACGTGCTCGTCTGCACGACCATCGTCGAGACCGGCCTCGACATCTCCAACGCCAACACCCTCATCGTCGAGCGCTCCGACGTGCTCGGCCTCAGCCAGCTGCACCAGCTGCGTGGCCGCGTCGGCCGCGGGCGCGAGCGGGCCTACGCGTACTTCCTCTACCCGCCCGAGAAGCCGATGACCGAGACGGCCCACGACCGCCTGCGCACGATCGCGAGCAACACCGACCTCGGCTCGGGCATGGCGGTCGCGATGAAGGACCTCGAGATCCGTGGCGCCGGCAACCTGCTCGGCGGCGAGCAGTCGGGCCACATCCAGGGCGTGGGATTCGACCTCTACGTGCGGCTCATCGGCGAGGCCGTGGCCGACTTCCGCGGCGACGCCGTCGACCTGCCGGCCGAGATCAAGATCGAGCTGCCCGTCGACGCGCACCTCCCGCACGACTACGTGCCGGGGGAGCGGCTGCGCCTCGAGGCGTACAAGAAGCTGGCGACCGTCGAGACGTTCGAGGCCGTCGACGAGATCGAGGCCGAGCTGCGCGACCGCTACGGCGCACCGCCCAAGCCGGTCGAGAACCTCCTCGAGGTGGCCCGCCTGCGGGTCGTCGCCCGCGAGGCCCGCATCGGCGACATCGGCGTGCAGGGCAAGGTCGTGCGGTTCGGCCCGGTCAAGGAGCTGCGCGACAGCCAGGAGCTGCGACTGATGCGTCTCTACCCCGGCACCATCATCAAGGAGGCGCTGGGCACGATCCTCGTGCCGGCCCCGATGACGGCCCGGGTCGGGGGCAAGCCGCTGCGCGACGTCGAGGTGCTCACGTGGGCACGCCAGCTCATCTCGGCCGTGCTGCTCGACGACATCGCCTCCGCGGGCTCGGCCGCGACCGCATCGTCGGGGTCGGCGAGATCCGCCGTGGGCGCCCCGTAGGATGTCAGACGCATCCGCCCTAGGAGGAAATCAGTGAAGGCTTGGTCTGCCACCCCCGCCCGGCGCGTCGCCGTCGTCGGCGTCGCCGCACTCGGTGCCGTGTCGCTCCTCGGCGGATGCGGCTTCGAGACGCGCCAGCAGGCCGCCGCCGTCGTCAACGGCGAGGTCATCCACGAGTCCGACGTGCGTGAGACCTTCGACCAGCTCAAGGCCGCCAAGCTCGACTTCGCCGAGAACATCGTGGTCACCGCGCTCGTCGCGGCGCCGCTGCTCAAGAGCGCCGTCGCGAAGTCGGGCAGCTGGAAGCCCGACGAGACCTACGCGTCGGTCATCGCCTCCATCCCCGGCGCCACCGACACGACGAAGGAGTTCGTCGAGGCGGTCGCTCTCATCCAGTCGCAGAAGATGACGCCCGCCGACGTCGCCGCCTACCGGGCCGACCTCAAGAAGGCCAACATCTCGATCAACCCGAAGTACGGCTCGGTCGTGCAGTCCGACCAGGGCCCCGTCTACTTCACCCTCGGCCAGACGACGCCCAACTGGCTCAAGCCTGCCAGCAACCCGGCACCGGCCCCCGCCGGGTCCGGTGCCACGGGCACCCCGGGGCAGTAGTCGCCACCCCGAGTCGCCACCCCGTGCCCGGTCGCGTCGTCCTGCTCGTCACCACGCCCCGCATCGCGCCGGGGCTGCTGACGCGTGAGGCGTGGACGAGCCTCGGGGAGGCGTATGCCGTGTGGGGTCGCCCCGACGAGCCCCAGGTGGCGGCGCTCGTCGAGGCCGGCGTCGAGGTGGCCGAGCGCGAGGAGGGCCACCCGGCCGATCTCGCGCGCGACCTCGTCGCCGCCGCGGAGGAGGGCGACATCGTCTGGGTCGGCTCGTCCGACGGTGACCCGGGTCTGAGCGACGCCGTCGCCGTCGAGGTGACGCGGCTGCCCGAGCCGCCCGACGTCGAGCTGCTCATCGGCTCGTTCGACGTGCCGGGCGCCCGGCTGCTCGACGTCGTCGCCGTGATGGACCGGCTGCGCTCGCCCGGCGGCTGCCCGTGGGACGCCGAGCAGACCCACGCCTCGCTCGTGCCCTACCTGCTCGAGGAGGCGCACGAGGCGATCGAGGCGATCGAGAGCGGCGACCCCGTCCACATGCAGGAGGAGCTCGGTGACCTGCTGCTGCAGGTCGCGTTCCAGTCCCGTGTCGCCGAGGAGCACCCGAACGAGCCGTTCGGCATCGACGACGTCGCCGGTGGGCTCGTCGACAAGCTCGTGCGCCGCCACCCGCACGTCTTCGCCGACGTCGAGGCCGACACCGCCGATGCCGTCGCCGCCAACTGGGAGTCGATCAAGGCCGACGAGAAGCAGCACCGCACGCACCCCGTCGAGGGCGTGCCGCACTCGCTGCCGGCGCTGGCCCGCGCGGAGAAGTACGTCTCCCGCCTGCACAAGGCCGGCCGTGACGACCTCGTCGACGCCGCCGTCGCGACCGGTGACCTCGGTGCTGAGCTGCTCGCGATCGTCCGCCGGGCCAAGGCGTCCGGCATCGACGCCGAGGCCGCCCTGCGCGAGACGCTGCGCTCCCTGGCTGCCGCCAGCGAGGCGGTCGGCGCAGATGGCGGCGGCGCCTGACCCCCGCCCCTGCTCTCCGGGCCTGCCCCCCTGACGGTGCGCGACGGCACACACGGCACACGGCACACGGCATACGAACGCGGGACAGCGACGGCATACGGCCTCGGGACGGCGACGGCATACGTCCTCGGGGTCTGCCGGCGGGACGGTGACGGAGAGGGCCGCGTCGACCGGGTGAAACGACGCGACCCTCTCCGGGTCCGGGGCGGCGGCCGGTGGCTGCCGGGCTGGCGTCAGTAGGCGCCGCGGGGCCTGACGACCGCGTGGACGGTCTTGGCCAGGATCGACAGGTCCTGCACGAGCGACCAGTTGTCGACGTAGTAGAGGTCGAGCCGCACGGTGTCCTCCCACGAGAGGTCGCTGCGGCCGGAGACCTGCCACAGGCCGGTGACGCCGGGACGCACGTGCAGGCGCCGCTGGACGTCCGGCACGTAGCGGCGCACCTCGGAGGGCAGTGCGGGGCGAGGTCCGACGAGGCTCATGTCGCCGTTGACGACGTTGACCAGCTGCGGCAGCTCGTCGATGGACAGGCGGCGCATCAGGGCCCCCACCCTCGTGACGCGCGGGTCGCGGGCCACCTTGAAGAGCACGCCGTCGCTGTTCTGGTTGAGGTGCGTGATGCCCGGCAGCTGGGCCTCGGCGTCGACGACCATGCTGCGGAACTTGAGGCACTCGAACAGCTCGCCGTCGCGACCGACGCGGGTCTGGCGGAAGAGGACGGGGCCACCATCCTGCAGCTTCGTGGCGAGGGCGAAGGTGAGCATGACCGGCGAGGCGAGCAGGAGCAGCGCCGTGGCACCGAGCAGGTCGAAGGCGCGCTTGAGCCCGCGGGAGGCCCCGAGGCTCTGCGGCTGGCCCACGTGCACGAGCGGCAGTCCCCCCACCGGTCGCATGGCGATGCGGCCCGTCGAGATGTCACTGAGGCTGGGCACCACAGCCATCTGGACGTGGTGGCCCTCGAGGTCCCACGCGATGCGGCGGAAGTCGACGGCCGACGGGAATGCGCCCTCGGTGAAGACGACCATGTCGGCCTTCTCGGCGAGCACCGACTCGGCGGTGCGGGTCGTGGTGCCGACGACCGGGACGCCGCGTGGTGTGGCACTGATCGGCCGCGACGACGGGACGAGAGCACCGACGATGCGGAAGCCCAGCCAGGCCTCGCGCTCGAGCACGGCAGCCACGTCGTCGACGTGTGTGACCGAGCCGGAGATCAGGACCCGGGTCAGCAGGTGGCCCCGGGCGTGGGCGTGGTGGACCAGGCGGCGGGCGTACCAGCGCCACAGCAGCACCGCCGGCAAACCCACGGCGAAGATGAGCACGAAGAAGCCTCGAGAGAGGTTGAACTTCGTGAGGTAGCTGAGGATGCCGATCGCCCCGGCCGTCAGGCCCGCCGCGCTGCACACGCGGGCGTACTCGATGGTCCCGACCCCGAAGTGGCTGCTCGTGTAGGTGCCGAGGAGCAGGTTGGCCAGCATCCAGCCGGCCACGATCCACAGACCGACGGACTGCGCCACCTGGTTGACGTCGTTGGCGACGTCGAACACCTCGAGCCCGGTTCTGCCGATCGCGGCCAGCGCCGTCGCAGCCGTGATGATCACGAGATCGCCCCCCGCGATCCCCAGCTGCAGGAGACGCTGGCCGCGACTCCTCTCGCTGTGAGGCTGCGTCACCGGACGCGCACTCACATCGAGCAGAACAACCCCCGCTTCGCGCATGGGCTGACCCATGACAACACCCCACCCCCGGCACCCACCGGTGCCCTAGCCACGAAGAGCTCCACCCCCCCGGATGGTTAGTTGGAGTATGCCTCGGGCTGGTCAGCAAATGGTAAGGAAAAGGTAAACTTCTTTGAAGTGCCCGACTTGCGCCATTCGTGCCCGGACACTGCGTCGCAGAGCCGCACGAAGCGGTCAGCGAGACCTACCCGCCCGTATGTCGGGTCGCTCCGTCGGGCTCCCCGCGCCACGGGCTACGCTCGAACCCGACACCTGTGCTCGGTGCGAGCCCGCACCAGCCGTAGACCACCGAGCACCCCGGACCCATCCACCCACCGTTCGTTCGACATGGCCGGGCCCGCCCGGCACCACGAGCAGCACCAGCACAGGAGAGCCAGTGGCCAGCATTGAGGAGATTGGCGCCCGCGAGATCCTGGACTCGCGAGGCAACCCCACCGTCGAGGTCGAGATCCGTCTCGACGACGGCACGTTCGCCCGCGCGGCCGTCCCGTCCGGCGCATCCACCGGGGCCTTCGAGGCGTCCGAGCGCCGCGACGGCGACAAGGGCCGCTACCTCGGCAAGGGTGTCGAGCAGGCGGTCGACGCCGTGATCGAGGAGATCAACCCGCGACTGGTCGGCTTCGACGCCAGCGAGCAGCGGCTCATCGACGCCGAGATGCTGGCACTCGACGGGTCGGCCAACAAGGAGACGCTCGGCGCCAACGCGATCCTCGGCGTCTCGCTCGCCGTGGCGCACGCCGCCGCCGAGTCCGCCGGCCTGCCGCTCTTCCGCTACGTCGGCGGCCCGAACGCCCACGTGCTGCCGGTGCCGATGATGAACATCCTCAACGGTGGGTCGCACGCCGACTCCAACGTCGACATCCAGGAGTTCATGATCGCGCCGATCGGCGCGCCGACCTTCCGCGAGGCCCTGCGCTGGGGCGCCGAGGTCTACCACGCGCTCAAGAAGGTGCTGAGCGAGCGCGGCCTCGCCACCGGCCTCGGCGACGAGGGCGGCTTCGCCCCCAACCTCGAGTCCAACCGTGCGGCGCTCGACCTCATCCTCGAGGCGATCAAGGCCGCCGGCTACGAGCCCGGCCGCGACATCGCCCTCGCGCTCGACGTCGCGGCGTCCGAGTTCTTCGAGGACGGCTCCTACGCCTTCGAGGGCGCGAGCAAGTCGGCCGACGAGATGGTCGCCTACTACGCCGAGCTCGTCGACGCCTACCCGCTCGTGTCCATCGAGGACCCCCTCAACGAGGAGGACTGGGACGGCTGGAAGTCCATGACCGACCTGCTCGGCAGCAAGGTGCAGATCGTCGGTGACGACCTGTTCGTCACCAACCCCGAGCGCCTCGGCCGCGGCATCAGCAGCAACACCGCCAACGCGCTGCTCGTCAAGGTCAACCAGATCGGCACGCTCACCGAGACGCTCGACGCCGTCACGCTCGCGCAGACCAACGGCTACCGCTGCATGATGAGCCACCGCTCCGGCGAGACCGAGGACGTCACGATCGCCGACCTCGCCGTCGCGACGAACTGCGGCCAGATCAAGACCGGCGCCCCGGCCCGTTCCGAGCGCGTCGCCAAGTACAACCAGCTGCTCCGCATCGAGGAGGAGCTCGACGACGCCGCGGTCTACGCCGGCGCCGGGGCGTTCCCGCGCTTCGACGCGAGCCGTTTCGGGTCGCAGGGCTGAGCCCCGTGGCCGACCGCACGCCGTCCCGCCCGGGTCGCCCGTCCTCGACGGGCCGCCCGGGCGGTGGCGCGCGCCCGGCCGCAGCGCGCCCCTCCTCCCCACGCAGCACGCCTCGGTCGTCCTCGGGCGCGAGCGGCGCCTCCTCTACCGGGGCCCGCACCGGCTCGGGCAGACCCACCCCCCGAGCGGGTGCCGCCAAGGCCTCGGGCACGCGTCCGGGCCAGTCGCGGCCGGGTGCCTCGCGCACCAGCCGGCCCGGTGCGGGCAAGGAACGCCCGGCGCTCGCGGCCCGTCCGCGCACGCCGCAGGCGACCCCGCCCTCCGCGTCGACCGCCTGGGTGCGCGGCGCCATCCTGCTCGGCATCGTCGTCATGCTCGCGGTGACCATCGTTCCCACCCTCCGTTCCCTCGTGCAGCAGCGCGGCGATGCAGCTGCGTTGCAGGAAAAGGTCGCCCAGCAGCAACAGAGCGTGCAGCAGCTCGAGCGTGAAGCCGCGCTGTGGAAGGACCCCGCCTTCATCGAGGTGCAGGCGCGCGAACGCCTCAAGTTCGTGCGAGTCGGCGACCGTGCCTACACGGTGATCGACCCCGCCGCGAATGCGAAGAGCGCTCCGGCCGCCGCGCCTCCGGTCGTGGCCGCGCCCCTGGCCAACGCCTCGGCCCCCTGGTACGGCAAGGTGTGGCAGTCGGTCCAGATCGCCGACCGTCCGACGGCCGGCGTCGCGCGCAAGTGACGTCACGGGACTGACCGGTCTCCGGGCCTCGAGGCCCACCCGCGGTGGTCACGTCCCCGACGCCCGGAGGGAGCACACTGGTGCGACACCGGTCGAAGGTCCCAGCATCGAAGTTCCAGGAGTGAGCCACCCGTGAGTGACCCCGCACGTCCGTCCCGTCCTGCCGTGGACCCTGCCGACCTCACCTCCGTGGAGCGGCAGCTCGGCCGGCCGCCCCGGGGCGTGGCGGAGGTCGCGCACCGCTGCCCGTGCGGCGAACCCGACGTGCTGCGCACCGAGCCCCGGCTGCCCGACGGCACCCCCTTCCCGACGACCTACTACGCCACCTGCCCCCGGCTCACCGGCGCCGTGAGCACGCTGGAGACGGGCGGGGTGATGAAGGAGATGACCGAGCGTCTCGGGCAGGACGAGACCCTCGCGGCGGCCTACGCCCGCGCGCACGAGCACTACCTGACCCAGCGCGCCGAGCTCGGTGACGTGCCCGAGATCGACGGCATCTCGGCGGGCGGCATGCCGACGCGCGTCAAGTGCCTGCACGTGCTCGTCGGCCACTCGCTCGCCGCCGGACCCGGCGTCAACCCGCTCGGTGACGAGGCGCTCGCGATGCTCGACGACTGGTGGCAGCCCACGTCGTGCGCCGCCCTGCACGCGGCCGAGGACGCCGAGCGGGCTTCATCCGAGGCGTCCCGGGAGGCATCTGCAGGGTCCGCCGAGGGCGTCGCCACGGCCACGACGGGCCGCACCGATGGCTGACACGACCGTGCGCGTCGGGGCGATCGACTGCGGCACCAACTCGATCCGCCTGCTCGTCGCCGACGTCGACCCGCCGACCGGTGCCCTCACCGACGTGGTGCGCCGCATGGAGATCGTCCG
This sequence comes from Terrabacter sp. 2RAF25, assembly GCF_052115265.1. Classification (NCBI taxonomy): domain Bacteria; kingdom Bacillati; phylum Actinomycetota; class Actinomycetes; order Micrococcales; family Intrasporangiaceae; genus Terrabacter; species Terrabacter sp. 2RAF25. Next base: position 305,293 of record NZ_JBFRGJ010000006.1, read on the forward strand.
GCTCGGCCACGGCGTCGACCGCACGGGCGTCATCGCCCCCGAGTCGATGGAGCGCACGCTCTCGGTCACGCGTGAGTATGCCGCCGCGTGCCGAGAGCTCGGCGCCTCGGCAGTGCGCTTCGTCGCCACCTCGGCCTCCCGGGACGCGCGGAACGCCGCCGACTTCATCGACGGCGTGCGCACCGCGTTCCAGGAGCACTACGGCTCCGAGGTCACCCCGGAGGTCGTGTCGGGTGACGAGGAGGCCTCGCTCTCGTTCGCAGGAGCGACGGGAGGCCTTGCTGCGCAACGGGTTTCGGGTCCCTACCTGGTGGTCGACCTCGGGGGAGGGTCGACCGAGCTCGTGCGCGGCACCGACCACGTCGAGGCGGCGCGGTCAGTCGACATCGGCTGCGTGCGCATGACCGAGCGACACCTCGTCAGCGACCCCCCGACGGCCGACGAGATCGCGGCCGCCACCCGTGACATCGACGCGGCCCTCGACGTCGCCGAGTCGGCGGTCCCGGTCGAGGGCGTCGCCGCTCTCGTGGGACTGGCGGGCAGCGTCACTACGATCACGGCGCACCTGCTGCACCTGACGGCATACGACCCCGAACGCATCCACCTCAGTCACGCGCCGGTGGCCGACGTCATCGCGGCGTGCGACGACCTGCTCGCGATGACCCGCGCCGACCGGGCGGCGCTGCCGTACATGCATCCCGGTCGTGTCGACGTCATCGGCGCCGGGGCCCTGGTGTGGCGCCGCGTCGTCGAGCGCGTCGCCGACCGGGCGGCCATCACCGAGGTCGTCACGTCCGAGCACGACATCCTCGACGGCATCGCACTCAGCGTCGCGCGCCGACCCTAGCTGTCCGGGGAGTCGGCGCGCTCGGGGAAGGCCGTCACCCGATACGCGTCCTTGACGGTGACGGTCAGCGGCTCGGTCTGCACGGGCGCACCGGGAGTGTCCCTGAGCACGCGCCGATGATAGCCAGAGTCAGGTGCGGGGGCGGGCTACGGCGAGCACCGGCTCGTCGGACTGCTCGTGCACCCTGCGGCGGTGGGCGCGCAGGCGGGCCGCCATCCAGAGGGCCGCTGAGACCCCGAGGGCCCACGTGCCGTTGGAGACGGTGGCGTCGACGACGCCGTAGGTGACGAAGAAGAGGGTGGCGAAGACGACCGCGCGCATGTGGGCCGCCGAGAGCCGGACCGCGGCGAGGAGCACGCCACCCCACAGGAGGTACCACGGGTGGATCACGGGTCCCGAGGCGCAGAGCACGAGCATCGCACCGGCGGTCGCGAGCACCGGGTTGCGCGGGGCGACCCGCCAGGTGATCCACGCGATGCCCACGAGACCGGCAACGAGCCCGATGGTCTGGGCGATCGGGACCGGGGCCGCGGCCACGCTCTCGGGCATGCCTCCGACACGCATCAGCCACTCGACGACGCTGCCCACGAAGGTCGGCGGCGAGAGCATGGAGCGCAGCGAGACCGGCACCGACAGGTTGGGCACCCAGCCCCAACCCAGCCCGGTGAGCTGGGTGATCGCGGTGAAGGTGAGGGCCATGACACCGCCATAGGTGAGCCCGTGGCGCACCATGGCTCGCAGGCGCGCGGTGGCACCCGGCGCCAGGTCGGTTTGCGCCTGCAGCGCCATCCCGACGATGCCGATCAGGGCGAGCACCGCCGTCTGCTTGTAGGCGGCCGCGGCGGCCAGCGTCATCGCCGCGACGATCAGCTGCCCTCGGCTGGCGAGCAGCAGGGCCAGTGCCACGAGCGCGACCATCACGGCGTCGCCGTGGGCGCCGCCGATGAAGTGCATGATGACGAGCGGGTTGAGCACGCCGAGCCACAGGGCGTGCCGCCCGCTCACGCCGTAGCGCTCCGCGAGGCGCGGGAGGGCGTACGCGAGCAGCCCCACGGCGACCAGCGCGGGCACGCGCATGGCGAGGGCGGACGCGTACGCGTGGTCGGGGAACACCTGGACGACGGCGTGCTGCACCTGCAGGGCGAGGGGGCCGTAGGGCGCCGGTGTCTGCACCCACATCGGGTCGACCTGGTCGGCGAAGGGCCCGGGCACCCAGAAGGGGCCGACGGCATACGGGTCCATGCCGCGGGAGACGATCTTGCCCTGGGCGGCGTAGCTGTAGGCGTCGCGGCTGAACAGCGGCGGCGCGACCATGATCGGCAGGCTCCAGAGCAGCCACGCGAGCGAGGGCGCCTTGCGGCCGTGGACCGGGCGCATGCGCAGCCAGGCGTCGACGAGCAGCGCGAGACCGACGGCGAGCAGGATCGTGGTGAAGACGCGGCCCGCGCCGGTGCCGAGCCACTCGAGCCCGAAGCGCCCGATGAGCGGCGAGACCGGGGTCTCGAAGGTGTCGCCCGGGAGGAATGCGGGGCTGATCGAGCCGGCCGCGACGAGCGAGGTTCCCAGCGTGCCCCGGCGGACCATCGGGTCGGCCCAGCTGCGCTGCAACGCCGCGGTGAAGCGCTCGGCGAAGTCGGCGCCGAACTCGGCGACCGCAGTGGTGAGGCTCGGGTAGGGGCCCCGGCGCACCCGAGGGGGTGCAGTCGTCGTCGCCCCCGCGACACGATGCTCCAGCACCCGTTTGCTCCTTCGATTGAGGGGTCCGCGTCGCCGACGCGGCACAGTCCATGAAGGAGCGCGTGGATCAGGCCCCTGGACCTCGTTCTCGGCGGCCATTCTAGGTGTAGTCGCGAGGTGGGTGACGGGGCACGCCCAAGGGGTGGGCGGTGCGTTACCGAACCGTGCCCTGGCGACGGTTGAGCAACACGTACCCCCGGAGGGACTCGAACCCTCACCGTTGGCGATTTTAAGTCGCCTGCCTCTGCCGGTTGGGCCACGGGGGCGCGGCCCCAGTATGCCGGGGCGTCGTCCTCACGCACCGAGTCGGGTGCGCCGGGAACCTATGGGTGGGGTGCGTTCGCTTAATGTTGGGGACAGTCGTCACGCCCATGAGCGGGTCGTGGCACCCAGTGCTTCGAGGAGCGCACTCACATGGCAGGTGGAAACCCGGTCTTCGACCGGCTCAACAAGCAGATCGAGAAGGAGCGCTACGCCGGTTTCGGCGCTCCCCAGGGCAGTCCGCAGCAGCCGGGCAGCCAGACACAGGCGGCGACCACGGGTTACGCGACCCAGGACGCCATGTCGGCGCAGCAGCTCGACGAGATGTACGCGCGCCAGAGCGCCGGGTCCGTCGACACCGGCCGCGTCACGCTCGACGACGTCATCATGAAGAGCTTCGGGCTCTTCGCCCTCCTGGTCACCGCAGGAGCCGTGACGTGGGTGATGGTGTCCGGGTCCCCGGGCCTCGCACGCCCGGTCTGGCTCGGCGGCATGGTCATCGGCCTCGTCATCGGGCTCGCGATCGCGTTCATGAAGACGGTCTCGGTGCCGCTCATCGTGCTGTACTCCGCGGTCGAGGGAGCGTTCCTCGGGGCGTTCAGCTACACGATCAACACGATCCCCAACTACAAGGGCGTCGTCCTCATGGCGGTGCTGGCCACGGCCTGCACCTTCGCCGGGATGTACGCCGCGTACGCTTTCGGCCTCGTCAAGGTGAACAACCGCACCCGGCGCATCTTCACCTTCATGCTCATCGGCTACGCCCTCTTCATGCTGCTGCAGCTCGTCCTCCAGTGGACCGGCGTGCTGAGCGGCTGGGGCTTCGGCGGCAGCGGCATGCTCGGCATCGGCCTGTCGATCCTCGGTGTCGGCCTCGCGGCCTGGTCGCTGGCGTTCGACTTCGACTCCATCGACCACGCGGTGCGTCTCGGCGCCCCGGCCAAGTACTCCTGGCTGCTCGCGCACGGCCTCATCGTGTCGGTCGTCTGGCTCTACATCGAGTTCGTCCGCCTGTTCGCGCGACTGCGCGACTGACCGCGTGACACCTTCGGCACCTCAGGGCGCGGGTTCGCCGACCCCGCCCGAGGTGTCGGACGAGCTCCGGCGCGTGGTCGAGCGGTGGCACCAGCTGCCGCTCGACCACGCGCTTTCGTGTATGCCGTCCGTCCACCTCGTCGTGCAGCAGCTGGCCGACCGCGTGGCGGGCGAGCGCGGGGTCGATCCTCTTGAGGTGCCCGACCTCGGGCCAGCCGTCCTGATGGACCAGCTCGCCGTCATGGTCCGCGATGCGTGTGCCGCCGGTGCCGGGGGAGACCTCGCTGACCGCCTGGCCACCCTCCGCAGCTCCCTCTGAGGTGGGCCACGGTGCCCAGTGCACCGTTATGTGGGTGGGTCGCGCCGGAGGGTCCGGCCCGCGGTGCCCAGTGCACCGTCATGCGGGTGGCTCGGGCCGGAGCCTCTGGCCCGCGGTGCCCAGTGCACCGTCATGCGGGTGGGTCGCGCTGGACGGTCAGGCGGCGGTCCGCCCCGGGAAATGGTCACGCCACTCCCGCGAGGTCGCTCGCGCCTGGACGCCCCTGCCCCGTAACGCCTGCACCACGCGGTCGATGGTCCGCTCGGGGGTGCGGAAGACGTCGTCGGCGATGACCACGACGAAGCGCCAGCCGTCACCCTCGAGGTCCTCGCGTCGACCCACGTCGGCCTGCCACTGCGGTGCTCGTTCGACGTGGTGACGGCCGTCGTACTCCAGCACGAGGCGGGCGAGCGGCCAGGCGAGGTCGAGGCGGTACGAGCGGCCGGACCCGCAGCTGCGCACCACGTGCTGCGTCTCGGGCTCGGGCAGGCCGGCGAGCACCACGAGCAGCCGCAGCCGGGTCTCCATCGGCGACTCGCCACCGCGTCGGACCAGCGCGGCGGCGCGCCGGGCGGTGCGGACTCCCCGGCCGTGGTGCGTCGAGGCCGCGGCCACGAGGGTCTCGGGACTCGTGCAGCCTGCGTGCACGAGCGAGTCGCCGAGCACGACGAGGTCGATGAGGCCGAGGAGGCCGGCCAGGTCGAGAAAGGTGCGCTCGGGGGTCGTCATCGGCAGGCCACGGTGCACCACGACGGGTGGGCGCTGGGGGTGGCGGTGGGCACACACACCCTGGGCGACCATGCGCCGGCGTCGGGGAAGGCCGACGTGGACGTCCGCAACGTGCGGGACCACACCGCCCCACAGCTGGGCCGCGGTCTGGTGCGAGACGAACGCGTCGGCAGGAGCTGCGAGCAGGGCAGCGCGCGCCCGGACCCACGGGGTGACCGGCACCCCGGCCGAGATGTAGACGCCGGTGAGCAGCCGTTGGTAGCGAGGTCCCTCGAGCCGCGCGCGCGTCAGGCCTGCAGCACGAGCGGTTGCGAAGGTGAACGGGCGTCGAGGGTCGAAGGCGGCCACGAGCGCACCCTCACACGGACCGGGTCGGGCCGGGGAGCGGTTTCCACAGGCCCCTGCCCCCATCCCCAGCGGTGCCCAGTGAACGGTGATGCGGGTGGACCACAGGGATCCACCCGCATCACCGTGCCTTGGGCACCTGACTGTCGGCGCTCAGCTGAGGCGCTCGAAGATGACGGCCATCCCCTGGCCGCCGCCGACGCACATCGTCTCGAGGCCGAACTGCTCGTCGCGCTCGCGCAGCGCGTTGATCAGGGTGCCGGTGATGCGGGCACCCGTCGCGCCGAACGGGTGGCCGATGGCGATGGCACCGCCGTTGACGTTGAGCTTGTCGTAGTCCATGCCGATCTGGTCGGCGGAGCCGATGACCTGCGCCGCGAAGGCCTCGTTGATCTCGTAGAGGTCGATGTCGCCGATCGAGAGGCCGGCGCGCTTGAGCGCGAGGTTGGTCGCGTCGACCGGGCCCAGGCCCATGATCTCGGGTGAGAGGCCGGTCGCAGCGGTCGAGACGACGCGGGCGAGGGGCGTCAGGCCGAGCTCCTTCGCCTTGGTGTCGCTCATGATGACGAGGGCGGCCGCGCCGTCGTTGAGCGGGCAGCAGTTTCCGGCCGTCACGGTGCCCTGCTGGCGGAAGACGGGGTTGAGACCCTGCACGGCCTCGAGGGTGACGCCGGCGCGCGGCCCGTCGTCCTTGCTGACGACGGTGCCGTCGGGCGTCGTGACCGGCGTGATCTCCCAGTCGAAGAAGCCGCGGCCGATGGCGGCCTCGGCGCGGTTCTGGCTCGTGACCCCCCACTCGTCCTGGCGCTCGCGCGAGATGCCGTATGCCGTCGCGACGTTCTCGGCCGTCTGGCCCATCGCGATGTAGATGTCGGGAAGCAGGCCGTCCTCGCGGGGGTCGGTCCACGTCTCGTTGGTCTCGGCGATGCGCTTCGTGCGGGCCTGCGCCTCGGCGAAGCGGCCGTTCTGCTGGTCCTCCTTGGCGCCGCCGGCACCGGCCCAGTCGGTGTACTGCGACACGCACTCGACACCGGCCGAGACGAAGATGTCGCCCTCGCCCGCCTTGATCGCGTGGAAGGCCATCCGTGTCGTCTGGGCCGAGGAGGCGCAGAAGCGGTTGATCGTCGCCGCCGGGGTCGCATCGAGGTCAAGCAGCGTGGCCACGACCTTGGCCATGTTGGAGCCGTGCCGGCCGGAGGGCTCGGCGCAGCCGAGGTAGAGGTCCTCGACGAGGCGCTTGTCGAGGCCGGGGACCTTGTCGAGCGCGGCCTGGACGACGGTGGCAGCGAGGTCGTCGGGGCGGACCTCCTTGAGCGAGCCCTTGAAGGCGCGCCCGAACGGCGAGCGGGCGGTCGAGACGATGACGGCTTCGGTCACGAGGCTTCTCCTGCTACTTCATCGGGAGGGGATCCACTAAGCGCTTGCTCAGTCAGTCGATGGTAGGACGTCCTCGCACCGGTTGGACAGGGCGCCGCCCATGACCTGCGTCTCGCTGCGCCCCCGCTAGGCTGACCGGGTTGTCGGCGCGCACCCGTGCCGGCCCCGGCCCGGATGCTCACCCCGGACCGACCGACGATCAGGGGGCACCACCCATCATGAACACCTTCACGACGCGCGCCATCGCCGTGTCCGGCGCCATCGCGATCAGTCTCGGCGCGGCCGCCTGCTCGAAGTCCGAGACCCCCGCGACCGGCTCGAGCAGCACCACCCCCGCCGCCAGCGCCAGCGCCGGCACGTCCACGTCCGCCTCCGCGGCGGCGAGCGACGCCCCGCAGGCGTCCGAGATCCTCACCAAGGCGAAGACGAGCGCCCTCGCGGCGACGTCCGGTGCCTTCGTGGGTCAGGTCGACCAGAGCGGCAAGACCATCAAGATCGACTTCAAGGGCACGAGCGACGGCAAGACCGCCGACATCACCATCGACATGGAGGGTGACGGCAAGGCGCGCGTCATCTCCCTCACCGACGCCGTGTACATCCAGGCCGACGCCGAGTTCTGGAAGAAGCAGGGCGCTCCGGCGTCGGTTCAGAAGGCCGGCAACAAGTTCATCAAGGCCCCGACCTCCGCCGGTGCCCTGACCGAGAGCCTCAGCCTCAAGACCTTCCTCGAGAAGGCGTTCGGGGCGGTCACGCCCAGCCAGCTGGCGACCGACGTCGCGAGCGAGGACGTCAATGGCGTGCCGTGCTGGGTGCTCACCGACAAGAAGGGCAAGGCCGAGGGCGCCCTCTACGTGTCCAAGGACAAGTTCGAGGTCGTGCGCTTCACGGGTTCCTCCGACAGCCCGGGCCAGCTCGACTTCTCCAAGTGGAACGAGGACCTCGGCATCAAGGCGCCCGCCGCCTCCGAGATCATGAAGATCGGCTGACCAGCCGCACCGTGTGTCGAGGGGCCCGTCCGCAACCCGCGGACGGGCCCTTTTCGACGTGGCTAGCGCGCGACGGTGTCCGAGGTGGTGTCCTCCGAGGGGGCGCCCTCCGAGGGGGCGCCCTCCGAGGGGGCGCCCTCCGAAGGGGCGTCGTCGCGGATGAGCTCTCCGGGCGCGCCTGCGACGGGACCGGCATCGTGCTTGGCGGTGTCTCCTGCCGTCGCGGCCGGCTCGCCGACCTCGGACGGTGCAGCGAGGGGCACGGCCGGTCGGATGCGGTGCAGCAGCACCGCCCACCGGCCCTGGGCCCCGCGGACCTGCCCGTCGACCTCGGCCGGCGCCACCTCAGTGCCGGGCTGGGTGACCGCCCGCATGGCCGCCTTCGCGACGGGCCCGACGCTCTCGCCGCGACGCAGGTTTGGCTCGGTGGGCGCGCTGCGCTCGCCGAAGAGGTCGAGCGCGGCGCTGACGGTGGGCAGCAGCGCGGCGGCGACGCGCGCATAACCTGCCGGGCTGGGGTGGAAGCGGTCCTTGCTGAACATCACCGTCGGCTCCGCCGAGAAGGCCTCGCTCAGCAGGTCGCCGACCGACACGGCCCGGCCGCCGGCCTCGACGACCGCGACCGTCTGGGCGGCGGCGAGGTCGCGCGACCAGCGGCGGGCGAGCAGCCGCAGCGGCTGCGGCACGGGCTCGATGGCCCCGAGGTCGGGGCAGGTCCCGACGACCACCTCGGCGCCGGCCTCGCGGAGGGAGCGCACGGCCATCTCGAGGTGGCGCACGGCGACGGAGGTGTCGATGCGGTGCGTGACGTCGTTGGCGCCGACCATGATCACGGCGACGTCGGGCTCGGGCACGGCGGACAGGCCGCGCTCGACCTGCTCGTCGAGGTCGGGGGACTCGGCGCCGATCACGGCGACGTTCGTCAGCTCGACGGGTCGGCCGCTGAAGGCGGCGACACCGCTCGCGATGGTGGCGCCGATGGTCTGGTGCGCGTGGTCGGCGCCCATGCCGACGCCGGTGGAGTCGCCGAGCACGAGGAACTGCAGCGGCATGCCGTGGCCGGAGCCGTAGGTGCCGCTGTCCGCGGGCGCACCCTCGAAAGGCTGGCCGACGATCCGCCGCGCCATGCGGGCCTCGGCCCGCAGCAGCCCGTAGCCGAGGAGGCTGAGGGCACCGAGGCCCGCCACCCCCACTCCGCCGCCGTACGCCGCCTGCTGGGCGATCCTGCGTGCGCGCCGTGCACGCCCCATCTCGAAGGCCCCCTTCTCCTGCGTTCCTCGATCAATCGGGTCCACCACGGTAACGCCCGGGCCGGCGACTCCGTGCCCGGTTCGTCCAGGTCCGCTCGCGTCCCTCGGGGGCTGCCGGCCCGCGTTCCCGGGGGAGATCCCGGCCGAGTGCTCGGGCGGGACCACCGGTCTCGACCAGTGGGACAGGCCTCCTAGGATGGGCGGGTGAAGTATGCAGAGAACGTCGCCGACCTCGTCGGAAACACCCCCCTGGTCAAGCTCGGCTCGGTCGTCGCTGACGCGGGGGTGAGGTGCACGGTGCTGGCGAAGGTCGAGTACTTCAACCCGGGCGGCTCGGTGAAGGACCGCATCGCCCTGCGCATGGTCGAGGCGGCCGAGCGCGAAGGCCTGCTCCAGCCCGGCGGCACCATCGTCGAGCCGACGAGCGGCAACACCGGCGTGGGCTTGGCCCTCGTCGCCCAGCGCAAGGGCTACAAGTGCGTCTTCGTCTGCCCCGACAAGGTGAGCCAGGACAAGCGCGACGTGCTCAAGGCGTACGGCGCCGAGGTGGTCGTCTGCCCGACGGCGGTCGAGCCCGAGCACCCTGACTCCTACTACTCGGTGAGCGACCGCCTCGTCCGCGAGATCGACGGCGCGTGGAAGCCGAACCAGTACTACAACCCCGAGGGCCCCAACAGCCACTACCTGACGACCGGCCCCGAGGTCTGGAACGACACCGACGGCAAGGTCACCGTCTTCGTGGCGGGCGCCGGCACCGGTGGCACGATCAGCGGCACCGGCAAGTACCTCAAGGAGGTCAGCGACGGCGCCGTGCGCGTCGTCGCCGCCGACCCCGAGGGCTCGGTCTACTCCGGCGGCACCGGCCGCCCCTACCTCGTCGAGGGTGTCGGCGAGGACTTCTGGCCGGGCGCCTACGACCCGTCCGTCGTCGACGAGGTCATCGCGGTGAGTGACGCCGACTCCTTCGAGATGACGCGCCGGCTCGCCCGCGAGGAGGGCCTGCTCGTCGGAGGCTCCTGCGGCATGGCCGTGGTCGCCGCCCTCCGCGCCGCCAAGGACCTGCCCGAGGACGCCGTCGTCGTCGTGCTGCTGCCCGACTCGGGCCGCGGCTACATGAGCAAGATCTTCAACGACGAGTGGATGCACTCCTACGGCTTCCTCAACGACCACACCGAGGAGACCGTCGGCTCGGTGCTGCACACGAAGTCGGGCGACATGCCGGCCCTCGTGCACACCCACCCCAACGAGACCATCCGCGATGCCGTGCAGATCCTCCGCGAGTACGGCGTCTCCCAGATGCCGGTCGTCAAGGCCGAGCCGCCCGTCATGTCGGGTGAGGTCGCGGGGTCGGTGAGCGAGCGAGCCCTGCTGCAGGCCCTGTTCACCGGTCACGCGCACCTCGCCGACTCGGTCGAGAAGCACATGGAGCCCGGGCTGCCTCTCGTCGGCGCCGGCTCACCCGTGTCCTCCGCCCGCAAGGAGCTCGAGGACAGCGACGCGATCCTCGTCGTCGAGGACGGCAAGCCGATCGGCGTGCTCACCCGCGCAGACCTGCTCGGCTTCCTCGCCGACTGACAGGCACCGACTTCGTATGCCGCTGGGCCCGCTCCTCTCGGAAGCGGGCCCAGCGGCATTGGGTCGAAAACTGGTGTGGCTCAGGCGTCCTGGGCGGCCTTGGCGCTGGCCTTCTTGGCCTGCTTGAACTCTCGCACCTTGAGCAATGAGTCACCGTCGACGACATCGGCCACGGAGCGATAGCCGTCGAGGGCGTAGTCGCCGGCGGCGGCCTCCCAGCCCTCGGGCCGGACGCCCAGCTGCTTGGCGAGCAGCGCCACGAAGATCTGCGCCTTCTGCTTGCCGAAGCCGGGCAGCTCCTGCACCCGCTTGAGCAGCTCCTTGCCCGTGGTGGCCTCGGTCCAGAGGCGAGTCACGTCGCCGTCGTAGCGGCTCTCGACGAGGGCGGCCAGCTCCTGCAAGCGGGCGGCCATCGAGCCGGGGAACCGGTGGATCGCCGGCGGCGTGCTCGCCATCGCCTTGAACTCGTCGGGGTCGGCGCCCGCGATGGCGGCGGGGTCGAGCGTGCCGAAACGGCTCAGCACCTTGTAGCCGCCTCGGAAGGCGTGCTCCATGCCGTACTGCTGGTCGAGCATCATCCCGACGACGACGGCGAACGGGTGCTCGTCGAGCACCTGGTCAGCGGCGGGATCGCCCGCGATCTGGAAGCCCATGCAAGGCATGCTCTCACGGTCCCCGCCGGCTCGGTCGCCGCTCGATCTCCGCTCGTGCGTCGCTCACGCGCCGCTCGTGCCGCGCCCGACCCACCGGGACGGGCCCGGGCCGATGCGTGCGTCACCGGCCGTCAGGGACGCGACGAGGCCGCTGACGGCGTCCTGGGCACCCGGCACCACAGCGAGGTGCAGCACGAGACCGTCCACCGTCCACTCGGCCGCGGTGACGTCACAGCCGTCGCGCCCGCGCAGCGCGTTCTCGACACGGGGACCGTCGGTCGCGCTCACCTCGACGACGAGCCCCTCGCGCAGCTCCATCGCGACCAGCGCGGCCGAGGCCAGAGCCGCCGCGACCGCATCAGCGTAGGCGCGGATGAGACCGCCCGTGCCGAGCAGTGTCCCGCCGAACCAGCGCGAGACGACGCCGACGACGTCGGTGAGCTGGTGCCCGCGCAGCACGTCGAGCATCGGCGCGCCGGCGGTCCCGGACGGCTCGCCGTCGTCGTTGCTGCGCATCGTCGCCCCGTCGGGGCCGAGCACGTATGCCGTGCAGTGGTGTCGCGCGTCGCGGCTGCCCGCGCGCACCTCGTCGATGAAGGACCGAGCATCCTCTTCCGACGTCGCCGCGGCGACGTCGCACACGAAGCGGGACCGACGGACCTCGACCTCCGCCCGAGCCGGCGACGCGAGGGTCAGGTAGCGGCGTGGCGGGCTCAGCGGCATACCTTCTCTCGGGGTGGGCGGAACCCCTCGAGTATGCCGCGTGTCCGGGTAGGGCTCCCCATTGCACGGGGACGCCCGGGCGGGTGAGGATGGGTCCGGTTTGCAGGGGGGAAGGGGAGTTCTGTGTTCTCGAAGGGTGCTGACGTCGACGCGCTGCGCGACTCGGCTTGGCGGATGGCGTCGTTCGGCAACGAGATCGACGTCGTGCGGGCGCGCGGCCAGCGCGCCGTGTCGACGATGCAGCGGGCCTGGCAGGGACCGGACCTGCAGCACCTCGTCGAGAGGTGGCGGCGGGTCGAGCACGACCTCGCACGCATCAGTGCCGACTTCGACAGGCTCTCGCGTCGGCTCCACGACAACGCCGACCTGCAGCACCGCTCGAGCGGGCGTCCCAGCGGCGCGTCGGTTCACACCTCGAGCCACACTCCAGGCCATTCGTCGGGCCACGTGTCCGGTCATTCGTCAGGTCACGCGGTGGGTCACGCGGCCTTCGGTCACGTCGTCGAGCAGGCCGCAGTCGGGCACGGCGGCGGAGGGCGTCCCCAGTCGCTGTGGGCCGGGCACGTGGGCGCCTCGGTCGTCGCGGCTGCTGGCACTCCGCAGGTGCACACCGCGATGGGCTGGGCCCAGTGGATCGGCGCCGGCCAGGCCTTCGAGCTGCAGCACGGAGTGCCCGACGGCTGGTTCCACCCGGCGCCGTCGGCGACCGCGGCGGCCACCGCCGCGCACGAGCTGGGACTGCCCATCCGCTGACCCGGCGTCGCCGGTGCCTCGGCGTCGTCGTCAGAGAAGGCCGCCCAGCCACAGACCGACCCCCGCCGCAGCGACCGAGCCGAGCAGCGTCGCCACGGCATACCCGACGCCCGCGCTGCGACCTTCAGCGACCCACAGCCGCACGCTCTCGACCGATGCCGTGCTGAACGTCGTGTAGCCACCGCAGAAGCCGGTGCCGAGGACGGCCCGCACCGTCGCGCCCGTGGAGTCGGGCGGGCCCGCGGCCAGAAGCCCGGTGAGCACGCCCAGCACCAGCGAGCCGGTGACGTTGATGAGCAACGTGCCCAGCGGCATACGGAAGGGGTTGTGCCGGGAGACGAGCGTGTCCGTGAGGAAGCGCGAGACGGCGCCGATGCCACCGGCGACCGCGAGGAGGAGCACCGTCATCGACGCACCCCTTGCGCATGCCGTGTGATGCGGCGCGCACCGGCGAATCCGGCGGCAGCCGCGCCCGCGCCGAGGACGATGCTGCCGACGGCGTAGACGACACCCACCGCGAGCGACCCGGACGTCAGACGCTGGGCGGTCTCGACGGCGAAGGTGCTGTAGGTCGTGAAACCCCCGAGCAGGCCGGTCCCGAGCGTCAGCCGGGCGGCCCGGCGGCGGCCCGCGTCGGCGCCGGTCCGTGCCAGTGTCTCGAGCAGCAGGCCGAGCAGCAGCGACCCGATGACGTTGATGGCCAAGGTGGTCCAGGGGAGTCCAGCCGGGTCGGCGGGGGCCGCGTTCTCGAGAGCGGCTCGCACACCCGTGCCGAGCGCACCCCCTGCGAAGACGAGGCCGAGAAGGCCGGGATGCCGGTGTGCCGACCGGGGCGCGCGTGGCGTCGCGGTCGACACCCGGTCGGGCTCGCTCCCGGTCACTCCCACGGTGCCCGCTCGTCCCAGTCGACGACGCTGACGGGAACGACGATGACGGGCCGGTGCTGTCGGTGCGACAGCTGCATCGACACCGACCCGTTCACGAAGTCCGCGATCCGGTGATGGTGCCCGACGTGCGTGCCGACGACGAAGGCCGCGGCGTCGACGGCCCGGGCAAGGTGCGTGAGGGCGCGATCGGGTCGCCCGGCGAGATAGCGGAAGTGCCACGGCACGTCCTGCCCCTCCATCCACTCGCCGACGGTGCCCTTCAGCGCTGCCTCACGCTCGGGCCAGAGATCGTCGTCGATGTCGGGGTCTATCGACAGGTGGCGCACCGTGCCGTCCGCGTTCTCGACGTCCGCGTAGCGCGACGTGTCGACGTGGGCGAAGTAGAGGGCGCTCGCGGCGGTCGCCCGGGCCAGCGACACCGCCGTCAGGGCGACGAGCGGCGACTGCTGGGCGACGACGCCCACGACCAGCGGGTGGCCGGCGAAGTCGGTCATGCGCGAGGGGTGCGGCTGGGGTGGCACACGCTGGCCCATCGGTGAGTCTCCAGACACTCGGTGACAGGCGCGGCGCCCAGGCCTGCCCATCGCCGCGGCCCCACGGCCGCGGATGAACAGGAACCATCAGCCGGTCGGCGGTTCGGACACCTGCGTGCCCTGGCGGGATCCATCGCCGGGAACCACTTTAGCCTCAACCGAGGAAGCGCTCGAGGACGATGTCGACGAGCTCGTCGGGTGCGGGCTCGTCGGGGACGAGGAGCGGCGCCGTGACGACATCGGCTCCTGCCTTGGCAGCGAGGTCGGCGAAGAAACCCGGAGCGAGCAGGTACGTGGCGACGACGACACGATGACCCGGAACGCGCTGCGACACAACGGCATCCGCAAGTCGCGGGGCGGCGGCCGAAAGGAAGGCGGTGGTGACCTGACGGTTCAGGAGGCGACCGAGCGCGGCAGCGACGCGGCGGCAGTCCTCCACGGCGGACGGCTGTGACGAGCCCGCCGCGGCCAGCACGACCTCGTCGTCGTCGCCCAGACCTGCCTGCTCCAGACGTCGCTGCAGCAGCTGGGCGAGCCGGTCGTCCGGGCCCAGGGCCGGGGCGACGGTCGTGCCCGGCACGGACTCGGCGGCCTCGGTCAGGTCGACGTAGACGTGGTACCCCGCTGACAGGAGCAGCGGCACGAGGCGGGCCTGCCGACCGTCGGCGAGCGAGGCGAGCACAGCCGCCGGGTGGGGCGGTTGGACGTCGACGTATGCCGCACGCACCGTGAGGTCGGGCCGCCGCGCGGCGACGGCGGCCACGAGCCCGCCGATGGCAGACCGCCCCGCGGGCGACGACGTGCCGTGGGCGGCCGCGACGAGCACGGGCGCTTCGTGGGTCATGGCGCCACTCTGTCAGGTGGCACGGTCGCGTCGTCGCGTCGTCGCGTCGTCGCGTCGTCGCGTCGTCGCGTCGGCTCACCGCGACCCGCCCTGGTGGGAGTCCCAGGAGCCCGCACGCTCAGCCGTGGCGCAGGTGAGCCGGGCGTTACCCGTGCATCGCGCGATCGAAACGCGGATGAAACACGCGCTTCCTACCGTGGGTGACACCTGCAACCGAGCTGCGACGGAAGGAGTCCGCCGTGCTGATCGACACCGACCTCACCGGCGTGCCGGTGCTCGTCGTGGGACCGCCTGACGCCCTGCCCTCGGTGGTGCGCCGCTACTCACGGGCGGGGGCCGTGGTGGCCACTGCGGGCACACCGGATGCGGTGACGCCCGAGGCGTGCGCCCGAGCCCGCGTGGCCGTGCTGGTCGGCCCGGCGGTCACGTGGACCGCCGCGCGTGCTGCTCTCGCGGGCGACTGCGTCGTCGTCACCGATGTCGCACTCGCTCCTGAGCCGCCGCCCGAGCGAGAGGATGCAGTCCGCTCCGAAGGTGACGCCGGCACGTCGTCGACCGGTCGTGTCGTCCTCGTCGGTGCGGGTCCCGGGGGTCTCGAGCTGCTCACGCTCGCCGGGGTGCGGGCCCTTGCCGAGGCCGACGTCGTGCTCACCGACCGGCTCGCGGAGGTCGGCGACGTTGCCGCCCTCGCTCCCGGCGCCGAGGTCATCGACGTCGGCAAGCGTCCCGGACACCACGCCGTGCCGCAAGCGGAGATCGAGCGGCTCATGGTCGAGCGCGCCCGGGCGGGCCGCGTCGTCGTGCGGCTCAAGGGCGGCGACCCGTACGTCTTCGGGCGGGGTGGCGAGGAGGTCCTCGCAGCCGTCGAGGCCGGGCTGCCCGTGACGGTGGTGCCCGGAGTCTCGTCGGCGTTCGGTGTGCCCGGGGCGGCCGGCATACCAGTGACCCACCGGGGAGTCAGCCACGTCTTCACCGTCGTGTCGGGGCACGTACCCCTCGAGCCGCACCAGGCCGCCTCGCTGGCGACGCTCGGCGGCACCGTCGTCTTCCTCATGGCCATGCACAACCTCGTGCCGATCACGACCGCGCTGGCGCGAGCGGGACTCTCGCCCGACACCCCGGCGGCCGTCGTCGAGCGTGGCTTCACGCCCGACCAGCGCAGCATCGTCGGCACCGTCGGCACGCTGCCCGACCTCGCCTCCCGCGCTGGCGCGTCGTCGCCGGCGGTGATCGTCGTCGGCGAGGTCGTGCGCCAGTCTGACGTGTGGGCCCGGCGCGCTGGTGCGTGCCCCGCCGCGTACGAGAGCCCGGCCCTGGGCGCCGTCGGGTGACCGGCGACGTGGGACCAGAGGACCCCACCGTCGGTGAGGGCTCGACCGCCGGCGAGGGCTCGACCGGCGGCGAGGGCTCGACCGGCGGCGAGGGCTCGACCGTCGGCGAGGGCGCGACCGGCGACCCGTCCGGCACGCCTCGGAGCCACCCGCGTACGGCGTGGTCCTCCGAGCCGAACGACACGGACACCGAGATCGCGCGGGCTGAACCGAGCGGCCCCGTGCTCGCAGGTTTCCGCATCGCCGTCACCTCCGACCGTCGGTCGGACGACCTCATCGACGCCTTCGTGCGGCGCGGCGCCGACGTGCTGCACGCCCCCGCCGTGCGCATCGCGCCGGTCGAGCAGGACGAGATCCTCATCGGAGACACGAAGGCGGTCATCGAATGCCGGCCGGACGTCGTCGTCGTGACGACGGCCTACGGCTTCCGCCGGTGGATCGAGGCGGCCGACGCCGCCGGGCTCGGCGACGACCTGGCCCGCACGCTCGACGCGGCGAGGATCATCGTCCGCGGGCCGAAGGCACGCGGCGCCGTGCGCGCCGCCGGCCACGACGACGACGGCATCGCCCACGACGAGCGGACCGGCTCCACCATCAGCCTCGTGCTCGAGGCCGGCGTGCGAGGCAAGCGGGTGGCGGTGCAGCTGCACGGGCACGAGGACGTGGAGCAGCTGCAGCGGCTGCGGGCCGCCGGCGCCGCGGTGCTGACCGTCGCGCCGTACCGCTGGGTCCGCCCCACCGACGAGAGCCGGCTCGGTCGGCTCGTCGCGGCCGTCGCTGCCCGCGAGGTCGATGTCGTGACCTTCACGTCGGCGCCCGCAGTGGACGGACTCATTTCTGCCGCAGCCCAGCTCGGCATGGACGGTGTGCTCGTCGACGCCCTGCGGTGCGGTGTGACGGCCGCCGCCGTCGGCCCCGTCACCGCAGCTCCGCTGCTCGACCTGGGCGTCACCCCGATCATGCCCGAGCGCTTCCGGATGGGGGCGCTCATCCGGACGGTCATCGAGCACCTCACCGTCAACGGTGTCGCTGAGGTGCAGACGGCGCTCGGGCCGCTCGTCGTGCACGGTCGCGTCGTCACCTTCGGTGGACAGGCCGTGACCCTTTCCCGGGGGCCTCGGGCGATGCTGGCGGCGCTCATGTCAGAGCCCGGGGCGGTGCTGAGCCGGGAACGGCTGCTCGACGAGCTGCCGGACGCCGAGAACGAGCACGCACTCGACATGGCGGTCAGTCGCCTCCGGTCTGCGCTGCCCGACCGGCACCTCGTGCAGACCGTTGTGCGCCGGGGCTACCGCCTCAACGTCTGACGTCGGTGGGGTGGTGGCGCGTCAGCGCGTCACCGCGTCACCGGGCCCTGGCGGCCTCGGAGTCGGCCAGGATGTCGGGTGCGTTCTCGACGATCCACAACATCAGCGGCACCATGTGCTCAGCGAGCTCGGCTCCGCGTGTGGTGAGGGAGTACTCGACGTGGGGCGGCACGACCGGCCGAGCGTCACGGTGCACGAGGCCGTCGGCCTCGAGCATGCGCAGGGTCTGGGCCAGCATCTTCTCGCTGACCCCCTCGGCGCGACGGCGCAGCTCGCTCCACCGCAGTGGCTCGCCCTCGGACAGTGCGAGCAGCACGAGCGTTCCCCACTTGCTCGTCACGTGGTCGAGCACGACCCGGCTGGGGCACCCGGACGCGTAGACGGCATCCGGGAAGTAGTCGCGCAGCGTTGAACTAGCCGTCATGTCAGTACCTTACTTCAAAGTGGGTACTAACTTCTGGGAAGTACGCCGGCGGTCCGGTCGTTCTGCAGGGTGTCCAGCCCTTCGAAAGGAACGTCATGACCCTTCTCGTCACCGGTGCCAGCGGCCACCTCGGCCGCCTCGTCGTCGAGGCCCTGCTCGACCGCGGCACCCCTGCAGCCGACATCGTGGCCACCGCCCGCAAGACCGAGTCGGTCGCCGACCTCGCCGAGCGTGGGGTCGAGGTGCGCCGCGCCGACTACGACGACCCGACGTCCCTCGACGCGGCCTTCGCCGACGTCGACCGGCTGCTGTTCGTCTCCGGCAGCGAGGTCGGCGCGCGAATTCCTCAGCACACCAATGTGATCGATGCCGCCAAGCGGGCCGGGGTCGGCTTCGTCGCCTACACGAGCATCACGCGCGCCGACACCTCCGACCTGGCCCTCGCCGCCGAGCACCGCGCGACCGAGGAGCTGCTCGCCGCCTCCGGTCTGGCGCACGCCCTGCTGCGCAACTCCTGGTACCTCGAGAACTACACCGGCCAGCTGCCGACCGTGCTCGAGCACGGAGCCGTCCTCGGTGCCGCTCGCGACGGTCGCGTCAGTGCGGCGACGCGCGCTGACTATGCGGCCGCTGCCGCCACGGTGCTCGCCGGTGGCGACCACGACGGTGCCGTCTACGAGCTCGGCGGTGACCACGCGTTCACGCTCGCCGAGTATGCCGCTGTGGTCGCGACGGTGAGCGGGCGAGAGGTGGTCTACCGCGACCTCTCGGTCGGGGACTACACCGCGGCGCTTGTCGCTGCCGGCCTCCCCGAGGGGTATGCCGCCGTGCTCGCCGACAGCGACCGCGGCATCGCCGAGGGCGCCCTGTTCACCGACTCGGGCGACCTCTCGCGGCTCGCCGGTCGTCCCACGACCGACCTGGAGGACGCCGTCCGCGCAGCCCTCGTCACGGAGCCCACCCCCGCCTGACACCCACCCTCACCCTCACCTGCCCCACCATCGTGTGTCCACTTTTTCCCGACGGGGCGCGGTGTGTCGGGAGATGGGCACTCGACTGGGACCTGGCGTCGGGAAGTGGGCACTCGACCGGACCTGTCCGTCGAGTGCCCAGTTTCCAGGGGTCAGGGGAGGGGGAGGCCGACGTGGACGATGCCGTGCTGGACGCGCACGGCATACGTCGGCAGGGCGGTCTCGTCGTCGTCGAGAGCTGCCCCGGTGCGCAGCGAGAAGACCTGCTTGAGCAGCGGCGAGGCCACTGTCGGTTCGCCTCCGCGGTCGCCCGTGAGTCCGCGCGACAGCACGGCGGCACCGGCATACGGGTCGAGGTTGTCGACCGCGTAGATCATCCCGTTGGGCAGCAGGAAGAGCGCGGCCTGGGCACTCCCGGGGAGCAGCACCGCGACGCCGCGCCCCGGCACGAGGCGTTGCACGTCGCAGGCCGGAACCCACTGCTTGGCGCCGGGGGAGGGCACGATCCCGGGACGGACGACGGTCCGGACCGGACAGTCGGCCGCGGTGTCCGTCCCGCCGGCGGTCACCTCGGGGGCGGTCGTGAGGGTGGTCATGTCGGATCCTCTCTGGCACAACGGTTCTGGTCAGATGGCGTGCGAGTCGGGTGTCAGCGAGGGCATCAGGACGGGCGGATGCTCGACGGCATGCCGAGCATCACCGGGACCTTGCGCGGGCCGGACTCGTCGAACGCCACTGTCGGGTCGGCCTCCTCCGGAGCGTTGACGAACGACACGAAGCGCGCGAGCTTCTCGGGGTCATCGAGCACGGCCTTCCACTCGTCCTGGTAGCCGTCGACGTGGCGCGCCATGGTCGCCTCGAGCTCGGAGGCGATGCCGAGCGAGTCGTCGCAGACGACGGCCCTGAGGTGGTCGAGCCCGCCCTCGAGCGAGTCGAGCCACGGCGCCGTGCGCTGCAGCCGGTCGGCGGTGCGCACGTAGAAGACGAGGAAGCGGTCGATGTATCTCACCAGCGTCTCGTCGTCGAGGTCGTTGGCGAGCAGCTGGGCGTGGGCGGGCGTCTGGCCCCCGTTGCCGCAGACGTAGAGGTTCCAGCCCTTGTCGGTGGCGATGATGCCGACGTCCTTGCCGCGGGCCTCGGCGCACTCGCGCGCACACCCCGAGACCCCGAACTTCAGCTTGTGCGGCGAGCGGAGCCCGCGGTAGCGATGCTCGAGGTCGACGGCCATGCCGACGGAGTCCTGCACCCCGTATCGGCACCACGTCGAGCCGACGCACGACTTCACGGTACGCAAGGACTTGCCGTACGCCTGCCCCGACTCCATGCCGACGTCGACGAGGCGCTGCCAGATCGCGGGCAGCTGCTCGACGCGGGCGCCGAAGAGGTCGATGCGCTGACCGCCGGTCACCTTGACGTAGAGCCCGAAGTCCTGGGCGACCTGGCCGATGGTGATGAGCTGCTCGGCGGTGACCTCGCCACCCGGCATGCGGGGGACGACGGAGTAGGTGCCGTTCTTCTGGATGTTGGCGAGGAAGTGGTCGTTGCTGTCCTGCAGCGCGGCCTGCTCGCCGTCGAGGATGTGGTCGCTGCTCGTCGACGCGAGGATCGAGGCGACCGTCGGTTTGCAGATCTCGCAGCCGGTGCCCGTGCCATGGCGCGCGATGAGGCCCGAGAACGTCCGGGTGCCGGTCGAGGCGACGATCTCGAAGAGCTCGGCGCGGCTCTGCTCGAAGTGCTCACAGAGCGCCTTCGACAGCTCGACGCCGGAGTCGACGAGGAGTTTCTTGACGGTGGGCAGGCAACCGCCGCAGGTGGTTCCGGCGTTGGTACAGCCCTTGATCGCGGCCAGGTCGCAGGCGCCCTCGGCGATCGCGCCGCAGATCGACGCCTTGGTCACGTTGTTGCACGAGCAGATGACCGCGTCGTCGGGCAGCGCGTCCGCTCCGAGCTCGGCGCCTGCAGGGGAGACGAGCGCCCCCGGGTCGCCGGGCACCTCTCGTCCGACGTACGCCTTGAGCGTCGTGTACGCCGACGCGTCGCCGACCAGGATGCCGCCGAGGAGCGTACGGGCGTCGTCGCTGACGACGACCTTGGCATACGTGCCCTTGGTCGCGTCGGTGTGGACGATCTCGAGCGCGCCCGGCGTCGTCGCCATGGCGTCGCCGAACGACGCGACGTCGACGCCGAGCAGCTTGAGCTTCGTCGACAGGTCGGCACCGGGGAACGTCGCCTCTCCACCGAGCAGCCGGTCGGCGACGACCTCGGCCATCGTGTAGCCCGGCGCGACGAGACCGTAGCAGCGGCCCTCGACCGCGGCGACCTCGCCCACGGCCCAGACGTTCTCGTCGCTCGTGCGGCACGCGACGTCGGTGACGACGCCTCCGCGCTCGCCGACGTCGAGGCCGGCGTCGCGGGCCACGGCGTCCGAGGGGCGCACGCCGGCGGAGAAGACGACGAGGTCGGTGAGCAGCGCTGTGCCGTCGGACAGCTCGACGGCGAGGCGCCCGTCGTCCTGCGGCGAGATCGAGCTCGTGCCCGCGCCGGTGTGCACGTGAACGCCGAGGTTGCTGATGAGGCCCTCGAGAACCGCACCGCCACCCTCGTCGACCTGGAGCGGCATGAGGCGCGGCGCGAACTCGACGACGTGTGGGGTCAGGCCGAGCAGGCGCAGCGCGTTCGCCGCCTCGAGCCCGAGCAGGCCGCCGCCGACGACGAGCCCGTTGGCCTCGCGGCCTTCGGCTCGGGCCCGCTCGTGCGCCTCCTCGGCTGCTCGTCGGATGCCGTCGAGGTCGTCGAGCGTGCGGTAGACGAAGCACCCTGTGGAGTCACGCCCGGGCACCGGAGGCACGAAGGGGTAGGAGCCGGTGGCGAGCACGAGCGAGTCGTACGCGATGACGTCGCCGGCGCTGGTGGTCACCGTGCGGGCCGCGCGGTCGACGGCCGCGGCGCGGGTGCCGAGGCGAAGGTCGACGCGGGGGTCACCGGCGTACGTGTTGCCGGCGAGGGCGAGGGCGCCGCGGTCCCACGCGCCGACGTACGCCGAGAGGCCGACGCGGTCGTAGGCCGCCTCCGCCTCCTCCGAGAGGACGACGACCCTCCACGCGCTCTCGGTGTCGCGCGAGCGCAGCGCCTCGACGAAGCGGTGGCCGACCATGCCGTGGCCGACGACGACGACGGTGCGGTCATCGGTGCCGACGGGGCTGCCCGTGACGTTCTCGGGGGTGGTGGACATCAAGCGGCTCCTTCGGTCAGGGCGGCGGGTGCCGGCACCGGTGTGGGGCTGTTCCCGTCAGGGGAGGTGTGCGCGGGATGTGCGGGTTCAACTGGGGCAGAGACTGGTTCGACCGATCGCAGCCAGGTGCACAGACCGTCGACCGCGCTCTTGCACGAGCCGCAGCCGGTCGTGGCCCGCGTGGCCTCGGCGATCCCGGCGACGGTGTCGGCACCGGCGCGGAAGGCGCCGACGATGGCCGACTTGGTGACCGTGTTGCACCGGCAGATGACGGCCGAGCCCGGCATCTCCGCCAGGTTGGCGGTCTCGGGGGCGGACGAGCGGGTGACGGCGCGACCGAGCATGAGCGCAAGGCGGTCCCGGGGAACCGCCGCGCCGGTGTCGTAGAGCTGGGTCAGGGCGCCTGCGGCGTCGCCGACCCCGAGGAGGATCGCGCCGACGAGCCGGTCCTGTCGCAGCACGAGCTTGGCGTAGCGCCCGCGGACAGGGTCGGTGAAGGCGAGCACCTCGTGCCCTGGATCGTGCACGTCGACGTCGACGGTGCCCATGCTCGCGAGGTCGATGTCGTGGGCCTTGAGGCGGGTCAGCACGCTCGTGCCCTCGTAGGTGGCGGTGGCGTCGGACCCGGTGAGCACGTCGGCGAGGACGCGGGCCTGGTCCCAGCCGGGCTGCACGAGGCCCGGCACCTCGCCTCGGTGCTGGCTGCACTCGCCGATGGCGTGCACGTGCGACGCCGACGTCGCGAGCCGGTCGTCGACGACGACGGCGCGGTCGACCTCGAGTCCCATGGCCACGGCGAGGTCGGTGCGCGGGCGCACCCCGGCGGCGACGACGACGAGGTCGGCCGGAAGGGCGGACCCGTCGGTCAGCACGACGTGCGCCGGCTCGCCGTCGCGTGCCGCGTGACGGGCCGTGACGAGCTGGCCGAGCACGAGACGGGCCCCGATGCCGCGCACGACGCGGGTCAGCACGGCGCCGCCGTCGAGGTCGAGCTGCCGGTCCATCGGGAAGTCCTGCGGGTGGACGATCGTGACCTCGACGCCACGTGCCAGGAGCCCTCGAGCCGCCTCGAGACCGAGCAGTCCACCACCGAGGACCACTGCGGTGGAGGCGGACTCGGCGGCAGCCACGATGCGGGACGAGTCGTCCACGGTGCGGAAGGCCACCACACCGTCGGCCAGCGGGGCGTCGGGACCGGGCGGGCCGGCATACAGGCCCTCGGTGGGTGGGACGAACGCCGTGCTGCCGGTGGCCAGCACCAGCTCGTCCCAGGCCAGGGTGCGCTCGGCGCCGTCGGCGCTCGTCAGCGTGGCGAGCCGCCCGGCGGTGTCGACGGCCGTGACCCGGGCACCGGTGACGACGTCGACGTGCCGGGCAGCCCACCAGCCGTCGGGCTTGAGGCGGGTGTCGCGCGGTGTGATGCCGCCGGCCACGACGGTCGAGAGGAGGACCCGGTTGTAGGCGGCGTGCGGCTCCTCGCCGACGACGGTGACCGCGAAGCGCGTGGCGCCGGGGTCACGGTGTCGGATCTCCTCGGCGAGCCGGGCACCGGCCATGCCGTTGCCGACGACGAGCACCCTGCAGGGGGTGGGGGTCATGAGACGGCCTCCAGGCGGACGGCGCACGCCTTGAACTCGGGCATGCGGCTGGTCGGGTCGAGGGCGGCGTGGGTCAGCGAGTTGGCGCGGGCGTCGCCACCCCAGTGGAACGGCAGGAAGACGACGTCGCTGCGCATGTCGTCGTCGACGCGTACGCCCGCCCGGGTGCGACCGCGGCGACTCACGACGTCGACGGGGCCTCCGTCGGCGACGCCCGCGGCTGCCGCGGTGTCGGGGTGCATCTGCACGAACATCGCGCCCGCCGCCGCCGACAGCTCGTCGACGCGCCGCGTCTGCGCCCCGGACTGGTAGTGCTGGAGCACTCGACCCGTCGTCGCGACGAGGGGGTAGTCCGCGTCGTCGGCCTCGGCCGGACCAACGTGGTCGACCGGCACGAAGCGGGCCAGCCCGTCGGGAGTGGCGAACGCGTCGAGGAACAGGCGTGGGGTGCCCTGCGGTCGCTCGGTGGTGCAGGGCCAGTGCAGGCTCTCGCCGGCGTCCAGACGCTCCCACGTCACCGCGGAGTAGTCGGCGGGCCCACCAGCGGAGGCGCGGCGCAGCTCGTCGAAGACGACACGCGGGTCAGTGGGGAAGTCTGCGCCACAATCGATCCGGGCGGCGAGCTCGCTCCAGATCTCGAGCTCGCTGCGGCACTGGGCCGGCGCGGAGAGCGCGCGGCGGCGGCGCAGGACCCGACCCTCGAGGTTGGTGAGGGTGCCCTCCTCCTCGGCCCACTGGAGCACCGGAAGCACCACGTCCGCGACGGCAGCGGTCTCCGACAGCACGAAGTCGGAGACGACGAGCAGGTCGAGGGCGGCGAGGCGCTCGGTGACGACGCGGGCGTCGGGCGCCGACACGACGGGGTTGCTGCCGTGGACCATGAGCACCCGCGGGCCGTCGTCGGTGCCCAGCGCCGCCAGCAGCTCGAAGGCGCTGCGGCCCGGTCCCGGGAGGTCGTCGGGGTCCACACCCCAGACGGCAGCCACGTGGGCTCGCGCTGCCGGGTCGTCGATCTTGCGGTAGCCGGGCAGCTGGTCGGCCTTCTGGCCGTGCTCGCGTCCGCCCTGCCCGTTGCCCTGGCCGGTGATCGTGCCGAAGCCCGCGCCGGGGTTGCCGGGCAGCCCGAGCACGAGGGCGAGGGCGATGAACGCCGTCACCGTGTCGGTGCCGCTCGCGTGCTGCTCGCTGCCGCGGGCGGAGAGCACGTACGCGCCCCGCTCCGTGTCACGTGCCCGCGCGAGGGCCGCGACCGCGGCGCGCATCGTCGTCACCGAGACCCCGGTGACGCGCTCGGCGCGCTCGGGCAGCCACTGGGCCGCGACCGGCCAGAAGTCGTCGAAGCCCGTGGTGCGCTCGGCGACGTAGCGGCGGTCGGCGTACCCCTCGGTGACGGCGACGTGGATCATGCCGAGGGCGAGGGCGGCGTCGGTTCCGGGGCGCAGCTGCAGGTGCAGGCCCCCGCCGTCGACGGCCTTGGCCGCCGTCGGCGTGAGGCGGGGGTCGGCGACCATGAGCCCGCCGGCGTCGGCGGCGCGCACGAGGTGCGTGAGGAACGGCGGCATCGTCTCGGCCGGGTTGGCCCCCAGCAGCAGCACGGCGTGCGCCGAGCCGATGTCGGTCACCGGGAAGGGAAGCCCGCGGTCGAGCCCGAAGCAGCGGATGCCCGCCGCGGCAGCCGAGCTCATGCACCAGCGGCCGTTGTAGTCGATCTGGCTCGTGCGCAGCGCCACGCGGGCGAACTTGCCCAGCTGGTAGGCCTTCTCGTTCGTCAGACCCCCGCCGCCGAACACCGCGACGGCATCCCGGCCGTATGCCGTCTGCGTCCGCACGATGGCGTCGGCGACGACGGTGAGCGCCTCGTCCCATGACGCGGGCGCGAGCTCGCCGTCACGGCGGACCAGGGGGGTCGTGATGCGGCGCGGGGTGCGCAGCAGCTCGGCGCTCGTCCACCCTTTCTGGCACAGGCCGCCCCGGTTCGTCGGGAAGCGGCGTGGGGTGACGGTGAGGTCCTCGGCGGAGGAGCCGGTGAGCGTCATGGCGCACTGGAGCCCGCAGTAGGCGCAGTGCGTCTCGACGCCCGCCGGCACCGCGGTGTCCGCGGGGTTGCCCCCTGCGAGCGTGCGGGCCGGCGCGACAGCGGCTCCGGCGGTGGTCTGGGTCGTCATCGTCGGTAGCGCACCTTGGTGAGAAGGGCGGCGCCGACGTAGAAGAGCGTGAAGACGACGAAGGCCGCGGTGGCCGACTTCGCCTCGCCCTGGTACGACGCCCGGAGGCCGAGGTTGATGAGCACGCCACCCACGGCGCCGATGGCACCGGCGATGCCGATGAGGGCTCCGGACATCGAGCGCGACCAGGCGGCCCGCTCGACTGCGGGGCCGGGGACCGCGGCCGCCTTGGTCTCGAAGAGCGCCGGGATCATCTTGTAGACCGAGCCGTTGCCCAGACCGGAGAGGACGAACAGGAGCACGAAGCCGCCGATGAGGCCGGTGAGCTGAAGGCCGGTCGCGGCTCCGGCGGTGACGTCGTCGGCGCGGGCCGAGAGGGTGACGAGCACACCGGCAAAGGCCATCCCGATGAAGGTCCAGAGTGTGACGACGGCCCCGCCGCGGCGGTCTGCGAGCCTGCCTCCCCAGACGCGGCTGACCGAGCCGAGCAGGGGCCCGACGAAGGCGATCTGCGCGGCGTGCAGGCTCGCGGCGGCGGCCTGGGCCGGGGTCGGGGCCGCGCCGCCGGTCAGGCCTGCCAGGAAGGTCTGGTTGAGCACCTGACCGAACGCGAAGCCGAAGCCGATGAACGAGCCGAACGTGCCGATGTAGAGCAGCGAGATGACCCAGGCATCGGCGTGCCGCAGCACCTCGAGCATCGCTTTCGGGTTGGCGGTCTGGTGGTCGAGGTTGTCCATGAAGACGGCAGCGCCGATGCTCGCGACGGCGAGGAGCACGAGGTAGACGGCGCAGACGACCTCGGGGCGGCGGTTGCCGAGCGTCGCGATGACGAGGAGCCCGACGAGCTGGACGACCGGCACGCCGATGTTGCCTCCGCCCGCGTTGAGACCGAGGGCCCAGCCCTTCATCCGCTGCGGGTAGAAGGCGTTGATGTTGGTCATCGACGAGGCGAAGTTGCCGCCGCCGAGGCCGGCGAGGGCGGCAACCGCCATGAACGTGCTGAGCGAGTGGCCCGGGTTGGCCATCAGCCACCAGGTCAGCAGGGTCGGCACGAGGAGGGCGACGCCGCTGAAGATCGCCCAGTTGCGGCCGCCGAAGAACGCCGTCGCCATCGTGTAGGGCACCCGCAGCACGGCGCCGACGAGCGTCGGCACGGCGACGAGGAAGAACTTGTCGGCGGCCGTGAAGCCGTAGACGGCCTGCGGCATGAAGAGCACCATGACCGACCAGATCGACCAGATCGAGAAGCCGATGTGCTCGGTCGCGACGGACCAGACGAGGTTGCGGCGGGCCACCTTCTTGTTGCCGGCCTCCCAGGCCGCGGTGTCCTCGGGGTCCCAGTCGCGGATGACACGAGACCTCGGTGCGGTGAGCTGGCGGAAGCGGCTCGGGCTGTCCGGGACGAGGGCGGTCGGCGTGCGGGTGGGTGCGGCGACGCTGCCGTTCGTGCTGGGGCCGGTGCTGTTTCCGGTGGTGGTGCTCACGGGTCCTCCTCGGGAGGCGGGTCGGGGGCCGCTGCGAGAGCGTGGCGCCCACGCTAGGAACGCGGTGTTGCACCTCGTCCGACCCGCTGTGACACGGGGGTTACATCTCCCTCACCGGGTCGCCACAGGGGCGTGAGGTCGTGCACCGGACGCTCCGGGTCGGGTCTCACCGGCGCCCACGAGAGCAGTGAGGTGGCCGCCGCGTAGGCTCGCGGCATGACGTCGGCTCCGGACCAGGCCTCGCTCAACACGCTGTCCGTGGGCACGGCCGGACCGCGCGTCGCCTTCCTGCACGGGCTCTTCGGCCAGGGCCGCAACTGGACCCAGATCGCCAAGGCGGTCAGCGGCCCCGACGGCTCCGACGCCCGGTGCCTGCTCGTCGACATGCCCGACCACGGGCGCTCGCCGTGGTCGCAGGAGTTCTCGCTCGACGCGTACGCCGACGCCGTGGCCGCCACCCTGCGCACCACCGCGCCGGGGGAGCCGTGGGTGGTCGTCGGGCACTCGCTCGGCGGCAAGGTGGCGATGGTCCTGGCGCTGCGTCACCCCGAGCTCGTCGGCCGCCTCGTCGTGGTCGACATCGCCCCGAAGGGCTACGGCTCGCTCGAGCGCTTCGAGGGCTACATCCGCGAGATGCAGGCCCTGCCCATCGACGAGCTCTCCAGCCGCGGAGACGCCGAAGCCCGTTTCGACGAGTCCGACCCCGGCGTCAAGGCCTTCCTGCTGCAGAACCTGCGCCGCGACGGCCACTCGTGGCGCTGGCAGGTCAACCTCGACCTCATCGCCGCCGACGCCGCCCTCGGCGTGGACTCACGGATCGCCGACTGGCCGCGCGAGGTCGACGCCCTGCCGGCATACGACGGGCCGGTGCTCTGGGTCGCCGGTGGCGACTCCCGCTACGTCAAGCGGGAGGACGGTGACCGCATGAGGCGGCACTTCCCGCGTACGCGGCTGTTCACGATCAAGGGGGCCGGGCACTGGGTGCACACCGACGCCCCCGAGATCATCGTCACCGCCCTGCGCCGCTTCCTCCACGCGCCCGCCTGACGGCATACACCCTCCGCTGACCAACCGAACGCMGCGTTCGGTCGCGAACTCAGTGTTCCAACAGCGCGTTCGCGACCGAACGCMGCGTTCGGTCGAAAGAAGTCGGGGAGGGGGAGGGTCAGAGGAGGCGGCGGCCCATCGCCCAAGCGGTCAGCTCGTGCCGGCTGCTGAGCTGCAGCTTGCGCAACACCGAGCTGACGTGCGTCTCGACGGTCTTGACGGAGATGAACAGCTCCTTCGCGACCTCCTTGTACTGGTAGCCGCGGGCAATGAGCCGCATGACCTCGCGCTCGCGGGCCGAGAGCCGGTCGAGCTCCTCGTCGATCTCGGCGACCTCGCCGGCGGCCGCTCCGAAGGCGTCGAGCACGAAGCCGGCCAGGCGCGGGCTGAACACCGCGTCACCGTCGGCGACCCGGCCGATCGCGGTGCGCAGCTCGTCGGCACTGATCGTCTTGGTCACGTAGCCGCGTGCCCCGGCGCGGATGACGGCGATGACGTCCTCTGCCGCGTCGGAGACCGAGAGGGCGAGGAAGCGCACCGGAACGCCGGCCCGCGACTGGACCGTTGCGCACGCGCGGATGACGTCGGCACCGCCGTGCCCGTCGCCACCTGGAAGGTGGACATCGAGCAGCACGACGTCGGGCTGCTGCTCGGTGATGACCTGCACGGCGGACTCGACCGCGCCCGCCTCACCGGCGATCTCGAGGGTGAACGAGGCCGGCCCGGTCGGCGCCGCGACCGCGCTCAGCTCGGCGCGCACGCCGGTGCGGAACATGTGGTGGTCGTCGACGATCACGATGCGGATGGTCCGCGGGTCGGTCATGAAGCCTGCTCCTGGGTCTGGGGTTGCTGCGTCTGGGGTTCCTGCGTCTGGGGTTGCTGCGTCTGGGCTGCCTGGGACTGGGGGTCGCTGGCCTTGGGGTCCGGCGTCCTGGGGTCCGTGGCCTTGGGGTCCGGCGTCCTGGGGTCGCCCGCCTCGGGCTCGGTCGGCTGGCGGACCGGCAGGCGCAGCTCGATCTCGGTGCCGTCTGCCCGGTGCCGGATGCGCGCCGTTCCGCCGTGCCGTTCCATGCGTCCGATGATCGACTCGCGCACCCCGGCGCGGTCGTCGGGCACCTCGTCGAGGTCGAAGCCGGACCCGTGGTCGCGCACGAACGCCTCGACGGCGTCGGGGCCGACCTCGACGTACGCGCTGACGGGCGGGCTGCCGTGCCGCACGGCGTTCCAGGCGGCCTCGCGGACCGCCTTGACGAGGGCGTCGAGGTGCTCGTCGATCTGGCGGTCGCCGGTGACGACGAGCTGCACGGGCACGCCGTGGAGGTCCTCGACCTCGCCCATGGCGGCGGTCAGGGCCGCACCGAGCGTGCCGGCGCGGGCGTCCTCGTCATAGAGGTAGCTGCGCAGCTGCCGCTCCTGGGCGCGCGCGAGCCGGGCGACGGTCGCGGCGTCGGAGGACTGGCGCTGGATGAGCGCGAGGGTCTGCAGCACCGAGTCGTGCAGGTGGGCCGCGATGTCGGCACGCTCGGTGGCGCGGATGCGGGCAGCCTGCTCGACGCGGAGGTTGCTCCAGAGCCGCAGCATCCACGGGGCGCACAGCACGGCGACGCCGACGAGCGCGGCGAGCACGGCACCCGCGATCTGCCACACGGCCGTGAGGTCGGTGCCGCGCACGAGCAGCCCGACCAGGCCCAGGATCGTCAGGCCGAGGCCGACGACGAGCCAGACCCACCGGACCGGGCGCCGCGCCCCGATGGCATCGGTGTCGTCGAGCTGCGACCAGAAGAAGATGGCGCCGATGACGATCGCGACGACGGGCAGGACCACCTCGGCGTGCACGTTGAAGCCGGCGCTGCCGAGCCACAGCGCGCCGGCGAGGGCCAGCGCCGCGACGCCGAGCAGCGTGATGAGGACGGCCTGGTGACCACTCCGCAGCCAGGTGCGCAGGCCGGCCAGGTCGACGTGGTGACCGGCGCCCTTGGAGGCGGGGGTTGCGCCCGAGGCGGGGGCCGCGGCCGGGTCGCCCGCGGGCGCGGCGGTCGTGGGGACGACGTCGCCGATCTCGCGCATCGTGGCCCACAGGAACACGTAGACGGCGAGTCCTGCGCCGAACGGGATGGTCGTCAGCACGAGCGCGATGCGCACCGCCGCGGTCGGCACGCCGAGGTGGTCGGCCAGCCCGGCGGCAACGCCCGCGACGACCTTTCCCTCCCGGTGACGCACGAGCGGCGGCCGCGGCGTCGCCCGCCACGCGGGTCGCACCGGGCCCTGACCGTTCTCGTATGCCGTCTGCACCCTTCCATCCTCACCCACCGGGGTGGGTGAGGGCGACCATCCGGGCCTCCTTTGGGGGTCGCGTCAGGGTGCGCTCAGGGTCGACCCTCATGGTTGCGGCGCGATCGCGCCGCCACGCTGGAGCCATGACGAAAAGCAATGGGGCCCCGACGCAGGGCCACGGCCTGGACGGTTTCTACACCGCCCTGCGGCGCCCGGGGATCGTGCGCAACAGGGACGGTCGCTGGTTCGCCGGTGTCGCTACGGGGGTGGCCCGCTGGCTCGGCGTCGACCCGCTGGTCGTGCGAGCCGGCTTCATCCTCTTCTCCATCTTCTTCGGGATGGGCGTGGCGCTCTACCTGGTGCTCTGGCTGCTCATGCCCGACGAGCGCGGCGAGATCCACATCGAGCGCGCGCTGAAGCACGGCGAGGGCAGCTCGATCTTCCTCCTCGTCGTCACGGGCATCTCGGTGCTCGGCGGCGGCCCCTGGTGGGGCGGTGACACGCAGGGCTTCCGCTTCTTCGGCTTCGCGCTGCTGGTCGGTGGTGCCTGGTGGTTCCTCACCCGCACCGACACGGGCCGTGACGTCATGGCGCAGGCCCCCTGGAAGAACGGCGGCAACCGCCCCGCGACGGGGTCGACCGCGACAGCCGACCCGTCGGCCCCTGCAGACCCCGCCACGCCCGGAACGACCACGCCGTCCGGCGCCCCCCTCCCGGCATACGGCTCCACGGGCAACGCCGCAGCCAACGCCGGGGCGACCATGACGACACCGCGTCCGCCGGCGCCGACCCCGGTGCGCCAGCGCACGCCCTCGATCGGCTTCGCCGGTGGGCTGCTCGTCCTCGGCCTCGCGATCACGACGGGCGTCGTGTTCTCGATCGTCGCCGAAGGCGCCGGATGGCCCGGCAACCACGTAGCCATCGGGATCGCTTCTGGCGTGGGCATGCTCGGTCTCGCCATCGTGGTCGCCGGCATCGCCGGTCGCCGCTCGGGCCTCGGCTTCTTCGCCGTCGTCGGCGTCATCGCCGCCGCGCTCACGACCGCCGCTCCCGCCGGTCTCGACGTGCCTTGGCAGGTCGGTGACCAGTCGTACGCCGTCACCTCGCTGACACCCGCGCCCACCTACAAGCTCGGCATGGGTGACCTGAAGGTCGACCTGACCAGGGCCGACTACAAGGCCCCCGGGACCGACACCGTCACGGCGACGCTGGGCGCCGGGAACCTCACCATCGTCGTTCCCAAGGGCGTGCCCGTCACCGTGAACACCAAGGCCAGGGCGGGCGCGCTCGACGCCAAGGGCACCAACGAGGGCGAGGTCACCCGCGACTCCGGTGACCACGACCTGCAGGCCGGCGGCATCAGCTGGACGCGCACCGTGCACTACGGCCCGACGACCGGGCCCGACGAGATCGTCGTCGACGCCGAGGTCGGGCTGGGCCAGATCCAGGTGCTCACCGGGAGCGCGTCATGAGCACCGACCGCACCGCGGAGCCGGGCGACCGCCCCGACCGGATCGACCCGACCGACCGGATCGACCCGACCGACACGACCGACCTGACAGCAGCGACCGAGACGACGTCCGGGGAGACGAGCACCATGAGCCACGACGACACCACCAGCGCAGCGCCGCAGTTCAGCGATCCGCTGGCCGACCCGACGACCGGCTCGACGACCGGTTCGACGACCGGTTCGACGACCGGCCCGACGACCGGCCCGACCTCGCCCCGGGCGGGTGACCCCGACGAGACGACCACGATCCCGGCGACCTCGACGCAGGCGCTGCCGACGCCGAGCCCGTTCCGCGTGGAGCCGTCGGCACCGGTGCCCGACGACGTCGTCACGGACGCCTCGCACCTGCCGCACCTGCCGCCGCCGTCGGTGCCCGACCCGTCGCAGTCCGGGCCGTGGGGTGCACCGGTCACCGCGCAGCAGGCGCCCCAGGACCCACGTCCTGTCCTCGTCACCGTGCGCAAGGGCCCGCGTCCCGGCTCGATCATGTTCGGGCTGCTGACCATGATCGTGGCCGGCTGGCTGCTCGCGGCGAACCTGACCGACGCGGACCTCACCTTCCGGCTCGTCGGTCCGCCGCTGATCGGTGCCTTCGGCGGGATGCTCCTCATCGTCGGGCTCGCCGGCGTCGTGGCCGGACGGCTGCGCCGCTAGCGAGCGATGCGCCACCGGCGGCCTGAACCGCCGGTGGGCGCGGGCGCCGCCGGCCGGGAGACGGGACCCGACCGGCGGCGCTCGCGTGCGTGTGGGTCGGCGCCCGGGGGAGCGCCCGGCGTGGTTAGGCTCGGGTCACGCTCGCCGGGACGGTCCGGCACCGGTACGAGGAGACATCGTGGTCATGAAGTCCGGCATCAACCTCGAGGCGCTCGACCGGGCGGCCCGGCCCCAGGACGACCTGTTCAGGTTCGTCAACGGGACGTGGCTCGACACGACCGAGATCCCCGGCGACCGGGCCAGGTTCGGCACGTTCGACATGCTGCGCGAGGAGTCGACCTCCCGAGTCCGCGACCTCATCGAGGCCGCAGCAGCCGACCACGACAGCGCACCGGGCACCCCGAAGCGCCAGGTCGGTGACCTCTACGCCAGCTTCACCGACACCGACCGGGTGGAGGAGCTCGGGCTGACCCCGCTGCAGGCGCTGCTGTCTGAAGTCGCCACCATCTCCGACGTCGCCACCCTCGGGGCAGCCTTGGGGCGCCTCGAGCGCGACGGCGTCGACGGACCACTGCGCCACTTCGTGTCGCCCGACGAGCGCTCGCCCGAGGACTACGTCGTCTACCTCGAGCAGGGCGGCCTCGGGCTGCCCGACGAGTCGTTCTACCGCGAGGACAAGTACGCCGACATCCGCACCGCCTACGTCGAACACGTCGGCCGGCTGCTCACGCTCGCCGGCATCCCCGACGCCGAGGGCAAGGCCAC
Source organism: Terrabacter sp. 2RAF25 (assembly GCF_052115265.1). NCBI lineage: Bacteria > Bacillati > Actinomycetota > Actinomycetes > Micrococcales > Intrasporangiaceae > Terrabacter > Terrabacter sp. 2RAF25. Next base: position 338,909 of record NZ_JBFRGJ010000006.1, read on the forward strand.
ACGCATCATGGCGCTCGAGACCCTGCTCGCCTCGTCGCACTGGGACAAGGTCGCCAACCGTGATGCCGTGAAGACCTACAACGCCCACAGCCTCGACGAGGCCCAGGCGTTGGCGCCCCAGTTCCCTTGGGACGCATGGCTGTTCGGGCTACAGGCCCCGGCGGGGGCCTTCGACAAGGTCGTGGTGCGCCAGCCGAGCTTCGTCAGCGCGCTGGGCGCCGCCCTCGAGTCGGCCGACATCGACGACTGGCGCGCCTGGCTGACATGGCACGTGCTGTCGGAGTTCGCGCCCCTGCTGCCGCAGTCGTTCGTCGACGAGGACTTCGACTTCTTCGGCCGCACCCTGTCGGGGCAGCCCGAGAACAAGGAACGCTGGAAGCGTGGGGTGGCCGTCGTCGAGTCGTGCGTCGGCGAGGCCGTCGGCCGGCTGTACGCCGAGCGCTGGTTCCCCCCGGCAGCGAAGGAGCGCATGCAGGAGCTCGTCGCCAACCTCGTCGCCGCCTTCCGCACGTCCTTCTCGTCGCTGGAGTGGATGGGACCCGAGACCCGCGCCCAGGCCCTCGAGAAGCTCGACGCCTTCACGCCGAAGATCGGCTACCCCGAGGTGTGGCGCGACTACTCCTCCATCGACATCGACCCCGGTGACCTCGTCGGCAACGTGCGGCGCAGCACCGCGTTCGAGGTCGACCGCAACCTCGCCAAGATCGGCGGACCGATCGACCGCGCCGAGTGGTTCATGCTCCCGCAGCACGTCAACGCGTACTACATGCCGTCGATGAACGAGATCGTCTTCCCCGCCGCCATCCTCCAGCCGCCCTTCTTCGACCCCGAGGCCGACGACGCCGTCAACTACGGCGGCATCGGGGCGGTCATCGGGCACGAGCTCGGGCACGGCTTCGACGACCAGGGCTCGCGCTACGACGGCACCGGGGCGCTGCGCGACTGGTGGACCGAGGGCGACCGCGAGCGCTTCGACGCGCTGTCGCAGCGGCTCATCGAGCAGTTCGACGGCTACACGCCCGCAGGGCTCGACGAGTCGCACAAGGTCAACGGTGGCCTCACCGTGGGCGAGAACATCGGCGACCTCGGCGGCCTGCAGATCGGCTTCTCGGCCTACCGCATCGCGACCGAGGGCACCGGCATGTCCGAGATCGACGGCTTCACCGGGCCGCAGCGGTTCTTCGTCGGCTGGGCCCAGGTCTGGAAGGGCAAGTCCCGCGAGGCCGAGGCGATCCGCCTGCTCGCGATCGACCCGCACTCGCCCCAGGACGTGCGCGGCAACGCGGTGCGCAACCTCTCGGAGTTCCACGAGGCGTTCGCCGTCAAGCCCGGCGACGGGCTCTGGGTCGAGCCGGACGAGCGAATCCGCATCTTCTGACCCGGCCACGAGCGAGGGGCGGCGACCACCGGTCGCTGCCCCTCAGTCGTCGAGCCGGAGCTTGAAGCCGACGTGCGAGGCGACGAAGCCGAGACGCTCGTAGAAGCGTCGCGCGTCGGTGCGGCTGGCATCGCTCGTCAGCTGCACCAGGCCGGCACCGAGCCGGCGCGACTCGTCGACGGCCCAGGTCACGAGCTCGGTGCCGAGGCCGCTGCCGCGCTCACCATCGGCCACTCGTACGCCCTCGATGATCGTTCGCGTGGCGCCGCGCCGTGAGAGCCCGGGGATGACGCTGAGCTGGAGCGTGCCGACGACGGCGCCGTCGCGCTCGGCGACGACGAGGTGCTGCCCCGGGTCGGCAGCAACGCGGTCGTATGCCGCCGCGTACGCCTGCGTGTCCGCGACGTCCTCACGCCCTGCCCCCAGCGGGTCGTCGGCGAGCATCGCGACGATCGCGTCGACGTCGTCGCGGGTGGCCCGTCGGATGACCAGTGACCTCATGCGGCCTCGGCGGCGCGCTTGAGCTGGGCGAGGCCCTTGTCCATGTCGGGGCCCACCAGCTTCTCCATCGACCAGAACCTGCTCATGAGACGCATCACGACGTTCTGTGGGCCGGTCATCGCCCACTCGACCCGCGTGCCGCCGGCGACGGGCGCCAGCGTGAAGTCGACCCGGTTGTGAGCCTTCATCGGCGCGGCGAAGAGCAGGTCGACGCCGACGTGGCGGGTCTCGGACTCGAGGATCTCCATGCGACCCTCGCCGGCCTTGCTGTTGCCCTTCCACGCGTAGACGGCGCCCACCCCGGAGTCGGCGCCGGCGTAGGTGCGGTCCATGGCCGGGTCGAGCCCCTCCCACGGCGACCACTTCTGCCACTCGCGGAAGTCGGCGAGGAGGGCGTGGATGCGCTCGGGCGGTGCCGCGATCGTCGTCTCGCGGGTGATGAGGAAGCTCTTGTCGGCCATGGCGGCATCCTGCCACCGGCGTTCGGCCCGGGGGAGGAGCCGCCCCGTCGGCCGGCTCGCCTAGGGCGCCCTGAGCTCGTAGACGTCGGCGGTGCCGAGCCGCAGCCGCAGGTCCGCCAGCGTCGCCAGCGCCGGTGACACCGTGCTCGCCCGGCGGTCGGCGTAGAGCCAGCGGACGCCGCGTGCGTAGAGCGCGTCGAGCCCGGCCGGCGAGGGCGCGGTGAAGGCGGCCTCGTTGAGGGCGAACGTGGCGGGGTCGGAGAAGGGCTGCTGGCGCGAGCCGAGGTTGTTCCTCCCGTTCGCCTCGTGGGCCGCCTCGGTGTAGGCCCAGCCCTCGACGAGGACGGCCCGCTGGGTCAGACCGCTGACCCAGAAGGAGCGGGCGTCGCAGCCCGGTTGGGTGAGGAGGCGCAGGCAGTGGAGGTTCGTGGCCACGACGTCACGGCTCGGCGTGTTCGCTGCCACCCAGCGGGCGGCCCTCACCTCGGCCGAGCTGATGGTCCGGGACGGCTCGGGCGCGTAGCCACCGGTGTGGGGCACGTCGGTCAGGGGGCGCACGACCGGGGCGAGCACGAACGCCGCCGTCAGGGCCACGAGGAGGGGCAGTGCCGCCCAGCTGCCGCGCCGGCGCAGCACCCACCACGCGACGAGGCCCAGCAGCAGGGGCACGACGACGACGGCGAGGTCGGCGACGAGCTCGCCGTGGACGGCGGCGGCGGGTGGGCTCTTGGCCCCCGGTGGCACGTCGGTCCGGGAGAGGGAGTTCTGCAGCTGGAGAACCAGCCAGCCGACTCCGAGGCCCACGACGGCCCAGACCGCGAGCCTGCGCCGGCCGCCATCGCGTGCGACGGTCCAGATCCGGTGGACACCCCAGGCGGCGAGGACGTGCCAGGCCACGACGGCCCCGCGCATGAAGTACGCCTGGGAGACGCCGTCGACGTCGAGGAGCATCATCGCCCACCAGCCCGCGATGCCGGTGCCGAGGAGGAACCAGGCCGTGAGGTCGCCCTGGCGGCGGACGGAGAGGACGGACAGGCCGGCGAGCAGCCACGCGTACTGGACGGCATACGCGACGAGGACGAGCACGAGCAGCGTCGCGGCGCCGGGGGCGTCGAGTCTCGGGATGACCAGCCCGGTGTTGACGCCGATCTCGTAGTTGGTGACGCCCGTGACCTCCTTCCAGACCGGGAAGCGTCGCACGATCCCGAAGACCTGCACGGCGGAACCGGCGCTGCTGCCGGTCACGAGTGGCGCCATGACGAGCATGGCGGCGAGCACGGCTCCGCCGAGGGTGAGGCACCGTCGCCACCCGTCGCGTCGGAGCAGCGCGACGACGCCGGCCAGGGCGGCGCCGCAGAGGAGCACCGGCAGCACCGAGGACTTCGAGCCGGCCGTGAACACCAAGGCGAGGAACAGCAGGATCCAGCCCCGGCCGACCGGCCTGCCCCTCAGCACGTCGGTCGCCACGTGGATGACGAGCAGCAGGGGGATGAGTGAGTAGATCTGGGACGGGCTGTGCGGCACGAACGCCGTCACGCCGTCGAGCCCGAGCCAGGTGATGCCGTTGAGGCTGCCGCTCGTGAGCAGGAAGGCGGTCGCGACGAGCGACGGCCACGCAGAGCCGGTGAGCTTCACGATGACGGCGACCGAGAGGCCGGCGAGGAGCAGCACGACGGGCACGACCCACAGCCGGGCGACCACCACGGGCAGGTCGATGCCGGTGAGGGTGCTCATGACGCCCATGTGGGCGTTGGAGAACCAGTGGTAGGTGAAGGTGAGGTCGGCGACCTGCGGCACGCGAGGCAGCACGGAGCGCTGCAGCTCCGCGGCCGTCGCGAGGTGCCAGTAGTCGTCCGGGTACCACATCAGCGCGTCGGGAGGCAGCGGCGAGGAGGCGAACCACGACTGCGACACGCGCCAGATCAGCCCGCACGTCAGCGCCGCCGTCGCCCAGGCCACCCCGACCGGCAGCCGTCGGGGGTAGCGCGTGACGCTGGCGTGGCGACGCAGGGCCGGCACCACGGCGAACGGCGCGACGAGCAGCACTGTCCACACCCACATCCACGAGGCCTGGCCGAGGGCGGTGAACACGAGCCACCCGAGCAGCTGCAGCGCCAGACCGGTCGCCGCGCCGAGGGCGAGGTCGGCGACGAGGTGGCTCTGTCGGCCGCGGAGCCACCGGTGCACGAGCGTGCCGGGCAGCACGACCGACACCACGAAGGCGGCGAAGTAGGCCGCGACGGCGCGGCCCGGCGTGTCGTACGCGACCAGCAGGACGACCGCGAAGGCGACGGGGACGACGCCGGCCGCCCATCCGGACGCCCGGCGCGCGGCCTCCGCGCTGCGGGAGGCGGGCTCACGCAGGTCGTCCGACGGGTGGGTCATGAGTGGTGCCGGCACGGGCAGGATCCTAGACGCGACGAGGCGCCCACCCCACGGCGTCCCGCCCCTCGGAGGGGCGGGTCAGCAGGGGCGGACGCCTCGCGCAGCGATCCGGTGGCGGCGTCAGGCCGGCGGCGCGATGTCCTGCTGCGACGGCAGCTGGTCCTGGCGCACGATGCCGACCGGGCAGGTCATCCCGTTGGGGCCGTGGTTGCAGTAGCCGCCGGGGTTCTTGTGCAGGTAGCCCTGGTGGTAGTCCTCGGCGAGGTAGAACGGTCCGGCGTCGTCGGCCGAGCGGATCTCGGTCGTGATCTGCCCGAAGCCGTTGTCGTCCAGCACCTTCTGGAACGCCTCGCGCGTCGCCTCGGCCGCGAGCCGCTGCCCCTCGGTCGTCCAGTAGATCGCCGACCGGTAGGCGGTGCCGATGTCATTGCCCTGGCGGTTCGCCGTGGTCGGGTCGTGGTTCTCCCAGAAGGCCTTCAGCAGGAGCTCGGGCGAGGTCTTCTCGGGGTCGTAGACGACGCGCACCGTCTCGGCGTGGCCGGTGCGCCCCGTGCACGTCTCCTCGTAGGTCGGGTTGGGCGTGTAGCCGCCCATGTAGCCGGCGGCCGTCGACACGACGCCGTCCTGCTTCCAGAAGATCCGCTCGACGCCCCAGAAGCAGCCCATGGCGACGTAGATCACCTCTGAGCCGTGCGGCCACGGTCCCTCGATCGGGGTGCCTAGCACGACGTGGGTGGGGTCCACCTCGAACGGGCGCTCCGCACGACCGGGGAGGGCGTCCTCGCGAGCGGGCAGGTGGGTCTTCTTGCCGAGTCCGAACACCATTCCAGTGTCACATCCTTCGTGTGGGGCGGGTCGTACGCCTCTGCAACGCTCGAGGCCGCTCCCGTATGCCGGCCGGTCCGGTCTCGCACACCCGTGGCGTGTGCAGTCGGTGGGGTCAGGACCCCGGCGGCTGCACACGCCGGACCACCGCGGGTCTGCGCCGAGGCCGATCAGGTCCAGCCGACGGCCTGGCACCGTCCGTCGCGGGCGGCGACGACCCGTCCGACGAGGTGGTCGACCGGCACGACCTCCCGGAACCCGGCCGCGACGTCGGTGACCTGCACCGATCCGTCCGCGGCCTCGCGGGCACCGACGACGGCCACCACGGCGACGCGTCGCCGGCGGGCCTCGCGGACGCGCGAGCCGAGGGAGTCGTCGCAGGCCAGCTCCACGCGTACGCCCTGCGCGCGGAGCGCGTCGACGAGCGCGCGCGCGGCGTCGTCCTGTTCCTGCGACACCGGCAGCACGGCGACCTGGACCGGGGCGAGCCAGAGCGGGAGACGCCCGTCGTAGCGCTCGAGCAGCGCCGCGGTGACGCGCTCCATCGAGCCGACGGTGCCGCGGTGCACCATGACGACCCGGTGCCGCTCGCCGTCCTCACCGTGGTAGGTCAGGTCGAAGCGCTCGGGCTGGGTGAAGTCGACCTGGACGGTGGCGATGGTCTCCTCGTGGCCGCGGGAGTCGAAGACCTGCAGGTCGACCTTCGGGCCGTAGAAGGCGGCCTCACCCGGCGCCTCGACGAGGGGCAGGCCGGAGCCCTCGAGGATGTCGTGGGCCGACTCGCGCAAGGCGTCCTGCGCGGTGCGCCACTGCTCCTCGGTGCCGAGCCACGCGTCGGAGTCGTCGCGCATCGACAGGCGCACGTGGTGCACCGGCAGGCCGAGGATGCGCTGGGCCTCCAGGGCGGCGCGCAGCCCCCGCGCGACCTCCGCCCCGGTCTGGTCGGGCCGGCAGAAGACGTGGGTGTCGTCGAGGCTGATCTGGCGCACGCGGGTCAGGCCGGAGAGCACCCCGGAGCGTTCGGCCCGGAACATCGGCGCGAGCTCGTTGAGCCGGATCGGCAGCTCACGGTAGGAGTGGCTGCGCGCCTTGTAGACGAGGGCGTGGTGCGGGCAGTTCGCCGGCCGCAGCACGACCTCCTCATCGCCGAGCTGGAGGGTCGGGAACATGTCGTCCTCGAACTTGGCCCAGTGGCCCGAGCGCTCGAAGAGGGCCCGTTTGCCCAGCACCGGGGTGTGCACGTCGACGCAGCCGTCGGCGTGGGCGAGGTCCTTGGCGAGGCGTTCGAGCTCGCGGCGGATGACCGACCCGGCCGGAAGCCAGAGCGGCAGCCCGGCGCCCGCGAGCGGGTCGGTGGCGTAGACGTCGAGGTCGTGGTTGAGCTCGCGATGGTCTGACATGGTCGGTCTCCTTGCGCTGGGCCGGCCCGGAGACGACGAACGCCCCGGAGCCGACTCCGGGGCGTGGGTTGCAGTGGGTGCTAGAGCAGCAACAGTGCGCCGGAGGGGTCCGGCGTCGTCGTCTGCTGTGAGCGGTGCATGAGTCGAGGGTAGGGCGGGACCGCCGGTGCGGCAAGGCGATTGCTGGAACGAGCGCCGCCGAGGCCGTATGCCGTACCGCCTCGTTCGGAGGAAATGGCTGGCCCCGCGCCGGGCCGGTCGACAGACTCGGGCGCGTGAGCGACGACCTGGAGATCAGACCCATCGACCTGCTCGACGCGGCGCAGGACGCCGACGCGCGTGCCTGGATCGAGGTGCACGCGGCCGTGCAGCGCGACCTCTTCGGCGATCGGGGGAGCGCCTGGACCCTCGAGGAGATCCAGGGCTTCCACCGTTCACCGTCCGGTCGCCGGGTGTCGCGGGCCGCGTGGGTCGGCGACCGGGTCGTCGGTGCTCTCGAGGTGCGCATGCCGACCACGGACAACCTCGACCTCGCGCTCCTGTGGCTCTCGGTCCTGCCGGACCACCGTCGGCGTGGCATCGGTGACGCACTGCTGCGCGACGGGGAGGCGATCGCGCGGGAGCACGGGCGCGGCACGCTGATGAGCGAGACGGAGTGGGCCGAGGGTGGGGCGGACGTCGCCGAGGGCTTCGCCGGCCGGCACGGCTACGCGGTCGGCCAGACGATGCTGCGCAGCGTGATGGCGTTGCCGGCCGACCGTGACGCGCTCGCACGTGTCGCAGCCGTCGACGACGACTACGTCGTGGAGACCTTCGTGGACGCGATGCCCGAGGAGTGGTTGGAGGACCGGGCCGTGCTGCAGCAACGGATGAGCACGGACGCGCCGACCGACGACCTCGCGCTCGAGGAGGAGGAGTGGGACGCCGACCGGCTGCGCGAGACGCATGCCCGCACCCTGGCGTCCGGCCGCCGGATCATCGAGTCGGCCGCTCGCCACGTGCCTTCGGGCCGGCTCGTCGCCTTCACGACGATCGGGGTGTCCGCGGGCACCCCCGACCTCGGCTACCAGCAGGACACGCTCGTGCTGGAGGAGCACCGTGGGCACGCACTCGGCCTACGGCTCAAGGCGGTCAACGCGCTTCGCCTCATGGACGAGCTGCCCGACGTCACGGCCGTGCGCACGTGGAACGCCGCGTCCAACGAGCACATGCTCGCCGTCAACCGGCGGCTCGGGTATGCCGTCGACGGTTACAGCCGCGAGTGGCAGAAGCAGACAGCGTCAGACGAATGAGCTTTCAGGTCAAGGAGATCGAGCTTCGGGTCGGTGACCCGGGCAGCGAGGCGTGGCTCGAGGTCCACCACGCGGCCAACCGCCACGTCTGGGGTGCCGGGGCGCAGCGCATCTCCGTCGAGGAGGTCCTCGACATCGCACCGCGTCGCCACGAGGTGAGGCGCACCTTCGTCGTCGTGCCCGGGGGCTCGGACGAACCGGTCGCGTCGGCGCAGACCATCCGACGGACGCGCGAGAACGTCGGGACCGCGGGCGTCTGGCTCTCGGTGCATCCGGACCACCAGCGCCACGGCGTCGGCAGCCTGCTCCTCGCGCACTGCGAGGAGTCGCTGCGTGACGACGGGTGCACGCGCATCCACGAGCACAGTGGATCGCCGGTCGAGAACGGTGACGCAGCAACGGAGTTCGCGCTCGCCAACGGCTATCGCCAGACACTGGCAGACCTGCGTCAGGACCCGTGGCCGAGGGCACGCTCGCCGCACTCGATCCCGGACTCGACCCGACGGCATACGTCGTCCTGACCTCTGTCGACAGGCTGCCCGAGGAGTGGCTCGAGGACCGCGCGCTCCTGGCGCGGCGCATGAGCACCGACGCCCCGAGCGGTGACATCGAGCTCGACGAGGAGGACTGGGACGCCGAGCGGGTGCGTCAGCAGTGGAACACGCCGAGCCCCGTGTGGGGCGTCGAGTCCGTCGCGCGGCACGTGCCGTCCGGACGTCTCGTCGCCTTCACCGACATCTTCGTCAGGTCCGGGCAGCCCGACCTCGCAGTCCAGTCCGACACCCTCGTGCTCTGTGAGCACCGTGGCAACGCACTCGGCCTGGCGGTGAAGCTGGCCAACCTGCGGGCGCTCCAGTGCGAGCGTGCCGACGTGAGGATCGTGCGCACCTGGAACGCCGACACCAACACCCACATGGTCGCCATCAACGAGCGGTTGGGCTTCACGGTGACCGGCTGGACGCGGGAGTGGGCCAAGGATCTCTGAGGCCGGGGGAGAGGGGTGGCGGCCGGGCGCGGAGCCGGCCGCGCAGGTACTAGGACCAAAGCCCGATGGCGCCCGACGGGGTGCAGGCCGCACCGTTGGAGTCACAGCATCCGCACACCGACCCGAAGCCGGGAAGGTGCCCTGAAGAGGAGATTCCGATGAGACGACTCACCGTTGCAGCGGTGGCAGTGGCCGCCCTCGTTCCGGCCACTCTCGGCCTGGTCGGCAACAGCTCGTTCGCACAGAGCATCCCCACCTACGTTCCCCCGTCGGCCGAGCTCGTCACCGAGCCCGGCGACGACAGCGGCCGCACCTCCAGCACCCACAGCGGTACGCCGAGCGCGACCCACACCACCGAGGCCGGCGACGACAAGGGCGGCGCGACCCCTCGCGACTCGCGCACCGAGGCCGGCGACGACCGCGGCTCGCACGTCGAGCCGGGCGACGACCGCGGCTCGCACGCCGAGCCGGGCGACGACCGCGGCTCGCACGTCGAGCCGGGCGACGACCGCGGCGGCTCGTCGAACCGTGGCTCCGGTTCATCGGGATCCGGCTCCTCCGGTTCCGGCTCTTCGGTCTCCGGTTCGTCCGGCTCCGGTTCGTCGAGCTCGGGTTCCTCGTCGTCCTCGGGGTCACGCACCTCGGTGTCCAGGGTGACCCGCACCGCCGATGACCACGGCGGCAGGTCCGGCTCGTCCTCCTCCGGCTCCTCCGGCTCCTCCGGCTCGTCTGGTCGCCACGGTGGCGACGACTCCGGAGCAGACGACCACTGACCATGAAAGCGACCGAACGCTCGGGCGGCGAGAGCACGCTCCCGCTGCCTGGGGCGGCGCCCCGACCGGTGGTTCCCCCACCACCGATCGCGCCGACCGCCGTCGGCGAGCGACCCCACCGGAACCTCCCCCTCTGGTGGACGCTCGCCGACGGCATCGCCCCGCCGAGGGTGCCTCCGCTGCCGAGCCGGCGGCGGATGCTGCTCCAGCTCGGGCTGGCAGCGTTCGCCGTCTTCACCCTCGTCGTCGTGGGCGCGTCGTTCGCCGCGAGACAGCTCGCGGAGCGGCAGGTGCTCAACGACGTCGCGCACCGCACCGACCTGATCGCGCTGGCCCTCGTCCAGCCCGCTCTCGACGACGCGCTCCTCGCGGGGGACCCGAAGGCGTACAAGACCTTCGACACGATGGTGCGCGAGCGGATCATCGCCAACGGCATCAGGCGGGTCAAGCTCTGGGAGCCGGACGGCAGGATCGTCTACTCCGACGTGCCGAGCCTCGTCGGCAAGAGGTTCACCCTCGACGAGGAGCAGACGGCCACTCTCTCCGACCCCCGGACCCAGGCGGAGGTCACCGACCTGAACCGCTCCGAGAACGAGTTCGAGCGCGGCGACGGCAAGCTGCTCGAGGTCTACCGCCCTGTCTGGACCACCTCGAAGCAGGAGCTGCTCTTCGAGGTCTACGCCGACTACGAGCCGGTCCAGGAGCGTGCCTTCGACCTCTGGCGAGCACTCGCGGGGGTGCTGGCCAGCAGCCTGATGCTGCTGCTCGCCCTCATGCTCCCCGTCCTGTGGCGGCTGCTCGACCGGCTCGACGCCGCCCAGCACCAGCGCGAGGCACTGCTTCGCCGCGCCGTCGACGCGTCCGCCCGGGAGCGTCGCCGGATCGCCGCCGACCTGCACGACGGCCCCGTGCAGGACCTCGTCGCCAGCTCGCTGGCCGTGAGCGGCGCAGCCGAGGCCGAACGGGCAGAAGGGCGTGCGGGACTCGCCACGACGATCAGCGAGGCCGCCTCGACGGTGCGCGCGAGCGTCGCCAGCCTGCGCTCGCTCCTCGTCGACATCTACCCGGAACGGCTCGCCGAGGCCGGACTGTCCACGACGCTGGTCGACCTGGCCCGGCCGCTCTCGGGCCGCGGCGTCGAGGTCGACGTCGACGTGGACGAGGCGGTGGCGTCACGTCTCAGCGAGGTGGCCCAGCAGCTGACCCACCGTGTCGCGCGGGAGTGCCTCCGCAACGTGGTGCGCCACGCCGAGGCCTGTCACGTCTCGATCCGGCTCGCTGCCAACGACCACGAGGACCCCGACCACCCGGTGCTCCTGACCGTCGAGGACAACGGGATCGGCTTCGATCCCGACATTCTGCCGCGACTTGAGGGACACTTCGGAATACGGGTGCTCGCAGACCTCGCCACCGAGATCGGCGCGGTGCTCCGTGTGAGCTCGTTCCGCGGTCGAGGCACGACGTGGCAGCTCGCCCTACCCGTGGAGGAGGTTCGATGACCACCGTCGTCGTCGTCGATGACCATCGGCTCGTCCGCGCCGGACTGCGCACCATCATCGACGCGAGCGACGACCTCAGCGTCGTCGGTGAGGCGGCCGACGGGGCCGAGGCCCTCGGGGTGGTCTGCGCGGTCGAGCCCGACGTGGTGCTCATGGACCTGTCGATGCCCGGCGTCGACGGCGTCGAGGCGATCCGCCGGCTCAAGGCTGCCGGGGTGCCGGCCCCCGTCGTGGTCCTGACGTCCTTCGCCGAGGCCGAGCGCGTACGGGCTGCTCTGGAGGCCGGCGCCGTCGGCTACCTGCTCAAGGACAGCGAGCCCCGCGACGTCCTCGACGCGGTCCGGGCGGCTTCGGCCGGCCACGCGCCGCTCGACCCCCGGGTGACGAGGGCGCTGCTGCCGTCGAGCAGCCAGCATGCCATCGGATCACCCGCCCTCAGCGGCCGCGAGCGAGAGGTGCTCGCGCAGGTCGCCCAAGGCCTGGCCAACAAGCAGATCGCCCGCAGCCTGGGCATCAGCGAGCGCACCGTCAAGGTGCACCTCGGCAACGTCTTCCGCCAGATCGGTGTCGGCGACCGCACCTCGGCCGCGCTCTGGGCGCGCGACAACGGCGTGGCCTGAGCAAGACGCTCGAGGCAGCGTGGCTGGGGCGTCCCCGTCGGCGTCCCTGTCCCCGTCCCCGTCCCCGTCCCCGTGGCCGTCAGCGTCCGGTCAGGCGGGACCGGTCCACGGCCCGTTCGACCACGGCCGCCATGTCGGCGTAGCCGACGTCGTTGGGGTGGAACCGGTCCGAGGCGAGCCTGCCCCGCCACGAGCGCGGCCCCTCGCGCCGCATGTCGACGAGCACGACTCGTCCGGCGGCGGCGCGCTCGCGCAGCAGCTCGTCGACGACCCGTGCCTCGCGGTGCGGGTTGGGCAGGTTCGACACGACCGCGCCCTCGGGCAGCCGGTCGAGCAGCTCGGTGAACCGCCCGACCAGCAGGCGTCGGTGGCGCCGCAGCACCACGTCGTTGGAGCCGACGACGACCGTGACCAGGGCGGCCGGCCGTTCCCGCGACAGCTCGACCAAGGCCGGCAGCTGCCGCTCGAGGAGGTCCTCGACGCGTGCCCCGTTGACGCCGAGGTTGACCACGCGGTGGTGCCAGCCCCGCTGCTCGAACCGACGGCTGAGCTGTCCGACCCATCCCCGGTCGGGTGCGCCCGCACCGATGCCGAGCGTCATGGAGTCGCCGAGCGCGACCCAGAGCGGCCCGGTGCCACGCGCGGCCTCACGGTTGTGCGCACGCCACCAGGCGGCATACGGCTCGACCTGCTCCTGGACGGCGCGGATGCCCGGGAAGGCGGCCGAGAGCGCCGACAGCACCGGCCCGCGGGGGCGCACGGCGCGGTTGGAGTAGTCGAAGTCGTCGCCCACGCCCGCAGCATCGCAGAAGAGCCCGTGGGCATAGGCTCGTCACCATGTCTGACGAGCACGGCTTCTCCACTCGCGCCATCCACGCCGGCCAGGAGGCCGACCCGCTGACGGGCGCCGTGGTCACCCCGATCTACCAGGTGTCGACCTACAAGCAGGACGGCATCGGCGGCTTCCGCAACGGCTACGAGTACAGCCGGTCGGCCAACCCGACGCGCTCCGCGCTCGAGGAGTGCATCGCCGCGCTCGAGGGCGGCAGCCGCGGCTTCGCGTTTGCCTCCGGCCTCGCTGGCCAGGACACCGTGGCCCGCGCGCTGCTCGTGCCGGGTGACCACGTCGTCGTGCCGAACGACGCCTACGGTGGCACCTACCGCTATTTCAACAAGGTCGCGAAGCCGCAGGGGATCGAGCACTCGATCGCCGACATGGGCGACCTAGACGCCGTCCGTGCAGCGATCCGGCCCGGCCAGACGAAGATGGTCTGGGTCGAGACGCCGACCAACCCGCTGCTCGGCATCGCCGACATCGCGGCCATTGCCGAGATCGCCCACGAGGCGGGTGCCGTCTTCGTCGTCGACAACACGTTCGCGACCGCCTACCTGCAGAGCCCGCTGGCCCTGGGGGCCGACATCGTCACGCATTCCACGACGAAGTACTCCGGTGGCCACAGCGACGTCGTCGGTGGCGCGGTGGTCACCCGCGCCGGCATCCAGGTGCCGGGCCTCGAGGACGCCGAAGACCGGATCGCCTTCCACCAGAACAGCATCGGCGGTGTCGCCGGACCGTTCGACTCGTGGCTCACGCTGCGTGGCCTCAAGACGCTCGGTGTCCGCATGGACCGCCACTGCGACAACGCGGAGAAGGTCGTCGAGTTCCTGGAGGGCCACGACGGCGTCTCCCACGTGCTCTACCCGGGGCTGCCCGGCCACCGCAACCACGACGTCGCAGCCCGTCAGATGAAGCGGTTCGGCGGCATGGTGAGCTTCCGCATGACACGCGGTGAGGACGCCGCCGTCAAGGCCTGCGCGGCCGTGAGCCTCTGGACGCTCGGCGAGTCGCTCGGTGGTGTCGAGTCGCTCATCGAGCACCCGGGACGCATGACGCACGCGAGCGTCGCGGGCACCGAGCTCGAGGTGCCGAGCGACCTCATCCGCCTCTCGGTCGGTATCGAGGACGTCGACGACCTCATCGCCGACCTGCGCGAGGCGCTCGACATCCACGGCTGAGCCCGCGAACTCTCTTCCCACGCATGACGATCTTCGCGGTCGACTTCGGTTCGACCTTCACCAAGGGCGCGCTGCTCGCCGATGACGGCACGGTGCTGGGCACGGCGTCGACGCCGACGACCGGGACCCAGCGCAGCGGCGACATCCTCGACGGCTACCGAGAGCTTCGAGCGCGGCTCGACGTGCCCGACGACGCGGTGGTGCGGGCCTGCTCGAGCGCCGGCGGAGGGCTACGGCTCGCCGTCGTCGGCTACGAGCGCACCGTCACGGCCCAAGCCGGCCACCGGGTCGGGCTGTCGGCGGGCGCGAAGGTCGTCCACGTCGCAGCCGGTGAGCTCACGACGGCCGACGTCGCGGGCATCCGGGCAGCCCGCCCCGACATGATCCTGCTCGTCGGCGGCACGGACGGGGGCAACAGCAACGTCTTGCTGCACAACGCCGCTCGACTCGCCAGGGGAGCGATCGGTGGACACGGCGCGCACGCGGTCCCGGTGGTCCTGGCCGGCAACGCCGAGGCGCGTGACGAGGCCGCGGCGGTGCTCGCGACGACGAACCGGCCCACGGTGCTCGCCGACAACGTGCTCCCGCAGATCGGAGTCATCGCGCCCGAGTCGGCGCGGGCGTCCATCCGCGAGGCGTTCCTGCACCACGTCATCGGCGGGAAGGGCCTGTCCCGCGACCCGGCGTTCGCCGCAATGGTCGAGGCCGCGACGCCCGACGCCGTGCTGGGCGGGGTGGAGGTGCTCGCGTCCGTCGCCGACGGAGGAGACGTGCTCGTCGTCGACGTCGGCGGCGCCACGACCGACGTCTACTCGTGCCTGACCCCCGAGGGCGAGGACGCCGGCCTGCGCAAGGACGTCGTCGCACCCCTCTGGCACGCGCGCACCGTCGAGGGCGACCTCGGCATGCGCTGGAACGCCGAGCACGTGGTCGAGGCGGCCGAGGCCGAGCACCTGCTCAAGTCGGTACCCGATGCCGAGGCGCTGAGGGCGTATGCCGGCCGCGTCCACGAGCATCCCGGCTCGCTCCCCGTCGACGCCCTTGAACGCGGACTCGACCTCGAGCTGGCCCGTCTCGCCGCGCTCGTCGCCGTCCGGCGGCACGCTCGACCCGCTCAGCCCACCGAGGCGCCGCGTCCGCTCGCGAACGTCACGGCCCTGGTCGGGTCCGGCGGGGTGCTGCGTCACACCGACGACGCCGGGCGAGAGCACGTGCTCGGGGCCGTGCTCGCCGACCACGCGGGTGGCTGGAAGGTGCCGCGCGCGGCCCGCGCGACGGTCGACACGGCATACCTCCTCTTCGCCGCTGGGCTCCTCGCCGCCGACGCCCCCGACGTCGCCCGCACCGTCGCCGCCCAGATCACCCCCGCCCCCTAACCGTCGAGAGGCCAAAGTTTGCGGGTCTCCACCCGTCGAGGGGCCAAAGTTTGCGGGTCCCCACCCGTCGAGAGGCCAGCTTTCGCGGATCCTCACTCGTCGAGAGGCCGAAGTTCGCGGGCTGCCCCGTTGTTGTCCACACCCCCTCGTCCGCGGACCACGTGACCCACAGGTGACTCGCCGAGCATCGCGCGCCGTGCCCCGGCGCCGGAGCGTCTGGGCATGGAAGCCCAAGCCCTGCCGCCCGACCTGCTCTCCCATCCCTTCCGGACGTCCGAGGCGCTCCGACGAGGAGTGACGCCCTCTCGCCTGCGTGCCGGCGACCTGTGGACTCCGACCCCAGGAGTTCGGAGCGTGGAGATCCCGACCACCCTGCTCGAACGCGCGTGGGCCTTTGCCGCTGCAGCGCCAGGCGAGTTCGCGTTCGCACATGCGACAGCGGCCCGACTCCTCGGGATCCCGCTTCCGTACGCGCTCGAGGAGGACCCACACGTCCACATCGTCACGCGCACCGACGCCAACCGCATCCGCCGCGGCGAGGTGGTGGGTCACCGGGGCCTGGAGTCGCGCGAGGTGACCGAGGTCGACGGTCTGCCGGTCGTGGGCCCTGCGGACACCTGGGCAGACCTCGGGGAGTACGTCGGTGCGGGGCTCCCGGTTGGGCTTGATGACCTCATCGTGGCAGGGGACGCCGCGGCCAACCTCCTGGGGGAGATCTCCCCGCTCAAGCGGGCCGTCGAGGCGCGCGTCCGTCCGCGCGGCAAGGTGACCTTGACGTATGCCCTTCCGCGAGTCCGTCTCGGGGCCTGGTCTCCCATGGAGACCCGCAGCCGCCTGATGGTCACCCGGGCCGGACTGCCCGAGCCGAAGCACAACCTCCCAGTGGTCAGTCACGCCGGCGAGTGGCTCGGGTTCGGCGACCTCGTGTGGGAGGAGCAGCGGGTCGTCGGAGAGTACCTAGGCGTCGAGTTCCACAGCCGGTCGCGTGACAAGGTCCATGACCGTCTTCGCCGGGACCGGGTCGAGCGAGGCGACTGGGCCGTTGTCGAGATCCTCTCGGCCGACGTGTTCGACCACGCAGAACGTGCTGCAAAGCTTCGGGAGCTCGCCGGCTGCCTGGGCGTCAACGCCCACCTGTTGGACGTCATGGGAGCCGGCCCGCAGTTCTTCGCGCCGGCGCAGTTTGCCCGGTCTCGCCGTCGACGGTCCTAGCGGAGATCCGCGAACTTTGGCCTTTCGACGGCGGGGCACCCGCGAACTTTGGCCTTTCGACGGTGCCGCACCCGCGAACTTTGGCCTTTCGACGGTGCCGCACCCGCGAACTTTGGCCTTTCGACGGTGCCGCACCCGCGAACTTTGGCCTTTCGACGGTGGGGGAGGCGGGGGGAGCGGGGGTGGGGATGCGGAACGGGCCGGGTCCTGACCCCGTGGATGGGGAGGACCCGGCCCGTCTCGACAGGCGTGGGGCTCGGCTCAGCCGGTGTAGGGCTTGGCCGCGATGATCTTGACGTCGATCGTCTTGCCGTTGGGGGCCTCGTAGCTCGTGCTGTCGCCGACGCTCTTGCCGTTGATGGCAGCGCCCATGGCGGACTTCTCGGAGAAGACCTGCAGGTCGGAGCCGTCGGCGATCTCGCGGTTGCCGAGCAGGAAGGTCTCCTCGTCGCCGAAGATCTCGACCGTGACGAGCATGCCCGGCTCGACGACGCCGTCGTCAGGGGGCGTCTCGCCGATCGTCGCGTTGTGGAGCAGCTCGGTGAGCTGGCGGATGCGGGCCTCCATCTTGCCCTGCTCCTCGCGGGCGGCGTGGTAGCCGCCGTTCTCCTTGAGGTCGCCCTCCTCGCGGGCTTCTTCGATCTTGCGCGCGATCTCGATGCGACCTTCGCCCGTCAGCTGGTCGAGCTCCGCCTTGAGGCGGTCGTAGGCCTCCTGGGTCAGGAAGCCAGCGGCAGTGTCGGTCACTGTTGTCACTCCTCGATTGAAGAGCGCCCACGCGGTGCTCGCGTGGGCGCCTACACAAAAAGAAAGGGACCGAACCGTGGTGTCACCGACTCGATGTGCCGGTCGGCGACGGGTCCGGACCCTTGTATGAAGCACTCAGGATAACAAAGTGAACGGCAAAAGCGCAGTTCACGGCGTATTCGTGGACGCCGGGTCGGGCAGCGGGCCCCCTCAGGAGCAGGTGCGCACCTGTCCGGTCACGGCCCGCGAGGTGGTGCGCAGCGTCGCCGACGTGCGGGTGGTCTCGTCGGCGCTCGCGGGCACCCGTACGGTGCTCGTGCCGACCGGCGAGAAGTCGCGGGCCAGCGCCTCGACGGTGCAGGTCAGGGCCGTGCCGCCGGGCCGATAGACCTCGAAGTCGACGCGCACCTGCTGGTCGCTGACGACCTTGTAGCCGAGGGTCTGCCAGCTCGGCTGCCCGAGCGTGGCGGAGAGCCCGAACCAGATGGCCAGGGCGACGCCGGCGAGGATGCCGACGGTTCCGATGACCCACCACTTCAGCTGGCCGGGAGCGGGTCGGGGCAGGGTCGTGCGGGACGGCATACGAAGTCCTGGCGGTCGAAGCCCGGGCGTCGGGAGCCGCGGGGGAGAGTGAGAGGATGACAGGCGGGTCCAGTGTCTCGTATGCCGGCACGGCACGACGCGCGGGCCCGAGCGCCGGGCGGTCACGAGCCGCCTCGCGCCCTTCCACCGACGATCGACGAACAGGGAGCCACGTGGCCGAGGGCATGCGGTTGATGGCGGTGCACGCGCACCCCGACGACGAGTCGAGCAAGGGCGCCGCGACGACGGCGAGGTACGTCGCCGCGGGGACGTCCGTCATGGTCGTCTCGTGCACCGGCGGCGAGCGCGGCGACATCCTCAACGAGAAGCTCAAGGACGACCCGCACATCCTGCGCGACATCGCGCAGGTGCGGCGCGACGAGATGAAGGCGGCCCAGGAGGTGCTCGGCTGCGAGCACACGTGGCTCGGCTTCGTCGACTCCGGACTGCCGGAGGGGGACCCTCTGCCGCCGCTGCCCGACGGTTGCTTCGGCCTCGAGGACATCGACGTGACCACCGAGGCGCTCGTCCGCGTCATCCGCGCGTGGCGCCCGCACGTCATGACGACGTACGACGAGAAGGGTGGCTACCCGCACCCCGACCACATCATGTGCCACACGGTGTCGATGGCCGCCTTCGAGGCGGCCGGCGACCCGAGCCGCTACCCCCACGCCGGCGAGCCCTGGCAGCCGCTCAAGATCTACTACAACGGCGGCTGGTCCAAGGACCGCCTCGAGGCGATCCACGATGCGATGCTCGCCGAGGGTCTCGAGAGCCCGTATGCCGAGTGGCTGGCGAACTGGAAGCCGCGACGGTCCGGGCGTCCCACGACGACGATCGCGTGTGGCGAGTTCTTCGAGACCCGTGACCGGGCGCTCATGGCGCACGCGACGCAGGTCGACCCCGACGGCTTCTGGTTCCAGGTGCCGCTCGAGATCCAGAAGCGGGTCTGGGGCGTCGAGGAGTTCGAGGCGGCACTGTCCTACGTCCCGGTGGCCGACGGCGAGGACGACCTGTTCGCCGGTCTTGGCTCGCCGGCCGAGGCCGATGCCCTCGCGACCCGCGGTGACCTCGAGATCGTCCACGACGGCCGCCTTCCCGACGAGCCGGAGCCCGAGCAGGGACCCGAGTCGGCCGCGCACACGCACGGCGACAGCTCCGACACGCACACCGACGACGACGAGAGGACGGACGCCTGATGGGTAGCGGCGGCAACCTCCCGGTCGGCCCCGGCATCTGGGGCTTCATCGCCTTCTTCGTGCTCGCGATCTCCCTGTGGCTGCTCGTGCGCAACATGAACAGCCGGCTGCGCCGGATGGCCTACCGCGACCGCGACGAGGCTGCGGCGCGGGCAGACGCCGACGGCGTCGCGAAGCACCCGGACCCGTCGCACGACGCGCCCGTCGAGCGCGGCGCAGCGAGCAACGGGCCCGAGGACGACCGGCCGACGCCCCACTCCGACTGAACGGCCCCCCGAATCGAGAGAGCACTCCGTCACGAAACGCCCGTGACGGAGTGTTCTCTCGATTCGGGAGGAAGTGGGCTCAGGTTGCTGCCTGGTAGCCGATCACGGCGAGGACCACTGCGGCGAAGTGCGTCGCGAAGCCGCCGAGCGTGAAGGCGTGGAACACCTCGTGGAAGCCGAACCACTTGGGCCAGGGGTTGGGGCGCTTCGTGCCGTAGACGATGCCGCCCGCGGTGTACATCAGTCCGCCGAGACCGATCAGGGTGCCGATGAGCGGGCCGCCCTCGCGCCAGAACGGCACGACGTAGAACACGGCCGTCCAGCCCAGGGCGAGGTAGAGCGCGGTGTAGAGCCAGCGTGGCGCCCCGACCCAGAAGACGCGGAAGAGGACCCCGCCGATCGCGGCGCCCCAGATGACGGTGAGCAGCAGCCGGGCCTGGTCGGCGGACAGCAGCGTCACCGCGAACGGCGTGTAGGTGCCGGCGATGATGAGGTAGATGTTCGAGTGGTCGAACCGCTTGAGCAGGCCCGACATCTTCGGCCCCCAGGTGCCGCGGTGGTAGACCGCTGAGACGCCGAAGAGCAGGGCGGCGCTGACCGTGAACACGATCGATGCGGTGCGCACGGCGCCGGGGTCGGAGATCAGCACCAGCACGAGACCGCCGAGCAGGGCCACGGGGAACATGCCGAGGTGCAGCCAGCCGCGCAGACGGGGCTTGACGATCGCGACGAGCTCGGCGACGGGACCGCTCGCCTGCTCCTCACGGGGCTCGCCGGACTGCACGAGGGAGACCGCGACGAAGTCGTCGCGTGGCTGCTCGTCGTTCCGCTGGGGAAGGGTGCTCATGGCCCGAGTGTAACCTACGCAACCGTAGGTTACGGGTGCGTAGGTTCTGCTCCGTCACTGTCGGCCGCGAGGGCACACAACCTCCACATCCGCCTCACCAGACCCACCCGCGGTGCCCCGCCGACCGCCGGGATCGGGGGCAGCGTGAAGGGTACGGTGGGACGGCGGCCCGCTCGGGTCGCGACCTGTGGGCGAGGACGATCGAGTCGACGAGGAGGCCCCGTGGGGTGGCGCGATGTGGTCTACGGCGCGTACGAACGCCGGGTCCTCAAGGATCTGCCCAAGGAGTCGCTTCCACGGCACGTGGCCGTCATGCTCGACGGCAACCGGCGCTGGGCCCGCGCCCGCGGTGCCGGCACGGCGAGCGGTCACCAGGCGGGCGCCGACAAGATCGAGGAGCTTCTCGAGTGGTGTCGCGAGGCGGGTGTCGAGTACGTCACCCTCTGGCTGCTCTCGACCGACAACCTGCGTCGCCCCGAGGAGGAGCTGGCGCCGCTCCTCAAGATCATCGAGACCGCCGTCGCAGACCTCGCCGACACCGGCAACTGGCACCTGAAGATCGTCGGCGCGCGTGACCTCCTCCCGCGCGAGACCGCCGACAGCCTCAGGGACTCGGCCCGGCGCACCAAGGACGTCGACGGCATGACGGTCAACGTCGCGGTCGGCTACGGCGGCCGCCGTGAGATCGCCGACGCGGTGCGCGACCTGCTGCTCGAGCGGGCAGCAGCCGGCGAGTCCATCGAGCAGATCGCCGCCGGCCTCACGGCCGACGACATCGCCGGGCACCTCTACACCAAGGGCCAGCCCGACCCCGACCTCGTCATCCGCACCTCCGGCGAGCAGCGCCTCGGCGGGTTCCTGCTCTGGCAGAGTGCCACCTCCGAGTTCTACTTCTGCGAGGCGTACTGGCCCGACTTCCGCCACGTCGACTTCCTGCGGGCGCTCCGGGCGTATGCCGGCCGGCACCGTCGGTTCGGCGGCTGACCCTCCGCGCGGCCCGATCTGCGCGGCACGGTCCGCGGGGTGGGGAGTGCTCCCCATTGTCCGGCTTCGCCCTCGTTGCATACGTTTCGGGTAGCCGGCCGGGAGACCCGGACAGACGGCATACGGCACGGCACGCGGCATACGGCCCGGGTGGCACGAACACACACGACACGGCACGGCGACGACGTCAGGGGAGCAGCGGAACATGGCGATCTACAAGAAGGGCGCCGACCCGGTGGCGCTGCGCGCGTCGGCCGAGCGGATCACGGGTCACGCCCGCGAGTGCGAGAGCCTCAAGGGCGAGGCGAGCCGGGCGGTCCACGCGCTCAAGGGGCAGTGGGGTGGCGGCGACCTCGACCACCTGATGAACCGGTGGCCCCCGATCGAGGCCCAGCTGACGCAGTTCGGCACGGACCTCGGCAAGCTCGCCGAAGCCCTGCGCCGCAACGCCGGCGCCCAGGACACCACGAGCGGTCAGGGCGGCTCGGGACCCGGCGGCGGCCCCGGCGGGTCCGGCGGATCCGGCCGAGGCGGTGACCACGGCGGCATCCCCGGCTACGACCTCCTCAAGTCGCTGTGGACGCCGATCAAGGGCATCGGCACGGCCGTCGGCCTGCTGGGCACCGGCATGAAGATCAAGAACTTCCTCTCCAACCTCGGCACCTGGGACAGCGCGACCGGCGTCTTCGCCAACCTCAAGAACGCGTGGAAGACCGGTCGTCTCGCCGAGTTTGGTGAGGCGCTGGCGCCGAAGAACTGGAGCGGCCTCTCCCGCTTCCTGCCGTCGCTCGCCGAAGGCGGTGCCCTCGCCCGCACCCTCGGCACCGTCGGCAAGGCGCTCGGCCCGATCGGCGTCGCGTTCGGTGGGTTCACCGTCGCCAACGACATCTCCGAGGGCAACTACGGCCGGGCCGGCTACGACAGCGTGATGACCGGGCTCGGCGCCGCCGCGCTGATGACGCCGCCCCCCGTCGACGTCGTCTGCGGCATCGCCGCCGGCGGCATGGCGGTCGGCCAGCTCGTCTACGACAACTGGGACACCATCACCGACTTCACCGGTGACGCCGTCGACGCCGTCGGCGACTTCGCGTCCGACGCCGGCGATGCGATCAGCGACGTCGCCGACAAGGTGTGGCCCTTCTGACCGGTGCGCGGACGGCCCGGGAGGCGAAACCCCGGGCCACCCGGCATCGTTGGACCGACGGCATGACACCGTGGACCGACCCGCCGCGACCGAGACCCGCACGCCGACCCGCGAGCGACCGCACCCGACGACGAACGACACGAACGACACGAACGACCGTGAACGACCGCGCATCGACAGAGGAGAACCATGGCTGACCCGATGAAGGGCACCCCGCTCGAGGGCTTCGAGCTGCCCGAGGAGGTCTTCGGTCTCGGAGCCGCCGAGCTCGCCTACCTCATGGCCCGCCACGAGAGCCCCAGCGGAGAGCGCTCGCGGCAGCTGCTCATGCTCGACCCCCGGGCTGCCGACGACGCGGCGCTGCTCGCGGGGGCCTCCAGCCTTGCCTCGCGCGGCTGGCTCGCGGTGACCGGCGAGGGCAACCACGAGTCCCGGTCCAACGCCGCGCTCGTCGAGTACGCCGTCGGCGCGGCGACCCGCTGGACCCGCATCGGCCTCGTCGGCGAGAACGTCAGCCAGGCCGACTTCGCCATCCTGCTCGAGTCCGACACCGTCATCGCGCTCATGCAGCCGAGGCAGCTGGCGTCGTGGTTCATCCGCCTCGGCCAGCAGGACGGCGGCACCGGCGCGCTCGTGACGGACCTGGTGCGCGAGCGGTTCGCGGCCAACCCGCAGGCCGGCGTCTTCCTCGAGGTGCAGACCCTCGACAGCACGAGCAACCTGGCGATCCGTCGCTCCGGTGAGGGCTTCGAGGCGCTCGCCGACGTCGCCGGACCGGGCACCGGCACGGGCGGGGTCGTCGACGCGAACGGCCTCCAGGGCGCGGTCGAGGAGCTCTACACCGAGGCGGTCAGCGCATGAGCACGCCGGCACAGCAGCCCGAGGGCTCGTCGCAGGCGCCCGTGGCCCCGCGTACGGGCGAGCCCATGCCTCCCAAGGAGCCGTTCGCGTACGTCAGCCAGGAGCGCGGCCTGCTCACCCTGAAGATCCGTGAACCCGCGCTGATGTTCGTCTTCTTCCTCGCGCTCACCGTGCTCGGGGTGATCTTCTTCCTGCAGGTCAAGAAGGGCGCCGACGAGGGCGCGGCGGGCGCGATGGGCGTCGCCTACCTCATCCTCGGGATCTTCGGCGTGCTCGGCGTCGTCGGGATGGTCATCGCGGCCGCCCGCTGGCGCTGGAAGCGCGAGTACGTACGCGTGATGGGGCGCTCGCCCTGGGCCTGACCCGCCGCTCCCGACCCTGCCTGTCGAGTGCCCACTCTCCGACGCCCGGAACTGCGTCGGGAGCGGGGGACCCGACGGGGGCAAGGCCTCTCGGCGGACCTCTCATCGACGCCTGTGTTGCCGGGATGTGAACTCTCGAGCGACACGACGGCGCAACGACGTCCAATGCGGGTCACTGTCTGATCCGGGTCGTACCGTCGTCCCAACGGCCGACACCCGTCGGACGTTGCCAGGAGGCCCACCCATGGAGCGATCGCTCAGGACGGAGGGCCGGGCACGACGCCACCCTCTGGTGGCCGCCCGGCATCTCGGGAGCGATCAGGCGCGCTGAGCGCGCCGCGTAGGGAGTGGCACATGGCACGTACGACCCGTCAGGTCACGTCGGACGCCAGCACGACAGCCAGCAGCACGACCACCAAGCCGGCCGCGGCCTCCACACGCGCCACCACACGAACGACTGCACGTGAACGCGTGCCCGAGCACAAGACGTACGTCCTCGACACGTCGGTGCTGCTGTCCGACCCGCGGGCCATGCTGCGTTTCGCCGAGCACGAGGTCGTGCTGCCGGTGGTCGTCGTCACCGAGCTCGAGGGCAAGCGACACCACCCCGAGCTCGGCTACTTCGCCCGCCAGGCCCTGCGCCTGCTCGACGACCTGCGGGTCAGCGAGGGACGGCTCGACAAGCCCGTCGGCGTCGGCGACGACGGCGGCACGCTGCGCGTCGAGCTCAACCACACCGACCCGTCCTCACTGCCCGCCGGGTTCCGGCTCGGCGACAACGACACCCGCATCCTCGCCGTGGCCCGCAACCTCGCCAACGAGGGCTGCGACGTCACGGTCGTGTCCAAGGACCTCCCGATGCGCGTCAAGGCGTCGGCCTGCGGTCTCGAGGCGGAGGAGTACCGCCACGAGCAGGGGGTCGACTCCGGCTGGACCGGTCTGCACGAGCTCGAGGTCACGACCGAGGAGCTCGACCAGCTCTACGACCGCGGCCGTGTCGAGCACGCCGGCGCCGCCGAGCTGCCGTGCCACACGGGGCTCGTCCTGCTCTCGCCGCGGGGAAGCGGTCTGGGGCGGGTCGGCGCCGACAAGCAGATCCGGCTCGTCCGCGGCGACCGTGACGCCTTCGGCCTGCACGGTCGCAGCGCCGAGCAGCGCATCGCCCTCGACCTGCTCCTCGACCCCGACGTGGGCATCGTCAGCCTCGGCGGGCGCGCCGGCACCGGCAAGTCGGCCCTCGCGCTGTGCGCGGGCCTCGAGTCGGTCATGGAGCGGCGCATCCAGCGCAAGGTCCTCGTCTTCCGCCCGCTCTTCGCGGTGGGTGGCCAGGAGCTCGGCTACCTGCCCGGCACCGAGGCCGAGAAGATGAACCCGTGGGGCCAGGCGGTCTTCGACACCCTGAGTGCCCTCGTCTCCACCGAGGTCGTCGAGGAGGTGATGGACCGCGGGCTGCTCGAGGTGCTGCCGCTGACCCACATCCGCGGCCGGTCCCTGCACGACGCGTTCGTCATCGTCGACGAGGCCCAGTCGCTCGAGCGCAACGTGCTCCTCACCGTGCTCTCCCGCATCGGTCAGAACTCCAAGGTCGTGCTCACCCACGACGTCGCCCAGCGCGACAACCTGCGGGTGGGGCGCCACGACGGTGTCGCGGCCGTCATCGAGAAGCTCAAGGGCCACCCGCTGTTCGCCCACGTCACGCTGACCCGGAGCGAGCGCAGCCCCATCGCGGCCCTCGTCACCGACATGTTGGAGGGTCTCGAGGTGTGACCTGCGTCACGTCACGCACGGCGCCCCCCGAGCACGCGCTCGGGGGGCGCCGTGTTTCCGGACACGGGCCCAAAAGCCACCAACCACCCATTACGGTTGGGGCCGAACTTGATCTCGGTGCCGACCGCTGGCACCGTGGCACTTCGAATGATCTCGGATCGGTAACGCTCGCTGCGGGGGGTGAGCGCTGGCGGACCAGGGATCCCCTCCCACACAACCAGCTCCGGGGCGGCCACTGCCGTCCCGCACCTGCGTCGAGCACCACCCCCGAACCCCAGGAAGGCGTGACACACGTTCATGGCACGGTATGAAGGCCGGCACCGCAACGCACCGGCTCCCTCAACCGCTCCCAGCTCGCAGCGCGCCACTCCTTCGGCGCGTGCGAGCCGGCCCGGCGGCCCCACCCAGTCCGGCGCCGCGGTCCCGCGGTCGCCGCAGGGACTGGCGACGCAGGCGATGACGCAGGGCGCGCAGACCCAGACGGTAGCCTCGCGCCGGAGCCGCCACGAGGCGACCCCGAAGCGCAAGCGCCACCGCGGCCGCCCGATCCTGGCCGGCGCCCTCGCCCTCGGCCTCGGCACCTCCGGCTTCGCGTACGCCAAGGCGACGAACCTCATCGGCACCGATGCGGCGGCGTTCGTCGTCGGCTCGGGTGTCGCGGCCCAGACCGACGAGCTGGCCCGCGCGACGACGGTCGACACGACCTACCGCGCCGCCGCGTCCGTCTCGCGCAACGAGCGCCGCACGGCGATCGCCGCGACCGGCCTGCGCACCGCCAAGGAGCTCGAGGCCAAGCAGAAGAAGGAGGCCGCCAAGCAGGCCGAGCAGGCCCGCGTGGCTGCCGAGAACGCCGCGCGCGAGCGAGAGCGTCAGCGCGCCATCGCCAACGCCAAGGATGACCCCAAGGCCGCGGCCCGCGTGCTCATGGCCGACCAGGGCTGGACGAGCGACTCGCAGTACAACTGCCTCGTCAACCTCTGGACGGGTGAGAGCGACTGGCGCTGGAACGCTGAGAACCCGAGCTCAGGCGCCTACGGCATCGTGCAGGCGCTGCCCGGCCGCAAGATGGCCCAGGTGGGCTCCGACTGGCGCACCAACCCGATCACGCAGATGAAGTGGGGCATGTGGTACATCAAGATGTCCTACGGCAACCCCTGCAACGCGTGGTCCACGTGGCAGGCACGCTCGCCGCACTGGTACTGAGCTGACGGTCGAGCGCGACACCGACCGACGACGTATGCCGTGTGGCCGGCTCCCAGCGGGGGTCGGCCACACGGCATACCTGCGTCCGGACCGCGGCTGCGCCGCCGTGGGTGCGGCTCAGATCTTGCGGAGCCGGACCCGGCGCACCTCGTGGTTGTCGCCCTTCGAGAGCACCAGGCTGGCCCGTGACCGGGTGGGCAGGATGTTCTCGACGAGGTTGGGCCCGTTGATCTCGCGCCAGATGCGGTTGGCCGTGGCCACCGCCTCCTCGTCGGAGAGCACGGCATACCGGTGGAAGTACGAGTCGGGGTCGGAGAAGGCCGTCTGGCGCAGGCGCAGGAAGCGGTCGACGTACCACTTGCGCACGTCGTCGACCCACGCGTCGACGTAGACGGAGAAGTCGAAGAAGTCGCTGACCGCGAGGCCGGTGCCGCGCACCGGGTGCACCTCGGGGGCCTGGAGCACGTTGAGGCCCTCGACGATGAGCACGTCGGGCTGGCGAACGACGATGCGCTCGCCCGGCACGATGTCGTAGGTCAGGTGCGAGTAGACCGGTGCGGTGACCTCGGCCCGGCCCGACTTGATCTCGGCGACGAAGCGCAGCAGCGCCCGACGGTCGTAGGACTCGGGGAAGCCCTTGCGCTGGAGCAGCCCGCGGCGCTCGAGCTCGGCGTTGGGGAAGAGGAAGCCGTCGGTGGTGACGAGGGCGACCCGGGGCGTGTCGGGCCAGCGGGCGAGCATCTCGCGCAGGATGCGGGCCGTCGTGGACTTGCCGACCGCCACGGAGCCGGCGACGCCGATGACGAACGGGGTCTTGGCCGGGCGCTCGCCGAGGAAGTCGCTCGTGACCTGGTGCAGCTGTCGGGTGGCGCCGACGTAGAAGTTGAGCAGGCGCGACAGCGGCAGGTAGACCTCCTCGACCTCGTTGAGGTCGACCCGGTCGCCGAGGCCGCGCAGGCGTGCGAGGTCGGCGTCGTCGAGGTTGAGCGGCTGGTTCTCGCGCAGCCGTGACCAGGCTGCCCGGTCGAACTCGACGTAGGGCGACGGGATCGACCCGTTGCCCCCTGACCCGTTGCCGCCGGTCGCGCCAGGGGTCGCGCCAGCGCTGCTCGTCGTCTCCGACACGCGTTCCGCCACGTCCGCCATTGTGTCGGACGATGGCACGCCCGGCGGCCTCGGCCCCGAACGCGGCACCCTCTGGGTTCCCCTAGGCTGGACCACATGTGTGGAATCGTGGGATACGTCGGCCGGGCGAACGACGGCACGGCGCTCGACGTCGTCATGGAAGGCCTGGCCCGACTCGAGTACCGCGGCTACGACTCCGCCGGTGTGGCCCTGCTCGACGGCGACCACGTCGAGACCCGCAAGAAGTCCGGCAAGCTCGCCAACCTCACCGCCGAGCTCGCGGCCGACCCGCTGCCCGCCTCGACCACCGGCATCGGGCACACCCGCTGGGCCACGCACGGCGGCCCCACCGACGAGAACGCCCACCCGCACCGCGGCGGCAAGGACGGCAAGCTCGCCCTCATCCACAACGGCATCATCGAGAACTTCCACAGCCTCAAGAAGGGCCTGCTGGCCGACGGCATCGAGTTCACGAGCGAAACCGACACCGAGGTCGTCGCCCACCTGCTCGCCGCGGCCTACGAGCGCGAGCACGACCTCACGGCCGCGATGCGCGCCGTCGTCGCCGACCTCGAGGGCGCCTTCACGCTCCTCGCGATCCACGCCGACCAGCCCGACGTCGTCGTCGGCGCCCGCCGCAACAGCCCGCTGGTCGTGGGCCTCGGCGACGATGCCAACTACCTCGGCTCCGACGTCGCGGCCTTCATCGGCCACACCCGGCACGCCCTCGAGCTCGCCCAGGACCAGATCGTCACGATCACGCCCGACGGCGCCACGGTCATCAACTTCGACGGCACGCCCGCCGAGGGCAAGGCGTACGAGGTCACCTGGGACGCCGCGGCCGCCGAGAAGGGCGGCTACGCGACGTTCATGGAGAAGGAGATCAACGACCAGCCGCACGCGGTCGCCGACACCCTCCTCGGCCGCACCGACATCGACGGCCGGCTCGTGCTCGACGAGATGAACATCTCCGAGGAGCAGCTCAAGGCCGTCGACCGCATCACCATCGTCGCGTGCGGCACCGCCGCGTATGCCGGCATGACCGCCAAGTACGCCATCGAGCACTGGACGCGCATCCCCGTCGAGGTCGCCCTCGCTCACGAGTTCCGCTACTGCGACCCGATCGTCAACGAGCGCACGCTCGTCGTGTCGATCAGCCAGTCGGGCGAGACGATGGACACCCTGATGGCCGTCAAGCACGCGCGCGAGCTCGGTGCCCTCACGGTCTCGGTGTGCAACACGCACGGCTCGACCATCCCCCGCGAGTCCGACGCCGTGCTCTACACGCACGCCGGGCCCGAGATCGCCGTCGCGTCGACGAAGGCGTTCCTCGCCCAGATCACCGCCTGCTACGTGCTCGGCCTGTACCTGGCCCAGCTGCGCGGCGGGTCGTTCGCCGACGACGCGGCTGCGGTCATGAAGGAGCTCGGCGAGATCCCGGCCAAGATCGAGACCCTCCTCGGGCAGATGGGTCGCGTCAAGGAGATCGCCAAGTTCATGGCCGACACCCGCTCGGTCCTCTTCCTCGGCCGACACGTCGGCTACCCGATCGCCATGGAGGGCGCGCTCAAGCTCAAGGAGCTCGCCTACATCCACGCCGAGGGGTTTGCCGCGGGCGAGCTCAAGCACGGGCCGATCGCGCTGATCGAGCCGGGCCAGCCGGTCTTCGTCGTCGTGCCGTCGCCGACGAGCGAGCACGGCCTGCACGGCAAGGTCGTCAGCAACATCCAGGAGATCCGCGCCCGCGGCGCCCGCACCCTCGTCATCGCCGAGGAGGGCGACGACTCCGTCGAGCCCTTCGCCGACGAGGTCATCCGGGTGCCTGCGACCTCGCCGCTGCTGGCGCCGCTGCTCACGGTCGTGCCGCTGCAGGTCTTCGCGCTGTGGCTCTCCACCGCCAAGGGCCTCGACGTCGACCAGCCGCGCAACCTCGCCAAGTCGGTCACGGTCGAGTGACGTGATCGTCGGGGTCGGCATCGACGTCGTCGACATCGCGCGCTTCGAGGAGACCCTCCGGCGCGCGCCGGCGCTGCGTGAGCGGCTCTTCACCGTCGAGGAGCGCGGGCTCGGCATCGCGTCCCTCGCGGCGCGGTTCGCCGCCAAGGAGGCCCTCGCCAAGTCGCTCGGGGCCCCCGGCGGCATGGAGTGGACCGACGCACGTGTGGTCACCAACGCCGACGGCCGGCCGTCGCTCGAGATCGGCGGCACCGTGCGCGCGCGCGCCAACACGCTCGGGGTCGACTCTTTCCACGTGTCCATGTCGCACGACGCGGGCATCGCGTCGGCCGTCGTCATCGCGGAGGGCTGATGATCCGCGCCCACTCCATCGAGGCCGTGCGCGCTGCCGAGGCAGCCGCCATGGCCGACCTGCCCGAGGGCACGCTCATGGCTCGCGCCGCCCTCGGCCTGGCCGAGGTCGCGGCGGCGCGCCTGTCCGACACCGACGGCACGACGGTCGTCGGGCTCGTCGGGGGCGGTGACAACGGCGGCGACACGCTGTATGCCGTCGCCCACCTCGCCGAGGCCGGCTACGCCACCGCGGTGGTGCTGCTGGCGTCGGCAGGTCGTGACGGGGTCCACGCAGCGGGGCTCTCGGCCGCCGAGGCCGCCGGGGTCGTGGTCCACAGCCTCCACTCGCCATCCGGCGACTCGAACGACACCGACGGCACCGACGGCACCGACGGCACCGACGGCACCGACGGCACCGACGGCACCGACGGCACCGACGGCACCGACGGCACCGACGGCACCGACGCACTCGATGATGCCTCCGGCGTCGTCGCCGAAGCCGACCTCGTGCTCGACGGCATCGCCGGCATCGGGGGACGCCCGGGCCTGCGGCCCGAGGCGGCCCGGCTCGTCGACGCCATCGACGACGACGCCTGGGTCATCGCCGTCGACGTCGCCAGCGGGCTCGACCCGGCCGGCGGCGCCGGCGAGGACGACGCCGTCTGGGCCGACGAGACCGTCACGTTCGGCACCCCGAAGCCGGCCCACCTGCTTCCCGCGGGGGAGGGCGCGACCGGTGTGCTCACCGTGGTCGACATCGGCGTCCCGTTCGACGACGTCCCGGCGGCCGTGGAGCGCCTGACCTGGGACGACGTCGCGACCCTCTGGCCCGTGCCGCAGGCCTCCGACGACAAGTACTCCCGCGGCGTGCTGGGGGTGGTCGCCGGCAGCGAGGCCTACCCGGGCGCCGCCGTGCTCTGCACGACGGCCGCGGCCGAGGCCGGGGTCGGGATGATCCGCTACGTCGGCACGCCCACCCCCGTCGGCCTCGTGCACCACGCCGTGCCCGAGGCGGTCGTCGGCGACGGGCGCGTGCAGGCGTGGGCCGTCGGGCCCGGTCTCGACGTGGACGCCGACGACGACTCCGCGCGCACCCAGCTCGACGCCGCCCGCGCCGCGCTCGCCTCCGACCTGCCGGTCGTCGTCGACGCCGGCGGCCTCGACCTCGTCGAGATCTCCAACGGCGGGCGCGAGGCGCCCACCGTGCTCACCCCACACGCGGGGGAGCTGGCCCGCCTCCTGACCCGCCTGGACGGGTCGACCCGCACGGTCCGACGGCCTGAGGACGTGGCCGGCGCCGAGGGCTCCGGCGACGACGACCATGCGGCCGGCGTCAGCGTCGACGACGTCAAGGCCGACCCACTGGGCCACGCGCGCAGGCTCGCCGACCTGACCGGGGTCACCGTCCTGCTCAAGGGCTCCACGACCCTGGTCGTGACGGACGGCCACGCCGTACGCGCGCAGGCCGATGCCCCGACGTGGCTGGCCACGGCCGGTGCCGGTGACGTTCTTTCCGGCATCGTGGGCACCCTTCTCGCCGCAGGTCTCACGCCGCACGACGCCGCCTCACTCGGAGCACTCGTGCACGGCGTGGCAGCGGACCGCGCCTCCGGTGGTGGCCCGCTACGGGCGCTCGCGGTGGCCCACGGCATACGGCCGGCGGTCCGCGACCTGCTCGCCCGGGGCAGGTCCGCGCCGGGGTGAGCAGGTCGGGCTCCAACCCCGGTGACGGAGCGTTCTCTCGATCAAGCAACACGACCAAGCAGTCCAATCGAAAGAACGCGTTGTCACCCGCCGTCCGGCCCGGCACGGGCGACGGAGCGTTCTCTCGATCAAGCAATCCAATCGAAAGTACGCGTTGTCACCAGCCGTGCGGCCAAGCACGGGCGACCGAGCGTTCTCTCGATCAAGCAATCCAATCGAAAGAACGCGTTGTCACCCGCCGTGCACCCGCTGACCCGCCCCGGTCAGCGACCCACACCACGAACTGCGAGACTTCACCCATGAGCCAGATCGACGCCGCCGACGCCGACGCGCGTTCCGCCGTGTCCACCCCTGGGACGGTCGAGGCCGCCTCACGCGTGCCCGACACCCGCGGGCTCACCGTGTGGGCCGAGATCGACCTGACGGCCCTCGAGGCCAACGTGCGCACCCTCCGCGCCCTCGCGCCCGGCTCGGAGTTCATGGCGGTCGTCAAGGCCGATGCGTACGGCCACGGGCTGCTGCCGGTGGCCCGAGCGGCGCTGCGGGGCGGCGCGGCCTGGCTCGGCGCAGCCCAGTTCGCCGAGGCCTTCGCGCTGCGAGATGCAGGGCTCACCGCTCGGCTGCTGACCTGGCTCAGCGTCCCGGGGTCCGACTTCGCCGGCGCGGTGGGCCGCGACATCGACGTGTCCGCATCCGCGCCTTGGGTGCTCGACGAGATCGCCGCCGCGGCCCTTGCGCTGGGGCGCACCGCGCGGGTGCACCTCAAGGTCGACACCGGTCTCGGGCGCGGGGGCGCCTTCGGCGTCGACTGGGGCACCCTCGTGGCCCATGCCCGACGCCTCGAGGACGAGGGCAGTGTCAGCGTCGTGGGCATCTGGACCCACTTCGCCCACGCGGACTCACCGGAGCACCCGACCGTGCTCGCGCAGCAGGAGCGTTTCTACGAGGCGGTCGCGGAGGCCGAGCAGGCCGGCATACGGCCCGAGGTGCGCCACCTCGCCAACTCCGCCGCGACCCTCGTGCACCCCTCGGCACACGGCGACCTCGTGCGGCCCGGCATCGCCATGTACGGCCTCACCCCGGTGCCGCAGGTCGACGACGACTTCGGGCTGCGCCCGGTCATGACGTTGCGGGCCCGGCTCGCCCTCGTCAAGGCGCTTCCGGCGGGGCAGGGCATCAGCTACGGACACGCGTACGTCCCCGAGGTCGACACGGTGGTCGGGCTCGTGCCCGCTGGCTACGCCGACGGCATCCCGCGCAACGCGACGAACGTCGGCCCCCTGCTCGTCGGCGGGCGACGCACGACGATCGCCGGGCGGGTCTGCATGGACCAGCTCGTCGTCGACCTCGGCCCCGGCTCGACGGCGCAGGCGGGTGACGTCGTGACCCTCTTCGGCGGCGCGCCGGGCGAGCCGACGGCGCAGGAGTGGGCCGACGCCACCGACACCATCAGCTACGAGATCGTGACCCGGCTCGGGGCGCGCGTGCCCCGGCTGCTCGTCGGCGACGACCCCGGCGTCGACAGTTCCGACGGCTCCGACGGCTCGGACGGCACGGCCGCCGACGCGAGCCGCGCATGAGCCCCCGCCGCAACCCGGTGATCGGCATCGCCGCAGCGACCTTGGGCGTCGCCGCGGGCGTGGCTGCCGGCATCGCCGCCGACCGCGCGGGCAAGCACCGTGCCGCGATGGCGGCCCTCGAGACCCCCGAGCTGCTCGACATCCGGCCCGACGAGGAGCACGTCGTCCTCACCGACGACGGGGTGGCCCTGCACGTCGAGATCGACCTGCCGACCGACGAGGCCGCTGCGCGGGCCGCCGACGGCCCGACGCGTGACGGCAGCACCGCCGAGCTGCCGACGGTCGTGCTGACCCACGGCTACTGCCTGAGCCTGCGCTGCTGGGTCTACCAGCGTCGTGCGCTCAAGGAGGCGGGCTACCGCGTCATCTCGTGGGACCAGCGCGGTCACGGACGCTCCGCTCGCGGCGAGCGCGACAGCTACACCATCGACCGGGTGGGCCAGGACCTCCGGGCCGTCATCGCCGAGCTGGCGCCCGAGGGAGACCTCGTGCTCGTCGGGCACTCGATGGGCGGCATGACCATGCTCGCCCTGGGCGAGCAGGACCCCGGGCTGGTGCTCGACCGGGTCACCGGGGCGGCGTTCGTCGCCACGAGCCCCGGCGGCATCATGCTCGCCAACGGTGGCCGCGTGGCCACGCTCGGGCGACTCATGCTCGAGCGGCTCGGACCCGGTGTGCTCGGGCCGCTCAGCCACCGGCCCGAGCTGTTCACGCGGATCCGGCGCGTCGGCCGCGACTTCGAGCACTTCATGGTCGAACAGAACTCGTTCGCGTCACCGGTGCCGCGTTCGGTCGTGCGCTACACCGCCGACATCCTCCTCGGTACGCCGCTCGACGTCGTCAACGACTACCTGCAGACGTTCGACGGCTTCGACAAGCGACCCGCCCTCAGCGAGTTCCGCAACGCGGTCGTGCTCGTCTTCAACGGTCGCGAGGACATCCTCACGCCGCCGTCGCACAGCGAGCTGATCGTCGAGGGCATCCCCGGCGCCGAGCACATCGTCGTCAACGACGCCGGCCACGTCATCATGCTCGAGCACCCCGACCTGCTGAACGCCCACCTCATCCAGCTCGTCGACCAGGCCACCCGCGCCCGAGCCGAGCAGATAGAGGTCTCGCAGCAGCCGCGCGTGCGACGCATCGTCACCGACGTCGCGAAGAACCGCCGCCAACAGCGTCTCGAGAAGGAGGCGGCCGACCTCCTGCGCACCGGCCGCGCCAAGACGCCGCGCGCCAAGCCGGCCCGTAGCAAGGGAGCCTGAGCCCGTTGACCGCAGCAGCGAGCACACGGCGGGAGCTCCGTTGGGCGTCGGTCGAGCAGACGCAGGACTTCGGGCGACGCCTCGGGTCGCTGCTGCAGGGTGGCGACGTGCTCGTGCTCACGGGTGACCTCGGCGCGGGCAAGACCACGCTGACCCAAGCGATCGCCGAGGGGCTCGGCGTCCGCGGGCCCATCACGTCGCCGACGTTCGTCATCGCCAGGGTGCACCCGTCGCTCGTCGGCGGACCCGAGCTCGTTCACGTCGACGCGTACCGCCTCGGCAGTGCGCTCGAGCTCGACGACCTCGACCTCGACGCCGACCTCGACGCCAGCGTCACCGTCGTCGAGTGGGGTGCCGGCCTCGCCGAGCAGCTCTGCGACACGCGTCTCGAGCTGACGATCACCGGTGACGACGAGCGCACGGTCGAGCTCACCGGCGTCGGCTCCCGCTGGGACGGCGTCCTCGACGAGCTCGCTCCCGCGTCCTGACGCGTCGGCCCGCGCCGCCGTCGAGAGCCGCCCTCGAGCGCCGCCGTCGAGCGCCCCGCGGGTGCTCGGATAGCCTGACCGACGTGCTCCTGCTCGCGATCGACACGTCCACGACGGCCATCACCGTCGGACTGCACGACGGCTCGTCGGTGGTCGCCGAGGAGACGACCCTCGACGCGCGGGCGCACGCCGAGCACCTCGCTCCCGGCATCCGCGCCGCTCTCGCCTCCGTCAGTGCAGCGACCGAGGACGTCACCGACGTCGTCGTCGGCATCGGGCCCGGCCCGTTCACCGGGCTGCGCGTCGGCATCGTCACCGGCCGCACCTTCGGCTTCGCGCTCGGGCTGCCCGTGCGGGGGCTCACCAGCCTCGACGCCCTCGCCCACCAGGCGTGGGTCGATGGCCGGCGCGGCGACCTGCTCGTCGCCACCGACGCCCGCCGCAAGGAGGTGTATGCCGCCGCGTACGCCCTCGGTGACGACGGCGCACTCCGCACGGCCGACCCCGTCGTGGCGCGGGCAGCGGACCTGCCGCCCGAGCTGAGGGCCCTGCCCAGCGCGGGCCGCGGGCCCGCCCTCTACCCAGACGCCGTGCCCCACTCCTGTGGGCCCCTCGACGTCAGCGGGGGAGCGCTGGCCGACCTCGCCGTTCGGCGGCTCGCGTCGGCCGGCGCCGGCCCGGCGGACGGGCTCCAGTGGGTCGACCCCGGCCACGGCTTCGACGGCCTCGAGCCGCTCTACCTGCGCCGCCCCGATGCCGCGCCCGCGCCGCCGTCGAAGAAGTCGACGCTCGGATGACCGTGGAGAGGCCCGAGACGACCCAGCCCGACGCGACCCAGCCCGTGGAGACCGAGCCCGCGGTGCGCTTGCGTGACCTCGAGTGGACCGATCTGGCCCGGCTGGCGGAGCTCGAGCAGCAGCTGTTCGCCGACGACGCGTGGTCCGAGGCGACGTGGTGGAGCGAGCTCGCGGGTCGTCCGCGACGGGACTACGTCGTCGCGGTGGCCCCCGAGGGGGGCATCGCCGGGTATGCCGGCCTCGACGTCTCGGGGGAGGTGGCCGACATCATGACGGTCGCGACCGCGCCCGGTGGCCGGGGCCGCGGCACCGGCCGCCTGCTGCTCGACGAGCTCGTTCGGCGCGCCGTCGCCCGCGGTGTCGAGTCGGTGCTGCTCGAGGTGCGGGCCGACAACGACGCCGCGCGCCGGCTCTACGACCGGGCCGGTTTCGAGGTCATCTCCGTCCGTCGCCGCTACTACCAGCCGGGAGACGTCGACGCCCTCGTCATGCGCCTCCTGGTCACGAAGGGAGACGCATGAGCGACGAGCCCCTCGTCCTCGGCATCGAGACGTCCTGCGACGAGACGGGTGTCGGCATCGTGCGCGGCGAGACGCTGCTCGTCGACACGGTGGCGAGCAGCGTCGACGAGCACGCCCGCTTCGGCGGTGTCGTGCCGGAGGTCGCGAGCCGCGCGCACCTCGAGGCGATGGTGCCGACGATCGAGCGCGCCTGCCGTCATGCCGGGGTGCAGCTGCGCGATCTCGACGCGATCTCCGTGACCTCAGGTCCAGGGCTTGCCGGCGCGCTGCTCGTCGGGGTCGCGTCCGCCAAGGCGCTCGCGCTCGCCCTCGGCAAGCCCATCTACGGCGTCAACCACCTCGCCTCGCACGTGGCCGTCGACATCGTCGAGCACGGCCCGCTGCCCGAGCCGACGATGGCGATGCTCGTCTCCGGCGGCCACTCGTCGCTGCTGCTCGTGCCCGACGTGACCAACGACGTGCGATCGCTCGGCTCGACGATGGACGACGCCGCCGGCGAGGCCTTCGACAAGGTGGCACGCGTGCTCGGGCTGCCCTTCCCCGGCGGCCCGCACGTCGACCGGGCTGCGCGAGAAGGCAACCGGATCGCCATCGACTTCCCGCGCGGGCTGACCACCGGGCGCGACATGGAGCGGCACCGCTTCGACTTCTCCTTCTCGGGGCTCAAGACCGCCGTCGCCCGCTGGGTCGAGACGCGCCAACGGGCGGGCGAGCCCGTGCCGGTCGCCGACGTCGCCGCGAGCTTCCAGGAGGCGGTGGTCGACGTCCTGACCCGCAAGGCACTGTTGGCGTGCAAGGAGAACGACGTCGACCACCTGCTCATCGGTGGCGGCGTCGCGGCGAACTCCCGGCTGCGCGCCCTCGCCGAAGAGCGCTGCACCAAGGCCGGCATCACCCTGCGAGTGCCGCGTCCCGGGCTGTGCACCGACAACGGCGCGATGGTCGCCGCGCTCGGGGCGCAGATGGTCGCCAAGGGGCGGGAGCCGAGCGACCTCGGGCTTCCCACCGACTCGTCGATGCCGGTCACGCTCGTCCAGGCGTAGAGCCGGTTCAACGCCCGGGTGGTTCTCGGGCTCGCGTGGCTGAGTTCGTCGAACGCGCGGGAACCTTCGCGGCGTGGAGCGTCAGCCGGCCGTCACAGCTCGCAGGTCCCTTGCGTATGCCGCATGCCGGCTGCCGAAGCCGCTCGCGTCCCCGCGCGCCCTCCCCTGCGCGAAGGTGGCCGACGCCGATGCCGCTCGGGTCCCCGCGCGCCGCCCTCCTCAGCGCGCCGACGCAGCACGCCGCGCTCCCAGCCCCGTCCGACCGACCGCCACGAGACGGCATACGGCGGCGTCTCGTGCGGGAGGGCGATCGGTCGTGGCGGTCGCTCGGCCGCTGGAAGGCCGGCCGCGCCTGAGACCCGGCACGAGATCGCGCGGGCGGTGTTGCTGGCGAGCTCCAACGGCGCGCGATCTGGCGCAGGTGGTGGCGGTCAGCTGCAGTTGGCGAGCCCGCGGCGCAGCTTGAGGTCGACGACCCGGACGGCGGCGGCCTCGACGAGCTTCGCGAACGCGGGGTCGGCGGCCATCTTGCGCGTGATCGCGTCGTACATCGCCGGGACGGTGGAGGGGCGGGCGGTCAGGGTGATGTCGCCGCCGGCCTGGATGAAACGGATGGCTCGCTGGGCGACCGGCACGGATGCGAGCGCCTTGGCCGCGCCCACGTCGTCGGTGATGACGACCCCGTCGTAGGAGAGCCGCCCGCGCAGCAGGTCGGTGACGATGGCCTTGGAGAACGTGGCGTTCGTGTTCGGGTCGATGCGGCTGTAGATGGCGGAGCCGACCATGACGAGCTCGACACCGTCCTGGATGCCGGTGCGGAACGGCTCGAGGAACGGGTCGTCCACTGTCGTCGTGCGGTCGGTGATGCCGTTCGCGGTGAAGTCGGTGTTGCCCGTGATGCGGCCGATGCCGGGGAAGTGCTTGACCGTCGAGGCGACGCCGCCGGCGCGCATGCCTGCGATGAAGGCTCCGACCATGCGCGACACCCGGTCGGGGTTGCTCGAGAACTGCCGGTCGTGCTGACCGATGGGTCCGTTCGCGCGGCCGATCGAGGTCGGCACGGTGTCGGCGACGGGTGCCAGGTTGGTGTTGATGCCCGCGCTCCGCAGCTGGTTCGCCCAGCGGGTCGCGTCGGCGGTCAGCTCGCCGGGCGAGCCCTGGTCCTGCACGCGCGCCGATGGCATCCGGGTGAAGCCGTCGCCGCGCAGCTGCTGGACCTGTCCGCCCTCCTGGTCGGCTGCGAGGAGCAGCCCGAGACCGGCCGTGGCCTTCTCGGAGGCGAGACCGGCCAGGTGGCGGGTCGTCGCGCGAACGCGGTCCGCGCCGCCGAACCAGCCGCCGAGCAGGATGACCCCGCCGAGGTGACGCTGGGTGACCAGGGTGTCGAGGCTGGTCCGGCGTGCCGCGTTGTCGAGGCCGACCATCAACAGCTGTCCGGCGCGCTCCCCGGAGGACATGCGGGCGACGATGCTCGGCGCGCACGAGGTGGAGCCGCCGTCGCCCGGGGTGGGAGTCGGGGTGGGCGTCTGGGTGGCCGTCTGGGTCGCCGTCTGGGTCGGCGTCGAGGTGGTCGTGGTGGCGCCGCTCGTGGTCGTCGACCGAGTTGCGCTCGTCGGGCTGCTCGGTGCGGCCGAGGTACTGCCGCCGGCCGTGCTGGCCGGGGTCGGGGTGGACGAGCAGGCCGCGCCCAGCGACACGGCGACGGCGACCACGGCGAGCCTCGTGAGGGTCGTCGGCAGGTGGCGTCGGCTGTGGCTCGGGCGCATCATCCGAGCCTATCCCGCGATCCCTCGCGCTCCGTCGGGCCGTCGCCCGGCGAGGGTAGCCCGGTCACGTCGGCGGCGCCCGGACCGCCGGCCGCACACGGTACGTTGCCGCTGTGACCACCGGAACCACTCCCGTCGTGCTCGACGTCGACACCGGCGTCGACGACGCGTGCGCGCTGCTGCTGGCGGCCCTTCATCCGGCCCTCGACCTCCGGGCCGTGTCCTGCGTCGGTGGCAATGCCCCCGTCGACGA
Source organism: Terrabacter sp. 2RAF25 (assembly GCF_052115265.1). Lineage (NCBI taxonomy): Bacteria > Bacillati > Actinomycetota > Actinomycetes > Micrococcales > Intrasporangiaceae > Terrabacter > Terrabacter sp. 2RAF25. The sequence continues at coordinate 378,422 of NZ_JBFRGJ010000006.1, forward strand.
CGTCGTGCGCAACACCCTCAAGGTGCTCGAGACCGCGGGCCGGTCTGACGTCCCTGTGGCTCGCGGGGCCGAGCGACCGTTGCTCGAGCCAGCCCTGCACGCGCACCACGTGCACGGCCAGGACGGGATGGGTGACCTCGGGTGGCCGGACTCGTCGCTGCAGCCCGACGGCCGCCACGCGGTCGAGCTGCTCCGGGACGTATGCCGTCAGGCCGCCACGGAAGGCCGCCCCGTCACGCTCGTGCCCCTGGCGCCGCTGACGAACATCGCCCTGCTGCTGCGCACCTACCCGGAGGTGGCGGCCGGCATCTCCGAGATCGTCTTCATGGGTGGCGCGGCGAACGTCGGCAACGCCACGGCCTCGGCAGAGTTCAACGTCTTCCACGACCCGGAGGCCGCCGCCGTCACCCTCGATGCGGCAGCCGACCTCGGCATCCGCGTCACGATGTACGGCCTCGACGTCTTCTACGAGCCGGTCGTCTCGCGCGAGATGGCGGCCGAGCTCGTCGCTGTCGGGGGCCGCGGCCCGGCCGAGCTGGGCGGCCGTCTGATGGACTTCCAGCGCGACCGGATCGACGGCAGCGCGACCATCGGTGACGCCGGTGCAGTCTGCGCCCTCATCGACCGCGAGGCGTTGCGCACGCAGGTGCTGCCCATCCGCGTCGAGCTCGCCGGCACCTGGTCACGTGGCCGCACGATCGTCGACCGCCGCGACTGGAGCGGGGCGATCGCGCACGACCCGCACGGTGAGGCGCCGGTCCGGGTCGACGTCGCCCTCGGCGTCGACGGCCCCCGCTATGCGCGGCTGTGGAGCGACACCCTCCTTGGTCGGGCGGGGCCGCGCTGATGGGTCGCGTCATCGTGCTCGGGTCGCTCAACGTCGACGTGGTGACCCGGGTCGAGCGCCACCCGATGCCCGGCGAGACGCTCTTGGGCGAGCCGGGCGGGCGCTTCGCTGGTGGCAAGGGCGGCAATCAGGCGATGGCGGCTCGGCGCGCCGGTGCGGCCGTGGTCATGGTCGGGGCGGTCGGCACCGACGAGGCCGGCGACGCCTACCTCGCGCGTCTGCGGGCCGCGGGCATCGAGAGGGCTGTTTCGCGCTTCCCGGATGCCCCGACCGGCACCGCCTACATCGCAGTCGACGAGGGCGGCGAGAACACCATCATCGTCGTGCCGGGGGCGAACGCGTGGGTGCAGGACGCCTCGATGAAGTCGGTCGGTGCCGGGCCGGGCGACGTGCTGCTCTGCTCGCTCGAGGTGCCCCTGCACGACGTGGAACGGATGGCCCTCCTGGCACACCGCGCCGGCGCCCGCGTCGTGCTCAACATGGCGCCGTACGCGCCGCTGCTGGCCGACGCGGTGGCGATCTGCGACCCGGTGGTCGTCAACGAGTCCGAGATGCGCCAGCTCGCCGACTCCGACCTCGTGCCGGGCTCGCTGCTCGTCACGTTCGGCGCGGCGGGTGCCCGCTGGGGCGCCGAGCAGGTCGACGGCATACCTGTGGCCCCGGACGACGTCGCCGACACGGTCGGTGCCGGCGATGCGTTCTGCGGTGCGTTCGCCGCGGCCCTCGCAGCCGGTGCCGACGACAGGACGGCGCTCGAGGCCGCCAACCGCGCCGGCGCCGACGCCGTGCGGTGGGCCGGGGCCCAGCCCGACGCCGCCCTCTGACCGGCTGGTCGCGCGTCTGTGTCTTGTCAGTTACGTAACGGTGCGGTTACGCTAACGTGGTGGGCAGGACGTGGGAGGCGCTGAACGACCCGACACGACGTGTGATCGTCGAGCACCTCGCCCGCGAAGAACTGACGGCCGGTGAGGTCGCGGCGCTCTTCGACGCCGCCCGGCCCGGCATCTCGAGGCACCTCCGGGTGCTCCGCGAGGCGGGCGTGGTCGAGGCGGAGGCCGTCGCCCAACGGCGCGTCTACCGGCTCGTGCCGGGGGCGCTCGACGAGGTCGAGCAGTGGTGCCGCGACATCCGCTCGTTCTGGGGGCAGCGCCTCGATGCCCTCGACACCGAGATCGCCCGCGGCGCGCGGGCCCGACGACAGGATCAGGGATGAGCGAGCTGACGCAGGTGCTGGGCCGGATCGAGCGCGGCGACGACGCGGTTGCGGTGGTCTTCGACCGGCACTACGCGACGTCGGCAACCGACCTCTGGGGTGCGTGCACCGACCCGGACCGGCTCGTGCGGTGGTTCGCTCCGGTGACCGGCGACCTGCACGAGGGCGGCGAGTTCACGATCCACTTCGACGACGCCGACACCCCGGCCTGCCGGATCGTCGAATGCAAGGCCCCTCAACGTCTGGTCTGGGAGTGGCCGGTCAAGGACATGGCGAGCCTGGTCAGGGTCGGCATCTCCACCGACGGGGACGGGGCACGCCTCACCCTCCGGCACGAACGGCTGGCCCCGACCCAGGCTCCCGGGTATGCCGCCGGCTGGGACACCTACATCCGCTCGCTCGCGGCGCACCTCGCGGGCACGGACGCCCCCGACTGGGGCATCACCTGGAGCGAGCTGCACGAGCTGTATGCGGGGGGCGCGGGCTCGGACCCGTACTGACCTTCGAGCGGAGACCGTCCTGCTCGAGTGCCCATTTCCCGACGCCGGCCGTCCTCTCGCTCGGCAACCGCTCGGTCGAGTGCCCTTCCGACGCCAAGAGCGTAGGGAAGTGAGCACTCGATGGGGGCGGGACCGTTGGGAACTGGGCACTCGATGGGGCGTGGGGCGTCGGGAACTGGGCACTCGATGGGTGGGGTGGGTGGGTCAGGTCGGGGTGACGACGACGGCTACCTGGCTGCCGCCGACGCGGGTCAGGACCAGGGTCGCCTCGGACCCGCCCTTGCCCCGTCCCGTCATCTTCAGCTGTCGGCGCAGCACGTCGGCGTCGAGGGTGACGCCGCGCTTCTTGATGGTGACGCGGTCGTGCCCGGCGTCGCGCAGCCAGCGCGCCAGCCGCTTCGTCGACAGCGGCATCGCCTCGACGACCCGGAACCGGCGCGCCCAGGGCAGGTCGCGCGACACCGCGCTCGTCACGTAGCCGACACCCGACGCCAGCTCGACGCCGTCGACGGCACCCACCAGGGCACCGGTCAGTCCGGCACGGATCACGGCCCGGTCGGGCTCGTAGAGCCACTCGCGCATCCCGGTGACCGACGGCAGGACCGGGTGCTGGGCCCCTTCGGCTGCGTCGCGCTCGGTCACGACCGCGGTCGACGCCTCGGTGCAGACGGCGGCGGTACGGCCGGCCGACGCGACGAGGGGCCCCCACCACACGGCGCACTCGAGCACCTCGCCGTGCCACGAGGTCCACTGCGCCTCGGCCCCACGGGGCACCGACCCGTGGGGGAAGGCGGGGGAGAGCTTCGCCCCGGTCGCCGGGACCTGGTCGGCGAAGGCGAGCACCTGCGACCACGACGGCGAGATGGCGTCGAGGGAGAAGACGCGCTTGGTCCGGCCGGTCACGTCGGCCACCCCGCGCACGCGGCGGGCAGGGTCGAGCCACAGGCCGACGTGGCCGCCGGCGACACCCGGCGGCAGGCGTACGTCCTCGGCGAGACCGTGGGTGACCCGGGCGGACGGCCAGTGCCGCAGGTTGACCGCGGCGACGCGTGCGGTGGTGTCGTCGGCGTCGACGGCGTGCACGGCGAGGTCGAGGCCGGCGAACGCCATCGCGTCGGCACCCAGCCCGCACCCGAGGTCGTGCACCTCGCGCACCCCGGCGGCGGCGTACCGGTGGGCGTGCCTCGCCGCGATGGCGAGGCGGGTGGCCTGCTCGAGCCCGTCGGGGGTGAAGAGCATGCCGGCGGCGAAGTCGCCGAACTTCTCGGTGCCCCGCGAGCGCAGGCGGGACTGCGTCATGGCGGCGGCGACGAGGTCGGCCGCGAAACCGGCCTCGCGGAGGCGGTCCTGCAGGTGCAGCGAGGCCGTCTCGTCGTACGGCGGCAGCGACTGGAGCAGCGCCCAGCCCTCACCCGCGGCGAGGCGGTCGACCATGGCGGCGTCCATGCGCTCATCCTGCCAGCGTGGGCGACCTGCACGAATCGCGACGGATTCTGGCACTCGACTTGACCGAGTGCTAACCGAAACCTAGATTTCATCCTGTTGGCACTCTCCACCCGGAAGTGCCAGCGTCCTCCTCGAGGGAGGTCGACCCCCGCGACGGCGTCCGTCCTCGAGAGCCCACAGTCCGCAATCCAGTTTTCGACTGTCCCGAAGGGAAGGTCACCACCGTGTCGGTTTCCATCACGCCGCTCGAAGACCGCATCGTCGTCAAGTCCCTCGAGGCCGAGCAGACCACCGCGTCCGGCCTCGTCATCCCGGACACTGCCAAGGAGAAGCCGCAGGAGGGCGAGGTCCTCGCTGTCGGCCCCGGCCGCTTCAACGACAACGGCACCGAGCGCGTCCCGCTCGACGTCAAGGTCGGCGACAAGGTCATCTACAGCAAGTACGGCGGCACCGAGGTCAAGTACGGCGGCGAGGAGTACCTCATCCTCTCCGCGCGCGACGTCCTCGCCATCGTCGGCTGACCCAGCCGTATGCCGTGACGCACCCCGGTGAGCCCCGCTGGGGTCTCCCCGGGGTGCGTCTCGTTCGACCGGGCCGGCTCAGGGCCGCCCGGAAACCCAAGAACCGCAAAGCATTTCGAGCCAAAGGAACACCATGGCCAAGCAGCTGGAGTTCGACGACTCCGCCCGCAAGTCGCTCGAGCGCGGCGTCAACGCGCTCGCCAACGCCGTCAAGGTGACGCTCGGCCCCAAGGGTCGCAACGTCGTCATCGACAAGAAGTGGGGCGCCCCCACGATCACGAACGACGGCGTGACCATCGCCCGCGAGATCGAGCTCGAGGACCCCTACGAGAACCTCGGCGCCCAGCTCGCCAAGGAGGTCGCGACCAAGACGAACGACGTCGCCGGTGACGGCACGACGACCGCGACCGTGCTCGCTCAGGCCATGGTCAAGGAGGGCCTGCGCAACGTCGCCGCCGGCGCCGCCCCGGCCGCGCTCAAGCGCGGCATGGACAAGGCCGTCACCGCGGTCAACGACCGCCTCCTCGAGAACGCCCGCGAGGTCGACGGCAAGGACGAGATCGCCTCCGTCGCGACCCTCTCCGCCCAGGACGCCACCCTCGGCGGCCTCATCGGCGAGGCGTTCGACAAGGTCGGCAAGGACGGCGTCATCACCGTCGAGGAGTCCTCGACGACCGCCACCGAGCTCGAGTTCACCGAGGGCATGCAGTTCGACAAGGGCTACCTCTCGGCCTACTTCGTCACCGACACCGAGCGCATGGAGACCGTCCTCGAGGACGCCTACGTGCTCATCAACCAGGGCAAGATCTCCGCGGTCGCCGAGATCCTCCCGGTTCTCGAGAAGGTCGTGCAGTCGGGCAAGCCGCTGCTCATCATCGCCGAGGACGTCGACGGCGAGGCCCTCTCGACGCTCGTCGTCAACAAGATCCGCGGCACGTTCAACGTCGCGGCCGTCAAGGCCCCCGGCTTCGGCGACCGCCGCAAGGCCATGCTGCAGGACATCGCGATCCTCACCGGTGGCCAGGTCATCGCCGAGGAGGTCGGCCTCAAGCTCGACCAGGCCGACCTGACCGTGCTCGGCCAGGCCCGCCGCATCGTCCTCACCAAGGACAACACCACGATCATCGACGGCAACGGCGACGAGTCCGAGGTGGCCGGCCGCGTGCACCAGATCAAGGCCGAGATCGAGCGCACCGACTCCGACTGGGACAAGGAGAAGCTCCAGGAGCGCCTCGCCAAGCTCGCCGGCGGCGTCTGCGTCATCAAGGTCGGCGCGCACACCGAGGTCGAGCTCAAGGAGAAGAAGCACCGCATCGAGGACGCCATCTCCGCGACGCGCGCCGCGATCGAGGAGGGCATCGTCGCCGGTGGCGGCACCGCCCTCATCCACGCCGCCTCGGCCATCGACAGCCTCGAGCTCACGGGCGACGAGGCCACCGGTGCCAGCATCGTGCGCAAGGCTGTCGCCGAGCCGCTGCGCTGGATCGCCGAGAACGCCGGCCACCAGGGCTACGTCGTCACCTCCAAGGTGGCTGCGCTGCCGATCGGGCAGGGCCTCAACGCGGCCACCGGCGAGTACGGCGACCTCATCGCCGCCGGCGTCATCGACCCGGTCAAGGTGACCCGCTCCGCGCTGCGCAACGCCGAGTCCATCGCGTCGATGATCCTCACGACCGACACGCTCGTCGTCGACAAGCCCGAGAACGAGCCCGAGGCCGGCGGCCACGGTCACGGCCACGGTCACTGACCAGCGGACCGGGCCTGACGGCATACGTCGTCAGGCCCGCCGCAGATCGGCTGCGTCTGGCGCACGCCACTGACGCAGCCTCCTGACGCACGACGAGGGCCGCTCCCCATGGGGAGCGGCCCTCGTGTCGTGACTGGGCCCGGCGGGCCGTGGCGGTCCGTTAGGCCGCGATCAGGAGGCTTCCTGGATGCCGTCGTAGAGCACCTCGCGCTCGGCTTCGGTGAGCCCTCCCCAGACGCCGTAGGGCTCTCGGACCTCGAGCGCGTGCGAGCGGCAGGCGGCCACCACGGGGCAGGCCGCGCAGACGGCCTTTGCCTGGGCGTCGCGGTTGCGGCGCCGGGGGCCGCGCTCTCCTTCGGGATGGAAGAAGACCTCGGGGCTGGCGCCGCGGCAGGCGCCGTCCAGCTGCCAGTCCCAGAGGTCGGCAACTGGTCCGGGCAGGCGGGTGATCTCGGCCATGAACTCGTCTCTCAGGTCGGGCGGGGTGTCCGCCGGTCGAACCGGTCCGCTCGGTGCATGTGGGGGCGCGGACCGCGAAATCGACGCTAACCGGGCACGTGATCACGGATAAAGGTTGGAATCTTAAGGACTTGTTCAAGAATTGCCATTCGGATGGCATGCTCGTCGAAGGCGTGCTGGGGAGCATCCCCGTCGCGTCCGGGAGCGTCCGTCCGGCTAGCATGGGGCCCGCTCCGGGCCGATTCCGACGAGCAGCGCGACGTGGCGCTGGGACTACAAGACGAAGTTCGGGGGGACGACGACTCACATGGGTCACCGATGGTCGACGCGCGCCCCCGTAACGGCGGGCGGCGTTTCTGCGATGGAGCGAGTGGATGCTCTATCGCTTCGTGAGCTGGCGGCCGGTGCCGCGCGCGACCCCCAGGCGCGCGACGTGCTGCTGGCCCGCGTCAGGGACATGGCCCTGCGATACTCCCGCGTCCGTCTCGGTCGCTTCGGCGCCGAGGACATTGCCCAGGACGTCGCCCAGGAGGTGTGCATGGCCGTGGTGACGGCTCTGCCGACCTACGAGGAACGTGGCCTGCCCTTCGAGGCGTTCGTCTACACGATCACCTCGCGCAAGCTCGCCGATGCCCAGCGCGCCGCCATGCGGGGTCCGGCTCCCGTCGCCGACATCCCCGACGGACCGGCCGACGGCCCGTCGCCCGAGTCGGTGGCCATCATGCGCGACGACGCAGCCACCGCGATGACCCTCATGCGCCAGCTGCCGCCCCAGCAGCGCGAGATCCTGACCCTGCGCGTCGCGGTCGGCATGTCCACCGACGAGACGGCGGCGGCGCTCGGCATGTCCGCGGGCGCGGTCCGCGTCGCCCAGCACCGTGCGCTGGGCAAGCTGCGCGGACTGATGGCCGATGCCGAGGCGGGTGACGTGGCGTGAACGACTTCTCGCCCCTGGGCGGTCCGAGCGACCTCCTCGCCGACGACCTGCTCCTCGACCGCATCGGTCGTCGTGAGCTCGGCGGCGGCGAGCCCGTGGCCGGTCTGCTCGTCGCGCTGGCGGCCCACGCCGACAGCCCGCTGCCTGCGCGCACCGGCCGCCGTCGCATCGCCAACAAGCACCGCTACCTGGGGGCCTTCGCCGCGCTGGCCGTGGCGGCCAGCGGCGCCGGCGTCGCAGCAGCGGTCACCCTTCCCGACGAGGGGGCGGCGCAGGCCAACCGTGCCCGCATCGAGCAGCGCATGGAGCTGAGCGCGCGCAGCGGCGCCCCGAGCGCTCTGCTCTCGCGCCTCGGCCTCCCGTCCACCGACGGCATGACGGCCGCTCGTGGCCTGGTCCTGGCGCGCGGCGCGAACGGCACCTTCGTGCTGCTCCCCGCAGCAGCTGCCGCGGCGCAGGCGCGGGCTTCATCCGCGACGCAGGCGAGCGCCGTCGGTGGCGGCACGGGCGACACCCTGGCCGGCGCGGTCGGCGGCGAGTCGGGCGCGGGCATCGCGGTCGGCGGCGAGTCGGGCGCGGGCAGCGCTGCGCCGGGCGCCGGCACCACCGCGGGCGCCGACCCGGGCGCCGATCCGGGCGCCGATCCGGGGGCCAAGCCGGCAGCTGATGCCACGGGCGCCGACGCCGCGCCGGGCAAGGCCAAGCCATCCAAGACCAAGCCGACGAAGCCGGGCAACGCCCGCCCCGCCAGCAAGCCCGCCACGGGCAACGGCCAGAACCGCAACGGCCAGAACGGCAACGGCCAAGGGGCCAACGGCCAGGGCGCCGCCGGTGCCACGGGCCCGGCGAGCAGTGACCCGATCTGGGTCGTCGACCCGGCCACCGATCCGGCGCTCGCCGGCCCGTCGACCGCCGATCCCACCGGTCCGGCCGTCGCAGGACCGTCCACGAGCAGCACGCGTCTGGCCGACCCGTCGGCCCAGCAGTCGCTGGTGGGCCCGTCCACCAGCCCGAAGGCCAACCGCCGTGCCGTCGTGCCCGGGGTGGGCCCGTCCGTGACGCCCGGGGCCGCACACTCGCAGCGGCCCTCGGCGCCGCAGGCGACAAACCCTCCGGGGGCGGCGAAGTCCGCCGTGGCCGCGGCCAGGGAGGCCGCGGCAACAGAAGCAGCCGCCGCAGCACAGGCCGCGGGTGCCTCCGCGACCGGCGCTGCAGCCGCCGCGGCACCCGCCGGCTAGGCCTCGGCACCCACGTCCGGCGCGCCCGTCGAGCCCGTCGTGCCCAGCCCATGACGCGCGTTCGGACGGGGCTCCGTGAGCCCGTAGAATCGGCGAATGAGTCTCGGATCGTCTGACGTGCCCGCTGCTTTCGCCCCGATGGGACTGACCTACGACGACGTCCTGCTCCTGCCGGGCTACAGCGACCTCGCCCCGAACGACATCGACACCTCGACGCGTCTCACCCGCGAGCTGTCGATCAAGTCGCCGCTCATCTCGGCGGCGATGGACACCGTCACCGAGGCCCGCATGGCGATCGCCATGGCCCGCCAGGGCGGTCTGGGTGTGCTGCACCGCAACCTGTCGATCCAGGACCAGGCCTACCAGGTCGACCTCGTCAAGCGGACCCAGACCGGGATGATCTCCAACCCGATCACCATCGGTCCCGACCGCACCCTCGAGGAGCTCGACGCGATCTGCGGCGAGTACCGCGTCTCGGGCCTGCCGGTCATCGGCGACGACAAGCGGCTCATCGGCATGGTCACCAACCGCGACCTGCGCTTCACGCCGGTCGCCGAGTGGGCCACGACGCTCGTGCGCGACGTCATGACGCCGATGCCGCTCATCACCGGCCACGTGGGCATCAGCCGCGACGAGGCGACGGCCCTGCTGCGCCAGCACAAGCGCGAGCGGCTGCCGCTCGTCGACAGCGAGGGTCACCTGACCGGACTCATCACCGTCAAGGACTTCGTCAAGAGCGAGCAGTTCCCCAATGCCAGCAACGACGCCGACGGCCGGCTCATGGTCGGCGCGGCCATCGGCTACTTCGGTGACGCGTGGGAGCGGGCCACGACCCTCATCGAGGCCGGCGTCGACGTGCTCGTCGCCGACACCGCCCACGGCCACGTGCGCCTCCTCATCGAGATGGTCGATCGTCTCAAGAAGGACCCCGCCACGCGCCACGTGCAGGTCATCGGCGGCAACGTCGCCACGACCGCCGGCGCGCAGGCGTTCGTCGACGCGGGCGCCGACGCCGTCAAGGTCGGCGTCGGCCCGGGCTCGATCTGCACGACGCGCATCGTCACGGGCGTGGGCGCCCCGCAGATCACGGCCGTCCACGCGGCGGCGCAGGCGTGCAAGCCGGCCGGCGTGCCCGTCATCGCCGACGGTGGCCTCCAGTACTCCGGCGACATCGCCAAGGCCATCGTCGCCGGCGCCGACTCGGTCATGGTCGGCTCGCTCCTCGCCGGTTGCGAGGAGAGCCCGGGCGAGCTGATCTTCGTCAACGGCAAGCAGTTCAAGAGCTACCGAGGCATGGGCTCGCTCGGGGCGATGAGCAGCCGCGGCAAGAAGTCGTACTCCAAGGACCGCTACTTCCAGGCCGAGGTCGAGTCCGACGACAAGATCGTGCCCGAGGGCATCGAGGGGCGCGTCGCCTACCGTGGCCCGCTCTCGGCCGTCGCCCACCAGATGCTCGGCGGTCTGCGCCAGTCGATGTTCTACGTCGGCGCCCGCACCGTTCCCGAGCTGCAGGAGAAGGGCCAGTTCGTGCGCATCACGTCGGCCTCGCTCAAGGAGAGCCACCCGCACGACATCCAGGGCATGGTCGAGGCCCCCAACTACTCCGGCTGACCCACCACCTCCCGTCGAGTGCTCAGTCCCTGACGTCGGAAAGTGGGCACTCGACGGTTTCCCGAGCACCCCTGCGCCGAGTGCTCGGTTGCCGACGCAGCCGAGGACGTATGCCGTGCCGCGGAGCCCGCGGGACGGCATACGTCCTCGGTGTGGCCGGTCGGTAGGATCGGCCGGTGACCGAGATCGAGATTGGCCGAGGCAAGCGCGGACGGCGCGCCTACTCCTTCGACGACATCGCCGTCGTGCCCTCACGGCGCACGCGCGACCCGGAGGAGGTCTCGGTCTCGTGGCAGATCGACGCCTACCACTTCGACATCCCGGTCATGGCTGCCCCGATGGACTCCGTGGTGTCGCCCGAGAGCGCCATCGCGCTGGGCAAGCTCGGCGCGCTGCCGGTGCTCGACCTCGAGGGGCTGTGGACCCGCTACGACGACCCGACGCCGATGCTGCGCGAGATCGCCGAGATCGAGCCCGGCGCGGTGACGGCCCGCATGCAGCAGATCTACGCCGAGCCCATCAAGCCCGAGCTCATCGCCGAGCGGCTGCGCCAGCTGCGTGACGCCGGCGTCACCGTCGCCGGCGCCCTGTCCCCGCAGCGCACCCAGCAGCACTGGAAGACGGTCGTCGACGCCGGTGTCGACCTCTTCGTCATCCGTGGCACCACCGTGTCGGCCGAGCACGTGAGCGGCCGCGCCGAGCCGCTCAACCTCAAGCGCTTCATCTACGAGCTCGACGTGCCCGTCATCGTGGGCGGGGCCGCCTCCTACACCGCGGCCCTGCACCTGATGCGCACCGGCGCGGCCGGTGTGCTCGTCGGCTTCGGCGGCGGCGCGGCCCACACGACGCGTACGGCCCTCGGCATCCATGCACCGATGGCCTCGGCGGTCGCCGACGTCGCCGCGGCGCGCCGTGACTACCTCGACGAGTCGGGTGGCCGCTACGTCCACGTCATCGCCGACGGTGGTGTCGGCACGTCGGGTGACATCGTCAAGGCCATCGCCTGCGGCGCCGACGCCGTCATGCTCGGAGCAGCACTCGCCCGCGGCACCGACGCGCCCGGCGGCGGCTACCACTGGGGCCCCGAGGCGCACCACGCGCAGCTGCCCCGCGGCGAGCGCATCGCCCTGGGCAGCCAGGCCTCGATCGAGGAGATCCTCTTCGGCCCGGGTCGTCACGCCGACGGCACGACCAACGTCATCGGTGCCCTCAAGCGCGCGATGGCCACCACCGGCTACTCCGACGTCAAGGAGTTCCAGCGCGTCGAGGTCGTCGTCTCGCCGTACCTCGGCAACTGAGCGGCGGGTTCCGCTGCGCGGCAACGGGGTTCAGTGACCGGTGCGCGCCAGGGCGACGAGGTCGCGCACCCCCGCGTCGGGCAGGTAGGCCCGGCTGAGCGCGAGCCCGATCCGCGGCAGGGCCGCCTCGTCGGGGAAGACGAGGTAGAGCGGGTGGTGCTCGGGCTGGAACTTGGCCTTGAACGCGAGCAGCGAGCGGAAGCCGTAGTAGGGCTCGAGCGTCTCACCGAGCCGGTCGAGGAACGCGTCGACAGTCCCGCGGTCGAGCCCGTCGTCGTTTGCCGCGCTGCGGGCCAGGGGTGCGCCTGACAGCGAGACGACGGAGCAGCCCTCGTCGCGGAAGCTCAGGCAGGCCGACGCGATGAGGAACTCCATCGAGTAGCGGAAGCCGCCCGGCAGCCGGCGCATGACGTCGAGCGTCCACCCGACCGCCGCGCCACCGACGTCGTGGATCGGCATCCAGGACGTGACACCGTGCACGGTGGACTCGCTGTCGACGGCCAGGCCCACGCGCACCGCCGGGTCCATCGCCTCGTCGACCCCGCCGAGGGTGAAGCCCATCTCCGGCAGGCCCTTGTCCTCGACCCACTCCGACGAGATGGCCTTGACCTGCATCTGCAGGCCCCGCGGCATCTGGGCGAGCGGCTGGAGGCTGAGGTGGATGCCGAGCTTGCCGGCCTGGTTGAGCGCCGTGCGCACGTCCTGCCACGCCTTGCCGACGAAGTCGAGGGTGGGCAGCTCGATGACCGCCTCCTCGGCGACCTGGAGGCTGTGCCACCCCAGCTCGCGCGCGTGCCGGCACGCCTCGGAGCTGACCGTGAAGAGACAGGGCACCAGCCCCTGGGCGTGGACCCGGTCGGAGAACTCGACGAGCAGCGCCGCGCGGTCCTCCTCGTCGGCCGCCACCGGGTCGCACAGGCCCACCGCGACGCCGGCGTGCACCCGGTACGCGACGTAGCCGGCCCGCTGCGCACTGGTGAACCACCGGTTCTCGGGCCACGTCGTCATCCAGGCGAGCCGGTTGACCGTGCCCTCCTCGCGCAGCAGCACTGTCGCCTGCTCGCGCTGGTCGTCGTCCGCTGGCGCCACGAGGCTTCCCCGCGTGCGGCGCGCGCGACGCGGGGACGGGTTGCGGAACGCGTGGCGACCGACGAGCAGCACGACGAGGCCGACGCCGTTGCCGACCGTGTCCCAGCCGGCAGCCACCAGCCCCGGCTCGCCGGTCGCGACCATCCAGCCGAAGTTGGCCAGCTGGATCCCGAGCACGAGGACGAGCAGGGCCAGCGCCCACCGCCACGCGCGCCGGCGCCCCTTGTACAGCGACCGGGCGAGCCACAGCCACAGCACGATCTGGAGGACGCCGAGCGCGAGGCTGGAGTCCGACAGCTCCTCGGCGCGGGCGTCGGCCGACAGGGTGACCGTGAACGGCCCGTCGGCGGTGGTGAAGGGGTGCAGCGCGACCTCGGCCGCCGCGACGACGAAGAAGCCCGACGCGAGCAGCCGGAAGTCCCGTCGGGTCAGCTGTCGTCTGGTGAGGGCCGGTCGGCGACCCACGAGGTAGGGCCCGAGCGCCAGCCCGACCCCGACGCTGAGAAGGTGCTCGAGGTCGGCGAGGGCACCCATGTGGATGAGGAAGAGCACCACGTACGCGACGAGCAGCGTCCGCGCGCGCCCGCGCCACGGTGGGGCCAGGGTGACCGTCGCAGCAGCCGCCGCACCGAGGAAGGCCGCCGACGGTCCGGCGTCGCGGGCATGGGCGAGCGTCGTCGTCCAGACGTAGCCGTGGTCGCGGGTGACCCAGAGGAGGCCTGCGGCTCCGAGCACCCCGGCGAGGTGGCACGCGGCCAGCGCGACGGCATACCTCCTCGTGCCCAGGCGCCACTCGGCGAACCCGCCGAAGAGCGCGAGGCCGACGATGATCGGCACGTACTGGAGGGGCCGTGCTGCGAAGAAGGCGCCGGTCAGCAGCGTCCACCAGCTGCCCGACTCGAAGGCCGGGAGGCCGTAGCCGAGGCTCGTGTGGAGGGAGCGGTCGACCAGCGGGTCCCAGAGGGTCCTGGTGACGACGGACAGGGCGAGGATCACGGCGAGGAGGGCGCTCGTGAGTGGCAGGCGCCGGATCACCGTCCAGGGACGGAGCATCCTCCCATGCTCCTCCTCGGTCGGCGCCGCGTCTGGAGACCGGAGCAGGTGACCGTCATTACTCTCGGTAGCCTCGGTCGCTCCAGCGCTCTAGGGTTGAGCACATGGAGCTCGACCACGACGTCGTCGTCATCGGGTCCGGCTTCGGCGGGTCCGTGGCAGCGCTACGACTTGCCGAGAAGGGCTACCGCGTCCACGTCTACGAGGCGGGTCGCCGCTTCGAGGACGCCGACTTCGCCCGCACCAGCTGGGACGTGCGGCGCTACCTCTGGGCGCCGCGACTGGGCCTGCTCGGCGTGCAGCGCATCCACCGGCTGCCCGACTGCCTGGTGCTCGCCGGCGCGGGGGTCGGTGGCGGCTCGCTCAACTACGCCAACACGCTCTACGTGCCGCCCGCCCCGTTCTTCCGCGATCGGCAGTGGGGCCACATCACCGACTGGCAGACCGAGCTCGCCCCGCACTACGCGACGGCCCAGCGGATGCTCGGCGTCACGGTCAACGCGTGTGAGGGCCCCGTCGAGCAGCTCATGCGCGATGCCGCGTCCGACCTCGGGGTCGGCGACACCTTCAGCAAGACGCCCGTCGGCGTGTTCTTCGGCGAACCCGGCAAGCGGGTGCCCGACCCGTACTTCGGCGGTGCGGGGCCCGACCGCACGGGGTGCACCGAGTGCGGCAACTGCATGGTGGGCTGCCGCGTCGGCGCCAAGAACACCCTGGTCAAGAACTACCTGGCGCTCGCCGAGCGACGGGGTGTCACCATCGAGCCGCTGCGCACGGTCACACGCGTGCGCCCGCTCGACCCCGCGTCCCCCGAGCACGGGTATGCCGTCACGACCGAACGCACCGGGGCGTGGGGTCGACGTCGGGCGGGCGAGCGCACCGTCACCGCCGGTCACGTCGTCGTGGCGGCCGGTGCCTGGGGCACGGCGCAGCTGCTCCAGGCGATGAAGGCCGACGCCGACGGGCTGCCGCAGGTCTCCGACCACCTCGGCGAGCTGACGCGCACCAACTCCGAGGCGCTCGGCGGGGCGATGACCTCGCGGGTGCCCGAGGGCGTCGACCTGACCCGGGGCGTCGCGATCACCTCGAGCTTCCACGTGTCCGACACGACGCACGTCGAGAACGTCCGCTACGGCAAGGGCTCCAACCTCATGGGCGCGCTCGCGGTCATGCAGGTCGACGGCGGCGGCCGGGTGCCGCGGTGGCTGCGCTTCGCCGGCGGCGCGGCCCGCCACCCGTACGTCTTCCTCCGGTCGCTGTCGTCCCGCCGGTGGAGCGAGCGCACCGTCATCGCGCTCGTCATGCAGACGAGCGACAACTCGATCACGGTCAGCCGCCGCCGCGGACTCTTCGGCTGGCGCCTGACCTCGACCCAGGGCCACGGCGAGCCCAACCCCACCTACATCCCCGAGGGCAACCGTGCGGTGCGGGCGATGGCAGAGCGCCTCGAGCGCTCGACGGGTGAGCGCGCCTGGCCGGGGTCGTCGATCGGCGAGGTGTTCGACATCCCGATGACGGCGCACTTCCTCGGCGGAGCGGTCATCTCCGACTCGCCCGAGACCGGCGTCATCGACCCGTACCAGCGGCTCTGGGGCTACCCGGGCGTCAGCGTCGCCGACGGCTCCGCGGTCTCGGCGAACCTCGGCGTCAACCCGAGCCTCACGATCACGGCCCAGGCCGAGCGCGCCTTCGCGCTGTGGCCGCCTGCCGGCGAGGTCGACCGGCGCCCGGCGCAGGGTGAGGCGTACGTCCGCCTCGACCCCGACCCCATTCCTCGATCGAGAGAACGCTCCGTCACCCCCGCCACGTGACGGACTGTTCTCTCGATCGGTGTCTGGGGCCGCGGCTCCGTTCGGCTGGGTGACGGAGTGTTCTTTCGATTGGGGGTGTGCGCGTCTCACCTGATCGAGAGAACGCTCCGTGACGCTCGACGGGTGACGGAGTGTTCTTTCGATTGGGTCAGAGCTGGGTGTTGAGGTAGGCCTGCAGCTGGTGGACGGTGCGTGAGTTCCACGTGGTCGCCCCGTCGTGCGACAGCCCGAGGTAGGACTGCAGGGCTGCCATCGACCGGCTGCCCCAGACCCCGGAGGCGGGCACGTTCACCCGCACCTGGAGCGCCCGGATCGTCGCGCTGCCCAAGGCGCCCGTACGCGTGACGCCGAGCCAGCGCTGCAGCGACGAGACGGTGGACCCGGTGAGCGACCCGCTCATGGCGATCCTCGTGCCGAGCATCCCGTTCGCGGCCTTGACGGTGAGCACCCGCAGCGCGGCGGCGTTGACGCGGGCTCGCAGGGCGGCGTCGGTGGCAACCCTGGCCGTGACCGCGCCGACCATGGCCGGGATGACCGTCGGGTCGACCGTGAGCACGATGTCGCCGCCCGCGTTGAGGAAGTTGAGGGCGCGGGTGCCCGGCGACCAGGCCTGCACGGCACGGGCCGCCCCGAGGTCGTCGCTGATCACGATGCCGCTGAACCGGAGGTCGCCGCGGATCATCCCGGTGATGACGGTGGGGGAGAAGGCGGCCGGGCGGGCGGCGTCGATGCGGCTGTAGACGGCCGAGGACACCATGAGCAGCTGGGCCCCGGCACCGACGGCGGACCGGAACGGCCCGATGTCGGGGGAGGTGCGGGTCGTCACCCGGTCGGTCACGCCTGCCGTCGTGTCGGTGTTGCCGGTCACCCGGCCGAGGCCGGGGAAGTGCTTGGCGGTCATGGCCAGGCCCGGCACCCGCATGCCACGGAGGAAGGCGGAGCCCTTGTCGGCGACCACGGCCGGCGTGTGGCCGTACTCGCGCTGGAAGGCGCCGATCGGGGCGTTCTGCCGGGCGAACGAGGCCGACACGGTGTCCATGACGGGGGCGAGGTTGACGTTGACTCCGGCGCGCCGCACCTGGCTGCCCCACAACGTGGCGCTGCGGGTCAGGCCCGCGTCGGTGAAGGTGCCCTGCGTGAGTGCCGTCGGCATCCGCGAGAACCACGGTCCCTGCAGCACCTGGACGAGGCCACCCTCCTGGTCGGAGGCGATGAGCAGCGGCACGCCCGACGTGGCGGCGTTGGTCGTCATCGAGTCGGCGCCACTGGTCAGGGCACGCACGGGCGCCGCGCCCGCCGTGGTGCGGCCGGTGAGGATGAGGTTGCCGACGTGGTAGCGGCTGACCGCGGTGCGGGTCGTCGTCGACAGGCCCTTCACCGAGCCACCGACCATGAAGAGCTGGCCGACGCGCTGGGCGGTGGTCAGACGGTTCAGGACCGCCTGCGCGGTGGCCGCGGGTGAGACGGCCGCGGGTGCCAGGGCCGCGGGTGCCAGGGACGCCGTGGACCCGGTCGCGACGAACCCGAGCGCGACGGACCCGACCGTGGACGCGGCAGATGCGGCCGGTGCGGCGCTCGCAGCGCGTGCGGCACCAGTGACCGCCGTGGCCGTGGTCGGACCGGCCAGCACGGCCGCTCCCGAGCACGCCGCGACACACATCATGGCCAGGCGTCGAGAGCCCATCACAGCCTCCTGCTCAGCCCTGTCGAGCGAACCGCTCGCCCCCACCTACGATTCTAGGTCGGGTCGGGCCGGGCAGCGCCGAACGACGCCGAACGACGCCGAACGGTGACGCCGCGCGCCCGGCACGATGAAGGGGTGAGGCCGTCACCCCTCAGAGACGGCCCCACCCCGCGGTGCGCAGGCCTTCAACCGGTCGAGAATCGGCCTGGCACCGTGCTGACAACGACAGGCATCCGTGGGGGTTACGGGCCTTGTCGTTTCTTTGCGAAGGAAGTTCACGCCCGGTCGCCGGCTGCGCGTCAGACCGCCGGCTGCGGCTCGTCGCGCCACGAACGCCACAGGGCGGCATACGCCCCGTCGGCCGCCAGCAGCTGCTCGTGCGAGCCGATCTCGCTGATGCGGCCGTCCTCGACCACGCAGACCCGGTCGGCGTCGTGGGCGGTCATGAGGCGGTGGGCGATCGCGACCACGGTGCGCCCCTGGACGACGGCTGCGAGCGAGCGCTCGAGGTGGCGTGCCGCTCGCGGGTCGAGCAGCGACGTCGCCTCGTCGAGGACGAGGGTGTGCGGGTCGGCGAGGACGAGCCGGGCCAGCGCGAGCTGCTGCGCCTGGGGCTCGGACAGCCGGTGGCCGCCCGAGCCGACGGCGGTGTCGAGCCCTTCCGGCAGCCCGACGGCCCAGCCCTTCGCGTCGACGGCCTCGAGCGCGTCGAGCAGCTGCTCGCGTGACGCCTCCGGGC
Source organism: Terrabacter sp. 2RAF25 (assembly GCF_052115265.1). NCBI lineage: Bacteria > Bacillati > Actinomycetota > Actinomycetes > Micrococcales > Intrasporangiaceae > Terrabacter > Terrabacter sp. 2RAF25. The sequence continues at coordinate 396,615 of NZ_JBFRGJ010000006.1, forward strand.
GGGCCAGGCGCAGGTTGTCCTCGAGCGACCCGACGAAGACGTGGTGCTCCTGGGTCACGAGGGCGACCTGCCCGCGCAGCTGCGCGAGCTCGAGGTCGACGAGGCGTACGCCGCCCACGTCGACGCGCCCCTCGCGGGGACCGTCGATGCCTGCCATGAGCCTGCCGAGCGTCGACTTGCCGGCGCCCGAGGGGCCGACGATGGCGAGCCGCTCGCCGGGCTGGAGGTCCAGCGAGACACCGCGCAGCACGTCGCGGCCCGCGCGGTAAGAGTAGACGACGTCGTCGACCTCGAGATGGTCGTCGGTCGGCTCCTCGCCGGTCGCGGAGCGGTCGGGTGGCACGTCGGCGATGCCGATCACGCGAGCGAGCGACGTCGCCCCGACCTGGATCTCGTCGAGCCACGAGATGAGCTCGTCGAGTGGGCCGGCCATCTGCTGGACGTAGAGCGCGACCGCAGTGACGGTTCCGGCCGTCGCGATGTCCTGCGAGATGAGCCAGCCGCCCCACAGCAGGGTGACGGCGACCGGCGCGAAGAACGCGAACTCGACCGACGGGAACCAGCGCATGCGCAGGCCGAGCGTGTAGACCTCGGCGTCGTAGCACTCGCGCAACGCGTCGTCCATCCGGCGCCGGCGCCGGCTGCGCAGGCCGAGGGCGTCGACGGTGCGGGCACCGTCGGCCGACTCGGTGACGACGCCGTTGAGCACGGCATACGTCGCCCGTTCGCGCAGGTAGCCCTCGGGCGCGAGGCGTAGGTAGCGGCGCGTCGACAGCACGAGGACGGGCACACCGACGAGCACGCCGAGCGCCACGTGCCAGTCCGTGAGGAACGCCGCGAGGAGGGTGATGGCGGTGGTGACCGCGCCGACGAACATGGCGGGCACGCCGAAACGGATGACGTGCGAGAGCGCCTCGACGTCGTTCGTCGTGCGCGACACGAGGTCGCCGGTGCCGGCGCGCTCGACCGTCGACAGCGGCAGCTCGACGACCCGCCCCATGAACTGCTCACGCAGCTCGGCGAACACGGTCTCACCCATGACGAACGAGGCCCGCCGCGCGAACCACGTGACGACCGTCTGGACGACGACGGCCCCGGCGATCCAGAGCGCGAGCGAGTTGACGACGTCGAGCGACCGGCCGTGGCTGATCTCGTCGACGAGCAGGCCGATGACGCGTGGCGCGACGAGACCGGCGACGGCGGCGACGGCGTGCAGGCCGACGACGGTGGCGAGGCTGCCGCGGTGGCGGCGCAGCAGTTCGCGGGTGTGGGCCCGGACCGATGCGGTGTCGGCCACGGGAAGCGTGCGCGTGGACGGCGCTGGTGTCAGCGACATCAGTCCTCCTCTCCTCGGACGACGGTGCGTCGGTAGTCGGCGTTCTCGGCCATGAGCCGGTCGTGCGGGCCCGCAGCCGCGACCTTGCCGTCACGCAGGAACACCACGTGGTCGGCCTTGTCGAGGATGAGCGGGCTCGCCGACATCACGACGGTGGTGCGGCCCTGCCGGGCGGCGGTGAGGCGCTCGGCGATGCGGGCCTCGGTGTGGGCGTCGACGGCGCTGGTGGGCTCGACGAGCACGAGGGTGTCGGCCCCGGTGAGCAGCGCGCGGGTCAGGGCGAGCCGCTGGCGCTGGCCGCCGGAGAAGGCGCGACCGCGCTCCTCCACCTCGTTGTCGAGACCGCCGGGCAGGGCTTCGAGCACGTCGTCGCCGCTCGCGACCGACAGCGCCTCGAGGATGGTCGAGTCGTCGTGCTCGCCCCACGGGTCGAGCTCGTCACGGAGCGTCCCGGTGAACAGGCGTGGGTCGGTCTCGGACACGACGACGCGTCGACGCACCTCGGCGAGCGGAGCGTCGGCCAGGCGGGTGCCGTCCAGGCGCACGTCGGTCGTGGTGGTGCCGAAGCGCCCGAGCCGGTCGGCGAGCGCAGCCGAGTCCTCCGGCCGTGCCGACACGACCACGGTGAACCGGCCCGGCTCGACCGTCACCTGGCTCACCGGGTCGTGCAGCGGCGCGGGCCCGGTCGGGAGGGGCTGGGTCTGCGCGGCCTCGACCTGGTCGGGCTGCACCGCCAGCACCGTGGTGAGCTTGCGGGCGCCGATGTGTGCACGAGTGGCTCGGTCGACCATCTCGGTCGCGGTGCGCAGCGGGATGACGAGGAAGGCGGTGTAGCCGTAGAACGCGACGAGCTGGCCGGCGCTGATCTCTCCCTCGATGGCGAACCGTGCGCCGAGCCACACGACGACGAGCACGAAGAGCCCGGGCAGCAGCACCTGGGCCGCGTCGAGAGCCGCCTGGTAGCCGGCCACGCGGTTGCCCACCTCGCGCACCGACTGCGACTGGACGGCATACCTGCGGAGGAACGTCTGCTCGCCGCCGATGCCGCGCAGCACACGCAGGCCGGCGACGGTGTCGGCGCCGAGGCCGATGAGCTTGCCGGACTCCTCGCGCTGGGCGAGCTGGCGGGCCTGGAGCGGCCGCACGATGAAGGTGAGGCAGGCGACGAGCACCGGCACGCCGATGAGCACGACGAGTCCGAGGGGCGTCGAGGCGCTGAGCAGGATGAGGGCGACGACGACGTAGGAGACGACCGCGCCTGCGAAACGCGCGATCACGTCGTAGAGCCCGCCGATGCGCATGGCGTCGGAGCTCACCGTGGCGACGACGTCGCCGGTCGGGACGGCGCGGGTCAGCGCCTCGCCGGTGTCGGCGGCCTTGTGGCCGATGAGCTGGGCGGAGCGGAAGGCGCCCTGCATCCAGTTCATGACGGCGTAGCGGTGACGCACGGCACCGGAGAGCGCGCTGACGGTGACGAGCCCGACGAGGATGGCGCACCAGCGGAGGAGAGAGCTGCTGTCACCGCCGATGATGCCCTCGTCGATGGCCTTGCCCATCGCGGCGGGGAAGAGTGCCTGGCTGACGAGCCACACGATGCCGAAGCCGATCGCCACGACGAGGGTGCGCCACTGACCCTTGCCGACCCAGCGCAGGTATGCCGTCGGGCTGGTCAGGTCGGGCGTGCCGGGGTCGGCGTGGGGCAGCGAGATCACTTGGTTCATTTTACGTTGGGCGAGAGGGTGGTTCACGCCATTTTCCGTCGCGGTCACCGGATGACCGTAAGAGCTCCAGTGGACTTGAGGTCAAACCCCGAGGGGGTATGCCGCCGTGCCCGGAGTCGTCGCTCGCGAGTCAGTGTGTGGGATCCGAGCCCGAGCGCTCGAGGGCATCGGAGAGCTCGTCGACCTCGAGGGTGCCGGAGTCGACGCGACGGTTGCGGTAGGCCGCCCGCCCGACGAGGTGGGCCGACACGGGGGAGGTGAAGAACTGCGTCGCCGCGAGCAGCACGAGCGTCGTGAGGGCTGCCCAGGTGCGCAGGGTCAGGGCGAGGCCCGCGAGGATGAGGATGAGGCCGAGCGTCTGCGGCTTCGTGGCCGCGTGCAACCGGGAGAGGGTGTCGGGGAAGCGCAGCAGGCCGATGGCGCCGGCGAGGCAGAGGAACGAGCCGAGGAGCAGGCACACGGCGCCGGCGGCGTCGAGCACGGCGGTGAGGGTCGTCATTGCTGCTCCCGGGTCTGGCGCTGGACCTCGTCCGGCTGGTCGGGACGGTCGGGCTCGTGGGTCTCGCCGGTCTCCTGGGTCTCGCCGGCCTCGTCGGTGTCGCCCGTGTCGCCCGTGTCGTCGGTGTCGTCGGTGTCGTCGGTGTCGCGGGACATGAAGCGGGTGACGGCGACGCCGCCGACGAAGCCGACCAGCCCGAGCACCATGAGCAGCGGCAGGTAGGTCGAGGTGCCCTGGCGCGCCGACTCGAGGGCGACCCCGGCGATGACGATGACGAGCAGGATCTCGGCGGCGATGATGCGGTCGAGGTTGCTCGGGCCGCGGAACAGGCGGACGAGCACCAGGGCGGCCGCCGCGCCGAGCATCGCCAGGGCGAGGGTGAGGACGATGGTCACGGCTGCTCCTCCCGGCTGTCGTGGTCGTGGGCGGGGGTTTCGCCAGTGGTGTCGTCGGCGCCCTCGTGACGCTGCGACCTGCTCTGTGACTCTGGGCGGTCGGTGGCAGGCGGCGTCGGCCACGCAGACCCGGTCTCGAGCGACTCGATCTCCTCGCGGGAGCCGAAGGTGCGCACGACGCGCCGCTCGATGGCGAGCACGTGGACGCGCTGTGCCTCGATGGCGGCCGGGTCGTGGACGTCGAGCAGGTGCAGGTAGAGGACCGAGGTCGAACGGCGCGCGTCGACGACGACGGAGCCGGGCACGAGCGCCACCAGCTCGGCGGTGATGGTCAGGTAGAAGTCGGAGCGCGACCGCAGCTGCACCTCGATGACCGCGTTGCGCGGCTGCTTGGTGCCGAAGGCGAGGAGCATGACCTGCCACGAGGCGACGAAGAGGTCTGCGACGAACCGCACGATGAGCCAGGCCAGTCGGTGCGGGCGCAGGCGTCCCTCGAACTCGATCGAGGGGAGTGGGAAGGCGTACGTCACGACGAGGCCGACGAGCACGCCGTTGACGATGTTGCCCCACGTGACGCGGTCCCACAGCAGTACCCAGGACAGGGCGATGGCGGCGACCGCGCGCGGCTGCAGCACGCGTCGGCGGCGGCGGGGCGACTCGGGCTGCGGGGAGGTTGTGGCCAGTCGGGTCTCGGTCATCAGCGTACGTCCTGGGGCAGCACGCTGGTGACGTAGGGGTCGCGGCGGGCGAGGTCGCTCGCCGCCCGCTGCGTGTAGGCGTAGAGCGGCCCGGCCACGACGGTGATGGACAGTCCCACGGCGGTCATGGCCGCGGTCGCCCCCAGCATCGTGCGGGGCAGGGTGCGCGGGGAGGCATCCACGACGACGGCCGTCGCGGGGTCGGTGGCCGGCTCGACGTCGAGCGTTCCGGCCTGCAGGGCCGCTGCGGTCGCGGTGGCGTGCGGGGCGTCGGCGAGCGTGCGCCAGAACGCCTGGCTCCAGACCTTCGCGAGGGCGTAGAGGGTGAGCAGGCTCGTGACGATGCCGCCGACGACGAGCAGCCAGGCGAGCGGTGTGCCCAGGGCGATGCCGGCGTGGAGCAGGCCGATCTTGGCGAGGAAGCCCGACATCGGCGGGATGCCCGAGAGGTTCATCGCCGAGACGAAGAACAGGATCGCGAGCACGGGCGAGGCCACGGCGAGCCCGCCCAGGCGGTCGAGCGAGGTCGTGCCCCCGAGCCGTTCGACGAGTCCGGTGATGAGGAAGAGCGCGGTCTGGATGGTGATGTGGTGCGCGACGTAGAAGATGGCGCCGGCGGTGCCCTCGGGTGTGGCCAGGGCGATGCCGAAGATCATGTAGCCGATGTGGCTGACCAGCGTGAACGACAGGATCCTCTTCAGGCCCGACTGCGACACGGCGCCGAGGATGCCGATGACCATGGTCAGCAGCGCCGCCCACATGAGCAGGCCCTGCAGGGGGGAGTCGGGGAAGAGCAGCGTCTGGACGCGGATGATCGCGTAGACGCCGACCTTGGTGAGCAGACCGGCGAACACCGCCGTGACCGGTGCCGGCGCGGTGGGGTAGCTGTCGGGCAGCCACGCCGACATGGGGAAGATCGCCGCCTTGATCGCGAACGCCGTGAGCAGGCAGAGCTGGAGCACGAGGGCCACGCCCGGGGCGAGGTCGCCGATGCGGATCGAGAGCTGGGCCAGGTTGACGGTGCCGGTGGCGGCGTAGACGGCGGCGATGCCGACGAGGAAGAGCGCCGAGCTGAGCAGGCTGACGACGACATACGTGGTGCCGGCGTGGATGCGGGACGCGGCGCCGCCCACCGTGATGAGGACGTAGGAGCTGAAGAGCAGGATCTCGAAGCCGACGAAGAGGTTGAAGAGGTCGCCGGCGAGGAAGGCGTTGGAGACGCCCGCCGACAGCACGAGGTAGGTCGGGTGGAAGATCGTGAGGGGGGTCTCGCTCTCGTTCTCCTCCTTGCTGTCGGCCTGTCCCTGGCCGATGGCGAAGACGAGCACGAGCAGCGTGACGATGCCGGACACGAGCAGCATGAGCGCGCTGAGCCGGTCGGCGACCAACGAGATGCCGAGCGGCTCCTGCCACGCGCCGAGCCAGAGCACCTGCGGGCCGCGCACGTCGGTCTGCCACACGAGCACGCCGGCGACCGCGACGACCGCGGCGAGCACGGCGATGCTCACGCCGCGCTGGAGGCGCGGGGACCGCCGGAAGGCGAGCGTCAGGGCCGCGCCGAGGAGCGGCAGGAGCACCGGCAGGGGCACGAGGTTGGGCACGGGGAAGTCGGTCATGTCGGCTCGCTCGCTCCGCCGTGCGGGCTGGTGGTTTCGCCGGCCAGCTCGTCGGACGTCGTCGTCGAGGTCTCGGAGGGGTCGTAGGTCGAGGACGTCTGGTCCTCGAGGGCCAGCCTCTGTATGCGGGCGTCCTCGGCGTCGTCGGGCACGTCGTCGGTGCCCGAGACCTGCCAGAGCCGATAGGACAGCGCGAGGAGGAAGCCGATGGTGGCCAGCGAGATGACGATCGCGGTGAGCACCATGGCCTGCGGGAGCGGGTCGCTGATCGCCGCGGGGTCCTCGTCGACGAACGGGGCCCGCCCCGCGCGCCCGCTGATGACGAGGTAGAGCACGGCGACCCCGTTGCCGATGAGCACCATGCCGAGCAGCACGCGCACGAGGCTGCGGTCGAGGGCCAGCGCCGTTCCGGTAGCCACGAGGAAGACCGTGACGAGCACGAGCGTGAGGTTGGGCTCGAGGGTCGACTCGATGAGCGTCGGCGCCAGGGCCCGTATCTGGGTCGGCACCAGGGCGGTCGCGGTCATGGGCGGGCCACCTCCGCCACGTCGTCGGCACCCTCGGCACCCTCGGCACCCTCGGCACCCTCGTCGGAGGCGTCGGAGGCGTCGGAGGCGTCGGACGTCTCGCCCGAGCCGCCGTCGGACTGCTCGTCGGCGATCTGCCGGTCGATGCCGGTGCCGAGGCTGCGCACGATGTCGAGCATCATCCCGACGACGATGAGGTAGACGCCGACGTCGAAGAACAGCGAGGTGACGAGGTGGACCTCGCCCCACGGCGGGAGCGTGAAGTCGACGGCGGTGGTCTCGAGGATCGTGCCGCCGAACGCGAGCGGGGCCAGGGCCGAGCCGACGGCGACGAGCAGACCGAGGCCGACGAGGAGTCCGGCGTCGAACGGGGCCGCCTCGTCGAGCTCGTAGCGGCCGCCGGCGAGGTAGCGCACGACGAGCGCGAGCCCGGCGACGAGGCCGCCCGCGAAACCGCCACCCGGCTGGTTGTGGCCGGCGAAGAGCAGGAAGAGCGACGCAGCCAGCATGACGTGGAAGACGAGGCGGGTGACGACCTCGAAGATGACCGAGCGCTTCTCCTGGCGCATGGTGCGGCCGCCGTGCAGCCACGTGCCACGAGCCGGGTTGCTCGAGGGGAGTGCCTTGGCGGTCGCCCGTGAGAGCCGGGTGTTGCGGGTGCGCACGAAGATGAGGCTCGCGATGCCGGTCGCCGCCGCGACGAGCACGGAGACCTCGCCGAGGGTGTCCCAGGCGCGGATGTCGACGAGCGTCACGTTGACGATGTTCTTGCCGTGGCCGAACGCGTACGCCTCCGTGGGGAAGTCGACCGACACCGGGTCAGCCGTGCGCCCGCCCGACGCGACGAGCGCGATGAGACCGACCGAGGTGCCGACGGCGACGCCCAGGGCGATCCGCCAGGTGCGTGAGGGCGAGTGCGGGTGCCTCGTGAACTTCGTCGGCAGTCGGCGCAGGGCCAGCACGAAGACGACGAGCGACACGGTCTCGACGAGCATCTGCGTGATGGCGAGGTCGGGGGCGCCGTGGAGGATGAACAGGAGCGAGACACCGTAGCCGGTGGCGCCGACGAGCATGACGGCGGTGAGGCGGCGTCGCGTGACGAGCACGAGCACGGCGGCAGCCACCATGAAGACTCCGACGACGGCCTGGCCGGGGTTGTCCCACAAGCGAATCGACGGGAACGACCCGCGAGTCGCAGCAGCGACGCCGGGCAGCGCGACGAAGACGATGAGGATCGCCGCGAGGTAGATGGGCAGCGAGCCGCGTTGGGTCACCGCCGTGGTCTCGACGGCGCCCCGGTCGACCCAGCGCAGCGTGCGCGCGAACCCGCGCTCGCCGTCGACGAGGGCCGGCACTCTCGCCTGCGCCCGACCGACCAGGTCGCGTCGGCTGAAGAGCAGCAGGCCGAGGCCGACCGAGACCAGGGACAGCATGAGGGGCACGGTGACGCCGTGCCAGAGCGACAGGGTCGCCGGCGCCTCCCCGACGGGGAACGCGACGGCATACGGCATCAGCCAGGGTGACTCGAGCGGCGAGAGCAGCCCGAGCAGCAGGCACCCGACGCCCAGCAGGAGGGGAGAGAGCACGAAGCCGGGGTGGGCCGCCTTCACCGGCGTGGGCTCGACGCCGGGCTTCGTCGCGAAGGCGCCCCAGAGGAAGCGCGCCGTGTAGGCGACGGTGAGCGCCGAGCCGGCGACGACCCCGGCGATCGCGAGCCAGCTCCACGGTGCCGGCAGGGGCGTCGACGTCTGGACGTCCTGCCACAACGCCTCGAGGGCGCTCTCCTTCGAGACGAACCCGGCGAGCGGGATGATGCCCGCCATCGACAGGGCCGCGAGGGTGGCCGGCACCGACACCGGCAGCAGGCGCCGGCCGACGCCGGACAGCTCGCGCAGGTCGCGGGTGCCCGTGCTCTTGTCGACGACGCCGACGGTGAGGAAGAGCGTCGACTTGAAGAGGCCGTGCGCGATGACGAGGGCGAGCGCCGACAGGGCGGAGGTCTTCGTCCCGAGCCCGGCGATGGCGACGATGAAGCCGAGCTGGCTCACCGTGCCGTAGGCGAGGAGCAGCTTGATGTCGTGCTGCCGCAGGGCCCGCCAGCCGCCGACGAGCATCGTGAAGAGGCCGAGGCCGACCGTCAGCGCGTGCCAGGCGGGGGCCCCGGCGAACGCGGGTGCGAGCAGCGCCACGAGGTAGATGCCGGCCTTGACCATGGCGGCGGCGTGGAGGTACGCGCTCACGGGGGTGGGTGCGGCCATGGCCCCCGGCAGCCAGAAGTGGAACGGCACGAGCGCGGACTTCGACAGGGCCCCCACGAGCAGCAGCACGAGCGCGGCCACGGTGACGCCGTCGAGAGCCGGCGGGTCGGCGACCAGCTCGCTGATGGAGTAGGTGTGGTGCACGCCGAGGGCGATGATGCCGATGAGCATCGCCAGGCCGCCGAACGTCGTGACGATGAGCGCCTGCATCGCGGCCCGACGGTTCGTCGAGCTCGCCGGGTTGTGGCCGATGAGCAGGTAGGAGAAGACCGTCGTCAGCTCCCAGAAGACGTAGAGCACGAGCAGGTTGTCGGTGAGGACGAGCCCGAGCATCGCGCCGGCGAAGGCGGTGAACACCGACGTGAAGCGCCAGAGCGTGGGGTCGCGGTCGGAGAAGTACCACCTGCAGTAGAGCAGCACGAGCGCGCCGACGCCGGTGACGAGCAGCGCGAGCACCCACGACAGCGTGGTGAGCTGGAAGTCGAGGTCGATGCCGAGGCCGGGAACCCACGAGATGCGCTGTGTCGGAAGGTTGCCCGCGCGAACATCACCTGAGACGGAGACCAGCCACCCGAAGGAGGCAGCGGGAGCGACGGCGAGAACCAGGAAAGCCTTGGCGCGGAGCACTTTCGCGAGCCACGGCGCGACGACGGCGGCCAGCAGGTGCAAGAGCAGCAGTTGCGCCACGGCGGCCCCTCGGTCGTCGGGTGTGCGGATCGGTCCACGTCAGGTCGTGGCCCCAATCCTATGTGCTGCGACCGGTCGCTCCGACCACGGGCCGGACCGTCAGAACGTGACGAACGTGCCGCGGGCGAGGAAGAAACCGTGCCGCGACCCGCTGTCGACGCACGTGACGCCCGCCTCCTCGCTGACGCAGGCGACCGGGTCGAGCGCGGCGGTGCGTGAGCCGTAGGGCAGCTTCGGCTCGCCCCCATCGCGGATCGTGTCGGAGTTGCAGACCGGTCGTGCCCCGGACGCCTGGAGCTCGATGCGGCCGATGACCGTGGGGCCACCCGCCGGGCAGATCGACGGCAGGGGCGCTGCGACGCGCCCCGACCCGACCTCGCACGCGGCGAGGCCCTGCGCGCCGCCCAGGTGGCAGACGATGTTGCCGCTGGGGCTCTGGAAGTGGTCGGTCACCGATGCCGCGGCCGTGGCCGACTGGATGCGGGCGCGGGCCTCGGCGTACGAGTGCGGGGCGTTGCGCTGACGCCCGACGGCGAGCGCGGTCGGGACAGCGGCCGTGGTCGGCTGCGCGGCCACCGTGGGCACCGAGGTCGTCGACGGCGCCGGCGCGGCCGTCGCCGTCGTCGGCGGGTCGACGAAGACCGTCACGGTCGGCCGGCTCGACGGGGCGTCCGCGCCGCACCCCGCGACGACGGAGACGGACGTGAGCAGGACCGCGGACGCGACGAGGACGGCACGTGACGGCATACGGCCCGGGTGGCGGCGGATCGTGGACATGGCGCAGGAGTCTGGCACGGATGGGTGGCCCGGGGCAGGTCGGCGCCGAGGGGGTGACCTACCCTTGGGGCGTGTTCCGGCAGCTGCTCACCCCTCGCTGGGTCGGCATGCTCGCCGGCCTGGCGGTCGTGGTCGCCGCCTGCAGCTGGCTCGGCATGTGGCAGCTCGGGGTCGCCCGCGACTCCGGCCGGCAGGAGACGGTTGCCGCGGCCGCGGCGCTCGAGCGGGCGCCCCTGCAGCAGGTCACGGCAGCCCACAGCGACTTCCGCGCCGAGATGTCGAACCGCCCCGTCACCGTCACCGGCACGTATGCCGCCGAGCGCACCCTGCTCGTCGTCGACCGCCGCCTGGGTGGCCGGGCCGGCTCGTGGGTCGTCACCCCCCTCGAGAGCGCCGGTGGCACCGTGCCGGTGCTCCGGGGCTTCGTCGACGGAACCCCCGCCGAGGCGCCCGCCCCACCGGCTGGCGTCGTCACCGTGAGCGGCACCCTGGGCCCCGGGGAGTCGCCTCGGCCGGGCGATCCGCTGCCGGCGCCGCAGGTCCGCTCCATCGACCTCGCGACGCTCGTCAACGAGTGGCCCGGCGACCTCTACAACGCCGTCGTCCTCGCATCGGCCGAGACACCGGGATCGTCCGCGGGCGCCGACGTCTCGTCGACCGGTCTGACGCGTGTGCCACCACCACCCCTCGACGCGCCACTCAACCTGCGCAACGCCGCGTACGCCGTCCAGTGGTGGGTCTTCGGGATCTTCGCGATCTGGATGTGGTGGAAGATGTTCCGAGCAGAGCAGCAGGCGGAGGACCCCGCGGCTGCACCGAAAGACGCACCGAGAGAAGGCGCGACCACGTGAGCACGTACCCCCAGACCCTGGCCAAGCCGCAACAGATCCGGGCGGCCCTGAGGATCTACCGCATCCTCGCAACCGTGGCCGGCATCGCCCTGTTCGTGCTGCTGCTCGAGATGGTCATGAAGTACGGCTTCAAGCAGACCAACGTGCTCACGCAGTACTGGAGCCCCATCCACGGCGTCATCTACATGGCGTATGCCGCATCGGTCGCCAACCTCGGCATCAAGTCCGCGTGGGGCATGGTGCGCATCGTCAAGAACCTGCTGGCGGGCTTCGTCCCGGTCGTGCCGTGGATCGCCGAGCGCCGCAACACCATCGCCACGGAGGCTCTGCTCTCACGGGCGTACGCGGTCGGTGGCACCGAGCCCGCCTGAGCCGGGTTCGGGGGCGCCCCGGTGCCCACCGGACGGCGTCCGGAGGGCACTCGCCGGGCCGATAGGCTGGCGCCCGTGAGCGAAGCGCACCCGACCGACCTGCAGAGCCACCCCGTCCTCGTCGTCGACTTCGGCGCGCAGTACGCCCAGCTGATCGCCCGACGGGTGCGCGAGGCACAGGTCTACAGCGAGGTCGTCCCGCACTCGATGAGCGTCGCCGACATGCTCGCCAAGGAGCCGGCGGCGGTCATCCTCTCGGGCGGGCCCAGCTCGGTGTACGAGGAGGGCGCTCCCCGCCTCGACCCGGCGCTGCTCGAGGCCGGCGTGCCCGTCTTCGGCATGTGCTACGGCTTCCAGTCGATGGCCCAGGCCCTCGGTGGCACCGTCGCCCGCACCGGCGCGCGCGAGTACGGCAAGACCGACGCCGCGATCAGCGACGTCGAGTCGACCCTCTTCGCGGGACAGCCGCCGAGCCAGGTCGTGTGGATGTCGCACGGCGACTCCGTGAGCGCCGCGCCGGACGGTTTCGTGGTCACCGCGACCACCGCAGGTACGCCGGTGGCCGCGTTCGAGGACGACGAGCGGCGCCTCTACGGCGTGCAGTGGCACCCCGAGGTGCTGCACTCCGATCAGGGGCAGCGAGTGCTCGAGAACTTCCTCTGGAAGGGCGCGCACATCACGCCCGACTGGACCCCCGGGCACGTCGTCGACGACCTCGTCGAGTCGATCCGCGAGCAGGTCGGCGAGGACCGCGTGCTCTGCGCGCTCTCCGGAGGCGTCGACTCCTCCGTCGCGGCGGCCTTGGTGCAGAAGGCGATCGGCGACCAGCTGACGTGTGTCTTCGTCGACCACGGCCTCTTGCGCGAGGGCGAGGCCGAGCAGGTCGAGAAGGACTTCGTCGAGGCGACCGGCGTCGACCTGGTCGTCGTCGACGCCCGCGAGCGCTTCCTCGAGTCGCTCGCCGGGGTCACCGACCCGGAGACCAAGCGCAAGATCATCGGCGAGCAGTTCATCCGCGTCTTCGAGCAGGCGGCGCGCGACGTCGTGCACGACCGCGGCGACGAGGAGCACCCCGTCAAGTGGCTCGTCCAGGGCACGCTCTACCCCGACGTCGTCGAGTCCGGCGGCGGCGAGGGCGCGGCCAACATCAAGAGCCACCACAACGTCGGCGGCCTGCCGGACGACCTCCAGTTCTCCCTCATCGAGCCGCTGCGCTCCCTCTTCAAGGACGAGGTGCGCCAGGTCGGGCTCGAGCTCGGTGTTCCCGAGGTCATCGTCTGGCGCCAGCCGTTCCCCGGCCCCGGCCTCGGCATCCGCATCATCGGCGCCGTCGACGCCGAGCGGCTCGCGATCCTGCGCCGGGCCGACGCGATCGCCCGCGAGGAGCTGACGAGGGCCGGCCTCGACCGCGACATCTGGCAGTGCCCGGTCGTCCTGCTCGCCGACGTCCGCTCGGTCGGCGTCCAGGGCGACGGCCGCACCTACGGTCACCCCGTCGTGCTGCGTCCCGTCGCGTCCGAGGACGCGATGACCGCCGACTGGGCGCGGGTGCCCTACGACGTGCTCTCGACCATCTCGACGCGCATCACCAACGAGGTCGAAGAGGTCAACCGGGTCGTGCTCGACGTCACGAGCAAGCCGCCGGGCACCATCGAGTGGGAGTGACCCCCGCCCCCTGACCCGGTCAGAGACCGTCGGGAACTGAGCACTCGACCGGGACCCGCCATCGAGTGCACACCTTGGCGTCAGATCGTCTGCGCAACACGGATTGCGTGGAGGCAGGCGATGGGTGGAATCCCGGGGACGTACTCATTGRCTCAGCGGCAGCAGGCGTTGGGGCTGCTGGAGCAGGGGCTGTCGGTGTTGGAGGTAGCGCGTCGGATCGGGGTGGAGCGTCGCACCGTGGGCCGCTGGGCCAAGGTGGCCGGCATGACGTTACGGATCGGACCCGTTGGTGGCGTGTTC